>DIWW01000014.1 GCA_002435905.1 Peptococcaceae bacterium UBA6096
AATTAAGTTTCAACACAGCCCCTTTCCAGGGCTTATTTGCTTTCCTCTGCACAAAAAGGCTCTGTCCCTCCTATGCGAGCGCCGCACAAAGTCACCGTCCCTGCTCTTAAACTCCTATTTTCCAGCTTACTAAAGCCATAGGCAATCACCGCTGAACTCAGACTGAGCGTGGCAGCAATCCCATAGGCATATTGGTAATTGCCAGTCAAATCAACCATTTTACCCGCGATGATCGGGCCCGCCACACCGCCCAGTCCCCAGGCAGAAAACAAAATGCCATAGTTGACGCCAAAGTTTTTCTTCCCAAAAAGATCGGATATCGCTGAAGGATAAACCGCGAAACTGCTTCCATAAGTAAAGGTTATGACGGCCGCTCCAAAAAGCAATGCATAAAACGAATTCAGTCGATTCATGGATAAAAAAATCAAGCCTTGGCACGCCGACAATAAAAGCATCGTCTTGGCTCTTCCTATTTTGTCGGAAATCATGCCGGATATTGGCCTGCCGCTTGCGTTTGATATTGCCGTTAAAGCCACCAGGGTAAAACCAATGTTTTTCCCGAGCTGCAAAGAAACAATTTTGGAGAGATGGCCAATAATCATAAGTCCGCCTAATGCCCCTGATGCAAACATGATCCAAAGCAGCGCAAATTCTTTTGTTTTGATCATCTCTCTCCACGAAATTTCATTGCGCGTGTCTTCAATGACGCCCGGGATGCTTTCAGTTTTACAAAACAATTGAGACAAAGATACAACGATGACAATAATTGAAATGCCCAGGATCCTAAAGGAGGAATAAATTCCAAATTGATTGATCATCCAATGGGTCAAGGGGGCCATATAAATTGTTGAAAGTCCAAATCCACTGACAACGATGCCGGTGATGACCCCTTTTTTATTGGCAGGAAACCATTTTACGGCGGCAGGCGTCACTGCGGCATATCCAATGCCGATGCCAGATCCTGCAAACATTCCAAAGGAAATACACATACCGGCTGTGGATGTAAAAACACTGGAGAGAATCAACCCCAGTCCCGTTAAGATGCCGCCGATGGACGTTATAAGTTTACCGCCATATTTTTCTTGTAATTTCCCGGCAGGGATCATCATGACTGCAAACATCATGATGGCCGTTGTATACGGTAAAGAAGCTTGAGTCTTGGTCCAGTTGAGCGTTTCGGTCAGATTAAAGGCGAAGATACTCCAAGCGTATAAAACACCGAAGGTCATGTTGATTAAAAATCCCGCGATCAATGCTTTCATGCCATTCATATTTTTCATAGACTTATCTCCTTTGATAATATTCGGTCGTCAGCTGTTCTCTGAACTTTGGATGAGCGATGCCGATCAAGGCTTCCGCTCTTTGTTTTAAAGTTTTCCCCCTTAATTCCACCGCGCCGTATTCAGTCACAACGTAATGGACGTCATTTCGCGACGTGGTCACCGCTGAACCGGTGTCAAGTTTTGGCACGATTCTCGAAATCGAATCATCCTTAACCGTTGACGGCAGGACGATGATCGATTTGCCATCAGGACACATGCTTGTGCCTCTCACAAAATCAACCTGTCCACCCACCCCGCTAAAATGTTGATAGCCAATGGACTCAGAATTGATTTGACCCATCAAATCAATCTGAACGCAGGAATTGATCGATACCATTTTTCGATTTTGACTAATGATATATGGATGATTGGTGTAATCCACAGGATGCATCTCTAATGAAGGGTTATTATTGGCAAATTCATACAACTTTTGTGTGCCCATTAAAAATGTTACGATCATTTTTCCTTTATGGATGCTTTTTTTCCTGTTGGTGATGACTCCTGCATGGTACAAATCGACCACGCCATCGGATATCATCTCAGAATGGATCCCTAGATCTTCTTTGTCCTTCAAGAACATGAGGACCGCATCGGGTATAGACCCTATGCCCAATTGTAGCGTCGAACCATCCTCGATCAATTTTGCGCAGTTTTCACCGATTTGACATTCTGTTTCGGTGATGGTCTTTGCTTGCAGCTCCGGCAAGGTATAGGAAGTCTCAACTATATGATCAACCTCTGATATATGGATATGTGAGTTGCCGAAGGTTTTTATCATTTGATCATTGATTTCTGCAATCACGACCTTAGCGTTTTTAACAGCAGCCAAGGTATAGTCCACCGAGGTTCCAAGACTCATATACCCATGTTCATCCGGCGTACTCACCGAAATCATTGCAACATCGACCTGCAGATAATGATTGCTGAATAATCTGGGAATTTCAGAGAAATAACATGGTGTATAATCTGCAAGTCCTGCCTGCACAGCTTTTCTTGTGGGTGCTCCAATGAATATACCGTTATGCCTAAAATGGCCTTCCATTTCAGGCTTGCAATATTCCGCCTTCCCCAGCGGCACCATATGGACGATCTCCACATTGCTCAATTCATTTTTTCTCTTCATCAAAGCTTCGATTAGAACTTGCGGCTCCGCGACGCAATGTCCTAGAACAACTCTATCCCCGGATTTAACATGCCTTACTGCGGCATCGGGTGTCGTCAGTTTGTTTTTGTATGGATTGTTTTTCATATTCTTTCCCCTTTCCAGATTGATAGAGTATATTTAAGCAAGCGGTATGCCAATGAAAAAGTTGTTGATGCTGCTCAATTGACTTGATTAGAGCTCGGTGCAATGTTAGAATATTTGTTATAATTGTTATTTTTGTTAGAGGTGCTTTATGAATCTTAAGATCAATGATTTATACAAGTTCGGCATTATCGAAGATATCCTTAACCGCAGCAACGATGGCATCAACATTGTGAATACGGAGGGGATCCTGATCTATGCCAACAAAGTCTCCGCTGATTATACAAATGCCAAGGCTGAGGATATGATAGGCAATCCTATCTCCCAATATTATCCCAAAGCGGTGCTTTTACAGGCCCTTGAAAAGAAATGTGCAATATTAGACAAAAAAATTCATTTTATCGGGTCGAAAAAATATATCGTCAGCGCCTATCCCATCTACATAAACCAGCAATTCATGGGCGCTTTTTCGATCTTCAAGGATATCCAGGAAATCGATGAATTAAACAATAAGATCAAATATCTTCAGCTTCACTTAAAATTAAATGAACCGGAAAAAGATGTGTTTTCAATTATAGGAAAGAACGGAAGTCTGTCCCAAGTGGTTGAGAAAGCCCGTAGAACGGTGGCCTCTCTTGGCGGGCCAAGACATTCGATCATCATCGGAGAATCCGGAACCGGAAAAACCATGCTTGCAAATCTTATCTATGATTTCGCAAAAGATGTGCACGTAATTGATGAGAAAGCGCCCTTTATCGAAATAAACTGCGGACAGTTCACCAATCCTGATATTGCGGCCGTTGAAATATTCGGAAGTGAAGAAGGCGCTTACACTGGCGCAAAACAAAAAAAAGGCCTGTTCGAACAGGCAAATCGAGGAATCTTATTTTTAGATGAAGCCCATGCCCTTAAGCAATATCAAACCATGCTTTTGAAAGCCGTCGAGTCAGGCAAAATAAGGCGGATCGGCGGAAGCAAAGAGATTCCGGTTGATGTCATTATCATTGCCGCCTCCACGAAAAACTTAAAAGAAGAAATGCTTCCTGAGCTGTACCAAAGATTGGCACAATACGAACTGTATTTGCCGGCGCTCAACGAAAGAAGCTTAGCAGAGAAACGAGATTTACTGCGTTATTTTGTTGATAAATACGCTAAAGCAGTGGGGGAATTGCATGGCATCCAATATCATGTGGAATTTTCTCAAGAAGCCGAAGACGCCTTATTAGCCGCCAACTATCCACGAAATATTCGGCAATTCAGGGATATCGTAAACTACAGCATTGATTCTGCGGCGCCTTTGATATCGGATATCATCAACGAAACAGAAATCTTCACAAAGGTCGATCTTGAAAATCTGCCTTTCGATACCTATGACTTATATCACCCAAATAATGATGCCGCTTATCGAAATGACTTGATCAGCCCGGATGCAGCCAAATTAGTCCATGCTTATCGAAACAAAGGTTATGGTCCAAGAATCATCTCAAAAAAGCTTGAAGAGCACGGATATCATATCGAATTTTATAAGATAGCCTATTATTTAAAGAAACACCGCCTCTAAACCCTTCGGAAGGCCCTGAACTGACGCTTCGATTCAATAGCCTTGCCGGCATCATCCTGGAAAACGCAGACAAACCCTATCAGACCAGTGGTCTGATAGGGTTTGTCATGTTTGAACCTTACGGAAGCCGCCGATCCATACGCTTCGTCACGCTTCTAATGATAGCACTTACCGCCCCAGCAACGAGTAACCCGGCGACTCGTTGCTCTGTCCCCTTGTGCGGCGGCCGCACAAGGGGGGACGGTGACTTTGTGCGGCCGCCGCACAATGTCACCGTCCCTCTTTTTAAACGGAGGTGCTCATCAAAAGCCCGAGCACAGCGCCATAAAGGGAGGAACTTAAAGGATTTGAGGTAATGGGGCAGGCTCCTGTGGAACAACCAATGAATTTGTAGTAGGCAAATCCCAAGGCCGCTCCGATGACAATACCGATGATCGCTCGAACCAACATAATTCATCCTCCGTATCGTTTTTTATTGTAAAACCAGCGCTTTCATAGGACAATATCTAACACATTTGCCGCACTGGATGCATTTCTCCTGATCAACAACAGGGGCTTCAAAATTTCTTTGTGACAAGGCGTCGACAGGGCATACCCTTATCGAAGGGCATGGATGGTTTTGCGGACAATTTGCTTTCTTAACAATCAGCTTCATATCCTTCCCTTGGTTTCCCTTCGCTTCGGGACGGCTGAATAATTCAAAAAGACTATGGCTCATATTTCTTCACCTCTGCTTTCTGCGAACACTGCTTGAGGCAGCTTCGTTGACCATGGTTTGATTATAGTCTCCACCGAATGCCACGTCCGTGATTAAGTCACAAAGATAGGTTTTTTATATCATAATGATCCATTGCATCAATTTTCATTGCCGATGCCGATCTTAAAAAAAGTATACATTAAATGATCAGCCCATTTTCTTGACAGCCCAGGCACCGCTTATTATCATAAAATAATGCAAACCCATAATCCTAAAAATGAAGGTGTTATCATTGTACAAATTAATCAATGTCACCGGCGGCGTCGGCGGCGACTGTCATTTGGTATTAGGAAAAGAGAAAGCTGCCATCATCGATACAGGCATGGCTTATTGTGCCGGCAACGTGATCGGCAATATCCAAAAAGCCTTGGCTGAGCATATGCCTCAACATCCTCAGCTGGATTATATATTTTTGACTCATTCCCATTATGACCATTTGGGCGCGTTGCCCTATATTTTGGAGGCTTGGCCAGCAGCCAAGGTCTGCGCCGCCCACCACGCCCACAAAGTCCTGCAAAGGCCCAATGCATTAAAAGCGATCCGCAAACTGAGCGAAGGCGCCTGTGTCATCTTCAGCGATGGGCATCTTTCGCCTTACGATGATCAGCTTCTGCATGTGGATGTCTGCCTCAAAGAAAATGATGTCATCGACTTAGGCGTTTGTCCGGTGCAGACTTTGGAAACGCCGGGCCATACCCAGTGTTCCCTGACTTTTTTCATTGACAACGCGCTGGTTTTCGGCAGCGAGTCCACCGGCTACACCAGCAAATGCGGCCGGGTCAACACCACCTATGTCAACAGCTACAAGCAGGCTGTCGCATCCATTGAAAAATGCCGGGCCTTAGGGAAAGTAAAAATCGTATCCCCCCATTATGGCCTGCTGACCGATGAGGAAGCTCAAATCTATTGGCAAAAATGTCTTGAAGCCACCGAGCATCATAAAAATTTCATCCTGGCCAAAGCCGGCGAAGGCTGCAGCGAGGATGAAATTTTAGAAGCTTGTTTTCATGAATTTTATGATGATATCTGCAAGTTCGAGCAGCCTTACCGGGCCTGGCGGCTCAACACCCTGGCAGCGATCCGTTCCGTTTTGAAGGAATTCAACATGGACTTGGGAGATCAGTAAAGCTCTATCCCGTCCTTTTGAAGTTTTTCCTCCCAGATCAGCTTAAGAATGTCCAGTTCCTCTTTATAATCCGTCTTGCTTTCATCCTTGTCGTATTCCAGCTCCTGCAGGATCTCGATCACAAAACCATCGGCGCCCCGTTCAATATAGTCCTTTTGCAGGGCTTTGTTGGGCAGGCCGCCGTTTTTTAATTGGAACGCCACACTGTTCATCTTTCCCTTCAAATTGACCGTTGTGACCAGATAATATTTCTTCTTGTCTGCCGTCCTTACGGCAAACAATCCCATAGGAAGCTGCATCGCTTTATACTGTTCTCTTAACTCTTTTTTCCGATCGGTCATTCTCTGATCCCATCCTTTGCTTTGCCCGCGGGCATGTTTTCTTAATAACCCATTTCACGCAAAATACGGCCTAAGGTACGCAGCCGCTCCGCCAAAAGCTCATCGTCGCTGCTCAGTGCCTGCTGAAAAAGCTTCATGTCGTCCTTGATCTTTTCATTTTCTGTGCAAATGGCCACCGTCATGGCATCTCCCTGAAGTCCAATGCGGTCGATGACCGGATTGGCAGGATCGTAAAGATCGGGGTAACGATAGGCTTCCTGGAAATGCTGTTTGCCGCGGCAAACTAAAATGGCCAGGTCAAGGACCCGGTGCAGCGGCAATTCCTCGGACTGCCGGGACCATTTTTCTCCAGTGTAACGCCAGACTTTCGCGGAAATATCCACCTTGCCCCGGTCATTCCACTGAGCCAGTCCAAGGGATAAGCCCTGGGCATCGGTTTTATAAGCATAGCGTCCATCCACATTGCCATAATTCTCGGATACTAAAACCGGTTTGTGTTTTAAGTTTGTCGGAATTTTCATACACAGCCCTGCCTTTGAATTCGTATTTTTAAGTTTAGTAATTTACTAATTTACTAATTCATTGGCAAGTATACCCCCAGTGCCTCTTTTTGTCAAGCCTATGCTCAAACGGCCATAAAGCATAAAAAAAGAACCTCTTTGCAGAGGCTCTTTGCTTTTTCTGGGTTATATCGTCTCAAAAGGCGCAAGGGAACAGTCGTAGGATCCTTTTTCGATTTGAATGGTCGTATGCTCAATCCCGAAATGGTCGTGCAGATGCTTGTCAATTGTTTGCAATAAGCTATCATTATCATCGGTTTTAGATCGGACCAAATGAACGGTCAAGGCTGCTTCCGTGGTGCTCATCCCCCAAATGTGAAGGTCATGGACTTCGGTCACCGTAGGCAGGGAACCCAGATATTCCATGATGGCATGGATATCGATGCCTCTTGGCACCGCATTCAGTGCCAGCTCGATGGAATCCCGAAAGAGTCCCCAGGTACTGACCGCAATGATCAAGCAAATGATCAAACTGACGGCCGGATCGATCCATGTCCATCCGAACCCCAGCATCAGGATGCCTGCGATCACTACGCCGAAGGAAACCGCCGCGTCTGCCGCCATGTGCAAAAAAGCGCCTTTTATATTCAAGTCGCCCCTTCTTCCTGACATGAAGAGGAGGGCCGTGATCCCATTGATCACGATGCCGATCAGCGCCACGACGATGACGATGATCCCCGTCACGGGCGACGGATCCCTGAACCTTTGGATGGCTTCCCAGGCGATCCCGCCCATGGCCGCCATAAGAAACACCGCATTAAAAAGAGCCGCCAGAATGGAGGAACTCTTGAAACCGTAGGTCCGTTTCTCTGAAGGTCTTTTTTTGCCCAACAGGATGGCGATCCACGCCACAACCAGTCCGAGAACATCGCTCAAATTATGCCCGGCATCCGATAACAAAGCTAAAGAATTCCCTTTGATTCCGAAGCTGACTTCGACGATCACAAAGAGAATATTTAAAGAGATGCCGATCGCAAATGCCTTGCCATAGGAAGCAGGCCCATGGGAATGCCTGTGCTCATGGGCCTGGTCGCCTCCATGATCATGACCGTCCTGCATATGAAAGCCTCCCCGCATATCCTATTCTTATTATAACTGGCCTTTAAGAAAAAAGACTTTTAAACTATACAAGACAATGAGGATATGGTCAATGATTGTTCAAAAAAACACATATAAAATGCCTTGCCGGAGGATCCTTTAGTACTGCGCCAGCCGCCGGTCGCGACGTAAATTGTTCCGTTTGACCGCCGCTTCCCATTCGCTCTTTTCCTCCTCGGTTTCCAAAAGAAGACCGTTGACTTCTGTGGGGTTTTCGTTGTAATCCAAGGCGACCATAACAAAATAGGCCTGATTCACCAGCTTCTTGCCGCCATGAAGGGATTCCACAAAGGCATCCACTCTGACCTCCATGGAGGATTTGCCGGTATGGGTTATGCGGCCGGTCAAAACCATCACATCGTCCACATAGGCGGGCGCCTTGAACTGCAGATTATCGATGGCCACTGTGGTGACGGCGCAGTTCGAATGACGGCGCGCCACCACGCCGGCGACAATATCCATCCAAGCCACCAGCTGTCCGCCAAACAACCGATTGCTGCCGTTGATATGCTGGGGCAGCACGATTTGGACCTGCTCTGTCAGGGATTCCGCGACCCGTTTCAGTTTCAACTCACTCATAGTTTCTCCCCGCCTTCATTTGCCATTTTTTCGGACATCCAGTATACTTGAAACAGGAATCATTCCCGATACAGCCGAAGGATACAAAAGCCGATGACAGGCCATCCATCATCGATCTATGCCATTTTAGCATGGATCTGACCTTGCGAGAAGTATTCCTAATACCTTGCATATGATTCGAACGGTTATAAAGGAGCTTACGATGCCTGAATTGCCCGAAGTTGAAACGATCCGCCGCAGCCTGACGCCTTTTCTGAAAGGCCAGATCCTATGCAGCCTGCAAATCCATCGCCCGGACATCCTTCTGCCAGGACCGGATGTCTTCATGACCGTCCTGCCCGGCTTAGAGATCCTTGATCTGCAGCGGCGGGGCAAATATTTGATCCTGGTGCTTACCGAAGGCTGGCGCCTGGTTTTCCATTTAAGAATGACCGGTAAACTGCTTTGGACCCGACAGCCGCAAACGCCGATCCCCCTTCATACCCATCTGATCCTTCAATTTACGAATCAAACCCAGCTTCGCTTTCAAGACGTCCGCCGCTTTGGGCGCTGCTGGCTGATGCAGGAAGCGGAACTGGATCAGATTTCCGGACTGGCAGGTCTTGGACCCGAGCCCATCCAACCGGGTTTTTCGGCTGACCATCTGCAGAAACAGCTTGAGCGCAAGCGCAACGCCAAAATCAAGTGCGCACTGCTGGATCAAACCGTTGTGGCTGGTCTGGGCAATATCTATGTGGATGAGGCATTGTTTGAGGCCCGTGTGCATCCCCTCCGGACCGCAGGGAGCCTGCGCCCTGATGAACTGAACGCGTTAGCCGATTCAACCCGCCATGTTCTGGAGGAAAGCATCAACCGGGGCGGGACCAGCCTTCGGGACTATGTGGACGGCTTGGACCAACAAGGGCAAAACCAAAACCATCTCCAAGTCTTCCGGCGTGAGGGCGAACCTTGTCCTGTCTGCGGCAACCTGATCCGGCGCATCCGGATTGCCGGCCGCAGCAGCTTTTTCTGTCCTGTCTGCCAAAAGGAAGCGCCTTCCTGTTAGCTGACAGTCTCCTTCGTCAAGCGGCGCCACAAAGCATCATCCACCACGTCCCGCAGCATGATGTCCTCAAAGCGGGCTTGGTCCTTAAAGCCCCGGCCCTCATAAGCCGCCCAGTCCACGGGACCGCCGCCTTCATCAATATGTGGAGGCTGGTCCCCAAATTCCAGATAATATCGTCGGATCAGTTCGTTTTCCCCTGCATTGACCAGCTGGCAGCGCAGATCGGCAGCCCGGCGGCTGGTCGGCAGACAGATGTAGGTTTGGCAAACCAAGGAGCGCAGGGTGTGATGCTCACAACGGTGTTGCCGCTTATCCAGGAAGATACAGGCCCCTTCCTCATCCCGCCGCAGGATAATGTCCACAACACCCGCCTCCGCATAAACGATCCCATATTTCTCTAAAAAGCGGCGGATCGGCGTCTCTGTCTTTTCTCCGTCGAACAAGATATCCTCATACATTGCAATGTCCGGAGCCGTCAGGGGCGCCCTTTCCCAGCAGCACCCGCTGCAGCCAAGGCAAGGCGCCACTTTTTCTTCTTGAAAAGCATTCAATGCCACCAGATAATCCTTGACCGTCGCCGACGGATCCAGGATCTGCACATCATAACCCCAGCTGTCTTTATCCAATTCCTTTAAGGAAATCTTTATCTTTTCCAAAATTGTTCCCTCTCTTTGAATCCATCAAATCTATTCCCCTGTAAATATAAATCAATCCCGGTATCCGCGCAATCCCATGCCTACTTGAATCGGCAGATCGCTTAATATATAATATATAGAAATAGAACCTATTCTCACCATCCACTGATTCGGTTTTGGAGGTAATCCAATGAATAATGAAGAGTTTGTAAATAAGCTTTTGTCGCTGTTGCCTTCTCAGACCATTGAACTCAAAAAGAAAAAATTTCACTCGCTGGCCTTCGGAATGGATAAATACGTCTGGATCGTCACGGAAGGCCTTCTTATGTCTGTGCGCAGCGCAGAAGACGGCCGTTTCAAAGGGACAGGATTATATGGTCCCAATTCAATTCTCGGCGTCAGCGGTTTCTATAATGAAACCAAAGACGTCACTTGTTTCGCCCTAAGCCAGACCACCCTTAAATGCATCCCTACCCGGCTTATGGATGAGCTTCTTATGAAAGACCCCGTTCTGTGCCATGCCATGCTGATCAATATCAGCAAGCGCTTCATCAAGGTCATGGATGAGTTGGAAGCCTGCACATTGCTGACTTTGGAAGACCAGATCGCTTCCTTCGAAAATACCCTCCGCCAAATGGATCTGCCGGATGACCTAACCGTTTCAGAGACCTGCATTGCCATGGCCATCGGCGCCCATCCGGTGAGCATCAGCCGCGCCCGCAAACGTCTAAAAAGCGGCCGGCACCTTCCTGAATGACCCTGCCCGTTTCCTGGTCCGATACCTAAAGCACCGTAGAGGGCATAGCCCTTACGGTGCTTTTTTTGCGGCATGTTCGGCGATCGCTGACAGCCTGCCTTAAAAGGCCCAGTGTCCTTTGATGAAAACAGGGAATTGAGTGCCGTCGGCCTTGAGGCCGATAATGTCAAGATCCGCCGAACCGATCATGAAGTCCACATGCTTATCGCTGTGGTTCAGCTGGTCTCTGATTGCCTGAGGTGCATCGGCAGGCAAGGCAATCGGGAAAGAATCCCCTAAAGCCAAGTGGCAGGATGCATTTTCATCCAAAAGGGTGGTGTAGTAGATTCGGTTGGAGGCCGCAATGGGAGAATCCACACTGACCAGCGCCACTTCGCCCAAATAGCGCGCCCCTTCGTCCGCATCCAAAATAGCCTCCAATTGAGTTTGCCCGACACCGGCCCGATGTGACACCACTTTGCCCTCTTGAAACGTGAATTCAAAGTCGTCGATCAGAATGCCGTCATGGATCAGAGGTTTCGTATTCCGCACCCAGCCCTTGACGCCATGTTTGCAGGGAACCGTATAGACCTCCTCGGTGGGAATGTTGGCCATGCAGCGCAGTCCGTTGCCCGCCATTTCCGCCCCGCCGTTCCAAAGGTGGCCTTCCGGAAGCTGGATCTCCAGATCGGCCGTTGATGATTTATAAAGCAATTTTGTCAACCCAGCCTGATTCAGCCGTTCCACCCGCCGGTGGCTGCGGCGGATCAGTTCTTCCTGGGCTTCGAGCCCGTCTTCCTTCAGAACATCCGTAAAGGTGAACAGATCCTCCCATAGTTTTTCCAGGGCATCGACCGCAGACAACTCAGGATAAACCTGCTTCGCCCAGCGGGGATTGGCGACCATGGCAATCACCCAAGTGGATTTGAAATCGCCGACAATTTCCTGCATCGCCCGCCGCGCTGCGGTTTTAGACTTCTGGTAGGCAGTCAGCACGTCCTGGGGAATACCGGCATACACCTCCGGCAACGGCGATTGGATCCGGATATAGGTCCCGTTATCCCTGAATTTATCCAGTAAGAAATCCATTTCATAGGCCGGATACGATGCTTCCTTGATTCCTCCGTAACGAAGCTGCCGGGCAACCAGCGTTTCATCTACATATTCCGTGTAGACCCGGCGGGCGCCCGCCTGGTAACAGGCCTCGGCCAGCATGCCCAGAAATTCATAGGCAAAGGTGGGGGCCTGAATGACCACTGTCTGGCCTTTCTGTACGTTGGCGCCTAATTTCACCAGCAATTCCGCATACCGCCGCAGTTTCTGCCCCATGGCCGCATCCAGCGGCGGACTCATATTCAGGGCAGGTTCCAACGCTGTGACCTTATTCATCCGTCATGCACTTCCTTTTTATAAAGTGACTGCAGCCGCCATCCATCGGGATCAAAGCCAGGAAGCGACATCCATTCGGACTCATTGTACCACAAATCGCTCTGAAATAATCCTGGCCATGGCAACCTTTGTGAAAACCCACACCTCGTTATATAATAGATGTCAGCGAACACCAGAGGAGGCTGTCCCATGGAAATGCTTTTGATTCTTACTGCCGTTCTTGCTTTTTGTATCCTGATCCTTTGCTTTCTGATCGATCGATCGGTCCGGAAGAAGATCCTTCAAGACCAGCTTTTCCAGCAGGCCCTGATGGATCTCAGACAGGCACTGTCTGAATCCCAAAACCGATTGGAGCTGCATTTGAGTGAAGAATCCCGCCTAAGCCGTGAAGAGCTTACCCGTGAGCTGAGGGCCGGCCGTCAGGAAAGTGACGCCAAAGCCGCCGCGCTGCAGCATCTGATCCATGAAACGCTGACACAAAACATGCGGACATCCTCCGAATTGCAGAACGCTGCCATCGCCAAGCTTTCCCAGGATATCGCCTTTTCCCTGGAAAGTTATCGTCGCGCCATGACCACCGCGAACGAAGGCATTGACCAGCGGATCCATCTGCTGCGGACCAGCCAAGACGAAAAACTTGAGGCGATCCGGACTTCCATGGAAAGCCGTCTGGCGATGATGCAGACTGAAAACGGTTTGAAGCTTGATGAGATGCGGGCAACCGTCAATGAAAAGCTACAAAAAACCCTGGAGGAACGCATCGGCCAGTCCTTCAAACAAGTCAGCGAACGGCTGGAGCAGGTCTATAAAGGGTTAGGCGAAATGCAGACCCTGGCTGCAGGGGTTGGCGACCTGAAAAAAGTCCTTTCCAATGTGAAAACCCGCGGCGTTCTTGGCGAGATCCAATTGGGCAGCATCCTTGAACAGATGCTGTCCCCGGAGCAATATGCCGCCAACGTCTGCACAAAAAAAGGCAGCCGTGATGTGGTTGAATATGCCGTCCGGCTGCCAGGCAGCGAAGACAAACCCGTTTGGCTGCCCATTGACGCGAAGTTTCCTGCCGATGCCTATCATCAGCTGATGGACGCTTATGAAGGCGGGGATCCAGCTGCCATTGAAACCGCCTCCTGCTTGCTGAACCAACGGATCAAAAAATTTGCCAAGGACATCCGGGACAAATACATCGATCCTCCCAACACCACGGATTTCGCCATCATGTTCCTGCCCTTTGAAGGTCTGTATGCCGAGGTGGTCCGTCGGGACATGGTGGAGATCCTGCAACGGGATTATAAAGTGAACATCGCCGGCCCCACCACCATGGCGGCCTTGCTCAACAGCCTGCAAATGGGCTTTAAAACCCTGGCAATCCAAAAACGCACCGGGGAGGTCTGGCAGGTGCTGGGTGCTGTGAAAACCGAATTCGACAAATTCGGCACGGTCTTGAATCAAACCCAACAGCGTTTGGAACAAGCCAACAACGAACTGGATAAATTGGTGGGCGTCCGTACCCGGCAGATCCAACGAAGGCTTCGTTCAGTAACCCGATTACCCGATGTGGAAAGCGCGATTCTATTGGAAGATGTGGGAGAAGAATCTGGAGAAATCTCTGTGAATGGTGATGAAAACCTGCTCTGAACCAGCTTCGGGTCTTAATCTCAGACCTATATTATATTCGATATTTATTGCATTTTCCCGTCAAAATGTTATCCTATTCTAGTAAGTCGATCATCATCGCCGATTTCCAGCAGGTTTTTACATGTTTGATATTAGGGGGTTATCTTTTGAAGGTTGACCTGGATTTAAGAAAAACAAAGCAGCGAAGAAAGTTGCTGGATCTGTTCAACATCGTTCAAAAACCAATGACAGCGGACCAGATCCTGAAATACTGCCATTTAGAGTGCCCCAATATGGCGCTGACCACGGTTTACCGGAATTTGGACCGTTTGATTGATATGGGATGTATTGCCAAAACCGTCTACCCGGACGGTGCTGCCCGATATACCTCGGCAGACATCGGCCACAGTCATATGGTGACCTGCCGCCTATGCCATGCCCAGGTGGAGCTTGTTAGCTGCCCCGTTCAGATGAGCGAGGATCTGGTGGCAAAACATACCGGTTATCAAATCGAGCATCATTACCTGGAATATTTCGGCCTTTGTCCCAATTGCCAAAAAAACGACCTTGCATTTCAACGCCAAAAAGTCACCAATATTGGGATCCCGCAGGCTGGCGAGTATGCGGAAGATGAGGATGAGGATGACGAGGAATCCCATGCCACGAAATAGAGAAAGGTCCAGGGTCTTGCCTGACCTGGCTGCCGGCTGCAATGGATAAAAAAGTAATCAAAAAACAATATATCAGCGACATGTGTTTCGTCTGCGGCACACAGAACCGTATGGGCTTGAAGGCCGTCTTCTATGAATTGGAAGATCAGCAGCTGGTTGCAGTTTTTGATCCGCCGGATGAGTATCAAAGCTATCCCCAGCGGCTCCATGGAGGCATCTCCGCCGCGATCCTCGATGAAACCCTGGGCCGGGCGATCCTTATGGACGAGCCGGACACCTGGGCTGTGACCGCGGAATTAACTTTGCGTTATAAAAAGCCCGTACCTTTAGGTCAACCCCTGCGGGTTTTGGGCCGTATCCTCAAGAATTCGCCACGGCTGTTTGTTGCCTCCGGCGAACTTCTCCTTCCCAACGGCGAGATTGCCGTGACCGCCGAAGGAAAATATGTCAAGCTAGCCATCGAGAAAATCGCAGACATAGACCCTGCCGTAGCCAAAGACTTTATGAAATCTGCGGGGCTCGACCGGGATACGATCGATATTTAACGCAAAACCGGGCAGCCGTCCTGTCATGCCGCTGCCCATTTTTTTATTTAAAACTCAGAAAGGACCCATTCCATGAGGATAAAACCCTTTGATGAACGCTTCAAAAAACCTTTATGGGAACGGTCCCGCCGCTCCCTTCTTTGCAGTCTGCTCTGCGGCATCTTCCTCTTTTCCACCCTGCCGTCCCCCTTGCTGGCCCAAAACCAGTCAGGGGTTGTGGATGCGACCACCGGTGCCAGCGCTGCAGGAGAACCTTTGGATGACATAAGTCCGACCACCGGCACAACGGTCTACAAAAACCAAATCATTTCTGAAAGCGCACTGCTGATGGATGCCGACAGCGGGCAGATTCTCTTCGAAAAAAACATGCACAAGCAACTGGCGCCAGCCAGCATCACAAAGATCCTGACCGCTTTATTGGCTGTGGAAAAAGGGGATTTCAACGACACCATCACCATGTCCCACGACGCGGTCTTCTCGGTTCCGAGAGGCGCATCCCATATCGCTCTCGACGAAGGGGAGCAGTTGACCCTGGAACAGGCGATGTACGCGATGATGCTGCCTTCCGCCAACGATGCCGCCAATGGGATCGCTGAGTATCTCAGTGGTTCTGTTATAGATTTCGCAGCCTTGATGAACCAACGAGCCAAGGAGCTTGGGGCATTGGATTCGCATTTTGTCAATGCCAATGGCCTTAGCGCCCAAGGACATTACACCTCAGCCTATGATATGGCCCTGATCACCCGTGAAGCCTTAAAATACGAAAAATTCAGGACGGTCTGGGGCACTGCCCGCTATGATATGGCGCCGACCAATCTGCAGCCGGAGGTCCGGATATTTAATACCCAAAATAAAATGCTGACGAACACGAAGTACCATTATGACGGCGTGGTCGGCGGCAAGCTTGGCTATACTTCCGAGGCAGACAACACCATGGTCGTGGTTGCGCAGCGAAACGGCCGCACATTGATCTGCGTGCTGCTCAAGACGGTCAGCGCTGCAGACAAATATGCCGATGCCCAATTGCTTTTTGACGACGGCTTTACCCATTACCGTCCTGTGCTTCTGAAGGACTTGAAGCCGGTAGGCAGCATGACCTTCCTGCTGCACAGCAGCCTCCAGCCTGGGCAGATCGCCCAAACCTACAGCAACATCATCCATAATCCGGACGGATCCAGCCAAGTCCAAATCGATTTTTCCCTGATCGGAACCGATCGGCAAATCATGTATCCTGAGCTTGGTTCCCTGACCTTGTCGACTGAGCCTCAGGTCAGCAGCGGCACCCGTTGGCAAGCGCTTATCATGCGTCTATTGGCTGGATTTCTGGTCCTGATCATCGCATTATTCCTTATCCTGTTTTCCCTTGCAGCCTATTTCCGTACGCGGCGCCGGTTCCGCCGTGCCCGAAAGAAACGCCGGGCGCCCCAAGCGATGCGGCTGAGAAGTCCTCAGAAAACAGAATAGCCTTTATGGACAAAAGCAAAGCCCGGAGGATCTCTGCGATCTCCCGGGCTTCTTTTAAGCTGCGTTTACAGCCTGCTATCCCATATTGCTCCGGTCTTTGCTGAAGATATAAGCTTTGTTTTCAACCATGATCGCTCCGCTGACCACCACCATCAGAATCCCGGTGGCGATCATCAGGGATTCCACTCGGATAACATCCGCCAAGGGACCGAAGATCAGCATTCCGATGGGCATGACGGTCAGAATGATGACATCGATCATGCTAAAGACCCGCCCCTGCATATTGTTGTCGACGGTTTCCTGGATCATCACCGTTTCCGCGGTACTAAAAATCGGCATGAAAATTCCCGTAAAAAACATGACACCCAAATAAACCATAAAATTCGGCGCGATTCCCAGCAACACGGCGGAGATCCCGTGAGCGGCACAGGCAAGGGCAATGGTGAGCATCCGGTGCCTAAATCCACCCCACACCGCCATGATCAGTCCGCCGGCAACGGCGCCGCTGCTGTAAAGGACCTCATTGGCGGTCAGACGCCAAACCTCGGCGCCAAAGCTCCGTGTGATCAAAAGCGGTGTTAATAAGGCCGCCGGCGAAATCAGAAAGAAAAAGAAGGCATAATAAATCAATAGGCTGCGCAGCAGAGGATGACCTTTCACATAGTTTATCCCTTCCTTCAAATCATCCGTCACACTTGCGGATTGTAAGGATACCGCCTTTTCGTGGGCCGGGATCCGGAGCAAAAACATAATAAAAATCGCGATGGCAGCGGTGACCACATCCACCAGGAAGGCAGTTTCCACTGAAAAAGCCGCCAAAAGCCAGCCGCCGGCTGCCGGTGATAATATCATAATGAAGGACCGCAGGCTGCCGCTGATGCCATTGATACGCATCAATTTATCCGGAGGAACAAATTGAGGCAGGATCGCGCTGATGGCCGGGGATTGAATGCCGGCGCCAATCGCCCGAACGGCCGTCGCTGCGAACATGAGCCAGATCTGCCGGTAGCCATGAAGGAACAGCACCGCTAACGCTAAGGTTGCCCCGGCCGTTAAGGCATCCGATGCCATGATGACATATTTCCGGTTGAATCGGTCCGCCCAGACGCCTGCGAACAGCGAAATCAGGATCTGCGGCAAAAAGCTTGCCATGACGGAAAGCATGAGCATGGTTCCCGATGACGTCCTTAGCGTAATGTACCAAATGATGGCAAAGTTCACCAGGGAGGATCCGAAAAGCGAGATGCCCTGACTTGATAAAAAAATGATGGTTTTTTTCTTCCAATCCCCAACGTCCTTCACGTCATGATCGGTATCTGGTCCAAAATTTGTGTCCATTCTTATGTCTCCTGTTTTTTTCTGTGACGCTCATGATATCAGAATGTTAATCTTTTGTTTACAGAATTTTCTGCATTTTGCTCTATGTTCATGGTACAATAAAGTGAGAATGGGCATCGTTCCAGTTGCAGAGAGAAACTTCCATTTAACCTTTCATATTGAACCTTAACCTATGTGGAGCACGTTGAAGCAAGGAGATGTTGATATGAGAAAGAAACTGATAGCCTTCGTGATGACCGTATTGTTTATGTTCTCTCTTGCCTCCGCTGCCGTGACCTTCGCAATTCCGGCCGGTGGCTGGAAAGCGAATTATTCGCCGCAGCAGTTAGCCCAGCTTAAAAACAGAGAACTTAAAGATCGTCTGAAAATCGCAGGCAAAACATTCAATGATGAGGATTTGCCGCCCGTTATTAAGGGCGGACGGGTCTTGGTGCCGATCCGGGCCATCACCCGGGGTATGCGCGCCCAAGTTGATTGGGATGAAGCAACCAAAACCGTCACCATCACAAAGAACGATGTCACGGTAACGATCATTATGGGTTCCAGTCAAATCAAGGTGACCGATGATGAAGGGACACATTATATCCAAATGGACCAGTTGGTCCAGAACATCTCGAACCGGACCTTTGTTCCCCTGCGCTTTCTAGCGGAAGCCTTCGGGGATAAGGTTCATTACGATGATGACACCGGGGATATTGATGTGCAAGTTCGTCTTGATACACCGGATATGCCTGCCCTCTCTGCATACATTGCCACATGGGATGCCGTCGACCATGAAAACAATGGCTACAGATTACGGCTCTTCCGCAACATGGCGGAAGTGACCCGGGTAACCATCGCCCATGGTGCTTCTCTATCTTATAACTTCTCCTCCCTTATGACAACCGATGGTGTTTACACCCTCCGTGTCATGGCGCTAGGAACCGGTGATTACACAGACTCCAAAGAATCCGTCCATTCTCTGCCCCAGCTGGTTGGCGTTACGACGCCGGCCGCTTCAACCAATCCGGTGGTGAATGATACAACCAACACCTTTGGCTGGACCAATGTCCCCGGATATAACAGCATAACCTTTTATGAGTACAGCGTCAACAGCGGATCGACCTGGCAAAGCTGTACAGCCAATCCTCAGCCTGTAGGCAATCACGCCTATGCCGCAGGCGTTGTCCAAGTTAGGGTTGAAGCGGATTACGATGCAGGCAGGGCAGCCGGCCAGGTTTTGGCTTCCCCCACCGCCTTCACGATTTCCGGCCAAACGGTTCTTGCAACCCCGGCAACACCGACCCTTCTATCCAACATTGCCGCATGGATCCCCGTTGCCCATGAAAATGATGGCTACAAACTCCGGCTGTTCCGCAATGGCGCAGTCGTGACCACCGTGACCATTGCCCATGGCGCAGCCTTGACCTATGATTTTTCCGCCTCCATGACCACCTCCGGGACGTACACGGTCAGGGTCACGGCGCTGGGAACCGGTGACTACGCCGACTCTGCCGAGTCCGCGCCTTCTGCGTCGCAGAATGTGGACGACTAAGCCCGATCTGAAAGCCAGTTGCCTATGAATTTGCAGAGTGCATTGCCAAGACGCTTTAAAAAAACCTTGGCGATGCACTCTCTGTTAAGGAAAGGATGGGTCCGCATGAAACTGACTCGCAAAATCCTGATACTGCTTCTATTAACTGCCTTCATCACAGCCATGACAGGATATCCTGCCTTGTGCTACGGCGCCGAGTCATCCGAGGCCGAAGCGATCCTTGGCGAACGAATGAAGGGTTCCGTAACCCTTTATTCCGGCAACATGCACGCCCTGGTAGGTCAGGAACTCCGGGTCATCGATCCTTCCAACGAACTGATCACCCCTTTTATACAGAACAGCAGGATGCTTGTACCCATCCGTTTTATCGCAGAGTCCATCGGTGCAACGGTTTCTTGGGATCAAGCGACCCAAACGGTGACCATTATGGTTGGCGGCACCACCGTAAAAATCCCGATCAATAAGCCTGCAATGACTGTGGGAGGCCAACTTGTCTCCCTGGATGTGCCGGCCATGGTCACCGGGGACAGGACCTTCATTCCTTTGCGTGCTGTCAGTGAGGCCCTTGGCAAAGAAGTCTTTTATGATCGCGGCCTGGTCATTGTCAGTGAAACAAAAGATATCTTTGATACGGTCAATGAGTCCGGTCTGATCGACACCCTGATCCGCTCTGTCAATATTCTTCCTACGGTAGGCACCCGTGAAAATCTGGTGACCATGCTGGGTGAAATCGGGGCAAAGGGCGGTTATGGCGCCCTCGACTCCCTAACCCCGGAAAAAAGCGAATCGCCTTCCGCGCCCTCTGCGGGCAGTCAAGGCACCCCCGAGGTGACCCGCAGCGATTATTCAACCACCAACGTCCAGGTCCAAGGCGTTGATGAAGCAGACATCGTTAAAACGGACGGGAACTATCTATACCAGGTCAGCCATCAGAAAGTGCTCATCTATAAAGCATACCCCGCTTCCGAAATGGCCCTTGTCAGTGAGATCTCTTATGCAGATGGGCAGTTTTCACCCCTTGAGCTTTATGTGAGCGGCACGCGGCTGGTGATCATCGGCACGACCAACCCCTATGCGCTGCGTTCCGGTGGTATTTCTCCGGATAAAAGCCAAATTATCTATCCATACTATGGTTATACGGCTGTAAAAGCGATTCAATACGACCTTGCCAATCCCGGCAACCCAGTCAAAGTCAGGGAGGTATCCCTCCAGGGAAATTATATTTCTTCAAGGCTTATCGATAACGATCTGTATTTGGTTGCAAATCAGGGCATCTATTACTGGCAGGACAGCACCATTCCCTTAAATCCCCAATATATGGATTCGGCTTTGGGCTCCGAAACAAAATCCGTTCCCTATACCGACATCCGCTATATGCCCCCGATTGTCAATGCCTCCTATCTGCTGGTGGCAGGTTTGGCTCTGGATGATCCTGATCAGCCCATGAACATTCAGGCTTGTCTTGGTGCCGGTGAAGAGGTTTATGTATCCCAGGACCATCTTTATGTTTCGATCTATGAGGGCATGATGGGCATCCGGCCGATGGGCATCACTTTGGATGGTTTTGCGGAGGCCAAAGACCAGGAAGCGACCCTGATTTATAAATTTGCCCTGAACAATGCGTCGGTGGCCTATCATGCCCGGGGTCAAGTCCCCGGCAGGATCCTGAACCAGTTTTCCATGGACGAGGACGGGGACAACTTCAGGATTGCAACAACCCTTGGAAATGCCTGGAGCAGCGGCACCGATACATCAAGCAACAACGTTTATATTTTAGATGGCAATTTGAACATCACCGGAAAACTTGAGAACATTGCCAAAGGCGAGCAGATCTATTCGGTCCGGTTCATCGGCGACAGAGGTTATGTGGTGACCTTTAAAACCACAGATCCCCTGTTCGTGATCGATCTCAAAGATCCGTGGAAGCCCATCGTTCTTGGCGCCTTAAAGATTCCTGGCTACAGCGATTACCTCCACCCTTATGACGAGAACCATCTGATCGGTTTCGGCAAGGATACCATCACGGTTTCTATAAAGGACAGTTCCGGGACTGTGGTGGATACGGCAGCCTATTATCTGGGCATGAAGATCGCCCTGTTCGATGTCAGCAATGTGGCCAAGCCCATCGAAAAATATTCCATCCGCATCGGTGACAGAGGAACGGAATCCGAACTGTTAAACGACCATAAAGCCTTGCTTTTCAGCAAAGAAAAGGAACTGCTGGCCTTCCCTGTCAACGAAGCCAAATTAGACGGACCTATCATCGATCCCATCTACGGTTTCCCCAATTACGGTAAGCTCATCTTCAGCGGAGCTTACGTTTATTCGTTGAATTTGGACGATGGTTTTGTTCTGAAGGGCAAGGTGTCCCATCTGACAGCCAACGACTATTTATTATCAGGTTACTATACCGTGGATTATGATAAACAGATCCGTCGGATGCTGTATATCGACGACGTGCTCTACGGCCTGTCCAACAACAAAGTATCCGCCTATGATATGGCGACTTTGAAGGAACTGAACACAGTGCCTTCAGAATAGGATCGGGTGATCATAAGCATTCCCCATAAAAAAAGATCCTGAAGGGTATGCAGTGATGATGCTGCGCTTCAGGATCTTTTCTATATTCAGCTTCTCTCAGCCGCTCCACGATGCGCTGCTGCGTCTTTTTGCTTTTTATACAACTCTTTAATAAAATTCCTCGTGATCTTCGCCGTAAGGCCCCATATGATATATCCGTTGTAGTTGTAAAAATACATTGGAAAGGACAGCGAGCTTTCTTGATACATCTCCCGGTTCTGTATCCGGTCAAAGGGGAACGCATCATCCACATGGACTTTATAGGACAAGTCATAGACTTCCGGTTTGTGGCTGAGAAAAAATTCAATGGGCACCGTAAAGATCTCCGCCACTTCATCGCCGCAGAACTGTATCTCTTCCAGACGGGTCTGGGTGAGCCGCCCCAAAAATGGATAAATCAGATCGTTATGTGAATTCAAAACAAAGTCCAACTCGCCGATGACGTCGATATGATGAGGCTCGATGCCCATCTCTTCACGGGTTTCCCGAAGGGCGGTCTGCCTCGGCGTTTCGCCCGCCTCGATCCGTCCGCCAGGAAAAGAGATTTCTCCCGGTTGCCGGCTGAGATGGGAAGCTCTGACCTGAAACAGCAAATGGGGCTCATGATCGACCTCGATCAGCGGCACCAAGACGGCATAGTATCGTTTTATGTCGAAGGCTTCGCTCTGTCTTCCCCCAAAGATACGGACAATACGCTCGATATCCATATAAAATCCACCTGCAATCTCAGACCTTTTTTCCACAAAGGGTCTTTCTTTGATTATATCATGACGGGGTCTTTTGTATACCGGCACTTGTCAGCCATTGCAGCAGCCCTGTGTCCAGATTCCTAGTCCAGCACCGAGTCTGAGTGAGGGATTTGTTATAGGCCGCAGTGGTCCGAGGCGCCGGCGCATTTGAAATCTGCCGCGGATTCCTGCCTGCAGGTACAGGCGTCAAAGTGAACGATGACACGGTCCACATTGTCCACCTGGTCTTTGATGGCATCTGCAACCTTCAGACCAATTTCATGGGCCTGGATGATCGTCATGCTGGCTTCCATCCGGATCGCCAGATCCAGCCAAAGCAGCGGCCCGGAGTATCGGGCTTTTAGCCAGGGAACCTGGCGCACCTCGGGAAACTGCTTCACAACACTGCAGATTTTTTCCGTGGTCTCTTTGTCCGGAGCCACATCCATCAAGCTGCGCATGGCCTGCAGTAAAATGTGCAGGGCCACCTTAAAGATCAGCACTGCCACGATCATGCCGGCCAGAGGATCCAGATAGCGGAGCCAGTCGATGCCCAAATAACCCCCCAGCATGGCGCCACTGATGCCCACGAAGGTCCCGATGGAAGAGTAGGCGTCGGAACGGTGGTCCCAGGCATTGGCCTTGATCGATTCGCTGTTTAACTCGACGCCGACCTTCATGGTCAGGCGATACATCCATTCTTTCACGGCAATGGAAACAACCGCGGCCATCAGCGCAAGGATCGAAGGGGTGGCAAAGGAATGCTGCATCACGGAGGTTATAATGGATTTACTGATCTCATAGGCGGCAAAAACCAGGGTGAGCCCCACAAAGGTGGACATGATGGGCTCGATTTTGCCATAGCCGAAATGATATTTTTCATCCACAGGCCGTTGTGCGATCTTGATTCCGATGAGCACCGCAAAGGTTGCGATCACATCCGAGCCGGAGTGCAGCGCATCGGCCACCATCGCCTGGCTGCGGCCGAAAACGCCGGCAACAAATTTAAGAATGCAAAGCACCAAATTTCCCCATAAACAAAACTTCGTGATTTTTTCGCCTTTAGCGTAATCGATAACCTTCGTCTTGGCGGTGGTTGTTGAATCTGTTTTCATTGAAATAGAGCCTCCTTATACAGATTATTCGTGGCCGCTCAGCACCGCAGGGGGGGGGCCGATGGATATCTCCTTGAAAAATGAGGGCCGATAGCATGCACTACCGCCCTCATCGATACCCTATTCCCTATTGTCAGACGCTTGCTGCCCTTACATCATAAAAATCGTAACGATGGTCCCGGCGGTAAAAGCGCATAGCGTTGGAATAAAATTCTTTCGTGCCAATTCGATGGGCGACACACCGCAAAAGCCCGCCAAAGCGGCAAGGAATCCCCAGGGCACCAAAGCTCCGGCCGTCCAAATGGTCACCATCTGCCCTAAGCAGGCAAGGGGAACCGCATTGGCGCCGATGGCCGGTGCAAGCGCTTTGGCCATGGAGCCCAACAACGGCAGCTGATCAAATCCTGCGCCATCCATCCCGCATAAAGCGGCGACAAGGGTTTGCACAACCGCTAACAAGGGGATATTCACAGCGCCTGAATGGGCGATAGACTGGCCTATTTCAACCAAATAGCCTGGTGTGCCTTCTCCGTAGACGGAACCGGCGCCTTCCGCTGAACCAATCATAAAGAAGGCTGAAATAATGAAGACAGGTCCGAATATTTCGATGGCGGTCACAAAGCCTTCTTTATAGACTCCAATGAACTTATCCAGGGATTTTTCTTTGAATTCATAAAGACAGATCAGCGCCGTAAGCATCAAGATCGTTCCACCCAGGAGATAGGTTGCATCGCCGCCGACCAAGCGCTGTGTGACCATGATATAAATATCGATCGCCAAGGCGGCTAAAACCATCACCGCAGTAAAGGGTGCCATTTTTGTCGCCTCAATGCTATGGGCAGCGGCTTCTGATTTTTCGCCGTTGAATGCGCCTGAACGCTTGAGCATGACCCAGGCAACGACGGAACCAACCAATAAGGACACGCCAACAATTGGCTTGCTGGTTGCCAGGATTTCAGAAATCGGCAATCCGGAGGTATTCGCAAGAACCGTTGGCGCGCCTTGCAAAAACCAATCTCCCCCGGTTGCGCCTCCATGTCCAAACATGGCAAGGGGCACAGCCGCTGCCAGCGGCGTCATGCCTGCACTGATCGCAATCGGAACCAGAATCGTTCCAACCAGTCCGGCGGCCGGCATGGGCCAAAAAACCAAAGCCAGGGCAAAAATCGTAAATCCTAAGACCCAAAAGGAAATCGCTGGCCTGCCGAGAAGTTTTTTCACAGGGGCGACCATGATATAATCCGCGCCCGTTTCTCTAAGCACTTTAGAAAAAGCAATGACGACGGCAATGAGCAGCGGGATGACAAACATCCCGATGGCGGATGTATAGATTGCATTGAACACGCCTTGAAGGCCTTTGACCAAGGAGTGTGTATTCATGATCCCAACAACCAGCAACCCGACCAGGGTGATGACCATAGGATCTTTTTTGATGGCAATACAGACAAGGATCGCCAAAACGAAAAACAGATAAACAAAATGAGCAAATGTTATTATTGGCATGTGATGACCTCCATTCTCTTAATAAAAAATATGCCTCTTCCTTTGGCAGAAGGCTTAAGACCAAACTTTATCAGGCAACGCAGAGACTGGGGCACCCACTGAATTTTAGTCAAAGGGCTTCATCATTTTCACCTCGCGATCCAACACTTGCCTCGTTGCGGCGGGTTTGATTTAGCTGCTAAATCATTTACTTAAAAAAAGGGGCGGAAAGGCCATCAGGTAATCCGGATCCCTTTTTCTTCAAAATGAAGCTTCATCCCCGTCTTACCTTCAATAAACTTTTCCTTAAATTGATCCTTGAATACGCTCATTGCCGGAAAACCGCTGCAATGGAGAGGGATCACATATTCGATACCGGCATTTTTCAGGATCTCCGCCTTTTCTTCCAGCTTTTCCTGGCTCGTTTCAACAATATGCATGCCACCGATGATGGCTGCGATTTTTTCGCCGCGGTTCAGTTTGTGGGCATAATCGATCGTGTTTACAAGATCCGCATGATTGCATCCAAGGACCAGCACCCATCCCATGGGTGTGGATACTAAAAGAAACTGATCGTCATGGATCGTATCTTCCTGCCATTCGCCGCTATGGTCGCAGCAAAAATTTGGATAAGGAATATTATGGATCCTGGGGATTTCACCGGATATGATAACACCAGGTTCCAGAACCTGCGGTTCCCTGGACAGCTTGAGCGTGAAGCCAAAGGCCTCCAAGTGCTTGGGAGAGAAAGGGATCCCGCATTCCCAGATCTTCTTTGTTTCATCCTTGACATAGCGTTCCAAAAAAGCATCCGGATGCGCATAAAGATCCACTGCGCGATATAAATCTTTCCAAAAGATGAGGCCGCCGCTATGATCATAATGTCCGTGGCTTAAGATCACCGACCGGATCAGGCGCAGGTCGATGCCCAAAGTCCGGGCATTGTTGCCTAAAACCTGGCCCTGGCCCGTATCAAACAAAGCCAGCCGGCCATCCAGATTCAGCAGCAGAGACAAACCGTGCTCCGACATGATCCCCTTCCCCTTGGCTTTATTGTCCACCATGATTTGCAATGTGACTTCCTTGGCTGTTTTAACATTGAGCTTTGTTGTTTCAATCATGACCGATCACTCCTTCCAATTTGGCAAACAAATCTTTGTTTAGTTCCTATACCATTATTTTAAAAAGACCCCCTTCCCATTTCGCCCCAATTATACGTAATGCTGTTTGTTATAGTGAGTAAAGAAATCAGACAGCCTTAAGATGACTTTATCGAGCATCTCCATCTCGCTTTCGGAAAACTCTTGGCGAAATTCGTTATAGAATTCCTGATGCACCTTCAGATGGGCTTCATAAGCGGATATCCCAAGCTTTTTTAAAGCAATCAGCGTGATCCGCGAATCTTCGGGATGGGAGAATCGTTTGACCAGATCCTTTGCTTCCAAACGTGTTACGATCTGCGTAACGGCCCCTTTGGTTACGTTGAGTCTGGAGGCTACCTCGCTCATGGGCATGCCCTCGGTCATACCGATGGCATCAATGGTGTGGATCTCACTGGGCGTCATCGGACCGGCTTCGCCAAAAACCTGAGGATATCGTTCCAACCGTTGCAATTCGATCAGCAGTCTGCCCAAATTCAAGCTGGGAGACGTGCCGTGGGGCGATGTCTTTTTTCCTTCGCTCATCCTATTCTTCACCTTTTCATTGATCTTGATTTTAGTTTAGCATATAAACTATTATTTGTAAATCCCCTGTCTTTATTTTTTGTGATCCGTCCCATGACCTTCTCATGCTTCATCTTTCCTCAGCATGCCCATCAGGATCTTCTCCCCTGTGATGGGAAGTTCCCGGAAATAAGCCTGGGTGGCATTATGGATAGCATGCGCGATGGCTGGGCAAGATGTATTGATGACCACCTCGCCAATGGATTTGGCGCCAAAGGGACCGGTGGGTTCATAGCTGCTTTCGAAGGCCACCCGGATGTTTCCTACGTCCAGCCGGGTAGGGATCTTATATTTCAGGAAGGAATCATTGTACAATCGGCCCTTCGGACTAAAAAGCGCCTCCTCGAACAATGCCATGCCGATGCCCTGAACGATGCCGCCCTCTGCCTGCACTCTGGCGAGATTGGGATTGATCACCGTCCCGCAGTCGATGGCCGCCGCAAAATCAACGATGTCGACTTTACCGGTCAGCTTATCCAGTTCGATCTCCACAGCACCTGCCATGAAAGGCGGCGGTGAAATGGGTGAAGAATGGGATTCGCTGGCGGTGAGATAATGGTTCCAGCCCAGAAGACTGTTGTTGGCGATATCTTTCAGTGTGATGCTTTGATCCCCTGTCATCGTATAGACTTTTTGGCCATCAAAACCGACGGCGTCCGCCGACCGGCCCAAAAGCCGCGCCCCTTCCGCCATAATTTTCTTTTTCAAGGCCTCGCAGGTCTTCACAACAGCCATACCGGTCACATAGGTGGTGCTTGATGCATAAGACCCTTTGTCATAAGGGGAAAGGTCCGTATCCACACCTTGGACGATCACGCTGTCATAGTCGCACTGGAGTGCTTCCGCCGCAATTTGGGACAGGATTGTATCGCAGCCCGTTCCCATATCGGTGGAGCCGATAATCAAGGTATAAAAGCCGTCGTCGTTCAGCCGGATTTCAACAGCGCCCAGGTCAAGCTTGGCGATGCCGGAGCCCTGCAGCGCCACGGCGCAGCCCACCGCACGGACTTTATGGTCCCCCATTTCCCGGGAAGGGTATTTTTCATACCAACCGATCATCTCTTTGACCTTAGCCAGGCACCGGTCCAGCTGGCAGCTGCTGAGAGACTCCACGTTGTCATAGGCCTGCATCAGATTTCCGACCTGGCCTTCGCAGAGCATATTCTTCATCCGAAGGATCATCGGGTCCATGCCAAGCTGATCCGCCAGTTCGTTCACAGCGGATTCCAGGGCAAAAAAGCCCTGGGCTGCGCCATAGCTGCGGAAAGCGCCGCCGCCCAGCGTGTTGGTATAGACCACGTTATAATCAAACTTGTAGGCCTTGGCTTGGCCGTAAACGGTCATTGATTTATTGCCGGACAAGCCCACCGTGGTAGGTCCGTGATCGCCGTAAGCCCCTGCATTCCAAAGGCTATCCATATGGATTGCCTGGATCATGCCGTTTTCGTCGGCGCCCAGCCGGATCTTGATCTCCGATTCATGGCGGGGCCTGCCGGCAGCGAAGCTTTCCTGGCGTGTGTAAACCATCTTCGCCGGTTTTCCTGTCATCCAAGTGACAACGGCGGGATACAGCTCGCTGACGATGGATTGCTTGGCGCCGAAGCCGCCGCCGATCCTTGGCTTGATGACACGGATCTTGGATTTGGGGATCTGCAAAGCGTTGGCCAGGATACGCCGGGCGTGGAAGGGTACCTGGGTGGATGTGGTCACATTCAGCCTTCCGTATGCATCCATGGTCGCAAACGTCCTGAAGGTCTCCATCATGGTCTGCTGATTGGCTTTGGTCCGGTAGGTCTGTTCAATGATATGGGCACAGCGCTTGAATTCTTCTTCCACACTGCCGTATTCGAATTGTTTTGAAGCGCAGAGATTCCGCTGATTGTCCGCGCCCACAGGAAGAAGCGTCCTGTAGTCATTCTCGGGATGGACCACGATCTTATGATCCTTGGCCTCCCTGAAATCAATCAGCGGCTCAAGCACTTCATATTTGACTTTGATGGATTCCAAGGCCTTGTTGACTGTTTTTTCATCGGATCCGGCAACGATGGCCACCGGGTCGCCGACGCACCGCAGCCTCCGGTCCAGGATCAGCCGGTCATAAGGGCTAGCCTCAGGATAGGACTGTCCGGCGGTGGTGAATCGGGATTGGGGCACCTCCTGATAGGTCAGGACGCATTCGATGCCGGGGATCTTTCTTGCTTTTTCGGCATCGATGGCTTCGACGAGCGCATGGGCATGGGGGCTTCTTAATAATTTGACGATCAGACAGCTGCCCGGCGCGATGTCATCGGTATAAACAGGCTTCCCTGTGACCAGGGACATGGCGTCTTTCTTTCGGACGCCTTGGCTGACAACTTTCATTTTGCCCCCTCCTCGTATAATAAGTTTTGTC
>DIWW01000024.1 GCA_002435905.1 Peptococcaceae bacterium UBA6096
TTATATCGGCATCAAGGACTTTCTCCTGGATGCCAATGCAATAAATATTTGATTGAGACGTCAATCCAAGGAGCTCACAGCATTTTGAGACAGCGGTAGTGATCAATATAAAATAATTTCTTAAAAATAATAAATGGAGGAAAATCTTATGGATCAATTTGAAAAGGTAACGGTAGTAAAAAAAGCAAATATTTATTTCGACGGCAAAGTGACGAGTCGAACCGTATTGTTCGACGATGGAGAAAAGAAAACATTAGGCATTATGCTGCCCGGAGAATATGAATTCGGGACAGCGGATAAGGAACTTATGGAGATAATTGAAGGAAATCTTGAAGTTAAATTACCGGATCGTAGCGAATGGAAAATTTTTAAAAGTGGGGATTCATTTGAGGTGAAGGCAAATTCGAAATTCAAGCTGATCGTAAAAGAAGTAACCGATTATTGTTGCTCCTATCTAAAAGAATAGAATTACACGAATAATAAGCATCCTCATTGCCCAGCCCTATTCAATATGTTGTACAAAGTCTGCAAGGAAATCTTCAATTTCCTTGCAGCTTCCTTTTTTCCGGCATAATGGTGCCCGTATTTGTCCAAAGCCTTCAATACGAGCTGGTGCTCAAATTCAGCCATAGGGACGATTTCATCCGGTTCGGCTTGCGGATTCAAGAACAGATAGGGCTTCAACAATTCCGAGCTGATGGTCGCCTTATCAGCCATAAACACCAGGCGCTCCAGCATATTCTCCATTTCCCGGACATTGCCGGGCCAATCATAACGGCACAGCAGAGCCGCGGCCTCATCACTGAAAACACAGGCCTTGCTTTGTTTTCGGTTGATGTTTGCCAACAGGGTTTCGGCCAAGATCGGAATGTCCTCGATTCGGCTGCGTAGGGGCGGGATGTTGATTGTGATCACATTCAATCGATAAAACAGATCGGATCTGAACAGCTTGTCATGGATTAGCTGCATTAAATCCCGATTGGTTGCGGCAATGATTTTGACGTCGATCTTGTGGGAATCACTGCTCCCGAGGCGCTCAACCTCCTTTTCCTGAAGGACCCGCAGCAGCTTGGCCTGCAGGCTTAAACTCATATCGCCGATTTCATCTAAAAAGATGGTGCCTTTATGGGCCAATTCGAACTTGCCGATCCGGGTTTTATCAGCACCGGTGAAGGCCCCTTTTTCATAACCAAACAATTCGCTTTCAAGTAAATTATCCGGGATCGCGGCGCAATTGATTTTGATGAACGAGTTGTTTGAGCGGTTGCTGTAATTATGGATTGCCTGTGCAAACAGCTCCTTGCCGGTGCCGCTCTCACCTTGGATCAGGACGGTCAAATCCGAATCAGCCGCTCTTTTGGCGGTTGCCACGCAATTTAAAAAACTCGAAGAGCATCCGATCAGATCATAAAAAGTATATTTTGTGGTTGTGAGATTTTTTATCTCTTCTCGCAAATAATCGATGACTTCTTTGCTCTTTTCCAATTTTCTCGCCATTTTGGTCACGTCGGACAGCTCTTTAAAAACAGCAATGGCGCCTTTATATTCCCCATCGACGATAATGGGGTATCCGTTCGACAGTCCTTTCACGTCCGTGCTTAGGATTTCGTTGATGTTATTCAGAACGGGCTGATGGGTGCGCATAACCTCCACCAAGGCGCCTTTGGGGGAAACTTCAAGGATGTTGTGTCCAAGACGGGATTCGGACTGCAAACCGGAGATGTCCGTAAAAGCTTTATTGATATAGATGACCGTGCCTTCCTGATCGATGATCTGGATACCTTCGTTGGTGGCGTTAAAAACCGCTTCCAATTTAATGTTCAGTTCTTTAATGACGGATAAATCATTCTTGTTATTGATTAAGTGATATAGTATTTGGATGACTTTGTCCTCCGCCACCATGGTGCCGGGAGCTTTGAGCTGCATGATCGAATTCCGGATCTCCATATCATTGGTGACATCGATGATCACATCCGCAGGATTGTTTTTTATTAAATCATCAAGGTTATCAGAAATCATTAGATGATGCTGATCAAGGAAACGCAGGGTTTCATGTTGAGACATCGTGGGGAAAAGACCTACGATGTTTATGTTTTTCAGCGACAGGAAAGCTTTGATCAGGCACAGGCTGACCGGATTGGCACCGACAAAGATGACTTTTATTTTTTTACCCATATGGACCCTCCCCCGGAATAATGCAGGAAAAATCAAGAATCTGGATTTGCAACTCTAAAAACTGGATTCCCCAAAAGGGCGCGCTGCTTTGATTTCAGGGAATTCTGAAAAATATCCACATCCAAAGATTGGATGCGGCGGTTCTTCAATGCCTGATATTGTTAATATAAGGCATTGGCACGGCATTTGCAAATGATTCAAGGTATGGGCCTATGGATGGCATCCAGATCAAAGCCCTTGCAAAAGCCCCTGTTCAAGGGGGCTGGGAAGCCAAACAAAACGGTCTGGGCCAAAGAGGTGAGACACATTGAACGTTATGGAGACCGACATCGCGGTCATTGGGGCAGGGCCTGCTGGATTATCCGCCGCGATTCAAGCTGCCAGGTCCGGTGCGAAAGTCCTCTTGCTTGATGAGAATAAAGCGCCGGGTGGGCAGTTATTCAAGCAAATCCATAAATTTTTTGGATCGAAAGAGCATCATGCCGGCGTGAGAGGGTTCAACATCGGCCAGGAGCTGCTCAAGGAAGTTCAAAGGCTTGGCGTGACGGTCATGCTGGATACGGTCGTCTATGGCATCTATGAAGGTCTGGCCTTGGGCGTAGTCCATCAAGACAATCACTATTCAATCAAGGCCAAACGGGTGATCCTTGCCACGGGCGGCCAGGAAAACTATATGGCTTTTCCCGGCAGTGCTTTACCGGGTGTCATGGGCGCAGGCGCGGCCCAGACCATGATCAACGTTCACCGGGTTTTGCCCGGCAATAAAATATTGATGATCGGCTCAGGAAATGTGGGGCTGATCGTCTCTTATCAGTTGATGCAGGCCGGGGCCGAGGTGGCGGCCTTGGTTGAAGCCATGCCGCAAATCGGCGGCTATGGCGTCCATGCGGCAAAAATACGACGGGCGGGCGTGCCGATTCATACATCCCATACGATTTTAAGGGCTTTGGGAGAGAAAGAGGTGGAAGGGGCGGTCATCGCCCGGCTTGATCAGAACATGCGGCCCGTGGCTGGAAGCGAGCGGGAATTGTCCGTCGACACGATCTGTCTGGCGGTTGGGCTGAATCCCATGACGGAGCTGGCCTGGATGACCGGTTGTCAGTTTGAGGCTGTTCCGGCGCTTGGTGGCCCCATCCCCCTTCATGACCACAACATGCAGACCACCATAAACGGTGTTTATGTTGCCGGAGACATTGCGGGCGTTGAAGAGGCTTCCTCCGCCATGGAGGAGGGTAATCTTGCCGGCATTGCGGCGGCAGAATCCTTAGGCTGCCTTCGATCCGATGAAGCCAACGCGCAAAAAGACATTTACCTGAACCGACTCATGGCCTTGCGAACCGGACCCTTTGGCGAAAAGAGGAGATTGGCCAAGGAGCATTTGCTGGAGGCCATGAAGCACGCAAGCGCTGATCGGGTATCCAGCTGAATGGTAAAATGACCGCCGGCCGGCTGGATTTCATGGGCCCGCAGGCTCCACCGGCACATCAGGGATCAAGGGATTCCGGAAGGGTGAAATCAATGGAAGCGAACACTGCGAAATTTATCTGTCGGTGCCAGGAAATCACGGAAGAGGAAATCTATAAGGCGATCGAGGATGGGGCAACAACGATCAAAGGCATTAAAGATCGTACGGAAGCCACCATGGGTTTATGCCAGGGCAGAACCTGCCGGAGGCTGATTGAGCGAATGCTTCCGGCATCGGGGGAGCCTTCCCGGGAAAGGTACAGCTGCAGGCCGCCGGTGCGGACGGTGAAGATTGGGGACCTGCTTAAGGACGAATCGTCGAAAGGGGAATTCGAATGAGTTCGGTTGATGCAGTGGTGATCGGCGGCGGGGTAATTGGCTGTGCTGTGGCATATAACCTGGCCAAGGCCGGTGTGTCCGTCGCCATTGTTGAACGAGACGACATCTGTGCGGGAACCTCGGCCGCGTGTGATACGGCGATCCACTTACAGTCCAAAAGCCCTGGCTTGCATCTACGGATGGCTCAGGAAAGTATTAAGTTGTTTCCTGAGCTGCAAAAGGATTTTGATGAGGACATACATTTCAAGAAAACCGGCACCATGATCGCCATTCAAACCCGGGAGCAAAATGAAGTGATGCGTGTTTTTGCAGAGCGGCAAAGAAACAATGGGCTGGATGTGGTGATCCTCGATCGAGCCGCCGCCGTCGAAAAACAGCCCATGATGAAGGGCGATCTTGTCGGAGCTACGTATTGCACGGCCGATGCCACCATCCATCCCCAGTTCCTGACCAAAGGCTATTTTCAGGCCGCCAAAAAATATGGGGCCAAAGCGATGCTGCACACGAATGTAGAAAACATCGCCCTTAAGGATGGACATGTGGCGTCAGTGATCACCAATCGGGGAAACATCCAGTGCAAGTATGTTGTGAATGCTTGCGGGGCCTATGCGCCGTTTATAGGAAAGTTGACGGGTCTGGACATTCCCATTGCGCCGAGACGAGGGCAAATTGTCGTAACCGAACCGATGCCTAAGTTTACGCATACCATTGTCAATTGTGCGCGGTATATTGCAGCGAAATTCAGACCGGATCTGCTTGGCACGAGTGAAGCCGACAGGATGGGGATCGGCCTGTCCCTGACCCAGACAGAAAGGGGCAATTTATTAATCGGCGGAACGAGAGAGTTTGTAGGATATGACACGAGAACCACGCAAAAGGCGTTGTTGTACATTCTTCAGCATGCAGCGAATATTCTACCCGCGCTGAAAGATATTCACATCATCCGCACCTTTGCAGGACTCAGACCCTTTACCCCCGATGGTTTGCCGATCCTGGGGAACGTGCCGGGAATCGAGGGTTTCGTCATGGCGGCCGGGCACGAAGGCGACGGTCTGGCGCTTTCGGCGATCACCGGAAGGCTCATCACTGAAATCATTTGTGAAAAACAAAGCGCCTATGATTTTGATTTAACAAAACTGTCTCTGGAACGCTACAAGAATCTTGATATAAAGGCTTTCGAAGCCCAATACGCGGTCTATAAATAAACATTGATAACCTCACCTCCGGATGCGGAAGCGCCGAATGACCCACGAGCAATGGATTTGGGTGGCTGTCTATGTAAAAAGTTGGTATACTCAAACCGAGGTGATGGTGATGGAACTCAAAATCGAGGACAGGGACTTAATGATTCTGGAATATTTCAAGGATATCAAGGTGCCGCTGGGGGCTTGGCAGATCGCAAATCTGATGGCCAATGACGGAATCGAAAGCAGCACGGCAACCATTGGAAGACGTTTGAACAAATTGGAGAATGCAGGATATCTGGCGCAGGACTGCAAGTATCGAGGCCGGCATATTACCGCTCAGGGCATTAAAGCGCTGGCCTTGAAAAAGCACATGAAAGATATCAGTTTGCAATCCATGCATCTTGAAAAGTATCTGGTTCCTGAGCTCCTGGAGGACTTTAAAACCATCCTTGAGGTTCGGCGGATCGTTGAATCAGGAACGGCTCGATTGGCCGCGATGCGGGCTACGGAGCAGGAAATCAGCGATATGGAAGATCTTCTGCTCAAAGAGGAACAAAAATATAAGTATTTCTGGATCAACAGGCTCGATGTGGAATTCCATATTTCGATCGCCAAAGCGGCAAAAAACGCAATCCTGGAATCGTTGTATTCGCAAATTCTGGGGATGGGTCAGCAATCCACTGCATTCGAATATTTAAGAAAACGAATCAAAGCCGGATTTGTATCGAATCATCGAAAGGTATTGGAGGCCATTAAAAAAAGAGATGCCGCAGCCGCTGAAGCCGCGATGCAGGAGCACATCGACTCGCTGATTGGCGACCTCAAGACCTATTATGACACGTTTATTTTTGAAGAGGCAAAACAGGGCGGAGGGGAAGCGTGAAAGGAATTGTGAGTCTGCTTTCTTGGCCATAGCAGCCCACACGCGATGAATGGTTGAAAAAACGAGGAAATGGGAGCAAATTAACATCAGCTGCTCATAAAATGATGAGCAGGCAGAAATGATCACAGGACCGAAGGCTCTTTCAGCCGGAGTACAGGATGAAAAGCGCATTAAAATTTTTATCAAGAAGCCTTGAGAAGGAGGTGTCGATCTTTAAAAACCGAAGTGAGGGCCCTGGTCGTGGTATAGGCTGGTGGAAAACAGCAAAAAATGTTTAGGAGGATGATCCAATGATACAAGTTATTATGAGCGGCGCACTCGGTCGCATGGGGCGAGCGATTGCGGAAAATGTGAAGCTGGATGAAAACATGACAATTGTGGCGGGGGTCGACAAAGCTGAAGGCACCGCCGACTTTCCCATTTATCACGACATTCGTGATGTAACGGAAGCTGCTGATGTGATCGTTGATTTTTCAAATCCGGAAAATCTCCAGAATATTTGTCAATATGCCGAAGAACACAAAATCGCTTTGGTGGTCGGGACGACGGGCATCCTTGAAGAGGACCGGAAAAAACTGCAAACGGCGGCACAGAAGGTTCCGGTCATTGCAAGCCACAATGTTCATGTGGGAACCTATGTGTTTATCAATTTGGTCAAGCAGGCCACAAAACTTTTACCTGGCTTTGATGTTGAAATTGTGGAACGGCATCATAACCAGAAAATCGATGCGCCAAGCGGTACCGCTCTGATGATCGCCGACGCCATTCGGGAAGTCCGGAATGATGCTGAATATGTCTATCAGCGGGCGGATAAAATTCAGAAAAGAGCGAAAAATGAGATAGGGATATATTCTGTCAGAGCGGGGAATATTATAGGACAACACACCGTTATCTTCGCAGGAGACGACGAGGTGATTGAATTAAACTCCAACATTACGTCAAGGAAGGTTTTGTCCGCAGGCGCGGTTCAGTGCGCCAAATTTATTGTGGAAAAAGCACCTGGATATTACACATTGTTTGATGTAGTAAATTATCTGGAAAACAGGGAGGGATAACCATGAAAAAACACTTGATATTTGTATTAGCAAGTCTTTTGACCGCGTGCATGCTTTTAACAAGCTGTGGAACGCAAGCGAACATTGCCTCCAATGCACCCGTAGTGGCTGCTCCTATAAAGACGGACATTGTGATTGCGCTGCAAGGCGAGCCCAGTTCTTTAGATGTCCATTATCCCGATGATGGCAATATGTATTTTGTGACCTATAATGTCTATGAATCTTTGTTCAAGATGAATGGCAAGACCCTGAAGCCCGATCCCTGTCTTGCGACCGGCGCTAAGAAAATCAATGATACAACCTGGGAATTTACCCTTCGGGAAGGCGTTAAGTGGCACGACAACACCGAATTTACGGCTGAAGACGCTGCCTTCTCAATCAACCGGATCATTGATCCGGATTTTGGTTCCCAGAATTTATCCGATGTGAATACCATCGAAAAAGCCGAAGTCATTGATTCAAAAACGATACGGGTCACAACGGTGGGGCCTGATCCGATCCTGCTCAAACGATTGACCAAGCTGGATATTCTGCAAAAAGCCTTCTATGAGGGCAAAACGACCGATGAGGTGACCAGAGTGGCAATGGGCACGGGCCCGTACAAGCTTGATGAGTGGAAAACGGGAGAGTATATCAAGGTCTCCGCTTTTGACAACTATTGGGGTGAGAAGCCATCGATTAAAAACGCCAAGTTCCGTTTTATTGAAGAACCCATCACGCGCCTTTCCGCGCTGAAGACAAAGGAAATCGACTTTGCGGTCAATATGTATCCGGAATACGCTTCTGAATTGCCAAAGGTTTTTAGCGCCATAGGAATGGAAACGTACTGGATCCGTTTCAACCAGATCTCTGGCGTCATGAAAGATAAAAATGTTCGTTTGGCTGCAAATTATGCTATTGACCTGCAAGGCTTGGCCGACAGCCTGTTTTTAGGCTATGCTGCGCCTGCTCAGGGGCAAATGGGCCGAGAAGGCTATTTCGGATACGCTGACAGTGTTCAAGGCTATGGCTATGATCCGGAGAAGGCCAAGATACTGCTGAAAGAGGCCGGGTACAACGGAGAAGCGGTCCAGATCATCTCCGAACGGGGCAGGTGGCTGAAAGATGGAGAGCTTTCTGAACTCATCGCGACTCAGATGACGGAGGCCGGCTTCAACGTGGAGCTTAAATTTATCAGCTGGAATGAATATCTGGAGACCATGTTTGATAAGAATAAGATGCCCCATATGCAATACAGCTCGAATTCCAACGAGTTTTTCGATATGGATAAAACCTACAGTGCGTTGGTGCATAGCGCGGGGACTCAGGCGGGCATGAAAAATGCCGAGTACGATCAGCTGATCGAAGCGGCGCGGGTCGAGATGGACGAGGCGAAACGCGAGAAGATGTATGCGGAGCTCGCTCAAAAGCTGCACGAGGATCCTTTCGCGCTCTTTCTTTTAACCTTGAACGACCTGCATGGGGGTGCTGAAAATCTGAATTGGACCCCGAGACAGGATTCCAAAATTTATATCAGTGAAATGTCCTTCTCCTGAAACGGATTGGTAGGAGACAAAAAGCTTCGCTAATTGGATATGGATTCTATCTGAATCGATTCTGAAAGGAGGCGTCGCAGAAACGTCGCCGGCGGCATGCATCACGCCCTGAACTGCAACGATGAGCGGGCGTGATGCATGAGGAGCCAAGCGCTTTTATCCGCAGTTTTCCGTTGCCTTTCTATGGTTGTCCTTCATCGTTGGAAAAACATATGAACAGGAGGATTTGTATCATGAGTCTTGGCACACAGCTTTGGCTTGCAACGGCAGTTCTTGGCCTCTTTTTCCTTTGGATTTCTTTCAGGGTCAGTCACAAAGCCAGCGAGAGCTTTTCCAATTACTCAATTGCCGGAGGCACCCTTCCTTTCTTTCTGATTTTTTTCACTGAATTTGCGAACATCATGGGTGTCGGTAACTTTGTCGGCCATGCGGCGAAAGGATATCTCAATGGCTTGCCTTGGCTTTTCTTCATTCTGGGCGAGCAGGGATCGAAAATTATTTTCGCCCTCTTTTTTGCCGGGTTTGCAGGTAAATTTACATATAATACATTTATTGAAATGATCAACGACCTGATTGTCAAAGACAAAGTAACTCGAGTCATCGCAGCGGTCCTGGCCTGCAGCATCATGATCGCCTGGACCGGCGGCCAAGCCAAGGGTTTTGGAACTATTTTCCAGGTCATCACCGGCGCCAATCCTATCCCCATCATCTTCCTGTTTACCGCTATTTATATTGTTTATACCACGGTCGGCGGTTATTATTCCCTGGTTTGGATGGATGTGGTCCTGGGCATCATGGTTCTTGTTTTCGGCACGATTTTTTATTCTTATGCTTTCAAAATCGTGGATTTCAGCTTTGCCGAAATCGGTATACGGCTCACTGCCATGGGCAAAGCAAACATGTGGAGCTTCGGCGGCGCCAGCTACGGCGTCGCGCTCACCAACTTTATCACAGGCTGCGTCGGCATTCTGGCTGCTCAGCTGTACTGGCAAAGCTGCTTTGCCGCCAAAGACCAAAAAACAGCCCGCAACGGCCTGCTGACCAGCGGCGCCATCGCCATCATCATGGTTATGCTGACGGCGATGGTCGGCATGATCATCTTTACGGTCAATCCCAACCTGTCCGGCGAAGAACCCATGCCCTGGTTTATGATGAACATGGTGCCTCAATTCGTTGCCGTCGGTATCTTTCTTTGTATCATGGCCGCCGGCATGTCCTCCGCAGACTCTACGCTGAACTCTGCCACGGTTCTGATAACCAACGACGTCATTTCAGTTTTCAAGCCGGGCCTTACCGATAAACAGCTGTTGACCATCGTCCGGACCTTGACAGTGATCATCGGCATTTCAGCAGCCTTGGTTGCCCTCTATGCCCAATCGATTTTAAGCCTCTTTTCCAGAGCGTATTCCATGGCCGGCGGCGGCTTAGTGCCACTTCTGGTGGTCGGTCTGCTTTGGAAAGAACGGCCCAATGAAGAATTCGTTACTGGCAAAACAAACAGCAAGGTCACCCCGTGGGGCGCCCGGATCGGCATGATCGCCGGCGCGGTTCTCTCCCAGATCAATTCTCTGGGAACCTACAAGATCCTGATCGCGTTGGGCATTTCCGCCGTTTTGATCATCGTGGTCTCCATGATGACCTCTGACAGCAAAACGACTGCAGCCTAAGAGACTGGATGATTTCAAAAAAGGTGCCACCGATTGATTTTGGAAGCACCTTTTTTGCGTTTATACTATTCGTCAATCATCTTGCGTTTGGTAATGCATGAGAAACAGTTGTAGGAATAATAACACCGAAAGGAGCCACGGTTATTTTGATCGGGGCTTTTTGACGATAAAATTTAGTATCGGGATGGCGATGGGCTGTTTCGAGTTTTCAAACTATTGACAAGCCAGGTCTAATGCAGTAGACTCAAATTACGGTTTATTCAAATAGACCCAAGGGAGGTCCCCCAATGGAAAAGCTCAAGCTCTACGACGCCGAATATAAATTTGTATCTTTGATCTGGGACAACGAGCCCATCAATTCCACGGACCTCGTCCGTCTCTGCGCAGAAAAGCTCGGCTGGAAGAAATCCACCACCTATACCGTATTGAAAAAGCTTTGTGATCGCGGCATCCTGCAAAATCAGGATGCGGTCGTCACCGCCCGCGTCAAACGGGAGGATGTGCAAAAGTACGAGAGCAGCGCCCTAGTCGAAAAATCCTTTGACGGCTCTCTCCCCAAATTTCTGACGGCTTTCCTTGGCGAGCGAAAAATCACCCAGCAGGAGGCCGAAGAGCTGAAGCAGATCATTGAGGAGGCGACAAAATGAGCAGCCTGCAAGGGATGTTTACCACCATTCTCAACATGAGCATCACCGCGTCCTATGTTGCCATTGGCGTGATGCTGGTTCGAAGCCTTTTAAGGAAAGCCCCGAAGCTGTTTTCCTATGCCTTATGGGCAGCAGTGCTGTTTCGGCTTGTCTGCCCCTTGTCCTTTTCCACCGGCTTCAGCGTCTTGGGGCTGTTGAATGTGGATTCCCGGAACCCTGCGGGTGTGCTGGAATATGTGCCCCAGGACATAGGCTTTATGCACACACCGACGGTCCAATCCGGCATCGGCAGCCTGGACGGCGCAGTGAATGCATCCCTGCCCCAGGCCACGCCCATTGCCAGTGTCAACCCCATGCAGCTCTGGATGGCCCTCCTAAGCCTGATCTGGATTGCGGGCATTGTTGCGCTGCTTGCCTACAGTGTATTCTCCTACCTAAAAATAAAAAGGCGGCTGCTCACCGCCACCTTGGTTCAAGACAATGTGTACGTGTCGGATCAGATCGGCACAGCCTTTGTCTGCGGATTCCTTCATCCGAAAATCTTCATCCCGGTGGGTGTCGGAGAGGCCGATCTGCCCTATATCCTGGAGCACGAACGCACTCACATTCGCCGAAAGGACCATCTCCTCAAGCCCATTGCCTTTCTCGCCCTCATCCTTCACTGGTTCAATCCCCTGATGTGGCTGTCCTTCGCCCTCATGAGCCGGGACATGGAAATGTCATGCGATGAGAGCGTTCTGCAAAGGATGAGCCAGGATGCCCGGCGCGGTTATTCCGGTTCCCTGCTTTCCCTTTCAGTGAAACGAAGTGGGATTTTTGCGGCCAATCCCCTGGCCTTTGGTGAAAGCCATGTGAAGGCGCGGATCCACAATGTATTGAATTATAAAAAACCGGCCTTCTGGGTCATGGTTCTGGCCGTGATCGCCTTGGTGGTTTCGATTGTAGCGTTTTCAACGAATCCCCCCAACGGCGCAACGGCTCCGGATTCATATTCTGGATACGCAATCGACGCCTTAATGGCCAATAAAACACCCTATGTGGGTGACAACAGCAAAGTGGTTGGACTGATCGACGCCATGCCCTTGCCCAAGGGCATTGTCCGCGACACGGTGGCGCTGCAGACCGGCCATGAGCCCTACGAAATAACCATCCACTACATCATGAAGGATGCCTCCGATGCCATGGTGAATGGTGCCATCCGCGGAGACACCTTTCAGTGCAATGCGGCGATGCTCTTCGCCTTGATCGACAATGTGGATGTGATCCATTGCAAGATTGCTGATCAAACCGGCCAGCATGACGGGGCATTCTATGGCTTTTCCTATTCAAGGGATGTGGCTGAACAATGGCTGGGTGAGGATGTACGGCCCTATAGCGCCAGCGCCGACAGGCTGAAAAAGCTCATCGACCAAATCATCCAAACGCCCATGGAGGCAAACCTTGCTTCAACCGCCGCCGTGGAAGCACAGGTCGAAGCTTACCTTGAGGTGATCATGTCCTCCCCGATGGAATCTTCAAAATCACAAGACTATATCGACGCGCATCCCGCTGAGTATGAGCATATCCTGAATCTGGGAGATGAGGCGCTGACTTACCTGCTGACGCAGTTTGAAAAGGGCGAGGAAAATGGCCTGAAGGGGCACATCATGATGGCGCTGTGCAAAGATCTTTTGGGCGACAGAAACAATGTGACGGATGAGGCTTTGTCGCCGCAGCAATGGTATGATGCGTTGTCTTATGCCGGGAAATAAAACTGCCATTACCCATGGCGAAATCATATTTTTACAATATGGCTTGATTTATCCGATTGCCTGTGCCATAATAAACCAAAACCTTGCAAAGGAGCACGCAAAATGTTCTTAGCCATGACCAGCAACATCGCTATTATCATTATTAGCATGATCATTCGTGATCGTGCCATTTTGCGTTGTGCTGGATAAGGGTAAAGGGTATCGACATGACACCCCCTTGCAGCTGACGCTGTAGGGGGTTTTTTATTTTGTAGGAGGAGGGCATCCCATGGATTTGCTGAACTGCACCAACCGCACAAGCTGCAACGGCCATACCGCCGCCATCGATATTATTATGATCAGCATTACCATTTTGGGTAGTGCTCTTTGGCGTTGCGCTGACCGCGGCAGTTAGGAGTTCTTCGGAGCTTTTAAGGGGATCCGTCAGCCGGCGCTGATGGATCCCTTTTTATTTTGCACAAAAAATTGAGGAGGAACCCACATGAAACGAACCGGAGCGCAAATCATCGTTGATCAATTGTGTGCCCACGGGGCCACCACCGTCTTTGGCTACCCCGGCGGCCAGATATTACCCCTCTACGACGAACTCTACCAAAATGCCCACCGCATCCAACACGTCATCACAGCCCATGAGCAGGGGGCTGCCCACGCCGCCGACGGCTACGCCCGGGTCTCCGGCAAAACGGGGGTGGTCATCGCCACAAGCGGCCCCGGTGCCACCAACCTGGTCACCGGCATCGCCAACGCCTATATGGACAGCGTCCCCATGGTGGCCATCACAGGCAATGTGGCGGTCCCTTTGCTGGGAAAGGACAGCTTTCAGGAGGTGGACATTGCCGGCATCACCCAGCCCGTGGTCAAGCATAATTTTGTGGTGCGGGAGGTGGAGGAGCTGGAGCATATCCTGCAGGAGGCTTTCCGCATCGCCACCAGCGGCCGCAAAGGCCCGGTTTTGGTGGACGTACCGAAAAGTGTGCAAACGGACACCTGCGAATCCAGCGCTTCCCAGCCGAAAAAGATGGCTGCCTTGCGAACCCTGCCGGATTTGTCGGAAGCCCTTCGGGCCATACGTCAATGCAAAAAGCCCTACATCTACGCCGGGGGCGGCGTGATCGCCGCCGGAGCCGAGGCGGAGCTGCGGGCTTTGTCCCAACGGCTGTCGGCGCCGGTGGGCCTGAGCATGATGGGACTGACGGCCATGTCGGCGGACGATCCCCTCAACCTGGGCATGTGCGGTATGCACGGCACCTACGCCGCCACGGTGGCCCAGTCGGAATGCGACCTGATGATCGCCCTGGGGGTCCGCTTCTCCGATCGGGCCACGGGCAATGTGAAGGAATACCTGAAGGACCGGGTCATCATCCATGTGGACATCGACCTGGCGGAGATGGGCAAAAACGTGGCCTCCCACATCGACCTCTGCGGCGATGTGAAGGCGGTGCTGGCCGCCCTGCTGCAGGCCTTGCCCCCCATGGGCAACGACGCCTGGCTGGCCCGGATCCAGGAACTGAAGCAGCGGGATGTTTTCCCGGAAAGCCGGGATTTCACGCCGCAAAACATCATCGAAACGGTGAACCGCTTTTGCGATGGGGATACCGTGGTGGCCACGGACGTGGGGCAGCATCAGATGTGGACCATGCTCTACTATCGTTTTAGGCAGCCCCGGACCCTGCTGACCTCCGGCGGCCTGGGCACCATGGGCTACGGCTTGGGCGCCGCCATCGGCGGCTGCATGGCCAGGAACGGCCAACGGACCGTGCTGTTCACCAGCGATGGCAGCTTCGGCATGAATCTCAACGAGCTGGCCACCGCCGTGTCCCAGGAACTGCCCATTGTCATCGTATTGCTCAACAATGGGGTCTTGGGCATGGTGCGCCAATGGCAGACTATGTTCTTCGGGGAGCGGCATTCCCAGTCCACCCTGAAGCGCAAAACGGATTTTGTGGCCCTGGCCAAGGCTTTTGGGGCGGAAGGCTTTCGTGCCGCCAGCCTGTCCGAGCTTGAGGATGCCTTGCAGAAATTGCCGCCCAATGGCCCTGTGGTTATCGACTGTCAGATCGACCGGGACGAGATGGTGTATCCCATGGTGCCCCCGGGCGGTTCCGTTAAAAACATTTTGACAAGGAGGATTTGAACATGAACAAGTTTACCATCGAATTGCTGGTCGCCAACCGTTACGGAGTCCTCAACCGGATCACCGGACTCTACACCCGGCGATGCTTCAACATCGACGGCATCCATTCCTATGAAACCACCCATCCCGACCAAACCCGGGTGCTGATCTCCTCCACGGGGGATGAATACATCCAGACTCAAATGGTCCGCCAGCTGGCCAAGCTGTACGACGTCCTTTCGGTGTCGCTGCGGACGGACTCGGCTATGGCCCAGGCCGAGTGAAGGGGGAGAGGATTCGATGCTGACCTTGGACCGAATCTACCAGGCGGCCCACACGCTGAAGGGCACCCTGCGGCGGACTGATACGATTTTATGCAACAACCTCACACCCGATTGCACGCTGTATCTGAAAACGGAGAACCTGCAAAACACCGGATCCTTCAAGGTGCGGGGGGCGGCCTTCAAGATGGCCATGCTGTCGGAAGCGGAAAAGGCCAAAGGCGTTATCGCCTGTTCCGCCGGCAACCACGCTCAGGGCGTTGCCTTAGCCGCACAAAAGGCGGGCATCCAAGCCACGATTTTTGTGCCCAGCATCGCGCCTCTTTCGAAAATCGAAGCCACCAAACGGATGGGGGCGGAGGTGCGGCTCATCGGACGGGGTCTATGACGACGCCTATGAAGCCGCGGTGGCCTGGCAGCAGGCCCAGGGCGGGATTTTCATCCATCCCTTTGACGATGAGGATGTGATCGCCCGGCGTCACGACCTATGACCTGTGTCGTCAATATGTGGATGAGATCGTCACCGTCACCGATGATGAGATTGCCACAGCGATCCTGACCCTGATGGAAAAGCAGAAGCTGGTGGCCGAGGGGGCCGGCGCGGTGGGGGTGGCGGCGGTGATGTTCAACAAGCTGCCCATTGAAGGCAAAAAGGTGTGCGCCATCCTGTCGGGCGGCAACATTGACGTAAACATCTTATCCCGGGTGATCCACCGGGGCCTTCTGACCACCGGCCGCCGGTCGGAGCTGACAATCCAGATGCTGGACAAACCGGGGCAGCTGAAGGGGGTTTCGGCCATCATCGCGGGGCTGGGGGCCAACGTGACGAAGGTGATCCACGATCCCGGCGGCGAGAACACGGACATTGCCGGCTGCACCTTGCATATTTCTATGGAAACGAAGCATAAGCAGCATTTTCGGGAGATCACCCAGGCCATCAGGGAGGCGGGGTATTTCGCCACGGAGGGATAAATTCTACCGTATCGGCATAAACCGAGTCTGTGATTGATCAAGTGAATACGGAGCAAACGAAAACCGGCTGACAGCATTGTGGCAGCCGGTTTTCTGATACAAAGGCAGTAATTCGGCAAGATTTATCGATTAGAAGCTACGTTGTTTCATAAATAATTGCATTGCATCAATTGTAATGATATAATGCAAATCTCAGCGAAATAATGAGGTGAACTATGACAATCGAAGACTATCTGGAACAAGTCTTTAGAGAAAAATATACAGTTCAACAGTATTCTCAAACCGATAGCCTTCCGCTATTCTTGAGGAATGAATATTTGTTTTTTGAATGCAAAATCCACGGCGTTCAATGTGTTCTATTAAAAATGCAAACGGAGCGGATCCTAGCGGATAAAATTATGAAGCACATGAGCAAGCTAAGGGAACTGGGCATCGAGAGATCAGTCCTGATTTTTGATGACATGCGTCCGTACCAGAGAAAAAACCTGGTGCACAACCGAATCCCTTTTATTGTCCCCGGCAGACAAATTTATTTGCCCTTTATTTGTCTCGATTTCAATGAAACCATTACCTTAAAGCAGCCAAGGATCGAAAAATTCACGGTTACGATGCAATGCGTTTATATTGCGATTTTGAAGCAAAAAAGCGATGATGTTAAAACCGGTGAATTGCGCAAGAAGCTAGGTATATCCACAGCATCGACTAGCCGGACGCTTCGGCAGCTTGCATCCATGGGATTGGTTAAAGAGCAGGGAAAAGCGACCAGAAAGCAGTATCAAAGGATTTCCAGAAAAGAGTTTTGGGAAAAAGGGAAATTGTATTTGATGGATCCGGTTCAAAAAACCATCTATGTCGCAAAGCTGCCGGAACATATCAAAGCCTTTTTTTCTAAAGACAGTGCATTAGCCAAGCTGTCCATGCTCAGCGAACCGAGCCATATCTCTTATGCCATCAGCAAGGCGTCTTTTGCTGAAATTCCAGCAGAAGACATAATGCAAATGGACGAAATTGATGAACACCTTCAGTTTTGTGAATTGGAAATCTGGAAATACGATCCGGCACTGTTTGCCCAGAACGATGTTGTTGATGTGTTTTCCCTCTATTCGGAGTATCCGGAACATGAAGACCCTCGTGTTGAAATCGAACTCGAGGCTATTTTGAAGGAGGTGCTATGCGAGGTTTAGGTGTTTTTAGAGAGCATTTTATCGGCAATTCTATTGAACGAGGAATACTATCGTTTTTTACGGGAAGGCCGTAGTGGCAGTTGCATTCAGGATCTTTGTGTAAGCGCCCGATTATACCTTGAAAAGCAGACTGTTTTATTGCAAAAAGATGTGGGCGACTCGATCTTAACCAGCTTAATCCACTTATACGTCAAACGCAAAAGGGCCGTGCTGAAACTAATGAAGTTTCAACACGGCCCCCTTCTATTCCTTATAAACAAAGAGATGAGGGCTATTGCGTCTGGAGCCCATCGGGTCATTTTATAAGGTATGATGATCAACCATTAAAACTTATTGATTTCCATTTCCAGACGCTTCATGCAATCCATGATTTCATTGAAGTGTGGTTTTGCGCCAAAGATCATATTTTGCATATGCGCATAGTCATCCTCCAGCAAACCCAAAAGTCTTTTTCCACGATACCCTCGCTTATACCACACTTGGCGGCTGTATTGCGAAGCAAAATTTCTCGTTCTACGGTCGACAAACCGCCAATTCTCTTCATCGCGTTTCCTCCTGTCGGCAGATGTCCTTCACAATTTCAAAAATCCAGGCTGTGCCAAACTGCGTTTCCTGTAGAAGCGCAGTTTTTTCGTTTTCGGACAGCATTTTTTTCAGCTTTCTGATCATATCGTTAGTGATGGTATGCTCGCCCAATGCCTTGAGCGCTTGAATCACAAGGGCGGATTTATAGGAAACGCCGGTGATGTCCTTATTGGATGTGTGTTTGAATTTCAACAGACAGGAACCGATGCTGTACTCCCGGTATGGGCCGTCGCTGACATATTGCCAAACAGCCGGAACCTGTGTGGACAGGCCCAGCATATTCAGGGCTGTATCTCCGCAGGGAACAATGGACCAGCGGAAGTTTCTGGCGATCGCTTTTGCGATGTTCTCCATTTTGGGGGCAGCGTATTCCTGCAACAGCTCGCTGTATCGGGGGAGATCGTAGAGCCCGCGAATAATGCGGCGTATTTTTTTTTCGTCTGCCAGTCTGGATAGCGCTTTGTTGACTGTTTGAGTGTCGGCGATGTCCAGAAAGTCGGCGGTGATAAACACCACATCGGAAGGGGCATCCATCATGCGGTTTTCAATTTGTTTCATGTAGTCCGGTCTGCTCATAAGATCACCTCGTCAGAAAAATTATACAATAATTCTGACCAAAAATGCAAGAGTACGAAGCGTTTAGTCAGAAAAATAATATTGTTTTTCTGACTAAAATAGCATCGGTCGTATAAAGCGCCTCGCAAGGAACTGGTTTGCGATCTCCACATCCCCATGGATATCGCTCCTTCGTATTGTTCTATGACGATCATAATATCAAAAAATGAGAAGTTGTACTTTTCAATAAGGTAGCATTGTCTAAAAATCCCAAAAACCTCTGCGGGTGTGGTACAATACCTAAGTGTCCGTCACGGCTTGCTGAGATAGGCACTTCGAATCAACAATCAAAGGGTGTTGCACATGCAAATCAAAAATCCCCGGAATCAAGGCATCCTGTTCATGGCCATTTGTGCGGTCCTTTGGAGCACGGGGGGCATCTTCATTAAAATAGTTCCCTGGAATCCGATGTTTATTGCCGGTTTCCGCAGCCTGATCGCGGCAGGGCTCTATTTCCTCTATATGCGCCATCAGCGGATCCAATGGGTCGTCAATGGGGATTCGGTTCTGGCCGGTATCTGTATGTCCGGCAATTTCATCTTATATATCTCGGCGAACAAATTGACCACAGCGGCCAATGCGATCGTGCTCCAGTACTCGGCGCCGATTTCCATCTTGATTCTGTCCGCACTTTTTTTCCGGCAAAGGTTCCGTCGTGGCGATATTTTGGCAGTTGTGATGACTACCCTGGGCATCTCTTTGTTTTTCTTTGATAAGCTTTCAAACAAGTCGATGCTGGGCAATGTGTTGGCGCTGCTGGCCGGCGTGTTTTTTGCCGGCATGTTTGTCGTCACAGGCCATACCAATGAAGATTCCCGCTCCAGCGGGATCCTGCTTGCCCATCTCATGACCGCGGTGGTCGGGCTGCCCTTTTTCTTTTTCTCACACAACCCGATCAGCATGCCGGCCCTTGCCGCGATTTTTGCACTTGGCATTTTTCAGTTGGGGATCCCTTATTTGCTCTATGGCATCGCGGCACGGAATTGCTCTCCTTTGTCCTGCTCGCTGATCAGTTTCATCGAACCCTTGCTCAATCCGGTTTGGGTTTTTCTTTTCAATGGCGAAGCGCCGGGATTCTATGCGCTGCTGGGCGGCGCAGTCGTGCTTGCCACGGTGGTGGCCTACACGATCTGGAATAGTAAAACCCCGGCTGCTGCAGTGCGTTAAAGCGACCCAAATGCTCCGCCAGCTTTCCAAGCTGTATGACGTCCTTGAAGTCACGTTGCTGGCGGCGGTCCATCCATGAGGCATGGTTCCATTCCGAATAAAAAGGTTTCCCTTAGAAGTTCATATTTTAACGATAAGCGGCAGCATTTTTCAAGAAGATGCAGCCGCTTTTCTTATATATTTATATGCATTAAACATGATAGGCCTCTTCAGCCATATTTCTTTCAATATTTTCCTTAAATGTAACTTAAATGAAACCTTCCTGATGGTATACTGAACATGCTGAAAATTATGAAGATTCTGATATAGCAACTGAGAAATGAAGACTCATATTCAGTTATAAAGACTTATCTTCTTTACCAATGTCTGGCGATATCCCCAAAAGGTAAAGATTTAAGATTTAAACGTAAGGGAGGGTTATGATATGTGATGCGTTTATCACAGTTGTTTTCATGGAGTTCTTCCTGTTGCAATTCGTTCAATAAGAAAGAGGTGTTTCGTTTGAAGAAAATTATTGCGATTCTTCTTTGTGTAAGCCTGGTTATGCTGTTTGTCGCCCCCGTGTCGGCAGCGCCAAGCGGTGCCCCGGACGCCCAGAAACTCTATCAATTGAATATCATCGGCGTGCAAAATCCAAAGACGGCACTCATGGACGATTCAAGCGGCCGAGTCATATTTGTTCCGCTGTCAGGTCCTGCGAAAATCGAATTGCAGGAAGGGGATTTTGCGGTTCTGGATGCCAATGCCACCGATGGTGCGGCAGTATTCCAGCTTCCGGCCCCTGGTCTTGATCCCTATGTCGTAGGCCAAGACATGACCGATGTGGATACTCTGTCCGACTATTCTGTGTACGTCAGGTCCCTCGGAAAACCAGGCGGCTGGACAACGATCACCACCTGCGCTGAGCTTGTTGACAGCACCTTTGCAGGGCTCCTCTCCGGGACCTTTGTAAAAACTTTAAACAGGGCAGGCCTTTCTGGTGGTCTTGCTTCCATTGAACAGGTCAGTCAGGATATCACCATGAGAACCAAAGGCAAAACCTCCTTCACCAACGTGACTGCCGAACTGACGACCATCGTTTTCAAGGTTGAAGTCGATACGACCGGTGATGGCCTTGCCGATATTATCCAATATGTCCGTGTGCCGATTTTTGATGATATAATTCAAGGGGAATATTGGGAATATGACAATCATGGATTGAAGCTGCTTCAAGTGCGCTTCTATGATTGCCAAACCGACGTTTCACTGAGTGATGATCCTTCATGGTTCCCCGCAATCTGACGTATCAGTCGAGAGACTGCAAGGCATATCTTTTATAATGTATAAAAAAAGGATTTCAGAAAGCCTATCTTTCTGAAATCCTTTTTTGGTATGCTCTATGGATAGATCCGGTTCAGCAGCATTACCATCAGGGGGATTGACAAAATGGAAAGCACAAAGCTCCCCACAAGAAACTGGTTGGCAATCTCCACATCCCCATGGAATCGCTCCACAAAGATCGGCACCGTGCTCAGCATGGGTGCGGCGGCGGACAATAGCAGGAGCAAGGCCACATTATAATTGGGATGGGCAAGATACAGCAGGCCCAGGGTGGCCAGGGGCAGCAGGACGTTCTTGATGGCCACATACTTGAAAACGTCCAGGTAGTGGATTTTTCCGGCGTGCTGCATATCCAGATAAACGTATCCGCCGAAGATCAGCATGATCAGGGGCGAGGCCATGCTGCCCACCTGCTTGGCGATGGTGAACACAACTTTGGGGAGGTAGGCATCTGCGCCGGACAGCCGGAACAGCAAGGCTACAAAGGTTGCTTTGATCAGCGGATTGAAGATTTTCTTCCAATCGAACGTACGGATGTTGGGCAGCGTCCCGGCGCCCTTTTCCTGAAAAAAAACGGGATAAATGTTGAATTGAAACATGATGGTGAACATGGTGAACAGGAACAGATCTGCAATGTAGGGCGAATCGCCTCCGAAGATGCCGGAGATCACGGCCATGGCCACGAAGGTTGGATTGTAAAGGTAGACGGATAGAGAAGCTTCTCTCCGGATGTCTTTTGAGAACAGCCGGCCGGCGGCCAGGGACAAGGGAAAGGTCAAGGCGGCGAAAAGCATCCACCACAGCGGCAGGCGCCACCAACCGGGTGAGCTTTCCGGACGGAAGTTCAGGGTCAGGTTGGCGAAAACATAAAAGGGCAGCGAAAGTTCGATGGCCACGGTGGATAGGGTCTTCAGCATATCTTGGGAAATAATTTTCCGGTGCAGGGCAAAAAAGCCGATGGCTGCGATCCCGACCAAAGAGAATATGGCTTCTGCGGAGGCCAGCAAGGGTTCCATGATACCACTCCTTTGTATGATGATTAATGATCGATCACTGCTTGATTTTCTGGATGTATTTGAGCAGCTTCTTGGTTTCCTCTTGCTGGTTTGGATTTTGATAGTCCTTTTCGCCGATCAAATCTCTTAAAAAATCCCAAAAAGCGGCGGCCATATTGGTTTCGTCAACTGAAAGGACCACCGGAGGCGCCGAGGTTTTGGCAATGATTGCCCCAAGATCCTCCTTGGCGTAAACCGTGTAATTGCTTTCGGGCAGGTCTTCGACCAAATAAACATGGAACCGGTCAAAGGTCTGCTTCAAATAAACCAGATGCTCCAGATGCTCCAGGTATTCCTCCCTTGTATAGTATTGGGAGCCGCCGTTCATGATGTCAGACAAGGACACTTTGACCCCATGGTTTTTGATCCTTTCCAAAGGGTAGAGGGGAACGATTTCTGTAAAGCGATGGGTTTGCAGATGGTTTTCGAGGATTTTGATCCGTTGCCGATGGTAATCGATCAAAGGGCGCTCCGCCCTGCCCATTCGGGCCATGGTTTTGGAGGATAGGGACTCCGGCATGGTCAGCAAGGACAGGGATTCCGTTTTGATGATGGCATCGCAGGCTTTTTTTTCGAAGTCCCGCAGAGCATCGAAATACCGCGCGTCGTCCTCGGACGTGAAAACCTTCATGAGCGGCTTGCATTGCTGCAGGTACTGATTAAATTCCTCCGCAAAGGCGTCGGCGGCATCCTGATTTCTGAACAGCAAATTGGCCGCTTGCCCAGCCATTTGGCCCACCGAGCTGGAAACCACGGCCGATAGCCCCGGCGCCACAAAAAGAGTTCGTTTATGCACACCGTCACGTTTCTTAGGATAATAATAGGGCTCAATGGCGCCGGTCATGTACAGCGGCATCCACTGCCCGATGGCGTTCAGCATTTCATCCAGATCCCGGCTGACGGTATGGATGATTTTGATCCGATTCCCTTTTGCCAGCACACCTTTCATCAACTGAGCCCATTGGGCGGCGAATTCCCGGTCGGCGGTCATCCAATCGGTGGTTTCGTCACTGTACAGGAGCAGGGTCCGTGGCCGGCTTTGGGCCATCACCTCGGATAAGAAGAACCGGGCAGCCTGCCGTTTGCCGTCCATGCCATAATAGACCGAAAGCGCTTCCTGTGGAAGGGATAGCGGTGGCGCTTTGGGCTTCGGAGCAGCCTGCCTCTCTTTTGGATGATTCATCTTCATGAAGCTGTCCAAAAAAACACCGACGGCATCCGAATCCTCCTTTGTTTCGTGGATAAGCCATTTAGAGATCGATCGGGCAAGCTGATCGCCCTCAAGGTCAGGCTGGCTGAGGTTGAGCATGTCCGTCAAAGCCTTGCGCTGGTATTCGGAGGTACAGCTCCGGGCGAAATAATCCGCCATGGCGGCGAGGGTGGCTTTGTCTTTGATGGCGTTCCGCTGCCCCCTGCGGAGCCGGCTGATATGGGAAGCATCCAGCTTGACCTTCTGTCCCAGGGCGCTGTTGCTTGTTTTGGTTATATTCATGAGAAAATCCAGCTTTTCATAGAACTGCATCACGATCACCTCGGTATTAGATTATCAAATGCGTTGGGCGAAAGCAATGCCTGATGACACAAATCGTGTCAAATAAATTGTCATTGTCAAAAGCGAGGGAATGCTTTAGGCCGGTACCAAAATAAAGTATAATCTATTCTATGGGTCATGATATATCGACAATGCAGGAGGAGGATTTGAATGGGGAAAAAACTACTTTCGATGCTGTTATCGGTGGCTATGGTGCTGTCGATTATAACCAGCATACCGATGGCTGCCTTCGCAGCACCGGTTTTCTTCGATGACTTTGAGTCCTATGATGAAAATACGTATCCTTCTTCGTTTGCGATTCAGTATAACGGCACCGGAGATGCCAATCAAAAGGTGATGACCACCTCCGGTTATCAGGGGGTGGACAGCAAGGTCTTCCGGCTGGAGGGCGCCCACTACTGGTCCTCCGAGCAGTATGTGAGCTTGCCGTCTGAGCTGCCGGACATCTTGATTGCGGATGCCTGGATCAAACCGGTCAGCGGCGTTTGGCCTGGAGAGATCGCCTTCCGCAACCTGGGCGTGGGTCCCTGGGGAACCCGCTACGCCGCCGTGTGGTTTAGTGATAACGGAAATATCCTTGCGGTGCGCAACGGTAATGACGGAGACACGCTGGATATCGGTGACTATACCCTGGGGCAATGGTGCCAAATCACCCTGAAGGCGGATTTGCTTCTCAAAACCTTTGATGTGTATATCAACGGCATCAAGGCTGCCGAGGATCTTCCGACCCATCCGTCCCTGACCCCCACAACCTTGAGCCTTATTGCTGGCAACCTGGGAACCAATGAGATTTATTTTGACGAGGTCGGCCTGTATTCCGACATGAGCGAAGTAATCCCTCCGGAGGCTCCGCTGCTTCAGAGCGCCGGGACAACGGAGGACGGAGAGTTAATCCTCCTGGCCTTTGACAAGGCCATGGCGGATCCTTCCGGCAAGCACAGCCAATTCACCGTGATGGCCGATGAGAACAGCATCCCGGTGGAGGCCGCTGCGCTGGATGGTCTGGATGACACAACGATCCAACTGACTTTGGGGGAGACCCTTTATGACGGGCAGACTGTGGAAGTGAGCTACACCGCCGGAGATATCCAGGCGGCAGACGAAGGGCTGCTGGCTTCCTTTGAGGATATTGCCGTAGAGAACGACTCCACCGTGCAGGCAACCACCCTGGAGGGTAGCGGAACCTTAGCAGATCCCTACAAAATTAATGATCTTGATGAATTAAGCTATGTTGCGGAGCAAGTAAACCTTGGCACGAATTATGGAGAAGCTTACTATATCATGATGGCGGATATCGACGCCGGAGAGACAGGTTGGATCCCGATCGGCAATGATGCCAATCCCTTCAAGGGGCATTTCGATGGCAATGGATATAAGGTCACCAACCTATCGATTGGTACACCATCTGCTTACAATAACACGTTTGCGAACCTTGGATTATTCGGGATCGTCGCCGCGAACGCCAGTGTCAAGAATGTCGGCGTAGAGGGCTTGTCCATCTACTCCAATGCCTCAGCCAATACTGGCGGCGTGGCCGGATACAACCAGGGAACCATCGATCACTGTTATGCTACCGGCCAAATTTTTGCCTATTCACAGCTGGGAGGATTGATTGGCTGGAACAAGGGAAATGTCCTGAATAGTTATGCAGCGGTTGATCTTACTGCCAGCGGAAGCAGTGCAGGCGGGTTGATCGGTTCGAATGAGGCTGGCAATATCACCAATTGCTTTGCTACAGGCAACGTATCAGCCGGAGCGTATCCTCATGCCGGCGGCCTGGTTGGCTATACCGTCAACTTTGCAGGGACCAGTTATATCCAGAACTGCTACGCGACGGGAGATGTTTCCGGAAGCGCCTGGGGATATCTGGGGGGGCTTTATGGCCGTAACTATCAGGGAATGGTGTTGATCAATAATTTCTGGAATCAGGATGCGCAGATCATCGCCACAGAGCTCCACGGCTACACGCCTCAGGTTCACGGCAGCGGGGAAGGCTGTCTGGCAAAAGCTTCTGCTGAAATGAAAACCATGGAATTTGCGGGGCTATTGAATACCTGGATCGGGGATGCAGAAATTTACTATGGCTGGGAACTGATTCCAGGCACGAACGACAGCTACCCGGTCCTAAAACAGGCGCTTGGCGATAGCGCAGCGCCTGAGGTGGAGGACGGAACCATCCGAACGTCCGGCATAACCCGCAACGCCGTGACCTTGACTTGGAACAAAGCGAACGATAACACCACGCCTGCAACAGAGCTTCAGTATGGCGTGTATCGTTCCATGACAGACAATATCGCGGATGTAGCCGGGATGGAAGCCAATGGCACCCTCGTCGGCGGATTTGCGGCAGACATGGACAGCAAACAGATCACCGCTTTGGTCAGCGATACAGGATATTATTTCAATATCCTGGTAAAAGATGCAGCCGGAAACAAAACAGCCTATGACATGGTCATGGTGAAAACTGCCAAAGCAGCGTCCCAGGGCAGCAGCAGCTTTGAGCCTGAAATCGAGGTCACAACCAATGTCTCCGGGCCGACAACGACCAATAGCACAAAGATTTCCTCTAATACATCCTTAGGCAGTGCCCATGGGGCGATCACAAGCGCAATCATGGATGCGCTGCTTGAAAAAGCAGATGCAACCGAAGGGACATCGAAAGAGGATGGCATCAAGGTGGTGGTTGATGCGGAACTGCCCATCCATAAGCTTCAGATAAGTGTGCCTCAGGCTGAATTTGGCAAGCTTGCCTCAGAGACGAATGCTGATTTCGGGATGGAGTCCCCCTTCGTTTCCATCACCTTCGACGGCAAAGCAGTCGATACGATTTCCGGCGCGGCCAGCGGCGGCGAGGTGGTGATCACTGCGGAGCGCCTGGCGGATGTGAACGGCCGGCCGGTCTATGATCTGACCGTGACGAACAGCGGCAAAACCGTATCGGACTTCCAGGGCGGCCATGCCACCGTTTCGATCCCCTATACCTTGAAACCCGGCGAGAATCCCAATGCGGTGGTGATATATTATCTGGCCGGGGATGGCACCTTGAAGCCGGTCCGCGGACACTATGATGCGGCGCTGAAGGCTGTCGTCTTCAAGACGCCCCATTTCTCCAGATTCTCCATTGGTTATCACCCGGTCTCCTTTACGGATGTGAGCGCCCAAGCCTGGTACAAAAGTGCAGTGGACTTCATTGCCGCCCGCGGGATCACCTCCGGCACCGGCGACGGACGCTTCAGCCCGGAGGCAAAACTGACCCGGGCCCAATTTGTGGTCCTGCTCATGAACGCCTATCAAATCGGCGTCCAGACCCAGGCCGGAGCCAACTTTGCCGACGCGGGCAGCACCGATTACACCGGCTATTTGTGGACGGCGAAAGGACTGGGCATCGTCAACGGCATTGGAAACAACCTTTTTGCGCCGGAGAAAGCCATCACCCGGCAGGAAATGTTCGCCATGCTCTATAATGCGTTGAAGGTATTGGATGAAGTCCCGGCAGCCGTCAACACCACCGAGCTTTCCAGCTTCACCGATGCGGCCCATACCGCCGATTGGGCGAAGGAAGCCATGTCTGCCTTGGTCAAGGCGGGTATTGTGGGAGGATATAACAACAGCCTCCACCCCACCGCCGCCACGACCCGCGGTGAAATCGCGCAAGTGCTTTATAACCTGATGACAAAATAAATATAGACAGACGGAAGGGGCCATGCTGAAACATGTTGAGTTTCAGCATGGCCCCCTTTTTGATTGCCGATGGCTGCGATCCCGATCAGTGAAAAGATAGCCTCTGCCGAGGCCAGCAAGGGTTCCATAGATACCGCTGCTCGTATAAAAATATCTTGCAGCAGCCCTATAAATCAAGGCGCTGCTATAAAAACAATCGATCCATGTTTTCTGTTCCTTCCTTTTAGTGTGGCGATCAAATCAACATGCTCCATGGTATGCCTCATCCTTTGAAAAGGCAAGGCGGCCCTCGTGGCGTAACCGAGGGCTTTTACGGCTTGCTTGTGCGAAATCAATGAACATTTTTTAGCTTTCGGTGGCTTTCTGGAATCAGATCTTTGAGTTTTGCGGTGGCCACACCAATGACCGTATCCGCTCCGCCATAGTAAACTAGGATTTCGTCCTCTTCGTCGAGCATGGCTTTGTGGTCGGAAGACACCGCGCCGCAGGTAAATACCACGTTTGGAACCCAGCTTTTACCCGTCGCACCGATCTCGTAGGAGGTTTCCGGTTCTAAAATAGGGTTGGGTGAGCGGTACAGAAGCTGTTCAGGATCATCCAGGGCTGTAAGGAAAATCCCTAAACGGTAGGTGAAGGCATAATCTACTCCGTGATAAATGTGAAGCCATCCGAATTTGGTTTTCAGAGGCGGCGCCCCGGCGCCGATTTTAACCGCATCCCAAATCATACCGGAGCGGGTGCCCATGATGATTTTATGGCCTTCCCGGGGCCAGGGGGTTTCGAAATTATTGGAATAGGTGATCCATATGCTCGGTGCGATCCGGTGATAGAGTGCAAGCTTCCCGTTGAAGCGTTCCGGGAAAAGGATCGCGTCTTTGTTGGAAAGGCCGGGGAACAGAAGACCATGACGACGCCATTCTGTCCAATTGTGGGCAAGCATATCTTCTTCTGAAATCGAGGCCAGGGCGATTTGCGGCGTAACGCCATCATAAGCCGTATAAAGCATGTAAATGCGGCCGCCCATTTCCACCAAACGCGGATCTTCACAACCCTTTTTTTCACTTTCATTGGCTGGGCTAAAGACTGGGGCGGAAAAACGTTCCTTCACTTGCAGTCCGTTTTCGCTGATGGCCAGGCCAATCCGGGAGATCCCGTCATCACCAACCGCCCGATAGAAAATGTAGACGTTTTCACGCACACGGATCGCGCCGCAATTCAGCACATATTTGTTTTCCCAATCATGATCTGCTAAGGGTGCCAAGATCGGATTGAAGGGTGAACGGATAAGCTGACCGGCCAAGGGGAAAACCTTATCCAATTTATGGTCAATGACAAGATTCGTGTCAACAGGGGTCGCCCCAAGATACAGAGCGGACAAGTCCGCATTTTCTTTATTTTGTCCCATAAGCGCAACGATGATGGGCAGAATATCTTCACGGCTTCCCACAACCTGTTCGTAAAGACGGCCGAAAAGTTCACCGCTAAACCAGCGCCTTTCGACCAGCAAGGATAAGGGGGTGGGGATGCCTTTTCCTCCTTTGAAGCTATAGCTTGCCCAACTCCACATACAGCAGGTGGTGAAGACACCGTCTGGCAAAGTGAGCCCGAGATGATAAGCTTTTGCCATGCGAATCAAATGTTCTTTTGCCTGATCCACCAGGGGGCCGGAAAGCTCCCAATCCTCTTGGGCGATTTCCAGGAGTTTGTCCCGCAATTGAGTTTGTTGAATATGCTCAAAGAGGCTATGCGCGGAGAAAACGCCAACACTCCAGATGCTTTCGATCGAATTGATGACCCGCTCGGCAAACTCTTCGGCAGCATATTCTTGGATATAGGAATCCCAAATTCGACCATATTCCACGGACTTTATGATTTGTTTCAAAATAGCGGTAAGAAAATGGGTTTTAGGAAATTCGCCGCCGCTGCCTTCCCTGAGGTTGCTGATGACCACCCGACTGGTGAGATGATCCAGTGAAGAGGACTCTTGCATGCTGGCCAGGGTCGGAAAATCAGCGTAATCCACCACAATGGGAAGGATGGGAGACATTTCAAAATCCTCCGGGGTAAGGTTCTCTTGGAGCCACTGTGTATTTCCGGTGCTGTACCGGCTTGTTTCAGACCAGAACGTAAGGGCCATGACATCCAGCGGGTTATGATGCGCTAAAAGCTCCTCCTCATCATGATAACCCCAGAGGATAATCAAATTCCGCGGAGGGTTTTTATGGATCAGGCGGGAAGCGGCTTCTTCCTTGAGTGACATGCTTTGTGGAGAAGGAAAGAGACGGAAAATCTTCTCGGCAATCCGCTTGACACCCTCCTTCGAATGGAGACTGCCCGGAATCAAGAACTTGTCCATATCTTCTTCCAAGCGGGTCATCAGACCGCGGATGCCCTGTCCTACTTTGACTGAACCGTCTTTTGGAATTAATTGAAGGTTTTCCTTGATAAAGGCTTTGAAATCCTCGGTGTATTCTTTGAGGAGTCTTTCATAGAAACCGTAAACGTGGGCACTGTTTCCTGAGGGACCTCTGACCACATGGGGCAGCATGATGGGAACCTCGGGGATGTATTCCCAATAAGATATTTCCGGCAGGAAAGGCTGAAGCTGTTCTTTGTGGTGCAGCCAATGCTCCAGGAAGGAAGATTTCCGAATGATGAAAGCATCCACCTGGGCTTCGAGATTGGCTCGGGTTTTGAGCGGACAAGCGGCATAATGAGCGGGGTCCTGATTTAGACTGCAGGGGATATTATCGGCAATTTCCTGGAAGTACCCTACCAAGCGGCCTTCAAAGAGTGCTGCAAGGCTGTTGATCAAATCATCCTTCGCCAATTCCGGGATGAAATGATAGGCGACGATGGTTTCATAGACCAAATGAGCCCAAAGCCCGGCTGGAAAGACAAAGCCTTCATGACTGGCAGCTGCCCCTTTCACGATTTGCGCCAATTGAGTGCGGGTTTGTTCAGAAAAAACCCGGGACCAGACCGCTTCGTAATATCGATCGTATCCTCGCTGGAATTGAACTAAATGAGGGCGGACATCCATGATGACATCTTTAGGAAAGAGATCCTCCCGAGGGCCGATCAATAAGGCTGAACGGACTGCCTGAGGAGAATCCATCCATACGGTTTGATTTTTACCAAGAAAATCAAACAGAACCGTGGCTGCTTGGTTGAAAAGATAGTCTGTTCCGACGGACTGGGAAGCGCGAGGTATAACGCCGAGATAGACTTCGGCAACTTGCGCTTTCATCTCTAGGATCCGGGCAACCAGCCAGTAATGGATGCCACATTCATAGACCTGATCGCCATTATGGGACAATTCGGTGGTCAACGTTGTCAGAAGCTGATGGGAAATCGCCATTCCGGCATTCAGGCCGCTCCGCAATTCCACATTGTATAAGGAAGCTAATAGTGGAAAAACAAAATGAAAATCGATGCTGCTGGTTGGATGGAGCATCTTGAATCGAGGCAAAACAAATTGAACATCCTCATCTTTTATGGGCTGATACAAAATTTTTACCCAGTCCGGTGCGAAGCCTTCCGTAATGATTGAATCTGGTCCGGGCAAAAGATTTGTTTCAGTGATGAGCAGATCGGCGGACAGTTTACGTGCGATATCCATGAGTCCCCGGTAAGCCCATCCATGGCAGGCAAGGGACTTATCCAGCTGCGTGAAAATGATCCGATCCTTCCTGTTGGATTGGCAAGCGTTGATGGTCCGGGTCAGGGAACGGGAAGGACTGACCATGCAAATGATTAAAAGATTCAATTCCGGGTAGTAAGTTTCCAGGCCGGATTCCAAAATGGAAAGGAGGGCATTAAGTTCTTTGCTGGTCGATGAAAAAGGGATACCGATCACCAAATCGAATCGACCCATGGCTGCGACCCGCTTGAGTGTTTCAGAAATAGATTGTTGATACTTGGCTTCGATCTCGGTCAATTTCAACACCTCGCATTGCAAATGCCTTTTTATTTTCACTAAATCTATTAAAAATCAACACACATCCTCTATATTGTAGCATTTCCATCTTAACCTTACTACAAATAGGGTGAATATTTTACAGAAATCAGAATATTATGTATAATTAAAAGACACACATCGTCTGGACAAAGGAGGGCTGGAGCATGACGCTGGAACAGACAGGCACCCGCGAAGTAAAAAAAAGACTGCAGATTGTTATTGTCAGTAGTGTGCTGCCCCGTCAGTGCGGTATTGCTACTTTTTCCAGCAATGTAAGTCGTGGCCTTGAGCGCCTGCTCGGCAGGGAAGCCACCTCTTTCATTGCCATAAATAACAATGAAACCTACCTGTATCCTTCCAAAGTCACCTTTCAGGTGGAGCAGGATCGGCTGGAGGACTATTGGGCGGCTGCTTGCCACATCAATCAATCCGCGGTGGACATGGTTTCTCTGCAGCACGAGTATGGTCTGTATGGAGGGCCCGATGGGAATTATATTGTTGATTTTCTCAGCCGGCTGGAAAAACCCGTCGTAACCACCATGCACACCGTCTTGGAAAAACCGACGCAAGGCCAGTATAAGACCCTGGTTGAAGTGGCAGCCTTCTCAAAAGCCGTCATTGTGATGAATCCGCTGGCCATTAAAATTCTCACGGAGGTGTATGACATCCCGGCCTTTAAGATACTCCTGGTACCCCATGGGGTGCCGGATGTTCCCTATATCGATCCAGTGTACTACAAGCATAAGCTGAACATTATGGAGCGGTTTGTCATTTTGACCTTTGGTTTTCTCAGCCGGAACAAAGGAATCGAGACAGCCTTGGAAGCCCTGAGCCACGTTGTAAAAGCCCATCCCAATGTTTTGTACATTGTCTTGGGGGTTACCCACCCCGTAGTAAGGAAGCAACAGGGGGAAGTATATCGGGAGAGCCTGATCAATCAGGTGGACGAATATCAGCTTCAGGATAATGTCCGCTTTATCAATGAATTTGTGGATGATGAGACCTTGGATATCTATCTGGGCGCGGCGGATCTGGTAATTTGTCCGTATCAATCCGAAGCCCAGATCACCAGTGGCGTGCTGAGCCTTTCCTTAGGAAAAGGGAAAGCCATTCTATCCACGCCTTATCTCCATGCGCGTGAAGCCTTGGCTGATGGCAGGGGGCGATTGGTCAACTTTCAAGACCCCTTGGGAATGGGGAAAGCCATTCAGGAATTGATCGAAGCGCCCGACGAACGTCTTGCAATGGCTGGCCAGGCATATGTCGCCGGCCAGAAAATGACGTGGGATAAAGTATCACGGCAATATATAGATATCTTCGAAATGGAAATGGAAAAGGGCACCATCGGCAGGAGCCGTCAAGTGCGTGAATACACACTGCCCAACATCAATATAAATTATTTGAAGGAACTGACCGATGATACCGGGATCATCCAACATACGTTTTATGGCATTCCTGACTACACCAAGGACTATTCCGCGGATGACGCTGCCCGGGCCATGGTGGCTTTTTCGCAATACTATAATCTATTCAGGGATGAGTCCGTATTGAAGTTGATGGATAAATATATGGCGTTCATTATCTATGCGCGGCGAAACGATGGCTGGTTTTATAATTATATGAACTATCAAAAAGAATTTCCACAACAGGAAACCAGCCAAGATACGTTTGGCCGCTGTCTTTGGGGACTGGGCGCTGCCGCACGTTTGGTGAAGAACCGGGCACCTGGGCTTTTAGCGAGAACCATGGTGGAAGAGAGTCTGCCCATGCTGGAAAAACTGACCTATACCCGGGCCCAAGCCTATGCGGCGTGTGGATTGGCATCCTATCTGGTGCTTCGTCCTGACGATGAGCGCGCCGGGAGGGGGATGAAACGATTGGGCGATGCCCTTCTGGAAAGGTATCAAAAAAATGCGGATGGAACCTGGAAATGGTTTGAAGATTTCCTTTCCTATGACAATGCCCGTCTGCCCCAGGCGCTTCTTTTGGCATACCGCCATCTGCGGGATCCAGAGTATCTGAAGTGCGGCATGGAAGCGCTGGATTTCCTGATCGATGTCCAATATCAGGAGGGTTACTTTGACATGATCGGAAACCAGGGCTGGTATTACAAGGGCAAAGAAAAGGCTTTATACTGCCAGCAGCCTCTGGACGCCGGCGCTTTGACGGAAGCCTGCATTCTGGCCAGAGCCCTGACCGGAAATGAAAAATATCTTGAAATGGCCTATGCGGCATTTCAGTGGTATTTAGGAAGAAACCGTTTGGGGAAGACCCTTTATAATCCCAACAGCGGGGCGTGCGCCGATGGCTTAGGCATGGAGGGACCCAGTCACAACCAGGGTGCAGAGTCGACGGTTTCGTTTGTGTTGGCCTTGGTATCCATGTATCGGTGGGAATTGATCAGCCGCTTTTATTACAAGGATCCGATTGAGAATGAAAAGGCGAGATAAAGGATGTGAAAAAATGAGCAGCGAAAGGGAATTTCTGGAAACTGCCACCCCTCCTTGGGGAAAATGGGAAGTGATGCTTGATCAGCCTGGTTATAAAGTCAAGCGGATCACGGTGGATCCTGGACAACAACTTAGTTATCAAAAGCACACCCAGCGACGGGAGCATTGGGTGGCGGTTTTGGGGGAAGGACTTGTTCTTCTCGAGGGGAAAGAGCACATCCTCGTGGTGGGAGATTCGATCGATGTTCCTGCGGGGATGCTCCATCGAGTCACCAATCCGGGGTCGGCGCCCTTCATATTCATTGAAGTGCAGATAGGAAGTTATCTGGGCGAAGATGATATTGTACGCATCGAGAACCATTACGGCCGGGCATCGGGCGGATGATTCGGAAGGAGTGATCCAGTGAACCGCTATGCAGTGATCATGGCAGGCGGCAGGGGGGAGCGTTTCTGGCCTGAAAGCCGAACCGCTAAACCAAAACAGTTTCTGACGCTTGTGGGAGACCGTTCTCTCATCCAACAATCCTATGATCGAATTTTACCCTTGATTCCAGCTGAAAATATTTTTATTGTTTTGGGTAAACAGCACCTGGCTCTGGCGAAAGAGCAACTCCCGGAGATTCCCCCAGAGAATTTTCTGGTTGAACCTGTGGGGCGTAATACAGCACCCTGTATTGGTCTGGCTGCCATCCATATCCGGAGGCGGGACCCGGAGGGGGTTATGCTGGTGTTCCCGTCGGATCATATGATTATGGGAGCCACAGATTATCATCAGTGTCTGGAAAAGGCTTTTCACTGGGCAGTCAAAGAAAATTGTCTGGTAACCATCGGGATCAAACCCAGCCGTCCGGAAACAGGGTATGGTTATATCGAAAGAGAAGGTGATGGACTGGATACCGGTCCATCTGTATTTCCTGTGCGGCGTTTTGTGGAAAAACCTGATCCGGAGCGGGCTTGGGAATTTGTTCAGGCAGGCTGTTTTTACTGGAACAGCGGTATATTCATCTGGAAAGCCCACGTGATTTTGGAGCGCATCAAAGAACATATTCCGGAGCTGGCTGCCGGTTTAGATAGGATCGATCCATCCATCGGGAGCTCGCAGTATGATGAGGTGCTTGGCCAGGTCTTCCCGAATATGCCGTCGATTTCTGTGGATTTCGGAATTATGGAAAAAAGCCCGGAGATCCTCATGGTGCAAGGGGATTTTGGGTGGGACGATCTGGGAAGTTGGGGTGCCCTGGACAGGATTGCCCTGAGGGATGAGCGAGGGATGAAAATACAGGGGGATTTTGTGGGCTATGATAATGACGATTGCCTTATTTATGGACAAGAGGGACTTATTGCTGCCTTGGGTGTTCAGAACTTGATCATCGTTCGGTCCGGCGAGGTGGTCATGGTCTGTGACAAAGAGCGGTCACAGGAAGTCCGGGAACTGGTCAGACTCTGCAAAGAGAAGCATCTGGAACAATATCTTTAGTCATGTTTGGAGGTGACGGCATGACCTATTTTGATGAATACAAGCGCTGGCGAGGGTATGAGGCGATGGATCCAGACCTGAAGCAGGAGCTGGATTCCATTGAGAATATAGAGAAGGAGATCCAGGATCGTTTTGATCGAAGCTTGAATTTTGGCACCGGCGGCATTCGTGGGCGTATGGGCGCCGGGCCGGGACGGATCAATATTTACCTGATCCGCCAAGCCACCTTAGGGTTGGCCCGATATTTGAAAACAGTCCATCCAGATAAAAAGCACCTATCCGTATGCATCGCCTTCGATACCCGTAAAAATTCGGCCAGGTTCGCCCAGGAAACAGCAGGGGTTTTGGCTTATGAAGGGATTCAGGCGCGGCTGTTCCCGCAACCAACACCCACCCCAGTGCTCTCTTTTGCTGTAAGGGAACTGGGGGCGGATGCCGGTGTCGTTATTACCGCCAGCCACAACCCCCCTTCAGATAACGGATATAAAGTGTATGGCCCGGATGGTGGTCAGATCACCGATGGCTTTGCCAAGGCCGTCATGGCTCAAATTGCTGCGGTAACCGATGAATTGGCTGTGCCCGTCGCAGAGCTTGCCGAAGCCGAAGGAAAAGGATTGATCCGTTGGGTGGATCCGGAAGTGGAAGAAAAGTACCTTGAACAGGTGTGTGCAATCAGCCTGAGAAAAGGCTGGGGGGCGGAAAAGACACTGCCCGTCCGGGTGGTCTATACGCCGCTTCATGGGACCGGCGCTCGTTTTGGGCTTGAAATCCTGAAACGCAGCGGTATGATGAATGTTTATCCGGTCCCTGAGCAAATGATTATGGATCCGGCCTGTCCGACCGTGAAATATCCGAATCCTGAAGACTTTGATGTCTATGATTTAGCTATTCAGCTCGGCATCAAAGAGGGCGCCGATCTTTTGCTGGCGACGGATCTGGATGGGGATCGACTGGGGGCGGTGGTTCGAAATAAAGAGGGGGACTATGTGCCGCTGACAGGCAATCAGTTGGGCTGTCTGATGCTTGACTATCTATTGTCCCAGCGCAGGAAGAACGGGACGCTTCCGCCAAATGGCATGATGGTGCAAACGGTTGTGACCTCCGGGTTGGGGAAAGCCATTGCCTCCGCCTACGGCATCGAGACGGTGGAGACCCTGACGGGGTTTAAATACATCGGAGAAGTCATTAAAGAGCGAGGCGATACCCACAGAAACGTGTTCCTTTTCGGTTATGAGGAAAGCCATGGCTATCTAGCCGGCGACTTTGTCAGGGATAAGGATGCGTTTCAAGCCATTCTCCTGGCAGCGGAAATCACTGCCTTTCATCAATCTCGAGGCAATTCGTTGTTGGAGGCGCTGGAAGCCATCTACAAGCGGTTTGGATATTTTAGGGAGGACCTCATCAATATCAATCTGCCTTCGGGTGACATGACCCGCGTGGAAGGCATCATGGGCCGTTTCCGTCAAGAAGAAATCAAAGGGTTGGGGGGAAGCCCGGTTGTAACGGTTTTTGATTATCTCTATCGGACAGAAAAGAATATGTCTGACGGGAAGACCCGTGAAGTCATGCTCCCATCCAACAATTCCTTGAAGTATGTCGCCCTGGATGGCTCCTGGTTTTGCATTCGACCCTCAGGAACCGAACCAAAAATGAAGCTCTATGTTGGCGTTGTCGGCGCCGATCAAGAGGATTCTCAGAAAAAAATGCTCGCTTTGCGAAATGAAATTGTCCAGTTGATCGGAATATGAGAATCGCTCAAGTTATTCCATGAAACGTTTTAGCAATGCAAAAGGCTCCACCGCTGATCAACAGGCAGGATGGAGCCTTTCATTTGATGGACATAAAATATAATAGAATGATTTCGGTGATCCAATCAACATGTCCATTTTTAAGTCAATAGCATTTCATGATGTTCAAGGAAGAGACTACTTCTTTTTGTTCGTGTTCATCCCAAACATAGAATATATAGGACAAAACCCAGTCAAAGCCGTTAGCAAAGGTACGAATCCGATGAGGGCCAAATACCTTAAATTACCCTGGAGTAAAAAGTATAGACTAAATAATACCAAACTTAAAATGATACGAATGATTTTGTCTGTGCTTCCAACATTTTTCATACATGAAACCTCCTCATATTTATCTTTCCAAGTGTAACATATCATGAATAGTTTGAAAATTCAATATAATTCCAAGGTGTCATTGACTCGATCACTGTCAAAAACCGATGATCGATCGTTTCTCTTTTGCAAACTCGATAATAAATCAGCAGAAGTGGGAATCTTATTATCAGAAAAATCAGATAATAAGAAGGATTTATGGTATAATTATAAAATAGGGGTCGGTCGCCCTGCTCAGAGAAAAATTTGTTAATTCAGCATTAAAAGGAGATGTTTGTATGAAAAGAAGGTTTTTGGCTTGTGTCATGATGGCGTTGTTCATGCTATTTATAACATCGCCAACCTTTGCTTTGGGAACCTTATCTGAAACAGAGTACGAAAATGATCATGAATACGAATACGAAAACGATTATGATCACGAATATGAAGAGGATCATGAGTACGATTACGAACACGATTATGATCATGAATACGATTATGACCATGAGTATGATGACGATCACGAATATGAAAATGAATACGAATATGAATACGAATACGATTATGATGACGAAGATGATGATGACTTCGATGATGATGAAAACGAAGATGAATACATCGATGACGACGAAGATGATTATTTAAGATGGAAAAACGGTTTGACAGAACGGCAGCTTGCCGCGCTTAGGAACCGGGATATCGAAGACCGGGTCAGAGTCAACGGGAAAGTGCTGGACTACGAATTGCCTCCGGTTATTAAGGAAGGCAGGATCCTCGTGCCCGTTCGTGCGATCACCCAAGGGATGGGGGCAACGCTTTTCTGGGATCCCGTCAATAAAATTGTAACCATTACGCGAGATGATGTTACGGTCACCATGAAACTCGGCGAGCGTTACCTCACGGTGGAGGATGACCACGGGACAAGACAGATTCAGATGGATACCCTGGTTCAAGTGAACTCCAGCCGGACCTTCATTCCTTTGCGTTTTCTTGCTGAGGCTTTTGGTGATCGAGTGCATTATGATGAAGACACCGGCGATATCGATGTGCAATACCATCTCGATACTCCATCCAGGCCCTATCTAGCTGCAGGCATCGCAACCTGGACCGCGGTACCCCATGAGAATGACGGGTACAGACTCAGATTGTTCCGCAACAATGCCGAAGTAACCAGAGTGACCATCGCCCATGGCGCCGCTTTGTCCTATAATTTTTCTTCCTATATGACGATGGCCGGGATCTATACGGTCAGGGTCAGGGCTTTAGGAACCGGTGCTTACACAGACTCTGCTGAATCAGTTCACTCATTGCCCCAGTTCGTCAATGTCTCGATTCCGGCTGCGCCGACCAACCCAGTGGTCAATGATACGGACAACACCTTTGGTTGGACGTACGTTTACGGATATACAAATGTTGCGCACTATGAATTGAGCGTCAACAATGGAACCACTTGGAAAAATTGCACGGCCAATCCCCAGCCTGTGGGCAATTACAATTATGCTGCAGGTACCGTACAAGTAAGAATCAAAGCGGATTACAGTCTTGGCAGACCGGCAGGAGAGATCCTGGTTTCGACAGCCGCCTTTACAATGGATGGGCAGACACGTCTGGAAACACCATCGATGCCAACCCTCTCTGCCTATAGAGCCACTTGGACTGCGGTTCCCCATGAGAATGACGGTTACAGACTTAGATTGTTCCGTAATGACGTTGAAATCACCAGCGTAACCATCGCCCACGGGGCACCATTATCCTTTAACTTCTCTTCTTTTATGGCCCCGGCCGGGATCTATACGGTCAGAGTCAGGGCTTTAGGGACTGGTGTTTATACTGACTCCAGAGAATCTCCGCACTCGCTGCCCCAGTTGGTCAATATCATAGCGCTGCCAGCGCCCACGAATCCGGTGGTCAATGATACTGCCAACACCTTTGGCTGGACCTATGTTCCTGGATACACAGACATTGAAACCTATGAATACAGTGTCAACAACGGAATCAGTTGGGAAGACTGCACGGCCAATCCTCAACCTGTGGGCAACCACAAGTTTGCCGCGGGAACAGTGAAGGTCAGAATCGAAGCTGATTTCAGCCATTTCAGGCCGGCCGGTGCGATTTTGACTTCGCCCACTGCATTTACAATCAACTAAATTAATTGAAGTTGCTTCATTAAAATCAAAGAGTGTATCGCGATTCTGGCCTGAAAGGCTCGTGGGTGATACACTCTTATTATTAAATGAATAATCTTCGGAGGTGAATCTATATGGCCGCAAGAAGGACGTTGGTTTTCATATTGATCATTGGTTTGCTTCTTATGGTTGGGGGCTGCACCCAACCGCCGGTCCCTACGGGCAGCCAGCCAAATACGGATTATGTTGAACCAAAAGAAGAAATCATGAAGGCTTTAAGCTCGAATAAGGACGTATCCAAGGTGACCTGGTCCCCGGATGAAACCATCGTTTTATATGTTCTGAAGAGGAAATCGGATCAAGAGGACTTCAGTACCGCCTATGCCAGAAAGGTGGATGAGGATCAAGAACAGGTTGTTCTTGATGTGTCCCCGGGCTTTCTGTCGTTTACCTGGTCGCCGGACAGTCAGCATTTCATGATCAGTGAAACCTCTGGAGAGGGCGTCATCAACCGCATCTATCAATCAATATCATTCGAAAAGGAATTAGAGATCCTTAGCGTTGATGTTCCTGTTTGGAGTCCCGACAGCAGCATGTTGGCCTATGGCTTTGTTCGCCATAGCAATGGGGATATTTGGGGATCCCTCAAGGTCCAAAGTTTGGGGCAAGCTGAAGGGGAGTTTATCTGGAATACGAAAAACTATCGATACGAAGTTGAATATTGGGATGCTGCCGGATTGATTGGTTATTTAGAAATCAATGACAAACAAGAGCAAAGTCACAAGACGACTCAAAATATAAGGCCCAGCATATCCGGGGTGCATCTTGGGGATACCGGAGAACAGGTGAAAACAGCCTTGGGCAATGACTATTCAGAGACCCCTCCCGGAGAAGAAACCATGAACTTTCCTGAACCGATTTACCGTTGGAGCTATGCTGAGGGATATGAAGTTTTTATCGGCAAAGACACAGGAAAAGTGTGGGAAATCATGGCCACCGCTTCCGGTGCGGAAACGAATTTAGGCGTAAAGATCGGTGATCAAGCCGAAAAGGTGTGGGAAATCTACAGAACCCAATATTTAGAGCCTGAAAGTATCCATGGCGGCAGATTGTATGGCATCTTCAAAGTCGAAGGCGCCGCTGCCTTAGCTTTTCGATTTGATATTGAAGAGGGGACCATGCGTCCGGAAATCAAGCCTGAAAATAGGGTCGTCAGCATGGATCTGACCTATCCGAATATTATGGATGACGATTTTTAAATGATGCGCGGGCGACGGCATTGAACAACAGGAAAGGATAGCCTTTTTGAAGGGGCTCCAGGTATATCGTTTGGACATTAGACGAGGGGTGCGCATTTTATCAGTCTGTTGTATTTTAGCCATCAAAAAACGGCTCTGCGGTTAGGCATGAGCCGTTTTTTTATTTTAAAATAACACATTTTATTGCGGAAATCCTGAATATTGATGAAAGAACTATTTTTCATGGGCCAACATCTGGTTTCGATATTGAGTGGGCGTAATGCCGGTAACACGCTTAAATACCTGGCAAAGATATTTAGCATCACCAAAACCAACTTGTTCTGCTATGGTGTTGGGGTCAACTTTTGGATTCAGCAATAACTTTTGGGCCTGCTCAATTCGAACTTGGTTAACATAGGATACGAAAGATGTACCCAGGGATTTGGAAAACAAGGTGCTGAGATAAGTTGGAGTAATATACACTGCCTCTGCCACAATATCCAAAGTAAGCCTGTCCTTATAATGGATGCGGATGTATTTTTCCGCAGAAATTACCGCCGGATTTATGGTTGACTCCGAATGGATGATGGAATAGGTTTCATCTAAAACAGATAAAAGAAACTGGCGCAGAGATCTAGCCAGACCCCTATCGTTCCAGCGGATGCCCTCCAGATGGTCGATGGAAAGCGTCTTGCGGCGTTCCATTAGGAGTCTGGTGATAGCCCCATAGAGCATCGAGACGCAAGCTAACGCATCATTATTATCATTCCGGGAAAAAATTTGCTTGATAAAGTCATCGAGAACAAAAGCAAGATTTTCCTTTCTTCCAGTGAAGAGGATGCCCATAATAGCCTTTTCTTTGTCCATAGGATAGCTTAATATATCGCTGCCACCTCGAGGCAGCTTATACTGAGGCATAATCAGATCGGGAATACGCTTTTCTAAATCTCCCACAGCCTTTTCAAAGGCTTGCTTTAAGTCTGTTGGACTATAGGGCTTAAGGATATATTCACTAACAGAAAGCCTTAAAGCGGTTTGAGCATATTTAAAATCCGCATAGCCGCTCATGACGATGAAATAGGGGTCAAGACCGTTTTTTCGAGTTGCCTCAATGACTTCCAACCCATCCATCCCCGGCATTTTAATATCAATTAATACAATATCCGGTTTAATCTTTAATATAGCTTCCAGGCCGGAAACTCCATTATCCGCAGTTATAACTAAATCCAAGCCCATTTGATTCCAATCGAAAAAAGCCCCTATTGTATCTAAGGTGTCTGTATCATCATCAATCAATATTATCTTATACATTTTCAGCAAACCCACTTCCATTGGCAAGCTCGTCGGTATAAATAACCGGTATAACAATTTTCACCAGGGTCTTTTCATAGGGGATGCTTTCAATAGTGAAAGTATGTTGGCCGTTGTAAGTATGCTTTAGCCTTTCACTGATATTTTTCATGGCTAATCGATTGCCCTGGGATTTTTCACCCAAACCCGGTGACGGCAACTTGTCAGGAAGCAGGGCAAGTATATCAGGCTTAATGCCGGGGCCATTATCAAACACTTCAAGATTAATCATTTTGCCATCCGGGGAAAGATAGATATTGACCCGAATCTTAATTTTCTCCTGTCTGCTTTGGGCTCCATGGACGCCATGGGCGATAGAATTTTCTACCAGAGGCTGCAAACTGAGTTTGGGTATATATATTTCACCCACCCCGTTTTCTACAGAGATTTTATAGTCGAAGTGATTGCCGTAGCATTGCTTTTGAAGCTTAAGATAATTGTGAAGGAGCTCGACTTCCTGGCGCACAGTGGACATTTTTTGTTTGGTTCCCAGGATGGATTGGAATATCCTACCAAAAGAGTAGATGAGGCCGGCCACTTCCTGGTCATTGTTTTTCATAGCCAACCATTGGATTGAGTTAACGACATTATATAAGAAATGAGGATTGATCTGGGAATGCAAGGTTGCCAGCTCAGCTTCTTTTTCTTTAAGCTTAAGAACATAGTTGCTATTGATGAGCCGTTGATTATCTTCCACCATCGTGTTGAAGACATCGCCCAAACGACCCACTTCATCATGATGGTGGAAATTTACCCGGGAGGCAAAATCACCATGGGCAAAGTTTTCCATGGAGATCGTTAACTTATTAAGAGGCTTCGTAATCGATTTGGATATGAAGAGGAAAAGGGGGATTAAAAGGGACATAAACAAAGCCATAGCGACAATAGTATATACCGCAAAAGAGCTGATGTCCCATCGGAAATCCAAAAAGGGCAAAAGATAAAATAGACGCAGATCTGTGTTGGCAATACGAGCGGAAAAGCTCCAATAGTTGTTATTGCCTATCGTAACCTGGGTTCCGGACGCTGAGCCCAGGTTATTGAGGCGGCTAATTGTATCATTGTCTAAAGAGACGCTGGTTCTATTAAAAACCTCTTCGTTTTCTTCATTGACAATAATGATTGAGCTATAGACTGGTCCCAGCTGAGGGCCGATATCCAACAGTTTGCGTACATCCACTGATACAGCAACTGCGCCGATGGTTTTTCTGTCTTTGCTGCTTTGCACTCTTTTCCACAGGCATAGCTTAGGAGAAAAATCCCGCTCCATAAAAGAACCCTCATTGGCTGGGATATACTGCCAAACAAAACTTTTTTTCTCGGACATGATGCTGCTTAGAGGGTGAAGGGGATCCGATATCGTCTGATCTAAAGGGCCGGAAGATCCATCGATGGATGAATAGTCCAGTACCTGACCATTTTTATCGTAAACAATAATACTGACAGCATATTTCAAACTACTGACAGCAGTTAAGGTGTCTGACTCTGTGATTTCTGATTTTCCATTGTTGCTGTTGGTTATCATTGTTTGAATATCTTGGGCCAAGCCCATATAATCAGCAATACCGCTTATATATTGCATTTCTTCCCGTACAATATTGAGGCCGCTTTTTAGAAATTCATCTCCTTGCCTCTTTTGATCAGCAATATTGTTTTTATGAGAAAGTAAAAGCATAAGGGCCGAGAGAAAAATAAAGATAGCAAAAATGCCTGAGCAGATAACCAGCATGAGTTTTGTAGCCAGACTAAGGTTGGAAAAGCGCTGAATGGCATTTGCTTTTATTTTGGAAACTCCGGAGGGTGAAGAAGGCAAATTCATCATACCCTTCATTATAAATTACATTTGAACTATAGCATGGCGTGGCCTCCCATTCAATAAATTCAGTTGAAAATTGAATAATTGCGGGAAGATTTATAATATTACAAGTTGTCAGACAAGTCACAAATAATTAAACTTTAAGCAGAACCGGGTTCCTGAATAAATTTTAACCAATTAGACCATGAAGGGAGGAAGGGTTTTGGGAAGGTATGTATTAAAGAGGCTATTGCATCTCATCCCGGTATTGATTGGCGTAATGCTTTTAGCGTTTTTACTTAATGAAATTGCGCCTGGAGATCCTGCTGCATTATTAGCCGGCGGAGAAAGTGCAACACCGGAAAAAATTGCTCAAATCCGGGCGGAATTAAAGCTGGATGATCCCTTTATTTTAAGATTTGGTGACTATGTCAAGAAATTAGTTACAGAAGGGAATATAGGAGTATCCTATAAAACGCAACAACCAGTGGCTGCAGAGGTGGCGCACAGGTATCCCCAAACGTTGAAAATGGCAGCAATAAGCGCCGTGTTGGCTTCAATCATTGGTATTGCTTTGGGGATAATATCCGCTATTAAACAATATTCATTTATTGACAATATAATTTCCATGTTCTCTCTGTTGGGAGTATGCATGCCGGTGTTTTGGTCATCCCTTTTGTTGATTTTGTTTTTTTCAATCAATCTTAAATGGTTGCCTTCTTCAGGCTTTAGCACTTGGCGGCATTGGATTCTGCCTTGTGCAGTCATAGGCACCAGCATGGCTGCTTCAATCGTCAGGATGACTCGCTCCAGCATGCTGGAAGTAATTCGCCAAGACTATATTCGCACAGCCCGAGCCAAAGGCCAAGTGGAACGAGTTGTCATATCAAAGCATGCGCTAAAAAATGCTCTAATTCCTGTGGTAACCAATATTGGTATGCACTTTGGCGTATTGTTGGGCGGGGCTGTCATTATAGAAACAATTTTTGTTATACCTGGTATCGGCAAATACATAACCGATGCAATTAAGAACCGAGACTATCCTGTTGTACAGGGCTCTGTCATGGTTTTAGCTTTAACCAACAGCTTTGTCAATCTAGGTGTGGACTTGTTGTATGCGGCAATAGACCCCCGGATTAGATCCCAGTATCGAAATATGGGAAAAATGAAAATGAAAAAGAAAAAGGCGGCGCTGCCGTTGGGAAGGGAGGCTGTTTAAATGGCCAAAATAAGTACACCGGCCATCATGGCCTTTCAAATAAATCAAGAGAAGAGAGAACGTATTTTTAAAAAGAAAAATGACAGTACAGACACGGTCAGTGTGCCCCTTTGGCTGGAATCCTGGCGTCGGCTGATACGCCGTCCTACAGCGACTTTAGGTATGATCATTTTTTTGGCGCTGGTTCTTATGGCCTTGTTTCCTTCATTGATAGCGCCTGAAGGTTACGACAACCAGCAATACACCAAACTTTTTCAGCCTCCGAATGCTCAAAACATCATGGGCACTGACAATCTGGGCCGTGACGTTTTTAGCCGGGTTTTGTATGGTGCCAGATATTCTATGGGCGTAGGTTTTTTTGCTGTGATATTTGCCTTGCTGATTGGAGGCACGATGGGATCGATTGCAGCCTTTTATGGTGGCCGGGCGGATAGTATTATTATGAGATTTTTAGATATTGTCTTATCAATCCCCAGCATTTTATTGGCGATTGCTATAACCTCAATATTAGGCACGAATATCGTCAATCTAACCATAGCCATAAGTATTTCATCGTTTCCTCACTACGCTCGAATTGTACGAGCGGCCATCCTTAGTATTAAAGAGCTGGAATTTGTGGAAGCCGCGCGGGCTATTGGTGCCAGTGATACCAGAATAATTTTCCGGCACTTGCTGCCCAATGCCATGGCCCCCATCATAGTTCAAGCCACTGTAGGTTTAGGGGGTGCTATCCTTTCCTGTGCTGCGTTAAGCTTTATTGGCCTTGGCATTCAGCCGCCTTTGCCGGAATGGGGCACAATGCTCTCCGCTGGGCGTGAGTATATCCGTGAATACTGGTGGCTGGTTGTATTTCCTGGCATGTTCATCATGCTTGCCATTTTTTCAGTAAATCTGTTTGGCGATGGCTTAAGGGATGCTCTGGATCCTAGATTAAAACAATAGAGGTAAAAAACATGAGAACAAATGAAACAACTAAATTCCTAGAGGTAAAAAACCTGGTAATCCATTACGAGACCGATAATGGTGTGGTGGAAGCCGTTAACAATATATCATTCAAAATGAACCGGGGAGAGACCTTGAGTTTGGTCGGAGAAACCGGTGCCGGCAAAACCACCACAGCGCTGGGCCTGCTTAACTTAGTTCCTAACCCTCCTGGTAGAATTATTGACGGAGAGATTCTATTAAATGGTGAAAATCTATTAAAAATGAGCCCCCATCAGATGCAAAAAATCAGGGGCAGTAAGATTACGATGATTTTTCAAGACCCCATGACCTCGTTAAACCCTATCGAGACTGTGGGAGATCAAATCTCCGAAGTCATTAGACTGCACAATAAAGTCAGCAGGGCCGAAGCGGCTCAATTGGCCTGTGATATGTTGGAGAAGGTAGGAATACCTGCAGAGCGCTATGGCGACTATCCCCACCAGTTTTCAGGAGGCATGAAACAAAGGGTCGTCATTGCCATCGCCTTAGCCTGTGATCCGGAGCTCCTTATCTCAGATGAACCTACGTCGGCTTTAGATGTTACCATCCAAGCCCAGGTTTTGGATACGATGTGGCAACTCAAGAAAGAGTTAAAGACTTCAATGCTGATGATCACTCATGACTTAGGGGTCGTAGCGGAAACCAGTGATAATGTGGCGGTAATGTATGCAGGGGAAATCGTGGAGTATGGCACCTTGCGCCAGGTGTTTAAAGATACCAAGCACCCTTACACCCAGGCATTATTCGATTCCCTGCCGGACATTAATAAAAATGTTCAGAGATTGATACCCATCAAAGGCTTAACACCGGATCCTTCCAGCTTGCCGAATTATTGTAGTTTCTATGATCGCTGCAAGAAAAGGATGGAGGAATGCAAGAAAACCGATCCGGCGTCTGTGGACGTCGGGGACGGACACCTGGTAAAATGCCTCCTTTTTGCATCGGAAAGGAGCAGCCATGAGTAAATTCTTGGAGGTAAAGAATCTAAAAAAATACTATGAAACCAATCGAGGTACTCTCCATGCAGTCGACGGAGTTAGCTTTTCTATAGAAAAGGGCGAAACGATGGGCGTAGTGGGTGAATCAGGCTGCGGCAAAAGCACTTTGGGACAGACAATTTTGCATCTGAGAAAACCAACAGATGGTGAGATTTATTTCAATGGCGAGGATATTTCCAAACCCAACAAAAAAAAGCGTCATGACTTGTGCCAGCATATGCAGATCATCTTTCAAGATCCCTTTTCCTCTCTTGACCCCCGCATGACAGTCAAGCAAATTATTAGCGAGCCGTTAAAGATTTTCAATGCAGTAAAAAGCAAAGCCGAATTGGAAGAACGCGTATCAAAATTAATGGAAACCGTGGGCTTGGCCAGGCGTTTTGTCAACACCTATCCACATGAGCTGGATGGGGGCCGCAGGCAAAGAATTGGGATAGCCAGAGCCCTGGCCTTAGAGCCAAGCTTCATTGTCTGCGATGAACCGGTCTCGGCTCTGGATGTATCCATCCAGGCCCAAGTTCTAAATTTGATGCAAGATTTGCAGGCGCAGCTAGACCTAACTTATATATTTATTACCCATGATTTATCCGTTGTTAAACATATTTCCAACAATATTATGGTAATGTATCTTGGTGTCGTCGTGGAGCGTACTTCTTCACAAGGTTTGTTCGCCGCCCCATTGCACCCTTATACCAAAGCGCTTCTAAGTGCCATACCCCACAGCGATATTGATGTACCTAGAGAACGTATCTTATTAAGAGGGGAGATATCTTCTCCGATTGAACCACCCCCCGGCTGTCGATTTGCCAAGCGTTGCAACTATGCTACAGAAAAGTGCTTTACCGAGGATCCGGTACTGGAAGAGATTTATCCGGGACATGAAGTAGCCTGCCACAATGTTAAGGAAATTAATGCCATCCATTAGGAGCCCAAATCTAATATAAAAAAACGAGGAGGTAGTCAAGTGAAGAAACAGGTAATTAAGGCGCTTTCCCTTCTAATGGTCGTCATGTTATTAGCCGGATGTGGTGGGCAATCTGCCAGCTCAGGCGGTTCCGCAGGTACCCCGGCTGCAGGGGGCGGCACTGCGCCTACAGAGGGAACCGCAGCGAGTGTTACCGTGGAAGACGATACCTTAATTGTGGCTTTGGATGCTGAGGGCGCTACCTTTGACCCATTTAATTTTGCGGACTTAGACAGTGGCTTCTTAGTAAGAGCAGTCCATGAGCCGCTCGCCTACCTAGACAGCACAAACCCTGATGGCTTTACCCCTGTTTTGGCTGAATCCTGGGAATATCTTGACAATCAGACGATTCGTCTTCACTTAAGAAAGGGCGTAAAATTCCAAAATGGCGAAGAAATGAAAGCCAGCGATGTCGTTTTTTCCATTAAGATGGCGAAAACCAAAGGTCTGGTAAGTCCGGTCAACTGGAAGAACCTGGATATTGAAAATGCAAAGATTATTGACGATTATACACTGGAATTAAAAACCTATGAGCCGTCATCCTTCACCTTTGCCTGGCTCCTTAGTGAAATGGTGAATATCGTAAGCGAAAAGGCATATACCGAACAAGGAGAAAAATACGGACGTAATCCGAATGGCGGCACTGGCCCTTACATTTTAACGGACTGGGTTGCCGGAGACAGAGTGACCTTTACCAGAAACGAGAACTACTGGGGCGAAAAACCACAATACAAAACCATGATTCTTCGTTTTATGGTTGAGGGTACAGCCAGAACCTTCGCAGTGGAATCAGGTGACGTTGATGTTGCTTACTCCTGTCCTACAGCTGATTTGAAAACCTTGTCCAACTTAGAAAATTATAAAGTGATTCCTCAAAAAACCTCCGGGGTAAACTATCTATTCATTAATACCCAAGACAAGTACTTGAAGGATGTAAGGGTTAGAAAGGCACTGAGCTATGCTTTAGACCTGGATACCATGGTTCCCATTGCATACAATAATGTGGGGAAAGTAGCTTTTAGCGTATTTGGACCTTCAGCGCCTCAGCAAATCAAGCCGGATCTAGTCTACAAGAAGGATATGGAAAAAGCCAAAGCCTTGATGAAGGAAGCTGGCTATGAAGATGGTTTTGACCTGAAGATTATTATTACAGACAGGTCAGCCCGTAAAACTCTTTGCGAAATGATGAAAAATGCTTGGGCAGAGTTAAACGTAAACCTGGAAATTGAGGTTTTAGAGCTCTCGACAATCCTTGACCTGACCATGAAGGGCGATTACCAGCTAACGATTATGGCGGAGGGTGGTTTCCACGGTGAAGCTTGGCGTGCTTTTCTCCATTCTGACGGTGTTAACAACTACTCCCATTACAAAAATGCCAGAGTGGACGAACTTTTCGACCTGGCCGTAAAAACGGCTGACGCTCAAGAAGGCGCTAAGTACTACAACGAATTGCAGAACATTTGTGCAGAAGAAGTACCCATGCTGCCTTTGCAGTATGATGAGATCTTGAATGTGTTGGGAAAAGATTTATATTATTCTGTGGATCCAACCTACAACTTTATGGCGGCGAGATTCTACTATATTCGCCACAAATAAAAAACTTGCATAGCATAATAAATTTACGACCACCGGCCGTCCCTCTGCTCCCTTTCAAAAAAGGCATCCACGTAGGATGCCTTTTTTACTGTCGATATACAACGATACGGTATTCAATAGATGACGGGGACCATTTGACTTTGGTTAGTTCCGGTGATAAAATGCCGTAAGATACAATTTATTTTAATTAAAACAAATAATTGTAATGGAGATGTGCTATGAATAATCACAGCGACATACTAAAACTCGAGCCCTATAAGGGCGTATTGCGTATGCTGGGGGGGCAATTTGGCGATAGCTGCCAATCGATCTTATATAGTCTGGAACAGGATCGAGATGAGGTTGAGGGGACAGTCGTCAGTGTCTCAGGTACGACCACCAATGCCAATATAGGGGATCCTTTACCAGGTTTTATTGATACTCATATTAGAGAAAAGGGCATGACGAGTCAGTATGGCTTCATCAATAAGGCATTTCCAAGCTTGGTGCTGCGGACCTCCTTGGAATTTCTTAAAGATGAGGAAGGCAAGGCTATTGGTTGCATATGTATTCACCACAATATAGTTCATATAAAGATGATCACCAGTTTTTTGGATGAATTAACGCGTCCAAATAATTTAGAGGATGAGGACGAGGAATCTTCAAATGCCAATGGGGAAGGCAGGCAATATACAGCCAGTAATATTCAGGGTTTTTTAGACAATATTATTTCGGAATTTTTAGAAGAACATCTGGAAGCCAATAACTTTGCCGCTTTAGATAAGAACGATAAGCTGGACTTAATTAAGGAGCTAGACCGCCGGGGTGTGTTCTTGGTCAAGGGGGCGGTTAACCTTATTGCTAAACGGATTAATGTATCTAAATTTAGTATTTACAATTATTTAGACGAAATAAGGGAACAAAACTAATTTAAGCATAAATTTCTCGCCGGTCAGGATTGACCGGCTTTTTTATTGCTATAGGGGCAAATGATTGGGAATGAAGTAAGCTTAAAAAATTTTTAAGCTTACAAAAAATTGTTGACAGTGCGGAAAATTTTGATATAATTGGAATTGAAATCACGTGATGTTATCTGATGTTTATCTAAAATTTAGGGAATGGAGGTATTTGTTCATGAGAATCTCTAGGGAAGAAATGCTGGCACCAACGGATTTGCCATTTGACAAGGTTCCGCCTTATCGGGTCAAGGTTGTGGAATACACTGAACCTACCACCAGAGATCAGCGTAAACAACTGATTAAAGAGGTGCAGTATTCAGCTTGTAACTTGCCGGCAAAATATGTCTATGTCAACATGACGACTGACTCCGGCACCAGTGCCATGAGTGACCGTCAGTGGGCAGGGATGTGGCTGGCGGATGAATCATATTTCAACTCAAAAAGCTGGGAACCTTTGAAAAAAGTTCTCCAAGAATTTTCAGGGATGGAATATGCAATGCCTACGCATCAGGGACGTTCAGGGGAAGCTATTTTGTATGAAGCATTTGTTAAAGAAGGGGACATCGTTCCTTCGAATATGCACTTTACGACGACGCGGGCCCATTGCTACTACTATGGTGCAGAACCTGTCGATATGACCTGCAAAGAATATTTCGATGAGCATGACCCCTCTTGGTTTAAAGGCAATATAGACATCGAAGCGCTTAAGCAGCTCTTCATTGAGAAGGGTGACAAAATCGGTTTTGTGGAGCTGGTCGTCCCCAACAATCTATGTGCCGGTCAGCCTGTGTCGATGCAGAACATTAAAGAAGTCCGTGAAGTGATCAATAAATATAAAAAGCGGGATGTCATCTTCTCCTTGGATATCGCCCGTATCTCTGAAAATGCTTGGATCATTAAAAAACATGAAGCCGGTTATGGCCATATGTCGTGCTTAGAAATTGTCCAGGAAATGATGTCCTATGCCGATGTGTCCCATATGAGCGCAAAAAAATCCGCCCTGGTCAATATGGGCGGCTTCGTAACTGTAAGAGATAAAATGAACTTTATGCGCTTGCAGCCAAAATTGATCCGTTTGGATGGTTTTTTAACTTACGGTGGCCTCAGCGGCCGCGATTTGGAAGCCATGGCCATTGGTTTAATTGAAGGTGTCAACGATTATTATTTAGAAGATAAGCAGCGCCAGAGCGACGTTTTTGCCAACGCTTGTAAAAGATTAGGTGTTGCAACCTACAATCCAGCCTGCACCTTGGGCGTTTGGATTATGGCTGAGCATTGCTTGCCTCATATTCCTAAGTATCAGGGACCGGGTACCGCGCTTGCCAGCCAAGCCTACATTGAAGGCGGCATAGGGCTCACTTCAATGGACTCTCTGCATCGAGGCCACTTGGATCCCGATGATCCAACCAATTATGCAAAGATTCAGTTGGCTCCTTTTGAACTGATTCGCTGCGCCTTCCCTCGCCGAGTCTACACAGATTCTCAATATGAATGGTGTGCGGAAGCTTTATACAAGGCGATGGAATGGGGAGAAAAAGTACCTGGTTATCGTCGTTTTGATATGGGAGACGCCAGGCCAAAATTAGAGGATAGAGACTTTGGCACCCATACTTTCTTTGATGAATTTGAGCCTTTGTTTGATCATCCTTGAAATTAAGTGCGATAAAAAAAGCAATGAATAATAAACAGACATTCGATAAAAAAGAGAAATAGCTCATAAGGAGGTAAGCGCAGATGAGAATCAGCGATCAGGAAATGATGGTAAAAACCGACTTGCCATTTCACAAAGCACCGCCTTACCGCACGAAGGTTGTGGAGTATACAATACCCACCACTCGCCAGCAGAGGCAAGAAATCATGAAAAAGCACGGCTATTCCGGCCGTTTGATCCCTGCAAAATACGTTTTCATTAACATGGTTACCGACTCTGGCACCGGTGCAATGAGTGACCGTCAGTGGTCTGCTATGATGGAAGGTGACGAATCCTACTTTTACTGCCGCAGCTATGAATACTTTGAAGAGGTAGCACAGAACTACACCGGCATGCCTTATATTCTGCCCTCTCACCAGGGGCGCAGTGCTGAAGGTCCCCTGTATGAATGCATCGTACAGCCGGGAGACAAGGTACCTTCCAATACCCACTTTACCACAACGAGTGCCTGGTGCTTCCAGAGGGGTGCTGAGCCTGTAGATTTCGTAGAGCTTTCCTATTTTGATCCAAATGATACGACCAGCCAGTTTAAAGGCGGTATCGATACAGAAGCTTTAGAACGTTACTTTGAGCTTCATGCCGACAAGATTCCTTTAGTTGACTTAGTCGTTCCCAACAACCTCAACGGAGGTATGGGTGTGTCTATGGCAGACATTAAGGAGACCCGCCGCATTATTGACAAATATAACAAAAGAGGCACCTTGCTTTGCTTAGATATAGCCCGCATATCTGAAAACGCCTGGATTATCAAAAGCAACGAAGAAGGCTATAAAGATAAGACTTGTGCTGATATTGTCAGAGAAATGCTTTCTTATGCAGATTGTTGCCACATGAGTTCTAAAAAATGCGGTTTGGTTAACATGGGCGGCTTTTCAGCAGTAAGAGACAAACAACTTTGGTATCGTATGCAGCCTAAGGTTATCCGCACTGATGGCTACATCACCTACGGCGGTATGAATGGCCGGGATCTGGAAGCTTTGGCTGTAGGATTAGTAGAAGGCGTTAATGACTACTATTTGATGGACCGTCAGCGGCAGGTAGAGTATTTTGCCAATGCCTGTAAAAAACGGGGAGTTCACATTTTAGAGCCAGCTTCCAGCTATGCTGTTTACATTAATGCCGGTCGATGCGTACCCCATTTAGATTACACCCAGGGCCCTGCGACGTGTTTGTCTGCCCAAGCTTATATTGAAGGCGGCTTTGCTTCCACAGCGATGGACTCTCTCCAAAGGGGCAGAATCGATCCTGAGAATCCCTTGGATACCAGTAAGCGTATTAAGGCTCCTTATGAATTGATTCGCTGTGCTATTCCTCGCCGTGCCTATTTTGAGCCTCATTATGATTGGGCTGCAGAGTGTTTAGCAAGAGCAATGGAACAGGGTACCAAATTACCAGCTTTCAAACCCATTGCGGATGATCGTCCTCCATTAGAAATCAGCGAGATTGGTCTTCACACCTTCTTTGATGATTATGAACCCATTACTCCCCTCCCTTGATTAAATCCCCAAGATGATCACTCCTCCCTTACACCCCTCCTTTTAACAAATCCCCAAAACACGACGGAAAAGCAGACTAAGAGAGGCCCTATCCCTTATGAGATAGCGCCTCTCTTAGTCTGCTTTATTCGATGCGAAGGATAGGAATTTGTCTCATAACGTCTTTTCTGCCGCATGCGAAATAATTCATCCCAATCCTTCCCTTGTGGTCAAATGGACTGGTCTATCTCCGGGAAGAATAGGGCAATTTCCCTTTCTGCACTGGCTGGAGAATCCGAACCGTGAATCACATTATGTCTTACGCTCAAAGCCAAGTCTCCCCGCAGAGTCCCCGGGGCAGCCTGTTTGGGATCGGTTGCCCCCATCATGGTCCGCAGCACCCCGATCACACCCTCGGCCTCTAGAACCATGGCGACTGCCGGACCGGAGGTGATGAATTCCAACAGGTCGGAAAAGAAAGGCTTGCCTTGGTGTTCCGAGTAATGTGCCTGGGCAAGTTCCGGGCTGATCGTTATCAATTTGAGAGCAGCGATTTGAATGCCCCGCTTCTCCAGGCGGCTGATGATCTCTCCAATCAGGCCCCTTTGTACACCGTCGGGCTTGATCATGGCGAAGGTCCGCTCCATCGTATTCCCCCTCATATTTCGAATAGCGTCAGGCTGCTTGCCTGTTGCTTTGATTTCTATTATAGCCACCGTCCTAAGCAAAGTAAAATATACGATTTTGAGGATGAACGGTTGACTATTCAACAACATTAAAAAAGACAGAATATTCTTGCTAATTCTATCCGACTGTGGTACCTTCTAATTGGAAGCAATGAACTCATTAGAAAATATGGGATCCCTTGATTATAAACAGAACAACTTAATATAAAAAGAATGGGAGCAATGAATTCTGAGAAATATTTGGACGCTTTTCCCAGGATGAGCTAGCAGCGTAACCGACCGAAAGGTCGGTTATTGTGTTTCTGTTGTTCTTTCAGTTATACGAAGGGAGATGATGCGGTTCAATGTGTTCGTTTCCAAGCGCATGTCGTTGATCAGCCATAACGAAAGGGGGAAAATTGGATGTTTATTAAGGCGCACAAGAAATTGAGCCTTTTGATTTCACTTGTATTTTTGTGCAGCACGATTTTTATCGGCACAACCTTTGCAATGCCGCCATCAGAAACCATTGAATTTACAGACTGGGTTAATTGTAATACGTCTTATGAGACCTTTTGTGGACAGTCTTTTACACCGGCAAACAATATCTCTGTATCGGGCGTAAGATTGCGCCTTGGAGGCACTGGGTATATGACGATCAGTCATGTAAGAGTTGCAATACGTATAGCCATAAACGATGCTGCAACTCAAGTTCAAAGCGATTACACCGAAGTGCCTGTTAAACCATATCCTCCTGAGTGGGAGTGGGACGAATTCACATTTCCAACCCCAGTCAACCTCTCAGCCGGAACAACCTATTATCTGGTTATTTCTGAAACGGACAGACCCTTAGCATATCGATACATCGCAAGTTGGGCTAATCCCTACGGAGGGGGCCAGCTTTTAACCGGCAGCGGTTATACCAGTTATGCGGTTGTGGGGGGCGAATTGAATTTCCAAATTCTTAATACCCTGATTACCAATAGTCCTCCGGTCGCTGAGGCGGGTGGGCCCTATACTGGTTCTGAAGGAACTGAAATCACTTTTAATGGGAATGGGTCGACCGATTCTGACATTGATGATACATTGCAATATCGTTGGGATTTCGACAGTGACGGGACCTATGACACTTCATTTTCAAGTGACCCAACCGCCAAGCACACTTGGGTCGACGACTATTCGGGGACCGTTACGCTGGAGGTGTCAGATGGAAATGCCACTGACACGGATACCGCAACGGTCACAGTCGATAACGCGGCGCCCACAGTTGGTCCAATAACCGTTCTCACAAGCCCAGTAGCTGTCAATACATCGATTACTGCCAGCGCTTCTTTTACGGATCCTGGTACTCCCGACACCCACATAGCAAGCTGGAGTTGGGGAGATGGGATCACCTCTGCCGGTACGGTTGATGAAGGCACAGTCGATGGCAGCCATACCTACACAGCTCCGGGCATCTTTACGGTCGGATTGACGGTCACAGACGATGACGGCGGTTTAGGAACCACAACATACCAATATGTTGTGGTTTATGATCCCACGGGCGGCTTCGTAACGGGCGGGGGCTGGATCATGTCCCCGGAGGGAGCTTATGCAGCTGACCCAAGCTTGTCTGGCAAAGCAAACTTCGGGTTTGTTTCCAAGTACCAGAAAGGTGCTTCAACACCGACCGGATATACCGAATTCCAGTTTAAGGCAGGAGACTTGAGCTTCAAGAGCACCTCGTACCAGTGGCTTGTGGTTGCCGGGGCTAGAGCACAATACAAAGGCGTTGGCACCATCAACGGATCAGGCGAGTATGGCTTCATACTCACCGCTATTGATGGACAAATCAATGGCGGCGGAGGGGAAGACAAATTCCGTATTAAGATTTGGGAAATCGGCGGCGATATTGTTTACGACAACCTGATGGATGGCGCTGATACCGATATTCCAACAACAACACTAGGCGGGGGAAGTATCGTGATCCACAATTAACAATGGGTATTCAGCATTTAAAGATTTTAGAATGAGGGAGCCTTAAGCGGCTTCCTCATTTTTTCCTCATCTATAGGCTAGCTTTGAATTGCTGCACACCTATGGATTCAAAAATCATATTGAATTGTACGGGGAATCTGATATAATCGTATAAGCAACTGCTTAAACTATAAACAAATGCTTAGGAGATGGATGATGACGGATCGAGAAGAAGAATTGTTGGATTTGATTCGGAGAAATCCGGCCGTATCCCAAAATGAATTGGCCGCTGCGCTTGGGATCACCCGATCATCGGTGGCGGTTCATATTACGAATCTAGTTAAAAAGGGTTTGATTCTCGGGAAAGGGTATATTTTGAAGGACGAGGATTATATCACGGTTTTGGGCGGAGCCAACATCGATATCATCGGCATTCCGAATCAGAAATTTTTACCTGAAGATTCAAATCCGGGGCGAATCAAGACTGCCGTCGGCGGCGTCGGCAGAAATATTGCAGAAAACCTCGTTCACTTGGGCGTTCCCACGAAGCTGATCAGTGCGGTGGGCGATGACCTCAATGGACGAAAAATTCTGGAACACGCAGAAAGGATCGGCCTTGAAATGAAGAACACGCTTGTGTTGAGCGACAAGCCTACTTCAACCTATCTGGCGATTCTGGATGTGAACGGTGATATGCAGGCCGCGGTTTCACAAATGGATATTTTTGAAGAAATGACCATCGATTTTATTCAATCGAAAAAACAAGTCATCGAGAATTCCAAGATCTGTGTGATCGATACCAACATACCGGATCATGTCATTGATTATGTATTGAATCATTTCAAGCACACAAAATATTATCTTGATACGGTTTCCAGCAAAAAAGCCCGCAAAATCAAGGATAAAATCGGTTTGTTCCATACGATCAAGCCGAACAAAATCGAAGCGGAGCTGCTGTCGGATATAAAAATAGAGAACCTTCGCGATTTGGAAAAGGCTTCTGAATATTTTCTTGAACAAGGCGTGAAACGGGTCTTTATCTCTCTGGGCGCCGAAGGGGTTTTCTACCATGACGGGAATGAGCATCAGCTGATTGCAAATCCGAAAGTACAGGTGGTCAATGCCACCGGCGCCGGCGATGCCTTCTTAGCCGCTCTGGCATTCAGCGATTTCCATCATTACGATATCGATGAAAGTGCGAGATTTTCAATGGCTGCGGCGATTTTGGCACTGAGCTACGAAGAAACGATCAATCCGAACATTTCAAAAGAAAAGGTTTATCAAACAATGAAGGAGCTTGGATTATGTTAGAAAAATATCTGGATATCCACCATGAGGTCAAAGCGGCCATTGAAGCAGGGAAAGCGGTCGTCGCGCTGGAATCGACCATCATTTCCCACGGGATGCCGTATCCTAAGAATGTGGAAACAGCCCTGGAGGTGGAAAAAATCGCAAGGGAACATGGAGCGGTTCCGGCAACCATCGCAATCATGAATGGCAGAATCAAGGTCGGTTTGACTTCGAAGGAAATTGAATCCTTGGGACAAAGCGACGATGCGGTGAAAGCAAGCCGCCGGGATATTCCGTTCATCCTTGTGAAAGGCTTGACGGGTGCAACCACGGTTGCTTCCACAATGATTATTGCAAGCCTGGCAGGCATCAAAATCTTTGCCACCGGCGGCATCGGCGGCGTTCACCGAGGCGCACAGGATACCTTTGACATCTCGGCTGACCTGCAGGAACTTGCCAAGACCAATGTGGCCGTGGTCTGTGCCGGGGCCAAATCCATACTCGATATCGGCTTGACCTTGGAATACCTTGAGACCCAGGGCGTTCCGGTGGTTGGCTATGGAACTGACGATCTGCCGGCTTTTTATACTTCAAAAAGCGGTTATGGTGTGGATTATCGGGTGGATACGGTCCAAGAGCTTGCAGAAGCGTTGAAAGCAAAGTGGGATTTGGGCCTGCATGGCGGTGTGGTGGTCGCCAATCCGATACCCGAGGAATACGAGATGGAACCGGACGTCATCAACAAGGCCATCGATTCAGCCGTCAAGGAAGCTGAAGAAAAGGGGATCAAAGGGAAGGAAAGCACGCCCTTCCTGCTGGCCAAGGTCAAAGAACTGACCGGGGGCGCCAGCCTGGATTCAAACATTCAGCTTGTCTATAATAACGCAAAGCTCGGAGCACAAATTGCCGTTGAATTATGCAAAATTTAGCTTTTCCATGAAGCGCGTCTTTGCAGCCGGGGAGTTGACACCGAACCCATTATTTATTATGATGAAATAGTTATGATAACTAGAAAAAATAGTTATAAACAGAGGGGAAATAATGGAGAATAACTCAAATTTGCACGAGTTCAGCCGGACCATGAGCCAAGTGAAACTCCCAAAGTGGGATGATCTGCCTGATTTTCCAATCTATTGCGACCAGATGCTGCAGATCATGACCGAAAAAATCGCTTTTATCCATAACGGAGACGAAAAGCATATTACCAAAAGCATGGTCAACAACTATGTTAAATGGGGCATGATGCCGAAACCGGTAAAGAAGAAGTACGAAAAAATCCACGTGGTCTATATTATTGTCATTACCATCCTCAAGCAGATCTTGCCGATCACGAAAATCAAAGATGGGATCCAATTGCAGATTGCCTTGCTGGGCAACGAAAAAGCAGCTTACGATTCCTTTTGCGAAGCCTTCGAGGAATCGATGCAAAGGATTTTTCTTCCGGTCCCTGAAAGCGACGGCTCATATATATTAGAGTCAAGGGAAATTCAATACGAAAAGCTTGCGGTTTCGACCATAACCTCCGCATTGGCGAATCAATGGTTAACCGAAAAAATCATTGAAACAAAATTAGCAGCCTATCATCAACGCCAAAGAAAAGGAGCAGAACATGGAAGAAAATAAAATTGCGATCCTAACCGACTCCTGCTCGGATGTACCGCGTGATTTACTGGAACGGTTTCATATTTACGAGATGGCGCTGACCATCAACTATAAAGACAAATCCTATCGTGACCGGATCGACATCACACCCGAAGAAGTGTATGGCAATCTGCAAAAGGAAATTCCTCATACAAGCTTGCCTACCATGGGTGAAATGCGTGAAGCCATTGAAAAAATCGTCGCGGACGGGTATCGTCAGATCATTATTCCCGTCATCTCCTCGGGGTTGAGCGGGACATACAGTGCCATCATGCATGCCTGCAGTGAATTTAAGGATATTAAGACCGCCGTCATTGACACGAAAAACATCGCCCTGGGTTCCGGATTCCTTTCGGTCTATGCCGCACAATTGGTTGAGAAAAATTTAAGCTTTGACCAAATCGTCAAGAAGCTTGAGGATAAAATCGCTGCTTCTCATATTTATTACAGTCTTCAAACGCTGCAATACCTTATGAAGGGCGGAAGAATCGGCCGTGTGGAGGGCATCCTGGGCAGCATGCTTCAAATCAAACCCATCATTTCCTGTGACGAAAACGGGATCTACTATACTGTCGAAAAGGTGCGGGGCAGAAAACAAAGTATCGACAAATTAATCGAAATCGTCGAGGGACGGCTCAAGGGCACAAAGAATTATTACCTGACTATTTGTCATGGCTATGCCCAGGAAGAAGCGGATAAGATAAAAGAAAGAATGAAGGCCTATGTGGACAAGGCGGTTCTGTTTATGGAAGGCCAGATTTCGCCGGCGCTGGGCGTCCACACCGGACCCGGGCTGATTGGGATCGGATTTTTTGACTTGGATGATTGAATAACCAGGGATTCGCCGGTGCGCCGATAAAGATCAAAAGCGTACACTTCCAGCATCAATTTCTTAGTTGATGATGGGGTGTACGCTTTTTTCGAATGGATTTTCAAAAAATGAGGTCCGTTTAGGTATCCTTACGTATGATGCGAAGGTATTCTTCATAGGCGAAAACCCGGTTCCTGCGGACATTTTCGGTTTGTTGCAGTATCCTTAACGCAGCGAGCATATGAACTGCATTTGAAGCAGCATTGAAAGAAATACCTAATGCTCCGCTTGTCTTTTTGATATCAATGATCGGGCTTTTTTCAAGCCAAACAAAAAACGCCGGAATATTTGGCAAAAAGCCTTATATTCCGGCGTTTCTATGAGACCGAAAATCACTTTTCGGACGGTTTGTGGTGGAGATGAGGGGGATCGAACCCCTGACCTCTTGACTGCCAGTCAAGCGCGCTCTCAATTATTCTTGCAAAATGAATTATAATATATAAAAAACATAATAAGAAAAGTTTGGTAATTATTTCAAAAGTAATTGGATCTAATCCCTTCTGAAAGGAATTATTTTAAATAAACATACTATTTCAACTTTGAGCACATCAGAAATCCCAATTAGTTCACGGAAGTTAGACTTTAATGTAGTTTATAATCCGAAAGCCCATTGTAATATCAAAATATTCATAAAAATCTTGATTTTGATAATAAGGAGGAATATGCTAAAGAAGATAGTTAAAATTTGTTAAATTCAAATTCCAGAAAGAAGATAGTTTATGAATAAGATTGTTGCTTTTGATGTAGAGACTCCCAATGGGAATAACGATAGAGTATGCTCAATAGGATTAACAGTGATTAAAAATGGTGATATCAAAGAAACGATTAGTTATCTTGTTAACCCAGAAGTTGAGTTCGATGATAAGAATATTAGCATACATGGAATAACCCCTGATCAAGTCATCAATGCTCCAATCTTTCCAGAAGTATGGAGAGAAATTAATGAACTTATGCGTGAGAGCCTTTTAGTTGCGCACAATGCAACATTTGATTTATGCGTTTTGAAAAAAACGCTTCAAAACTATTATATCTATGAATCTTCAATAAGTTATATTTGTACACTCCAAATATCAAGAAGACTGTTCAATGACGTAGAAAATCATAAACTTTCTACTCTGAGTAAAAAATTAGGAATTGAGTTGATCCACCATGAAGCTGGAAGTGATAGCAGATGTTGTGCTGAAATACTATGCAATTGTATTAAGAAGGGTATTCTAATCGACGAGTACATTAAAACTTTTGATTTATCTTCAAATGATAATTGTAATAATTATATTCCCAAAAAGCAGTTAAGTACCCAAACTCAAGCCTTAAACGAACTAAAAGGTATTCTCTTCGGCATCACTTGTGATGATGTACTCAATGTAGCAGAAGTAATTTCTTTGCAGGATTGGCTTTGTAGCAACAAACGTTATGAGGGTTCTTTTCCATATGATGATGTATCTGCAATAGTATATGATGCTTTACAGGATGGAATACTCACTCAATGTGAAATCGATTCCATGAAAACTATATTTAAGCAAATATGTGATCCAGTTAACAACACTTGTGTAAGCTGTAATAATCGTGAAATATCTGGTAAAAAAATTTGCATAACCGGTGAATTCGATTTTGGCAATCGGACTGAAGTTGAACAATGGTTAGAAAAGAATAACGCTATATGCCAAAAGTCTGTATGCAAGGATACTGATTATGTTATCGTTGGAAATCAAGGGAGTATAGCTTGGTGTGCTGGAAATTATGGAACAAAATTGAAAAGGGCAGTTGAACTTCAAAACAAAGGGTATGCGATTAAGATCGTAAAAGAAGATGAATTGCTCAAGATGTGAAATCCATAATGAATATATTATTTAATGGAGGAGCTTCAATGGAAAATAATGAAACTGATCATAAAAAATTACTTCAATCAAGAATTGAAGAATTAGGAAGCGCAATTATCAATATTTTCGATGGGAAAACATATGTTGAGGGATTCAATGGTGAAGAGATGCTTTGCCTTTGGAATAAAGGAGTCAATTGCAGACAAAGCCAAGGGTTATATTATATTGAAGCAGAAGATGAATTAGATTATTCACGGTCAAAGGATAATGCACTGATTATATTGAAGAGGGACAATTTAGAGAAATGCAGATTTCAATTTGTGCCCTTTTTTAAAGGAATAGTAAAATATAACTTAATAGAAAATTTGAATTCAAGATTGGAACAAAAATTTAAGTCAAATAACAAGTATTATACAAGATTGTTCACAATGCGGAAATGTAAATACACTAATCAATATAATGTAGTTTATTTCGAAGATGCTGAAGAAGGTGGTAAGAATAAGATCAGCATGATATTTAAGGATTTTAAAGAAGCAGACATTCTATTTAAAAGAACTTTCAATAATTATAAATTGTATAGTTTAGATAACAAGAGGATTTCAGAAGGCTTCGAGTATTTTAAAAAATATGGAGCATTATACGAAGATCAACATTTATAAATAACATAATAAGTACAATCTATATGATTACCTTTAGGTAGAAAGAAGGCTCTATGATGCACATGATTATCAACCTCGTCTTGATGGGTTGTGTAATTATTGGCTTTATTGCACTATCAGAGGATTTAAAATATTTAAAATCGTATATTAAAAAAGAAGATGCAGAACCTGGTTTGTTTCAATACTATAAAAGAAAACCTGTATTATTAACTATTCTGCTAATAATAGCAATTTTAGTATTGGTTATAGTGCCTATATATAATTATGTATCGGCAACTCCAGATGGTTTATACTGTTATAACGTTATTGTCGAGAATATTGATAGCGAAAAATATACTTTGCCTGCATCTATATACTGCTACACAGAAATTGATGGAGAAACACGTTACTCAATATGGACTCAGAATGATTCAACAACAATTAATTATAACAAGAGATTCTTTATTGAACGTGCTTATTGGCCCAATGGTGGGTACTTAAACTTTGATGATCATGAAATTGAACCACTTGTTACAACACGTTTATATGACCAAGAGGATAGGGAGTGGAACTGCACCCTAACAATGGTCGAATCAAGTAATCCCAACATACAAGAGGATGTAGAAAAACAACCAGTTTATGACATCATTATTGGAGTAGTTTGTGCAATAAGCACAATAATTTGTCTCTCGTTGTATATATTAAAGCTCAGCAAATAGATAATGAGCATTTCATGATAAATCTGTCGAATATATTTTTTGATCAAGTTTGTGTTTAACGAAAGAAAGAGTGATGAAGATAATTGGAATTTAACAAAGAAAATAAAAGCTATTTTTTAACTTGCGATGTTGTTTATCAAATGTCACTTGAATTTTATAAACAATTTCAAGAAAGTAGATTGATGTATAAGGAGTTAACAAAGGGCGGGGGATGGAATTTTGCTGGTCATTCAGAAGGAGAGAATAATTTCTATCTTAATTGCTCGCAGACCAAACATCGGACAGCAATTAGTGCTATAGTTTTTCAAGCTTTAGCGGTTGAAGCGTATGTGAATCTTTATGGTGCCATTAAGATGGGAGAGAAGAAATATTATTCTGAAATAGAAACCGGCAAGAAAGGTATCAGTACAGCTGTTAAGATTACTATGATTTATAAGCAGAGCTTACATAAAAGTTTTCCAGTTAATGAAAAGGTATATTTAGATTTAAAAGATCTTTTTGAAAAGAGAAATAAACTAGTTCATTATAAGCCGATTGGTTTGGATGATTCAAATTCAACAATTGAAGAGTTTGGTGTTAACTTATTCAATCAAGTTCTTTTTATATACAAAAATATTGACAGTCAAATGACCGTTTATTATAGATTAAAAAAACTATTAGCAGAATTGGATGGTACACAAAAAGATGTGGTTGCGGAACAGGAATCACTGCTTGATTATCGAGATGAATACCTAAGAAATGAGATCCTTAAAGACATTTTAAGGTGATGTGTTTGGGAAATCGAGTTATAAAATACCACCTATAAATTAAAAGGATCAAAGCGAAAAAGATACCATCTGAAAGGATCATTATGCTAGAAATAATTAAAGCATTATTCAAGTGTATGTTCTCTTTTATCAAATTATTTTTTGCTGGAATTCAGTTGCTTCCTCAACTGATATTGACTTTTTTACCAATTTCTTTTAAGTATGGCCTAGAGGACTATTTGATTTCAAAACTCATTACAATACTTTTTATATTAATCACTTTAATATTAGGATTTTATTTAGATAAAAAGACGGAGAAAAAGATTTTTAGGTTAATCGCTTATATTGTAAGTATCTGGTCAAGTTTTTCAATTTTCTCTTCATAGAAGTGCAAAAAGAAAGGATAACTGATTTTGTTCAGGTATCCTTTCATAATTTTAAATAAATAATTGATATTGGCTATTTTAATAAATTGACTATATCCAAATCGAGCGCATCTGCTATATCCCAAAGAACATCAAGTGAGAATGACTTAAATGTATTTGGTGACTCGATCTTACCTAAGTAACTTAAGCTTATTCCAACCTCATCAGCCAGTTGTTGCTGTGTAAGACCCTTTATGTTTCTATAATATGCAATTTTTCGACCAATCCTTTTATAATCTTCGCTATGACTATTACTCATATTACACCTCAAGCCAATTATAGAGTGTAAATGGAAAGACAAACCTTCACTTATAGTGAATGAAATGCTATAATCTGGTTGGAGGTGAAGAAATATGGAGAATATATTGGATGATTCATTTGAAAAAAGCAGGCATCAGAAGGTAGTGGAAAAAAGTCAATGGTTTGTAAATGGGGAAGAGCGAATATTGACAATTTATGAAGATGGTTCGGCTATATATGAGTGTTATACGAAAAAATATAAAAAATGGGTAAACATGAGATTCGTAGCAAAAGGAGAAGAAGTTATTGATATGGATGATTTTATCAAGTATCAATTAAATACATATTATGAAGATAAGTTTTACAGGATGCTAAAGATTATTTATGGAAAATATTATGAGTTTCTTAAACGGAATAAAGCATAAATCGGTGTGAACAAAAAATGAAGATTGATCCTATATATTAAATGGAAGGTGAATATTTGATGGATAGCAATATGGTGGAAAAAAGCAGTTGGCTTGAAAATGAGGAAGAAAGGATATTTACGATTTTTGAAGATGGTTCTGCAACATATGAAATAACCGATAAAAAAGGAATCATGCAAATCAGATATCCTCAAGAAGATGATATTGATTTAAGTCTTGATGATTTTATCGGTAAGTATGTAGATCCGCATTACAAAAAATTGCCCATGCATGTTTTAAGAGAAAGGGAACTCAATCGAGATCCGGACAGGGTTTATAAGGAGTTCGAAGAGGTTATCATTGCATCACTGAATAAATAATGTTTAATTACACTAGTTTAGATCAGCAAGTCATATTGAGTAATAAGAAGAGGAACATTCAATTCGATTGAAGTTCCTCTTCTTATTTTGAAATTTCAATTTAAGCATATATGATATTTAAATATTTTGGGGTGTGGCGTAACTGGTAGATTTTTCAGCAAAAAATGACCAATTTCGATCTTCAATTACACAATAACAGTAATAACTATTATTAGATAAAAAATAAAAAACCTGCAAACCATTGATAATCAAGGATTGCAGGGTGAAATTTTGGTGGAGCTAAGGGGGATCGAACCCCTGACCTCTTGACTGCCAGTCAAGCGCGCTCCCAGCTGCGCTATAGCCCCATATTTATATATTCACATTGGAATATCTAGCGAAAAACTGTAATTTTGTCAATAATTAAATTCTTGCATAAGCTAGGTGTTGTTAAGTAAGTGTAATGGATCTCCCAGCTGCGCTACACCCCCAAAATTGACTACTTTGGTATTATAATCTTCTTAGGCTTAGCTTGTCAAGACTTAACCACGCAACAATCGACAAAATCGTGCAATGCTCAATTGAAAAAGTAAAATCCATACCTTAGCCACCAACAGGTAAATCTTCGTATTTACACCAAGCACAAAATTACATACGATTTACTGCAAGCAGTTGCAGATGATCGGCTGGGCTTGGTTATGGTATTTTAAGCTGCAAAGAGCAAAAAGCCCTCCTGATCAATAAATTACCTTAATTTTTCACATAACGTACTCGCATTTGAATCAAAAGCACAAAAAGTCCGCAAAAGAGAACAAATATATCCGCATTAGTGAACATATCATATTCCCTTGCAATGAAACATGTTTTTTATCGCGCCTTCCACCGGTGTTCGCGTATGCGAACACACATCCCTAAATAGCGCAATATTTCACATGAAAAATGAACCCCAGCAACACTTTTTTCCGCTTCTCAATTAAAATCGAACATGGCATGAATATTGCTTATACATAAACCCGTACCAGGAATTCTGATTGAAGGGGTGATTTCAATGACGAACAGCAAATTGATACGGGCTGCCGTGGTTGGCTACGGCAACATTGGGCGTTATGCAGTTGAAGCCATGCTGCAGGAAAAAGATTTTGAACTGGTGGGCGTCATCGATCCGTTTATTAAAGAGCCGCCTGCCGGATTAGGACATATACCTTTCGTGAAGGACGTTGCCGATTTAATAGACGTCCAGGTTGCCTTGTTGTGTATTCCCACCCGAATGGTTTTAAAAACAGGTTTGGAGTACTTGAGCAAAGGGATTTGCACCGCCGATATTTTCGATCTCCACGGCGAAGAATTATTGAATATGTACAAGGCTTTCGACCAATGCGCAAAAGCGCATGGATCAGCTTCCCTCTCCGCTGCCGGCTGGGATCCCGGCGCCGATTCTGTGGTCCGGGCCTTAATGAAGGTCATGATCCCTAATGGTATTACTTATACTAACTACGGCCCCGGCATGAGCATGGGGCATTCAGTTGCGGCCAAGTCCAAACCGGGAGTCAAGGATGCCGTGAGCCTTACCTTCCCTAAAGGCTCCGGCATCCATCGCCGCATGGTCTACATTCTTATGGAACCCGACGGTGATCGGGCCGCGGTTGAAAAAGCCATTATGGATGACTCTTATTTTTCTCATGACGAGACCCATGTTCTCTTCGTAGAATCATTGGAAGACGCCCGGGATTTTGGACATGGTTCTCTCATTGAGCGCAAAGGACGTGCCGGGATCCACAGCAACCAGAGGGCATCCTTCCATACGGAGCTGAATAATCCTGCCGTCACAAGCCAGGTGCTGGTGGCATCGGCCAGAGCGATCGCCAAACAAAGGCCTGGAGCCTATACCATGAATCAAGTACCCATGGCCGACTTTCTGGATCTTTCCACCGAGGAAATGATTCTCAGCCTCATCTAGGATTATAGCGCCTCTCGGGCCTTTGTTCTTAGCTTCGCCTAAAATATATCTGAGCCGTCGTATTTATTTACCTGTATTTTATGCGGTTGATGATTGAACAAAGGCCCCTTTTAGTGTTATATTAATGGATGGGAGCCCATGACTGAAAAGAATTGACAGACTATTCTGTATCAAAACCCATTGTTTATTTTAGTTATTAGCTTAGGTTATGGCAGGAATAATCTGAGAAAGGTAAAATATAAAACTGCGAAGGGGGGAATGGCCGCAAAACATTCGTCAGGTACCACATCAAGGAAAAATAGAGGGAGGATTAAATCATGTTGAAAAAAACCAAAAAGACTCTGGCAGTGTTACTGATCGCTCTGTTCGCGCTTTCACTTGCAGCTTGCGGATCCAGCTCCAGCTCCACAGGCACAGCCGCAACAGAATCCAAAGAGCCTATCAAGATCGGCCATGAAGTGGCTCTGACCGGCGGATCGTCTCTGTGGGGACAATCTGAGAAACAAGCTCTTGAGATGGAAATCGAAAAGATCAATGCTGCCGGCGGTGTTTTGGGACGGCAGTTGGAACTGATCGCCTATGACAACAAAGCAGACCAGACCGAAGGCGTCAATGTAGCCAAACGTTTGATTGGTGACAAAGTCGTTGCCATTATCGGACCCGCTCAGAGCGGCGTCGGTATTGCGGCTTCCTCCGTGACCGAAGGCGCAAAAATGATCTTGATCGGCACCACCACCACCAATACGAAGCTGACAGTCAACGATGACGGCTCCGTGAAGCCTTACACTTTCCGTACGTGCTTTATCGATCCCTATCAGGGCAAAGTCGCTGCAACTTTTGCGTTAAACAGCTTAAAAGTTACGAAAGCTGCGGTCCTGATGGACGTGGGCTCTGACTATTCCCAAGGCTTGTCCCAATACTTCAAGGAAACCTTTGTTGCCGGCGGCGGCACCATCGTGGCCGATGAAGCTTTCCGTTCCGAGGAATTGGACTATCGCGCACAATTAGGCAAGATCAAAGACGCCGGTGCGGAATTGCTCTTCATCCCCACCATGCAGAAGGAAGCCGGTTTAGCCATGAAACAGGCTAAAGACCTTGGCTTGGACTGCAAGTTCCTGGGTGGAGACGGCTGGGCCAGCAAAGAACTGATCGAACTGGGCGGCGCAGCCACCGAAGGCGCTTTCTATGTCAACATCGCCAGCCTCCAAGACCCCACCATTGCGGATTGGGTCAAAGAATACGCCGCAAAATATAAAATGGATCCTGTCATGCCCAACCCCGTTTTGGCAGTGGACGCTCTGAAGATGATCGTCAATGCCATCGAAAACACCAAGAGCACCGACAGCACCACCTTGGCAGAATACATGAGCAACATGAAGGATGTCCAGGTCCTGACCGGCAAGCTGACCATGGATCCCAAGACTCACAATCCCATCGACAAACCTGCTGTTATCGAGACGGTGAAAAACGGCGAATTCACCTTCTACGAATCCTTCGCTGGCAAATAAGTTCGGTAAACCTTAATTTTTAGATGGGCCCTACCCATTCGAAAGAGAGCGGATCGGATGGCCGGTCAACCGGCCATCCGAACTGTTCAGAGGAGGATACTTTATGCAGATGCTGATGCAGACGATCGTAACCGGCCTGGCGGTGGGCGGAATCTACGCCTTGATGGCCGTTGGTTACTCGTTGATCTTTAGTATATTGAATTTTAGCAACTTTGCTTACGGCGGCATTATCATGCTGGGATCCTACATGGGATTCTATGCATTGACTCTCTTGCATGTACCCTTTGCGGCAGCCTTGGCCCTATCCATGCTGGGGGCGGCTGCACTCAGCTTCCTCAACGAGCGGATCGCTTACAGCTCCCTGCGAAAACGGCATGCGCCTTCCTTGTACTTCATGATCAGCGCCATGGGCACCTCCATCTTCCTGGAGAACATGGTCTATGCAACCCTTGGCTCAAGCTACAATGCCTATCCGGAGATCTTCGGGCAGTCCTCGATCTCCCTTTTCGGAAGCACCATCGGCAAGCTGGACTTGTTTGCCATTATCTTTTCCTTGATCGCGATCTACATCATGAACTATTTTATCCAGCACACCCGAACCGGGATCGCGATCCGGGCGGCCTCCTATGATTCGGAGGTCTCTCAGATCAACGGTGTGAATTTGAGCGCAGTCATCGGCTTAGTCTTTATCCTGGCCGGTTTGCTGGCCGGAGTGTCCGGTGTTTTCTTAGGAATGAAATATATGGCTTATCCCACCATGGGATGGATCACCAACAAGGCGTACATCTCAGCGGTCATCGGGGGCTTAGGCAGTCTGCCGGGGGCCGTGGTGGGCGGTCTGATCCTGGGCGTCTTGGAATCGCTGGTCTCGGTCTATGTTTCCTCCCTTCTCCGGGACGTATTCAGCTTTACCTTCCTGATCGTCCTGCTGTTGGTTATGCCTTCCGGATTGTTCGGTAAATATCTGGAAGAGAAAGTGTAAGGAGGAAGCATATGTCATATTATGTACAAGGCGTTCTTATCATGGCGATGATCAATGCGATCTCCGTCGTCGGCTTGTCCGTGTTTACCGGCTTTACCGGACTGATGTCCCTGGGCCACGCAGCCTTCATCGCCATCGGGGCCTACACGGCGGCCATCCTGACGAAATTATATGGGTTCCCCTTTGTGCCGTCGGTGGTCCTGGCCGGGATCATGGCGGGCATGGTCAGCCTGGTCATCGGCATCCCCACTCTGCGGGCCAAGCTGCGCAGCGACTACTTCACCATCGCCACCCTGGGCTTTGGCGAGGCCATGCGCGTGCTGTTGGAAAACCTGCCCATCACCCAGGGCGCCCGGGGCCTGCCCGGCCTGACGCCCTATTCCACCTTGCCGGTGGTCTTCATCTTTTTTGTCCTGGTGACCTTCGTGGCGAAAAACTTCGTCTTCTCCCGCTACGGCCGGATGGCCATCGCGGTAAGGGAGGACTTTGTGGCGGCTGAAATGGCGGGCATCAACCTGTTCAATGTCCGGCTGCGCTCCCTGTTTTTCAGCGCGGTCTGCGCGGGGATCGGCGGCGCCTTTCAGGCCCACTACATCACTTACATCCAGCCCAACATGTTCACCAACGTCCAGTCCACCCTGCTGACGGCATCGGTGGTGGCGGGGGGCATGGGCAGCCTCACGGGCCCCATCATCGCGGCCTTGGTGTTCGCGGCGATCCCGGAGGTCCTGCGGGTGGCCAATATGTGGCGCCTGGTGGCTTACGGCGGGATCCTGGTGGCGATCATGGTCTTTAGGCCCCAGGGCATTTTCGGTTACAAAGAGCTGACGTTCAAGGGCATCTACCGGGGCTATAAACATCTCGCAGCCAAGGTTACAGGTCAAGGAGGTGCCAAATAATATGACAGCAGCCATGGAAATTAAAAACCTGAGCAAAAACTTCGGCGGCATCGTGGCCGTGGAGGACCTGACCTTCGATATCAAAAAAGGCGAGATCATGGGCATCATCGGGCCCAACGGCGCCGGTAAGACCACAGTGTTCAACCTGATCACCGGGGTGTATAAACCCACCGCAGGCACGGTGATCTTTGAGGGGAAGGACATTACGGGGCAGGCCCCGGACGCCATCGTCCGCAAGGGCATCGCCCGGACATTCCAGAACATCCGTCTGTTCAAGCATCTGTCGGCCCTGGACAATGTGATCACGGCCCTGGACCTGAACTATCCCATGTACAATCTGGCAGAAGCCATTGCCTTGAACCTGCCCTTCATCCCGGGCAAGGTGAAGCGGGGGGAGAAGAGCCTGCAGGAAAAGGCCATGTTCTTCCTGGAGATGGTGGGCATCGGGGACAAAGCCAACATCCGCGCGGACGCCCTGCCTTATGGGCTGCAGAGAAAGCTGGAGATCGCCCGGGCCCTGGCCCTGGAGCCCACGCTGCTGTTGCTGGACGAGCCGGCGGCGGGGATGAACCCCGAGGAATCCATGGATCTGGCCCGGCTGATCAAGCAGATCCAGATCAAGCTGAATCTGACGGTCTTTTTGATCGAACATCATATGGACCTGGTCATGGAGCTGTGCGACCACCTCTTTGTGGTCAACTTCGGCCGGGAGTTGGCGGAAGGCAGCCCGGCGGAGATCCAGGCCAATCCGGCGGTGCTCAAGGCCTATTTAGGGGAGGGGTATAAACATGCTCAAAGTTGACGAACTGAACGTCTATTATGGACGGATCCATGCCCTGAGAGATGTGAGCATGCAGGTAGAAAGCGGAAAGGTCGTGTCCATGGTGGGCGCCAACGGCGCCGGGAAATCCACCCTGATGATGACCCTGGCCGGGGTGCTGAAGCCGGAAAGCGGCACCATCACCTATGACAACGAACCCTTGGCGGATACGCCCTACAAGGTCCTGGCTCAGGGGATCTGCCTGGTGCCGGAACGGCGGCGGCTGTACGCCAACCTGACGGTGAAAGAGAACCTGATGATGGGGGCCCATTTGCGCAAGGACCGTGCGGCCATCAACACGGACATCGACCGGATGATGGATCTGTTCCCGATCATGCGGGAACGGGTCAAGCAGTACGCGGGGACCCTGTCCGGCGGCGAGCAGCAGATGGTGGCCATCGCCCGGGGGCTGATGAGCCGGCCCAAGATCCTGATGCTGGACGAGCCCTCCCTGGGGCTGGCGCCGCTGATCATCCGGCAGGTTTTTGACACCATTATTCAATTGAAGCAAGAGGGAATGACCATTCTTCTGACGGAACAAAACGCCTTCCAGGCTTTGGAGATCTCGGATTACGCCTACGTCCTGGAAACAGGCAGCGTCTCCCTCCACGGCCCCGGCAAAGAGCTGCTGGAGGACACCCGGGTGCAGGAAGCTTATCTGGGCATCAAGCAGAAGACCGTCAAGGAATTATAAATGCCTCCCAATCATATATCGATAGAACACTGAGGAGAGCGGAGCATCAGCTCCGTTCTTTTCAGTGTTTCGAAACGGGTAATAACATGCTATGATGACACAAAAGGAGGGATCGGCTCAATGAAGTTTACAAAAATGCATGGTGCTGGCAATGATTTTTCCTTATTTGACGGATTCCACCAGACCCTGCCCGAATATGGCCCGCTGGCCAAGGCGGTTTGCGACCGGCATTTCGGCGTCGGCGGCGACGGGATCATGGTGAGCCTGCCCAGCCAAAGTGCAGATGTCAGGATGGTCTATTATAATTCGGACGGAAGCCAGGGCGAGATGTGCGGCAACGGCATCCGCTGCTTTTCCAAGTTTGTTTATGAAAAAGGACTCGTCAAAAAAACGGAATTCGATGTGGAGACTTTGGCGGGCATCAAGCGGATCAACTTGACCCTGGACGAACAGGGATTGGTCAAACAGATCTCGGTGGGCATGGGCAAGCCTTTATTTCCGGCAGAAAGTGTGCCGACGACCCTGGTTGGCGATCCCGTTATGATGGAACCTCTGGATGTGGACGGCCATCTGGTCATGATGACCGTAATGCGCCTGGGCGTTCCCCATAGTGTGATCGTTTGTGAGGATCTTGATAAGGTCGACATCAACGGTGTGGGCAGCAAAATCGAAGTTCATCCCGCCTTCCCGGAAAAGATGAACGCTAATTTTATGCAGGTCGTGGATCGCGAACATATCAAAGTCAAAACCTTTGAACGGGGCGCCGGCCGGACACTGGCCTGCGGCACGGGCTGCTGTTCTTCCGTGGTGGCCGGCAATCTTCTGGGATTGCTGGAACCCAGTGTCACCGTCCAGGCAGAAGGCGGCGTTTTGGAAATTTCTTTATCTGAGGATTATGAAGTGACCATGGCAGGCACGGCAGAAATGATTTGCGATGGAGAATTCAGTCCGTGGATCATGGAGCAAATCAAAAATATGACGAAGTAATCTACGGATGACCGGGTAGGGGGGACGAGCGTGCTGGATTTGGACACCAATTCCGTTTTGGATATGATTGAAGAAGGCGTTATAGTCGTAGATACCAAACAAAAAATATTATTGTATAACCGAAGTGCACGGCTCTTTTTTGGATTGGAAAACACCAGCAGCATCCACCACCCGGCTGGTCAAATCGAACCCGGCGACTGGGTCCTCCTGGGCGATAACTGCATGGGGATGGACGACGGGAAACTGACCGGCCAGGACCTTCAGCTTTTGGGCGTCAAAGAAGAATTAGATTTAGGCGAACGGATCGCGGTCATCGGACGCTACAAAAGTCCGGAAACCATTCCGGTTTTTGCCTGCAGCCCTGCCAATCAAAAGAGCAAACCATTATCCGTGGAACGCGTGTTGGATAACGGTATAACGGTGAAGGTCAGCGTGGACGAGTTCCGCAGGCGGGTGGACATTACCGTGGGCGACCAAAATCTGGGCATGGATTATTATTATTCCATCGGTCATTTGGTGGTTTTAGACGGAAAGACCGGCCAGCTGAAGTTTTACCAGGCCAGAGGCTTTACGGCCCGGAGCGAGGAAGTGGCTTCCCTCCTGAGGGGCAAGCCCTTTGTAGGTAAAGGGCCGGGGGAACATTACCCCGAGCCGGAAGGCCATGCTATGAAGGATATCCATCCGGAGATCCGCCAGGTCAAGGCCGTGGACCATATTCTAGCGGGCCGCATGGACAAAGCGGGGCCGGAAGAAATCCCCATCAACGGCCTATGGGTCTCCTTGACCATGCGGGTCCTGAAAGACAGCGAAGAAAAGACCATCGGCTGCGTTCTGATGTTCAAGGATATGACGGCCATCAAACGCACCGAACTGCAGGTCTCCGCTTCCAAATTCAAATATCCTGCTTTCGAAAAGGTGCAAGGCACCTCGGTGTCGCTGATGAGCGTGCTGAACCTTGCCCAGCGGGCGGCAGGCTCTGACTCCACAGTTTTACTCCTGGGCGAAAGCGGCACGGGCAAGAGCATGATCGCCAAGCTGATCCATGCCTGCAGTCCGCGTAAAAACAATCCTTTTGTGACGGTGAATTTACCGGCGATCCCGGGGGAACTGCTGGTCAGCGAGCTTTTCGGCTATGAGGAAGGCGCCTTTACCGGCGCTCGCCGACACGGCCAAAAAGGCAAGATCTCATTGGCGGAGGGAGGCACCCTTTTCCTGGATGAGATCGGTGAAATGGCGCTTGATCTGCAAAGCAAGCTGCTGCATTTTATCCAGGAACGCACTTATTTCCCGGTGGGCTCCAATGTGCCGGTCCATAGCAATGTGCGGATCATCGCGGCCACCAATCAGAATCTGGAAGAGGCGGTGGCTAAAGGCAAATTCCGGCTGGACCTCTACTACCGGCTCAACGTCATATCCTTGACCCTGCCACCCCTGCGGGAACGGCGGGAGGACATTGAGGACATTATCCGGGACATTTTGCCGGAAATCTCCGAGACGGCCGGAAAGCCCCAAGTGGATCTTTCCCATCAGGTGGTGGAGATCCTCAAAGCCCATAGCTGGCCGGGCAATGTGCGGGAGCTGCGCAACGTCCTTGAACGGGCGGTGAACGTCTGCGAAGGCAACATGATCACGATCCAGGACCTGCCCACGTATTTGCGGGGGAATCCGCAGCTGGGCAACCTGAATCTGAAGGAAGCCGTCGCCCAGGCCGAGCGGGATACACTCCTTCGAGCGATTGAGGAAGCGTCCAACCACCGGGGCAAAGCCATGAAGCTGCTGGGGTTGGGACGCACGGCGTTTTATAAGAAGTTGAAGGAATATAATCTGGGATAAGGTGGAAACCCCCGCATTGGGTTGATGCGGGGGTTTCTTTGATACAAGGGGACGGTGACTTTATGCGGCCAGCGCAGAAGGGGACAGAGCAATCGGCAGCGATAGAGCGAGGAAAAGGGAGAATCACATGGATTGCTCTGTCCCCGGGGATGCGAACGCCGCATAAAGTCACCGTCCCCTCCTTTTTTAAAAGGGAAGCCTGCAGCGGCAGAAATGTGGTATACTTTGAAGCAATGGAATCATTCGATTTAATTAACATTTGATGCATTGGTTGTATGGGTGAGCAGGAGGTTGTAATGGAGGACTTGATTATTATTGGGGCCGGGCCTGCAGGCTTGACTGCAGCGATTTACGCGGCCAGAGCTGGCTTGAAAACTTTGATTTTCGAAGGCAATGAGAAGGGGAGTCGGGTTGCCCTGAAAACCCAGATCGAAAGTTATCCTGGTTTTCCTCAGGGGATCAGCGGTTCAGAACTTATGCTTCGTTTTTGGGAACAGGCTCAGCGATGGGGGGCTCGCACCTCCAACGAACGGGTCAAGGGAGTCTATCCTGCGGAAGGCAAGAACCAGGTGGAAACGGACAAGGGAACCTATGAAGCCTTGGCGGTGCTTATTGCCACCGGCAGCCGACCGGCAATGCTTGGGGTACCTGGTGAAGAGAAATTGGCAGGTAAAGGCCTGTTTTACTCCGATGCTTGGGATAGTCAACAGGTCGATGGCAAAAAAGTCGTCGTGATCGGCGAAAGCGGGGCGGCCATTGAGGAAGCCTTGCGGTTGAGCCAATATGCTTCCGAGGTCATGCTGGCCTACAAAAAGGATCGGCTGAGGGTTTCTTCGCTTTTGCTGAACCGGATTAAAGCCCAGCCGAAGCTGCAGGTGCTGATGAATGCGTCGGCGGTGGCGATGGAGGGAGCATATTCCCTTGAGGCTATATGCCTGCAAGATTTGAAGACCAAGGCAGAAATCCGGCTCGCGGCGGAGTGGGCCTTGGTATTGATGAACCAGGCACCCAATACGGAGTTTCTACAGGGGACGCTTCCTCTCGATGAAAACGGATACATTTTGACCAATGCCTGGATGGCAACGGAAGTGCCCGGGATCTATGCGGCCGGGGATGTGCGCAAAAAGGCATTCCGGCAGATCAGCACCGCAGTGGGCGACGGCACGGAAGGCGCCAGGGCGGCGATGCGGTATATCTCTAATCTTTAGCTTAAGTTGGGGTGTATTAGATCGTGTGCGGAGTCCGCACACGAGTTGACAGAGAAAAGCTCAAAGCACCCAGGGCCCATAAGGCTAAAAAAAAGCGAAGCTTCCACAACGGAAACTTCGCTTTTTTCTATCTTCTTTTGAAGCGGTGCAACGAAACAGGCTGATTGCTCTGTCCCCGACCTGCGGGCGCCGCACGAGGAGGGACGGTGACTTTTTGCGTCGGCCGCAAAAAGTCACCGTCCCTTAAAACCCCAACCCCCAACCCTATTCCAACGGTTCCCTGAACAACGGATTTGCCAAGGCGGTGGTGGGATTGACGTAAGTTCCGTTGACGGATAAATTCAAATGCAGGTGAGGGCCTGTAGAGAAGCCGGTGCTGCCCACAGTACCGATCACGTCGCCTTTTTGTACCACGTCCCCGACTTTCACTTGACGCGTGTCCAGATGATAGTACCAGCTCTTGAGGCCAAGGCCGTGCTCGATCAGGATGGTGTTGCCGGTTTGGGTCAGTTGCTCGGAGAAGATGACCCGCCCCGAGTTGACCGCCATGATTTCGGTTCCGCGGCCGATGGCCAGGTCGATGCCGGTATGGCGGTATGAGTCCGGAGAATCATTGACATAACGGCGAACGCCGAAATGGGTGGTCAGCTTGGCGCCGGGCACCGGCATCTGAGTTTCACCGGCCCAGGAGAGGATAGCGTCCCGGTCATCCAGGATCGGACGGATCCTGTCTTTGAATTCTTTGGCGCTGGCCTCATTGCGGGTGGCTTCGGCCACTTCATCTTTGACGATCAAGTTTTGGGTCGGGAAATCCTTGTCCTTGATGGTGATCTGAAAGGTTTCGGTCTTCTCGCCCACGGTAAGGGAAGCGTTGTATTGTCCGGCCCGAAGGTCATAACTTAGAGGCACCAGGGCGATCATTTCCCTGCGGCCGTAGGCGGCAAAATCGGGGGTAAAGGGCAGATTGCTCTGCACGGTCACTTTATCCTCTGCGGTCAGATACTGTGCGTAAATGACGAGAAGCTCGCCTGGATCAAGCTCGGAAGCGCTCAGCTCGAAGACGGCTGGCCGGTCATAATGGATGGCAAAGCAATAAAGGCCTTTGCGGTTGGTTTGCCAGGCATTCCGGGCGATCCAACGGGCTTCCAGAAGAATGTAACAGGTGCCGTCCTCATCCGGATTGTACTTTTGCAGAGCCTCTAAGGTATCGGCGACGGTGGTGGTGCCGTTGAAATGAAAGAAGAGTCTGACCTGGTCCGGCATCATATCAAAATACACGGCTTGGTCGGGGGCCGTCAGGGCCGTTAGCTGGACGGGTTCATATTTTGTTTTTTTCAGGATTTTCAGGATCGGGTCTTCCTGGGCCTGGGAAGCTGCTGCCTGGGTGGAAGGGGCAGCAGTCTGCACCAACTGAGCCATCAGCTCGGCAGTCAGGGACTCGGATAAGGGCCTAATTTTCCCATGCTTCTCGCCGACCTCCAGGCGGAGATTGGGCACCGGCCGCGTGGCTGCAGACTGGAAGATGGCCAGGAGACGTCCGGGGCCGCCTGTGACCAGGGCGGTAAGGATAAAGGTCAGCAGTGTAAAAACCAGCATGATCAGGAGCAAACGAAAGATTCTATGAAAACGCCGGTGATGAAGCGTGAAAAAGGCTGTTGCGGAGGGTTTGCATGAAACATTTCGTGGCTGACGAGCCATGGGCAGCACCCTTTCCTATATGTAATCTGATAATTCACCAAGGATATTATATAGCCTTTGAGATCTTTCTGCAAACTTAATCATGAAGCGTAAAACAGCCTGGGAAACGTCTCAGTTGATTTGACGATGAAATAAGCTTGAGGTATAATAATTCAGTATGCATAAATCAATTCTTTTCTGATCCTGAAAGGCGGAGCGAAGCGCCTTTTGCCAAGATAATCATCAAGGACAGCGTGACTTTAGGAGGAATGTATTTGTGGAAGAGCGTTATCAGCACGAGAATTTAGAAACCAAATGGCAGAATCGCTGGGCGGAGTCCGATGCCTACAAGGTCAGCGAAACTTCCGAGAAACCAAAATATTATTGCCTGGAAATGTTCCCTTATCCTTCCGGCAATCTGCATATGGGACACGTCCGGAACTATTCCATCGGGGATGTGGTGGCCCGGTTCAAAACCATGAGAGGCTTCAATGTCCTTCATCCCATGGGATGGGACTCCTTTGGCCTGCCCGCTGAAAACGCAGCCATCAAGCATGGCGTTCCTCCGGCGAGCTGGACTTTGGATAACATCGCCAACATGCGGCGCCAGCTTTGCAGCATGGGCCTCAGTTATGACTGGGACCGCCAGGTGACCACCTGTCTTCCGGACTACTATCGCTGGACCCAATGGATCTTCCTAAAATTCTATGAAAAAGGCTTGGCCTATAAGAAAAGAGCCCACGTGAACTGGTGCCCGGACTGCGCCACCGTATTGGCCAATGAGCAGGTGGTGGACGGTGTCTGTGAACGTTGCGGCGCGGTGGTGGAAAAGAAAGCTCTGGAGCAGTGGTTTTTCCGGATCACAGACTATGCCCAGGAGCTTCTGGACAGCTTAGTGGATCTGCCCGGCTGGCCGGACAAGGTCAAAACTATGCAGAAAAACTGGATCGGACGCAGTGAAGGCGCGGAGCTCCGGTTTACCATCGAAGGCACAAATGAGGAACTCCCGGTCTACACCACCCGGCCCGATACGATTTTCGGCGTCTCCTATATGGTGCTGGCCGCCGAGCATCCCCTGGTGGAAAAGCTGATTGCCGGCACCCCCTATCAAGAATCCGTCCGGGCTTTCGTCAAAAAAGTCCAGACCCTCAGCGACGTGGACCGCACGTCCACAGACGTGGAAAAAGAAGGCATCTTTACGGGAGCGTACATCATCAACCCTGCCAACGGACAAAGGGTGCCTTTGTGGGTCGGCAATTACGTTCTGGTGGAATACGGCACCGGTGCGGTCATGGGTGTTCCCGCCCATGACGAGCGTGACTTTGTCTTTGCCAAAAAATATGATCTGCCCATCCAGGTCGTGATCCAGCCTGAAAATGTGACCTTGGATCCCGCCACCATGACCGAAGCCTTCGTTGAGGAAGGTATCCTGGTCAATTCCGGCGATTTCAGCGGCATGCCCAGCGGTGAAGGCTTGAAGAAGATCGTGCTGTGGCTGGAGTCCCTGGGCAAAGGGACTCTCAAGGTGAACTTCCGTCTTCGGGATTGGCTGATTTCCAGACAGCGTTATTGGGGCGCCCCCATCCCCGTGGTGTATTGCGAGCATTGCGGCGCCGTGCCGGTGCCTGAGGATCAGCTGCCGGTTTCCCTGCCGCTGGATGTGGCCTTCAAGCCCACCGGCGAATCACCCTTGAACCAGTACCCTGAGTTCTACGAAACCACCTGTCCAAAGTGCGGGGGCAAGGCCCGGCGGGAAACCGACACCATGGACACCTTCGTCTGCTCCTCATGGTATTATCTGCGCTATTCGGATCCCCTCAATGCCCAGGAGGCTTTTGCCCGGGACAAAGTGGACTATTGGATGAACGTGGACCAGTACATCGGCGGCGTTGAGCATGCCATCCTCCATTTGATGTACGCCCGCTTCTTTACGAAAGCGCTGCGGGACATCGGCCTGGTGGGCGTCAGCGAACCTTTCCAGAACCTGCTGACCCAGGGCATGGTGCTGATGGACGGCTCCAAAATGTCGAAGTCCAAGGGCAACGTAGTTAGCCCTGAAGAAATCATCAAAAAATTCGGCGCGGACACCGCCCGTCTGTTCATTCTTTTCGCGGCCCCTCCGGAAAGAGATCTGGAGTGGAGCGAGCAGGGTGTGGAAGGCGCTTATCGTTTTCTGAACCGCTTGTGGCGGATCACTTATCTCTGTCTCGAGGATATGCCGGCGCTGAAACAGGCGCCCCGGGAATGGGACCTGGCCGCTTTAGACCGGCCGGAACGGGATCTGGTCCGTTCCTTGAGCCAGGCTGTCAAAAAGGTCACCGAAGATCTTGACCTGCGCTTTAACTTCAACACGGCCATCAGCGCCATTATGGAGCTGGTCAACGCCTTGTATCATTATCGCGAAAAGGGCGGCCGCCATGCCGGGATCATGGGCGCCGTCCTGGAGGATCTGGTCTTGTTGCTGGCACCCTTTGCACCCCATCTTGCGGAGGAGCTGTGGCAGGAATTGGGCAAAGAAGGCAGCGTACACCAGGCTGTCTGGCCGGGCTATGATCCGGAAGCCTTAGCCTTGGACGAGGTGGAAGTGGTGCTTCAGGTCAACGGCAAGGTCCGGGGCCGCATCACGGTGCCTTCCACCATGAGCCAGGATGAAGTCCAGGACACGGTCCTTTCCATGGATCGGGCCAAACAGATGGTTGAAGGCAAGACCGTGGTCAAGGTGATCTCAGTACCCGGCAAGCTGGTCAACATCGTGGTCCGTTAATTGCATCACGAGAGTGCATCTTCACAAAGGCAGGGGATAGAATGATGATGACAAGCGAGGAGCTTTTCAGCAAATTGCTGGCTCTGCTTCCTTCTGAAACAATCGTGCTGAGCAAAAAGAAATTCCATACGTTTGAATGCGGTCCGGACCGCAATATTCTGCTGGTCACCGATGGCCTGCTGATGACCGTGCGCAGCGCAGAGGACGGCCGATACATCGGGACGGCCTTATGCCAGCCCAACACCATCGTAGGCTTCAGCGGCTTCTATAACGTCCGCAAAGAGGTCACGCTCTATGCCATTGAGCGCACCACCGTGAAGGTGATCCCTACACAGCTGATGAACCGGTTGCTGCAAATGGATTCGGAGCTATGCTATGCCATGTTGATTTGGCTTAGCCAGCGTCATTTTAGCCTGCTGGATGATTTGGAAGCCAGTGCTTTGCTGCCCCTGGAAGATCGCATCGCTTTTTTTGAAAACAAGATCAAATCCCTGGAGAGGCCGAAACCGACGGATATCTCCAATGTCTGCCTCTCCATTGCCTTAGGCGTGCATCCGGTAAGCGTCAGCCGGGTCCATAAAAAACCAAAGAAAGATCACCCAAAATAAGACCTTGGGCACCTTAACCAATATGATTTAACCCAAAGAGAACCCGCAGACTTCGGAGCGCTGATTTGGCATTCCACGCTGCGGGTTTTTTGCGGCTCAATAAATGGAAAATAATGCTAAAAATAAAATTATCTGGAAGGAATCCCTCGATCAGAGGTCGAAATGATAAATGGAAAAATAAGTAAAACGGAGGGACGATTCCATGGGCAGTGGTTATGTGAACAAATGGCATCAACTGGCCTTGTTGGGTTTGGCGGCCATTTTGTTGCTCACCTTTTGGGCGGGATTATGGTATCAGGGCCGGCGTTTAGGGCCGGCTGTCATGATCTCTGCCGAAGCGATGGCCGAAAGGGATGTCAACGGGCAGGCCTTTAAGGATAAGGTCGGGATGGAGCAAAGTGAAGATCAAACCATCGCGGGTGGGGATCCGGAGGGGCAAGCGCCCGGAAACGAAACCATCGCCGAAGCTGCTCCGGGGATGCTGGGCATCCATGTAGTGGGACAGGTGCGGCAGCCGGGGGTTTACTTTCTGGCCGAGGGCAGCCGGGTCAACGACGCGGTCATGGCGGCGCAGCCTATGGAGGATGCCAATCTTGGCCGGCTCAATCTTGCTCTGCCGCTGTCGGACGGCTTGCAGATCCGTGTTCCGAAGATCGGCGCCGATGGCTTGTGGCCGGAGGGGCAGTTGATCGTAAGCCCTGAGGAATCCCTGGAGGACAAGACGCTTCTCAACGGCGCAGCGGTTTTTGGCAGCAGCCCGTCGGCCATTGATATCAACCGGGCAAGTCAAACGGAATTAGAGACCTTGCCGGGAATCGGCCCGGCCTTGGCTGCCCGGATCATCGCATGGCGCAAGGACAAGGGTTCTTTCAAATCCCTTGAAGAGCTTGACCAGGTCAAGGGTATCGGCACTGCCTTGATTCGGGAGATCGAGGGCATGGCGGTGTGCGGCTCTTGATCCCGGTGCCTCTGTTTGACCGGGCTATAAGTTTTTTGTGCGGGACCGGCCTGGCCCAGATTTTTGGATGGGCGATCCCTCAAAGTCTTGAGTTATGGCTGACCCCGGGACTCCTGCTGGCCGGTCATTTTCTTTCGAAGGGCTTCAGAGAGGTTGTCAGCCCTCCGGAGAAAATGGCCCAGCTCCGCTGGGGCATGCTTTGCCTCTGGCTTATTCTCGGACTGATCCATAGTGGATGTGCCTTATGGCCCGGGCAAGGGATTTCCAGCCTGGAGGGCGCTAAGGTCCGGGGTGCAGGCTCGATCCTTTCGGTGAAGGAACTGGCTGCAGGCCCCGGGGCTGGTCCGCGGCAGCAGTGGGTGGTTCAGCTGCAGCGTCAGGATGCGGAAGGTGCAGAGCAGACAAGGCTATGGCTGAAGCAGGAACGGGTGCTATTGACCCTTCAATGGCCGACCGCATCCGGCCAAGCCATGGATGGGCAAGCGGCCGGACCGGCGGATTATATTCCAGGTGCAGAGATCGCCTTCAGCGGAAGCATCTCCATCCCCCAGGCCCCCCGAAACCCCGGGGCTTTCGACTATCCGGCGTATCTTGCGGCTCAGAAGCTGTATTGCATGGTGGAGGTCACGCCGGCCAACCTGCGATGTCTTCAACCAGCCAGCCTGCCGGCACGGTGGATGGAGGGGCTGCGTCTGGAACTGCATCGGCAGATCCGGAGGTATCTTCCGGACCAGGAGGCAGGGATCGTAGAGGGCTGTCTGCTGGGGCAGACCTTCAGCATGGCCGAAGAGGACCTGGCTGCCTACCGCCGATCGGGCATCGCCCATTTGTTCGCGGTCTCCGGCAGTCATGGGTCCATGATCCTTTCTCTGGCGGCTTACCTCCATTGGCTGTGCCCGGGCCGAAGATCCTTTTGGCGGCGGTGGTTCTTATCGGCGGGCATGCTGTTCTTTTATTCGGCGCTGACCGGTTTCCCTTTATCCATGATGCGGACTTTGGTCATGGGGATCCTGCTGCTGACGGCGCCGGCCTTTGGGCGGCAGCATGACGGCAAAACGGCCCTGGCCATCGCCGTCATGCTTTTGCTATGGCATGATCCCGGAAGCTTGCAGACCGCTGGATTTCAGTTGTCCTTTGGGGTGGTCCTGGGTATTTATCGTCTTGCTGGCTGGCTGAAACGTACCCGACTGCCCGGTTGTTTTGCAGTGCCGGTGGCAGCCCAGCTGGCCGGCATGCCGCTGCAGGCTTTTTGGTTCAATCAGCTGCAGCCTGCCGGCGCCCTGATCAATTTCGCCGTGATGATCCTGATGGGGCCGTTGATGGTATTCTCCCTGGCTGCGGGCTGTCTTTCGCAGATCAGCGAAGTCCTGGCGTCCGGACTCTGGAAGGTCTGCGGCTTGTTCGCCTGGATGATGCATAGCCTGTCTTCAGCCTGGGCGGATGCGCCTTGGGCTTGCTGGCCCATGGCCGGCCGGCCATGGCCTTTTTATATTCTTTGGGCCATCTTGCTTTGGCTGCTGCCGGAATTGCCTTATTATGAGGCGGCTTTAGGGAATTGCCTGGGAAGCAGACGGCGTCAGCATTGGATGTGGCGAAAGCGGCGGCGGATCCTTGGGATGTTGACGGCAGGACTCTGTTTGGGTCTGTGGCTCATGCCTACCGATCTGGAGGTGGTCTATCTTGATGTGGGGGAAGGGGATTGCATCGTGATCCATACCCCCAACCGGAAAACCTGGCTGATCGATGGCGGCGGCACGGTTTTTTCAGATTATAAAACAGGGACAAAGACGGTCCTGCCCTATCTAAGGTACCGGGGGGTCCGAAGTCTTGAAGGGATCCTTCTCACCCATCATCATGAAGACCATCGGGAGGGCATCACCCAGCTGTTGGGGGCTGTCCCGGTCAAAACCCTTTGGATGCCCCCCCTGCCGCCGACGGAGGATAAGGATGCTTCGCAGACCTCCGAAAACGCAGACCGGGAATTTTTGGCGGCGCTGAAGAGGGCTGGCGTCGAAGCCGTCACCCTTGATTCCCCCAGCCGGCAGATCCCTATGGAAATCGGACTAAAGCTGACCCTGTGGTGGCCGCCGGCGATGGCGGGCGTTCATACAGAAGCATGGCAGGGAAACAATCAGTCCCTGATCATCAGCCTGGAGCAAAGCGCCAAGGGCCATTTCAGTGCTGATGCCCGTCGCCCATGGACCGCCGGAGAACAACCTGGCTTTCGCTGGCTGTTTACAGGGGATGCGGAGAACCTATCCTTGAAAACCCTGATGGACAATCTGCCGGCAGACGCGCTCCGGGCAGATTTCCTGAAGCTCCCCCATCACGGCAGCAGGACCTCCTATTGCCCGGCTTTCTATGAGGCTGTCCGGCCGGGAGGCGCGGTCTCCACCGGGGGACGGCAGCGAACCGGCAATTTGGCCACTGAGGTGGAAGCCTGGTTTGAAAAAGCCGGGATCCCTCTATGGCAGACCCGCCGTCAAGGTGCTGTAAGGACCCGAAGAAATGCTGCGGGCATTGAAATTAGGACTGTTTTACCCTAAGCGGGCCAATTCACTGGCATAAACCGTCCCTTTTATGGTAAAATCAAGAATAAGTCCGAACAAAGAGGTGAGGAACATGGCATCTTCCTATGAAGACATCACAGACTCCATCGACCAGGGGAAGATACGCCCGGTCTACCTGTTGTACGGGGAGGAAGACTTCCTGCAGGAGAAGCTCATTGAAAAAATCAAAAAAGCATGGATCACGGATTCCTTGCCGGATTTTAATTTCTCCAGGGAAGACGGCACGAAAATGACCAGTGCCCAAGCGGCGGACTTGGCCAACCAGCTTCCGTTTATGTCGCCTCGCCGTTTGGTTTTGATTGAAAACCCGGGCTTTATCCCCGGTTCAGACCGCAAATCGGATAAAGGGGCCAAGGATGCCGATGACGCCGGGGAGGATAACGAAAGCGATGCGGTCTCCGCTGCAAATCCGGAGGAGGGAGCAGCTTCCATAAAAACCGGCAAGGCTGCCGTGGCTGCCAAGGAGGCAAAAAATTCAAACCAGGCCTTACAGGATTATCTGACAGACCCAGCAGAGGGCACTTGCCTGATCTTATGGTGCCGCAAAGGAAAGCCGGACCGCCGGAGCAAGCTGGTGAGCGCCATCGAGAAAGCGGGGGGATTGGTGGAAACCCCGCTCCTGAGAACCGATGAGGCCTTGCGGGAGCTGCGGCGATTAGCCGCTTCCTCCGGAAAAAAATTCGGTCCGGGCGCCCTGGAGCATTTGGCCCGCTATAGCCGGCCCAGCTTACGGGTGTTATACGGCGAATTGGAAAAGGCCATCACTTATGGCGGCGACGTCGATTCCATTGATCTGCGGATGGTCCAGGCCATTATGACCCCTTCCCTGGAAGCAGATATCTTCACCCTGGTGGATGCTTTGGGCCAAAAGAAAAGCAGCCACGCCATCGGCCAGCTGCGGGGGCTTCTGACAAGGGGGGAACCGGCCCTGCGCATCCTTTTTATGATGGTGCGTCAGTTCCGCCTGATTTTCCGGGCAAAAATCTATCTGCAAAAAGGCAGGGCCAGGCGACAGCTAGGCTCGGACATGGATTGCTCTCCCTTTGTGGCAGAAAAGGCGGCAAGCCAATCCAGCAACTTTACCATCGAGGAATTGGAACAGATCCTGCGGCTGCTTCTTGAGAAAGACTTTCAACTGAAAAACGGCGCCAATCCGAAGCATGCCCTGGAAGAACTGATTATGGTGATCGCAAGCATGTAAGTATGTAAATTTGAAATAATCTAATAAAATCAATGAAACAGGAGGCGGCTTTCAATGATCGAAATCAAAAAAGACCTTTATTGGGTCGGCATCAAGGACTGGGAACTGAAGAAATTTCATGGGGATGAATTTACCACGACCCAAGGCTCCAGCTACAATTCCTATGTGGTCAAAGGCGGAGGGAAAACCGTGTTGGTGGATACCTGTTGGGCCCCTTTCAAAGAAGAATTTCTCAGTCATCTGGAAGCGACGGTGGGCCTGGATAAAATTGACGCCCTGATCTGCCAGCATTCGGAATCGGATCACTCCGGCGCCATGGTGGCTTTGCTGGAGCGGCGCCCCGGCCTGCCGGTCTATTGTACGGCCAAGGCCAAGCAAATGCTGACGGCTCAATACCACAAGGAATGGAATTTCATCACCGTTAAAACCGGAGAGACCCTGGATCTGGGTGGATATGAGCTGCAGTTCATCGAAGCGCCTATGCTGCATTGGCCGGATTCCATGTTCACTTACATCAAAGGCATGGACGTGCTCCTTTCCAATGACGCCTTCGGCCAGCATTACGCCTATGGACCGCTCTTTGCGGATCTGGCAGATCCCTGCATCCTCTGGCAGGAAGCGATCACCTATTACGCTAATATTGTCGCGCCCTTTGCAAAAATGGTGCGGGCAAAAATCGACCAGATCAAGAAGATGGGCGTTCCCATTGATATGATCTGCCCAAGCCACGGCTTGATTTGGCGGAAGAATCCCATGGAGATCGTGGAAAAATATTACGAATGGGCCGGCGCTTACAGGGAAAACCAAATCGCCATCCTCTACGATACCATGTGGCATGAAACCAAGATCATGGCGGAGGCCATGGCAAGAGGTATCACCCGGACCGGGATGATCGCGAAAGTGATCAACACGGCACGGAATGACGAAACCTCCATGCTGACGGAAGCCTTCCGGTCCGCCGGGATCCTGGTGGGTTCCCCCACCATCAACAATGGGATCTCCCATGCCATGGCGGCCATGATGGAAGGTTTGAAGCACCTGAAGCTTCAGGGCAAGAAAGGCGCTGCCTTCGGTTCCTATGGCTGGAGCGGTGAAGCGCCCATGCAGCTGCAGAAGCTTTTGGAGGACGCCGGTGTGGAAATCGTGGGCGGGCCTTTCAAGGCAGTTCACATGCCCTATGAGGATCAGATCACCGAGCTGGAAAATTTCGGTGAAACCTTTGCCAAGAGCCTCTTGGCAGCGGAATAATGTCAAAAGGCCTTCAGCCGTGGCTGAGGGCCTTTTCATTGGAAGCCAATGAAAAAGCCTGCCAGGTCAAACTGGCAGGCTTTGTTTATACATCGTATCGGCCGGACCGGGCACACCGCAAAGCGTCTTTAGGAAGCTTTGTTCAGAGCTTTGGTCAAGCGGGATTTTTTACGGCTGGCGGTATTCTTATGGATAACGCCTTTGGTCTCGATCTTGTCGATCGTGCGGATCGTACGGATCAATTCTTCCCGAGCTTTCGCCATATCGCCATCCTTTAGAGCAGTCTCGAAACGGCGGATGGCGGTTTTCATCATAGATTTATAAGCAGCGTTCCGTTTGGTACGGATGCGAATAATCTGTGTTCTCTTCATTGCTGATTTGATGTTGGCCATGCTAACTCACCTCCTTCGTTTCTTATCCAGAGACTAACAAACTAAATAATACCATCGGTTAGCCTAAAACACAAGAATTTTCTTTGCGTGAAACGTGTTTTTTTGGTTGGATTCAGCGGCTATGCCTAAAGAATGATATAATATATCAAGGCAGACAGCTACTCAAGCTTCGCGAGAATACGTTTATTTTACCATAATTTTAGAAACGAGTCTACAAAAACCATGTCGGCATAGACAAGGGAATAAACTTTCGATAAAATAAAGTTGTTGTATGTCACATTGAAGGAGTGCGGTCATGGATTCCCAAAAAAATTACGGCGTTGCCAAAGCCGCCGGCATCCTGATGCTGTCCACGATTTCCTCCAGGATCTTCGGCTATGTCCGGGATATTATCATCGGCACCAAATTTGGGCAGGGAAGCATGACCGATGCTTATCTGGCCGCTTTTTCCATACCGGACTTCCTATATTATTTGTTGGTAGGCGGCGCTGTCAGCGCGGCCTTTATTCCTGTGTTTTCAAGCTATGTGGCCACCGGCCGCAAGGATGAGGGATGGAGGGTGGCCAGCACCATTTTCAATCTTGTGATCCCGGCCATGCTGATCGGAACCATAGGTGCGGCGATTTTGGCGCCGGCCATTGTAAAAAATTTACTGGTGCCCGGATTTACCCAAACGTATCTCGACTTGACGGTGACCATGACCCGCATCATGCTGATCCAGGCCTTTTTTATGGCGCTGAATGGCATATCCATGGGCATTCTCAATTCCTATCAGCGCTTTTTGGCACCGGCTTTGGCTTCGGTCATGTATAACGTTGCCATCATCGTATTCGGCGTCCTGCTGAGTCCCTATCTTGGCATTGTAGGTTTTGCCGTGGGGGTGGCGGGGGGCGCCATCGTCCAATTTTTGATCCAGCTGATGGATCTTCGGAAGATCGGCCTGGTCTATCAGCCGGTTCTTGACTGGCGGCATCCCGGCGTGCGGCGGATCGTTTATCTGATGATCCCGGTGTTATTGGGATTCTCCATGAATCAGATCGGCCTCTTTGTCCAGCAGAATATTTCTTCATCCCTGGCCAGCGGCGCGATTACGGCGGTGCGCTGGGCCCAGCGGATCATGCAGCTGCCCATTGGAATTTTTGCCATCACCATTGCCATGGCGGTTTTCCCTACCCTGACCAGCCATGCGGCGCGGCAGGAGATGCGGCATTTTAAGGATTCTTTTTCCCTGGGGCTGCGGACCATCTTTTTTATTACGGTTCCTTCGGCGGTAGGACTGGCGCTGTTAGGCAAACCCCTGATCCGGCTCATGTATCAGCAAGGCAACTTTTCAGCGGAGCACACACAGATCACGGCGTATACTTTGTCTTTTTTCTGTTTGGGGCTTTTTGCTTACGGCGGCGTCCAGCTGTTGAACCGGGTCTTTTATGCCCTTCAGGACACCTGGAAACCGGTAACAGTGGGCGCCAGTGCCATGGCCCTCAACATTTTGCTGAACTTTGCTTTTTTAGGGCCATTGGGAACCGGCGGCCTGGCGCTGGCCTATTCTCTGGCCGGCATTGTCAATCTTGGCGTTCTCATGGTTCTGCTGCGCCGAAAGATTGGCCGGATCGACGGACAACGTATGCTGACTTCCTTTATAAAAACCTTGGGCATTTCTGCGGCCATGGGCCTGGCGGCTTATGGGGTGTGCTGGGGCATGGAGACCTATCTGGTGGATGTCGGCACTAAAATCGGCCAGCTGATCCAAGTGGCAGCCGGTCTGGGAACCGGCGTGGCGGTCTATGTTTTCCTGAGCCTGCGAATGGGGATGGAGGAAATGGACATGGTGATCAACGTGATCGGCCGGCGCTTTCGTCGAAAGAAAACAAATCCAGCATAGAACAAACAATGTGCCGCCGGCTGCCTGAAAGCAGTTCGACGGCACATTGTTTTTGAGGATGGTGTTGGCGAAGGATAAGGAGATTTCCTGTGTTATTTGATTTTATCCAGGCCGGCCTTGAAGGCAGCCAGAAGATCGCTGCTGCTCTCCAAACCCACGGAAACCCGGATCAAGCCCTCGGCGATGCCGGCAGCTGCCAGCTCCTCGGGGGTATAGGCGGAGTGGGTCATGGTGGCGGGCTGCTGGACCAAGGTTTCTGTATCCCCCAGACTGACGGCAATGGTGACCAATTCCAAATGATTCAGGAAATGGGCGGTGGCTGCCCGGTCTGCCTTCACTTCAAAGGACAAGACGCCGCCGAATTGGCGCATTTGTTTTTTGGCGATGGCATGGCCTTCAAAATCGGGTAGGCCGGGGTAGTAAACTTTTTTAACAGCGGGATGTGCCTGGAGCATCTCCGCCAGCAAGGCTGCGTTCTGACAATGACGGTCAAGGCGGATATCCAGGGTCTTTAAGCCGCGGTTCAGCAGGAAAGCGTCAAAGGGGCTGATGACTGAGCCGGTCATATCCTTCTGACCGAAGGTCCTACAGCGGGTGACGAAATCCGCTTTGCCGACGATGATACCGGCCACGACATCTCCGTGGCCGTTCAGGTATTTTGTGGCGCTGTGGACCACGGTGTCGGCGCCAAGATCCAGTGGGTTCTGCAGATAGGGGGAAGCAAAGGTGTTGTCCACCATCACCTGGATCGCGGGATCCGCTTCATGGGCAATCTGGGCGATGAGGGCAATGTCGATGATTTTCATGGTGGGATTGCAAGGGGTCTCGAAATAGACCACTTTGGTGTTGGGTTTGATGCTTTTCTTGACGCGCTCGGGATCCGCAAAGTTGATCAGATCCACTTCGATGCCATATTGGGTCAGGCCATGGGTCAGCAGCGCAAAGGTGCAGCCATAGAGGGTGTCGTCCGACAGAACATGGTCACCGGCTTTTAAGGAAGACCACAAGGCCGTTGCGATGGCGCCCATCCCGGAGGAGGTTGCCAGGGCCGCTTCGCCGTTTTCCAGGGAAGCCATTTTATTTTCCAGCAAGGAAGCCGTTGGATTGCCCATGCGAGAATAAATATAGCCGTCTTCTTTGCCGGCAAAGCGGCGTCCGCCTTGCTCAACGGAATCAAAAATAAAGGTTGAGGTCTGATAGATCGGAGCGCAGAGCGCGCCTTCATTATCTGCTTTGTGGCCTGCATGGATCTGGCGTGTGGCAAACCCGTAATTTTTATCATTCAACATTTGCATTCATTCCTTTCGATCGATCATTTTAAGCATGCGGCATTCTTCTTTGCTTCCATTATAAACGGCGCCGGGGCCAGGTGGTATTAGGGGTTTTTGTGACCTGGCTATCAATATAATCGATAACAGATTGCGGTATTCCGTGCTTCTGATATAATAAAACAATAGAACGAGTTTCATTCAGAACGAGGGGCCAAAGGGCCCGGGAGGCAGGAACGATGACATTCCAGCAGCTGATTTATATCGCGGAAGTGGCCAAATGCGGCTCTTTCAACCGGGCCGCTCAGAACTTATACCTTTCCCAGTCCAGCATCAGCAATGCGGTGAAGGAGCTGGAGGATGAAATGCACATCCGGATTTTCCAGCGCAGCAACCGCGGGGTGGAGCTGACAGCGGAGGGCAAGGAGTTCCTCAGCTATGCCAATTCGCTGCTGGAGCAGAAGCAGCATATTGAAAACGTCTATCAAAGCGAGACGGTGAAGCCCACCGTGCATTTTAGCGTGGCCACCCAGCGTTACCCTTTTGCGGTGGACGCGTTCATCCGGCTGCTGGGAGAAATCGACAATCCCCGTTTTAGTTTCGCCATCAAGGAGACCGGGATGTATTCCGTCATTGACGATGTATTCAACGGCTTTGCCGACTTGGGCGTCATCTTTACCTCCAACCTGACCGAGAAGCTGATCCGACGCCTGTTGGATACGAAAAATCTGGAGTTCCATGAGATCGAAAAGATCCAGCCCCGGGTCTTTATGCGGGAGGGCCACCCACTCAGCGGGAAAGCCTCGATCTCGCCGGCGGACCTGGAGGGATGGATCTTCATGACCTTCGAACATGACCTGGGAGCTTCCATGGCGTTTTCGGAGGAGATCCATCTCCTATCCTTCAAAAAGCCGGAACGGGTGATCCATATCAACGACCGGGCCACGGCCACCAACATCATCGTCAATTCGGAGGTGATCACCCTGGGCAGCGGTCTGCTGTTGGAGAATTTCGTGGACCACCGGATGATTTCTATCCCGCTGGAGGACAATAACGACAAAATGAAGCTGGGGTGGATCAAGCAGAAAAACCGCAGCCATTCGCCGGAAGCGGAAGCATTCATCCGGCTGCTTGAACAGACCATTCGGGACGCGATCCATTACACCGAGCAGGTCCAGGTCAAGCTCCTCGATCGAAATTCGATCCGATAACTGGAAGCAAAGTAATATTTGCATGATGGAAACGTTGCTGATATCATATAACAGATAAGGAAAAATGGAGGAAAACAGCAGGATGAAACAAGATAAGATCCGCAATTTCTGTATTATTGCTCACATAGATCATGGCAAGTCAACCTTGGCCGACCGGATCCTGGAATTCACCGGGACCTTGACCGCCCGGGAGATGACCTCCAAGCAGATCCTGGATCAGATGGATCTTGAAAAAGAGCGGGGCATCACCATCAAGCTGACGGCAGTCCGCATGAATTACACGGCGCCCGACGGTGAGACCTATCTGTTGAACCTGATCGACACACCAGGCCATGTGGACTTTTCCTATGAAGTATCCCGCAGCCTGGCGGCCTGCGAAGGGGCCTTGCTGGTGGTGGACGCCACCCAAGGCATCGAGGCCCAGACCCTGGCCAATGTTTACCTTGCCCTGGAACATAATCTTGAAATTATTCCGGTCATCAATAAGATCGACCTGCCCAGCGCCGACCCGGAGGGCGTCCGCAAAGAGATCGAGGAAGTGATCGGACTGGATTGCTCCAATGCGATCCTGGCCTCGGCCAAGGAAGGCACCGGCATCCCTGAGATCCTGGAAGCGGTGATCCAGAGGATACCCTGCCCCAAAGGCAATCCGGAGGGTCCCTTGAAAGCGTTGATCTTTGACTCCGCCTTCGATGCTTACCGCGGAGCCCTTTCCTATATAAGAGTGGTGGATGGACGGGTTGCCAAAGGCGACACCATCCAAATGATGTCCACCGGAAGAAAATTCGAAGTCATCGAGACCGGCGTTTTTGTACCCTCTCCCAAATTGGTGGATTCCCTGGAGTCCGGCATGGTGGGCTATTTGGCAGCCAGCATCAAAAACGTCAAGGACACCCGTGTGGGCGATACCATCACCAACGGCCTGAATCCAGCGGAACAGGCCTTGCCCGGTTATCGGCATGCCACGCCCATGGTGTACTGCGGCCTTTACCCTGTGGAGACCAATGACTACGAGAAGCTGCGGGATGCCCTTGAGAAGCTGCAGCTTAATGACGCGTCTTTGATTTATGAGCCGGAAACCTCTATGGCCCTGGGCTTCGGCTTCCGCTGCGGCTTCCTGGGACTGCTTCATATGGACATCGTCCAGGAACGTCTGGAACGGGAGTATGACCTGAGCTTGATCGTCACAGCGCCCAGCGTGGTCTACAAAGTCATTCAAACTAATGGGGAAGAACTATGGGTGGACAATCCGGTGAAGCTGCCCCCCATCCAAAAAATCGACCAGATCCTGGAACCTTATGTCAGCGCGTCCATCATGGTCCCTTCGGACTATGTGGGGGCGGTGATGGAACTGTGCCGCGACAAGCGGGGCAGCTTTATTACCATGGAGTACATGACGGCGACCAGGGTCCATCTTCACTACGAATTGCCCCTGGCAGAGATCATTTACGATTTCTTCGATGAACTGAAATCCAGGACCAAGGGCTACGCTTCTCTGGATTATGAAATCAAGGATTACCGGGCTTCCGACCTGGTCAAGCTGGATATTCTGATCAACGGCGAAGCGGTGGATGCTCTGTCCATCATTGTTCATAGCGAAAAAGCCCAGGTTCGCGGCCGCAAGCTAGTGGTTCGCCTGCGGTCTTTGATTCCCCGCCAGATGTTTGAAGTGCCCATCCAGGCCGCCATCGGTTCCAAGATCATTGCCCGGGAATCGGTCAAGGCCTTCCGCAAGAATGTTATCGACAAATGCTATGGCGGCGACATATCACGGAAACGCAAGCTTCTGGAAAAGCAAAAAGAAGGCAAAAAACGCATGAAACAGGTGGGCAACGTGGAGATCCCTCAGGAAGCCTTCATGGCAGTCCTGAGCCTGGACGAGGAGTAGGACGGCACGGGTTTGGAAAGTCTGAAAGGTCGGCCCTCTTTGCGGCAGGCTATTCTGCCTCAAGAGCGATTGGGCAAAGGAGCATTTTTATGAACGAAAAAACCATGGGTGTTTATGTGCATATTCCTTTTTGCACGACCCGCTGCGATTACTGCGATTTTTATTCAACGGAAGGTTTGGGCGCGCCTCAACAGGGACAATATGTCAGCAGCCTGCTGCATGAATGGGAATGCTATGCGGCCTGCGGCATCCGGAATGACTGGCGCATCGAAACTTTATATATTGGCGGCGGCACACCCACGGTGCTGGTGCCGGCCCATTTGGAACGTTTGCTGGATGGTCTGATGGAACGCTTTGAAACATCCCATCTGCAGGAGTTTACCGTTGAGGCGAATCCCGGAACATTGACGGAGGAAAAACTTAAGATCTTACGGGATCACGGCTGCGACCGCCTTTCACTGGGCGTGCAAAGCTTTGATCCTTTCTATTTAAAATGGCTTGGCCGCAGCCACGATGTGCAGGCTGTCTATGACAGTTGGGCCATGGCACGCCGCATGGGATGGGACAATCTGAGCCTGGACCTGATGTACGGGCTGCAGGATCAGACCCTGGACCATTGGCGGCAAACCCTGCAGCAGGCCATCGAACTGCAGCCGGAGCATTTATCCCTTTATCAGCTGAACATTGAACCGGGAACGCCCATGGCGGAGAGGGTTGCCCGGGGCGAAGCCCATACGGTGGATGAGGAAACGGCCCGCCAGCAGTACCTTTTGGCCCGGGAAGTCCTGTTGGCCGCAGGCTATGGGCATTATGAGATCAGCAATTATGCGAAACCCGGCAAGCACAGCCGCCACAACACCCTATATTGGAAAAATCAGGAGTATGTGGGGATGGGCGCCGGGGCCTCCGGCTATATCAACCGGGTGCGGTATACGAACCATAAGGACCTGACCCTCTACACCCGGATGATCAAACGCAACCGGGTTCCAAGAGCCTTCGAGGAAACCATCGATCGTGAGCTTCAAAAGAAGGAAACGATTCTCCTTGGGCTTCGGCTCACCGAGGGTGTGGACAAAAAGGCCTATCAACAGTGCTTTGGCCGGTCCCTTGAAGAGGATTTCGGTGCGGTGATCCGGAAACACGAAGCCCAGGGACTGATGGAAAATCGTGAAGACACCTTGCGGCTGACCCTGGAGGGGCTTCTTCTCAGCAACGAGATCCTGTTGGATTTCTTTTGAAAAGACCTATCCTATGTGGGGGGCGGCAACCAAGAAAATTATTCTGACTTTCCCTGACATTCCATGGATATTCTATTGACAACCGTCCTGAGGGGTGGTACATTTATCAATGTAAAGCTTAGCACTCGTAACACGAGAGTGCTAACAATGCAAGGCTGGGAAGGCTTATGGATTCGTGACGGAGGTGATTCTGTGGAGATGGAAGATCGGAAAAAAAGAGTATTGGAAGCTATCATCCTGGATTACATCGCCACAGCGGAGCCGGTGGGATCCCGGACGATCTCCAGGAAATATGATCTCGGCGTCAGTGCGGCCACTGTGCGGAACGAAATGGCGGACTTGGAGGACATGGGCTTGATCGAACAACCCCATACCTCGGCAGGACGCGTACCTTCTCAGATCGGTTATCGCTACTATGTGGACTTTTTGATGGCGCGGCAGAGCGTGACCAAGGAAGTCCGGAATTATATCCGCGGTGCGCTGTCCAATCAGATCCAGGCCACCGAAACCCTGGTCCAGGGCGCGGTGAAGCTGCTGTCCCAAATGACCAACTATACTGCGATGCTGATGGCGCCCTCCTTCAGCCAGAATGTATTGACCCATATCCAGCTCCTGCCCCTGGCAGAAAACAAGCTGGTTCTGATCCTGGTCCTGGATAACGGCCATGTGGAGCATCGGGTTTTAGAGATGCCGGGCACCCTGAACCAAAGGCAGCTGGAAGAGGTTTCCGCCATGCTGAGCAAGGCCCTTTGCGGCCTGACGGTGGAGCAGTGGCGCAAAAGCACCCTGCAGAGCATCCGTTCCGCCTGGGACAGCCAACTCAGCTTGCTGCAGGATATATTGAACTCCGTCGAGGAAGCCCTGACGGTGGAATATGAGCACAAAATGTATTTGAGCGGCGCGCTGAACATCATGAACCAGCCTGAATTCCGCAATGTGGACAAGGTCAGGGATGTGCTGGCCCTGCTGGAAGAGCATCAAATCATGCAGGGACTCATGCTGGCCAGCTTCAAAGAAAAGAATCACGGCGTTGCCATCCGGATCGGCACGGAGAATCCCCACAAGGGACTTTCCTCCTGCAGTATGGTGACGGCAACTTATCAGATGAACGGCAAGGTCATCGGCACCGTTGGGGTGCTGGGACCAACCCGGATGGATTATTCCCGAACTGCCGGCTTGCTGGAATATCTGGCAAAAACCTTGTCGGATGGTTTGGGAAATTAGTCACGGACATTCCGTATGATCAATGAGGAGGCAATCATTATGAATCCAAAACACAAATCCGACAAAGCATCGGCGGCCGCTGAAAAGGCGGTAGCCGGTCAAGTCATGACCGAGGAAGAGATTCTGGCCCAGGACCAGAAGAACAAGGCGGATGGAACCGCAGCGGAAGCTGGGGCATCCGGAGCCGCTGCCGGCCAGGCTGAACAAACCGCCCTGGAATTGGCACAGACCAAAGACCAGCTTTTAAGACTTTCGGCAGATTTTGATAATTTCCGCAAACGGACCCAAAAAGACAAAGAAGACTGGAGCCATTACGCTGTTCAGAATTTGCTGGAGAAGTTCCTGCCGATCCTGGATGGACTGGACAACGCCATCGCGGCAGTTGGCAGCACCGGCCCGGAAACCCAAAAGGTGCTGGACGGATTCCTGATGATCCACAAACAGTTCTCGGACATCCTGCAGCAGGAAGGTCTCAAAGAGATCCAGGCCTTGAACCAGCCCTTCGATCCCAATTTCCATGAGGCGGTGATCCATGCAGCGCCTGAAGAAGGCCAGGCGGATAATCAGGTGGTGATGGTCCTGCGCAAAGGATACACTTATCGCGAACGCCTGATCCGGCCCAGCATGGTCAAGGTCACCAAAGAACAATAATTCATCCCAATGCAAATACCTGCGGCTTGTTCGCGGTATGAATAAAGAAACAATAACGATCCAAAACGGATAGATTAAGACTGGAGGAAGATTATTATGGGCAAAGTTATTGGTATTGACTTAGGAACAACAAACTCATGTGTTGCTTTCATGGAAGGCGGGGAGGCCGTCGTCATCCCGAATTCCGAGGGCGCCAGAACCACCCCTTCGGTGGTTGCCTTCTCAAAAACCGGTGAAAAACTGGTTGGCCAGGTGGCAAAACGTCAGGCGATCACCAACTCCGAACGGACGATCCAATCCATCAAACGTGAAATGGGACGGGACTACAAAGTCAAAATTGACGATAAAAGCTATACACCTCAGGAAATCTCGGCCATGATCCTGCAGAAGCTGAAGTCCGATGCCGAAGCCTATATCGGCAGCCAGATCACCCAGGCTGTTATTACGGTGCCTGCGTATTTCACAGACAGCCAGCGTCAAGCCACCCGTGATGCCGGCCAGATCGCCGGACTGGAAGTCCTGCGTATCATCAACGAACCCACAGCGGCCGCTTTGGCCTACGGCGTGGACAAAACTGCAGACCACACCATCCTGGTCTATGACCTGGGCGGCGGCACCTTCGACGTATCCATCCTGGACCTGGGGGACGGCGTTTTTGAAGTCAAAGCCACCAACGGCAACAACCGCCTGGGCGGCGACGATTTCGACCAGAGAATCATGGATTGGATGGTTGCAGAATTCAAGAAGACCAACGGCGTTGATTTGAAAAATGATAAAATGGCCATGCAGCGTCTGAAAGAAGCCGCTGAAAAAGCCAAATTCGAACTTTCCAATCTGATGACCACGCAGATCAATCTGCCTTTCATCACAGCCACCGCGGAAGGTCCGGTCCACATGGACATGACCCTGACCCGGGCAAAATTCGAAGATATGATCCGGGATCTGGTGGACCAGACCCTGGAATGCACCCGGAAAGCCATGAAGGACGCAGACATGACGGCAGCCAAGATCGACAAGGTCCTGCTGGTGGGCGGTTCCACCCGTGTTCCCATGGTGCAGGAAGCCATTAAGCAGCTGCTGGGCAAAGAACCCTTCAAGGGCATCAACCCTGACGAATGCGTTGCCATCGGTGCTGCCATCCAGGGCGGCGTGCTGGCCGGCGAAGTCAAAGACGTTCTTCTGCTGGACGTGACCCCCCTGTCCTTGGGCATCGAGACCCTGGGCGGTGTGTTTACCCGTCTGATCGACCGGAACACCACCATCCCTACCTCCAAGAGCCAGATTTTCTCCACCGCCAGCGACAATCAGCCTTCCGTTGACATCCATGTCCTGCAGGGTGAACGCGAAATGGCGGCTTACAACAAAACCCTGGGACGGTTCCAACTGTCCGGCATTGCACCGGCACCCCGGGGAATTCCTCAGATCGAAGTTAAATTCAATATCGACGCCAACGGCATCGCCCATGTATCTGCAAAAGATATGGGCACCGGCAAAGAACAGGCCATCACCATCACCTCGTCTTCCGGCCTGAGCGACGATGACATCGAACGGATGGTCAAGGAAGCGGAGCTCAATGCGGCGGACGACAAGAAACGCAAAGAAGAAGCCGAGACCCGCAACAACGCCGACAATCTGGTGTACCAGTCGGAAAAAACCCTGAAGGATGCCGGGGACAAAGCAACGGCGGAAGAAAAAGCTGCTGTTGAGAAGGGCGTCGAAGAGCTGAAAAAGGCCATCGAAGCCAATGACTTCGAAGGCATGAAAGAAAAAAGCGAGACCCTGACCAATGCAGTCTATGCTGTATCGGCGAAGATGTACCAGCAAACCGAAGGCGCAGCCCAAGGTGCGGAATCTGACGGCGGACACGGCTCGGATGCCGGCCATGCACATCAGAGCGGCGATGACACCGTGGTGGATGCCGACTTCGAAGTGAAGGACGATAAATAAAAATGGCAAAGCGGGATTACTATGAAGTTCTGGGCGTCCAAAAGGGCGCCCAGGATGCTGAAATCAAAAAAGCATACCGGAAGCTGGCCCGTCAGTATCATCCCGATGTAAATCCGGACAACAAAGAGGCGGAAGAGAAATTCAAAGAAGTCAATGAAGCCTACGAGGTGCTGAGCGACGCGGATAAACGGGCCCGTTACGACCAATACGGCCATGCCGGCGTGGACGGACAGGGTGCAGGCGGCTATGGCGGCTTCGGCGGCTTTGGCGGCGGCGCCGGTGGTTTCGGCGGAGCCGGCGGCTTCGGTGATATTTTTGATATGTTCTTTGGGGGCGAAATGGGCGGTCAGTCCGGCCGGCAGCAGGCCCGCGGTCCCCAGCGGGGTGCGGATCTGCGAAAGGATATCGAGATCACCTTCGAGGAAGCCGCTTTTGGTGTTGAGAAGGATATTGAGGTCGTGAAGCCCGAGGCCTGCAGCGCCTGCCAGGGAACCGGCGCCAAAGCCGGCACCACCAAGAAACGCTGTCCCAAATGTCAAGGCTCCGGCCAGGTCCGAATGACTCAAAAGACGCCGTTGGGAAGCTTCCAGTCCGTTCGGCCTTGTCCGGATTGTGACGGCGAGGGCATGATCATTGAGACCCCTTGTCCGGAATGCAGCGGCCAGGGACGGGTGCGCAAGCGCAAGACGCTGAAGGTCAAAATCCCTGCCGGTGTGGACAGTGATTCCCGGATCCGCTTAACCGGTGAAGGGGAGGCTGGCGGCCGGGGCGGCGAGTCGGGAGATCTTTACATATTTATACGGGTCAAACCCCATAAGCTATTCGAGCGCCGCGGCAACGATGTTTACATGGAAATGCCGGTGACCTTTGCTCAGGCAGCCCTTGGCGCTGACATTTCAGTGTCTACCCTGGACGGCAAAGCCACCCTGAAGGTTCCCGAAGGGGTTCAGAGCCATACGCTGCTTCGCTTGAAGGGCAAGGGAATTCCTCATCTGCGGGGCGGCGGTCGGGGCGATCAGTTGGTGCGGATCATCATTGCGACCCCCACCAAGCTCTCAGATAAGCAAAAGGAGCTGCTGCAGGAGTTTTCCAAACTCTCGGGAGAGGACAACTACCGGTCTGAAAAGAAAAACAGCAAACAGAAAGGTATTTTCGAACGGCTTTTCGATAAGGATTAATTCAAAAGAGAACGACCATGGCGGTGACCGCAGGTGGTTCTCTTTTCACATGAATAAGAAAAGACAGGTGAAGGCAATGAATTGGACGGAAGTAAGGATTTTTACCACCACCGAAGGCATCGAGCCGGTGACCGGGGCTCTGATTTCTCTGGGTATCAACGGGATGATCGTGGAAGACAGCAAAGACCTGGAACGCTTTTTGCAAGGCGATACGGCGGCCCGCTGGGACTATGTGGACGACGAGGTGTTGCGGCAGCGGGGACGGGAAAGCAACATCCGGGTGTATTTGGCCGACAATCAGCAAGGCCGTGAACAGCTGCAGTGGCTGAGGCAATCCCTGCAGGCCTTGAAGCAGCAGGAGGGCGGCGCCCTGTATGGCCGGCTGGAAGCGGAGCTGACCAACGTACAGGAGGAAGACTGGGCCAACAATTGGAAAAAATATTTTAAGCCCTTCACTGTCGGCGAGAAGCTGGTGGTGAAGCCTTCCTGGGAAAACTGGGAGGAAACGGGGGATCGCCGAATTTTAGAGATCGATCCCGGTTCCAGCTTTGGAACGGGCCAGCACCACACCACACGTCTCTGCCTTGAGCAATTGGAAGCCTTGGTGCGGCCGGGCGACCGGATCCTGGACCTGGGCTGCGGCAGCGGTATTTTGTTCATTGCCGCCATGCTCTTGGGTGCGGTGGATGCCACTGCGGTGGACATCGAAGAAAATTCGATCCGCGTGGCGAAGGAAAATGCCATGAAAAATCATCTGGATCCTGCCGCATATCATGCGGAGCAGGGAGATATCATCTCGGATGCGGCGCTGCGGCAGCGGCTGGGCGGACCCTACGATATCGTGGCCGCCAACATCGTGGCCGATGTGATCCTGGCCATGAGCCCTTATTTCGCAGGATTCCTGAAAAAAGGCGGACATTTACTTGTTTCCGGGATCATCGATGAACGGCAGGATGAAGTGAAAGAAGCCCTCGTCCAAAGAGGCTTTCAATTGCTCCGGGAAAACCGGGAAGGCGGCTGGGTTGCTGCGACCTATCGGAGACCCTAGGCGGGTGGTTTTGTTGACCAGTGGATTCTAATTTAAATCCTTCTGAAATGAGGACAGCCCATGGAACGTTTTTATGTGCCGGCCGGGGAGTTTGATCACCAGGAGGCAAAGATCTGCGGCGAGGCGTTCAAGCATTTATCCAAAGTGCTTCGCCTTCAGCCGGGGGATGAAGTTGAAATATTTGACGGCGCCGGCAAGGGTTTCAAGGGGGAGATCCGGGAGATCACCCCGAATGAGGCTATTGTTGCCTTGATCGCGGCTGTTGAGCAACAGCGGGAAAGCCCTTTGAGGACTTGCCTGGTCCAAGGCATCCCCAAGGGGGAGAAGATGGAATGGGTGGTCCAAAAGGCCACCGAGCTGGGGGTCAGTGAACTGATCCCGCTTGAAATGAGCCGATCCATCGTAAAATTCGATAACGACAAGAAGCGGAAGGAACGGCAGGAACGCTGGCAAAAAGTGGCGGCGGAAGCGGCGCGGCAATGCGGGCGTCTTATCATTCCCAAAATCCATATGCCCCAAAGTCTGAAAACCTTTTTGACGCGGCTTGGGGATGAGGATCTGCTGCTGATCCCTTGGGAAGAAGGCGGGGCGGCCCTGGGCGATTTTTTTGAGGCCTATGAAGCTCGACGAGCCTCCATTACGGAGGCTGCCGCAAAGGAAAGCAGCCGTTCTGCCGGCTGCCTCTATTTAATGATCGGACCCGAAGGCGGCATGGATGCTTCAGAAGTGGAACATGCCAAGGCCAGGGGCGGCGTCAATGTCACCCTGGGTCCTCGGATCCTGCGCACTGAAACCGCAGGGCTCATGCTGCTTTCGGTGATACAATACCAATGGGGGGACACAGGACGATGAATCCATATACCGTGGCTTTTTATACGCTGGGCTGCAAAGTGAACCAAAGCGAAAGCCAGCGTTTCGCTAGAGAATTTGAGCAAAAGGGCTATCGGGTCGTGGATTTTGAAGCACCGGCCCATGCCTATGTGATTAATACCTGCACCGTGACGCAAATGGCGGATCAAAAATCGCGGAAAATGATCCGCAGCCTCCGGAAACGGAGCCCCCAGGCCTTACTTGTGGTGACGGGATGCTACGCACCGGCGGCATCGGCGCAGATGGATGCTGCCGATATCGACCTGATCGTGCCCAATGCGGAAAAGGCTGATTTGGCGGATAAAGTTGATCAGCTTCTGCAGATGCGCCGTCTGGAGGACCATCCGGTGAAAATCATCGAAGAAACCCTAGCCCACAGCAGCCTGAAGGGATTGAACCGAACCCGGGCGACCCTAAAGATCCAGGATGGCTGCCGGCAATTTTGCACCTATTGCATCATTCCCCATGTGAGGGGATCCTGGAAAAGCCTGCCTCAGATGGAGGTTCTGCAGCAAGCGTCGGAGCTTGCCGCCGAAGGCTACAAAGAAATCGTGCTTTTGGGGATCCATTTAGGCGCATACGGCTGGGAGCGTGGGGAAAAGGAAGGATTAAGCCAGCTTCTGGAAAAGCTGCTGAATCAATTCCCGGAGATCCGTTTCCGGCTGGGCTCCCTTGAACCTATGGAAGCGACCCCTGCGCTGGTGGAGCTGGTGCGGCGTTATCCCAACCTGTGCAAGCAGCTGCATCTGCCCCTGCAATGCGGGCAGGACCAGATTCTGAAACGGATGAACCGTCCTTACAACACCGAAGATTTCCGGCAAAAAGCCGCCGAAATCCGGCGTATGGTGCCGGATATCGCTTTAACCACGGATGTGATGGTGGGATTTCCGGGGGAAGGTGCGTCGGAATTTCAGCAATGCCTTGATTTTGTCGAGGAAATGGGCTTCTCCAGACTCCATGTGTTTGCCTATTCTCAGCGGCCGGGCACGGAAGCAGCCATGATGCCGGGGCAGGTCACGCCCCAGGACAAGCAGGACCGCAGCCGCCGTATGATCGCCCTGGGAGACAAACTGAGCCGGCGCTATGCGTCGCAGTGGGCCGGACGCTGCCAGGAGGTTCTTGTGGAGGAAGCGATCGCGCCCGGTTTGTGGGCAGGGCATACGGACAATTATTTGGAGGTCACTTTTTGCTGGACAACCGCAGAATCGGAGGCGATGGAAAGCGAAAGGCCAGCCGACATCAAAGGGTGTATCCAAAAGGTCCGGCTGACAGGAAAACCTGGCTGCAAACCGGACAGCTGGGAAGCGGAAGTCATGAATTCTTTGTGAACATGTAAAACTTGCCGCGGTCCTTGCCTTGCCAGCCAAGCCCTGGGATGATATAATTTAACATTATATTGACTTGATATGACTCAGCTAAAGGGGGTGTCAACGGTGTCCGACTGCTTGTTTTGTAAAATCATTGCCGGTGAAATACCCAGCACGAAGGTATACGAGGACGATCAAATCCTGGCATTCCAAGATATTAAGCCTGAAGCCCCGACGCATATTTTGTTCATCCCCAAGAAACACATACCGAATTTAAACCAGCTGAAGGAAGAGGACCAGCCTTTGTTGGGAGCCATGCTCAAGGTGATCGGCGAGGAAGCTCTACGCCAAGGCCTTACTGAAGGGTATCGAATCGTCAGCAACTGCGGAGAAAAAGCAGGGCAATCTGTGGATCATCTGCACTTTCATTTATTAGGCGGCCGAAATTTACAATGGCCTCCCGGTTGATGATTGACCAGGTTTATTTTATAATGTATAATAAACTGTATGTTAATATTTGCGAGGAGCTTCCATTGTGAGACCCTGTTGCAGATAGGCATGCGATGACCTGGAAGGGGGGGTAACAAGATGAGTGAAGTTAGAGTCGGAAAGAATGAAACTTTAGATAGCGCACTGCGCCGTTTTAAGCGTACTTGTCAGAAGTCCGGTGTTTTGTCCGAAGTGAGAAAACGCGAACATTACGAAAAACCCAGCGTCAAGAGAAAGAAAAAATCTGAGGCGGCACGGAAGCGCAAGTTCAAATAGGCTGCTTTATTTGGTTGATTCAAAGGTACAAGGGATGATGGAAGGCCGTTCGAAAGAACGGTCTTTTTTTTGCTTTTGTGAGGTCTTTGGGGTCTTTGGGGGGACGGTGACTTTGTGCGGCCGCCGCACAAAGTCACCGTCCCCCCTCCTGTGCGGCCGCCGCACAGGGGGGACAGAGCAATAACCTGAGAAACTCGACGAATCTCATCGATTCGAGCTCAGAGGCTCTGTCCCCGCGTGCGGGCGCCGCACAATGCCCCCGTCCCTCCCTTTTCAAAGACTCCAAAAAAGGTTAATATATAAACATAGTGAAACAGCAGCAGGAAGGACAGAACCGAATGAGAAAATTGATCATCGAAGACAAGTGGATGGTTTTTGCGGTTACCGGCCTGGCCAATTTCATCGCAACGTTTACGACCAGCAGCATCAATCTGGCTTTGCCGATGATGGCCGCAGAATTTGGGGTTTCCATGAGTACCATTAGCTGGGTCTCCTTGATCTATATGTTGACCTTAAGCTGTTCCCTCTTGGTTTTTGGCCGTCTCGGAGATCTGCATGGGTATAAAAACCTGTTTGCGGGCGGATTCGTCGTGTTTTCTGTTATGTCGATCTTGCTTCCCCTGCTCTCCTTCAATTTGCCGCTGCTGATCCTATTCCGGTGCTTGCAGGCTGTGGGCGGCAGCATGGTGGTCTCGATCACCCATGCCATCGTGAGTAAAACCTTCGGTCCGAAGGAGCGGGGCAAAGCTTTGGGGATCAACTCGATTTTTGTTTCCCTGGGTCTGGCCGTAGGGCCTACTGCAGGCGGATGGCTGCTGACGTATTTTAACTGGCATTCTCTGTTTTATGTCAACGTGCCCTTCAGTTTGCTGGGAATTTACGCTTCGTTAAAATATATGAAGACCAGGGAAACCTATACAAAATCTCCGGTTAAAATGGATTGGCTGGGTGCGGTGGTTTTCGGGCTGATGATTGTTTCCCTTTCCATCGCCATCAATTTTGTGGATAGCTGGGGTCTGGTTTCCGTCAGATTTCTGGGGGCGATGACGCTGTCGCTGGTTTGTCTGCTGCTGTTTGTCCCTATCGAGCGGCAGAGGAAGCATCCCATGATGGAATTATCCCTCTTCCACAGCAAAATGTTCTCGCTTTCTATCCTGGCTTGCCTATGTTCCTATATCGCACAGATGATGACCACGTTCCTCATGCCCTTCTTCTTGGTCAATATTTTGCGGATGCCTCAGAATCAATCGGGTCTGATCATGCTATCAACGCCTTTGATCATGATGCTGTCATCACCTTTAGGCGGTCGAATGACCGATCGGATCGGCAGCCGGCAGCCGGCGATCCTCGGCTTAGGATCCGTTGCCTTAGGCTGTATGCTCATGAGTCAGCTGGCAGAAGGCTCTCCTGTCATCTATATCCTCACGGCCTTGGCTTTGTTTGGCTGCGGCAATGGCTACAGCGTATCGGCAATCAATACCGCTCTGTACGCAACCGTGCCTAAAGAACATATGGGGGTTGCCTCCGGCATGGTGGCGACGGTGCGAAACATCGGTCAATCGCTGGGTGTTGCGCTGGGCGGCATGATCATTGCGCTGCGGACTGTTCATTACACCCAAATCGGGGAAATCCAGGGGAAGGCCATTTATCTCTCTGCGCAGCGTGACGCTTTTTATTTCGGTGTGTTGGTGGCCGTGACGGCCATTCTGGCCATCGCGCTGATTCCCCGGTCTCCCGAAGCGGCATCCGCGTCTGCCGAATAAATCAATTGGCGATGCCCCTGGGGGCCATGTTATAATATCCATAATATCAAATTGGGAATCAGGAGGATCCGAGATGGTTCAAATCAAAATATCAGATCCCGTTTCAAAAATAAAAGAAACACTGCAGATCGAAAAGGGTACCTTGCTGCGGACCTTGGCCGTGAAGTATTCAGAAAATCGAAATCTGCCGATTTTAGGTGCTATGTATAACAATCAAGTGGTGGATTTTGATACAGAGGTCCTCGAGGATGGGGATATCGATTGGCTGGACATGTCCTCCTACTATGGGATGACGATCTATAAGCAGACCATGATCATGCTGGTAGCCCATGTTGCCAGGGAATTGTTTCCCCATTGGACCCTCCATGTCAATCAAGCCTTCGGGCAGCATTGTTATTGCGAGTTTGAGGGAACAGAGAAGCCCTCCATAAGAACACTGGAATTAATCGAAGAGCAGATGCGGGGCATGATCGTCGCGGATGAGCCCATCGTCCGGACGATCCTGTCGGCCAAGGAAGCGCTTCCTATCCTGGTCCAGGGCGGTTTTTCAGAAGCGGCCAGCCTGCTCAAAGAGCTTCACATGAAAAAAATCCGTCTTTATCGCATGGATAACCAGGTGTTCCATTCCTTCCACATTTTAGCCCCCAGTGCAGGCAGCCTGCGCTTGTTTGGCTTAATGCCTTTTGAAAGTGGCTTTCTGATCCGCTTCCCCGACTATAAAATGCCTGGGGTTCTGGCACCCCTGGCGGAAGTGCCTAAATTGGTCTCGGTTGTGAAGGAAACCAAGCATTGGACAAAAACGCTTAATGTGTACAATGCCCTGGGTTTGTTTAAGGTGGTGGAGCAAGGCCCCAAATCGGCCAATCAGCTGATCCATGTTGCGGAAGCCCTTCAGGAAAAATACATTGCCAATCTGGCCGACAAGATCTATGAAGACCGGGACCGGCTGCGGGTCATTCTGATTGCCGGCCCTTCCTCCTCCGGTAAAACCACCTTCTGTTACCGACTGGCGATCCAATTGAGGGTCTTGGGCTTGCGCCCGGTGACTTTATCCACCGATGATTACTTCGTCAACCGTTCAGAAACACCGAGGGACGAGAATGGGGGGTACGATTTCGAATCCCTGAAGGCCATCGATATTGACTTGTTCAACAGCAATCTCCAAAGCCTGATTGACGGAAAGCCCATCAAAGCGCCCTGCTTTGACTTCAAACAAGGGTGCCGGCTGGAGGATGCCAAGGTCTTAAAGCTTGAAGCCGGCCATCCGGTCATCGTGGAGGGGATCCATGCTCTGAACGAGGCCTTGACGCCGTCCATCAACCGGGCCAGAAAATTCAAAATTTACATCAGTTCCCTGGTCCAGATCGACATTGACTCCTACAACCGGGTATCCACCAGCGACTCCCGGCTGCTGCGCCGGCTGGTCCGGGATGCCCATTACCGTTCTAAAACGGCCGAAGATACGCTGATTCAATGGCCTTCGGTCCGCCGCGGGGAAGAGAAGTACATCTTTCCTTACCAGGAAGATAGTGACGCCATGTTTAATTCAGCTTTGATTTATGAAACCTCGGTGTTCAAAAAATATGCAACCCCGCTGCTGCAGCAGGTCACTCCGGCAATTCCTCAGTATGCGGACGCTCAGCGTTTGCTGCATATGCTATCCTACTATCCGGAGATCGATGACGCAGCTGTGCCCTTGAATTCTATTCTTCGGGAGTTCATTGGCGGAAGCTCCATTCATGACTGGGTCAAATCGCCTTAAAATTGGATCATAAGGAAACACAAAAGACGGAGACCTTTGCGGGTCTCCGTCTTGCTTTATGGATTGTATGCTTCGGATGGAGCTTGGAGGATGCGAGTCTAAGGGGTTTTAATCGTTGATATAGCACATGGTCAACCCCAAGGTGCCCGGGCCCGTATGGGTACCGATGACAGCGCCGGTTTCGCTGAAGGTGTCGGCGGCTTTGCCGAAGGCTTCCTCGGCTTTTTCCTTGAGATTTTGTGCCATTTCCTCGCAGGCGCCATGAATGATACCAAGCCGTTTGGGCTTTCTGCCTTCCAGCAGGCTGGTGCCCCGTTCGATCATTTTCTGGATGGCCTGACGCTGGCTGCGAACCTTATCGAAGGATTCATAAACCCCGTCCTTCACGTGGATAATTGGCTTGATGTTGAGCATGGAGCCGAAGAATGCGGTGACCTTGCCGATGCGGCCGCCTTTGTAGAGATATTCCAGCGTATCCAGGCAAAACATGGTTTCGGTGGATTTGGCAACTCTGGTCAATCGTTCCAGGATCTTGTCCATGAGCCAGCCATTCTGTATCATTTCCACAGCTTCGAAAATCTGCAGGCCTGTCCCGAAACTGATGTTGCGGCTGTCAAAAACAAAAATCTTGTCGCTGAGGGCCTTGGCTGCGGATTCCGCAATGTTGACGGTGCTGCTCAGCCCGCCTGAAATATGGATCGACAGGATCTGGCAGTCCGGCGTTTCGGACAATAATTGACGATAGGCCTGTTGAAAATCATCCAGGGTCGGCGTGGATGTTTTGGGAAGGATATCGGTGCAGGCAGCAAGCATAGGATAAAAATCCTTGGCCGTCAGTTCGACCCCATCCAAATAGGTGGCATTGGGAAAGGTAACATGCAGCGGGATGACGGTGATTTTATTCTTTTCAACGAACCAATTCGGCAGGTCGGCCGTGCTGTCAGTCACGATGCGAATGTTGTTATCCATGGAACAGATCCTTTCTGTTTTAGAATTTTACAGGAAAAAGAATCTAAAGCTTTGTATATCAGTTTAACCATTTTTATCTTAAATAACAAGGGTCATTCGATGCAATGGTCTGACGATATGATTTATTCAAGGGCCAGTCCCACAATATCTCTCACCGACGCATAGCCTTCTTGATCCAGCCAGGCGGATAGTTCATGGATGATCTGCGGGATCGACATAGGCTCGACAAAGCTGCTGCAGCCGACGGCCACGGCGGACGCGCCTGCCATGAAAAATTCGATGGCATCCTGGGCATTGGTGATGCCGCCCATGCCGATGATGGGGACATCCACGGCCTGGGCCACTTGCCAGACCATGCGCAGGGCAACGGGCTTCACAGCCGGTCCGGAAAGGCCGCCCACTTTGCGGGCCAAAAGGGGCTTTCGGGTCTTGATATCGATGACCATGCCCAATAAGGTATTGATCAGCGAAAGGATGTCCGCGCCCTCAGAGACCACGGCACGGGCAATTTCGGTGATGTCGGTGACATTGGGGGACAATTTGATGATCAGTGGCAGCGTCGTATGCTTACGGACACGGCGCGTCACTTCAGCCGCCATGGCGGGGTCCGTTCCGAAAAACATACCGCCATGGGACACATTGGGGCAGGAAATGTTGACTTCGATGGCCTTGAGCCCGGGTGCGCCTTGGAGCCGCCGTGCGATCTCTTCAAAATCCTCCAGGGAGTGTCCGTTGATGTTGGCGACCACTGAGGCTTCCTGTTGCACCAGCCAAGGCAGCTCAGTGGACAAAAAGGCGTCCACCCCGGGATTTTGCAGGCCGATGCTGTTCAGCATGCCGGCGGGGGTTTCAGCGATCCGCGGTGTGGGATTGCCGGCACAGGGCGCCAGGGTCAATCCCTTGACCATGATGCCGCCCACTTGGCGGATCGGAAAAAAATCATTAAATTCCCGGCCAAATCCAAAACAGCCGGAAGCAGCCAGGACTGGATTGGCCATTTGCAAACCAGCCAGATTCACGTTCAGATCAGCCATTCCACTGCACCTCCTCACCGGTAAAGACAGGGCCGTCGCTGCAGACACGGCAGGTTTTGATGGTCCCGTCCTCGTTTTTGATTTGAATGGCGCATCCCATGCAGGCCCCGATGCCGCAGGCCATGCGTTCTTCAAAAGAAAGCTGGGAAGGCAGTGCATAACGCTGGGCGACGGCAGACACCGCTTTCAGAAAAGGCGCGGGACCGCAGGCGTATAACTGGTGGTAGCCAGTTTGGGCCAAGCCTTCCCGAAGATTGACATGAGTATGGGAATGAGTATGGCCTTGGCCTGATTCGGAGGCGGCTTTGGCTTTGAGAAAAACCGAATCCAAGGCCTGGGCGCATAGGAAATGTTCCAGCGGCGTGGTCAGAAAACCTTTGAATCCGCAGGAGCCATCCTCTGTGGCTAATTGCACCTGGCAGCCCATCTCATGGAAGGCGTCGATGCCGAACAGCAGCGCTTCGGAACGGCTGCCAAGAAAGACGATCACGTCTTTACCCGCATCCCGCAGGGATTGGGCAAGAGGAAGCAGGGGGGCAATGCCTAAACCGCCGCCGGCCAGGATCACCCGGTCCGATTCGCCGGTCCAGGTAAAACCCTTGCCCAGGGGGCCCAGGATGTCCACCGTACGGCCGGTACGCCACTGGCTCATTTGTTGTGTGCCACGGCCGACCACCTGATAAATCAGGCGGATCCTGCCGCTTTCGGGATCCAGGCCAGCCAGACCAAAAGGCCTGCGCAGCAAAGGGTCCCGGTTTTCATTGATCCGAACCATGACAAATTGGCCAGGCTTGCCCTCGGCGGCAAGGGTAGGCGCCAATAATTCCATTTCATAGAGATGGGGTGCCAGTGCCTTGTTTTTCAGCAGGGAGGCTTGATGGATTGCTTTCATAAAGCGTTGATACTCCTTTTCCGGGCCATGTTATTTGATTTTGCGGCTGCCCGGCTTCTCCAGGGGAACACCGGCTTTGCAAAGGGGACATTCTTCCGGAGGATAGTTTGCCACATCCAGATCCAATAGCGCAAAATATGGAACGGAGAGCTGGGCTTTGCCGCGGCTCCGGTTCACGATGGAAGCGGCGCCGATGACAATGCCGCCCAGGCTTTCCACCAGGCCGATCATTTCTCGGGTGGTGCCGCCGGTGGTTACCACATCCTCTACCACCAGGACTTTCTGGCCGGGCAGGATCTCAAAGGAGCGGCGAAGGACCATTTGACCTTCGTCGTTGCGTTCGGCGAAGAGACTGGGCACACCCAGCTGGCGGGCAACTTCATAGGACAGGTTGACAGCGCCTACGGCAGGGCCCAGGACCAGGTCCGGGGCATCGCTGCGGAAATGCTCAGCCATCCCTTGGCAGACCCGGGCGGCCAGGGCGGGATCTTTGAGCAAGGTTGCACATTGGACGTAGACTTGGCCATGAAGGCCGGAGGTGTAGCGGAAATGACCTTCCTTAATGGCGCCAATATCTTTAAGGATCGTTAATATTTCTTGTTGGGTGAGCATGTGATGACCTCCTGAATTTTTATTTGGAGCTTAAACCCTGACGGATCTCCTCTAAGACCGCTTCGGCGGCCGCAACGGGATCCTCCGACCGTGTAATAGGCCGTCCCACCACCAGGTAATCTGCGCCGGCAGCCATGGCTGACTGGGGCGTCATGACCCGTTTTTGGTCTCCCAAAGCTGCGCCTTGGGGCCTTACGCCGGGGCAGACGATCAGGAAGTCCTGGCCGCAAGCCTGGCGGATCAGGGTGATTTCCTGGGGTGAGGCGACGACGCCCTGAAGACCGGATTCCTTGGTCAGGCGGGCCAGACGCCGGACATTGTCGGCAGGAAGCGCCGGCAGGCCGACTTCCTCCAGATCCGTGTCACCCATACTGGTTAAAATGGTGACAGCAATCAAAGCCGGTGCCGGGATTCCCCGCTTGAGGGCCTGGTCTGCCACGGCTTCCCCGGCCTGGGTCATCATTTGACGGCCGCCCAGGGCATGGACGTTCAGAATATCTGCGCCCATTCCCACAGCTTGGCGGCAGGCTTGGGCCACGGTGTTGGGAATATCATGGAATTTAAGGTCCAGAAAGACTTTTTTGCCCAAAGCCTGCAGGGCTTCCACAGCCTGCCCGCGGCTTGACAGGAACATTTCAAGGCCGACCTTGAAAAAAGTTACATTGGTCAATTGACGGACTAAGGATTCTGCTTCCTGCCAGGTGGGATAATCCAGGGCCACGATCAGCCGGTGCTCAGGGGGGGCCTGCTGCAGGGCTTCAAGGGTCCCGGCGGCCGGGTGTCTTGATAAATCGTTCATAAGTCAGCCTCCTCGGGATGGACAGCGACCTTGCCGTCCTCCATGACGATATTTCCTTGATGGATGGTCATGACCGGCCATCCCTGGAAGGTCATGCCGCCAAAAGGTGTGTTCTGGCCTTTGGAATAAAAATCCCTGGGGTCCACTGTTTTCTTAAGGATCGGATTGATGACCACCACATCGGCCACACTGCCGGCACGCAGCCGGCCCCGGTCCAAGCCAAGCACTCTGGCCGGACCTGTGGTCAGGCGGGCGATCAAGTCCAGAGGGGACATGTCATCATGGACCACCAGGGTGTCCCAAACCACGGCGAAGGCCGTTTCCAGGCCGCTGATGCCGTTGGGTGCTTTGGCGAATTCCTGGGATTTGGCCTGCAGGGACCAAGGGGCATGATCGGTGGCGATGCAGGGGATCAAACCGGACTTGACGGCTTGTCGCACAGCTTCCCGATGCTCCGGGCTTCGCAAAGGCGGGCTGACCCGTGCCATGGTGGAGAAGCCTTTCAAGGCTTCATCCGTCAGACATAGGTGATGGGGCGTGGCTTCGGCGGAAGCATGGATGCCTTGTTGTCTGGCAAAGGCCATGAGGGCGACCCCTTCTTTGGTGCTGATATGGGCAACATGGATATGCCCGCCGGTGGCTTGGGCCAGCAGCAGATTGCGGGCGATGGGAACGGCCTCGCTGACGGCGGAGATCCCTTTCAGGCCCAATTTGGCGGACACTGCGCCTTCATGCATCAATCCGTCGCCCTTGAGCTCGGGATCCTCACAATGGTCGATCAGGAGAATATTCAGCCGACGGCTGATTCCCAAAGCATCCGCCATAAAACGGCTGCTGGTGACCGGCATGCCATCATCCGAAATCGCTACGGCCCCGCTTTCGATCAAGGCAGCGATATCGGTCATTTCCCGGCCTGCCAAGCCCTTGGAAATGGCGGCGATGGGAAGGACCTCCGTGAGACCGATGGCCTGGCTGCGTTTTCTGATCATCTGGATGATTTCGGGACTGTCGGCGGTGATGGGAGAATTGGGCATGGGGCAGATGGTGGTGAAACCGCCGGCTGCCGCCGCTTTCATACCGGTGAGAATGGTTTCGTTGGCTTCGCCCCCCGGCTCCCGGAGATGGACATGCATATCGATCAAACCGGGCGCGACGATGCATCCGGAAACATCCCGGACCGCCGCATCGGACAGGATTTCGGCACTGAGCGTACCGGGCGTATAAAGACCCTGGATTTTTCCGTCCTCAATCAGGACGTCCATATTGGCGTCTGTCTGGCTGGCCGGATCCAGGACCCGACCCCCGGTCAGCAATAGTTTGTTTTTCATGATGCAGGCTCCTTTCGGGCATAATGATAATACCCTTCATTATATTGTATAATCTTGAAGGTGGCCACGCAACGTTAAAATGAAAATATTTGCCAAACCACAGCAGGGTTTGTGACGGAATACGACGAAATATGCTAAAATCAAAAGGAGTCAAGTGATCGAAAGGAGGCTTTGGATGTGATGAAAGAATATCAGCCCTGGGATGACAGCTGGCGTAAAGAGCTGACTTTTGTCCCCTGGCCCCCGCCGGATTATGAACACAAGGAAGGTTTGCCCCCGCTGCCCTTATATCCTGTCTTCACATCGGCCATCGAGCAGAAGCTGGAAGGTGATGAGATGTGGCAGACCATCGGCGGATCCATTCTTTTCTTATTGGGCCATGAGCCGGACCACCCCCTGGCGGCGGCTTATATCCACTGGCTTCGCTTATTCAATCCCCAGCTGCCTCTGCAGCTGATGGCGGACGGTACCGCGTATGCCGCAAACTACAATTTCCCCAATGCGATCTGGATGCTTCAGGCTGCTTTGCTGCTGGATCCCGGCCTGGTGGAGGCGAATTTCAACCTTGGCCTGGCCTTCAGCCAATTGGGGGATGCCCTTAAAAAAGACAAATATCAGGACGAAGCAATCAGCAGCTTTAGGCAGGCTTACCAATACCTGAAGAATGCCGTTGAGCTGGATCCCCAGCTCAGCATGGCCTATTACACTCTGGGCGTGATCTGCAGCCGTTTGGGCCTGGTCGAAGAAAGCAAAGCCTATCTGGAAAAGTCCATCGAATTGGAATTGGCCGGAAAGGCGCCCCAGGCAACGGACGAACCCTTGGGACGGCTGCCGATGCCACCGATGTCTTTACGCAGCCATGACAAACGAAACAAGATGTGAGGAGTGAGTCGGATGAAGGGAATGATCCAGGTCTATACCGGCAACGGCAAAGGCAAAACCACCGCAGCCCTGGGCTTGGCGCTGCGGGCCTTGGGTGCGGGAAAAAGCGTATTGTTTCTGCAATTTCTCAAGGCCCCTACCTACAGTGAGCATAAGATCCTGCCGCAGCTTGCGCCGCAGCTGACCGTGGAGAATGTAGGAAAGCCCTTTTTCATTGCACCGGAAGGTATGATGTCGGAGGAAGACAAAGCCAAATGGGGCGACAGCGTGGTGATCTTTACACCCGGCAATCCGCCGGCAGACTATCAAGCCCTTGTGGAGAAGGGCATGGCCAGGGCTAAAGAAGCTGTTTCCAGCGGCGAGTATGATCTGGTGGTCTTGGATGAGATCAATGTGGCCCTGCATTTCGGCCTGATCACATGGCCTCAGCTGGAAGCCCTTCTGGATGGAAAGGCTCAGGGCACGGAGGTTGTACTTACCGGCCGGGGCGCGACGCCTGAATTGATCGCTAAAGCCCATTTGGTCACAGAAATGAAAGAGATCAAGCATTATTATACAGATCTTGGACTGGAGGCCCGGGAAGGCATCGAAAGCTGAACCGACCATGAAGCCGAAGGAATGACAGCATCCAAGAATCGATTGGGAGGGATCGGAATGGAAGACGTACAGCTGAAAGATATTTGGCAGGCTAAGGAAAGACTGGCCGGCTTGGTTCACAAGACGGCCGTTAGCCGGTCGACGTCGCTGGACAAAATGACCGGTGGAGAAATCTTTTTAAAATTGGAAAACATGCAGAAAACCGGTTCATTTAAGGTAAGGGGCGCCAGCAACCGGATCCTGACCTTAAGCCCCGAGGAGGGAGCCAAGGGCGTTATCGCCGCATCGGCCGGCAACCATGCCCAAGGCGTGGCGCTGGCGGCGACCCGGGCCGGCATCCCTTCCACCATTGTCATGCCGGAGGGGGCGCCCATCTCCAAAATTATGGCCACCCGGGGCTACGGCGCCAATGTGGTGCTGGCCGGCCATAACTATGATGAAGCTTGGAAGAAAGCGGTGGAGATTCAGAAAGCCACCGGGGCGCTGTTCCTTCATGCCTACGATGATCCTTTCGTGATTGCCGGCCAGGGGACGGTGGGCCTTGAAATCATGGAGCAACTGCCCGACGTAGATGTGATCCTGGTGCCGGTGGGCGGCGGCGGCCTGGCCAGCGGCGTGGCGCTTGCCGTGAAAGCCTTGAAGCCCTCCGTGCAGGTCATCGGCGTGGAGGCAGCCAACCGCAGCAACACCATTGCAGACGGTATTGCCGTAAAGCACCCCGGCAAGCTCACCGGGAGCATTTTGGACGCATGTCTGGACGGCATGGTCCAGGTGGACGATGAAGAAATCGCCGGAACCATTCTCCTCCTACTGGAACGGGTCAAGATCATCACCGAAGGGGCAGGCGCAGCCTCCGTGGCTGCGGCTCTGTATAAGAAGATCCCCACGGCTGGCCGCAAGATCGCCTGCATCGTCAGCGGCGGCAACGTGGATGTGAATTTCATCGCCCAAATCATCCAGCGCGGGATGCTCAAGAGCGGACGTTATAAAGAAATCACGGCCCTTATGGCGGACCGTCCGGGCAGCCTGCGCCGTTTCCTTGAAATCATTGCCATCGAAAAGGGCAATGTGGTCACGGTCAACCATAACCGGAACCGGGCAGATGTTCCCCTGAATATGTGCAGTGTTACGGTCCTCATCGAAACCCAGGGCATCGAGCACGGGGAAGCCATCATTGCCGCGCTGCTCAAACAGGGCATACCGGTGGAAGGCCGGAACGGCGGATGAAGGAGAGGACCATGGACAACATGACCGACGCTTTGATTTGTGTTGACATCTTTGACCGGCCCATCGGAACCTGCAGCAAGCAGAAGGCCCATGAAGAGGGGCTCCTGCACAGGGCTTTTTCCGTCTTTCTGGCAGATCCGGTCCGCCGGCGGATGCTGATCCATCAGCGCGCAGCCCATAAATACCACAGCGGGGAGCTTTGGACCAACACCTGCTGTTCCCATCCCCGGGAAGGGGAGGGCACAGAAAAAGCCGCCCGCCGGCGGCTTTGGGAAGAGACAGGGATCGACTGCCCCGTTGAGGAATTGTTTTCTTTTGTGTATCGCCAGGTTTATGAAAACGGCATCACGGAATATGAAGTCGACCATGTATTTCTTGGCTTCTTTGACAGCGTGAAGGCGGATTGGGAAACGGATCCCGAGGAGATCCAGGCAATGGAATGGATCGGCTTGGATCAGCTGGCGGATTCCCTGCTTAAGGAGCCTGAACGTTACTCAGCTTGGTTTTTGATCGCGGCACCCAAGGTGCTGCAGCATTTGGACAATCTCATCAAAGGGGAATGATTCGCTGCGGCCTTAACGGTATTGATCCGTTGTTTTTGGAGGCCGCGGCTTTTTTTGTGCCTTTTTGGAGGCGGCGGCCGATTTCTGGGCCTTCAGGGCATGATAAAGCTTTTTGGCTTGTGCGGCCTCTTCAGGCGTGGATTCTGAGGTGCTGTAGCGGGCCTTGATATAGAGCTTGCGAAAGGCGGTCAAAAGATCCTTCTCGAAATAAGGCGCTGCGTCTTCCTGAATCTGGGCGCTTGTTTTAGAACGGTTGAAGGGGAGGCCCATGCTTAAGTAGAGCCGGAGGAATTTACGGTAGTAAAAACGGATGGCTTGCCGTGGATCCTGGGGCGCAAATAAGTCTTTGGAAAGGCGGGGCTCCTTCCGGACAGGGTTCATTCCTTCCCTGGTTTCGGAGGAACCGATCCGTTCTTGGATCGGTTTGCCCCGGCGCAAGAGGCGACGGAGGAGAAGAAAGACCAACAGGAGAATGACGGCGACCAAAAGAATCTTTCCAAGAAGAACCAGCCAAGGGGGAAACTGGACCGGGTTGGTGCCGGATACATCGGGTGTGGACGGAATCGTCTCGGTATAGCTGCTCTCAGGCCTTGTTACTTCAATATCCTTGAAGAAGAGCTTCAGAAATAGGGTGAACAGATAGATAAAGAAACTGAGGGCATAGGCCACCAGCATCAGAAGCGGCGATATGACTTTATGATAAAAGAGTGAAAGCAGGCGGGCACCGGCCCGCAGGGCCGTTCCCCTGCTGAGTTCATAGCCTAATATACAACAGACGATCACGGCGGCGGCATTCTGCAGCTTGAAACGGGTTTGCTGGATGGTGGCTTCATCATGACGCAGCATGCGCATCAGCAAAACCCCGCAAACGAGATAGAGGACCACGAAGGGAAGGGCACCTTGTTCCAGCTGCACAAAATCCAAGGTGAGCAAGGAAGGTGCCAGAAGAAGCGGCAGCAGCTTGACGCCGAATAGAAAGGCGTCATGCTGTGTATTGTATTCGAGCCGGAATAGCTGCCGCTTGGCAACAAAGCCTACATAGAGGCAGGCCGGCGCCAGCAGCAGGGAATCCAATATGTTTTCCGGGAATAAAAAACAAAAGAGCATCAGGCTTAAAGGCAGCAGCCGGAGGATCTCCGGTTGCTTTCGGCGCAGGGCATAACAAATCATGGCGGTCACCAGCATGATAAGGAAGGGCCCCATCACGGGCGGCCGATGGCCCATCCAGGCAAAGATATAAGTGCCAAAGGCAAAATACAGGGCAAGGTCTGTGAGGATCTTGCAGAAAAAGATAAGCTCCATCTATGCATCCGCCCTTTCTCCCGCCGAGGGTTCCCGGGGCGCCATTTCTGCCGGTTCCGTATCCTGCCGGGCTTCATAGGCGTCGCCTGCCAGCACGCTGATCTGGCTGCCTGTAAGGTCCCGGAGGCGGTCCATCATCGGCTGGAATTCTGCTTGATGAGTCGGTGTGATGATGATGTGAGCCTGGCCTTGCTGGGCTCTTTTGCCGGCCCGCTGCAGCAATTGCTCGAAGGATTGGGTCTTTTCATAGGTTGCCCGTCCGAGACCCTCAAGGATCGTATAGAAATGCCGGGAGCCCAGACCTTCCTCCAGCAGCGTCCAGCAGCCCATGGCACCGGCGGCGGTGGCGTTGGTAAGGAAGCCGTATTGGATCCCCCGGTCTTCCAGTGCTTCGCATACCGCTCTGGCCATGGAAAAGCAGTGCTCGATCTGCTGGGGATCCTGGCCGATTTGGGTTGCGGCAGTCTCGACGTTGAGGATCACGGTGACGGAAAGCTCCAGGGTGTGATCATATTTTTTGACCATCAGCTTCCCTGAACGGGCGCTTTGGCTCCAGCTGATGGCTTTCTGAGGCTCATACCCTGTATAATCCCTATAGCCCAGGGTCAGGACCGGATCTTCAAGAATAAAACGGTTCACGGAGATATCCCCAAGAAAACCGCCGAGATTTTTCAATAGCAAAGGACAATCCATGGCGGCCGGCAGGACCACCAGTTCTTTAGAAAGGTGATAATACTTGCTGGTTTCCCGGAGACCCAAAAAATCGCCGCCGTATAAGGTGGCGCCACGGAAGAAATAACGTCCCCGTTCCCGGATCGCCGCAGGCTGATGCCGCTGCAGTTTCTGACGGGGCATTAGATAAAGGGTGCTGGGAAGGACCAAGCTTCCTTTTTCTTGGCGCTGGGCCGGAAGACTCTGGCCGAATTCCAGGTTGGCGGGTAGGATCTCCTCCATTTTGATGAAGGGAATGGGAAAGCGCCGTTTGTTTTGGACTATGGTCATGATCTCAAAGATTTCCCCGGGTTCGACCACCGTCTTGGATGGAAAGCAGTCATAGGTGACCTGTGCCAAGGGATCTTGCATGGAATACCATTCCGCCCCGATGGCGCACAGGATCAAAACGGTCAAGAAAATCAGCACTGGGAATCCTCCGTGATGACTTCCAAGGGCACCGGCACATCTTTGATCAGCTTTTCCACAAAGGCACTGATCTCACCGGAACGGGATACCCCGCCGGCAATGATGCGATGGGTCAGGACATGGGGCGCCACAAAACGGACGTCTTCCGGAAGTACAAAATCCCGTCCGGCAAAGGCGGCGGTGACTTGGGCAGCCTTGTAGAGGGCGATGGCGCCGCGGGTGGAGACGCCGGTGACAAAACGGCTTTCGTCCCGGGTCCTTTCGATGATATTCATGAGGTAATCCGCCACGACCCGGGAGACCTTCACATCGCCGAAGTGCTGCTTCAGGTATTCGGTTTCCTCGGAGGTGACGACGCAGGGCAGTTTATCCACAATGGTCTGGGTGCTGCGGCGGGCAATGACGGACAGTTCTTCAGCCCGGCTCATATAGCCAAGGGACAAGCGCATAAAGAAACGGTCGGTCTGAGCCTCCGGCAGCGGAAAGGTTCCGTAGGATTCCACAGGATTTTGGGTGGCCATGACCATGAAAGGTTCCTCCAGGCGGGTGGTGATGCCATCGGTGGAGATTTGCCGCTCCTCCATGGCTTCAAGGAGGCTGGACTGGGTGCGGGGGGTTGCCCGGTTGATCTCATCCGCCAGGATGATATTGGAGAAAAGCGGCCCTTTGCGGAACTCGAAGACGCCTTTTTGCTGGTTGTAGAAATTGATGCCGGTCAGGTCAGAAGGCAGCAGATCCGGGGTAAATTGGATGCGCTTGAACTCGCCGCCGATGGTTTTGGCGAAGGCCCTCAGAAGCATGGTTTTCCCGGTGCCGGGCACATCCTCAAGGAGCACATGACCGGAACAGATGAAGCAAGTCAAGACTAAGACGATGGTGTCCGCCTTGCCGACAATCACTTTGGAACAATTCTCGACGACTTTATTGCGGTAGTCTGTAAAACGTGAAATCTCCAAGCAGGATTCCTTCTTTCCTTTAAATCAATGGACTTTTGCTGCCGAAATAGTAAAGGGACAAATGGTGAAGCGCCCGTGTGCAGGCAATGTAAAGCAGACGGCGGTCATCCGGTGTGGAATAATGGCCGGCATCGGTTCCATAGGCCAAAACCGCGTCAAATTCCAGACCTTTGGCCAGATACACCGGCAAAATCAGGGCGCCGGAACCGATATGGGGTGTATCCTCGGTGACCAGACGCAGGGCAAACTGGCCCCGCAGCCTTTGATAAAGGTCCTTGGCGTCGCTCATGGTTTTGCAGATGACGGCAATGGAGCGGCACTGGGCCTGGCGGCATTCGCGAATGCCCTCGATGAGCGCCTGGTCAGCGGCTTCCTGATCGGCACAGCCATGGACTTCCGGTTCCGCTTCATGCCGTTCAAAAGGCTCCACGGTTTCCGGATAATCTAAGAACCGCCGGCAGAAACGGCCGATCTCATAGGAACTGCGGTAACTTTGGCGCAAAATCACCATGGCAGCCTTCTTTTTATGGAGGACCCTTTGGATCTCATCATACAAGTCCATGGACGCCTGGCGTTCCATGGACTGGCTGATATCCCCCAGCACCGTATAGCGGGCATTGGGGAACCAGAGGTTCAGCAAGGTGAAATGGAGGGCGCCGTAATCCTGGACCTCGTCCACGATGACCTGTTGGATATCCGGATAGGCCACCGGGCCGTCCAGCTTGGTTTTCAGGTAAGTCAAGGCCGCTCCGTCCACGTGGCTGAGGGTTTCAGTATCCAGACGGCGTCGGCAGGCCGACAGAATATCCGCGATGTTTTCAGGCAGACTGAGGCCCTTGGCCAAGCGGCCAAACAGCACGGGATCTTCAAAAAGAAGCTTATAGATGGACAGGGGATCCAGTATGGTGATCTGCTGTGCCGCATGCACCAGGGAGGCGCTCCGTTTGACCGAAAGGAGACGGGCAAAGCCGCGGATCTCCAGCTGATGATCCGGATGGTTGGATACGAATTCTTCCAAAGAGGGGATGCGGTCTTTTTTAGCTTCATGGATTTTTTCAAGAAGCCGTTCCTGGATTTGTGCCAGGCGTTTGGTCAGGGGAATCTTGACCCGGTCGCGAAGCAATTCAGCTTTAAGGTCCTGTCGCCGGGCAAGATAGCGGCCGTTATAGTAAAAATCCGGGAAGGTAAGGATTTTATGTTCATAATGCCATATCAATCGGTCCAGCAGGGTGCAGAAGACGGAAGAGATCTTAAAAGCCAGCATTTCCCGTTCTAAAGCCGCTGCCTCTGTATCAGGGTTGCCGAGCAAAGCTTCTGCTTGCTGGGAACGCGTCTCCACAGGCCGGACCATGTCCAGATTGCTGAACACCGTATCGAAGGTCAGGCTGGCGATGTTCTCTTCACCGAGATCCGGCAGGACCTGGGCGATATACTGGCTGAACAAGGCATTGGGCGAAACAATGATGATATGGTGGGCGGCCAAAGGCGAAGTCAGCCCTTGATACATGAGGTAGGCCACCCGGTGCAGGGCGACGGAGGTTTTGCCGCTCCCTGCGGAGCCTTGGACCAGCAGCAATTCGCTGTCCATGTCCCGGATGATCTGGTCTTGTTCTTTCTGGATGGTCTCTACAATGGCCTTCATCTGAGGTGTGGCGTTTTGTGACAGGGCGTAGCGCAAAACCTGGTCATCGATGTTGATGTCTGTATCGATGAAATAGGCAAGCTGTCCCTCCTGGATATCATATTGGCGTTTCAGGGTCACCTGGCCGCTAATCTCTCCGGCAGGGGCCAAATACGAAGCAGCGCCCAAGCCGTATCGGTAAAAAATACTGGAGACCGGAGCACGCCAATCATAGATCCGGATATGACCGTTGGCATGATCGATCAGGGTGCCGCGGCCGATATAGATCGATTCTTTGGGATAGCCTGTCTCGGTGAAGTCCACGCGTCCGAAATAAGGAGAAGACTCCATTCGCTTGTATTGGGCGATTTTGTATTGGATGGTCTGATAAGCCGCTGCCTGGGCACGCAAGGCGTTCAGGGATTGGCTGGTATCGGCCCGTTTATCCGTATCGTTGGGCGATCCCGGCAAATTGTCCTGAAGATCTTCCCGGGCCTCCAATAGGTCCTTCTTGGATTGGATCAGTTTATCGAGCTCATCGGCAAGACTCTGCCGGAGCAGGTCCATGGTTTTGGCCAAATAAGCGGTTTCCAGGGCATGGTCGGGATGGACCGTCCCTTGGGCTGACGCCGGCTGGCCGGGTTTTATGGATTTTGAAGTACGAGGCTGCATATGCTCACCACCTTAACATTCCCATTATATAAAAAACCCGTGGGAATATCAATGAATGGCGGGGAAAAGTTTGAATTCGAATCAAATCCAAGCACCGTTCCCATGGAAAAGCAGGACGGTGGAGACCGCCCTGCTGGATTCATAGTATGAAGGAAATGGCGTAGATGACGCTGCCGGCCTTATAATTTTTGGATGGTGTCCATCACATAGTTGCCGAAGGCTTCACAGGTCACGCCATCACTGCGGCCGGTGATCACCATTTTCTTTTCGGTGTAGGTGCAGATATCCAAGGCCTTGGTCAACCGATCAGAGAAATCCTGATATCCGATATGAGAAAGAAGCATGGCCGTGGCTCTCAGCATGGAACAGGGGTCGGCATAAGCACCGCGGCCTTCCTGCATCATACGGGGGGCGGAACCGTGGATCGCCTCGAACATGGCATAGCGCTTGCCGGTGTTGGCAGATCCGGCGGTGCCTACGCCGCCCTGGAACTCGGCGGCTTCATCGGAAATAATATCACCGTAAAGATTGGGCAGGATCATGACCTGGAAATCCCGGCGGCGTTTTTCATCGATCAGCTTGGCAGTCATGATGTCGGCATACCATTCATCGGTGTTGATTTCCGGATAATCCTTGGCGACCTTGTGGCAGCCCTCCAGGAAATTGCCGTCGGTGGTTTTGATCACATTGGCTTTTGTCACCAGGGACACTCGGTTGAATCCGTTTTTCCTGGCAAAATCGTAAGCCAGGCGCGCGATCCGCTCGGTTCCCTGCTGGGTGGTGATGGTGAAGTCCACGGCCAGATCTTCGGTTACGTTGATTCCCTGGCTGCCCACGGCGTAGGCCCCTTCGGTGTTTTCACGGAACAAGGTCCAGTTGATGCCCTTATCCGGTACTTTCACGGGGCGGATGTTGGCAAAAAGGTCCAAAGCTTTGCGCATGGCTACGTTGGCGCTTTCGATGTTGGGACGGCCATCGCCCTTTTGAGGGGTGGTGGTGGGCCCTTTGAGAATAACATGACAGCTTTTTAATTCAGCCAGAACCTCATCCGGAATGGCTTTGTTGGCTGCGATGCGGTTTTCGATGGTCAGTCCGTCGATCACCTTGAATTGGACCTTACCGCTTTTAACTTCATCGGCCAATAGAAATTCCAGGATGCGATGGCCTTCGGCGGTAATCACCGGACCGATGCCGTCGCCGCCGCAGATGCCGATCACAATCGGCTTCAGGGAAGCATAATCAACGAAATCACCCTGGGCTTTCATCATTTCAACACGGGCTAATTGAGATTCCAAGACCTTTGCGAATTTCTCGCAGGCCTGCTGGATCGCTTCGTTCATAGACATTCTCCATTCTTAGGTTAAATTCGACGGAATTGAATCACATGGCAGAGGTCTTTGTATAGTTGAGCAAGCCGCCGGCCTTCAGGATCTCACGCTGGCGGTCGGAATATTCCGCGGTGAGAAGGATTTTGGTGCCCTTGGTTTTATTCTCCAGTTCAATCGGGGAACCGCTTTGGATGGCATCCAGCAGACCGCCCAGGACCAGCTCATCGCCCAGATCAAGGTTAGCGTAATCCTCAGCCTTGGCGAAGGTCAGGGGAAGGATGCCTGCATTGATCAGGTTGGCGCGATGGATCCGTGCGAAGCTGACGGCAATGACGGCTTTGATCTTCAGATAGAGCGGTACCAGCGCGGCGTGCTCTCTTGAAGAGCCTTGTCCGTAATTGGCGCCGGCAATAATAAAGCCTTTGCCAGCGTCCAGGGCCCGCTGGGTAAATTGGGGGTCTACCTGGGAGAAACAAAACTTGGACAAATAAGGGATGTTGGAGCGGTAGGGCAGGATCTTGGCCCCGGCCGGCATGATATGGTCGGTGGTGATGTTGTCGCCAACCTTAAGAAGGACATCCGCTGCCAAAACATCCGGCAGGGGATCGCAGGTAGGCAGGGGCTTGATGTTGGGGCCTCTTACCACTTCGACCTTGTCCGCAGTCTCTTCCGAGGCGGGGGCAAGGATCATCCGATCATCGATCAGGAATTTCTCAGGCATGGAGATCGCCGGGGCAGAGCCAAGGGTGGAAGGATCGGTGATGTGTCCGGTCAGGGCTGCGGCTGCGGCGCTTTCCGGACTGACCAGGTAGACCTGGGCGTCGGCGGTGCCGCTGCGGCCTTCGAAATTTCGGTTGAAGGTGCGCAGGCTGACGCCTTTTGAAGAAGGCGAGAAGCCCATGCCGATACAGGGGCCGCAGGCACATTCCAGGATTCGGGCGCCGGCTGCGATCAAATCGGCCAAAGCGCCGCAATCGGCCAGCATGGTGAAGACCTGCTTGGAACCGGGAGAGATGGAAAGGCTGACGTTGGGGTGGATGGTTTTGCCTTTCAGGATGGCCGCGACCTTCAGCATATCGGCTAAGGATGAGTTGGTGCAGGAGCCGATGCAGACCTGGTCCACAGGAATATGGGTCAGTTCAGACAAGGGCTTTACATTGTCCGGGCTATGGGGACAAGCGGCCAGGGGCCGCAGCGTATTCAGATCGATGGTATAAATGCGTTCATAGACCGCGTCCGGATCAGCTGTCAGGGGAACCCAATCCTGGCCCCTGTCCTGGGCTTCCAGGAAAGCCCGGGTCACTTCATCCGAGGGGAAAATGGAGCAGGTGGCGCCCAGTTCAGCGCCCATGTTGGTGATGGTGGCCCGTTCCGGGATGCTCAAGCCGGCCAGGGCCGGTCCGCCGTATTCGATGATGGCGCCCACGCCGCCTTTGACGGTGAGCTGACGCAGAACTTCAAGGATGATATCCTTGGCGCTGACCCAGGGGGACAGCTGGCCGGTCAGTTCGATTTTGAGCATCCGGGGCATGTCGATATAGTAAGCGCCGCCGCCCATGGCCACAGCCACATCCAGGCCGCCGGCGCCCATGGCCATCATGCCGATGCCGCCGCCGGTGGGGGTGTGGCTGTCAGAGCCAACCAGGGTCTTGCCGGGGACGCCGAAGCGTTCCAGATGGACCTGGTGGCAAATGCCGTTGCCGGGCCGGGAAAACCAAATGCCGTGCTTGGCAGCCACCGTCTGGATATAACGGTGGTCATCGGCGTTCTCAAAACCGGACTGGAGGGTGTTGTGATCGATGTAGGCCACCGAACGTTCCGTCTTGACCCTGGGGATCCCAATGGCTTCAAATTCCAGATAGGCCATGGTGCCGGTGGCATCCTGGGTCAAGGTTTGGTCGATGCGCAGGCCAATCTCGCTGCCGGTCTTCATTTCCCCGGTCAGCAGATGGCTTTTAATGATTTTTTCCGCAAGCGTGTAACCCATGCTGATTACTCCTTATGATCATTATTTTGTAAGTTGTGGATTTTAATGATTTGAAGTAAATTGTCCTTGGCGTTGCTGATATGCTGAATCGTCAGCTTTTCCGCGGCGTCCTGGTCGTGACAGGCCAAGGCCTGCAGGATCTGCCGGTGCTCTTCGATGGCTTTATCGGCCCGGCCCTCGGCAGCGAAAGACAGCTGCCGGTAGCGCTGGACCATATGATGAAGATCCGACAAGGTGTGCTGCAGCGTGCGGTTGTCGCTGTATTCATAAATCTTTTCGTGGAATCGGGAGTCCAGATCCTTGATTTGGGACGTGGAGTGTTTGCTGCTGTAGTATTCCTGCAGATCCACGATCTCGCTGAGTTCACGGATCTGGTTTTCGGTAATGTTGCCCGCTGCCAGACGGGAGGCCAGACCTTCGATGTACATGCGGATCGTATAGATGTCCGCCAAGTCTTTTTCGCTGATGCCTAATACCACAGCGCCTTTATTGGGGATGATCTGTACGAGGCCTTTTTGTTCCAGCATCCGGATGGCTTCACGGACAGGGGTCCGGCTGACGCCCAATTCAGAGGAGAGCTTCATCTCGATCAGGTTCTCGCCGGGCTTGATGCGGCCGCTGAGAATGCTTTCTTCCAGCTCCTCGAAGACGCGCGAGCTTAAAGAGCTGGTGTTGTCGGAAGCCGCCAGTTTCGGAGTGTTTGATTCATTGATCATGCTCATCATTGCCTTCCCGAAAAAATCCTGTGCCTATTATTTGGGCGGCAGATACCCGATCATCACTTCTAATTCTTCGTCGCTTATGACGGTCTGGCGGCCGCCGCTGTATTCCTTGTCGACCCACTCTTTGACGCGGGCGACCAGGGGATCCTGTTTGGTGACCATTTGATCCTCGGCTAAATTATAATGAGCGTTGATCCAATAGGCAATGCCTGCCAAGCCGGAGGTGTTGCTCACCGCAACCGCTGCCGGACGCTGCAGAAGCATGGTGGTGTCGAAAATGTTATAGATCTCTTCGTCCTTCAGCAGGCCGTCGGCGTGGATGCCGGCCCGGGTGACGTTGAAGTTGCGGCCAACGAAGGGCGTCATGGGCGGAATGCGGTAACCGATCTCCTGCTCGAAATAGCGGGCGATTTCGGTGATCACCGTGGGATCCATGCCGTCCAGGGAGCCTTTCATCGAGGCATATTCGAAGACCATGGATTCCAGGGGGATGTTGCCTGTCCGTTCGCCGATGCCCAGCAGGGAGCAGTTGACGGCGGAGGCGCCATAGAGCCAGGCGGTGGAAGCATTGACCACCGCTTTGTAAAAGTCATTGTGGCCATGCCATTCAAGCATATCGGAAGGCACGTCGGAATAATGCTGCAATCCATAGATGATGCCCGGTACGCTGCGGGGAAGGGCAACCCCCGGGAAGGGGATACCGTAGCCCATGGTATCGCAGGCGCGGATCTTGATGGGAATTCCGGAGGCTTTGGACATTTCCATCAGCGCGTTGACGAAGGGGACCACAAAGCCATAAAAATCGGCACGGGTAATGTCCTCCAGGTGGCAGCGGGGACGCACGCCCATCTCCAAGGCCTGTGCGACCACGGCCAGATAAGAGTCCATGGCCTGCTTTCTGGTTTTGCCAAGCTTCTTGAAAATATGATAATCGGAACAACTGACCAGGATGCCGGTTTCTTTGATGCCGATCTCCTTGACCAGTTTGAAGTCTTCTTTGGAAGCGCGGATCCAGGTGGTCAGTTCGGGGAACTCGCAGCCGAGATCCATGCACTTGGAGAGGGCCTCACGATCCTTTTCGCTGTAAACGAAAAACTCGGTTTGACGGATCAGGCCCTTGGGGCCGCCCAGACGGGACAACATTTTGTAGAGATCCACGATCTGCTGGACGGTGTAAGGTGTGCGGGACTGCTGCCCGTCACGGAAGGTGGTGTCCGTCATCCAGATTTCAGCCGGCATGCCGATGGGAACGCGGCGGTGGTTGAAGGCAACCTTGGGGACCTCTGAGTAGGGAAATATTTCACGGTAAAGGTTCGGTTCGGCCACATCCTGCAAGGAATATTTGTAGGGGTCCTGTTCCAAAAGATTGCTGTTTTTATTTGGCTCGATCATGAGATCCCTCCTTAATCAATGAATTTCATACAATCCATAGGACAAAATCAAATATACTTGTATGATTGTATACAAGTATTATAAGCCATTGGAAGCGAAAGTCAAGATACCAAATCTGCAGCGATCATGTATACATAAGCAGAAGGCCGGCATACATAAAAACATAAGCACCCATTGGCTGCGCGCTTTTTATACTTGATTTTTTGAATAAGCTGGTATATAACTTAATTAGCACTCGCCATAAGAGAGTGCTAATAATCCAGCGTAAAAGGTGATTGAAAATGAAAACAAAACAATTCAAAACGGAATCCAGGCGTATCCTCGATTTAATGATCAATTCCATCTATACCCACAAGGAGATTTTTCTGAGAGAGCTGATCTCCAACGCCAGCGACGCCATGGACAAGCTTTACTTCAAGTCCCTGACGGACCAGAGCGTGGGCATTTCCCGTTCAGACCTGAAGATCCAGCTGATCCCCGATAAGGCCATGCGAAGGCTGACCCTTGTGGACAACGGGACCGGCATGTCCAAGGAAGAGCTGGAAAACAATTTGGGAACCATCGCCCAAAGCGGCACCTTGAACTTCAAGCAGGAAAATGAAATCAAGGAAGACATCGATATCATCGGTCAATTCGGGGTCGGCTTCTATTCGGCCTTTATGGTCAGCAAAAAGATCACGGTCATCAGCAAAGCCTTTGGCATGGCGGAAGCTTACCGTTGGGAATCCAAGGGCGCGGAAGGCTATACCATCGAGCCCTGTGATAAAGAGGGCTTCGGCACCGAAATCATCCTGGAAATCAAGGACAACACCGAGGATGAAAACTATGACGAGTATCTGGAACCTTATCGGATCACGGAGATCGTCAAACGCTATTCTGACTATATTCGTTATCCGATCCAAATGGAAGCGGCCAAGAGCCGGCTGAAGGACAAGGCCGAAAAACCGGAGGATGCGGACGAGGGCGAGATCCCCGAATACGAAACCTATACGGAGACGGAAACCTTAAACAGCATGATCCCTCTCTGGCGCCGCAACAAAAGCGAGATCTCAGCCGAAGAATACGAGCAATTCTATACCGAGAAGTTTTACGATTACGAAAAGCCTTTGCGCTGCCTGCACGTCAAAGCGGAAGGCACCATGACCTATAATGCCCTGCTTTATATTCCGGCCAAAACGCCCTATAACTACTACAGCAAAGAGTATGAAAAGGGCCTGCAGCTTTATTCCAACGGCGTTCTGATCATGGATAAATGCGCCGACCTGCTGCCGGACTATTTCAGCTTTGTCCGGGGCCTGGTGGATTCCCAGGATTTATCCCTGAACATTTCCAGAGAAATGCTGCAGCATGACCGTCAGTTGAAAGCCATCGCAAAGAGCCTGGAGAAAAAAATCAAAAGCGAGCTGCAGAAGCTTCTCAGCGAAGAGCGGGAAAAATATGAGCAATTCTATAAAGCTTTTGGTCTGCAAATCAAATTCGGTATCTATAGCAGCTTCGGCGCCCATAAGGAACTGCTGGAAGACCTGCTGATGTATCCTTCTTTAAAGGAAGACAAGCTGGTCACCTTGGCGGAATACAAAGCTGCCATGGCCCCGGAGCAGGATGCGGTCTATTATGCCTGCGGGGAAAGCGTCAGCCGGATCCGCCAGCTGCCCCAGACGGAACGGGTGCTGGATAAAGGCTGGGACATTCTTTGCATGACCGATGACGTGGATGAATTCGCAGTCAAGATCATGGGAACCTATGACGGGAAAGCCTTTAAGTCGGTATCCAGCGGCGATCTTGATTTGGAAAGCGAAGACGATAAAAAAGCCGCCGAACAGCAGAGCTTGGATCATAAAGCCATGTTTGAATTCATGCAGAAGGCCTTGGAGGGCAAAGTGAAGGAAGTGCGGCTGTCCAAGCGCCTCAAGTCCCATCCGGTCTGTCTGGCCTCGGAAGGCGCCTTGTCTCTGGAAATGGAGAAGGTGCTAAACTCCATGCCGGCGGACAAGAAGGTCAAGGCGGAACGCATTTTAGAAATCAACGCCGGTCACCCGGTGTTTGCCGCTTTAGTCAAGCTCTACGCAGAGGACCAGGATAAACTGAAGACCTACAGCGAATTGCTGTACAACCAGGCATTGCTGATCGAGGGTATTGCCATTGAGGACCCTGTAGCCTTTTCCAACGCGATCTGTGAGTTGATGTAATTCCAAAGGCTGCCTGATATCAGCGCCAGCCGGGATAAGGAGATGCTTTATGGCCGGGAACCGCAACCAGAAGCTGAAACTGCTCTATTTAATGAAGATGTTCCAGGAGGAGACCGATGAGCAGCACCCCATGTCCATGCCGCAGATCCTTGCCTGGCTTAGAGCCTGCGGGATGGAGGCGGAGCGCCGTTCGATCTATGACGACATCGAACTGCTGCGGGGTTTCGGGATGGACATCGTTATGAACCGCAGCCGTACCTGCGGTTATTTCCTGGGCAGCCGTCCTTTCGAGATTCCGGAGCTGAAGCTGCTGGTGGATACGGTGCAGGCTTCCCGTTTCATCACCAACAAAAAATCCCAGATGCTGATCAAAAAGATCGAAGCCCTGGCCAGCCGGCATCAGGGCAAAATCCTGCAGCGGCAGGTTTACGTCGCCGGCCGGATCAAGACCATGAATGAAAGCATCTATTATAACGTGGACGCCCTGCATCAGGGGATCACGGAAAACAAGCAGATCTCCTTTCAATATTTTGATTATGCCCTGGACAAACAACAGCATTTCCGCCGCAATGGGGAGCGTTATGTGGTGAGCCCCTACCTGCTTTCCTGGGACAACGAAAACTACTATCTTGTGGCTTACCACGAACGTTATCAGACCTTGGCCCATTTCCGGATCGACAAAATGACCGCCATCCATATTGAAGCCCAGCCGCGGAAGAAGCTGGACGAGAGCCTGGATCCCGTGGCGTATTGTCAGAGCACCTTTGGCATGTATTCCGGCAAACGGTCCGAGGTCCGGGTGGAATTTGCAGAATCCTTGATCGGCGTGGTCATCGACCGGTTCGGGAAGGACATTTCGGTCCAGCCTACCCGGGAAGGCTGGTTCACCGTCAATCTGTATGTATCGGTGAGCCCTGTCTTTCTGTCATGGCTCTTCCAGTTCGGTGATAAAGCCCGGATCCTGGCGCCGGCGGAAGTCCAGGTGCAGATGCAGCAGCTGCTGCAGCAGGCAATATCCGGTTACGAAAACGCGTCGATTTTCAATTAAGGGGCAAGCCCCTACAGACGCTGTGCGAAACAACGAACACCTCCCTTTGTATAATAAGAACTAAGGGAGGTGTTATTATGTTTAGAAATCAACCATTCCTTCATTATGATGAAGCCGCAGCCAACCTGCCCGGCCTTGCCGGGACCCGGAAGCCTCAGGGCCCGAACCTTCGCATCCTTTGCGGTCTGGCCTTGGCCGGCGCCCTCGTCCTTATGCTGAGCGCAGCCATGACCGGTTTGCTGGTGCGCGCCTTGCTCCAAGCCGACCATGGCGTTCGGATCGTATTCACCGGCAGTTTCCTTGCCTTTCTGGCCTTGCTGACCGCAGCAGCCTACACTGCCTATGCCGAGCGGCAGCATGAACTCAGGCTGGCCCAATATGATGAAAAAAGGCAGATATACTGCCGACTGGCGAACAGCCTGTTTTCGGTTCTGGATGCCTATAATGGATCAGGCTGTTTCGATCCGCATGAATTGACGGATTTTCTGGAGCAGTACGAAACCGAGCTGGTGGCCTGCGGGGACCATGGATCCATTCGGCCCATGGGCCGGCCCTTGCAGCAGACGGTCCATGAGGGCCCGACGCAGCCGGTTTTAAGGCGCTATAAGTAACCGGAAACTGTCCTTTGGACAGGCATACTGAAAGTCAGAGGATTTTCGAGTGTTTTCCTTGCAAACCAATCGAAAAATAAAGGAAAAACAGGGTGACGGGTAGAATCTTCTTAAGGCTATAAGACTTGTGGTAATAAGTCAA
>DIWW01000010.1 GCA_002435905.1 Peptococcaceae bacterium UBA6096
CCATAAACCACTCGGACACCTCTCCTGAACTTTCGTACGTTCGGGCCCTTAAACCAGCCACATTAAAACGAATCGACTTTGATTATACAATATCCTCTTGCGGTCTGCCAAGCATTATTTCAATTCTGCGCCAAAAACTCAAGGATTTCCATGGCATTGGTATCCGGTTTTGCTTTCTCAAAGACTTTGAGGATGGTTCCGGTTTCGTCGATCACATAGGTGCTGCGGACGACGCCCAAGCTGGTCTTGCCATAGAGCTTTTTTTCCTGCCATACATCGTAGGCTTTGATCGCCTCCAGTTCCGGATCCGACAGCAGCAGGAAGGGAAGTTCGTATTTTTCGGCAAACTTTTGATGGGAGGTCTGGCTGTCCTTGCTGACGCCGATCACCACGGTATCTTTGGAAAGAAATCTCTCGTAGGCTTCCTTGAAGGCGAGGGCTTGCCGGCTGCAGCCTGGTGTATTGTCTTTAGGATAAAAATAGAGCACGACCTTTTTCCCGGCAAAATCCTTTAAGGAAACCATTTTGCCATCTTTGTCCGGCAGTGAAAATGCCGGCGCTTTTGTCCCTGCTTTCAGCATTTTTTCTCCTCCTTTTATACACAGTGCATTGTGGATGTCTGTAAATCCGATGTGGATTCAATGTGGATGATCCAAGCCGTTTTGTGGATTCTGTGTGAATTTTTTTCAAGAAATCAGGGTCTATTTGGGGATTGATATCAACAACCTGTGCATAAGATGTGCATAAGTAAGCTTCCGCTTACTTGCCGGACGCTGAGATTTTCTCCAAACCGCCCATATACGGACGAAGGACTTTGGGTATGGTCACACTGCCGTCGGCGTTCTGGCAGTTCTCCAAAATTGCTGCCGTGGTACGTCCGATGGCCAAGCCGGAACCGTTCAAGGTGTGGACAAATTCCAGCTTATCCTTGGGGTTGCGGCGGAAACGGATGTTGGCACGCCGTGCCTGGAAATCTTCGAAGTTTGAGCAGGAGGAAATCTCCCGGTACATATGCGCGCTGGGGAGCCAAACCTCTAAATCATAGGTTTTCGCCGAGGAAAAGCCCAGGTCCCCTGTGGATAAGCAAACCACACGGTAAGGAAGCTCCAAACGTTTGAGGACCTCTTCCGCATTGCGGGTAAGCTTTTCCAATTCAGCGTAAGAATCTTCCGGCAGGGAGAATTTGACCATCTCGACTTTATTGAATTGATGCTGACGGATCAGGCCCCGGGTATCCCGGCCGGCAGACCCTGCTTCCGCGCGGAAACAGGGCGTATAGGCACAATGAGAGATCGGCAGCTGGGCGGCTTCAAGGATCTCGTCCCGATAAAAGTTGGTCACCGGCACTTCGGCGGTGGGGATCAAATAATATCCCACATTCTCCAAACGGAACATGTCTTCAGCAAACTTCGGCAGCTGGCCTGTACCGATCATACTATCCCGATTGACCATAAAGGGCGGCAGCAATTCTTCATAACCATGCTCCTGGGTATGAAGATCCAGCATAAAGGAAATCAAGGCTCGTTCCAGCCGTGCGCCAAGACCGCGGTAAAATGTAAAACGGGCGCCGGTCACTTTTGCAGCCCGGTCAAAATCTAAAATCTTAAGACCCTCGCCGATGTCCCAGTGGGCTTTCGGCTCATAATCAAAGCTGGGGACCTCCCCCCAACGGCGGATCTCCTGATTTTCTGAATCATCTTTTCCTCTGGGCACCGATTCATGAGGGATGTTGGGAATGCTCAGAACCACCGCCTGGAGCTTATCGTCAATGTCCCTTAATTCCACATCCAAGGCTTTGATGGTTTCACCAAGGGCTTTCATTTCCGCCATGGCGGCGCTGGTATCTTCCCCCGCCTTTTTGCTTCGGGCGATGGCTTCGCTCTCTTTATTTCTTCGGCTTTTCAGTTCTTCCGATACTTGAAGATTTTTGCGGCGCAGCTCGTCCACCGCCAGAAATTGATCGACCAACTCAGTGTTGCCGTTGCGCTTTTCCAGGCTCTCACGCACTCTATCCGGTTGTGCACGCAGTACTTTTACATCCAGCATAATGCTGTCCTCCTTAAGTCGAATAACCTTTCGAAGATAGACCTCTGCCCACGGTGCGTGAACATACCGCGGGCAAAGTCATTATATCTCTTATTCAGTTATTTAATCAATGCTATATTTAATGCCTATGCTTCCTACGATGTTGAAATGCAAGGATTTATTCGAAGTTCAGATACGCCGCTTTATGCACAGCCGGCAAGGTTTCCAGTTCCTTGAGGACCGCTTCGGGCACCGGATTGTCGATGTTGAGCACCATCAGGGAATCGCCGCCCAGCTCTTTGCGGCCCAGCTGCAATCCGGCAATGTTGACGCCGGCCTCGCCTAAGATCATGCCCACAGGACCAACCACCTTGGGCTGGTCTTTGTGGGGCACCAGCAGAAGATGACCGTCCGGACGGATGTCCAGTTCAAATTCATCGATTTGTACGATATGGGCTTCCCCGTTTTGGAAGACGGTGCCGCTGATCACATGCTTCGAATCCTCGCTGATGATCTCTACGATGATCTTGTTGGCGTAGTCCACAACGTCTTCGCTTTGGTTGGTGTTGATCTTGATTCCCCGTTCCTTGGCCACCACCGGCGCATTGACATAGTTGACGGCGTCTTCAAGACTGGGGCGCAGCAGACCCTTCAGGAAGGTGCTGGTCAAAGGCCGAAGTTCGCAAGACTTCATATCGCCCATGTATTTGATATTGACTTCGTTGATGGGGCCCTCCGTGAGATAAGCCGCCATTTTGCCCATTTTTTCGGACAATACCATAAAAGGCCGGACCTTTTCCATGATTTCCGGATCGATGAAGGGAATGTTCACCGCATTATGGACAGGCAGGTCATGCAGGACCCGCTTGATTTCTTCGACCACGTCCAGGGCCACATTTTCCTGGGCTTCCTGGGTGGAGGCGCCCAGATGCGGGGTGACGACGATTTGAGGCAGGTCAAAGAGGGGATTGTCCGTCATCGGTTCCTTGGTCCAAACGTCGATGGCTGCGCCGGCAATCACACCGTTTTTGATGGCGTCATACAAATCTGCTTCGTTGATGATCCCGCCCCGGGCCACGTTGATCACGCGGGCGGTCGGTTTCATTATGGCGAATTGGTCTTTGCCGATCATATTCCGGGTCTCATCGGTGAGCGGCATATGGACGGTGATGATATCCGCTTCTTTGAAGATGGTTTCCTTATCGCTGAGGGTCACATTGAACCGGTCGGCCCGCTCAGGGGTCACAAAGGGGTCGAAAACCAAAACATCCATACCAAAGGCTTTGCAGCGGATGGCGATCTCGGAGCCGATCTTGCCAAAGCCGAAGATGCCGATTTTCTTGCCCTTCAGTTCGATGCCCGTATATTTTTTGCGGTCCCATTGATGCTGACGCAGGGACTGGTCCGCCTGGGGAATGTTCCGGACCAGGGATAAGATCATGGCCAAGGTATGCTCGCAGGCGGAAATCGTATTTCCGTCCGGTGTATTCAAGACGATCACACCGTTTTTCGTAGCGGCTGTTACATCGATGTTGTCGATCCCGACGCCGGCACGGCCTACAACGCGGAGCTTCTTGGCGGCATCCAGGATTCTTTTGGTGATTTTCGTCTCACTGCGCACCACCATGGCATGGTAATCTGCGGCAATAGCGACGATCTGGTCTTCGGTCTGTTTCAGAAGCACATCCACTTCGATTTCCGGATCACGGCGCAGGATTTCGATGCCTTTTTCGGAAATCGGATCACATACTAATACTTTCATCATGTTTTAGTCGCGTCCTTTCATAATCATTGCCTGAACTGCGGCCACACCGGTACCCAGTTGAACATCCCAGCCCAGTTCCTTCAGGGTCATTTCCAGACAGGCGATGACCGCAAGGATATCGGTTTCGGATACATAGCCCAGATGGCCGATCCGGAAAATGGATTTCTCCATCTTGCCTTGGCCGGCGGCGATGATCACGCTGTATTTTTCCCGCATGATCTTGGTGATCTGTTTGACATCGATCTCGCCGGGCTTCTTGATGGCCGTGACAGCCGATGAAGCGCCTTTGTCCTCTGCCAGCAGCTCAAGCTTCAAGGCTTTTGCTGCGGCGCGGACCATGTCCCGATACCAGGCATGCCGTTGATAGATGTTTTCCAAGCCTTCTTCTTCCATCATTTTAAGGCTTTCCTGGAGTCCGACGATCAGGCTGGCGGCCGGGGTGTAAGGCGTGGTGCTCTTTTCGTCAAAGTTTTTCTTGGCCGCCTGCAGGTCGAAATAGAAACGGGGATTGGTGCATTGGGCGTTGGCAGCCCAAGCCTTTTCGCTGACGCTGATGAACGCCAAGCCGGGGGGCAGCATGAAAGCCTTCTGAGAGCCGCTGACCACGATGTCCAGCTTCCATTCGTCCACCTTCAGCTCGGATACGGCCATGCCGCTGATGGCGTCTACGATGAAAATTGCCGGATGGTCGCCGCAGGCGGCCCGCAGGGCCTGAATATCGTTGACCATCCCGGTGGAAGTTTCATTTTGGGTCACAAAGACCGCTTTGATTTCTTTGCCGGCATCCGCATCGATCAAGGCTTTGAGGGCTGCGGGATCCGATTGGGCGCCCCATTCGCCGCTGACCGCCTGGACATCGGCGCCGAATTTCTTGTTGATTTTGATCCAGCGTTCAGCGAAGTTGCCGTTTTCCATGACCAGGACTTTATCGCCGGGGTTAATGAAATTGCTGACCGCAGCTTCCATGGCGCCGGTGCCGGAGGAGGTCAGGATAAAGAGGTCATTCTCTGTCTTGTACACTTGCTTTAGTTTGCCGGTGACTTCTTTGATAATTGCAGAAAATCCGGGGGTACGGTGTCCAACAGCCGCATTGCCCAGGGTATGGAGCACCCGCTGGGGAATGGGCGTCGGTCCGGGAATCATCAGTAATTGCTTGTCATTCATTAAAAAAATCCTCCTTTAATCTCTACAAATCAGAAACCTCTGCCGGGATAAAAAAAATAACACTCACATCCCGGACAAAATAATGTCCTGGGACGAGAATGTTTCTCGCGGTACCACCCAGGTTGCTGTTAAAACCAAAGGGTATCCGAAACCTGTCTGATCAGACAGCGGATCCTCTGGCTTAGCCACCTTCATTACGCTTAACGGACGCAACCGGAACGGCTCATCACCGTCTGCTCTGGGGCGGAATCAGGATCTCTCTTATCGGCTTGCACCAACCGCCGACTCTCTGAAAAGATGTCCCCTTACGTTCCCCTTCAATGCATTTCATTTTTAAGAATGGAGTTATTATACGTTATGGATTTTTAAATTGCAACCCCGAAACATGCAAAAATACTAGGTTTTTATGTATACATGAGAAAAACAGACGTCTTTTGCCTGTAAACATCCCATTTTCATCCGCAAATGATATAATGGGTTGAAAGACGATTCTATTTTGAGGGGTGAGATGGATCATGAGTCAGATTGCCATTATCGATTATGGTATGGGTAATATCCGCAGCGTGCAGAAAGCCTGCGAATACCTTGGGCACACAGCCCTGTTGGTCCATGAACCGAACGCCTTGGCAGAGGCAGACCATGTGATTTTACCGGGTGTCGGTGCCTTTGCCGACGCCATGGCCCAATTGCGGCAGAGCGGTTTTGATGTGGCCTTGCGACAGTATGTCTGCAGCGGCAAACCCTTGCTGGGCATCTGTCTGGGCATGCAGCTTTTCTTCGAAAGCAGTACAGAAGGAAGTCTGATCAACGGCATCCAAACGGGGTTAGGCTTCTTTCCGGGACTGGTAAGCCGTTTCCCCGCCAACTTAAATGTCAAGATCCCCCACATCGGCTGGAATGAAGTCCAAACCAGTCCTTCGAAGCTTTTTGCCGGACTTCCGCCTAAATTTTTCACATACTTTGTCCATGCTTACCAGGTGAGCAATACGGAACTGCCTTCCACCATCGGAATCACACACCACGGCAAGCCTTTTGTATCGGCTGTGGAACAGGGCAATGTGATGGCCACCCAATTCCATCCCGAAAAAAGCGGCAGCGTGGGCCTGAAGATCCTGGAGAATTTCCTCTGTTTGAATGCCGAAGACTTTACCGCCAGAGCCAAAGGCAAGCTCGGCACATCCAAAACAGGAGGTGTTCCTTTATGTTGACGAAACGGATCATCCCCTGCCTGGACATCAAAAACGGCCGCGTGGTCAAGGGGATCAATTTTGTTTCCCTTCGTGATGCGGGAGACCCGGTGGAAGCGGCGCAATTTTACAACCAGGCTGGCGCTGACGAGCTGATGCTTTTGGATATCAACGCTTCCCATGAAGGCCGATCCACCATGCTGGATGTGGTCAGCCGGACGGCGGAGCAAGTCTTTATCCCATTTTCCGTCGGCGGCGGCATATCCAGTATGGATGAAATCAAAACCCTCCTGCGCCTGGGAGCCGATAAAGTATCCATCAACACGCCGGCGGTGCGCAATCCGAACTTTATCACCGAGGCTGCGCTTCATTTCGGCAGTCAATGCATTGTGGTCGCTATTGACTGCAAGCAGAAGGAGCCCGGCCATTGGGAAGTTTATGTCAACGGCGGCCGTGTTCCCACAGGAAAGGATGCCCTGGAATGGGCCATCGAGGCAGAACGGCTTGGCGCTGGTGAAATCCTGCTGACCAGTATGGATGCGGATGGGGTGGGTCAAGGCTACGATCTGGCCATTACCCGGCAGATCAGCGATGCCCTTAGGATCCCCGTGATCGCTTCCGGCGGCGCCGGAAAGCTGGAGGACTTCAGCGACGCCGTCATTCAGGGCGGTGCGGACGCTATGCTGGCCGCCACTTTATTCCATTTCAGGAAGCTGGAGATCTCTGAGGTCAAAAAACACCTGGCTTCTCTGGGCATTCCGGTGCGTATGGATTATTGAACCCAGTCCCCTTCCCCGGACAAGCCCTTTGATCTCCTCGCTGTACACCAACCAAATAAGGAGCTGCTCCCCGGTCAGGTCATGGGACCATCCAAGGGAACAGCTCCTTTTCTGTTTGCATTGAACGCTTTAGGTATGATTATTTGCCAGTGATTTCCACGGTGTCTCTGGCGATCATCAATTCTTCGTTGGTGGGGATGACAAAGACCTTGGTCTTGGAATCCGCGGTGGTGATTTCCATTTCTTCGCCGCGGATCTTGTTTTTTGCTTCATCGATCTCAATGCCCAGGAAACTGAGGCCGGAGCAAACCTTGGTCCGCATGGTGGCGGAGTTTTCACCTAAGCCGGCTGTGAAGACGATGGCATCCACACCGTCCATGGCGGCGATATAGGAACCGATATATTTCTTGACCACATAGGCAAAGCGGTCAAGGGCCAACTGGGCTCTCTTGTTGCCTTTTTCCGCAGCGCCCTCGATGTCGCGGAAGTCGCTGCTAACGCCGGAAATTCCAAGAACACCGCTCTTTTTGTTGAGGATGTTGCTCATTTGGGCGATGCTGATCTTTTCTTTGTTCATGATGAATTCCATAATGGCGGGGTCAATGTCACCGGAACGGGTGCCCATGACCAGGCCTTCCAGAGGGGTCAAGCCCATGCTGGTATCGATGCTCTCACCGCCCTTGACGGCTGTGATGCTGGCGCCATTGCCCAGATGGCAGGTAACGATCTTCGATTCTTTAATCGGTTTGCCCAGCATCTCCACAGCTCTTTCGGTGACGAAACGATGGGAGGTGCCGTGGAAGCCATAGCGGCGGACTTTGTATTTTTCGTAATATTCATAGGGCAGCGCATAGATATATGCTTCTGCGGGCATGGTTTGATGGAATGCCGTATCAAAAACACCGACTTGAGGCGTCTTGGGCATGAGTTCCATGCAGGCGTTGATACCCATGATGTTGGGAGGATTGTGCAGGGGAGCCAGCTCAATGTTGGCCTCCAAAGCCTGCAGAACGGCGGGCGTGATGGCCACGGAGCCGGAGAAGGATTCGCCGCCGTGCACAACACGGTGTCCGATGCAGGAGATTTCGTCCAGGGATTTGACAACCCCATGTTCCTTATCGGTCAAGGCTTTCAGAACCAAAGAGATTGCTTTGGCATGGTCTTCAATTTCATCTTTGATCTCGACTTTGGCTTCGCCGGGACGGTGGATCAGAATGGAACCGGGCAAACCGATCCGTTCAACCAGGCCTTTGGCCAAAACGCTTTCATCAGTCATGTCAAACAGCTGATATTTGAGTGAAGAACTACCGCAGTTAATTACCAGAGCTTTCATAAAAATTTCCTCCTTGAATCGCATTAAAAATTTTAAATATATGCTTAACGCAGTTTCCTGCGCGGATACGTGGCAGTGTGACCTGGTGATCAGTTTTCGGTTTCATCCTCATCTTCTTTGACAACCACCTTGGCGATGGCCTGGACTTTGTCGTTTTCGCCCAGATGCATGATGGTGACCCCTTGGGTTGCCCGTCCGATGGAACTGATATCATCCACAAACGTCCGTATCATGATGCCGTCCTTGGTGATGATCATGATTTCGTCCCCCGATGAAATGGCTGTTACGCCGGCCACTTTACCGTTTCGCTTGCTGCAGCGGATCCCGATGAGGCCTTTGCCGCCCCGGCCTTGCAGCCTAAACTGACCCATGCTGGTGCGCTTGCCGTAGCCGTTTTCTGTGATGGTCAGCAATTCCTTGCCTTCGGACAGATTCACCATGGCGACCACTTTATCATGCTCGTCCAGACTGATGCCTTTGACGCCCCTGGAAACCCGGCCCATGCTGCGGACATCTTCTTCGGAGATCCGGATCACCATGCCGTGATGGGTGGCCATGACCAGTTCATCTTTGCCCTCGGTCAGCATGACGCCGATCAACTCATCGTCTTCATCCATATTCAGCGCGATGATGCCGTCTTTACGGGAGGTGTTGTATTCGGTCAGCGGGCTTTTCTTAACGATGCCGTTTTTGGTCACCGTCAGCAAATATTGGTTCTCTTCAAAAATTTTCACCGGAATCACCGCGGTGATCTTGTCATCCCCGCTGATGTAGAGGAGGTTGACGATGGCCGTGCCTTTGGCCTGCCGGCCGGCTTCCGGAACGTCATAGACCTTGGTCCGGTAAACCTTGCCCCGGCTGGTGAAAAACAGCAGGTAATTATGGTTGGTGGTGGTGAAGAGATGCTCCACGAAATCCGATTCCTTGGTCGTCATGGAAGAGACCCCCCGGCCGCCCCGTTTTTGGTTGCGGAAAGCGGTGATGGGCTGACGTTTGATGTAGCCGCCGTGGGTCACGGTGATAACGACTTCTTCGTCAGGGATCAAATCTTCGATGCTGATATTTTCATCCTCCAGATTGATCTGGGTCCGGCGGGCATCGCCGTATTTTGCCTTTATTTCTTTCATTTCGTCCTTGATGATCTTCATGACCAGGTATTCATCCCCTAAAATCGAACGGAAATACGCGATTTTCTGAACCAGCGCGTCATACTCGGCCTCCAGTTTTTCCCGTTCCAGACTGGATAAACGGCCCAAACGCAGGTCGACGATGGCTTTGGCCTGTCGTTCGGACAATGCAAAACGGGCAATCAATGCGTTGCGTGCAACTTCCTCATCCTTAGACGCGCGAATGATCCGGATGACCTCATCGATGAAATCAATGGCCGTCCTTAGGCCTTCGACGATATGGAGACGTTCTTCGGCTTTATTGAGATCGAAGCGGGTGCGCCGAACGATCACGTCTTCCTGGTGCTTCAGGTAATAATAGATCATTTCTTTGAGATTGAGGACCCTGGGCTCTCCCTTGACCAAGGCAAGCATAATGACGCCGAAGCTTTCCTGCAGCTGGGTGTGCTTATACAGATGGTTGAGAACCACCTGTGCATTCACATCACGCCGGACTTCGATAAGAATACGCATGCCGTTGCGGTCTGAAGCATCGACCAGGGAGGTGATGCCGTCGATTTTTTTATCACGGACCAATTCGGCGATTTTTTCGATCAAACGGGCTTTATTGACCATGTAAGGGATCTCTGTGATCACGATCCGGCTTTTGCCATGCTCTATAGGCTCGATTTCCGAAACGCCCCGGGTGATCACCGAGCCGCGGCCGGTTTCATAGGCTTGCCGGATCCCGCCGATGCCCATGATGGTGCCGCCGGTGGGATAATCTGGCCCTTTGATGTATTTGCATAGTTCAGCCACCGTGATTTGAGGATTGTCGATCATGGCAATGGTGCCGTCGATCACCTCGTTCAGATTATGGGGCGGGATGTTGGTGGCCATGCCCACCGCGATGCCGGAGGATCCGTTGACCAGCAGATTGGGAAATCTGGCTGGCAATACGGTGGGCTCCTGCAGCTCGCTGTCATAGTTGGGAACGAATTCCACCGTATCTTTATCGATATCCCGCATCATTTCCGAAGCGATCTTCGACATCCGCACTTCGGTATAACGTTGAGCCGCCGCGGAATCGCCGTCCACCGAACCGAAATTGCCCTGGCCGTCGGCCAGCATATAACGTATCGAGAAATCCTGGGCCAAACGAACCATCGCATCATAAACCGAAGAGTCGCCATGGGGATGATAACGACCCATGACGTCACCGACGATACGGGCCGATTTTCGATAAGGCTTGTCCGACGTTACACCGGATTCATTCATGGAATAGAGGATCCGCCGATGGACGGGCTTCAATCCGTCCCGCACATCCGGCAGGGCCCGGCCGGCGATAACACTCATGGAGTAATCAATATAAGATTTTTTCATCTCTTCTTCCAGACAGACCGGAAGAACTTTGCCACTAAATAAGTTTTCCAACAATGATCACCTCGGCTTCTTATATATCAAGGTTCTGGACCAATAAAGCATTGCTCTGAATAAATTCCTTACGGGGCTCCACTTTGTCGCCCATCAGGATCGTAAAGATCTCATCGGCGGAAATGGCGTCTTCCAGCTCGACCTGCAAAAGTGTCCGGTGTTCCGGATCCATGGTGGTGTCCCAAAGCTGCTGGGGATTCATTTCGCCAAGGCCTTTGTACCGCTGGGGTTTATCGTAGGCATTGAGATCCAGGTCTTTGATAAACTCTGTCAATTCTTTGTCTGTGAAGAAATAATTGTCTTCTTTGGATTTTTTTACTTTGACCTTATAAAGGGGCGGCTGGGCGATATAGATATACCCATTGTCGATCAATGGCCGCATGAACCGGTAGAAGAAGGTCAGCAGCAACGTCCGGATATGGGCGCCGTCCACATCCGCGTCGGTCATGATGACGATTTTATGGTAACGGGCTCTGGCGATGTCAAAATCATTGCCGATGCCGCAGCCGATGGCTGTAATCATGGATTTGATTTCTTCATTGCCCAGGATCCTGTCCAGACGGGCCTTTTCAACGTTGAGGATTTTGCCCCGAAGCGGAAGGATCGCCTGGATTCTCGGGTCTCGGCCGCCTTTGGCGGAACCGCCGGCGGAGTCGCCTTCCACCAGATACATTTCACAGATGGAGGGGTCTTTGGAAGAGCAGTCCGTCAATTTGCCGGGCAGCGTGGTGCTGTCTAAGGCGTTTTTCCGCCGCGTCAATTCCCTGGCTTTGCGGGCCGCTTCTCTGGCCCGGGAAGCCATGACGGCTTTTTCGATGATTTTTTTGGCCTGGGAAGGATTTTCCTGAAGAAAGGTGGAGAGTTCTTCAGAAAACAATCCATCCACGATACCCCGGATCTCGCTGTTGCCCAGCTTGGTTTTGGTCTGGCCTTCAAACTGAGGCTCTTCGACTTTGACAGACAGAACCGCGGTCATACCTTCCCGGATATCCTCACCCTGGAGGTTTTGATCGTTTTCCTTGAGAATATTATTTTTCCGGGCATAGTCATTGATCACACGGGTCAGGGCCGACTTGAATCCGATCTCATGGGTGCCGCCTTCCGTGGTATGGATGTTGTTGGCAAAGGAGATCAGGTTTTCATTATAACCATCATGGTACTGCAGCGCGATCTCCACCTGGACTTTATCTCTGTCTCCGACGAGATAAACCACCTGGTCATGAAGAGGATCTTTGTTTTTATTGAGAAATTTGACAAAATCCGCGATCCCGCCGTCGTATTTCAGGACCTTTTCCTTTTTCTCCTCATCCCGGAAATCGTTGAAATAGATCGTCAGGCCTTTATTCAGGAAGGCCAGCTCTCTCAGACGATGGAGAAGGGTATCATATTCAAAAATTACGGATTCAAAAATCTCCGGATCCGGCATGAAGGTGATCTGTGTACCGGTGCGGTCCGTCGCTTTTCTTTTTTCAACTTGAGCCACGGGATGGCCTTTTTCGAATCTTTGGAAATAAACATAACCGTCCCGGGAAACCTCGACTTCTAGCCAGCAGGACAAGGCATTGACCACGGAAGCGCCCACGCCGTGAAGCCCGCCGGAAACTTTATAGCCGCCTGCGCCGAATTTGCCGCCGGCATGTAGCATTGTTAAAACCACTTCCAAAGTGGATTTGTTGGCTTTGGGATGTTTTTCCACCGGAATACCGCGACCGTTGTCCACCACGGTGATGCTGTTGTTTTGATTGATCGCGACAAAGATTTGGTCGCAGTAGCCAGCCATGGCTTCGTCAATGCTGTTGTCGACGATTTCATAGACCAAATGATGCAGCCCTCGGGGCCCGGTGCTCCCGATGTACATGCCGGGACGTTTACGGACCGCTTCCAAGCCTTCCAATATCTGGATTTGACTTGCATTATATTCACTGGACATATGCTTCCCCCTTTAATGGATCTTTGAATTCGGCCCTTTTTAACAAGGTCCAAGAGGAGATCGGTGAAAAAATGATCTCCTCTTGGGTTAAAATGACGCTTTTGATTTCCTTTTCAGGATCTATATGGATTATTTTGGCGGAGTTCAAAAAAGCTGTCTGCTCCGCACTGTTCTTTTGAAAAGCTTTGTAATTCAGGATGGCGATAATCTCCTGATTAAGGATATCGACATTTCCTCCAAGATGCAAGAACATTATTCGATCACCTCACGCCTGCATTTCATGGGAAATGATCCTTCCCTGGCGAACCTCAAAATATTTTATCTGCCGTTTGTCCATTTTTTCAAGGCCGCTTTTCTCAGTGGCGGTGATAAAGCACTGGATCGCTTTCTCCTGGATCAGTTCCAAAAGCTGCTGCCGCCGGTTTTCATCCAGTTCGGAAAGCACATCATCCAGGAGCAAAATCGGATATTCGCCGGATTCTCCTCTGAAAAACTCTAATTCTGCCAATTTTAAAGCTAAAACCGCAGTCCTTTGCTGCCCCTGGGAACCGTATTGCTTCAGATGGATGCCGTTTAAGGTGATCAGGAGATCATCCCGGTGGGGGCCCCATTGGGTCGTTCCGAAACGCAGATCCTCTTTCAGAGCTTCATCACGGGCAGCATGGAGCATCGCCTTAAGATCCGTTGAACTTTGAATTTCTGTTTTTCGGTTGAAAAGATAATGGATCTCGATGTTTTCCTGGCCACCCGTCAATTTGCGCTGCATCAGCCGCGTCAGCGGATTCATCTTTGCTAAGGTATGAAGCCGTTTTTCGATGATTTTGCTGCCCACTTCGGCCAGCTGGGCGTCCCACAATTCAAGTTCGCTGTTTTTCTCAGGGGACATCACCCTTTTTTCGCGGAGTCTTTTTAAAAGATTATTCCGCTGAACCAAAAGCCGCTGATAAATCGCCAGGTTTTTTGCGTAACTGCGGCTGATCTGGGAAATATCATAATCAAGAAAATGCCGCCGTTCCTGAGGCGATCCCTTGATGATGGACATATTATCCGGCGAAAATAAAACCGAGGTCAGGCTGCCGCTCAATTCTTCCGCTTTTTTTAATGCCAGGCCTCCCAATTTGAAGGTTTTGCTCTTTTTTTCTCCGATGCTGTATTGGATTTCCGCCGTTGTAGTGCCTTGTCGGCTTTCCAGGGTGCCGCGAATCATAAAATTTTGCTTTCCCCAAAGGATCAATTGCTCATCTTTGACCGGACGATAGGCTTTGCCAATGGATAAATAATAGATCGCTTCGATCAGGTTGGTCTTGCCTTGCGCATTATCCCCTAAAAACAAATTGATGCCGGGACAAAAATCGCAGCGTTGCTGTTGGTAATTTCGATAATTTTGCAAAGCGATCGAAGTGATTAGCAAAGCGGTTTCCTTTCAAATTGGTTGATTTTATATTATAAATTATATATTATACCCTGACTGGCAATATCAGATACAGGAAAGCCTCATTGTCAGGGATCCGCATGACGCCGGCGCTTAAGGGACCTGAGAACTCTATGGTGATAAGGTCTGTTTCCAAAACCTTGAAAACATCGGTCAGATAGCGGGAATTGAAGGATATTTTAAGATCATCCCCTGTTTTTTCGATGCCGATCTCTTCTTTGCCGAAACCAATCTCAGATTTTGAATGGATGACCAGGTTATTGTCTGTGATTTCAAGATGGATCGTGTTGCTGGTGTCGCCGGAAAGGGCAAAGAGAGAGATTCTTTCGGCGGAATCCTGCAAAACCTTGGCGTTGGCCTGGATCTTGGTTTTAAATTGGCTTGGAATGACCTGCTTGTAGTTTGGAAACTGGCCTTCCAGAAGACGGCAGTTGATTTTGATGTTTTCGAAAGTAAAGAAGACCATGTTTTTTTCAACTTGGACCCTGCAATCTTCTTCCTGAATCAAACGACTGATCTCCGCAGCTGTTTTTGCTGAAAAGATGAATGTGCCGTTGATGGTCTCCGTATGATTGATTTTGATGGTGCCCTGGGAAAAGGCCAAACGATGGGTATCGGTCCCCACCATTCTTAGATGATCGCCTTCGATTTCCCATAACAAGCCGGTGAATACGGCCTTCATTTCATCGGAGCTTGCAGAAAAAGAGGTTTGACGGATCATGGTTTTGATTGTCTCTGCCGTAATAAAAAAGTCCATTCCGCCTTTGAATTCCGGCATGGGGGGGAAATCTTCCGCAGGCATGGTTTTGAGAGAAAAGAAGGATTTCTCATATCGGATGGTCATTTCGTTGGAATCCTTAAGATCCAAGGTGATGGGGACATCCGGCAGCCTTCTGACGATATCTGAAAAATAACGGGCAGGAATAACCGCTGTGCCTTCCTGTTCGATCTGAACCGGGATCTGGCATTGGATCCCCATGTCCAAACTCATGCCTGTAAAGGTCAGGGTATTGCCGGCAGCAAGCAATTTGATGCAAGAATAGACAGGTATGATACTTTTCGCATTAATGGCTCTTTGGACCGCATTGATGCCTGACAAAAGGTTTTCTTTGGAAGTCGTGATCAGCATGGTAATCCTCCTTATTTGATTTAAAAATTGAATACGTAGTTATAGGCGTTGTGGATATGTGGATAAGCCTGGAAAACCCTGTGGTGTCTTCAAAATACACCTCTGAAACTTTGTTGATAAAAAAAAAAGTTATCCACAAAAAAAAGCTGAAAAAAAGTTATCCTATGGATATCCACAGCCATTCACATTTTATAGAAAAAGTTATCCACAAAATCAAAAATGGATCAGCTTTTCAGTTCTTCGATGATTCGGGTCACCATGACGCTGATTTGAGGTTCGGTACGAATATTTTTTGAGATTTCCTTATGGGCATGGATCACGGTGCTGTGATCGCGTCCACCGAACATCAAACCGATTTTTGGCAGGGAGGATTCGGTCATTTCACGGCTTATATACATGGCGATCTGTCGCGGAACCGTAATATCCCTGGAACGGCGTTGGGAAAGAAGATCTTCCACACGGATATGGAACTGTTTTGCGACGATCTCCTGGATCAATTCGATGGTGATGATTTTTGCTTCTTCATTGGGAAGAATGGCTTTCAGGGCTTCGACGCATAGGTCATAGGTGATATCCATGTTTTTCATTAGAACAGAAAAAGCGATGACCCGGTTGAGGGCGCCTTCCAATTCACGGACGTTGGAGGTGATCCGGTTGGCGATATAGATCAGTCCTTCATCGGGAACACGGATGTTTTCATTTTCGGCTTTGTTGCGCAGGATCGCGATCCTGGTTTCGAGATCCGGAGGGGCGATGCTGGTGGTAAGCCCCCAGCTGAAGCGGGTGCGCAGTCGTTCTTCCAAAGGCTGGATCTCCATAGGATTGCGGTCGCTGGAAAGGACGATCTGCTTGCCTGCCTCGTACAGTGTATTAAAGGTATGGTGGAATTCTTCCAGCGTACTTTCTTTACCTGCTAAAAATTGGATATCATCCACCAGCAGCACATCGTTTTTGCGGTATTTGTTTTTAAATTGTGTAAGGCGGTCGTTGCGGATCGCATTAATGAATTCATCCGTAAATGTTTCGGACGAAACATACGTAACCTTGCATTCGCTGTTGCGCTGGATTGCAAGGTGGCCTACAGCCTGCATCAGATGGGTCTTGCCTAAACCGGCATTGCCATAGATGAAAAGCGGATTATAGCGCGTCCCAATTTCTTCAGCGGCAGCACGGGCAGCCGCATGGGAGAAACGGTTGCTGTGGCCCACAATGAAGGTGTCAAAGGTGTATTTAGGGTTGAGATTCGCCACAGAAATTCCTCCAATAATGCTATTTCGGGCATTTTTATGCCACACTAAATATAACAGATGGGCGGGGCCTTCGCAAGTTTAATTAGAGCCTCCCAAGGTTTAAAAACACTTCAAAAACCTAGGATTGGCAAGCTGTTTTGCCAGCATGTTTTCCTTGACAGTCCAATAGGTTTGCTTTATAATTCATCTGTATCGCCACTTGACTGGGGCATTGAAGTAAGCCAAGGGAGGGAATAGACTTTGATCGAGACATATAATCCTAAAAATCGTAAACATAAAAGGGTTCATGGATTTTTGGGCCGGATGGAATCTCATGGTGGTCGCGCAGTCATTAAGCGCAGACGGATGAAGGGCAGAAAAAAACTGACCGCATAGGGCCACAAATTGTGGCCTTATCTTTGTATTGAGGGTGTTTTATTGTTAAAGAAGCAGTATCGCCTGCGTAAAAACAACGATTTCAAGAGGGTTTACGAAGGCAAGGTCTCGATACCGGCCGGAACATTGGTTTTGTACGTCTTAAAAACCCAGCGGAAGGGTCCGCCAAGGATTGGTATCTCTGTATCCAAACGCGTGGGAAATTCGGTGGTTCGAAACCGCGCGCGGCGAAGATTGCGGGAAGCGATGCGCCCGTATCTGGAATTATTGCCTTACGGGATGGATTTGATCATCATCGGACGCGTTCGCATCGCAGAGGCGTCCTTTTCTCAAATACAAAAAGATCTTTCCCGTGTTTTGAGCCGTTCTGGCTGTTTAGGGAAGTGAGCGCATGCGTTGGCTTTTAATCAAACTTATCATTTTCTATCGCAAGTTTATTTCTCCGTTAAAACCGCCTTCTTGTCGCTTTTATCCAACCTGTTCACAGTACAGCATGGAAGCAATCCAAAGGTACGGCGCCCTGAAGGGTTCATGGCTGTCGATCCGGAGGATCGCCAAATGCCATCCCTTTCATCCCGGAGGGTGGGATCCAGTCCCTCAAAAAAACAAAAAAGACTGATAATAACCAATTGACAGGAGGTGAACTGTTGTAACGCTGTTACAACAGGAAAAATTTGTGGAGTGCACTCGTAAATTTATTGACTAAATTTCTAACGACCCTTTATCAATTGACCGTTACGATCGGAATTCCGAATTACGGCTTGGCTATCATTTTATTTACGGTCATCGTCCGTCTTCTGATGTTCCCGCTGTCCCTCAGACAATCAAGAATGACGAAAAGCATGCAATTGCTTCAGCCCAAAATACAGCAATTGCAGCAACAATATAAGAACAGTCCGGAGATCCTGAACCGGGAGATCGCCGCCATCTACAAAAAGTACAATGCGAATCCCGTGACCGGATGTCTGCCGATGCTGATTCAGATGCCGATCCTGTTCGCCTTGTTCCAGGCTTTGCGGGACTTCCAATATGAAGCCTTAGGTTCCACTTTCTTCTGGATCCCTAATTTAAGCGAGCCGGACAAGATCATTTTGCCGATTTTGGTGGCAATCACCTCCTATATCCAGTCCAAGATCACCATGGCCGCCTCTCCCCAATCCGGTGCGACGGCGCAATCGATGACCATCACCATGCTTTATGTGATGCCTCTGATGATCGGCTGGATGAGCCGGAATTTCGCCGCCGGACTGGCGATCTATTGGGTAGCTTTCAATACGCTGGGCGCCGCCCTTCAGTATGTAACCAATATTGTCATCGACCGTTCCCATAAAGAAATGAAACAGGCCATGGAAGAAGAGGAACGGGCGGAAGCCGAGGCAAGAGCAGCCAAAGCGGCCCAGAGAGCCGTCACTCAAAAAAAGGCTCCCAAAAAAGTTCAGGCACCCGTAAAAATGAACCGACAAACCATTGATAACAGCGGCCGAGGCAAAGCGCTGGATTTTGATGATACGGATGAGTAGGATACCTGGAAGACAGGTTTTAGAAGGGGGCTTTTAAACAATGAAGGTTGTAACACATTCGGCCCGGACAAAAGAAGAAGCAATTCGAGCAGCGCTCAATGAATTAGGATGCACGGAAGCGGAAGTTAAGATCGAGGTCTTAGAAGAGGCTTCAAAGGGCTTATTTGGACTGCTGGGCGTAAAAGACGCAAAAGTCAGGGTGACCAAAATCGAAGCCATGGAATCAAAGAAAGCGGATACTCCCCGACCGGCGGAGAAAAAGGCTTCTGTACCCAGCCAGCCGATAAAGCCGAATATGGCCACCGGCGATAGAATATCAGTTTTTCTGAGTGATGTCACATCCTTGATGGGCGTTCCGGCCGAGGTGCAGCGCAGTGAAACGGATGAATATGTCCAATTTATTTTATCCGGTGAACATATGGGCACCCTGATCGGCCGCAGAGGGGATACCTTGGATGCTTTGCAATATCTTGCAAACATCGTTTCCAATAAAAGCCATGAATCGGACCGCAAACGGATTATTCTGGATGCGGAGGGTTATCGCGGGCGCAGAGAAGAAACGCTGACACGCTTAGCAAAACGGTTGGCCTCCCGGGTCAAACGGACCGGCCATAAAGTTGTGCTTGAGCCTATGAGTCCGCTTGAAAGACGACTTATTCATACGGCTTTGCAGAATGATCCCGATGTAAAAACACTGAGCGAGGGAGAAGAACCTTATCGACGCCTTGTGATCTCACCGGCTGGCGGTGTTGCGCGCACTTACAGCAGTGAGCGTAAACCCAATGAACGACCTGAACGTGTGGAACGCCCTGAACGTACAGATCGCCCAGAACGTGCGGATCGGCCGAAAACACCAACGAAACCAGTGCCGACCTACACACCCGAACGTAGGTTCAGCGAACGGCCGCCCAAACGGACGTATACGAACATCGAAGATGTGGATGTTCCAAACAGTGATCGAGACGGCAAAGACAAAAGTAATTTGTGGTAACATATTGATATTTTGTATGCCGGCTATGCCGGCATTTTTTTTGAAAGGAAGGCAGCCATGTTCGATCAGCAGGAGACCATTGCAGCGATTATCACCGCGCAGGGCATGGGCGCCATGGGAGCTGTCCGGATATCAGGATCGGAGGCTTTCGAAGCGGCTCAATTTTTGTTCCGCAGCAAAAAGGGAACTTTGATCCAGGATATGCCGCATTATGCCTTGGCTTATGGCTGGATTTATGATGGGGATGTGCTGCTTGACCAGGCCTTGCTTCTCAAGATGAAGGGACCCTCAAGTTTTACCGGAGAAGACGTTGTGGAATTGCAATGCCACGGCGGTCCGCTGGTTCTGGCCCGATTACTGCAGGCTTTGGTTAGCCGGGGGATCCGTATGGCAAAGCCCGGTGAGTTTTCTCAGCGAGCCTTTCTGAACGGAAAAATCGATTTGACCCAGGCAGAATCCGTCATGGACCTGGTTTCATCCTCTAATCGGGTGATGGCTGAGGTGGCGGTCCAGCAGCTTCAAGGGAGTTTATCTGGAAAGATCAAAGCCTTCAAAGAGAAGATCATCGGGTGGATCGCTTCCATTGAAGCGGAGATCGATTTCCCGGACGAGTTTCCCGTGGGCTTGGTGACCTCGGTTTTTGAATCTGAAATCAAGGTGATGATCCAGCAGATCGACGCTTTGCTGGAGACCGCGGCCTATGGACGTATCTATCGGGAGGGCTTGCGATTGGTATTTTATGGGCGGCCCAATGTGGGCAAGTCCAGTTTATTGAACGGGCTGCTGCAGCAGAAGCGGGCCATCGTCACCGCCGAACCCGGCACGACCCGGGATGTATTGGAAGAACGGATGATGATCCAAGGGATCCCCATATTATTAATGGATACGGCGGGAGTTCGGGACACAGGAAATTTAGCGGAGCAAGAGGGCGTTGAGAGGGCACGCGGGGCAGCTGCCCAAGCGGATCTTGTTCTGTTTGTGCTGGATTTGGCCCAAGGCTTGACGGAGGAGGACCTTCTGCTCCTCCGGGATCTGGATCCGGAAAAGACCCTGTTGATTGCAAATAAGGCGGATTTAGTCACGAATCGAGTTTTGAGCTTTGAAGAGAAAGTCAAAGGGTTTGAAGTATGCATACTTTCTGCCATGGAGCAGGAAGGAATTGATGCGCTCATACAAAAGATCAGGGAGCGCTTTGAGTCAGGAACGCTTACAGCGGGCAATGAAGCTGTTTTAATAAATCACAGGCAGGAGGGTGCCTTGTTCCAGGCAAGAAAGGCCCTGGAGAGCGCACAGGAAGGCCTTTTAAGAGGAGAAACCACAGATTTGTTATCCATCGACCTGCAGGATGCCTGGTCATATTTGGGTGAAATTACCGGAGAAACGGTCAAAGAAGCCGTTGTAACCGAAATCTTTGCACGTTTTTGTTTAGGAAAATAGGGGGGTTGAAGAATGGCATTTTGGGCTGGAGAATATGACTGCATTGTTGTCGGGGGCGGCCATGCCGGCTGTGAGGCCGCTTTGGCTGCCGCAAGGCTTGGCTGCCAAACGCTGCTATTGACCATAAGCCGTGACCAAATCGCGTTGATGCCATGCAATCCATCCATCGGAGGCCCTGCAAAAGGCAATATTGTCCGGGAAATCGATGCATTAGGCGGAGAAATGGGTGTCAATGCGGACGCCACAGCCCTGCAAGCAAAATTGTTGAATACCGGCAAGGGCCCGGCGGTCCACGCTTTAAGGGTCCAATCGGATCGCTATCAGTATCAACGGCGGATGATCCGTGTTTTGGATCGTCAGGACCATCTTTTGGTGCGCCAAAATGTGGTCGTCGCAGTCCTTCTTGATGCCACAGGCACCCTTGTAGGGATCGAAGCCGAAACAGGAGCGCAATACAGATCCAAAACAGTGATCCTTTGCACCGGAACCTATTTGGACAGTCGGATCATTCGCGGGGAATCCAATGTGCCTGGGGCCCCTGTGGGGCAAATGCCTGCCTACGGCTTATCCGATTCTTTAAGAAGCATCGGCTTTGACCTCCGACGCTTTAAGACAGGGACACCCCCTCGATTGCATAGGCGAAGCATTGATTTTTCAAAAATGACGATTCAACCGGGAGATCCGAAGAGCGGTCACTTTTCCTTTTATCCAACGGAAGAGACCCGGCATGATCTGCCGGATATCCCATGCTATCTGACCTATACCAATGCCCAGACCCATCAGATCATTCGGGATAACCTGGGCAGGTCCCTGTTTTATACCGGCGAGCTGCCGGGGATCGGGCCGCGGTATTGTCCTTCGATCGAAAATAAAGTGATTCGTTTTCATGATAAAGACCGACATCAACTCTTTGTGGAACCGGAGGGGCTGGATTCCCAGGAATATTATTTTCAAGGCTTCTCATCCGCTCTGCCGGAGGATGTTCAGGAAAAATTTTTACATACCGTGGCGGGCATGGAGAACGCGGAGGTGGTGCGTTCCGGATATGCCATCGAATATGATGCCATCGATTCCCTGGTTTTACGGCACACCTTAGAGAGCAAATCCATCAAAGGGTTGTATTTTGCGGGACAGGTCAATGGGACTTCCGGCTATGAGGAAGCGGCAGCCCAGGGGCTGATGGCCGGAATCAACGCGGCCTTGGCAATCCATGGCAAAGAACCCTTCATCTTAACCAGATCCCAGGCTTACATCGGCGTCCTTATCGATGACCTGGTGGTAAAGGGCATCAGTGAACCCTATCGCATGCTGACCTCCACCGCAGAATATCGTTTGCTGCTTCGTCAGGATAATGCAGATCTAAGGCTTTCAGAGGCCGGCTATCGAGTTGGGCTTCTTTCCGAGGCGCGCTATCAGATCTTTCTTCAAAAGAAGGCCATGATCGAAGAGGGCTTCAAAACCTTGCGGGAGACTGTGATATCTCCAAAAGATGAGATCTTAATTGAGCTCATGACAGAGAATCACAGCGTATTGCCAAAGCATGGCCTCACGCTTTTGGAATTGCTGCGGCGTCCTGAATTGAGTTACGCCGCGCTAAAAGCCTTGCCGCAAATGCCGAAATATCCTCTCGAAGTGGAGGAACAATTGGATATCCAGGTTCGTTATGAGGGTTATATTGATAAACAGGAAGCCCAAGTAAGGCAATTCAACAAGCTCGAACAAAAATCCCTGCCCCAGGATGTGGATTTTATATCCATCCAGGGTTTATCTATGGAGGCACGGGAAAAGTTAAACCTGCACAAGCCAGAAACTTTAGGGCATGCTTCCCGGATCACCGGCATCACCCCCGCAGACATTTCTGTACTTTTGATCTATTTAGAACAACAAAACCTCAGAAGCAGTAAGGAGAGAAACGTTTGAAGACGATATTGGAGAATCTAGGCTTACGGCTGACAGACAAACAGGAAAAGCAGTTTGCAGACTATATGGCGTTATTGCTGGCGTGGAATCAAAAATTCAACCTGACGGCCATCACCGACCCGGAAGAGGTCCGGATCAAGCATTTCTACGATTCTCTCTTGCTGACCCAAGCTTTTTTGTGGTCGGGTAAAGGACGCATGGCGGACCTAGGTTCCGGCGCCGGATTTCCAGGGGTCCCTCTGAAAATCATCTGTCCAGAACTGGATGTGGTGCTTTTTGAGGCATCGGCAAAAAAAACGGAATTTCTGAATATGCTTTGCAGTGAACTAGGTTTGGAGCAAATCACAGCGGTTCATGCAAGAGCGGAAGATGCGGGACAAAACAATCAGTATCGAGGTCGTTTTGATTGGGTGGTATCCCGTGCCGTTGCCGGGATTTCAATATTAGCAGAATATAGTCTGCCATTGTTAAAACTCCATGGCATTATGGCGGCCTATAAGGGGCCAGGATATCAGGCGGAGTTGGACTTAGCCCAAAAGGCCCTGAATCGATTAGGCGGGACTTATTTGAATACACAGGTGGCCGAACTGCCCAAGGACTTCGGACAGCGCAGCATCATTATGATTCAAAAAACAGCAGAAACTCCGGCGGCCTATCCGCGAAAAGCGGGCACGCCTTCCAAAAAACCACTTTAAGCAGTCAGTAAAAATCTTAATTTGGGTTAATATTTTTGATCGCCGGCAGGAAATAGTGACCTTAGGGCGAATTAGTAATACTCATGCAAGGAGGGAGAATGTTGGCCAAGGATTCAATTTCAAAGTTATTGGGCTTTTCTCGTGAAAATGATCCTGTCTATGATCAAGTCATGGATCTCGATATCGATAAATTAGTCCCGAACCCGTTTCAGCCAAGAAAATATTTCGACACCGTGCAGCTGGATGAACTCGCCCGCTCCATCAAGGAACTGGGAGTGATCCAGCCTATTTTAGTGCGCACCTGCGGTGAATTTTATGAGATCGTTGCAGGCGAACGGCGATTCCGCGCATCTCAGAGAGCGGGTCTCAACCACATCCCTGCGGTGGTCCGTGAATTCACAGACCGGGAATTGGCTGAAGTTGCTTTGGTGGAAAACCTGCAAAGAGCTGACTTGAGTTACTTTGAGGAGGCGGAAGGTTATCGGCGCCTTATTGAAGAATTCAGCTTGACACAAGAAGAGGTTGCAGTCCGGGTAGGGAAGAGTCAACCGACAATTGCCAATAAACTGCGCATATTGAAACTGGATCCGGGCGTGAGGGAAAACATTGTCGTCGATCTTTTAACGGAGCGCCATATCCGTGCATTACTGAAATTGAACACACCCGAAGAGCAGCTTGTAATCTTGAAAGAGGTTTATGAGCGGGAGCTTACGGTTCGCCAAACTGAAGTCCTCATTGAGGATTTCTTGTCAGGCAGAGCCTTTGTAACCGAAGAGACAGTACAATCTGATACCCCATCTGAGGCGTTGCAGCCTGAAAAACGCCAAAGCATCAAGCGGGTTTTCAGAGATATGAGGATATACATTAACACCATTAAGTCCGCAGTCGCCACCATCGAGGAAGCGGGGTTGCCAATTAAAATGACCCAGGTCGATTTTGATGATTATGTCGAAGTAACCATTCAATTGCCACGGATCAAAAAGGACGAACCGCAAAATTAAGATAATTATTAACAATTTAATGATTGTTAGGCGGACCATTAAGTTTTATAATTGTTTCACGTGAAACAATCACTGCGGTCGTTGAATGGGCAGATTAGCAATTGGAGGAAAACATGGGGATCGTACTGACCATAGCCAACCAAAAGGGCGGCGTTGCCAAAACAACAACGGCAGTTAATTTATCAGCAGCCCTGGCTTTGGAAGGGAAAAAAGTACTCCTTGTTGACTTAGATCCCCAAGGGAATGCAACCAGCGGTATGGGGATAGAAAAAAAAGCAGGGATGCGCTGCATCTATGATGTGATCATCAATGAATATCCTATTGAACGCGCCTGCCTTGACACTGGCATCGACGGATTCAAAATCTTACCGGCCACGATCCAATTGGCCGGCGCTGAAGTAGAATTGGTAGGGATGCCCAACCGTGAAAAGAAACTCAAAGAAGCCCTGGCTCAAATTAAGGACAAATTTGACTTCATTTTGATCGATTGTCCGCCTTCTTTGGGGCTTCTGACGTTAAATGGCCTCACTGCCTCCAATGGGGCACTGATACCGGTGCAATGTGAATATTATGCCTTGGAAGGCCTTGGACAATTGCTGAACACGATCAATCTTGTTCGTAAGCACTTAAACCCCAAACTCGAAATATTCGGAGCCTTGTTGACGATGCAGGACTTCCGGACCAACTTATCAAATCAAGTTGCTGAAGAAGTTCGCAGCTTCTTCAGGGATAAAGTGTTCGAACAAGGTATATCGAGAAATGTCCGGCTCAGCGAAGCTCCGAGCTACGGTTTACCGATTGCACTTTACGATGCCCGATCCAAGGGTGCTGAACAGTATAAAAATCTGGCGCAGGAGGTAATCGCCCGTGTCAAATCCTAAATGGAAGGGCGGTCTAGGCAAAGGCTTATCCGCACTGATACCCCAAGAACCTGACATCGCTTTAGAAAATAGCGAGACCAGCGACATTCCAATTGTGAAAATTACTACAAACCCTTTTCAACCTCGCAGGGAATTTGATGCAGATAAATTAGCAGAGTTGGCCGAATCCATCAAAAGGCATGGGGTCGTTCAGCCGGTGCTCTTAAGAAAGATCAATAATGACAATTATCAGCTGGTTGCCGGAGAACGCAGATTAAGAGCTTCTCAAGCTGCCGGTCTGACGACCATTCCTGCGGTGATCAAAGCCTATAGCGATGATGAGATGATGGAGATTGCTCTCATCGAAAACATCCAAAGAGAAGACTTAAATCCCGTTGAAGAGGCTGTGGCTTACAAACGATTGGCGGAAGAATTTGGATTGACCCAAGAACAGATTGCAAAAAGGGTTTCAAAAAGCCGTTCGTTCATCGCGAACAGCATGCGGCTTTTGAACTTGTCGGATAAAATATTGGGGTATTTGGCGAAGGGAATGCTGACCCCTGGCCATGTTCGCCCCTTGTTGACCTTATCCAAAGAGGAAGCTGAGCGCTTATCGCAAATCATGGTGGAGCAAAAAGCCACGGTTCGAGAAGCGGAAGCATGGGCCCACGCTGCTGCCGAGCCGGCAGTTGCTGAAAAAGAGATCTCCTCAGAGGAAACGAAGATTAGTTCCCTGGACAGTCCTTTGAAAGCAGATCAAGGAAAAAGGGAGAAAACGACACCAGCCAAAACCGAAAACAGTCACTCAGTCATGCCCGTGGAGCTGCGGGAAATACAGCGTGTGTTGAGAGAGAGTATAAATACAAAAATCGAGGTGGTCCAAGGTGCAAAAGGAGGAAAAATCATCATTGAGTATTATAGCCAAGATGATTTAGATCGCATTTTAGCACGCCTCACAGGGAACAGGGAAATTGACTAAAAAGGAGGAATAAATAAATCGGAAGATCAAACGTAAACGGATGATGGATCACGAAACGAATGATGTAAAAAATCAAAAAGTTTGCTCTCCGCAGGCAATCATCATAGGAACGATTGCCTGGATGTACCAGCATTCACATCGACTGACGAAGGAAGGGAAGCGCCATGGGGAACAAAGGAAGGTTGCTTTTTTTTACTTTAGAAAGTTAAGACATTCACAAACGGTTACATTGTATCCAATCTGTATCAAAAATAGTTGCGATCTGATACGATCAGCTCCGCAATTATGGATTTTATCAAGCATAAGGGGGAAATTGCTATGAGTTGTCAATGCGGTTCTGCAAGCAAGGATGAACGATTTGTCAAGATCGACCAAATCCTGGACCAAAACGGTCGCGATGAATCCTTCCTCATCCAAAACCTTGAGCAGATCCAACACATTCTAGGGTACTTGCCGGAGGACGTTCAGGCTTATCTGGCAGAAGCCATGGGAATTCCGTTGAGCAAAGTCTATGGCGTTGTTACATTTTATTCACTGTTTACAACGGAACCCATTGGTAAACACAAAATTAGTATTTGTCTTGGCACAGCCTGCTATGTCAAAGGCGCCGGTGAAATTCTCGCCGAATTCGAAAAACAGTTAAAAATCAAAGTCGGAGAAACCACTCCGGATGGTCGTTTCACGCTGACTGCCTGCCGCTGTTTAGGCGCATGCGGATTGGCCCCGGTTCTCAATGTCAACGGCAAGGTATTTGGCCGTCTGACAACGGATGATATTGCCGGGATCCTTGCCCAGTTTGAATAATCCGAACGCAACAAAGGAAGGAGAAATTCAACCATGAAAAGCATTGAAGAGCTTAGAGCCATTAAAGCAAAAAAGATCGGCGACGTGGTAAGCCGCAATGAAAAAGGCGTCCCGACCATCAACGTCCATATGGGGACCTGCGGGATCGCAAGCGGTGCCAGAGAAGCCTTAACCGCGATTCTAGAAGAAATCGAAACCAGACAGATCCGGGACATCCATGTGATCCAGAGCGGTTGCCCTGGCATGTGTGTCAACGAACCGCTGATCACCGTGACCATGCCTGACGAAACGCCCTACATTTATATGAAGGTGACGCCCGAAAAAGCCAAAAGCATTGTTGTGCGCCATGTGATCAATCATCAGCCTATCACCGAATGGCTGTTAAATCGGGAAAAATAATCTTTTACGGCTCAAGATAGGAGGAAAAATGCCATGGAGTTTTACCGTACTCACGTATTAGTCTGTGCCGGAACGGGCTGTACTTCGATGGATAGCCGTTTGCTGCGCCAGAACTTGTACGAGGAAATCATCAAGAGAGGCCTTGAAAAAGAAGTCAAGGTCATCGAAACTGGCTGCTTCGGCTTCTGCAACCTAGGCCCTGTTATGGTCGTCTACCCTGAAGGAACCTTCTACTGTCAGGTTAAGCCTCAGGATGCCGCCCAAATCGTTGAAGAGCATTTCATCAAGGGACGTCCCGTTGAACGGCTGCTGTATCAGCACGAAAAGGATACAGCCAATGTGGTTGAAATGGAAAACATCGAATTCTTCAAACATCAGAAGCGGGTTGCGCTGCAAAACTGCGGTTTGATCGATCCTGAAAACATTGAAGAATATATCGCCCAGGATGGTTATTTTGCGCTGGCCCATTGCGTCAAGGACCTGACGCCCATGGAAGTCATCGATATCATCAAAAAGTCCGGGCTGCGCGGCCGCGGGGGCGGAGGATTCCCCACAGGAACTAAATGGGAGTTCGCCTATAAATCCCAAGCGGATCAAAAATACGTCGTTTGCAACGCAGACGAAGGGGACCCCGGCGCCTTTATGGACCGCAGCGTGCTGGAAGGCGACCCCCACGGCGTTTTGGAAGCCATGGCGATCGCAGGCTATGCCATCGGAGCCAGCAAAGGTTTTATCTATGTTCGTGCTGAATATCCCATCGCAGTGGAACGTCTGAAAATCGCCATCCGGCAGGCTCGCGAATACGGTTTGTTGGGCGACAACATTTTTGGCACGGACTTCTGCTTTGATATCGATATTCGCTTGGGCGCAGGCGCTTTTGTCTGCGGCGAAGAAACCGCATTGCTGGCCTCTACCGAGGGCAGACGCGGCGAACCCAGACCCCGACCGCCGTTCCCGGCTGTCAAAGGCTTGTTCGACAAACCCACCATCATCAACAACGTGGAGACCTTCGCCAACGTGACCAAGATCATACGCAATGGCTGGGAATGGTTTGCTTCCATGGGAACCGAGAAAAGCAAAGGAACGAAGGTTTTTGCTTTGGCCGGTAAAATCAACAACATCGGCTTGATTGAAATCCCCATGGGCACGACCCTGCGGACCATTATCTATGATATTGGCGGCGGTATCCCCAAAGGCAAGAAATTCAAAGCAGCCCAAACCGGCGGTCCCTCCGGCGGCTGCCTTACAGAAACCCATCTGGACATTCCCATCGACTATGACAATCTGATCGCGGCTGGCTCCATGATGGGCTCCGGCGGATTGATCGTTATGGACGAAGATAACTGTATGGTGGATATTGCCCGGTTCTTCCTGGAATTCACCCAAGAGGAGTCCTGCGGAAAATGTCCCCCCTGCCGTATCGGAACCAAGCGGATGCTGGAGATCCTGGACAGGATCACAACAGGCAAAGGAACGCCGGAGGATTTGGATAATTTGGAGGTCCTGGCCAATACCATCAAATCTTCCTCATTATGCGCATTGGGTCAGACCTCACCCAATCCCGTTCTGAGCACGATCAAGCATTTCCGCAAAGAATATGAAGCCCATATTTACGATAAGAAATGCCCCGCCCATGTTTGCCAGGCATTGTTGTCCTATAAGATCGATCCTCTGAAATGCAAGGGATGCAGCCTTTGTGCCCGCAATTGTCCGGCCGAAGCCATCACCGGCAAGATCAAGGAGCCTTTCATCATCAGTCAGGACAAATGCATCAAATGCGGCGATTGCATGACCCGCTGCAAATTTGGCGCCATCAGCAAAGAATAGGGCGATTGCTTAGAAAAGGAGTGTGTAATGCTATGGAAATGGTAACGGTAACCATTGACGGTGTTGAGACCCAAGTGCCGTCTGATTATACCGTTCTGAAGGCGGCTCAGAAAGCGGGTGTTCACATCCCCACCCTGTGCTACTTGAAGGACATCAACCAAATCGGCGCCTGCCGTGTTTGCCTCGTGGAAATCGATCGCGCCAGAGGCTTGCAGGCCTCCTGCGTCTATCCCGTCAGCGAAGGGCTGAAGATCCATACCCATACGCCGGCCGTTCTGGAAGCGCGGAAAGCAGTTGTCGAACTGCTGCTTTCCAACCATCCCCAGGATTGTCTGACCTGCATCCGCAATACAACGTGCGAGCTGCAGGCCCTGGCCCAGCAAATGGGCATCGACCATGTCCGTTTCACCGGCGAACGGAAAGAATATCCCATCGACTTTTCATCACCCTCCGTCCAGCGGGACGCATCCAAATGCATTTTGTGCCGACGCTGTGTCGCAGTTTGCAACCAGGTTCAGAACGTCGGTGTTCTTGGCTTGATCAACCGTGGCTTTGAGTCCATCGTAGGTCCCGCCTTCCACCGGGGCTTGGGCGAAGTCAATTGCACCAACTGCGGACAGTGCATCAATGTATGCCCAGTGGGCGCATTGAAAGAAGTGGACCATACAGAACGGGTATGGAAAGCTTTGGCGGATCCTAGCAAACATGTGATCGTACAAACGGCCCCCTCGATTCGGGCCGGTCTGGGCGAAGAATTCGGTCTTCCCATCGGAACACCGGTCACCGGCAAAATGGTTGCCGCTCTGCGCCGTCTTGGTTTTGCCAAAGTATTTGACACAGACTTCACTGCCGACCTGACCATCATGGAAGAAGGCAATGAATTGCTGCACCGGATCGGTACCGGCGGCAAACTGCCCCTGATCACCTCCTGCAGCCCCGGCTGGGTCAAATTCTGCGAACACAATTACCCCGATTTTATCGAGAACCTTTCATCTGCCAAGTCACCGCAGGCGATGTTCGGCGCCCTGGCAAAAACCTATTACGCGGAGAACAACAACATCGATCCTGCCACGATCTATTCGGTTTCAGCGATGCCCTGCACAGCCAAGAAATTTGAATGTGCCCGCCCTGAAATGGAAGCCAGCGGTTATCCGGATGTGGATGCGGTCATCACCACCCGGGAACTGGCTCGGATGATCAAGAAAGCCGGCATCGACTTCCTGAATCTGCCCGATGAAGATTTTGACAAGTCCATGGGCGCCTCCACCGGTGCGGGCGTGATCTTCGGCGCAACCGGCGGTGTCATGGAAGCGGCTTTAAGAACCGTTTACGAAGTGATCAGCGGTGAAACCCTGCAGAACGTGGAATTCAACGCGGTCCGCGGCATGGAAGGCATCAAGGAAGCGGCTGTCAACATTCCCGGCTTTGGCGAGGTTCGTGTGGCGGTAGCCCACGGTCTGCAAAATGCCGCCGATCTCTTGGATCGGATCCGCTCCGGCGAGGGTGACTACCACTTCATCGAGATTATGGCCTGCCCTGGCGGCTGCGTCGGCGGCGGCGGCCAGCCCATTGTTTCCGGACCGATGCGCTTGACGCTGCCGGAGGATTACCAAGCCCTGCGGCATAAAGCGATTTACACGGTGGATCGGGACAAAACCCTTCGCAAGTCCCATGAAAATCCGGAAGTGATCGAGATTTACGAAAAATATCTGGGCAAACCTCTGGGCGAGAAATCCCATCACTTGCTTCACACTAAATACACCAAACGGCCCAAATACAGTGTGGAGATCCCTGATCAGCCCGAGAAATAAGCTTGGCCTCGGGATATAAGATCGCAAAGCGGCTGCTGCCGCTGATGAGTCCGGTTGCTTAGAATTCAATGTGCAAAAGGGCACGGCGCGACGCCGTGCCCTTTTGCTGTTCGTTTCGAGGAAAATCTCAACTAACAAACAGCTCCGATCCATGGTATAATAGTTTCCGGCAGATGATCCGGTGTGTTTCCGGATACGATGCGGATGGCAATGAGAAGGATAAGAAGGACTCTGAATGTTTGGGAATTTGATCAATGCGGGGACGATTTTTTTCGGCTCTCTGGCGGGGTTGTTGTTAGGTAAAAATCTTAAGAGCCGCTATCAGGAAGCAGCCATGGGCGCGGCCAGTTTGGCCCTGCTTCTTTTGGGCCTCCAGATGGGCCTAAAAGCCCAAAATTTCTTAATCATGATCCTCAGCCTGACCGTAGGAAGCCTTTTAGGACACTGGATGGATATTGAGGGGAAAATGGATTCCTTCGGTCTTTGGGTGGAAAGCAAGCTTTCATCCCACGGACAGGGCTTCAATCAAGGATTTGTCTATGCCAGTCTCCTGTTTTGCATCGGGCCCATGGGGATCATGGGCAGCATCCAAAGCGGATTGGTTGGAGATCATAGCATCTTGATGACCAAAGCGGTCATCGACGGTATTTTTTCGGTGGTCTTAAGCGTTACCGTGGGTTGGGGCGTTATTGGATCTGCAGCCTCGGTCCTTCTGTATCAGGGCGCCATCGTATTGGGCGCCCAATGGGTCCAGCAGTTCTTCACAGAAATCATCGTCACTGAAATGACGGCCACCGGCGGAATGCTGATCGTGGCCATTGCCTTGAATCTTTTGGAAATCAAGAAGTATAAAACCGCGAATATGCTGCCTTCCTTGCTGATTGCCGGTCTCTTGGCAGCCTTTTGGAAATAATCACTGAGAGAGGACGTTGCCCATGGCCCTGTTCAGTCAAATCACCTCTGAGGAAGCGCTGCTTATGGCTGGCGGCTTCGTGATCGCGATGCTGGTGTGCAGCCAGATTTACCTCCTATTTAAGACCACGCATTTGGAAAAACGGCTGAACGCTATGCTCCAGGGGAGCAGAGGCCATGATCTTGAAACCATGCTCGTGGAACATCGCAGCACCTTGAACCGTCTGAGCATCGAGAATCAGGAGCTAAGAGAAATCGTCACAGGTTTTCAGCGCATCAGTGATCGTAATTTGCGGCGTGTAGGGCTGGTCCGCTATGACGCCTTCAAAGAAACCAACGGGAATATAAGCTACAGCCTGGCCATTCTGAACGACACAGGCAGCGGCTTTGTTATTACGGGGATTTTCACCCAAGAACAGAGCCGGACCTATATCAAAGCGGTCCGCAGCTGGGGGCAGGCAGAAAATGTCCTCACGGAAGAGGAATTGAAAGCCATTAAACTGGCTTACAAAGACAACGGAAGCATCACGCGCTGATATACACAGACGCATATATAATACACAGAGTGTTTTCAAATTTAACGATATGTGCTATAATTTTAACAATCTGTTCACAAAGCAAGCTGAATCAGGTTCAAATTGAAGAGCAGGCACTGGGCCATGATGGCCCGGCCAAAAATAGATTGTGACCACAGGAGGCGTTACTTTGAACTTTTTCACGAGAAAAACCAAGTCCTTTATTGATGCAAAGAAGAAACAAAACGAAAAAATCACGTTGATGTTCATGGGTGGCCCCGGCAAACCGGTCAAAGATTTTTGCATATCAGTACAATGGCTCCGAATCGGTGCTGCTGCGCTTAGCATGACTTTGATCGCAGGATTGGTTGCCGGAGGTTTTTTTATTACAGATTACAGGAATCTCCAATATTTGAGGGCTGAAAACCAAGCGCTTGCTTCCACCAATGAATCCCAGGCCATTCAGATCCAGGAGCTTCAGAACATTGCCGAAGCCGTGCAAAGCAAGATGACGGATTTGGAAAATCTGGACACAGAGGTCCGGGAAAAAGTGGGTCTGGAAAAAGCTGAAGATGAAACTGCCGATGACGGGGCAGATCCCGAAAGAGCCGTGGCGGGTCTTACGACTTCCCGCAGCAGTGCGGTCATCGGCGACTATGAAGAATCCGAATACTATGAGAATGTTGATGTTTTGGAAGACCTGAAACAAGAGCTTCTGGATATGGACTAACAGATGACCGATCAGGCTGAATCCTTGGTTGACCTTTCCGCGGATGTGGATAAGAAATTGGCAAAAGATGCGGCGACCCCGAGCTTGTGGCCTATGACCGGCAGGATCACCTCAAAATTCGGCATGCGCAACAATCCCACTGGCCGCGGCAACGAGATGCATTACGGCTTGGATATCGCCAACAGCACCGGCACGAAGATCAAAGCGGCCGGCGACGGCGTGGTGACCTTCTCCGGCTATAAAGCCGGTTGGGGACGGATGGTCATGATTTCCCACGGCTATGGCTACGTTACCCAATATGCACATTGCAGCACGATCTTGGTAAAAGAAGGCCAAAAAGTATCCAAAGGCGATATCATTGCTAAATGCGGCACCTCCGGCCGGGTCACAGGACCTCACCTTCATTTCGGCGTCCAGCTGAATGGAAGCTGGATCGACCCCCTGAAGGTACTCAAAAAATAGGAGGCTTCCCATGTTTGGAAACAAAAAACAAAAAGTGACCGAAATCGACCCCGAGAAGATGGGGAAGATTGATTCTATCATAGGGCTCGAAAGCGTTTTCACCGGCAATTTGGATTCCATGGGTACTTTAAGGATCGACGGTCGCTTCAAAGGAGACATCAAAACCAAAGGCGATGTCTTCATCGGCGCTAAGGCCATGATCGAGGGGAATGTCCAGGCAAGAAATATTTTCCTCGGAGGCCAGGTTATCGGAGATATTAAAGCAGCTGGGCGTGTGGAACTCAATGCAGCAGCTAAGCTGCATGGGGCGCTGGAAGTCGGCTATCTGATCATCGAAGAGGGCGCGGTATTCAAAGGCAGCTGCGTAACCCACCGGGCGGTGGCAGCCGAAAGCCCCTCCGAAAAAGAAACCCAGAGGAAGAAAGAAATTGGTTCTTCTCAAAATGCATAATGAAAATCGCTTCCCTTGCCGGGAGGCTTTTTTTATAGGTAAAATCTATGATATAATGACTTCAGTTGTATTGTTAGCAATTCATTTCCCGGGAAATAAATTTAAGGGAGCCGCGTATGGAAAAAGAGGAAGCCATCCGACAATTAAACGATCAAGTCCAGGATTGCCGCCGTTGCCAGCTTCGGGCAGGCTGCAGCCGGGTCGTCTTTGGAGAAGGAAGCTTAAACGGTGGCTTGATGGTGATCGGCGAAGGCCCCGGTCAGGATGAGGATCGCCTGGGAAGGCCCTTTGTAGGACGAGCGGGTCAATTGCTGGACAAAATACTGGAATCCGGCGGTTTCAGCCGCCGGGATCAAGTGTATGTAGGAAACATTGTCAAATGCCGTCCGCCGGGAAACCGTGTGCCTTTGCCGGAAGAGCGGACTGCCTGTATGCCTTACCTGAAAGAGCAGATTGCCATCGTGGATCCGAAAATCATTATCTTGTTAGGTGCGACGGCATTGCAGGGACTCATCGATCCCAAGGCAAAAATCGGAGCAAGCCGCGGAAAATGGCTGCAGTGGGAAGGCCGTTGGGTGATGCCGACCTATCATCCCGCAGCGCTCCTGCGCAATCCGGGACTAAAACCTGTGGTTTGGGAAGACTTGAAGCAGGTCGTAGGAAAATACAGAGAATTAGTGAAACCAAGCCATCCATGTGAATATTGCTGACCCAACCGCGGCTGGGAATCCCAGCCGCCGGCAACCCAAATCGGATGCAAAGGAGGCGATCGTATGATTCCTTGGGTCGACATAATCCTTATTGTGATCTTACTGCTGGCAGCAGTTCGCGGTTACAGGAAGGGCTTTATTGGTGCCATTCGGGGTGTTATCGGCCAAGTCCTGGGGCTCTTGGCGGCTTGGCTGACGACCCCGCTGGCAGTAGCCTGGGCAGAGGCGGCTCTTGGCTTGAAGACATTGATTTCAGCCTTTCTGTATCGTTCCCTGCCGGAAAATATCCAGTCGCTGCTGGCAGGCATCAACCGGACAGCCACCTCCTTGCAGGTATTGAAGGAAAAGATCCTCGGCCTGCCCATGCCCCAGGAAGCCACAGGGTATCTCCAGAAGGCATTGGAGAAAGCCGCGCCTGCCTGGCAGGAAGGTATGACCCCGTCGTCGGTGATGTCCGGGATGCTGGATAGCTTTGCGAATACGATCCTTTCGGCCATTGCCTTCCTGATCATATGGGGCATTGTAGCCTGGGCGGTCCGGGGGTTTCTGGGCTTGTTTACCGGAAATGGCGGCATTGCCTTGTTTGGCGTTGCCGATGGTCTCCTGGGGATGATAATTGGTATCGTCATTGGCGTGGTCCTTCTCACCCTGCTGCTGGGGGCCGTTTATCCATTGTTCCTGATCAAAGGCATGGAAGTCGGCAGCCACCCTGTCTATTCACTGATTCTGGAGTCTCGTATCGTATCATGGATGGCCGCGGCATTTCAAAGCTATATATTGCCATGGTTTGCATAATTTCATACAGCAAGTAATAACGGTCAATAAAAAGGCGGTGTGGTATGGAAGTGGAAGCCCGATGGGCACAAATCATAAAATCAGTTCCAGAGCTGGATGAAGACCAACTGAGAAGCATGGTCCGTTTTCTGCTCCAGGATGAAGAAGACTGGCTCAGCGAAAAATTAAAGAGCCGCCAAGACCAGAGCATGGCGATCGACTGCCTGGGTTATTTAGCCAGTGAAAAAGCGCTGCCATGGGTCTTGCGCAGCTTGACGGACCGTGAGGAAGCGCTTCAGCTTAGCGCCGCCGCAGCGCTGCAATGGTTCCCGGAAGAATGGATTCTGGAGCCTTTACTTGGGATGATCCTGCGTCAGCAGCCATCGGCAGCCAAAGCAGGAGAGGTCTTGGCCAGGAAAGGACAGCGCAGCAGGGACCGTCTATGGGATGCCTGGTTTGAAAGTGAAGGAAACCCGGCAATCCAAGCCCAGATCCTGAACGTCCTTTCAGAAGCGAAGGATCCGCGCTGTGAAAAGCTGGCTTTTTTATCGCTGGATTCCCCGTGGGAGGAAATGCAGCGGGCAGGGTTAAAAGCCGTTGAACAAATGAAGATGTGCGCCTTATGGGGCAATGTGGCCGGGCTCTTAGAGCATGTGGACTGGTCCATCCGAGCGAAGGCTGCCAGGGTATTGGCAGCTTTGGGCGAGAAGAGGGCCCTGCCCGTCCTGAAAAACCTTCCGCCGGACAAGGAACCCTGGGTGCAGGAAAGCCGCACCCAATGCATCGAGTCCTTGGAAAACCGATGATGCGCTGGGGGTTCATCGGAAGGGATGCCAGAGATTAGGGAGGAATGGTTTTTGTCAAATTGGTTTAATCGTATTATTACGCAAAGTACGGAGTTGTGCAGCCTTATTCTGACCACGGTCCTTATCCTGGTCGCAGGCGTTATCTTGATAAAAATCGGCAATGCTGCCATCGAGCGCTTTTTCCGGCTCAGACAGCGCAACGGTTCAGAAATCTTGCCTCGGGAGCGCACCCTGGTCCATCTGCTGGAAAGCTGTGCCCGTTATGGCATTTACTTTGTTATGGCGGTGACCATCTTAGACCGTTTTGGCGTACCGGTCCTTGGGATCTTATCGACTGCGGGGGTCTTGGGGGTGGGCATTGCCTTTGGCGCCCAAAGTTTATTCAAAGATGTGATCAGCGGATTCTTCATTCTGCTGGAAAACCAATACAGCGTGGGCGAGTACATCGGAATCCAAGGGGTGGAGGGATTTGTGGAGCAAATCACACTGCGCTGCACCTATCTTCGGGATTTCGGCGGGCAACTCCACATCTTGCCCAACGGCAGCATCGGGACGGTGACCAATCACAGTCGGGGCAGCCGCCGGGCGCTGGTGGAAGTTGGCGTTGCCTACGAAAGCGACATTGACCACGTATTGAATGTCTTGGATCAGGTCTGCCTCCAGGTGGCGGATGAATTCGCTTCAATCATCACCGACAAGCCGAAGGTCCAGGGAATCACAAATTTCGGGGATTCCGCGATCATCATCCGCGTCACAGCCCAGGCCCAGGCACTGCAGCAATGGAGCGTGGAGATGGCGCTCCGCAAACGTATCAAAGAAACCTTTGAGCGGGAAGCCATTGAGATCCCCTTTCCCCACCGACAAATTCGAATTACACCGCAGGGCCCATGGCTTGCGCCGGAGGAAAACCATGACCGTCTATAAAGAGGGTACAATCCTGACTTTAAAGAAAAAGCACCCTTGTGGCAGCCTGCAATGGCAGGTTCTGAGGCCAGGACTTGAGTATCGGCTCAAATGCCTCGGCTGTGGGCATATCATGCTGATGAAGCGGGATGACTTGCAGAAAGCAATTAAAAAAGCTGAGGCGGGACCAAGTTAACCTTGCTTTAGCGCTTATAATATGTTAAAATACTTGAGTTATATCCCTGTTCCATCCAACGGATGGGACCGTTTAGTCCAAAGGGAGGAGGTGAAGTCAGATGAGAAACTATGAGCTTATGTATATCCTGAAGCCGGATATGGAAGAAGAAGCATTGACTCAATTAATTGAGAAATATTCTTCGATCATTACCAACGGCGGGGGTGAGCTGGTTTCCGTCGACAAATGGGGCAAGCGCCGCTTGGCTTACGAAATCAAGGATTTGCATGAAGGGTATTATGTTTTGGTAACCTTTAAGAGCGAACCTGCCGTAGTCGTGGAGCTTGACCGGGTCATGAAGATCTCAGACAATATGCTGAGATTCATGATCATCAACAAAGACGAAAAATAGTTAATTCCATGAAATTAGGCGGTGATTCGTATGTTGAACCGTGTTGTATTGATCGGTCGGCTGACAAAAGATCCCGAACTTAAGTATACGCCCAATGGCGTGGCGGTTGCTTCTTTTACCTTGGCGGTTGACCGTTTTCGGAACAACGCCCAAGGCGAACGGGAAGCAGACTTCATCCCCATTGTGGTTTGGCAGAAGCAGGCTGAGAACTGTGCCAACTACTTAAGCAAAGGCAGTTTGGCCGCCGTTGACGGGCGCATTCAGGTCCGCACCTATGATGGCAAGGATGGCCAGCGCCACTGGGTCACCGAAGTCATCGCCGATACCGTCCGTTTTCTGGACAAAAAAGGCGATGCAAAAGCATCCGGCCCAAGTTCCTTAGGGAACGAAATCGGATTTTCTGATGAGGATGTTCCTTTTTAATTTAAGATGATAGGAGGGACTCAATTTGAAACGTGATCGTACACGTCGTCCTCGCAAACGTGTTTGCAGTTTCTGTGTCGATAAAGTTGAAAGCATCGATTACAAAGAAACGGGACGCCTTCGCAAATACATTACCGAACGCGGTAAGATTTTTCCCCGCCGGATTTCCGGTAACTGCGCAAAACATCAGCGTCAGCTGACCATTGCTATTAAACGGGCCCGTAATGTTGCATTACTGCCCTTCACTGCAGAATAAGCATTTCAAAAGCCGACGATGATTCGCCGGCTTTTGTTTTTATCCTTTTTATGATATGCTGATATGGCAGTCTGCTTTGCAAAAAGCATTCGTCGAAACATGACTTGAGGTGAAACGATGGCCCAATCCAGGTTCGCTATGGAAACCCGCGCATTGACAGAAGGCGCGATCATGGCCGCATTAACGGCCGTTTTGGCCTTGATCAACATCTATATTCCGGTTTTGAGCGTTTTGGTTGCCTTGATATGGACTTTACCGGTGGTTTCCGTATGCGTTCGCCATGGCATGCGGGCAGGAACGCTGACCATGGCGGCAGCGACCCTGATCATCCTGATGGCAGGCTCACCCATTGCAGGACTGACCATGGTGATTCCATGCGCGGCGCCGGCGCTTCTTTTAGGAAACGCCTTCCGCAAAAAATGGACCACCGCGCCCACCCTGCTGGTCACCACCATAGCTACTCTGGTCTCGATGATCGCATCGCTGATGCTGTCCTTCTTGTTGACGGGCATCAGTCCCATGCAGCAATGGATCTCCTTGAGAGATTCCCTGATGCAGTCTGTGGAGCTGATCATACCAATGTACGAAAGCAGCGGCGCCTTGGAACGGATGGGTATCACTGTGGCCGAATTCACCGCCCAATGGAAAACGGCACTGGATCTTCTGCAGCTCCTGCTGCCGGCCATGCTGATCGTCAGTTCTGCGTTTGCGGCTTTGATCAATTATTTGATGGCCAACAAGATCCTTTCAAAGCTCAGGGTGGAATTGCCTGTCATGGTCCCTTTTCGTCTGTGGCGTCTCCCCTGGTGGAACATTTGGGGCTTTATTCTTGGATTCGCCATGGCCTTTTTAGGCGGTCGGTTTTTGCCGCAGCATCCTTTGATTTCAAATGCAGGATTTAACATCCTGATGTTTTATATGCCGGTTTTCATCGTCAGCGGATTGACCATCGCTTCCTATTATATGTACAAAGCGCCGAAAGAGCGGCGGATCATGTACAAGCTCATTCTGGTCGCCGGATTTTTCTTTATGATGAACGGCTTTGTGCTCGTAATGGGTGCGGTTGGGTTTTTTGATACATTGTTTGACTACCGTCGGCTGGGGACCGGCCAGCCAAAGAAATTAGAATAACCTACCATGTAGGGTCAGGAGGGTATACGATGAAAGTGATTTTATTGCAGGATGTCAAAGGAACCGGCCTCAAGGGCCAGGTCATCAATGTGGCGGAAGGTTATGCCCGGAACTTCTTGTTTCCCCGCAAGGCCGCCATTGAAGCCAGTGATTCGAATATGAAAGAGCTGGAGCGCCAAAAGGGCTTAGTCGACGCCAAAAAGGCACAGGAATTGGCAGAAGCCAGGGCATTGGGCGCGAAATTGAAAGATCTTCAGGTGGTTGTCCATGCCAAAACCGGCGGCGGCAATCGCTTGTTCGGGGCGGTAACCAACAAGGACATTGGCGACGCATTGGAAAAGGACCACGGCATTGTCTTGGACCGTCGAAAAATCGAAATCAAAGGGGCCATTAAAACCTTGGGGGAACAGGAGGTTGTCGTGAGACTTCATCCGGAAGTGGTCCTGACCATAAAAATCATGGTGGCGGAGGCGTAGCCTATGTCGACAGACCTGGAAAAAATGCCCCCACATAGCAATGAAGCGGAGCAAGCTGTTTTAGGCGCCATGCTCCTGGATCGGGAAGCCGTGGTGGTCGCATCGGAAATGCTGACGGCGGCAGACTTTTACAGGGATGCCCACCGTCTGATTTTCGGTGCCATCCGCGACTTGGAGATTCGCGGTGATTCGGTGGACCTGGTGACGGTAACTGAAAATCTAAGGCTCAAAGACAGCCTTGAAAAAGTCGGCGGCATGAGTTATCTTGCCTCCCTGGCCAACATGGTCCCCACCACCGCGGGGATTCGTTACTATGCCAAAATCGTGGCAGAAAAGGCCTTGCTGCGTCAGCTGATTCGGGTGACCAATGATATCAATCTCCGCTGCTACGAGGCGAAGGACGAAACGCAGTTCCTCCTGGGACAGGCGGAGCAATCCATTTTTCAGATCGGCCGCAGTGCGGGGGGACAAGGGCTCTTATCCATCCGGGATATGATCCCGGATATGGTCGAACGGATCGAAAGCCTTTCAAAGCGGCAGGAAGGCCTGACGGGCGTTCCTTCCTATTTTAAAGTGTTGGACCAGTTTACAAGCGGCTGGCAGCCTTCGGATTTGATCATTCTGGCCGCCCGGCCCTCCATGGGCAAGACCGCCTTTGCCCTGAACCTGGCTGAAAGCGCAGCGGTACGGGCCAAAGTCCCAGTGGGCGTGTTCAGTCTGGAAATGTCAAGGGAGCAGTTGCTGTTGCGTCTTTTGAGCTCCCGCGCCAACATCGAGCAGACCGCTTTGCGCAACGGACGGCTCAGCGGCAGCGACTGGCAGAAGCTGGTGGATGCTGCGGCGATCTTGTCCGCCGCGCCGATCTATATCGACGATACGCCCGGCATCACCGTGAGCGAGTTGCGTTCCAGGGCCCGCCGACTCAAGGCGGAGCAGGACCTTCAGCTTATTCTTGTGGACTATTTGCAGCTGATGAGCGGTGACAAAAAGGGCGGCGACAATCGCCAACAGGAAATATCCGAAATCTCCCGTTCCCTAAAAGCCCTGGCCAGAGAACTTAAAGTGCCCATTATCGCACTGTCCCAGCTGTCCCGTGAAGTTGAAAAGACCGCGGATAAACGGCCCGGCTTAAGCCATTTGAGAGAATCGGGAGCCTTGGAGCAGGATGCGGACATGGTCATGTTCATTTACCGTGAAGAATACTATGACCGGAATACGGAACGCAAGGGCATCGCAGAAATCATCGTTGCCAAGCACCGCAACGGGCCCGTAGGCACCATCGAATTAGGCTTTGACGACCGATATACAAAATTCTTCAATCTGTACGGAGCTCCCGGAGAAGGACGACAGGGGGGAAATGAATGATCAAATCATATGATGTTCTTATCATCGGGGCAGGCCCGGCAGGAATCTTTGCGGCTGGCGAACTGGTCAAGGAGAATCCAGACATCAAGGTTTTAATGGTGGATAAGGGCCGCGAGATCCAACAGCGCCAATGTCCCATTCCAAAAACCGGTCAATGCGCCCATTGCCAGCCCTGCGGTATCATGAATGGATGGGCCGGCGCCGGTGCGTTCAGCGATGGCAAGCTTTCCCTTTCACCGGATGTGGGCGGCCAGCTTTCCGAATACATCGGGCATGATCAAACCCAGGGGATGATCGACTATGTGGATGAGATTTACCGCCGCTACGGAGCGCCGGACAAAGTCCACGGACTTAATTCAAAAAGTGTGGATGACATTGCTTATGAAGCTTCACGGCACAGCATTTTGCTGATACCGTGCCCTGTCCGGCATATGGGTACGGAAACCGGTTTTGAAGTCTTGAAAAATATCTATGTGGATTTGGTTGAACACAAAAAGATTGAATTTCGTCCTCTGACGCCGGTTGTGGATATCCTTGTGGAAGATGAACAGGTCCTTGGGGCGATCCTCCAAAATCCCAATGGAAACCGGGAAACCGTCTATGCCGGGAAAATTATTGCGGCGCCGGGACGGGGGGGTGCGGAATGGCTCACTCAGCAGGCCCGGAAACTGAACCTGAAAACCATTAACAACGCAGTGGATATCGGCGTTCGGGTGGAAACACCCAATTCTGTGATGGATCACCTGACACGGGATCTTTATGAAGCAAAATTGGTCTATTTCTCCGACACCTTCGAAAATAAAGTCAGGACCTTCTGCATGAATCCGGGGGGGATTGTTTCAGAGGAGAATTATGAAGGCGGCGTCGCCCTGGTGAACGGGCATAGCTTTCTGGACAGGAGTCTGAAAACAGGCAATACCAATTTTGCCTTATTGGTTTCCAGTAACTTTACAGAGCCCTTTGACCAACCCATCGAATATGGCAAATACATCGCAAAATGCGCCAATATGCTGACCGGGGGAGGCATTATGGTGCAGCGGCTGGAAGACCTGATCAAGGGTCGCCGCAGCGATAAGGGCCGTTTAGCAAAATCCACCACCATCCCCACGTTGAAGAGTGCCGTACCTGGCGACCTGAGCTTCGTTCTGCCTCAACGCTTTTTGACCTCCATCATGGAGACCCTCAAAGCCTTGGATAACATCGCGCCTGGTTTGTACAGCAAAGCCACGTTGCTTTATGGGGTTGAAGCGAAATTCTATTCCTCCAAGATCGAGGTCCAAACCACCATGGAAACCAAGATCAAGGGTCTCTATGCGGTGGGAGACGGTGCAGGGATCACCCGGGGACTGATGCAGGCATCGGTCAGCGGAGTTTTGGCCGCCCGGGACATTCTGGCAGCGAACCAATAGAATATGGCGATATTTCCAAAAAAGCATTGACAAGCAGGGTTTGAAACTGATATAATCAACCACTGTGAGGCCCTTGAGGTCTACAGTGTGAGCCATTAGCTCAGTTGGCAGAGCACCTGACTTTTAATCAGGGTGTCCCGCGTTCGAGTCGCGGATGGCTCACCAGGAAATTACACCGCAAACCTTTATTATCAAGGGTTTGCGGTTTTTTTACGCTCATTTCGGGGAGGCGATATGAAGCGATTTGACGCAATAGATCGTTCTTTATCAGTGGTTTTTCAGGTGAAAATGGCATCTCGCGAGCGCTGGATGCAGGGATTTTTCTCAACCATGCTCATCTGGTAAATAGCCTTCTTGTTTGAAGAGAGAAACTTTATTAAAATTAAAGAAACCATACAAAATATTGGATGGAAAACAAATTTCAATTGAATGTGTTAGTATTAAAGAAATTATGAATTAGGAAAGGAAAAAAGATGACAATCCTTACAACTCCGCTGCAAATCAATCAATTAACCTTGAAGAATCGTCTGGTCATGCCCCCAATGGCAGTCGCGAACCTGCCGGATGGATATGTAAATGAAGAGCTGCTGGCGTATTATGATGAAAAATCGAAAGACAGTGCCTTTGGGTTAGTGATCATCGAACATAGTTACATTGCAAGAGAAGGTCGCGCTAAACCGACACAGCTTTCCGTTGCTTCGGATGATGTGATGGAGGGTCTGAAAAAACTTGCAGATATTATTCACAGCAACGGTTCTAAGGTCCTTATGCAGATTAACCATTCAGGCAGTTTTATTCGCGGAGAAGGTGAAAATCCGCCTTGTGTCGCTCCGTCAGCTGTACCGCATCCCATAGGCGGTCTAACACCACGGGCACTGATGAAAGAAGAAATTGAAAATCTTCCTGGACTCTATCGTGCGGCAGCACGCCGTGTGAAAGCAGCCGGCTTTGATGGTGTCGAAATCCACTCGGCCCATGGTTATTTATTGAATCAATTTTTTTCACCCCTCACGAATCAAAGAACGGATGAATACGGCGGAGCATTAGAAAATCGTATTCGTTTGCATTTAGAAGTCATCAAGGAAGTCCGTGCTGAAGTTGGAAAAGACTATCCAATATTGTTGCGTCTGGGTGCGTGTGATTTTACAGAAGGTGGTATCACGGTAGAGGACAGTCTATTGGCAGCAAAAGCATTTGAAGCCGTTGGGATCGATGCCATTGACATTACGGGAAGTATGAAGGGTTATGCATCTGCCGGAGACAATACGGAAGAAGGATATTTTTCGATCATGAGTAAACCAATTAAGGAAGCCCTATCCATTCCGGTCATATTGACGGGAGGCATCGTGACAGCATCTGGCGCTGAACGGATGTTGGAAGAGGGAAATGCTGACTTGATCGGTGTCGGCCGAATGGTGCTGAAAGACTCGCATTGGGCAAAAAAAGTCCTGGATGAACTAAGCAAATAATCGAATGGTTCGATGATTCACACGAAAGGGGCTGCATCCTATGGAATTTATGGAAGTGCTTGGACGCCGCTGCAGCATTCGAAGCTACAAACCGGACCCGGTGGAAGAGGAAAAAATTTTGGCCATCGCGGAGGCAGGACGGCTGGCGCCTACGGCTAAAAATGATCAGAATTGGTACTGCATCGCAGTCAAAGATGATACACTGCGGCATGACCTGCTCGAAGCCTGTGCCAACCAGCCGATGGTCGGCCAGGCACCTGTGATCCTGGTGGTTTGCGGAAGGCGCAACCGCCAAATGCTGTGCGGCCAATCAACCAATTCATTGGACTGCGCCATCGCAATGACGTATATTATTTTAAAGGCGACGGAATTGGGCTTGGGGAGTTGCTGGCTGGGACGGTTCCATGCAGACAAGGTCAAAGAGGTTTTAGGTATTCCGGAAGAGGATACCGTGGTGGCGGTGACGCCCTTAGGCTATCCAGCGGAACCCTATACGAAACGGCCTCGAAAAGAGCTTGGGGAATTTTTGAATATACGATAGACGACGGTGATGGCTCCAAGATAACAATCCGTCATAACCAAAAATGGTTGACTTTGACAGTAGCCCTGTGTTATATTATGGAGGCATCAAAAATCAGGATTCGGGCGATTAGCTCAGCTGGGAGAGCGCCTGCCTTACAAGCAGGATGTCGGCGGTTCGATCCCGTCATCGCCCACCATGGAAATCATAGGCCTTCGGGCCTTTTTTTATGCGCAAATTCAGGATAAGGCCAAGCCCTTCCTGTATATCGGGGGAAAGGATTACTGGCAACCATTAAAAATTGCGAAAATTACTACAACTTTATAGCAATTGTGGTAATATGAAGGAAACCGGAATAAATAGAAAGAGGTGCTATTTATGGAATTTATGATTGTTCTATTGGTTATTGCGGCAGTCATCATAGCCTGGGTGATTTCTACCTATAATAATCTCATCCGACAACGGGAATTCGTTCGAAACGCTATGGGGCAGATTTCGGCTCAAATTGAATCCCGCTGGGATGCCATCAAAAACATGATTGCCGGAACGAAACAGTACACCGACTATGAGGCCAAGGTGCTGGAGGAGATCACGGCGCAAAGGTCAAAACTCGGCCGGGATGCCAGTGTGACCGATGTTGAAAAGGATAACAAGCTTTTTGGCCAGGCAATGAACCAATTGTTTGCGGTGGCCGAGAATTATCCGGACCTTAAAGCAAGCCAGCTGTATCAGGAAACCATGAAAAATGTGGACAAATACGAACAGCAAGTCCGCCAATCCAGAATGATTTTCAATGACAGCGTGACCAAATACAACCGGGTGATCCAATCGGTGCCCAGCAATATCATTGCAGGTCTTTTCCATTTCACGGTTGAAAAGTACTTTGAGAGTTCGGCGGAAAAAGCTGAGATGCCGAGCTGGAGCTGATCCATGATGAAAAAGTGGCTTAAAGGCATCCTTTTGGCAGGTGCCATCATCGCCCTGGGCAGCATATCCCAAGGCCCTGTCTATGCCAACACCATGCAGTCCTTGGATTATCACGTCGAACTGCAATCGGACGGCTCGGGCATCGTCACGGAAACACGGCAGATGAACCTGACCGAGGACACAGAAATTTATATCGTCATGGACAACCTGGGCGGTTCGGACATATCCGATTTTAAGGTGAGCGATTTTGGTGTGCCGCTTTCCTTTGAGCCCAAATGGAACATTCATGCAAGCCGGTCCGAGAAATCAGGAAAATACGGGATCGTCACCACGGACAAGGGCTATGAACTCTGTTGGGGTATTGGTGAATATGGCGATCATGAGTACACCGTGACGTACACGATCAGCGGCATGGTTCGTCAATTGAAAGATGGACAAGCCATGAACTGGAAGTTTTTCGACGGGGCCGGCAATATCAATCCGGCATCCCTGACATTGACGATCGATGGGCCCAAACCGATGTCGGTTGAAAACACCAAGATCTGGGGCTTTGGATTCAATGGCGAGATCCATTTCGAAAATAGTATGGTGGCCGGGGCATCGTCAGGACCTTTGTCGGACACAAATTACGTGACGATTTTGATGCAATTCATGGATTCGCCCTTCCAGCCGGTCTTAAGCCTAGACAAGACCATGGCGGAACAAGAAACCATTGCAAAGGAAGGCAGCGATTACCAGCCAACGCAAGAAGAGGAACCCACCTCCTTTGTGGACAAAATATTTGCAGCCTTTGTGGGGCTGGTCGTTTTCTTTTCCTTTGTTTTGATGGCGATCGGGCTGATGTTTCGACAAAAAGCGATCCAACGCGCCAAACCGCTGATGAGCGCCAAGGACCGCAGAAAATTAAACAAGGATCAGTACTTCAGGGAGATCCCCTATACAGAGGGGCCTATGGCCGATATTGCCTATATGTTGGAGAAAATCGACAGGGGTAAAATTGAGAATTATTTCAACGCATTGCTGCTGAAATGGCTGAAGGAAGAGCATATTGACCATATTACCGAGGAAAAAGGGCTGATTATCAAGCGAAATGAGTCGGTCCTTCAACTTAACCGGGGGCAGGTCGAAGGCGACGATTTTGAAAATCGTTTATGGAACATGATGCAGTCTGCAGCAGGAGAAGATAATCGATTAGAAGAAAAAGAATTCACAAAATGGGCGAAGAAAAACTATAAGAAAATTGACGAGCTTGGGCAAGACTTAGGCAATGACTCAGAAGCCGTCATGATCAAAAAGGGATATCTCGATCCGAAGGAAATCACTGTATTTAAACTATTCACCAGCGTTGTATTAAGCAGTACAGATCTCGGTGAAAAATTAAGCAATCATCTGGTGCAGTTTGAAAATTATCTTAAGGATTTTTCATTGGTCAATGAACGGGAAGCAAAGGAAGTCTTCCTTTGGGACGAATTGCTGATTTGGGCTAGCTTGTATGGAATCGCCAAAGAGGTTGCTCAGCAATTTGAAAAACTCTATCCCCAATATATGCAGGAAAGTCAATTCACCTATGCTGATTTCTATGTCATGACAATGTTCACCAACAGCTTTGCCAGCGGATATCATAGTGGACAAAGCGCGGCAAGCCGTGGCGCCGGCGGCGGCACCAGTCTTGGCGGTGGTGGCGGATCCTTTGGCGGCGGCGGGGGCGGCTCGCGCTGACATCGAAGCATGGCAACATTTCCCGGGAAATAAATCCAACGAATCCGAAAAGAAGGACCGGCAGCAAACGCTGCCGGTCCTTCTTTCCATAGGGAGAACGGGGGATTAAAAAAATAGCCGTTGACAAAATAGGCAAGCAGGAATATATTATGTACTGTATTAACTGTACTATTCAAGATATTACAGTTTGGACTTCAACATCATGCCGGGGGCAAAAGGAGGGTTGTCTGTGTTCCAATTAGATTATAGTGATGCCCGGCCTTTATATGAGCAGATCAAGGAGCGGATCAAAACCTTGATTATAAGGGGTGTGCTGGTGTCGAACCAGCAGCTGCCATCGGTGCGGGAGATGGCATCGAATCTGACACTGAATCCGAATACGATTCAAAAAGCTTATCGCGACCTGGAGGCCGAAGGATACATTTATTCGGTTCGCGGCAAAGGCAATTTTGCGGCCGTTTTAAGCCCAGCGTTGAAGGGGGAAGAGCAAATGCAGCTGAAGAAGCAGCTGATGGAAACTTTGACAGCGATGCAGAACCTGGGGGTTCCGCTAGAGAAGGCACTTCAATGGGTCAAGGCGGCCTATGAGACAGAGGGGAGCGATCCAGAATGATTCAAGTGGATAATCTTTCAAAGAACTTTGGCCATTTCAAAGCCTTGGACCATCTAAGTTTAAATATGGAAAAAGGCTCGGTCTATGGTCTGATCGGTCCAAACGGCGCGGGCAAAACCACCTTGATCAAACTGCTCAATGGAATTTTCCGGCCGGATGAAGGAATGATCACCGTGGACGGACAGCCTGTTTGGGAAAATGATGCTTTAAAAGAACGGCTGATCTACGTCAGCGACGATTTATACTATTTTTCCATGGCGACCATCAAGGATTTGGCGCAGCTTTACGCGGGAATATATCCCCAATGGAATCAGGACCGGTTTGAACGGTTGAAGGAAGCCTTTCCTATGGATGAAAACAGGCGCCTGATCCGGTTGTCGAAAGGCATGCAAAAACAGGCCGCTTTTTGGCTGGGACTTTGCACCATGCCGGAGGTGATGATTCTGGACGAGCCGGTGGACGGCCTGGATCCGGTGATGCGGCGCCGAGTCTGGAGTCTGATGCTTCAGGATGTGGCTGAAAGGCAGATGACCGTACTGGTGTCCTCCCATAATCTGCGGGAGCTGGAAGATGTCTGTGATCATGTGGGTATTCTGCACCAGGGGAAAATGCTGCTGCAAAAAAATCTGGATGAAGCCAAGTCTAATGTGTACAAGATCCAGGCAGCTTTTCCGAAAGACAAGGAGTCAGCTGCGATCCAAGCGCTTCAAGACCGCTTCGTGGTGCTTCATCAGGAAACCTTCGGCAGCGTTTGCCGGTTGATCGTCAAAGGGGAACAGGCCGTGGTGATGGACAAGATCCGTCAAATGGAACCGATGCTTTTAGACTGGCTTCCGCTGACCCTTGAAGAGGTCTTCATTTATGAATTGGGAGGGATCGGGTATGACATCGCCAACATTATCCTCTGAGCCCATCAGGTTTTCCCGGGCGCTGTTATGGGTCAATATCAAACGCTTCATTTGGCTGCCCTTGCTGGATTTGTTGGGGATGCTATTGTTTCTTCCCTTTGTCATTTTAAGCAGCGGCCCCAGCCAGGCCCAGCGCATTCTGGAAAATAAAGTTCAGCTTGAAAGCTGGGGCGGTCAAAACTGGTTTATTGATTTGACCCATGGAAATCCGCTTCTGACGCTGCTAATGATCGCCACAGCCCTGCTTTGGGCAGCGCTTCTCTATAGCTATCTCAATGACGGCAAAGCCGTGACCATGTTTCACAGCCTGCCTTTCAGCCGTAAACAGTTATTTTGGAATCTGAATTTCGCCGGAGCCGCAGGGATGCTGTTCCCGGTCTTGATCACAGCCGCTTGCTGCCTGGTGCTTCGTTATTTTGGCAGCATCGGCATACTATACTCGGCCGGAGATGTTCTGCAATGGGCCGCCGGCTACTTCATTCTGGAGATGGTTTTTTTCTCCTCGGCTGTTTTCACCGGAATGTTTACCGGCATGCCTTTGGTGCAGCCAATTTTTGCCTTGATCCTCCAGGGGCTGCCGGCGGTCCTCTATGGATTGACGGTCCTTTGCCTGCATGAAGGAATCTATGGATTTCCCAGATATGCCGATCATATGGAGTGGGCGGAGCAACTGCCCATCATTAAGATCTTCAATTCATGGAATAATCCTTATTCGTTGACCTATTTGCTGGCCATGATTCTGCTGACGGCTGCCTTTTTATTGGCCGGGTTGTGGGTCTACCGGCGCAGACCGCTGGAGCGGACCGGCGACATCATCGTATTCCCGGCTCTGAATCCGGTCTTCAAGTACGGGATGACCTATTGTGCCTGTTTATCCGGGGCCTTAATGACCGCCGCCCTGATCAATCAGTCCCTGACATGGTGGATGCTGCTTTTATGGGCCTTCGTCGGTTACTGCCTGGCAGAGATGCTGATCCAAAAAACAGCACGTATTCTCAATGCCTGGCCTGGGATCCTGGCTTACGCCCTGCTCATGATCCTCTTGATCGCCGGAATCAAGACAGACATCACCGGGTATCAAGGGCGGATGCCCCAGGCAGACCAGGTAGCGGCCGTGATCGTCAACAGCGGCGAAGAAACCTATGACGGCATCAAAGCCCTGGAAGCGCTGGAAGCCCAGGGAGAGAGGGTCCAGCCTCAAATGGTGGACCGGATCGATCCCAGATTGTGTTTTCAGGCGCCGGCCAATATAGAAGCCATGCTTCAGGTCCATCAGCAGCTTATTGGCTTGCGGAGCGTTGAGGTGATGGAGAAATCCCGGAACAACGAACTGACCTATATCATGAAGGATGGCAGCATCATGAAACGCCAATACAAGCTGAATCTGGCGGATTACCCGGTGCAGGCCAAACAGCTGTATGAATCGGAAGAATATAAGAAAAACCGCCGGAACATCAGCTATGCCCAGGCAAAGGACCTTATGTGGCTGAAGCTGAGCAACAACAGCCGGCAAGGTGCCCAGGCCGAGGTTGTCGGAATGCAGGAAATGGATGGACTGCTGGCGGCCATCCAGCAGGATCTCAAGGAAGAATCGTTTGAATCCATGGAGGGGATCAATGCCAGCTTCTATACCCTGGAATATCGCTATCGAATGCCTGATCTGGACTGGGCGGCTTTGCAAAGCCTTGACAGCGAAGTCTTTGACGAAGCCCTCAAAGAGGAGATCACGGATTATTATGCCATCGATGAAGATAAACTGAAGACAGACCCGTATAAAGCAGGCCTGTACGATCGATATGAGGATCTGCAGATCCCTGGCAGCTATGACCACACCCTGGAATGGATCGAAAGCCATGGGTATGGAGAACGGCTGATGCCCCAAGCCGGATCCTTTGAGGAAGTACGCTTATACAAAGATTACAATTTCAGCGGCAACGGCATGGATGGCAAATATTATGAAGCCAATGAGAAAATGATGGCTTACGCAAGCACCGAGGAACCGTGGATGACGCTGGAGGGAGAAAGCAATCCGGAAGCAAAGCCGGCGCTGGCAAAGATCACCGACCAAGCTTTGATCGGACAGATCCTGCAGGATAATACCTACCAGCCCTATTTCCTGGCCTACGGCGAAGCAATTCTATCCAAAGAAGTCTATCGACTGGAATTCTTCAACAAAGACAAAAACATGGTCTTCAGCGGGTATTATTACAAAGGCTTGCCGGCATTTCTAGAATCCCTTGCAGTCAGCGGTTCATAAAAACAGAAAAAAGGGGAACAAAAAAGGCCCGAAGGCCGTCTGTAATAGAAGATGTTTTTTCAGCGGCTTTTCCGCATCCGCAGGTCCTCCGCGTGCTTAGCGCCATGATTTCAAAATGGCCAATTTGCGCATCGGCACCGGCATGGGATAGCGGGGAAGCCGCTGCAATGGGACCCATAGGCTGTCTGAAAGGATGCCGGGGATTTCAGAGTCCTCGGAAACTGCGGCAGCTTGGACCATGGGGCCGGATAAGGTTTCACAGGAATAGACGCCTATATCCCATATTTTATGGGTGAACGTATGGCGGACCTGTTCGACCGGCATGATGGCAGGCCGGGCCTGAAGGGGCGCCAGCAAATGAACCAGGTCATTGTAGGCTGCTGCCGCGTCGGAGAACTCGCCGCTCATGGGCAAGGTCCATAGATTGGCCCAGATACCCTGTGCCGGCCTGCGGCAGATCAAGATTCGATCATTCCGGATCAAAAGCCCGCAGGCAACGATGCTGGATGACTTCTCTTTTTTGGGGGGTTTGACAGGGAATGCCTCGGGACAGCCCAGTTCAAAGGCTGAACATGCGCTGATCCAAGGGCATTGGGTGCAGCGGGGATTCTGCGGCGTACAGACCATTGCCCCCAAATCCATCAACGCTTGGGTCAAGTCACCGGCGGCAGTGATTTGTGAACGCAGCAAAGCTTCAACTTCTATGGTGATTTCCCGGCGGCTCCCGGCGCCGGCGATATTCCCGGAGAAACCGCCGAAGCGGGAGATGACCCGCAGCACGTTGCCGTCCACTGCGGCACAGGGCAGCCCAAAGGCGATGCTGGCAATGGCGCCGGCGGTGTAATCGCCGATTCCCGGCAGCTGACGGATCAATTCAGGATCCGCGGGCATGACGCCATCATGATCCTGACATAAGGTTTGAGCGGCTTTATGGAGTTGACTGGCTCGGCGATAATAACCCAAGCCTTCCCATACCTGATAGACATCTACCAAAGAGGCTTGGGCCAAGCTGGCGATGGTGGGAAAGCGCAGCAGAAAGCGGTCAAAATAAGGGATCACGGTTTTAACTTGAGTCTGCTGCAGCATAATTTCCGAAATCCAGATATGATAAGGATCCCGGCTGCTGCGCCACGGCAAGGTCCGCCCGCAGGCAGCATACCATTCCAGCAGCAGCGCGGACGCTTTCGGATAGGATAATGGCAGCTTCATGGACGACGCTTTCCTTTGCCGGACATCCGGCTAGCCTGGATCTTTAGAGCCCGGGTCCTCCTGAGAAAGATAAGGAGGGGCGCAAAAATCATGATCACGAAGAAAATCAGGGGCAGGACCCCCAGGTCATGGATCAAGCCGGCGGCAATGGAAAGCGCGGCGCTTTGAATGTAGATCATCAGCAAGGCGATGACCAAGGTCATGCTCAAGACCAGTTTTCGGACCAAGACAAACTGCTGCCGGACGATCTCCGGAGCATTCCGGGCTGAATTATAGAATTTTGTTGAAAAGCCCATAGAAAATAAGAACGATGAGATCACCAGCGTCATCGCCGGGACAATAAACAGGATCAGTTTGCTGCCGTATTGATCAGGCTGGCCGGCCAGGTCGAAATGCGTGGGTATTTGCCGGGGCATACCGGGATAGAGCAGGATGGTCGTGATGATCAGACCAGCAATAAAAAAAATACTAATGCCAATGGTGAGCTTTTCGATCAAGGTAAAGGGGATCTCCAGATTCAGGACCTCTCGTTTTTGCGTGCGCTTTTGCATGGAACCACCTCCCTGGCTATTGTATCAAAAATGAATCTAAAAATGAACCTATATTATAAAGGAGAGAAAGCATGATGTTGAAAAACCTGACCAGGCATGTCCTATGGGCTCAAGGCGTCTTTTTGGTGCTTTTTGCGGTTTTTGCCGGGCTGATGCTGAAGGGAGGTCTCTTTTCGTCATATTGCGGGCTGATGAGCTTTGCGGCAGGGGGTTCGGCGGTTGCCGTGCTCACCATGTTCCATGACAATACGCTCTTGGGTCTTTCCAATGTGCTCATGATCATCCTGTCCTTTTTCTTTTATGCCCTTGCTGTGTAAACCTTTTGCATCATGCCCGAAGGGCGGTTTGTTTATAATTTGACGATAGGAATTGCAGCAGGCGAATTGCTTTTTCCGCCTGCTTAATTTATAATAAGTTTGATGTAGCAGACATGCTCTTCTCCATAACTTGAGTTTTGGCGCCGGAACCCCCGCTGGGTGCCGGCATCGTTATGCTCATGGCTAACCACAGGATAATAGACCATGGCTGAAGTTGCCTCACGCAAAACCGTGAAGCGGCTTGGCGGGGTTTATTGAATAAAACAAGAGGCAAGAGGGAGGAAACATCAAGATGCAGAAAAAAGGATTGGCAGCGCTTTTGTGCCTGGTGATGATGATGTCCATTTTCACTTTAGCAGGCTGCGGAAGCACGGCACCCAAGGAAACAGCAGCAGCGGAAACAACAACACCCGCAGCCGCCACCGGAATTGCCAAAGACAAGATCAAGGTCGGGTTCATTTATATCGGAAGCGCCCATGACGGCGGTTACAGCCAGGCTCATGACAATGGCCGCCTGGACATGATGGCGACCCTGGGTCTGACTGAAGACCAGGTGGTCGTTATGGAAGACGTTCCTGAAGGCGCAGACTGTGAAAAAGCAGCCCGTGACATGATTGACAATGGCTGCAATGTGATTTACGCAAACAGCTTCGGCCACGGCGAATGGCTTGCCAACGTGGCTAAGGACTTCCCTGAAGTGAAATTCGGCCATGCCACAGGGATCGGCACTTACGACCTGCCTAATTATTCAACCTATATGGGCCGTATTTATGAAGCCCGTTACCTCTCGGGGATCGCCGCCGGCTTGAAAACCCAGACCGGTAAAATCGGTTATGTGGCCGCAATGCCCATCGCCGAAGTGGTCCGCGGTATCGACGCCTTCACACTGGGCGTTCGTTCCGTCAATCCCACAGCCACTGTGGAAGTGATCTGGATGAACACCTGGTATGATCCTGCCTTGGAAAAAACCACAGCCACCACCCTGTTGAACAATGGCTGCGATGTTATCGCCCAGCATTGCGACACCACCAGTCCCCAGGTCGCTGCTGAAGAAAAAGGCGCTTTTGCCATCGGATACAATTCCTCCACACTGGACGCGGCACCGAAAGCTTATCTGACAGCGCCTCTTTTCCACTGGGGCAAATTCTACGCCGCGGATGTACAGTCTGTGATCGACGGTACTTGGAAGTCCCAGCGTTATTGGGAAGGCCTCAATGCCGGCGTGGTCGCACTGGATGATCTCAGCGCAAATTGCGCTGAAGGCACCTCTGAAAAAGTCGAAGCAGCCAAGGCTAAGATCATGGATGGCAGCCTGGTGATCTTCTCCGGCCCGATCAAGGATAACGAAGGCAATGAAAAAGTTGCCGCCGGCCAGTCCCTGACCGATGCGGAGCTGGAAAGCCTGCAATGGTTTGTGGAAGGCGTCATCGGGTCCGTCCCCAAATCCAACTAGAACAATACGCAAAGAAATGGTGGTTACATGACGGAACGAGCGGCTTATATTCAAATGGAAGGGATCTGCAAGACCTTCGGTGTGGTGCAGGCCAACGACCATATCAATTTCTCCGTTGAAAAAGGCGAGATCCATGCCCTGTTGGGGGAAAATGGTTCCGGAAAAAGTACGCTCATGAACATGCTGTCAGGCATTTATATGCCTGACAGCGGTTCTATTATTATAGGAGGAAAACCATGCCATTTTCATTCGCCCAAGGATGCGATCCTGAGCGGGATCGGCATGGTCCATCAGCATTTTAAATTGGTCGATATCCTTACGGCCAAAGAAAACATCACCGCCGGAATGCCTGGGTCGTTTTTCATCAAAAACAAGGGTATGACGGCGGATATCGATAAAATTGCGGCAAAATACGGGCTGCAGGTCCAAGCGGACCGAAAAATCTATAATATGAGCGTTGGAGAAAAACAAACGGTGGAGATCCTGAAGGTTCTCTACAGAGGGGCGGACCTATTGATCCTGGACGAGCCCACCGCTGTATTGACGCCCCAGGAAACAGCAGCGTTATTTAACATATTGCGCAATATGCGGCGTGAAGGCTGCGCCATTATCATTATCACCCACAAACTCAACGAGGTTCTGGAAATCAGCGACCGGGTCACGGTGCTGCGCAAAGGCCAATGCATCGGCACAGTGAATACGGCTGAAACCAATGCCAAGGCCTTGACGGAAATGATGGTGGGACGTCCGATCTCCCTGGAAATCCAGCGCCCCTTCGTGGAAAGCGGATCGGAAATCAAGCCGATGCTGGATGTGCAGAACCTGACCATTGAAAACCAAGAAAAAATCAAAGTGATCAACAACGTCAGCTTCCAAGTCCGCAGCGGGGAAATCCTGGGCGTTGCCGGCATTGCCGGATCCGGCCAGAAGGAGTTATGCGAGGGGATCGTGGGCCTGCAAAAGGTCAGCGGCAAAGTGATCTTCAAGGGAGAAGACCTGGCAGGATGCACACCGGGAACGATCATCAATAAAGGCATATCCATGAGCTTTATTCCAGAGGACCGTTTGGGCATGGGCTTGGTGGGCGGATTGGATATCGTTGACAACGTGCTGCTGAAATCCTATCGCCGGACCAAGGGCCTTTTTGTGGACCGAAAGCAAGGCGAAATCATGGCCCAAGGGATCGTGAAGCGCTTTGACATCTCAACGCCGGGTATTCATCACCAGGTCAGCAAGCTGTCCGGAGGCAATATCCAGAAAGTCCTTTTAGGACGGGAAGTGAGCCTGGATCCTTCGGTGATCATTACGGCATATCCTACCCGGGGTTTGGACATCGGCGCATCCTATCATATTTACGACGTGCTCAATGAAGAGAAGAAAAAAGGCGTTGGGATCCTTTATATCGGTGAAGACCTGGACGTTCTGATGGAACTGTGTGACCGGATCATGGTGATCCATCAAGGTGAAATTATGGACATCCTGCCTGCGGCCGAGGCGACCAAAGAACAGCTAGGCCTGCTGATGCTGGGACACCGGGAGGAGGGTGCATATCATGCTTAAAATCATTAAGCGGCCTCCTTTAGCCGAGAAAAAAATGTTCATTTTACGTTTGTTGGCCGTGGTATTTGCCATTGCCGCATCTATGGTGATTATCGCGCTGCTGGGTCATAATCCGATCAAGGTCATGATTGAGATGGTCAGAGGCTCCATTGGCTCAAAATATCGTATTTCCGAAACCATCAACAAGATGGTGCCGCTGCTGACCCTTTCCTTGGGGGTCTGTGTGGCTTATAAGATGAAGTTCTGGAATATCGGCGCGGAGGGGCAATTTTATATGGGCGCATACGGCGCCGGGGTGGTCGCCTTCAATTTCGGGAGTCTGCCCAGCTACCTGCTGCTGCCGGCCATGTTCCTGGGAGGTATCCTTGCCGGCGGTCTTTGGGCATTGATCCCTGCGCTGCTCAAAGCTAAATGGCAGACCAGCGAAACCTTGGTCACCTTAATGCTTAATTATGTGGCCATTCGCTGGATCACCTATCTGCAGTACGGGCCCTGGCGGGATCCGAAGGCCGCAGGGCTGCCGCGAATGATGCATTTCCCTGATGCGGCGGCTTTGCCGGAAATCGGCGGTATGCACATCGGCTGGATCATCGCACTGGTTTTAGTTGCCTTTATTTATATTCTCATACGGTACAGCAAGCTTGGCTATGAAATCACCGTCATGGGAGAAAACCCGCGGACTGCGGAATATGCCGGAATGAACACCTTCCGGATCTTGCTGATCGCCATCATGATTTCCGGGGGGATCTGCGGCATCGCTGGAATCATCCAAGCCACAGGCTTGGAGCACTCCATTTCTCCGGTACTGTCATCCGGACTCGGTTTTACGGCCATCATCACGGCCTGGCTCTCCAAATTGCAGCCCGTGTCCCTGGTATCCGTCAGTTTTCTTTTTGCGATGATGCTTCAAGGGGGCAGCTATCTGCAGAGCGTGATGAAAGTGCCTTCCGATGTGGCAGGCGTGATCCAGGGTGTGATTTTATTCTTTGTTCTGGGCAGTGAATTCTTTACCCAATACAAAATCGTTTGGGATAAGCGCCGGGATGAGGAATCAAGGAGGGTGGACGCCTGATGGATACTGGTTTTTTAGTCGCCGCAGCGATGTTTCTGCAATTGGCGGCACAGTGCGGAACACCGCTCCTCTTTGGTACATTGGGCGGGATCCTGGGTGAAAAAGCAGGCAACCTTAATTTAGGCGTTGAAGGCATGATGATGATGGGGGCTGTAACAGGCTATTATGTAGCCGCCGTCACGGGCCATCCGATCCTGGCAGCCTTCGCGGGGGGGCTTGCCGGTGCGGTGGGGGCGCTGCTGTATGCAATCATCACAGTGACCTTTCAGGGGAATCAGACGGTGACCGGGCTGACCCTGACGATCTTTGGCATCGGCATTTCAAATTACGTTGGAAAAGAATGCACCAGCATGACGTTGCCGGCCTCGGTGAGGGAATTCTATGCGCCCATTGTGGTCCCTGGTCTGAGCAAAATCCCGCTGATCGGCAAAATGATTTTTGAACAAAGCAGTTTTGTGGCCCTGGCGATCGTCCTTGCTGTCCTGATCTGGATCTATCTCAACAAGACCCGGATCGGACTGAACGTCCGGATGGTGGGTGAAAATCCAAGCGCCGCGGATGCCTGCGGAATCAACGTCAATCTCTACAAATATACCCATATTTTGGCAGGCGGTTTCCTCTGCGGGCTGGGCGGCACCTATTTGTCGGTGGTTTATATTACCCGCTGGCAGAACGATTTGGTAGCCGGCTTGGGCTGGATCGCGGTTGCGCTGGTCATTTTTGCCATATGGAATCCGGTGAGGGCAATTTTTGGCGGCTATCTTTTCGGCGCGCTGCGAAGCATTGGATTGGTGCTGCAAAATACTCAAATGGCATTGTTCGGGTACGAAATCAAGCTGGATCCCCAGCTTTTAGATATGCTGCCCTACATTATGACCATTATCGTTCTGGTTCTGATCGGGATCCAAAAGAAAAAAGAATACCAGCCCCCAGGCTGGCTGAGCCGGAGCTACTATCGCGAGGACCGTTAGAGGCTGCAGCCTGGATGAAAGAGGGGTGACCGCCGTGAGAAAAGGTTTGTTCATCTATAACCCGCGCAGCGGGAGCCGAAATGTCAATCGGCGCTTGGACGAGATCCTGGCTCATGCCCAAAAACGAGGGTTGTTTTTGATGCCCGTCAGGATGGGGACCGACCAGGAATCCGACGCGATGCTTTATACCATGCTCATGCTGCCTTGGGTCGAATTTGTGATCGCCGCCGGCGGCGATGGGACCCTGGGCGCCATTGCCAAGCTGATTTTAGAAAACCGGCCGAACCTTCCCATGGGGATCATTCCTTCGGGAACCAGCAATGATTTTGCGGAAAGCCTGCGCCTGCCTCAGGATGAACTGGACTGTATCGATGTGGTGGTGGACCATCGAACCATCAAGCTGGATGTAGGGCAGGTCAATGAAGATAAAATATTTCTCAGCACCTGTGCGGCTGGAATGTTTGTCAACGTTTCATTCAATACAAACTCCGAACTAAAGCAGAATCTGGGGCCGTTGGCGTATTACTTCCAAGCCTTGGGTGAATTTACCCATATCCGTTCATTTCCAATGCGGATCGAGACGGAAAACGAGACCATCGAAAACGATGTATTTTTGTTTCTGATCCTTAATGGACCCCAGGGCGCGGGATTTCCCAATCTTTATTCCAAAGCCAGGATGCATGACGGGTTGATGGATATGATTTTGATCAGGGAATGTCCCAAGCTGGAAATGGCCCTGCTGTTTTTTGAACTTCTGAATCGTGAGAATTCGGAAGGCAAATGGATCCGGCACATTCAAGCCCGGCAATTTAAAATCTCAAGTCCCGTTGCCGTCCATACGACCCTGGATGGGGAAGAGGGCTTGCCCCTTCCTTTTAATATCAAGGTATTTCAGGAAGCCTTGACCGTTTTTGTAACGGAAAAACGTTAAATCGAAGAGCCCGGATCAATCTGACCGAGGCAGTGCGCCAATCGTTTCACCAAAGCCGGCTGCAGACGACAGGCCGGCTTTGGTATTTCAGGCCTGGGTATTTTAAATCAGGAAAAATGGCAGATGGTGGCGAATGTCGCCGCTGCGGCCTTGCCCAGGTCCCGGGGGGCGATCACCAGTTGGATGCCCCGCTGTCCGGCGCTGACCATGATCACCGGAAAATTCAAAGCGGAAGCATCGATAAAGGTGGTATAACTTTTTTTCATAGCCAAGGGTGAACAGCCACCGCGGATATAGCCGGTGAGGGCAAGGACCTCTTTTAAGGGGACCAGGTCGACCTTTTTGTTGCCGCTGATTTGGGCGATGGCCTTTAGGTCCAGTTCCTTGCCGCCGGGGATGCAGGCGACGAAAACGCCGGTCTTGTCGCCCCGGACCACTAAAGTCTTAAAGGTCTGTTCCAGCGGCACGCCGGTGGTTTCCGCGACATGTTCAGCGCTGAGATCGTCTTCGTCCACTTCATAGGTTTTAACATCATAGGAAATTTGCAGACTGTCCAAAAGACGGGCTGCATTGGTTTTCTTGGCAGGCTTCATGAGGAAGACCTCCTATCCTTGGTTTGTATAGGATCGAACGGTTTTATGCTAGCACCGGCAGGGGGGCAGCGTCAAGATAGGATAGGGCTGGCGGCGGTGAGATTACCTTTAGAATTTTATAAGAAACATTGGAAATGGGCGTTGACTTTAGCATGCTAATATGCTAAACTAGCCTACGTCAACGAGACAAGGACACAATAAAGGAGAGAGTTTGATGAAAAAGTTTTTATTCGTTAGCTTGACATTTTTGCTGGTATTGGGCATGATCGCAGGCTGCGGCCAGAAGGCTGCAACCACAGAGCAGCCCGCCGCAACCACAACAGCAGCAGCAACCACTGCCGAATTCAAAATTGACAAGCTGGTTGTCGGTATGGATGACACTTTTGCACCCATGGGCTTCCGTGATGACAAGGCTGAGATCGTGGGCTTCGACGTGGACCTGGCGAAAGAAGTCGGCAAGCGTTTAGGCTGTGAAGTCGTTTTCCAGCCCATCGATTGGGATTCCAAAGAAGTTGAACTGGAATCCGGCAACATTTCCTGCATTTGGAATGGTTTTACCATTACCGAAGAACGCTCGGCTGCCATGGAGATGAGTGAACCTTATATTGCCAACAGCCAGATGATCATGGTGGATCCTGCCGCAGGCATCAAATCCAAAGCAGACCTGGCTGGCAAAGAAATCGGCGTCCAGAAGGGTTCTTCCGCCCTCGACGCTGTCAATGCCGATGCAGACCTGATGAAAATGGTTTCGAAGGTCAGCGAATATCCCTCCAACGTGGACGCCTACAATGACCTGAAGATCGGCCGTATTGCCGCCGTCGTTTCGGACGAGATCCTGGCAAGATATTATTTGAGCACCGAAGCCTATAAAGGCATGGTCCTTTTGGAAGATAAGCTGGCCGCAGAAAACTACGGCGTGGGCTTCAAAAAGGGCAATACCGAGCTGAGAGACGCGGTTCAAGGCGCAATGGACGAAATGATCGCCGACGGCACCGCCGCCAAGATCTCCACCCAGTGGTTCGGCAAGGATATCATGATTCCGTAGGACCCATCCTTTAAAATACACAGAGGACTTCTCTGTTATATTGCGTCAGCTGCGCTGCGGGACAGAAAGCCATGGTGAGATTCACCGTGGCTTTTGTCCCGGTTTTAGTGTATTTTATAATAAGGGAAATCTTAGGAACGGAGCAGGGATATCATGGAGCTTCTCAATTATTTCATCAAAGTCATTCCATTTATGCTTTCGGGAATGAAAACGACCCTGGCGTTAGGTGTGGTGACCATTCTATTTTCACTGCCCTTGGGCTTTCTGACGACCATGGGGATACGCAGCCGGTTCAAACCCCTTTCCTGGCTGTTGGAATCGTATATCTATGTGATGCGGGGAACGCCGCTCATGCTGCAGCTGATGTTTCTTTATTACAGTTTGCCTTATGCGCCGTTGATCGGAAAACTTTTTACTATGAACCGGTTTATGGCAGCATCGGTGGCCTTCATTTTGAACTATGCAGCGTATTTCGCAGAGATTTTCCGGGGGGGATTTCTGGCGGTGCCCAAAGGACAATATGAAGCCTGCCAGGTGCTGGGACTGAATCGCTGGCAAACCATGATCCGCGTCATCATGCCGCAGATGTTCCGCGTGGCGCTGCCCAGCATTAGCAACGAGACCATCACTTTGGTGAAGGACACAGCTTTGGCATATGTCATCGCCTTGCCGGAGATCATGCATGCAGCCAAAGCGGCGGTCAGCCGAGATGCAGTGCCCACGCCGTATTTGTTTGCCGCAGCCCTTTACTTGCTGATGACCTTTGTTTTGACCCTTATATTCAAGAAGCTTGAGCAGCGTTATCGTTTGCAGGAGAAATGAGGTGAAGGCCATGAATATCATCGAAGCGAAAAACATTAAAAAATCGTTTGGGGAACAGGAAGTCCTAAAGGATATTTCTTTTCAAATCGGATTAGGTGAAGTGGTCGCCTTGATCGGCTCTTCCGGCTCAGGCAAAAGCACGCTGCTGCGCTGCTTGATCGACTTGGAAAAAATCGATCGCGGGACCATTCTGATGGAAGGAAAACCCCTGGTCGAAAACGGCCAATATAGCGACAAGAAAGCCATTCGGGAATTGACTGCCAAAATGGGCATGGTCTTTCAGCAATTCAATCTATTCCCCAACATGAGCGTGAAGGAAAATCTTATGCTGGCGCCTCGCCTTGTCAAAAAAGAAAGTGAAGCGGTCCTGGAGGATCGTTGTCAGCGACTGCTGCAGAAAGTAGGACTGGCGCCGAAAGCCAACGCATTCCCTGCCCTGCTCTCCGGCGGGGAACAGCAGCGGGTGGCCATCGCCCGGGCGTTGATGATGGAGCCGGAGATCCTGCTTTTCGACGAACCCACGTCATCCCTGGATCCGGAACTGACCGGGGAGGTTCTCCAGGTCATCAAGCAGCTGGCGGATGAGCATATGACCATGGTTTTGGTGACCCATGAGATGGGCTTTGCGAAAGAAGCAGCCCACCGGGTCATTTTCATGGACCAAGGCCGCATTGAAGAAGAGGGAACGCCGGAGCAGATCTTCAATCACCCTCAAAAAGAGCGCACCAGGCTATTCTTGATATCTTCCTACAAATGAACGGAGGGTGAGGGTGATGGAAGCCGCAGCGGATAAGCGCGAATTGCGAAAACAACTAAGAGAAAAGCTTGCCGGCCTGAGCCAAGACTATCTCAAGCAGGCAGACGATCAGATCACCCAAAATATTCTTGCCCTGGAGGAATACCGACAGGCAACGATGATTTTTTGCTTTGTGGGCGTAGGACGCGAGATCGATACACGGCCCTTGATCATGGCCGCCCTGGCTGCCGGCAAACGGATCTCTGTACCCCGGTGCATTGCCAAGGGTGTTATGGAAGCCTATGAGATCCAAAGCTTTTCGGATATGCAGGACGGTTTTTATGGACTACAGGAGCCGGCGGCACACTGTCCCCACGTCAAACCCGAAGCCATTGATTTTGCTCTTGTGCCTTGTCTTTCCTGCGATTTGCAGGGATATCGGCTGGGTCAAGGCGGAGGCTATTATGACCGTTATTTGGCCAGACAACCGTTGACGGGTGCAGTTTTGTGCCGGGAAGCTATGTTGTGCCCCTCAGTGCCCCATTTCGAGCATGACATTGCGCTCCCTCTGGTGATCACCGAACGGTCCGTGTATCGCATCCATCAAGCACATATATAATAGGAAGAAAGGGGGTATCCCATGAAAGTGAAAGCAACCGTTCTTTGCGAAAACAGTGTCTTTAGCAACATCGGAGCTTTGGCGGAACATGGCTGGGCAGTCTTTTTGGAAACGGACCAAGGCAACCTGCTTTTTGATACGGGACAGGGGTTGGCTTTGGTGAACAATGCCCGCTATTTCAAAAAAGAGCTGTCCAGTATACAGGGGATCCTCTTGAGCCATCATCATATCGACCATACGGGCGGGCTTATGGCGGCCATGGGGGCGTCCGGCCCGATGCCCGTGTACGCCCATGAGGCGTTGTTCAAAGAAAGCTATTTGGTCCGCGGCCCCAAGCCGAAATACATCGGCGTGCCTTTTGCCCGGATCGCCCTGGAATCCAAGGGTGCAGATTTTCATTTCAACAAAGGATTTCAGGAAATCCTGCCCGGTATTTTCCTGACAGGGGAGGTTCCCAGAAAAACCGATTTCGAAACGGGAGACACCGACCAGGTGATCCTTGAAGATGGAAAATTTGTCCAAGATCCATTGGAAGACGACCAATCGCTGATCATCAAAACGGCCAAGGGGCTCTTTGTTCTTTTAGGATGCTCCCATGCCGGAATCATCAATATCTTGAATTATGCTATCGAAAAGACCGGAGAGCCGCGGATCCATACGGTCATCGGGGGAACCCATCTGGGACCGCTTTCCCCGGAAAAACGGGAAAAAAGCATCGAAGCCCTCAAGGCCTTTCATATTGAACGGATCGGTGTATCCCATTGCACCGGGATCCCGGCAGCCTTGCGGCTTTCCCAGGTTTTTGGCGACCGGTTCTTCTTTTGCAATGTGGGAACGGTGGTCGAGGCGGAATAAGGGCCCCTATGCCTCTTTAACCAATGAAATAATCAACAGGGAGGGGTCCTTAGAGTTGACAAGGGCCTGATAAATCGATAGAATACTTATGCGTGTTGATTAAGCGGGTGTAGCTCAATGGCAGAGTTCCAGCTTCCCAAGCTGGCTGTGTGGGTTCGATTCCCATCACCCGCTCCAGTTTATACTATTTCGAGGAGGTGCAAATCATGGCAGTAAAACAGCATATCAAGACCATTAACAAACAGAACCTGGCCAAGACGATCCGAACCGGTGGATGCGGTGAATGTCAGACCTCCTGTCAATCAGCCTGCAAGACTTCATGTACCGTCGGCAACCAAGTTTGCCGTAAGTCTGCAGAATAATTTCCTTAATAAAATTACGATGCACGACCCCTGCAGGGTTCACCTTGCGGGGGTTTGCTGTTTAAGAAAGGTCAGGCATATCCCTTATGAAATTCAAAGAAAACCGGATCCATTATTTTTCCTTTGATCAGGAAAATATAATCATCGATATCAACAGCGGATTGGTGCACAGCGTCAGCACTCTGGTTTATGAATTCGTCGATCAATGGCGTCAAAGCGGCTGCGAGCTGGCTGCGGTGCCTTCGCTGCTCTATTGGCAAAAGAACTCTGGCGAGTCTGCGGACCCTTCGGAGCTTCAGGAAATCGCCTCCGAAATAAATGAAATGATCCGGGACGGCAGCCTGATGTCCGAGGCTCCGGAGCTGGAAGGCTTCCGGATGCCGGAGGATCATGTGGTCAAGGCTTTATGCCTGCATGTGGCCCATGACTGCAATTTGAGATGCCGTTATTGTTTTGCCGGCACCGGCGCCTTTGGCGGCGATCGTTCCCTGATGAGCTATGAGGTCGGTAAAGCAGCCCTGGACTTTTTGTTCGACGCCTCCGGCAAACGCCAGCATATCGAAGTGGATTACTTTGGCGGCGAGCCCCTGATGAATTTTGACGTGGTCAAGAAGCTGGTCCTATATGGGCGGGATGAAAGCAAGCGACGGGGCAAGGTCCTCAAACAGACGCTGACCACCAACGGTGTATTATTGGCAGGAGAGATCCTCGATTTTCTGAACCGGGAGGACGTGGCCCTGGTTTTAAGTCTGGACGGACGGAAAGAAGTTCATGACCGGATGAGGCCCAGCGCCAACGATAAAGGCAGTTACGATGTGATCATGCCCCATCTGCACGCCGCGGCTGCAAGCCGCCAATGGGACAATTATTATGTCCGCGGCACCTTTACCCGCTACAACAAAGATTTCTTCGAGGACATTCGGCACATGCTGGATGCAGGCTTTGATCTGGTTTCTGAAGAGCCGGTGGTGGCTCCCCCGGAAGAACCTTACGCCTTTAAAGAAGAAGACCTGCCAGAGCTCTATGAACAATACGAAAAGCTGGCCCGCTTCTACATCGAACGACAAAAAGCCGGAAAACCCTTTCTTTTTTTCCACTTCAACCTGGATCTGGACCGGGGACCCTGCCTGCCCAAACGGCTGAGCGGCTGCGGCGCGGGCCGCGAATATCTGGCCGTGGCGCCGGAAGGGACCTTATATCCTTGCCATCAGTTCGTGGGCAATCCTGATTTTGCGGTAGGCCATGTCCGCTCAGGCATCACGAAGCCTGAGATTGGTAAGATTTTCGGAGAGGCCCATGTTTTGGAAAAGGAAAAATGCAGAAACTGCTGGGCGCGCTTCTATTGCAGCGGCGGCTGCCATGCCAATGCCTGGAATTTCAACAAAGACTTGAAAAAGCCTTATGATTTGGGCTGCGAGCTGGAAAAGAAACGCCTTGAATGTGCCATGTGGATCCAGGTGAAACAGCAGGATTTACAAGACTGATCCGCCATGCCGGCCATGAAACCGGGTGCTGTGGATAAATTTGTGAATAGATTGTTAACAGAAAAATTGAAAAATGAAAACGTCTGTGTTATAATTCAGGCGGTGGACTATAAAAAAGCCGATGGGTGGTGGTTTTCTGTATCCGAAGGATGCGATAAATCAAGCAAAAGAAGGCTTTGAAAATCTCAAAGCCTGGTCAATTAGCAAGATCAAGCAAGTCTATAAGACAACAGGAAATACCAAGACGGATGGAATCGTCCGTCAGATCGTTCAAATGTTTATGGCTGAATCCTCCGAAAGCATGACGCAGGCTGCAGACCAAGAACCTCAGTCCATGGTTGCAAGCCAAACCGCTTTTAAGATGGGTTGGGGGAATCGCCGCTTCAGCGGAGCTCAACTTGCTGGCTTCGCGCCTGCCTGCGTGCTTGGATTGTTGTTGTTCAGCTTATTATACGTTCAGTTGGCGCGGCCGATGCAGCTTTATATCAACGGCGTGCCGACGGTCCTGGTTCAGGATGAAGCTCAGGCCCAGGCCTTGCTGGAAGAGGTCAAGACCGAGCTGGCAGCCCTGTATCCGGCGGCGGCTAATCTCCGTTACGAAGCAGATCTTACGTTTTCCAAGAGCGGTGTGGAAGTGAAGGCCAAGTCCGCAGAGGCGTCGGAGATCCGGACCGTTCTAAAGGAAAAGCTGGATTGGAAAGTCGACGCTTCCGCGATCCAGGTCAACCAGGCCAAGACGGCTGTTCTTGCTTCCACAGAAGAAGCGGAATCGGTACTGGACACCGTAAAAAAAGCATATCTGCCATCGAACGGGAACGTGACGCTGGTGGAGGCTGAATTCGTGGAGCCGATCGAGGTTGTTACTGTGGAAGCCTCTATCCGGGAGCTGGATAGCGCCACGGAAGCCGTTCAGCTTCTGACCCAGGGCACAGAAAAAATCGAAGAATATGTTTTGAAGGCCGGTGATTCCCTCTGGACCATCGCGTCTGAAAATGATACGTCCGTTGAAGCCCTCCAGGCTGCCAATCCCAATGTAGGGGAAAAGTCCCTGCAGATCGGGGAGGTCTTGAAGCTGGCCAAAGCAGAGCCCATGGTGTCCGTGAAGACGGTCATCAAGGCTGTCAACGAAGAAAAGATCCCTTATTCGACGGTCTACGAAAAGGACAGCAGTGCGTTTAAAGGACAGCAGTCTGTCGTTAAAGCCGGCACCGAAGGCAAAAAAGCCGTTACCTACGAAATTGCCCAGGTCAACGGTGTTGAACTTGAACGTAAAGTCATCGCAGAGACGGTGGTTGCGGAGCCGGTGAACAAGATTGTGAAGACCGGAACTAAAACCATTGTCGCATCCCGCGGCGGCGGCGGCAGCGGTGTTTTAGCATGGCCGATCCGGGGCAGGATCAATTCTCCTTTTGGCCAGCGGGGCCGAGGCTACCATACCGGCATTGACATCGATGCCAACAAAGGCGACCCTGTTTATGCCTCAGCGGGCGGCACGGTGACCCAGGCCAGCTATTCGGGCGGCTATGGCAATTGCGTGATCATCGACCATGGCGACGGCCTATCCACTTTATATGCGCATTTGAGCAAGATCAGTGTCAGCGTCGGTCAAAAAGTCAGCAGATCTGAATTAATTGGATTAGCCGGCTCCACCGGCAACAGCACCGGCCCGCACCTGCATTTTGAAGTCAGGGTCAACGGGGGTTACAAGAACCCTATGAATTACTTGAACTAAACCATCCAAAAGAGCGCTTGAGCAAAGCTTTGGCGCTTTTTTGCTATTGAACCAATCATGCTTCTTGGCCATCGCTTCGCCTTGCGGCAAGAAGACCTAAGAAGGGGGGGGCAGTGACTTGGAATATTGCAGTTTAATGAGCGGCAGCTGGGGCAACTGCCACTACGTCAAGGCCGGCGGAACACGGATCATGATCGACGCCGGGCAGTCCGGGAAAAGAATACTGAATCATATGGCCGTGGCTCGTTGCGGCGACGGCAGCGAGCTGGAAGGTATTTTGGTGACCCATGCCCATCGGGATCATGTGATCGGCGTCGGGATCTTAGCCAGAAAACTGAAGATACCGGTTTATGCCACGGAAGGGACATGGTTTGAGATGGGGGCGCTCACAGGCGATATCCCGAAGGACCTGCGGCGAACCATCGGCGCCGAAGACTGTTGGCAGATCGGCGAATTGGAACTAGAAAGCTTTCCCACTTCCCATGATGCTTTAGAGTCGGTGGGCTACGTCCTGCGCCACGGGTCTGTCAGCCTGGGCATCGCCACAGACTGCGGCGTGTTTACAAGCCGGATGGAGCGGGCCCTTAGCAATCTGAACGGACTGGTGCTGGAGGCCAACCATGATTTGAATATGCTGCGGTTCGGCAATTATCCGGAATATTTGAAACGAAGGATTGCAGGGGTTGAAGGCCATTTGTCCAATGCGGACGCAGGCTGCAGCCTCAGGAAAGTCTTGGGCCCGCAAACCCGGCATGTGGTTCTTGCCCATCTTAGTGAAGAAAACAATTGTCCGGATATTGCGCTGAGAACCATCCAGGATGCCCTGGAGAACCCGGCAGCAGCCTCTGTAGAGGGTCTTTTCAGCAAAAGCGGCCTGACCGGCGTCAAAGCCATTGAACGGCAAGGACTGCGGATCAGCGTTGCCCCCCGCTGCATACCCGGAGAATGGATGGCGTTATAAATTGAAGATCATCCTATTGGCTGTCGGCACCCTCAAAGAAAAATATTTTCGGGAAGCCTGCGCTGAGTATACGAAGCGGCTCAGCCCTATGATCCGGCTGGAAATCGCCGAGATCAAGGAAGAGACCCTTGAAACCAAAGGCAATCCGGCTTTGATCCAGCGGATCCTGGCAGCCGAAGGATCCAGGATCCTAAAACGCATCCCGGAAAATGCCCGGGTGATCCCCCTGGCGCTGGAAGGAAAACAGCTGGATTCAGAAGCTTTTGCGGCATTTTTGGATCAGGCAGCCCATTCCTCCGTGACGGATATCGTCTTTATCATTGGAGGGTCCCATGGTCTATCGAGAGATATTCTTGATCTGGCGGATTGGCGTCTGAATTTCGGACCCATGACCTTTCCGCACCAGCTGGTCCGGGTCTTGCTTTTGGAACAAATCTACCGGGCCCAGATGATTCTGGCCGGACGCACCTACCATAAGTAATGCCGATATCGGAGGCAAATTGCGGAAACACAAGGCTAAGTGTAAACAATGGAATACAGGCGGTATCACAATGCGAAACGATGTTTCAAGATGTGGTATTATCATAGGCTAACTTTTCCAAAGCCACTATATTGTTTCTTGAAAAATTGATATGCTATGTGAGCGTCAGGTTTTAAGGATAAAAATGCATCGTAGTTGCTACTCTTTTGCAGGAGTTAGAATCAGCGTGACGAATAATATAATATCTGCGCTCTAGTGAGCTGTTTTTTCGTTTTCGCTATCTTAACAAATGCTATGTTTTTGGTCTGTTGCCCGCTCTCAAAATACGAATGTTGTGAAAAATGCTACATTACTGTTATTTATTCTACAAAATAATCATAATTCCGGTTCTTTTCGGCAATTTCAGACTGTTTGAATTCATCAGACATCTGGTTGTAATAGGGAGGGACAACGAGAACATCGTTGGATATTTTTGTAAGGAGGGGCGCTTTGAACTCGGTTCATCAAAAACTTATGGGAGGTGTTCGTTTTGGAAGATTCTAAACAACCAATTTTATCAGTTAAAAATCTTGGCACATCATTCTTCCTGCGGGAAGGTGAAGTCAAGGCCGTTGACGGCGTTTCTTTCAGCCTCAACAAAGGCGAAGTATTGGCATTGGTTGGCGAAAGCGGCAGCGGTAAAACCGTCACAGCGCTTTCGATTCTCCGACTGATTGCTTGGCCGCCTGGGAAAATCGTTTCCGGTGATGTTAATCTGGATGGTGTTGACGTATTCAAATTGCCCATGAAAGAAATGAGAAACATTCGGGGCAAAGGGATCGCCATGATTCTGCAGGAGCCTATGTCGTCTTTAAATCCTTCCCAGACGATCGGCAGACAGATTCAGGAAGCCGTTGAAATCAACCAGGGGCTTACCGGGGAAGCTGCCAAAAAAGCAGCCATCGACATGTTGGGCGTCGTTCGTATTCCTTCGCCTGAGAAACGCTATTATAACTATCCTCATGAGTTGTCAGGCGGTATGAAGCAACGTATCATGATCGCGATCGCCCTTGCTTGCCGTCCTAAGGTGCTCATCGCTGATGAGCCGACCTGCTCTCTGGACGTGACCATTCAAGCGCAGATCCTGAAATTGATGCAGGCGCTGCGTAAGGAAATCGACACCACGATCCTGTTCATCACCTCCGACCTTGGCATCGTTGCCGAGATGGCCGACCGTGTTGCGATGATGTATGCCGGCCAGCTGATCGAGATTTTGGACGTGTTCACCTTATTTGAAAGCCCTGCCCATCCCTACACCAAAGGCATCATGGGTTCCATCATGGCCATGAAAGAGGGCGGCCGTCTGAACATTATCGAAGGCGATCCCCCGAACTTGCTGCACTTGCCTTCCGGCTGTCATTTTCACCCTCGCTGTGAATTCTGCCAAGACATCTGCAAAACCCAAGAACCGGCTTATACGGATCTTGACGGTGACGGCAAACACTGGGTACGGTGCCATTTCCCGATCAAAAGCAAGCTGAAATAAGCTGCTCCATCGATTCGGAAAGGTATATTGAACTAAAATAATCTATGAAACGCTCCAAGGGATCGTTTCAGGAAAAACAGGGAGGGATATTAATGGGAATGAGTAAATACATAGCACAAAGACTTCTGTTCACGCTCTTTGTCGTGCTTGGTATTTCGATCCTGATATTTTTCATAACCCACATCGTGGGTAATCCGGTCGACATCATGCTGCCATTGCAGGCAACCGATGCGGAACGTCTGGCATTGACCCAGGCTTTAGGCCTTGATCGACCGATCCTTGAGCAGTTATGGACATTCTTGTCCGATTTTGCCGTGGGAGACTTCGGTATGTCCTGGTGGCAGAACAGGCCCTGCATGGAAGTTATCATGGACCGCCTGCCCATCAGTATGTGGCTGATTTTATTGGCCTCGATTATTTCCGTCGTCTGCGCCATCCCCTTGGGGATCGTTGCGGCCTACCGGCCCGGTTCCGCTCTGGACCGTGTTGTAACGATTTTCTCCACAGCGGGCATTTGCTTTCCGCCCTTCTGGATCGGCTTGATGCTGATGCTGATTTTTGCGGTGAAGCTGGGCTGGCTGCCCACCTCGGGCATGGGCACCTGGAAGCATCTGGTGCTTCCGGCGGTCACCATCTCTTTCCGGCCCATGGGCCACTTGGCCCAGATCGTACGGTTTGAGATGATTCAGCAGCTCAACGCTCTCTACGCCGTCACCGCGCGGGCCAAAGGCGTAACAGAGATGTCTCTTTTATTCAAACATGCGCTCAAGAATATCATGACCGCATCCTTGACCATGATCGGCAACGACTACTGCAAACAGCTGGGCGGCTTGAGCGCGGCGGTGGAAGTGGTCTTCGGTTTTGCCGGATTTGGTCACCTGATTTCTGAAACCATTGAGAACATGGACTTCCCGTTGTTGCAGGCCGAGGTGTTCTTTGTAGCTATTATCGTGTGTCTGATCAACCTGTTGACAGACATTCTGTATGCCGCATTCGACCCCCGAATCAGATATTAAGGAGGGCAGAAGATAATGGAACAATCAAAGAAACCCAAAAAAACCAGCCTCTTAAGGCGTTTTCGGCACAACAAGCCTGCCCTTTTTGCCGGCATTGTTTTGATCATCATCCTTACAATGATTCTCTTTGCACCGATCTTTACTAATTTCGGCCCTGCGAAAAGCGACCTGGCAAACCGGCTTACCGGTCCTACCACGGAAGCAAGCATGGCGGTGGGCGTGACTCAGCCCCACTTCCTGGGCACTGACCAGTTGGGCCGCGACATTTACACCCGGCTGCTGTACGGCGGACGTGTTTCCCTGAACGTAGGCTTTACGGTTGCCACCATCGGCGGCGTCATCGGCGTAGTGCTGGGGATGCTGGCCGGCTATTTCGGCGGCTGGACTGACATGATCATCATGCGTATGGTTGACGTCTGGGCATCTTCACCGACCCTGCTGATCGCCTTGACCTTCGTTATGATTTTAGGCCCCGGTCAAAAGAACTTGATCTTCGCGTTGTTGATCAACAGCTGGACGCTGTTCTGCCGCATGGCCCGCAGCCAGGTTCTGATCATCCGCAGTTCCGCCATGGTGGAATCCGGACATGCCATCGGCGCCAGCACCAACCGGATCTTGTATAAGCACATCATGCCCAACATCATATCTCCGATGGTTACGACCTACATTTTGGAATTGGCCCACTTTATCAACGCAGAAGCAAACTTAAGCTTCTTGGGCTTCGGCGTTCAGCCTCCTGATACTTCTTGGGGCTTGATGATCGGTGAAGGACGTAAGTATCTGACCCAAGCTCCGTGGATCGTAATCTTTCCCGGTCTTATGATCGCAACAACGGTACTTTGCCTGAACTTGATTGGCAACTGGATCCGGGATGAATTCGATCCCTTGGCCGTAAAACTGTAGAGGGGGGAAAACTAGTGATAGACGAAAGAGCAAAAAAAACCTTGCTTTCTGTAAGGGGCCTTAAAAAGTACTTTCCGATCGGCGGAGGCCTGGTTACCAAAGCGAAGTCCTTCGTGCATGCAGTCGATGGCGTCACACTTGACGTTATGGCCGGCGAAACGCTGGGCCTTGTGGGCGAATCCGGCTGCGGCAAAACCACCATCGGCCGTCTGGTCCTGAAACTGCTTCCAAAGACGGAGGGCGAAATCTTTTTCCAGGGCGAAGATATTTATCAGTATTCCAAAGAGCAGGAAAAGAACTTCAGAACCAAAGCCCAGCTGATTTTCCAGGACTCCTTCAGCTCCTTTGACAGCCGCGACACCATCGGCAAGATCATCGGCGAACCGCTGCTGGTCCATGGCATTGCCAGCGGGTCCGAGCTGCAAGACCGGGTTTCCCAGCTCCTGCTGGACGTTGGATTGAAACCGGACCTATACAATGAGTATCCCCATACCCTGGCTGCAGGCCAGAAGCAATGTATCGGCATTGCCCGCTCCATTGCTTTGAATCCTGACTTCATCGTCTGCGACGAGCCGATCTCCGCATTGGACGTATCAGTTCGCGCCATGGTTTTGAATTTGCTGAAAGATTTGCAATCCAGCAAAAACCTGACCTATATGTTCATCTCCCATGACATTCGTGTCGTACGTTGGCTGTCCTCCCATATTGCAGTCATGTACGTCGGAAAACTCTGCGAATATGCAGAAACCGAAGAAATGTTCGCACATCGTCTCCATCCCTATACGGAAGCATTGCTGAGCGCCGTTCCCATCGAAGATCCCCGGAAACGGAACATCAAGCGCGAGATTCTGTTAGGTGAAGTTCCTTCCCCTGTGGATCCGCCCCCGGGCTGCCGTTTCGCCGCACGCTGCAAGCTGGCCAACGAACGCTGCTTCAAGGAAGATCCTGTTTTGGAAGAACGGAAACCAGGACACTGGGTCGCTTGTTGGGAAAACTTCCACGGCGAGTCGGAAATAAGTTAGCCGAAGCTTAAAAAATTTCTCCCAAAAAGAGGATATTTGAAAGATTCAGAGAATATTTACTTTCAGTCTATGTTTCTTTCTAAAGGGGGGAATCATAACCAAGCATTACCCGGTAATACATCAAGGGATTTTTATCATGTTAAATTGAGGGAGGGTACATCATGAAAAAACACTTAAGTATTCTGTTGGTATGTATTTTGGTATTTGGATTACTGGCGGCCGGTTGCGGAAGCAAACCTGCCAGCACAGCTCCGGCCACCACAGCTCCGGCCACCACAGCCCCTGCTGAAGCGAAAACCGACATCGTTATCGCACTCCAAGGCGAACCCACCACGTTAGACCCCCAGTTCCCCGATGACGGCAACATGCGCGTTGTCACCTGGCAGGTTTTTGAACCCCTGTTCAAAATCGACGCTGCCACTTTGCAAGCAGTTCCCTGTCTGGCAACTGAAGCAAAAGTCGTTGACGATTCCACCTGGCAGTTCCCGATTCGCGAAGGCGTCAAATGGCATGATGGCACTCCCTTCACTGCTGAAGATGCTGCTTACTCCATCAACCGTATCATCGATCCCGCGTTTGGATCTCAGATCCTCAGCGACGTCAGCACCATCACCGGCGCTAAAGTCGGCGACGATGGAAAATCCATCATCGTCAGCACCAATGGCGCTGACCCCATCCTGCTGAAACGTCTCACCAAGCTGGATATGGTTCAGAAAGCTTTCTATGAAGGCAAAAAGACCGAAGAAGTCACCAAATTAGCCATGGGTACCGGCCCATACGTCTTCAAGTCTTGGGAACAAGGCAAGCAGATCGAAGTCGAAGCATTTGCTGATTATTGGGGCGATAAACCCGTTATCACCAAAGGTACCTTCCGCTTCATCGAAGAACCCGTTACCCGTCTTTTCGCTTTGAAGACCAACGAAATCAACGTTGCGGTGAATATGTATCCTGAATACGCCGCTGATATGCCCAAGATCTTCACCGAAGTCGGACTGGAAACTTACTGGGTCCGCTTCAACCAATTCGCTGGCGTTATGAAGGACAAGAACGTGCGTCTTGCTGCCAACTATGCGCTTGACCTCCAAGGCTTGTCCGATGCGCTGTTCTTAGGCTACGCCGCTCCCTGCCAAGGCCAGATGGGCCGTGCCGGATACTTCGGCTACAATGATAGCCTGTCCGATTATGGTTATGACCCTGCCAAGGCTGCTGAGCTGCTCAAGACCGCTGGCTACAACGGTGAAGAAGTCGAACTGCTCTCCGAACGCGGCCGTTGGCTGAAGGATGGCGAGTTGACCGAAGCTATCGCCGCTCAGTTGGCTGAAGCCGGCTTCAACGTCACCACCAAATTCGTGAGCTGGAATGAATGGTTAGACACTCTGTTTGATAAGGCCAAAACGCCTGACATGCAGTACAGCTCCACCAGTAATGAATTCTTTGATATGGACCGTACTTACAGCGCATTGGTTGCCAGCTCCGGTACACAGGCTGGCTTGAACAATCCTGAGTACGACAAAATCATTGCGGATGCCCGTATCGAAATGGATCCTGTAAAACGTGAGCAGATGTACAAAGATCTCGCCGCTAAATTGCATGACGATCCCTTCGCAATGTACCTGTTAGTTTTGAACGATCTGCACGGTGGTTCTGAAAACCTGAACTGGGCTCCCAGACAAGACTCTCGTATCTACCTGAGCGAGATGTCCTTCAGCTAAGCTACAGCTTCAGTTGATCAAGTTTCAAATCTAGACATAAGGGGCTTTGGGGCGTTGGTCCCAAAGCTCCTTATTTTAATCATGAGAAGGAGAAAAAGAGGCATGTACCACAACGATCTCCGATCCGAAGCCGCTTTCTATGGCAAGGAATCAGACTACATCGGCCATTTATATATTCGGCCGGAAACCATGAGGATCCAATATCCGGATATCCTTTTCTTTTGCTTGTACACACTCCGGCTGATGACCGATAAAAAAGTATCCTTAAAAACCGCCCAATCCGTGCAGCAGAAATTAGGTTTGGGTAAAGAACTGACCAAAGTGGTCAGTTGGTCTGAAGATCGCCCCTTTTCACTTCCTGCCAGGCTGATCGATTATACAGGCTTCAAACGGGATGCCTTTAGCGCCAGCATGATGGCGGATAAATGCATTCGGTTCCGGTTCGGACGCCTGGGATTTGGATTTTTCAGCAGTTCCAAGCATTACGATGATTGCGCGGAAAAAGCAATTTACGGAATGCTGGAGACGGCTTATGAAAAGATTAAAAATGATTCGGAAGGCTTGGATAAGCTATGGAAGTCCGCGGTTGCCATCAGCTGCCTGCAATTAGGCGCCAACGTCAACCGAGGGAATTTCCAGAAGACCGCTGAAGCGATTTATTCAGAAGCCACAGGCGATGATTTTTCCGGATTGGCCCAATAAAAAGACCTGCTGTGATGGCCGGGTCTGCAGCAGGTTTGTAGATGTTGACTTGGGCATTTCTGTTGAGGATCTACCCTATGGATTAGAATTGTGATAATTCCTGGGGCTTCTTCACTGTGTAATAGATATACGCAACGATGGCCACCAGAATACAGAAGGCAGCATAATAGACGAACAAGGGACTTTGCATACAGCTAAAAAGTATAAACAGGGAACCAGTGGTGGCCGCAAAGGGGCAGAGAATCCCTTTGAACCATCCTTTGATCTCACCGCGCTGCCATAAGCGGAAGACCTGAAAATACATGATTGTGTAGAAGGCATAACCTACAGCGATGGATATCTCCGAGATATCCGAATTGGGAAGCAGATGTCGGGCTGTTGTCAAATAATGGACGAGGGTCCAGACGATACAGAGAACATACCCAAACCAAGCGGAATTCACCGGCATGCCGAGCTTGGTGTTTTCTTTTGCCAAGGATTCAGACCAGGGAATCATGTTGCGCAAGGCTAGGGAATAAGGGATGCGAATATAGCCCAAGACCAAACCGTTGACGGTGCCCATGACTGAGATGATCACGAAAATCAAAAGGGCTTTCGCGCCAAAGCCGCCCAGCAGCTGGGTTGCGGCAAGATAAACGTGGGAATCGCCCAAGACCATGACTTGATCGGCGCCGAGAAAACTGGTGATGCCAACAAAATACAGAACATAAACAAGCGTCACGAAGATCGGGGCAACCACCAGCGACAGAGGCAGGTTGCGTTTAGAATCTTTGACTTCATGCGCGATGGAGGTGGAAATGATCCACCCATCGTAGGCGAAGATCACCGGTCCGATGGCAGCGAATAATGTTGCGCTGCCCACGCTGCCGGCCGAAAGGGCAAGATTGGCGGCAGGATCACCAAAGATCAAACCAAAAACCGTGATCACAGCTAAAGGAATCAATTTCAGCACCATGGTCGCATTTTGGAAGTAGCCGCCGAATTTTGCGGAAAGTACATTATAAAAGAAGCAAACGGAATAAAAAATAAAGCCGATCCCAATCTGAATCTCCAGACGATCCCCAAGGTTGAACAGAGTGCAGGCGTAAATCCCGACCACCCAAGAGACAACAACGATCAGACCAGGATAATATACGTAATTTTGGAACCAGCCAAAGCTGCAGGCCAGCTTCTTTCCGGAAAAGACTTCCATATACGTGATGGCACCGCCGGGTTTGTTGGTGCGCGCGGCCAGTTCGCTGATGCTGAGTCCACCGAAAATGATACTGAGTGCTGCAATAACGAAGGCTGCGATACCAAGCAAAACACTTCCGTTGGTGCCAATCAGCACATTGTCGCTTTTAAAGAAAATACCGGAGCCAATAACGATACCCACAATCATGGCTATCGAAGTAAACAGACCGTATTTTTCCTTGGTTTGATACAAGATGATCATCCCTCTCTTTCGATTTGATTGACCGTCCACCGACCGATTGAGGATCAAAAAAAGTCTGCTCAACCTCCTAAATTATAACAGATAATCCGATACAATAAAGTCTTTTATACACACTGATGAATACTTCTACGCAGAAAAGCATCGGTCATTCTATTTAACAAGGAGCAACACAAAAATGAAAGTTCGCACCAAAAATAAAGCAGAAATCAATGAACCGGTCCAGCAGTCGGTGCAGCGCCTGGCATTGTTCGAGATCATTGAGCAAACGGCAGATCTGTTGGAAGACAACCGACAGCTGATGGAAAAAGCGGCCACGGAAATCATCAGCCTACTAAAGCCCTTGCTGCACGAAGAATCCAAACAAATCGTGGGACTGAAGTTCCGTGTAAAATCTAAGAATAGTCTCAAAGAAAAAATCATCCGCCGTGAATTGTATAAGCAATACACCGACCCGAAGCGGATTTTAGATAATATTTCCGATGTGCTCGGCATATTGGCAGAGTGCCGCTTTACTTCCGATGAAGTTAAGGTATACACGCGTCTCAAGGAGAACTTTTTTCTCATGACCGAAGATGGGTTGTTTTATGACCCGGCCATTCCCAATTTATATTTATGGTTAAATATGCCACAGCCTCAGATGCAGAAAAACGGTTATGAGGTTTTCCGGCTGGATGGGGTTTACGTTAAAGAGGCCAAGCAAATTCGATTTGAATTGCAGATTAAATCCATGGTCAATTCCTTCTGGTCAGAAATTGAGCATGAAATTATCTATAAAAACAACAGCTACCTACCGGACAATGAATTTATACGAAGCACGCTGGACACGCTAAAAACAAATTTAGACGGCATCGACAATATGCTGACGCATCTTGCCTCAAAGATCACGCCGAAGAATGAAAGTCATCATATGTTCACAGATCTGGGCTATGGAAATTTTATTGCGATGCTGATCAGCGATCTTTATATGAAAAAAATGTCCGATTCTCTTGGCTTTACCATCGACTTTCGCAAAACATGCCAGGTTTTGGGATTCTATGTGGCCAGAAAAAATTTGGACGCCACACCTGAAGAAATGCGGAACGTTTTCTTCAGGCTATCCAACAAATTCATTGCAGTCCGGGAAAGCAGAACCAACTTTGAGGAACAGATCCTATTTGAGCGCGCGTTCCAGGCTCAAAACCTGTTTAGCCAGACTTTGGGCAAGAAACTGCAGGAGCTGGCCAACACAGATTATGAATGGCATGTGTTTTTCAAGATGCTATTTGAAATCGAAGCCGGAAATTGCATTGAGGACCTGGAGCTTTTTGTCAATGTATTATATAAGGCCTATTCAAATACGGCTCTTTATGAACCGATTTATCGAAGGTTGGATCCGATGAAGGCCGATCTGGTGAGGGATGAAATATTGACCCTGACTGCCGAGATTCTGGCTGAGGATGGAAATATACAGATCCTATACCAGGAATACCTGTCAAAGATGATGGACGCAATCCAATGGGTGGCCGCTTATATCGGAGAAGACGGCAGCAATGTTGATCAGCTGCAAAGCCGAAGAGAAGAATTTCGTGAGCAGTTCATGACCATGCTGCGATAATATCAATGGCCGAAGCCAACGATGCCGGTTTCTGAGGATTCGATCTGAAGCTCGAAAGAACGGGGCCATGGGAAGGTGAAACGATCGGCGGAGGCGCCGCTTTCAGACAAATTGCTAATCTCCGGGAGCAATTCGGGATAGGCCGACAACGCCTTCTCCATCATGGTCTGCAATTTCTCGTTGGCTTCAGCCCACCGGTTACCGAAGGTCAAATAAGAGAAGCCCTGCCCCAGCGACCATTTTACAAATTCCTCTCTGACCTGGGATTGAAAAATATAATCATCGATCAAACGCAGCCTTTGCAGGGAGCGATGGGACGCCAGTGCTGCTGACCGGCCAGGTCCTTTCAGGGCTTGGCCTTTTTCTAAAAACAACAGATGAGCCATGACCGTTCCCAGAGAATTGCCTGCGGTATTCCAGCCTGCGTAGGCATCGACATAGGTGTAAACCGAGGCGACCCCCACCGTATCGATGAAAGCTTTTGAGGCACCATTGATTTTAGCGGTGTCCGCCAGGCCCACCAGGGCTGCATCAACCGTGTTGCCGCGCAGCGCGGCAATCTGCTGCCAGGCCTGATCGATTTCAGGTCCGGCAAGGTCCGACTGAGTATGCAGCACAGCATATTTTAGACGAGGGGCTGGGTCTGCAAAGGAAAAAAGACCTTTAAGCCAATGGCTGAATCTTTGCACGGGCGGCAGCGAAGCGTCCTTTACCGTTGGCGCATAGAGATAATGCCGTTTCTCTGCAAAATTATCTTGAAGAGAGATCGACTCATAGTGAGGAATTGCTTTCGCATCCTGGGGTGTTATGAAGACGGGTTGGAAAGATTCGGGCCCTCGCAGTGTTGAGGTGTGCCGCATGATGACCAGAGAGGCAAGTTCGTCGGCACCGTGGAGGAAATAAACCTGGCTTTGATCCTGCGCTTCAGAGGCTCTTTGCAAGGATTGAAAGGTTTGCACATTCAGGCCAAAACTTGCCGCGTCATCCAAACCGATGACCACTTCGTCGGCCAACCCCTGATCTGCCCAATCCAGCAGCGTAGAGCCAGTGGCTTTGGCCTGGGAGAATAAGGCGTCATATCGATCCAATATTTCCCGGGGAATACGATTAATTTGCTGATCCAAAGCCTGGACGAGGTCCGGGTCGCCTGGAGCATCGGCAAGCTGGTGCTTCAATTGGGAATAGGCAGTGAGAGATGCTTCGTATTCCCACATCGATGGATCGTATTGGCTGGGAAGCAAGCGCGGCAGAATATAGATTAGAACGATTTTTTTTGACCGAACCTCAGGATCATCCAGGAAGCTATGGAGGTCGGACAGCTTCTGCTTAGCATCCAGATACTGCATATCGTCGCGAGACTGGATCAAACCGCCGAAAAGCAGCTCGTTCAGATGAAGAATCAATAGATCCGCCTGGGGCGCTTGGACATTCAGCCATCCCATAAGCCCCGCTGAATCACTGGCCCTCAGAAACTGATCCTGGAAGGCATCGGTCGGCAAGATCACATCCACACCGCCGATCTTAGCCAGCTGCTGCGGCAAGTCTGTGTTGACCGGCCGGCTATCCAAGGGGATCAAAGCAACAACGGCCGCTTGGGAGGCCGGGCTCAGCCCCCAACCCCATAAACATAGAAGGGCTGCGGATAACATCAAGAGCAGCCAAAGTCGACCTCTTTGGCAGATTGTACGAATTTTGGCGGGCAAAGGGCGCATAATGTATTTCCTCCGGCAAGTAATGTGATATAATATAACAACATTATAACCTTTCAATCGATTTTCGCAAAGGGCAGACAAAGAGGAGGAAGGCCGATGGGGCCCTATATTCCAAGAGTTGCAGCAATCCACGACTTATCCGGCTTTGGACGCAATTCCCTGTCGGTGGTGATCCCCATATTGTCCACCATGGGCTGCCAGGTGGTCTCGCTGCCAACGGCGGTGCTTTCCACCCATACCGGCGGCTTTGAGGGCTATGCCTTTGTGGACCTTACAGAATTCATGAAGGAAGCCATTGCCCACTGGAACCGGCTGGGGATCCGCTTTCATTCCATTTATTCTGGATTTTTGGGCTCTTTCCAGCAGGTGGACATTGTTCGGGAATTTATAGCATCCCAGAAGATCAACGAGCCTTTGGTGGTGGTGGATCCAGTGCTGGCTGATGAAGGCGCGCTCTACGCAACCATGGGGCTGGATATGGTCGAAGGCATGCGGGGGCTGATCCAGGACGCCAATGTGATTACCCCCAACCTGACAGAGGCGGCGTTGCTGCTGAATGAGCCATATCATCCGGATCTGGAGGAAGCGGAGCTTAAGGAATGGCTGCTTCGTCTGGCAGAGATAGGGCCGGAAACCGTTGTGATCACCAGCGCGCCTTTGAATCGGACCGGCAGCGACACCAGCGTGGTCGCCTACACCGCAAAAACCAAACGGTTTTGGCGGGTGCCCTGCGTGTACATACCTGCTCACTATCCGGGAACCGGCGATGTTTTCACCAGCGTTTTAACCGGCAGTTTACTGCAGGGAGACAGTTTGCCCATGGCCTTGGATCGCAGTGTTCAGTTTGTGACCCAAGCCATCCGGGCCAGCTACGGCTTCGAATACCCCCGGCGCAACGGGGTCTTGCTGGAACGGGTCTTGAGTAATCTGAACGGCCCGGTCACCATGGGCACTTACGAATGGATGGATTAAGGAGGAATGGATCATGGTCATAGGATCAACGATTATTCACGAAGATGTCTTGCGGGAGATCGTTCGACTGCTTTTAGAAGAGATGGAGGAGGTCTATTGTTTCGAACCGAAAGGGCCTTTGGCACCGTTTCGCGGAGACAAAAGCATCAAGCCAAGCATTGTGGTGAGACGATTGGAGAATTCAGAGGAGGGCCGCGAAGCGGTTGCTTTTGAAATAAAAGTTGCGATCATGTATGGGGCGCCGATTCCCCAGACTGTCGCAAAAATCCGCCAGGAAGTGGCGGAGAGGATCGAAAAATATACGGGCTATGAGACCGACAGCGTGGATGTCTACATAACCCGTCTGATCCGTTTTGAAAAAGAAAGGAGCGAGCAAACTGATGAACCAGAAACCCAGAATAACGATTGAAATGGACGCTGAATTCAACATTGTCATGGAGGGATTGCCGCCGATCGTGGTGGAACTGGACCCGGAATCAGCCCCCAACACGGTCAAAAACTTTATCCAATTGGCTTCCAGCGGCTATTATGACGGATTATGCTTTCATCGGGTCATCCCCGGGTTTATGATCCAGGGCGGTTGTCCAGACGGCGACGGCACGGGTGGACCTGACTACAAAATCAAGGGAGAATTTGCGGCCAACGGCTTCGAAAATCCATTAAAACATACCCGCGGTGTGATCTCCATGGCCAGGGGCACGGACCCTAATTCGGCGGGAAGCCAGTTTTTTATCATGGTGGCCGATGCCCCTCATTTGGATGGGCAGTATGCCTCCTTTGGCAAAGTGGTATCCGGCATGGAAACCGCGGATGCGATTGTGAATTCACAGCGGTTCTTTGATGACCGCCCCCTGACCAGGATGGCAATGAAACGCGTCACGGCAGAAACCTTCGGATGTTCATATGACGAGCCGGAAGTCATGCCCTTGTTCTAAGCATTGGAGAATCAAAATGGCAAAGGATGACTTGGCATGACACGCTTGAAGGCTCCATGCAACCGAACCATCACCCTGGATATCGAAGAGCAGCCGGGCCTGGAGGCCCGGCTGCTTAGGATTGATCAAAACACGGAATTGCCTGAGGTCCGCAACCGCATCCTTCAACAAAAGATGGAAGACGCGGCAGGCTTTTTACCTGAAGCCTGCGCTGATCTTTTATTTTTAGATCCGCCCTATAACTTAAATCGCACCTTCGGCAAGGAAAGCTTTCGCAAATGTACCGCAGAAGCTTACAAACGACAGTTTGAAGCTTGGCTGCAGCCGCTGCTGCCGCTGCTAAAACCGACGGCCAGCATCTATGTTTGCGCCGATTGGCTGACCAGCTGCAGCATCGATGATGTCCTGTCGAAATATTTTCTGATCCAAAACCGGATCACCTGGGAGCGGGAAAAGGGCCGGGGCGCCTTGCGCAACTGGAAAAATGCTTCAGAAGATATCTGGTTCTGCACCTGTTCTGAAGACTATTGTTTTCACGTGGATCGGGTAAAGCTTAAACGGCGGGTCCTGGCACCCTATCGGAATCAGGAAGGCAATCCCAAGGACTGGACGGAAACCAAGGATGGCGCTTTTCGGCTGACCCATCCATCCAATGTATGGACGGATCTGACCGTTCCCTTCTGGTCGATGCCGGAAAACACGGACCATCCCACACAAAAACCTGAAAAGCTATTGGCGAAACTGATCCTGGCTTCCACAGAGCCCGGCGACTTGGTCTTGGACCCCTTTTGCGGTTCCGGCACAGCATTGGTCACGGCCCAAAAACTGGGACGCCATTTTATCGGGATCGAGCAGGAGCTTCAGTATGCCTGTCTTGCTGAAAAGAGATTGGAGATGGCTCAAAGCGCTCAGGATATCCAAGGCTATGCCGAGGGCGTTTTTTGGGAAAGAAACACAAGCCCGGTCAGCAGAAACCGCAAAAAAACTTGAACAGCACCATGAGACGTTGCGGAGGTTAATATGAACCAGTATTTAATTAAGCTGTTTATTCGGAATTATCAGGATACGGGGAATCCGAAAGTGCGGGAGCAATATGGAAAGATGGCTGGCGGTGTGGGCATCGTTTCTAATTTAGTGCTTTTTGTGATGAAGATCGTGACCGGAATCGTCTTTAACAGCATTTCGATCATGGCAGATGCGGTGAACAATTTGACGGACTCCGCGTCGTCGGTGGTGACTTTGGTAGGCTTTAAACTGGCCGGAAAACCGGCGGACAAAGAGCACCCCTTTGGCCATGCCAGATTTGAATACATCACCGGCCTGGTGGTGTCCTTCGCGATCCTGGTGCTGGGCCTGCAGCTGATCAAAACCTCAGCCGAAAAGATTCTCCATCCGGAACCCATCCAATTCAGCATGATCACCGTAGCCATCCTGCTGGCGGCCATCGCCATCAAGGTATGGCAGAGCCGCTTTAACAAGAGGGTAGGAGAAACCATTCGCTCCACGGCGCTGATCGCTACGGCGGCGGACAGCCGCAATGACGTGATCGCTACGTCCACTGTTTTGGCCAGCGCCATCATTAGCCGGCTCACCGGCCTCCAGTTGGATGGGTTGATGGGTGTCGGCGTTGCGGCCTTTATTATCTATTCCGGCATCAATCTGATTAAAGAGACACTGAGCCCTTTGCTGGGAACAGTCCCAGACAAAGAGCTCGTGGAAAAAGTCAGGCAAAAAATCATGAGTTATGAAGGGATCATCGGGCATCATGACCTGATCATTCATAATTACGGCCCGGGCCGTTGTTTTGCGTCCGTCCATGCGGAGGTGCCGGCTTCCCAGGATATTATGGTCAGCCATGACATCATCGACAATATGGAAGCGGACTTTTTTAGGGAGATGAACATGGCCATGGTAATCCACATGGATCCGATCATAACGGACGATGAACGGACCAATCATTTGTACAGCCACCTTGTAGAGATTTTGGAAGAAATATCGCCGGATATCATGATGCATGACTTCCGCGTGGTAATAGGGCCTGACCACTCCAATCTGATTTTTGATGTGGCCATCGACTTTGATTTTCCGATCAATGACACCGAGTTATGTGAAGAGATCGATAAGCGGGTTCGGCAGATGAATCCTCAGTGCCATACAGCGGTCAAAGTGGATCGCAGCTTCGTTTAACCTGCCTGATGGGTCTGCCGCGGCAGATCAGCGGTGCTCATAAGGCTCCACATGGATGATGGCATGGACATCCCGTTCAAAGACCTCCCGTAAACGGGCGTTGATCCGCAGGACCAAATCACGGGAAGCGTCCACCGTAATGTCTTTATTGACTTTGATATGCATATCGGTATGGATATCGTCCTCCCGGCCCCGGCTGCGGATCCGATGGACATCCTGGACTTCCGGGAACTCCATCACGACTTTCTGGATCAGCTCCCTGTCCAGCATGGCTTTATCGACCAGAACACCAGAGGTTTCACAGAAGACTTCATAGGCGGCATGGAATATGAAACCGGCAACCACCAGGGAAGCGATGGGATCGATGATGGGAGGCAAGCCCAATTTGAGTCCAGCCAGGGTCACCAGAACGCCCAATGAGACGAAGATATCCGAACGGGTATGCATGGCGTCGGAAATCAGGATCTGGCTGAACAGCTTTTTGCCGGCACGGCTTTCGTAGGTCGTTACGAAAATGTTGATGCCGATGGTAACGATCATGGCGATGATGCTTTCCGTAGTGACCGTGGGGATCGTGGGATGGATAAAATTCGTGATGGCGCTGTAGACGACTTTCATGCCAACCAGCAGCAGCATGCCGCCGATAAACATACCGGCCAGGGTTTCGAATTTTTTGTGCCCATAAGGATGATCCTCATCCACTGGTTTTGAAGCGATCCAGATCCCGATGAGACCGACAATGTTGGAAGCGCCGTCGGACAAGGAATGGAAGCCGTCGGCTGTAAGGCTGGTGCTGTGGATCATCATACCGATGGAGATTTTGAGTGCGGCGACGAACCAATTCGCAACAAGGATCACCAAAAGAACATTCCTGATTTTTTTACTGTTGTCGACTGCCAAGATAAAACACCCTTTCATTCATTGTGATTTTTGCGGGTAGCGATCGCCTGGTTCCCATTAGAGCGGGATGAATAAGAAGTAAAATAGCTTTAAAAAAGGGATCATAACTACCCATGTAGTTATGATCCCGCGAACTTTGCCGCTGCCAATGGCCCGTCTTATTCCTGTTTTGCCAGGGATAGGATGAAGACTGATCGTACACCGCTATTCAGTTAATGTGTAAACTATAACAAATAAATAACGATAAAACAACTATTTATTTAATAAAATATTGTCTGAAAAAACGGCGCAACCACGAGGCTGCGCTGTTTTTATCGAAAACTTTTGCTTAAAGCACCCGGTCCAGGAAGGATTTGGTTCTTGAATTTTCGGGTTTTGTAAACAATATTTCAGGCGGCTTATCCTCCAGAATGGCGCCGTCATCCATAAAGACGACCCGATCTGCCACTTCCCGTGCAAAGCCCATTTCGTGGGTCACCACCACCATGGTGGTGCCTTCCTGGGCCATGCTCTTCATAACATCCAGGACTTCACCCACCAATTCAGGATCTAAAGCGGAGGTAGGTTCATCAAACAGGAAGAGTTTAGGCCGCATTGCCAAAGCCCGGGCAATTGCCACGCGCTGCTGCTGGCCGCCGGACAGCTGTTTGGGATAGGCATTGGCTTTGTCTGATAAGCCGACACGTTTTAAAAGGGTGTGGGCCAATTCCTGGGCGTCTTTAACGGCCATGCCCCGGACCTGGATCGGAGCCAGGGTAATGTTGTCCAGCACGGTCATGTGAGGAAATAGGTTGAATCGCTGAAAAACCATGCCGACTTCCGTGCGCAGTTCGTTGATATCCTGTTTGGGGTCTGTGATGTCGACACCATCGATGAGCACGTGGCCTTCGGTGGGGGTTTCCAAAAGGTTGATGCATCGCAGCAAGGTGCTTTTTCCGGAGCCGGAGGGGCCGATGATGCAGACCACGGTGCCTTTTTCAACCTCCAGATCGATACCTTTCAAAACATGGTGATTGCCAAAATATTTGTGGAGATTGGTTACTTTAATCACTGACAGCCAACCGCCTTTCTATCCAGGCAGATGCCTGGGTCAGGATGAAGGTTAGGCAGAAATAAACGATGGCCGCCCCAACCAGGAAGGATACAAAGTCGTAGGTGGTGACCCCCATGGAGCGGGAGCGGTACATCAGTTCTTTGGCGCCGATACCGGAGACCAGAGAAGTATCTTTCAGCAGAACGATAAATTCGTTGCAAAGGGGAGGAATGACCCGGCGAAGTGCCTGAGGCAGAATGACCAATTGCATGGTTTTGTGGTGCGTTAGGCCCAAAGCCCGGGCAGCCTCGGTCTGGCCGATATCCACGCCCTGAATACCGGAGCGGATGATTTCTGCGATGTAAGCGCCGCTGTTCATGCCCAAAGCGATCACACCGGCGATCTCAGGCCGCCAGTTGAAGAAATTGCCGGTCGCCATGTTGTAAATTTGCGGAATGGCAAAAAAGATGAACATGATCTGCAGCAGCATGGGGGTGCCCCTGAATACTTGCAGATAGGCACCGGAGATGAAGCTTAAAGGCTTTGAAGCAGATACCCGCATCAATCCCAAAAGGGTTCCCAGGATGCAGCCCAGGATGATCGAACCGACGGCCATGACGATGGTCAGCCCGGCTCCCTGGAGAATGTACCCGGCATATTCCGAAACCAGAGAGAGATTCATGAGTCAGCCCCTTTCTGTACAGAATGAATTTTGTGGGAGGCGTCGCACGGCTCCAGGTTATGCAGAGTCATGCATAAAAAAAGAATGTTGCTTAGCTTTAATAGTGTAACAGATTTGCTATAGATTTTCAATTGCCTGATCCTTGGGTGGCGGTTGATTTCAGGGCGGGACCGAGATCAATGGGAATAATGATACAAAAAAAGGACCCGAAGGAATTCGGGCCCTTTTTTGTATCAATTCGGTTCTGTGGATGCAGCGGATTATTCAGCCACGGGCATCCATTTGGCTTTCAGCTCGTCGATTTTGCCGGCTGCCTGCAATTTTTCGATGGCACCGTTGATGGCGGCCAACAGATCGTCATTGCCTTTGGCCACAACGATGGCATTTTCTTCAACGGACAGGTAATCCGCAAGGATCACGAAGCCGTCTTTGGCGGCGTATTTTTGAGCCACGGGCAGATCGGCCACCGCGGCGTCGCAGCCCTGGTTTTTCAGTTGCATAAATGCGGCGGCGTAGTTTTCCAGGCCGATGACATCGGCGCCTTCAACGTTTTCTTTGGCGGCGGCTTCACCGGTGGTGCCCATGCCGGCCGTGATCTTTTTGCCTTTAAGGTCGGACAGGGTCTTGATGGGGGAATCCGCATTGACGACTACAGCCTGTGCGCTGCTCAGGTAGGGCGTGGTGAAGTCCACTTGTTCAGCCCGTTCGGGGGTGATGGAGAAGCCGGACATGCCGATGTTGGTCTGGCCGCTCTGTACCGCCGTAATGATGTTGTCAAAGCTCATGTTGGCCAGCTCGTACTTGATGCCCAGCTCATCACAGATCAAGCCCAGCAGTTCAATGTCAAAGCCGATGACGTTGCCTTTGCCGTCTTCATATTCATAGGGTTCATAATCGGGGCTGTTGCCTACGGTGATGACCCCTTTCTCCTGGATTTGTTCCCAAAGGGTTTTTTCTGCTGCTGCGGGAGCGGAGGTGCTGCCTGCGGCGGCTGTTTGACTGCCGCAGCCTGCCAAAGCAAGGCAAAGGATCAAAAGGATCGGCATTGCCTTTTTCAAGAATTTGTTCATGGTTGAATCTCCTTCCAATCTACATTAATATTTATTCGTTCGATGCAGAAGCTTTTAGCTGCTGCCAAAGGATATTATACATACTTGTGCATTTAATTACAAGAGCGAAGCATACTATTTTTTTGAGGCGATGATGGCAAAACCCTCAAAGTCAAAGCGGACCAGACCCTCGGGATCCATTGAACCTTGAGCGCTGCCGGATTGAATCGCTGAAAAACCATCCCGGATACGGGGGAGGATATCGGGTGAAACCACCGGCAGATTGTGGGAGCAGCAGAGGACTTTCAGCGAAGGCGCCAGGGCGGTTAACTTATTCATTGTGGCTGAATAAACATTCAGGCTTGAGAAGCCGAATTCATCGCTGCCGTAATGGGCATACAAAGCGGCGGGATACACAGTGTCTCCTGTAAACAAAATCTGTCGTTCCTGGTCCCAAAGCATGATGCTGTCGTCCGTATGGCCTGGTGTATGCAGCACCGTCAGCTGGCGGCCGCCCAGATCGAAGCAGTGGTTTGGCGCCAAGGGCGTCATGTGCCAGGGGCGTATGCTGTAATGTAAGGGGTCAAAGACCTCCGGCAGAGGCTTGGCAAGGGATTCCGGCCCCAGCATCGGGTTGAGCATGGATTCCGGATAGCCGGACATGGCCCGGGCGATGGCCATCGGGTCGGGATATGCGTAGACCTCCGGGAATTCCCAATTGCCGCCTACATGGTCAAAATGGCAGTGGCTGTTGACGACCGTCAAAGGCAGGGTGGTCAAGGCAGCGACCAAGGGACGGATCGGCGCAATGCCCATACCCGTATCCCAAAGCAGCGCAGCGGTCTCGCCCAGGATCAGGAAGGATATCACCTCCTGAAAATGCCCGGGTTCATAGAGGGCGTAAACACCTGGAAGAACCTGATAAATTTCGTACCAATCATTTCCTGGAACCTGAACTTCTGGAAGCAGCCCATACATAGGGCGGGGCAGGGCGTCCTGCCAGCGGTTTGGCTGCACTGCGTTGGCGCAGACAGCGTTTGGTAGGTCTTTGGGGTTTTGTACGGATCTTTTCATTGAAAGAGACCTCCTAAAGGGTTATACAACTGTATATTATATGCCAGTGAGCGTCATTGTGCATTTATATTTGTCAAAGCGACCAAAAAAAGATAAAATGACCTTGTGATACCCCATGACTTAATAGATATAGGAGCGAAGCATATGACATTATTAATGGAAGGCAAATCTGTTGCCGCAAAGATCCGCGAGGAAGTAAAAGAGGCTGCCGCAGTGTTGAAAGCAGAGCGGGGGATCACACCAGGACTGGTGGTTGTGATCGTCGGCGAAGATCCTGCCTCTCAAATTTATGTCAAAAGCAAACATAAAGCATGTCAGGAACTTGGACTGTATTCTGAAGTCATCCGGCTGCCGGAAGATACGGGCGAAGCCCAGCTGCTGGTTTTGATCGACGAGTTGAACCGGCGTAAGGACGTCCATGGACTTCTGGTGCAGCTGCCGCTGCCTAAGCATATCAATGAAGGAAAAATCCTGGAAGCCATCGATCCGGCCAAGGACGTGGACGGTTTCCATCCGATAAGCACCGGCCGCCTTTTTTCCGGGCAAAAGACCATCTATCCTTGCACCGCTTACGGAATCATCAAAATGCTGGAGATTTATCAGATACCCATCAAGGGGCAGCATGCGGTGATCGTGGGACGCAGTAATATTGTAGGAAAACCGACGGCCATTATGCTGATGGACCGCCATGCCACCATCACCATCTGCCATTCCCGCACCCGAAACCTGGCGGAGATCACCCGTCAAGCAGATATTCTGGTGACAGCCATCGGCAAACCCTGCTTCATCACCGGCGACATGGTCAAGGAAGGGGTCATTGTGGTGGATGCGGGCATCAACCGGCAAGAGGGCAGTAAAAAGATTTATGGGGATGTGGACTTCGACAGCGTGGAACCCAAGGCGTCGGCCATCACCCCCGTTCCCGGCGGCGTCGGCCTTCTCACGGTGGCCATGCTGATGTATAACACCGTGGAGTGCGCCAAAAACAGCTGATTGAGTCGGAAGTTACAGCGGCCGGGTGATTCGGCCGCGGAGGAGGAAGACCTATGACCGTCATCCTGCGCAGTGAAGAATTAACCAAAATCTATGAAACAGGCGAAGTATCGGTTGTGGCTCTGCGCGATGCCTCCTTTGAAATCGAGGAAGGCGAATTTATCGTTGTGTTGGGGCCAAGCGGCTCTGGAAAAAGCACCCTTCTGAATATTTTGGGCGGCATGGACCGGCCCACCTCCGGCCGGCTATATTATCGGGACGCACCCATTCACGAGGCCACGGCCCGGCAGCTGACCCTTTATCGGCGCAAAGCCGTTGGCTTTGTTTTTCAATTTTACAATTTACTGCCGAATTTGACGGCCTCAGAAAACATTCGTTTGGCCGCCGAATTGGTGGATAAGCCTTTAGACGTCAAGGATCTCTTAGAGGATCTCGCCTTGATCGAAAAGGCCGACAATTTTCCGGCCCAGCTTTCCGGCGGCCAGCAGCAGCGGATCGCCATTGCCCGGGCAGCGGTGAAAAACCCGGACATCTTGCTGTGCGACGAACCCACCGGAGCCCTGGACTTTGCCACCGGACTCCAGGTGCTTAAGCTGCTGCAGCTGTTAAATCGCAAATTGGGAAAGACGGTTATGATCATAACCCATAACCAGGCCATGGCGGGGATCGCCGATCGGGTTTTTCATCTGAAAGACGGCCGGATCGAGACCATCACGGTCAATGCTCAGCCGGTGGACCCGGAGGAAATCGTATGGTGATGCTATGGCGTAAGCTGCTGCGGGATCTTCGGGAAAACTGGGGGGCCAATCTGGCATGCGTGGCTGTGATCGCCTTAGGTATCATGACCTTTAATGGGTATCATATGGTTGTAGACAATCTGGATTCCGCAAGGCTGCGTTTTTATGAAAGCTGCCGTTTTGCGGATGGTTTTGCCTCCGTCAAGCAGATGCCGGCCAGCGAACTCAGCCGGCTGGAAGCCATCGATGGGATCGACCAGGTGCAGGGGCACTTGAGGCAGGATGTTACGGTTTATATGCCGGACTGGGGGCAGAATCTGACCTTGCGTCTGTCGGCCATCGATCCGGAGGACACCACAGCTCTGAATCAGGTGCTTCAGAGTCAGGGGCCGGGGATCCACGATGAATCGAATGAGGTTTTGCTGGGGATCGGGTTTGCCAAGGCCCATGACCTTCAGGCAGGGGATAGCTTTGATATCATTTACCAAGGGAAGAAGCAACAGCTGACCATAGCAGGCACTGGACAATCTCCGGAATTTATTTATCTTTTACCGGACAGCGGCAGCTTCTTTTCCGATCCGGCTAGGTTTGATGTGGCGTTTATGACCACAGCAGCCCTGGAAGATTTGACCGGGCATGAGGGATTGGTCAACGAAATCGCCTTTACCCTGCGGCCGGGGACGGATTTTCATCAGATCGAAAACCAGGCGGCGGAAATTCTGGAACCGTATGGCCTGACGACCTTGGTGGCGGCCAAAGACCAAATCAGCAATTTTATGCTGGATCAGGAGATTGCCGGTGTCAAAACCATGTCTAATGCGATCCCGGCATTGTTTATCGGGATTGCGGCCTTAATTCTATACTTAATGCTGCGGCGTATGGTGGAGCAGCAGCGGATTCAGATCGGGACCCTTATGGCCTTTGGGTTTGGAAATCTTCAAATCATTAGCCATTACAGTTTCTATGGCGGTTTTATCGGGGTGGCGGGCGCCGCAGCAGGCGCCATCGTCGGTACGCTGTTATCTGGGGCCATGACGGAATTATATAAGATGTACTTTAATTTGCCGGACCTGGTGAATCAGATTTCCTGGCGTTATGCTCTGTATGGCCTGGCTTTTGCAGCAGTTCCTTGTTTATTCGCCGCTTTTTTAGGCGCCCGGAATATTCTGCGGCTGGAGCCGGCCCAGGCCATGCAGCCGCCGACCCCAAAACGGACCCGCCGGCTTTTGATTGAGCGGATCAAGATCCTTTGGGAGCCCTTGGGGATGATGGGGCGAATGGCGCTGCGGAATCTCTTCCGTAATCCGGGCCGCAGTTTTTTCACCATCATCGGCACCACCTTTGCCTTTGCCATGATGTGGTTTATTTTTTCCTATAATCTTATGATCGATCTGATGATCATGAATCAGCTGGAAAAGGCTCAAAAATATGACCTGAAGATTACGCTGACCCAGCCGGCAGATGCCCAGGAACTGGTGCAATCCTTGCTTCGGATGGAGGGAACGGACCAGGCAGAGCCCTTGATGTACGCACCGGTCACCTTAAGGCAAGGCCCTTATGCTGAGGAAACCTCCATCACAGGCGTACCCGATGGATCCCAATTGCTCAAAATATTAGATAAAGGGGAGCAGGTCATCGCGCTGCCGCCGGAAGGGCTGGTTTTATCAAAGAATCTTGCCGGGAAGCTGCATACCGAGGTTGGACAGCTAATTTATGTGGAAAGCCCCTTTCGGTCGGAACCTACTCAAGTCTATGTGACGGCCATCGTTGAACAATATTTCGGAATGGAAAATTTCATGTCGCTGGAACAGCTGGGTCAGATGCTGGGCACCGGTGAGGCTGCCACTGCGGCCATGGTAAAAACCCGGGGCGATCCGTACACCTTGGACCGTCTGGAGGAAAAGCTATTGCTGGCCAAAGGTGTCTCAGGCGTAGAAAATAAAGCCGCAATAAAGAAAATGTATGTCGATTTAATGGCGCCCATGAATTTTGCCATCTATACCATGACTTTGGTGGGCGTGTTTACCGCCTTTGCTGTGATTTATAGCTCAGGGACGGTGTCCTTATCGGAAAGGCAACGGGAAATCTCTTCATCCAAAGTGCTAGGCATGACCGACGGGGAAATCATGCGGATGTTGGTCATGGAAAACGGTGTGCTGACAACGCTGGGAATATTGGCAGGCGTACCGACCACCAAAGCCATGATGCTTTATATGCAACAGCAATTTGCCACAGAGCTCTATTCTCTGCCGACCCGGCTGGATCCCATGGGGTTTGTTCAAAGCATGCTGGGGATCGGCGCTGCATTGGCACTGTCTATGATGGCCATCATGCGGCGGATCCGCAGATTGGAGCTGTCAGAAGTCTTGAAAACCAGGGAGTAACAAGACAAAGTCGATCAGGGAAATATGATAATTTGAGGAGGCTGTACCTTATGAGGAAGAAATGGCGTTATGTGATCCTGGCTGGGGTGGTGGTCATTGCGGTCGCTGCAGCGTTTTTTTGGCCGGATATGCAGACCATCGAAGCAGAGACCATGACCATTGAACCTCGGCAGGTCAGCAAGACCATGACGGAGGAGGCTGTGGTGCAGCCGGAAACCAATCAGATCATTAGCGCGCCGATCAGCGGGGAAATCGCTGAACTGGCCATTGAAGAAGGCCAGTCAGTGGCTGCGGGAGACGTATTGTTTAAGATCGACACCCGGGATATGGCCCAGCAAAAAGCCTTGGCTGAAAAGAGTCTGTCGGTTCAGGTTGCCCAGGCTCAAGCCCAGGTGCCGGCGGCTGAGTTGGCTTTAAGCCAGATGGAGCAGGCGAAAAAGAATCTGGAACGGATGCAGGGCCTGGCGGAAGCTGGAGCCATTGCTCAAGCTGAATTGGAAGCCGCTGAATATGCCTATGCCGACGCCCGGACTGCCTATGAAGCAGCCCAGAAAAACCAAGCCTATCTGCAATCCATGGTTTCCTCGGCCCGTTTGCAGGTAAGCCAGCTGGCATCGGATATCAAGCAAAGCACAGTTCTTGCTCCCAGAGATGGTTTTATCAAAAATCTAATGATTCGGGAAGGCAGTTTTGTCACGCCCCAAACCGAGACCTGCGTTTTAAGCACCGAAGAATCCCTTTTGCTGGAGGTGCTGGTGGCGACGGAAGATATTCCTTATTTGAAAGCCGGGGACAAGGTGGAGTTGAAAATCAAGCAGGGGGAGGATAAGCTGACGGCGGTCGGCGAGATCCGGGAAATCATGCCCTATGCGGTTGAGAAAGTATCATCCCTGGGACTGACAGAGCGGAAAGTGCCGGTGAAGGTGGCTTATACAGACAAAAATCTGCCTCTGGCGCCGGGCTACAGCGCGGATGTGGTTTTCACACTGGTCGTTGCCGACCAAGCGCTGGCTGTACCCAAGACGGCAGTTTTTGCTTATGAAGAAGGCTATGCGGTCTGGAAGGTGGACGCTGCCGGATGGGTTATGCTCCAAGTGGTGACCCAGGAATTCAAGACCGCCAACGATATTGTGATCCGGGCCGGACTTGCTTCCGGCGATGTCATCCTGGTGAATGGAAGCCAGGTGGATATCGCGGAAGGGGTCAAAATCAAGGGCTTTTAAAAGCTGCCGCAGGGGGCGGGGATGAATAGAAGAGGCTAGGCGGAGATAAAATAGTGATTTTAACGTAAATGTAACCGGAAATATTGGATGCGCGCCGATTTCGCTTGACAATTGGCGCGTTTTTCTGTAATATCTTAAAGGTATCAAACGCGGAGAGATGACCGAGCGGTTGAAGGTGCACGCCTGGAAAGCGTGTGTAGGGGCAACTCTACCTGGGGTTCGAATCCCCATCTCTCCGCCATTATTTTGTAAGCTGGGCTCTATTTTATAGGGCTATTTTTTTTTGCTTAATTTAGGGGACGGTGACTTTGTGCGGGCGACGCACAAAGTCACCGTCCCCTCTGTGCGTTGCCCGCACAAAGGGGACAGAGCAACGTCGAAACCGTTGTTTCTTGCGCCTTCGAAAGATCTAATCTTTCCGTCTTGAGCTCGCCAATTTATTCGGCACAGAAATTGCATATAATATTATGCAGGATGATCATGGTATTGGGCCTGTTTACATTTATTTTTGATACCATTGGCGGCGTGCTTTAACGAAAATTTTCAATCTTGTGTCTAAAAACAAGATCAATCCAAGGATCGGGTCCTAGCCCTTTCAATGAACCTTTTGGGCATGGATTCCTCAAAAAAAGAGAGTCGAAGCTAAAAGGGTGACAATCTGTAAACAAACTGTACCGCAAAGTTTTGTGTACATTGTGTCCGGTTTTGTATACATGGGGCAAAGGAAATGGTCACGGATAAGTAATTGAAGATTCAGCAATGTCAGAATATAAAAAATTGCCACTTAAAATATTATTAATATGCATTGACTTGAACACAAAATGGGTGTTATTATCAAAATATAAGAATACGGTTCTAAATAAAGGAACAGCAACCGACGCATCCAGGAAAACAATGGCTTTATCGGAAACCCAAACTTGCCGATTTTTACGCCCTTTTTGAAACTGGTGAAAGCGCCGGCTTTCATGCCCGAAAAGCGCGGATCCTAAATATATTTTCAGGAATCGCAGCGCAATGGATGCATACAAAGGGAGGATGAGGTTGTTGATTCAATCATGGATCAAGTGGACAACCTATACTGTGCCGGCTCCGTTTTCTCCTATGATCAAAACTGTAGAGGCAGACTTAACCACTGTAAGGATCAATTTATTCAGCGAAGCGATGGGGGCGCAGTCACTGATGATAAGGTCGATGATGGATCAGCTGACTTGCTCGTGGCGCAGTTCTTCCTTGTAATAGGTCAGTCCATCCTCCAATGAGGAAATTGTTTATTAAAAAGATCTTTATCCTTGAGATCCCGGAACGGTCGCGAGGCAGAGAATAGCCGGCATGTTTTTTATACATATTGATCCCAAGCGTTTCCCAATGGGCACAGTATGTTAAAAAATACAAGAAAAATAAAAGAAAAAAATGGGGAGGAACAAAAGATGAAAAAAAGATTAGTTGCTGTGTCGCTATGTTTGGCGATGGCCTTCGTCACATTGACGGGGTGCGGAAACAGCAATACCGGCACGAGTGGTGCAACCGCAACCGCCACCGCCACCGCCGCCACCACCGGAGGTACGTTGAATACCGTAGAGGGCTTCCCGTACAGCACCCTGGACCCCCATAAGGATTATCAATCCTGGCACAGCCAGAAGTACGGCTTGACGGAGTCCCTTTTCCGACTCACAGATGACATGCAGGTTGAGCCTTGGTTGGCAGAGAGTCTGGAAGTTGCGGACAATGTGGCCACACTGACCCTGAAGGACGGCGTCTGTTTCTCCAACGGCAATCCCCTGACCGCTGACATGGTAAAACGCAACCTGGAACGTCTGGCAGAGAACAACAAAAGATTCAAATACTTCAAAGATTTTACGATGGAAGCCAAAGATGACAAGACCCTGGCCATCACCATGACCAACGTGCTGACAACCCTGAAAAACGAGATGGCAAATCCTGAGGTCTGCATGGTTGATCTGGACGCCACCACCGATATCGACAAAAACGTCATCAGCACCGGCCCCTTCGTTGTGGACACGTTCGTCCCTGAAGGCGACATTACCCTGAAGCGCAATGACAAATATTGGGGCGGCACAGTCAACTTGGACGGCGTTAAGTTCTTTTCCATGCGCGATGCGCAGTCCAAGCTGATGGCGATGCAGAACGGTGAAATTGATGCCTACGACAGCCTTTCTGCCACCGACATCGAGATTTTCAAGGGCGACCCCGACCAGTATCAGCTTTCCACCGTGCCTTCACAGGCGAGGACCTATATGTTCTTGAACCCCGCCAAAATTCCCGATAGCGTTCGGAAGGCCATTCTTCTCGTCCTAGACCGTGAAAGCATCACTGCCTTCATGGGCGGCACACTGACTCCCGCTTACGGCGTTTTTAGCGATGATGCAGCCTACGGCAAAGCTCAGGTGCTCAAGATGGATGCGGCAAAAGCGAAAGAAATTCTGGAGGCTGACGGCTATACCCTCAATAGCAGTCAAGTCTATGCGAAGGACGGCGTGCCCATTCCCACCATTGGCCTGTATTGCTATGCAGCCCGCAACATCGATGCCATGGCAGTCCTGATTCAGGAGCAACTCACCAAGTTTGGCATCCCCACTGAGGTCAAGCTGGTGGAAGACCCCGATGGCTCCTACATGACCGACAAAAATTATGACATTTGTTTCTACCGCATGACCACCGATAAGACTGCCGATCCGATGACCTTCATCGACGGCGTCATCAAGTCCGGCTCCTATCAGGATATCGCAGGTTACGGCAACGAGACAAGCGACAAAGAGATCGAGACGCTGCGTTACACCTCTGATCCCGTGAAGCGCGCTGAGCTTGCCAACAAGATCGTGCAAGACTACTTTGATGCCAACGTCTTCTGCCCCTTGGTCATCTACAACAGAAACATCGTGATGCGTACCGGCGTTACCAATTTCTCCGAGAATAATCCCTACGAGTTTTATGTTGTCAATGCCAATACCACGGCTGCGAAGAAATAGCTATAAAAAAATACGGATGATATGTGGATAATATGCTGCCGGGTTCCGGCAGCATATTATCCCACGCGGAAGCGTTCGTCAAGTGACCAGCAAATCAAAAAGGATTTGCGTAACCGATGGCCTCTCAAATTCTAACCTACCCTTGAAGATGTAAAATCCATTTCATACGCAATATTCTGGGGCGTGTTTTCAGCCGGGATAAACAAAGCGTTGGCAGCAGACTAAAGCAGATCTGGTTGCAGCCTGATTATGACAGCACTTAGAAATATACTGTTTCCCTAATGGATGCCTACGAGACCAAATGTCCGAATGTAATCAAGGTGTTGGAAGAAGGCATTGAAGATTCACTGTAATTCTACAGTTTTCCAGAAATAGATTCCCCCATAGAATGCAATTACTTTTTACTCAAAATGTAATAATTTTTTCTAATGAGGTGAAAGAGCTTGCTTAAATATTCTTTGAAAAGAATCATTAAACTGATCCCGGTGTTAGTGGCCATCACACTGATGGTGTTTACGCTCATGTACCTGACGCCTGGTGACCCTGCTCTGCAGAAACTAACCTCACAGGGCGGCGCCGTGACCCCGGAGCTGCTGGCTGCGGAGCGGCACGAGATGGGGTTGGACAGGCCTTTCTTCGTCCGCTACTTCGACTGGGTTTCGAACATCGTCCAAGGCGACTTCGGCAATTCTTATTCGGATGATCAGCCAGTCGCGTCAAAGCTGTTGAGGGCATTGGCCTACACGGGGGCACTGGCCGCTGCCAGCACCTTGCTCTCGGTGGTGATTGCCTTACCTATCGGCGTCTACACTGCCATTAGGAAGGATTCGATCTTTGACAACATTGTCCGTATCTTCACCTTCACAGGCAACGCCATGCCCAACTTCCTGATTGCCTTGTTGCTGATGTTCCTGTTTTGTATCAAGATTAAGGCCTTTCCGGTCATCGCCACGGCCAGCTTAAAGGGCATGTTCCTGCCTACCCTGGCGTTGTCAATCCCCATGATCTCGAGGTTCGCCAGACAGACCCGCGCTGATGTGATGTGTCAGCTGAGTGAGGAGTATGTCATTGGTATGCATGCCCGCGGCGTTAAGGAACGGATCATCCTGTTCAGAAATGTACTGCATAATTCCGCGGGTTCGATCATCACCATCGTTTCTCTCCAGATCCGCGTCCTGATTGGCGGCAGCGTCGTCACGGAAATGATCTTCCGCTGGCCGGGGGTCGGCAACTTGATGATAAACTCAATTACGACACGGGACTATCCCGTTGTGCAGGGAGCGGTGTTGATTCTGTCGATCCTTCAGGTACTTATCAATCTGCTGACAGACCTGAGCTACTATGTCATTGACAAAAGAATCTCAATGGATTAGAGGTTAGGACCATGAAAAAAGAAAAACCAAAACTGAGTAGAAATCAGATGAAGCAGCTGAAACTGAAGAGAAAAACGATAATCTGGGGTGTGATCGTCACCTTGGTTCTGGTATTGAGTTTCTTAGCCCCGTATTTTTTGCCCCACGACCCCTTAGAAACCAATGCCCAGATCATGCGACAAGCGCCGTCGTTTCAGCACCTGTTAGGCACCGATAATTTGGGCCGTGATGTGCTCTCCCGTCTGCTGGCAGGCGCCCGCACCTCGATCTTTGCCACCATCATGCTGGTTATTATCTCCTTCATTGTGGGAACGGTCGTTGGCGTGATCTGCGGCTACTACGGTGGTGTGTTGGACGATTTGGTGATGCGTTTCACCGACATTCTACTTTCTGTGCCGCAGTTGGTGCTCGCCATTGCGGTGGCGGGCATGTTGGGCGGAAGCCTGGTCAACACCATGATCGCCATCGGTATCACCAGCTGGACCTCTTATGCGAGACTTGGCCGAAGCCACGCCATGCGCATCAGGCAACTGCCTTTTATCAATGCTTGCCGACTAACAGGCTGCAGTGATGCCCATATCATCAGCACCCATGTGGTGCCCAACCTGATCGGGCCAATGCTGGTCAACGCTACGCTGGAGATCGGCACGACCATGCTATCCATCGCCGGCCTGTCTTTCCTGGGCCTGGGCGTTGCGCCGCCGACGCCGGAATGGGGTGCCATGGTCAGCGAATCCAGAAGCTATCTGCAACTGGCGCCCTGGGCGGTGTTTGCCCCTGCCTTGGCGATCCTTTTGACGGTAATGCTTTTCAACTACTTTGGTGAGAGCGTCTGCGACCTTGCCAGCACAAAGGAGGCGTAAACGTGGCGAATAATTTGCTCGAAATCAACAACCTCACAGTGACTTACGGTGACTTTAAGATTATTACGGAAGTGTCCTTTGCCATGAAGCCGGGCGAGATTGTCTGTATCGCCGGCGAGAGCGGCTGCGGCAAAAGCACCCTGATTAAGTCGGTGCTAGGCATTAAGCAGCTGGGTGCTCAAATCCAGGTAGGCAGCATCATTCTGGACGGCAGGGATATCACGCATCTGGGTGTGGAGGAGAGACGTCAGATTCTCGGTACACAGATTGGCTATGTGCCTCAGAATACCAGAGGTTCCTTCAACAATATCCGGTCCTATGATGTGCAGTACCAGGAGGCCATGCGCAGTCACGGCAAGAAATTTAACCGCGACGAAGCCGTCAAATGCTTCGATAGACTGAACTTTCCGGATTCCGACAAGCTGCTGTGGTATCAGCCATGGGAGATGTCCGGCGGCATGAACCAGCGTATGGCCATCGCCTTGGCAGTACTCTTGGGTCCGAAGCTGATGCTCTGCGACGAGGCGACCTCCGTGCTGGACGTTACCTCCCAGAAAGAGGTTATCGAGGAACTGGCGAAGCTGAGAAACGAGCTGGGCTGGTCCATCCTGTTCATCACGCATAACCTGGGTGTTGCCTCTCACATTGCGGATAAGCTGGGCGTGATGTATGCGGGCCGCATGGTTGAGTATGGTGATATCAGGAAGGTGCTGGACGATCCGATTCATCCGTATACCAAGAAACTGCTGGCTGCCATTCCCGGAAAAGACAGAAAGCTGCCGGTTGGCCTTGAGGGCCGCCCGCCGCTGGATGGCGCAGAATGGCCAGGCTGCAACTTCGTGCCCAGATGCGATTACTGCACAGAAAGCTGCAAGACAAAGCCCTACAAACTTGAAGAGATTGTACCGGGTCACTTTGCAAGCTGTTCCGTAGGGAGGTCAGTGTAATGGTAACGTGTGAAGCTCCTCTGTTGGAAGTAAGAAATATTGCGAAAAATTATGGCAAGGGCAAAAAACGGAAAGAGGTACTGACCGATCTGAACTTCACGCTGAATGAAGGCGAAGTCCTCGGCATCATTGGTGAGTCAGGCTGCGGAAAGAGCGTGCTGCTGAATCTGATCTCATGCCTCGAACCTGTATCACAAGGACAGATGCTTTTCCGTGGCGAGGAATACACAGGCCGTAAACCCGCTGCTGTGTGCCGATGGTTCCAGGTGATTTTTCAGGATTCGGAAGCAGCTTTCGATCCGAAAATAACGATCCGCCAGTCCATGCGTGAGAATTTGGAACTGCTCTCTGGCAACGTCGCGGATGCAGACCGTAAAATCGATGAAATGGTTGGCATGATGGGTCTCGACGCCAAACTGACGGACAGATATCCCCGTCAGCTCTCGGGCGGTCAGGTGCAGCGTATGTCCATAGCGCGTGGCCTGGTAACAGAGCCTAATATGCTCCTGTGCGATGAAATCACATCCGCTCTGGACGTTTCCGCTCAGGCTATGATCATGCAGTATCTGTATCAACTTCGTAAGAAACGGGGCCTGACAATGATCTTTGTCTCTCACGATCTGGCGCTCTGCAGTACATTCTGCGACAGAATCGCCATTATGCAGGAGGGCAAGATCGTTGAGATCGGCACGCCGAATCAAATCATGGATGAACCGAAACATGACTATACAAAGCTACTGCTTGACGCGGTTCTTTATGTGAAATAACCGGGATGCGATAAAGAAAATATCCGTCCGGCAGTGGTAGGGGACGGTGACTTTGTGCGGCAGCCGCACAAAGTCACCGTCCCCTCTTTTGCGTCGCCCGCACAAAGGGGACAGAGCAACTTCAAGCAATGGTTTCCTGCATTCTCAAAAGTTCCGAACCAGGCGTCATGGGTTTGCCAATAAATTCGGCACAGGAATTGCATAAGCATGATGCAGGAGGCGAAATGACCGATGCTGTGAAAATTGTGAACGAGACGATGCAAAGACAAAAAATTTGATCTGAGAGGTGCGGGAACGTGGAGCAATTATTTAGCAATCTATTCAATATTACATGGCAGCAGACTGTCATGTGGCTGATCGGAGCAGTGCTGATCTATCTGGCGATCAGCAAGGATATGGAACCGGCGCTGTTGCTTCCTATGGGATTTGGAGCCATTATGGTCAATTTGCCAATGTCTGGTGTTATTACTCAAGTCGCAGACGGAATCACAGAAATCGGCATCATTGACATACTCTTCGAAGCAGGCATCGCCAATGAACTGTTTCCATTGATTTTGTTTATCGGCATTGGCGCGATGATCGATTTCGGGCCGCTGCTGGCCAATCCGAAGCTGTTTCTGTTTGGCGCGGCAGCCCAGTTTGGTATTTTTTTCACCCTGTGCCTGGCCGGGGTCTTGGGCTTCGACATCAAGGATGCGGCTTCCATCGCAATCATCGGCGCAGCCGATGGCCCGACATCGATCTTTGTCGCGAACTATTATAATAGCAAGTACATCGGTGCAATCATCGTGGCGGCGTATTCCTATATGGCCTTGGTCCCGATTGTCCAGCCGCCGGTCATTCGCATGATCACAACAAAAAAAGAACGCTGTATTAAAATGGCCTATTCTGCTGGAGACGTTTCCCAGAAAATCAAGATATTGTTTCCCATTCTCGTTACAGTGATTACAGGGATGGTCGTGCCAAAAAGCATTGGATTGATTGGTTTTCTGATGTTTGGGAATCTGATTCGTGAATGCGGCGTACTGAATTCTTTATCCCAAAGCGCCCAGAAAGAATTGGCTAATTTGATCACCATTTTCCTTGGAATCACCATCTCCACAAAAATGCAGGCAAGTATGTTTTTAACGCCGGAAACCTTGATGATCATGGGGCTAGGCCTGATCGCATTTATTTTTGACACCATTGGCGGCGTTTTTCTGGCAAAATTTATCAATCTGTTCTCCAAAAACAAAATCAATCCCATGATCGGAGCAGCAGGAATATCGGCCTTTCCCATGTCTTCAAGGGTTGTTCATAAAATGGGGATCAAAGAGGATCCGTACAATTTCTTGCTGATGCATGCAGCCGGCGCCAACGTTTCCGGACAGATCGCCTCGGTGATCGCCGGCGGCATGATTCTCAATTTAATTGCTCGATAGGGAGGAAAGAACATGGATTTCAATACATTAAGCGAAACGCTGCCCGTTATGTTTTATGGCCTGGTGGGAATTTTCATTGTCATTGGCATCATTGCTTTTTCGATTACCCTGCTGGGTAAATTCCTTGGGAAAAAAGAGAGTGAAAATTGAATGGCATCGGATGAACTGTAAACGTACCAATACGTAATGGTTTGTTTACAGTTGGAAGGATTGCAAAGCAGCCCGCGAATTTTTACCGAAGAATTACCGTCGTCAGACTATATAAAATAGACAAACAGAATATTATTAAAACTCATTGACTTGCACATAATATGGGTGGTATCATCAAAATATAAGAAAGCAGTTCCAAATATAGGAACGCAAGGCGGTCATCTCGCCGTCGTCCATATTCAGGATGTGAAGAAATTGAAATTAATCTAAACCAGAAGGGGGCGGTGCACGCTAAAGCAGATTGACTGCAATATTCCACAAAGAGAAACATCGTGATACAAAAGATCTTTTACGGATCTTTGAAGGCTGATTGAAAGCGGGGTAATCAACGTGTTCAAAAAAACAGATAAAACCTTTGCCTTTGAAACGGAAATTCTCAACAAAGGTGCGTATATCGACCTCCTGGCCTCAAATCCAGAAACGGCGCCGATTTATCTAACGACAGCTTTCAACGTGGAGGACCTGGATGATTTGCAGGACCGCTATGCTGTCAAGGGCTTTTGCTATAACCGCAACCGCAATCCCAATCGAAGCGCGCTCATCGAACTGATCACCCATTTGGAAAAAGGGGAAAACTCCATCGTCTGCAGCTCCGGTATGGCGGCCATTTCCACGGCGATCTTATCCCTGGTCCAGCAAGGGGATCATATCCTCTCTGACCAGACGCTTTATGGAGAATCCATCGATCTCTTTAGCAAAGTCCTTTCAAATTATGGCGTCGATGTAAGTTATGTAGATTTTACGAATATCGAAGCCATCCATGCGGCGATCAAACCCAATACCAAGGTTTTTTATACCGAAACCGTCTCCAATCCGATGATTTCTGTTGTGGACCTGGATGCCGTGGCCAAGATCGCCCATGACCACCATGCGATTTTTGTTGTCGATAATACCTTTATGACAGCCTTTGGGGTTCGGCCCCTGGAGCACGGAGCGGATCTGGTCGTCAATAGCTTGACCAAATTTGCCAACGGCCATAGCGATGCGGTTGCCGGCTCGGTGACAGGCTCGGAAGCTCTGATCCAAAAAGCCTACAATCTCCAGGTATTGATCGGAAGCACGGCGGACGCCTTTACCTCTTGGCTGGTGCAGAGAGGCATGAGGACCATGAGCCTGCGGGTCCAAAAACAAATGGACAATGCGGCCATCCTTGCGAAAGCACTGGATGAATCCCCTTATGTAGTGAAGGTTTTTCATCCCAGTCTGCCCACCCATCCGCAGCATGAATTGTCGAAGCGGCTCTTCAAAAAGGGTTTTGGCGGCATGATCAGTATGGAGCTCCCCAATGACAAAGAAAAGATCAATGCCTTTATGCGCAAACTGAATTTGGCCCATTATGCCATGACCTTGGGCGGTTACCGCACCTCTTTGGCGCACCCTGTGTCATCTTCCCATTACGACATTCCGGAAGAGGAAAGAGTCAAGATGGGGATCACCTATGGCTTGATGCGGATTTCCGTGGGCATTGAGGATTCGGAAGACCTTGTGACCGACTTTATGGAAGCATTAAAAGTGTTTGCTTGATCAATTGAAAAGCTGACATATCTCAGGCAACTTCGAAGGGCAGCTCTCGGCTTAACAGCCACGTTGTTAAAAAGCCGGGGCTGTCCTTTGAAGAAAGGCCATAAAATCACAAAGGATGTTCGATTAAAGAGAAAAACGAGGGGATACCATGATCGATATCAAAATTAGCCCGGAACTGAAAGCTCAGTGCCAATCGCTTTGTTTGGGCTGCATTCAAGCCAAGGTGAAGGTGGAAGCCAGCCCAAAAGAATTGCTGGCAATCATTGACCAAAAAAACAAAGAGATCCTGAAAACCATGGATATTGAACAGATCGCAGAATTGGACCAGCTTGCCGCTTCACGGGAGACGTATAAGCGTTTGGGCAAAAACCCGGGCCGTTATCGCAATTCGGCCGAGGCTTTGATGCGCCGGGTCCTTCAAGGCAAGGGGATCTATATTATCAATAATGTGGTTGAAATCAACAATCTTATATCCTTGAAAGCTGCATGCTCGGTTGGCTCCTACGATCTTGCCAATATCAAGGGTGGGATCCAGTTTACGGTGGGCAAGGAAGGCGAGCAATACAAGGGGATCGGTAAGGAATTGATCAATGTGGAAAATCTGCCGATCTTGGAAGATGGGCTGGGCAAATTCGGAAGTCCCACCAGCGACTCCGAGCGGGCGATGATCACCTTCGGCACAAAGGAAGTATTAATGATGATGTTTTCCTTTGGCGGTCCTGAAGGGATCCTGGACTATTTAACGGAGGCGAAGCAACTTTTGACGCAGTATGCTGCGGCAAAAGACATCGAAATTGCGATCATCGAATGATAAGACGATCCGAATGCAATAGAGAATTGAAAATTTCGGATTTCATATAGCTTTTGTTAAGAAAAGCATTGACTATTAAAACAGAAATGATAGAATGATACATAAATAAAAGAACGCTATTCTAAATAACGGAACAAGCGGAAATGATTAAATCAAGAATGACGAAAGGAGTCCGACATGAATCAGGTTAAAATTGATTTCGACCGCTGCAAAGAATGCGGGTATTGCGTTAATTTTTGTCCAAAGAAGATTTTAGCAATTGGCAGCAAAATTAACAAAAGAGGGTATTATCCTCCTGTGATCGACCCGATTGAAGAATGCATTGCCTGCGGCACATGCGCGAAGGTTTGCCCCGAAGCAGCAATTGAAGTATACAAAGAAATTTAGGAGGAATTATCATGGGTGACAAGGTTTTTATGCAGGGCAACGTAGCCTTGGCTGAGTCTGCGATCCGTGCAGGCTGCAAATATTTCTTTGGTTATCCGATCACTCCGTCCAGCGAAGTGCCTGAATATTATGCACGGCGCGCTGAGGAAGAAGGTCTGGTCTTCGTCCAAGGCGAAACCGAAACGGCGGTTTTCAATATGATCGCAGGGGCTGCCGCCACAGGGAATCGCGTTATGACCGCTACCTCCGGCCCCGGATTCAGCTTAGGCCAAGAGGCTATGTCCTTTATGGCAGCTGCCGGTCTGCCCGCTGTGGTGGTTGAAGTCATGCGTCCCGGGCCGGCCGATGGCGAGATTTTGGCAGCCCAGGGAGACTACTTCCAGGCAGTCAAAGGCGGCGGCCATGGAGACTACAACACGCTGGTTTTGGCACCTTGTTCTGTGCAGGAAATGTGCGAGCTTATTCAGGAAAGCTTCGAGCTGGCTGAAAAATATCGGAATCCTGTGATCCTTCTCAGCGATGCCCTCCTGGCTAAGATGAGAGAAAATGTGGAGCTCCCGGGCCGCAAGGAACAAAACTGTGATTTGAGCTGGGCGCTGACCGGATGCGCCGGACGTAAACATAATGTGATGACCACCTGCGGAGACGGCTCTGCTCAATGGGAGAAATACAATCTGGACCTCCAGGAAAAATTTGCAAAGATTAAAGCCAATGAAGAACGCTGGGAAAATTATCAGACCGAGGATGCAGACATCATTCTCGTTGCCTACGGCAGCATGGCCCGTGTGGCCATCGGCGCAATGAAACTGGCAAGAGAAGCAGGCCTGAAGGTTGGCCTGGTGAGACCCATTTCCTTATGGCCCTTCCCCGTGAAAGCCTTCGAAGGCCTGGGCGACAAGACCTTCCTGGTCACTGAGCTGAGTGCCGGCCAGATGGTGGAAGATGTTAAATTGACGGTGCCTCATAAAGAGAATGTGCATTTCTATGGACGGCTGGGCGGCATCGTCCCCACTCCTAAGGAAATCTTCGAGCAGATCAAGAAATTGGGGGTGAAATAAGTGAAGACGATTTACAAAAGACCGGAAGTATTGACCGATGCCATCACCACTTACTGCGGCGGCTGCGGACACGGAATCGTCAATAAGCTGATCGCTGAATTGGTCGATGAGATGGAACTGCGGGAAAAGGGCATTTTAGTATGGCCCATCGGCTGCTCGGTATATGCAGATAAATATTACAAAATGGATGCCATCTGCGCACTTCACGGCAGAGCGCCAGCCCTGGCCACCGGCATCAAACGCTGCCTGCCGGATAAATTCGTGATGGTCTATCAAGGCGATGGCGATATGGTGTCCGAGGGCATGGCGGAAATCATGCATGCTGCGGTCCGCGCAGAAAACTTCAGTGTTATTTTTATCAATAATGCCATCTACGGCATGACGGGCGGCCAAATGGCCCCCACCACCCTGCTGGGCCAAGTAACCTCAACCTCCCCTTATGGACGGACGGTTCCCGCTGCCGGATACCCTGTCAACATGGCGGAAATCATGGCGAACATGCCGGGGGTATGCTATAGTGAAAGAGTTACCGTCAACACACCCCAACGGATCACGGCCACCAAGAAGGCCCTGAAAAAGGCCTTTGAACTGCAGTTTGAAAACAAAGGGCTGAGCTTCGTGGAAGTATTATCTCCCTGTCCCACAGGCTGGGGTCAGAAACCGATGGACGCCATGAAATGGGTGGATGAAAAACTGATCCCCATTTATCCGCTGGGCGTATTCAAATCTCCGGAGGAGGTATCTGCCAAATGAAACATGAATTGCTGTTTTCCGGGATTGGCGGCCAAGGGATCATGATGCTGGGCGAGATCCTTTGCAATGTGGCTGTGGAAGAGGGCTTCCAGGTTACGTTTGCACCATTCTATGGACAAGAAAAACGCGGCGGCCGCACCATGTGCCACGTGGTCATCGCCGATGGATTGGAATCCCCCATCATCTCCGAAGCGGAACTGATGCTGGTCATGGACGAGAAATCATTAAAAGACTTCCAAAACCTGATGGCGCCCACAGGAACCTTGCTGGTCAACAGCTCCATGATCGATATAGAGCCCGACTGCCAATGCAAAGAAGTCAAAAAAGTTCCTTTCTACGAGATTGCCACCGAACTGGGAAATTCCAAAACGGCCAACATGGTGGCCTTGGGATATTTGCTGAAGTATATGCCCTATATCCCCTACGAGAAGGTTTCCAAAGAAGTTGAAAAAGCCTTCGAGGCGAAACCGAAGGTGGTCCCCTTGAATGTTCAGGCCCTGAAAACCGGTTACGAATACAAATAATATAGATAAAGAGGTGTATAACAATGGCAGCTCCGAAAGCAATATCCTTTGATAACTTTGGCACGATCATTGACTGGGAAGGCGAGATCCAGAAATATTTCAAAGCCTTCATGGAGAAAAAGGGCATCGAAAATCTAGCCCCGAAGACCCTGCAGCGCCGCTGGGAAGAAATTCAATTTGACTATATCCAGATCAAATACCTCCCCTATCGTCAGATCCTTAAAGATACCTTGGGCATGACCTGCAAGGAATTTGGCTTTGACTTTACCGCTCAGGACTGTGAAGACTTTTCCGAATCCATGGGCAAATGGCAGCCCTTCCCGGATTCTCATGATGCTTTGCTGGAACTGAAGAAATACACAAAAATCACCTTGATTACCAACACAGACAACGACATCATCAAAGAGTCCGTGAAGCAGATCGGCGTCGAATTTGACGACATCGTAACGGCTGAAATGGCCGGTGCTTACAAGCCCAGCCACAAAGGCTTCTTCTTGTCCCAGAAACGTCTTGGCCTGACTGAGAAAGATATTCTACATGCCGGTTTTGGCTTCAAATATGATATCGTTCCAGCAACCGAGCTGGGCTACGACACTTGCTGGGTCAATCGCCAGGGTGAACCCCGTCCTTTGGATGTCTGGGAAACCTTTATGGTCGGCGATCTGAAGACTTTGGCAAAAGTTATTAAACTGATGGCCCTTGAAGGCTAAGCATCATTAAGGATAAACATGGCGATCGCCGGCTTGCGCTGTTTAGTAAGCCGGCGATCTATTATACGAAAGAGGCGATCAATCATGAAAATCGTAATCACCGACTGCAGCTGGAACTGTTACGAAGAAGAAATGCAGAATTTGCCCAAGGACGCTGAGATTGTCTGTGCCCAGATCTGTTCAGAAGATGAACTGATCAAGGTCTGCATGGACGCCGACGCTATTCTCTCTGAATATGCGCCTTTGTCCCGCAAGGTTTTGGAGCAGCTCAAGAATGTTAAGATCATTTCCAATACAGCCATCGGCGTGGACAATATCGATACCGCCGCGGCCAGGGAAATGGGTATTGCCGTTGCCAATGTGCCGAACTATTGTGCCTATGAAGTGGCAGACCATGCCATGGCGCTGATGCTGGCCTCCATGCGTAACATCGTGGTCTTTGAGCGGAAAGTCCGTCAGGGAATATGGGATATCAATGATGCCCCGCAGATGCAGCGGATTGCCGGGCAAAAGCTAGGCTTGCTGGGCTTTGGTCGGATCCCGCAAATGGTTTCCGAGAGAGCCAAAGGCTTTGGCATGGAAGTGAAGGCCTATGATCCTTATCTGCCGAAGGAGGTTGCTGCAAAATTCGGCGTTGAGCTGGTTCCCTTTGATGATATTCTGACAGATTCGGATGTTATTTCCTGCCACTTGCCTTTAATGCCTTCGACACAAGGTATTATTAATAAGGAAGTCTTCGGGAAAATGATCAGGAAACCGTTGTTCATCAATACGTCCAGAGGCAAAGTGGTCAACGAGGCGGACATGATCCAAGCCATCAAATCCGGGCAGATCAAAGCAGCGGCATTGGATGTTCTGGAAGACGAGCCGGCAAATTTCGACAGTGAGATCTTCCAGCTGGAGAATGTGATCATCACCCCTCATGCAGGCTTCTATTCAACCACCGCCCTGCAAGAGGTAAGAAGTCGTTCTGCCCTTAACGTCACGAAGTTTTTTGAAAACGATTACACAAACATCAATTTCATCGTAAAACCAATATAATTTGAAAAGCCCTTTGATTTTATTCTATAGAAATGGTATCATCGACAATAGAACACTATTTATCTATATGGAATAAAATCGAACCCTAGACTGTTTAATGGAGTGATTGAAATGGATGAGCCAAAGTACCCGGTGCATACGGTCATCAAAGCCTTGGACATTATACGTATATTGTCCAAGGATACCAGCAATCGAGGAATTGGGATCAGTGACCTGAGCAGAGAGTTGGGATTGGGCAAGAGCACGATCCATCGGATCCTAGATACGCTGCTCTTTTATCGGTACATCGACAAAAATGAAGAGACCAATCGCTACCGCCTGGGCTGGGAGCTTTACACGATCGGGCAAATGGTACCGCGGCAGAACCAACTCTACAATTTAGACAATACCTATCTTATTGAATTAAGCAAACAGACGAAAGAAACCGTCAATGTGGGGATCCTGAGCAACGATGAAGTGGTCATCATATCAAAAATCGAAGGCTCTGATGAAAATTTAAGGGTCACGATGCAGCCTGGGGATCATGAGGCTTTGCACGCCACAGGCTTGGGCAAGATTTTGATCAGCGAGTTGCCAGAGGCTAAAATCCGTGAATTGGTCAAGGAAGAAAAGGGTAAGCTTCGAAAATTCACCAACAACACCATTATCAGCGTCAATGAATTATTGATCGAGATCGAAAAGGTGAGAAAGCAAGGCTATGCCGTTGACAGCGAGGAATACAGCGTCGGCTTGTACTGCATCGCAAAGCCCCTCAGGGACTATACCGGCAATATCATTGCAGCGCTCAGCGTCAGTTCCCCCTATGCCCGGATCAATGAATCAAGGATTCAGGAAATCGTCCATGATCTAGACGTTTCAGTACAAAAGATCTCAGGCACCTTAGGATATAACAACAAGCAAAATAACAACAAAGCCTTTTAATTTTATGGGGTCCCGCCTTTTAATAAGGGCAGGGCCCTATTTTTATGTTCCAAATAGCAGAAAACAATTCTAAAATGCTTGACAATTGATGATTACAGAGTAAAATGGAATCATAATTAAATTTTAGGAGGCAATTGTCATGATTGGTGAAAAGGTTGTATTAAGAGTAAGAATGTCCGCAGCAGAAGCGCATTACGCAGGTGATCTGGTTAATGGTTCCCATATTCTTGATTTCTTCGGTGATGTCGGAACCGAGCTGTGCATCCGGATGGATGGGGATGAAAGCTTGTTCTTAGGTTATTCGGAAGTATTGTTCACAGCACCTGTTTATGCCGGTGACTTCATGGAATATATTGGCTGGATCGAAAAAGCGGGCAATACCTCAAGAACCTGCAAATTCGAGGCTTACAAATATATTTCCTTAGCCCGCGATCCCAAATTGGCAATCTCCGCTGCCAACGTTCTGCCTGAAAAGGTTCTCTGCGGTACCGCAACAGGCACTCTGGTCGTTAAGAAAGAATTCCAGAGAGGCGTTCAGGATCCCAAATTCGTAAAATAGTTGTTTCGGAAATCCAAGTACAGTTAGGAATAATGTTCCAAATAAAGGAACAATAGGACAAAGGAGGTATTTTCTTGGAGAAGAACTTTAATACCGATTTAACCCATTTAGGCGCTACCCTCAAGACAGGCCGTATCGGCCAGCCTAAAATCGCGCCCATCGTCATGAGCGCCGCTTACTTCTTTGATGAACCCAATGATCTTGAAGCCTCATTGGCCCATGAGATCCCTGATTATAACTACGGCCGGGGCGGCAATGCAACCAACGACTGCGCCAGAGAGATCCTGGCAGCCATCGAAGGCGGGGAAGGCGCGCAGGTCTTTGCCACGGGCATGGGCGCCATCGGCATGGCGCTGATGACCCATTTGGTGAGCGGTGATCATGTCATTCTCAGCAGCATCGTATTTGGCGGCACTTACAATTTACTGGTCAATAAACTATCCAAAAAATACGGTGTGGAAGTTTCCATCGTTGACTTCAGAACCGAAGATCTTGAACCCTATTTCAAGCCGAATACCAAAATCGTTTATATGGAGACTATCAGCAATCCGATGATGGACGTTGTGGATATGCGCAAGATCGCCGAGGTCACCCATAAACATAACGCGCTTTTGATGGTGGACAATACCTTTGCCACCCCCGTCGTATGTCAGCCCCTAAGCTTAGGCGCTGATATCGTCGTGTACAGTGCGACTAAATTCATGAACGGTCACAGTGATATTCTGGCCGGCGTGGTCTGCGCCAACAAGAAGTCGATCATTGATGCCATTGAGGATGAAGGTCATGTCTATGGACCGACCATGAGTCCTTTTGATGCCTTCCTGCTGACGCGCAGCTTGAGAACCTTGGAATTGAGAGTCAAACAGCATTGCAACAACGCAATGAAGCTGGCTCAATACTTCGAAAAGCATCCGAAAATCGTCGATGTTCGTTATCCCGGCCTGGAAAGCTCACAGTATCATGAGATTGCCAAGTCACAGTTCAACAATGACCTGTATGGCGGTATGATCAGCATTGATGTGGGCAGCTACGAGAAGGTCAAGGACTTGGTCCGCAACTTCAGACTGACCAAATTGGTCGCCAGCCTGGGCTGCCTGACAACCTCAGTTTCCGATACCAGAACATCACACAGCGGCATGAAAGCGGAAGAGCGCGCCAAAGCCGGCATCGCCGACGGCGTGGTCCGGATTTCAGTCGGTCTGGAAAATGCGGATGATATTATTGCGGATTTCGAAGAAGCCTTAAAGAAGATCTGAACTTGAGTAAAGCAGCACCTTTCCGTTCAATGGATGAGTCAAAATTCATCCTCGAGCAGAGAGGTGTTGCTTTATCAGTTTTAAACCGACTCCTCTTACATAACTATAAAATACCCAAAAGGACGGCGGTGGAGCGCCGTCCTTTTGGGTATGAAAACGGATCCTTTGCACAAAAAGCCGCTGCCTATGGAGGGCATTTCTTTCATGGACAGTACACAAATGTAAACAAAAGTTTACGTAAGGATTGAATTACAATCAGACAGCCTTTAAGCGGAAAAAGGAAAGAATTAAGCAGCAGGGTGCGTATTGGATCCAATTTAGCCACAAAAAGTCAAAGATCCTGTGAAAACTGCAGGGAAAAATCTTTTGACGAGAATAAACGAATTGGCACGGAAATTGCTTCTATAATAAAATGAGCAATCAAATCGCAGAATGAGGCTGCCCGGCAGTATAAAGAGGCTGACCGAAATGAGGATCCAAATTTCAGTATGTAAAAGAACATTTTCAAAGAAATGAGGAAATCTCCAATATGAGTACGCAAGAAAAAATTGATAAATTAGCAATGCTCAACCGAAAAATCGAACTGGGCGGCGGATCTGAAGCCATCGAGAAACAGCATAAAATTGGGAAACAGACGGCGCGGGAACGGCTTTTCAAGCTATTGGACCCCGGCAGTTTTACAGAGCTGGACAAATTTGTTGCCCATCATTGTACGAACTTTGATATGGCCAACAAGGAGGCGCCCGGAGAAGGCGTTGTCACCGGGTACGGAACCATCGCAGGCCGTCTGGTCTTCATATACTCACAGGACTTTACGGTTTTGGGAGGCTCATTAGGTGAAATGCACGCTTCAAAAATTTGTAAAGTCATGGATATGGCGATGAAGATGGGCGCACCGATCATCGGAATCAATGATTCCGGGGGAGCGCGGATCCAAGAGGCGGTCAACGCACTGTCCGGCTACGGCAAGATATTTCACGCCAACACCATGGCATCCGGTGTGATTCCGCAAATTTCCGTAATCATGGGTCCTTGTGCCGGCGGGGCTGTCTATTCTCCGGCCCTCACGGACTTCATCTTTATGGTGAATGATATAAGTAAAATGTTTATCACCGGACCTCAAGTGATCAAGGCGGTCACGGGAGAAACGGTTTCCTCCGAAGCCTTGGGGGGTGCAACGACCCATAATGCCACCAGCGGCGTTGCGCATTTTGCGGCGGAGGATGAAGAAGCGTGTGTCCGGCAAATCCAGCAGCTGTTGAGCTATCTGCCCTCAAACAATATGGAAGGTGCACCTTGCGTGCCCAGCGACGACAGCAGCATGCGGATGGATGAGGCCCTGAATCAGATCATCCCGGATAATCCCAATGCGGCCTATGACATGGTCACGGTGATCCGGCATATCGTGGATGAGGGTCAGTTTTTCCAGGTGCAGCCCGATTATGCCGGAAACATCATCACTGGATACGCTCGTCTTGGCGGGCATGCCGTGGGCATCATTGCAAATCAGCCCAAGGTGATGGCAGGCTGTTTGGACATCAATGCCTCGGATAAATCAGCCCGATTCATTCGCTTTTGTGACGCTTTCAATATCCCGTTGCTCAACATCGTTGATGTGCCGGGCTTCCTGCCTGGTGTCAACCAGGAACACGGCGGGATTATCCGCCATGGGGCTAAAATGTTGTATGCCTATTCGGAAGCCACCGTCCCAAAAATCACGTTGGTGACCCGAAAAGCCTATGGCGGCTCTTATCTGGCCATGTGCTCCAAGGATCTTGGGGCGGATCAGGTGATTGCCTGGCCGACGGCTGAAATTGCAGTGATGGGCGCGGACGGAGCGGCCAGTATTATTTTCCGAAAAGAGATCGAAGGTGCAGAAAATCCGGAGGTCACACGCCAAGATCTTATTGACCGTTATAAAGAGCGGTTCGCGACACCCTATGTGGCAGCGGAAAGTGGATTTGTCGATCAGGTGATCGAACCCAGAGAAACCAGACCCCGCTTGATCAGTGCCCTGGAAATGCTGGCAACCAAGCGGGAAAACCGCCCGGCCAAGAAGCATGGCAATATTCCGCTTTAAGGAATGGGCAAAATATTGACGATGAGGAATAAAGGGGTGATTTTCATGACCAATACAGCCATCGGCACCCTATTCGCGGCTCTGACAGGCAGATCCCAATCAAAAAAGCAAGGGGCATCAAATCCAGAGGTGGTCCAGGCAGACCATAAACCCAAGGAAACGCTTATGGCAGACCCGGTTTTGCTGGCAGTTATAACCGCTGCGATCGCTGCTTATAATGAAAAAGAAACATCAAGTCCTGTGGGCATGATCCAAAGAAAAGCTGCGCTCACGGACAATTCTTGGGTTTTGGCAGGACGATTGGGGCTCATGAATCATAACGTGACGAAATATAGAGAGGGAGCATCGAGATGAGAAAATATAACATCAAAGTTATGGGGCAATCCTATGAAGTGGAAGTCGAAGAAATCAGCGGCAATTCCCAGCCGGTGGTAAAGAATATTCAGACCAGCCCTGCGCCTGCAGCGCCTGTGGCGGTTGTGGCTGCCCCGGCGGAAGCGGCCGCGGCGCCCGTTGAGAATCGTCCGGCTGTCCCTGTCAATACTGAGAATCTTGCAGCGATCACGGCGCCCATGCCGGGAAAAATCGTTCGCGTTGCGGTGCAGGTAGGGCAAATTGTGAAGAAAGGGGATCTCATCGTGATTCTGGAGGCCATGAAAATGGAAAATGAAATCGTCAGCAATTTGGGCGGCACGATCATCTCCATTCATGTTGCATCGGGCGCCGCGGTCAATCCCGGGGAAACCATGGTGCTGATCGGTTGATTGCTCAAGGGTTATTCAATAAATGACGAAAGAAGAGAAGTGCAATGAAGGAATATAACATTAGCCGTTTAGTTAAAAACGAAGATTTAAACCATCACGGAACCTTATTTGCAGGAAGAATCGCAGAATGGTTTGTGGAGGCGGGTTTTATTGCGGCAGCTTCTTTTGTGAAGGCACCGGAAAATGTTGTCTGTCTAAACTTTCACGGTCTGGTATTCACCTCCCCCATAAAAAAGGGCGAAATCATTACATTCAAATCCAGAATTGCTTTGCTCGGGAAAACACGGATCGTCGTGTATGGAAAAATTATTTCAGAAATCACGGACATCGTTCCGATTGAAGGTTTCCTGACCTTTGTGCATGTGGACGAACATGGAGAAAAAATCCCCCATGGCCTTCAGTTGGACGCGCCGGCGGACGAAGAAGAGGCCAGCATCCGTGAAAGGGCCAAGCAGCTATAGTTTTTACAGGTCGATCCATAAGGCATCAGGGACTAAGCAGTCAAATGCTTAATGATAAAAAAATTAACAACAGAGAAATTAGGAGGTATGAATGATGCAATTCTTTCAATTTACTGAGGAACAAGAAATGCTTCGAAAAGCAGTCCGGGAATTTGTCGAGGCAGAAGTAGCCCCCAAAGCAGCAGCGTGGGATGAGAGCGATACTTGCCCCATGGAGTTATTCCCCATCATGGGTGAACTGGGCATCAATGGTATTTTCGTACCGGAAGAATTCGGCGGAGCCGGTATGGGCCATACGGAACGCGCCATTTGCATCGAGGAAATTGCCCGGCACTCAGCCGGACTGGCCATCGCACTGATGACCCATCATTTAGGGATGGCGGCTATTTTGGATTTTGGCACGCAAGAACAAAAAGCCAAGTATCTGCCTGAGCTTTGCGCTGGAACCAAGCTGGGCGGCCTGGCTGTTACTGAGCCAGGCGGCGGTTCCGATTTCTCCGGACAGAAAACGAAAGCGGAATTCGTATGCGGCCAATGGGTCCTCAACGGCAGAAAATGTTTTATCACCAATTATCATGCCGATGTGAATGTGATCACCACCGTCACCGGGCAAGACGAAAAGGGCCGCAATCAATTGACCGCCTTCATCGTGGAAAAAGGCACGCCTGGATTCAATGTGGGCCGCCATGAAAACAAACTGGGACTCCGTGGTTCCAACACCGGAGATCTGAACATCAATGATGTCAAAGTCGGCGAAGAGAATGTTCTCGGCAAGGTTGGGGCCGGTGCCAAGATCGGCATGGCCTGCATTAGCGAAGTCGGTCGGGCCGGAATGGCTGCCATTTGTGTCGGCATTCTCAGAGGCTGCGTGGAAGAGGGCGTGAAGTTTGCCAATGAACGGATCCTCTATGGCAAACCCATTGCAAAGCTGCAGGCGATCCAGTTTGAAATCGCCAATATCCGGACAGACTACGAAGCCTCCAAATTGCTGCTTTACAGTGCGACCGGCAAGAAGGATGCGAAAATTCCGGCAGCCACCGATTTCTCCTTGGCGAAGTATTTCTCTTCGGAGGCAGCGGTGCGTTCCTCCAAACGTGCCATGGACCTGATGGGCGGATATGGCGTCATCAACGAATACCCCGTCGGCCGTTTCCTGCGTGACGCCTTGGCTTCCATCCCTTCAGGTGGCACCTCGCACATTCAGCAGCTGATTATTGCCGGCAGCACGTTGTCAGACTTTAAAGCTTAACCAAAGCAAAAAGGAGCGGACGGAACACAATGAATATTATTGTATGCATCAAGCCGGTGCCCGATCCCCAATATTATGACAAGGTCAGTATTGACCCGGCGACGAAACGGATCACTCGGGAGGGGATACCGACCATCATCAATCCAGTGGATAAGAATGGGATCGAAGCAGCGCTTCAGCTTAAGAAAACCTATGGCGGCAAGGTCACCGTCATCACCATGGCGCCGCCCAATGCCGTTGAAAATTTACGGGAAGCCCTGGCCATGGGCGCTGATGAGGCCGTCCTGCTTTCGGACCGGGCTTTCGGCGGCGCCGACACCTTGGCGACCTCCTATACCCTGGCCAAGGGGATCGAGAAAATCGGCGATTATGACGTGATTTTCTGCGGTGCCGAAAGCGCCGATGGCGCCACGGCCCAAGTGGCCTCGCAACTGGGCGAATGGCTGACAATCCCCCATCTCTGGAATGTTTTCAGCCTGGAACCTCAGGATGATAAGGCGCTTCATGTTAAAACGAAGGTCGAAAACGGATCCATGGAATGGGCCGTGAAGCTTCCCTGTTTGCTGGGCGTAGCCCGGGAACTGAATAAACCGCGTTTTATTTCAGCCATGGGGATCATTAAGGCCAAAAATAAGCCGATTGCCATTTGGGGCAAAGTCGATCTTGCGGTTGAGGATGAACGGCTGGGATTGACCGGTTCTCCAACGAAGGCTGGGGAAATCTTTACACCGGATCTGAAACGCAAAGGTGAAATCCTTACCGGAACCCTTGAAGAGATGGTGGATACGGTGATCGAACGTTTAAGAACCGCTGGCGTCAATGTTCAGGCAACCACCAAAGCGTGTGATTGCTGCGAAGGGGGTGGCCAGAAATGACCCATAAAATTTGGGTTTTTGCTGAACAGGTCAATGGTGTCTTGGATCGGGTCACCTTGGAATTGCTGACCAAAGCCAAGGATCTTGCCGGCAAATTGGAAGGGAAAACAGAAATCGCAGCGGTCTTGCTGGGTAAAAACGTCAAGGGTCTTTGCGATACCCTGGCTGATTACGGTGCTGAGGTCATCTATGTAGGAGATTCGGCGGAATTGGATTTATACAATCCGATGCTCTATGCGCCGGTCATCACCAACCTGGTCAAAGAGGAAGATCCCGATATTTTCTTATTCGGGGCCACAGCCATCGGCTCGGAATTAGGGCCGACGGTGGCCGCGCAGTTAAAAACCGGGGTAGCTGCCCATTGCGTTGAATTGCGGATCAATGAGAACGGCCTGTTGGTTTCATCGGTCCCTTCCTTCGGCGGCAAGATTTTAGGCGAGATCCTGGTCCCGGACAATCGGCCTCAAATGGCCAGCGTCAAGCCAGGCATTTTTGTCCAAGGCGAAAAAGAGACCAGGGAGCCGTCGATCCATTGGCTGGATGTTACAGACCTGAAGGCAGAGGGCCTTCCTTTGAAAGCCCTCCGTATCGATAAGAAAGAGCCCAAGGGCGTTCCTCTAGAGAAGGCGGAAATCGTTTTCTGCGGGGGTTATGGCATTGGCTCCAAAGAAAACTGGGCGAAGCTGGAAACGCTGGCTGCCCGTGTGGGCGGCGCCGCTGCCTGCACCCGTCCCGTGATGGATGAAGGATGGTCCCCCGGTGAACATGTGATGGTGGGGACCAGCGGAAAATCCATCCGCCCCAAGGTTTATATCGGCTTCGGTATCTCCGGAGCGACCCATCATATATGCGGAATGAAGGATTCAGGCCTGGTCATCAATGTTAACCGGGATGAGCATTGCCCTGTTTTTGAAGTTTCGGACATCGGGATTGTTGAAGATTTGAATAAGGTCTTGGATCAGCTCCTGATGACGATCCAATAACGCTGCAGGTTTTGGCAGATTTGACGATGTTTTACCTTTATCCCCAAATTTCCCTCATTTGGGGATTCTAACCACTCCTCCCTATAACCCAATCGTATTCCAAAACAATACAAAAGCGCGGCTGCCTGATCAGCAGTCGCGCTTTTGTATTGTTTTGAATATATCGAGTGCTCTTTAATAAACGATGGGATACGGGATGGAAGGGGTCATATGCCGTATTTTTTAATTTTCTGGTAGAGGGCGGTCCGGGTAATGCCTAAAAGCTTGGCGGCCTGGGTGCGGTTGCCTTGGCAGTTGGCAATGGCCTGAAGGATATTGGCCTTTTCGAATTCGCCCTTGTTTTGCAGCAAATTGTAATGATCGATCGGCAGCTCTACTTTTTGCCGGGTCGGTGAAACGATATAGGCCGGCAAAACAGATTCCGTGATGTATCCGTCATTGCCTAATAAGTTGCAGGCGCGCTCAATGACATTTTCCAATTGGCGGATATTGCCGGGCCAGCTGTACTGCTGGAGCATTGCCATGGCTTCCGGCGTGATGCCCTGGATGGTGAGATAAAGCTCCCTGCTGTATTTATCGATGAAATGGCGGGTCAATTGGTCGATATCCTCAGCATGCTCCCGCAGGGGCGGCATGTCGATGGTAATGACCTGGAGACGGTAATAGAGATCCTCCCGGAACTGATTCGAAGCGATTTTTTCTAATAGGTTTTGGTTTGTGGCGGCAATCACCCGCACATCGACCTGGCGGACCTTGTTTTCCCCCAGCCGTTCCAGTTCCTTTTCCTGAAGAAAACGGAGGAGTTTTGCCTGCATATGAAAGGACATATCGCCAATCTCGTCCAGGAAAACGGTCCCTTTATCGGCCAATTCAAATTTGCCGATCTTACCGCCCTTCTGGGAACCGGTGAATGCCCCGGCTGCATAGCCAAAAAGCTCGGATTCCAATATATTTTCGGGAATCGCAGCGCAATTGATGCGGACAAAGGGATGATGGCGGCGGGCGCTGCTGTCATGGATGGCATGGGCAACCAATTCTTTGCCGGTGCCGCTTTCTCCCATGATCAAAACCGTGGAGGCAGATTTGGCCGCTGTGCGGATCCAGTTTTTCAGAGCATTGATGGGGGCGCTGTCGCCGATGATATTTTCGATGGTATATCGGCTGCCCTGCTTGCGCCGCAACTCTTCTTTGTAATAGGCCAGCTCATCCTCCAAAGAGGAAAGACGGTTATAGAGCAATTCGACGTCCTTAAGGTCCCGGAACCAAATGTTGCTCACACCGGCGACCACTTCATCATCGATTTTGATGGGCAGATTTTTGACCACCGCGTTGTGGGTGCCGATACGCTGAACGCTGCCGATATCCGAGACGCCATTGCGCATCACATCCGTCATCCGGCTGTCTTTAATAATATCGGTGATCGGCTTGCCTAAAGCATCGTCTGGACGGACGTTCAGAAAGTCGGCGTAAGCCCCGTTGAACATAAGGATCTTGCCGTCTTTGTCCACAACGATAATGCCTTCGTAGATATTTTGCAGGATTGCTTCAAGAATAAGCTTATAAGTATTGACTTCCTTGAGTTCAGTGATGATCTTCTCCGTGGAGGTGATGTCTTCAAAAACGGCAACACCGCCCAAAAGCTGGTCAAGCAGTTTGATGGGGAAGTAGTCTGCTTTATACAGGCGGCCGTTCATTTTATAGATATTGTTGGTGCTTTGGATCCCTGCAGCCATGACCCGCTTGAGCTGGCATTTGGGGACGACGGATTGGATGTCTTGTCCCAGCACATCAGCTTCCAGGACATGAAGGATCCCGGAAAACGTATCATTGACTAAAAGGATCTGTCCAAGCGGATTGACGATCAAGACCCCGTTTTCCAGGTTATTGCAAAGTGCCAGTAAGAATTCACGGCTGAACTGTAGATCCACGGGGGTTTCACTTCCTTTGGCTTGTTACTTTGAACACTTGCTTTCTATTATATACGATTGATGAAAAATAGCCTAGTGGCAGCGGCATGATTAATCAAATTGCCGGATTTACCGAAGCGGTTTTATTGGGATGGCTTTTAACCACCATGGCGCAGGCAAAGTTTCGCAGGGCGTTTTTTCGCCATTCCTTTGTATTTTTTGGTCAGATTGGTTGATGAGGGAACTGTAAAGGTGTATATTATTCATATACCCCATAGGGTATATGAAAGGGAGACCATCATGTGGATTTTTTACGGATTGATTTCAGCAATATTGGCGGCCATTGCGACCATATTGGATAAAACAGCTGTCAATGCCCTGGATTCAAATTTTGCAACCGCCTTCCGAATGAGCACAGTGGCGATTCTGTCCTGGGCGATCGTCTTCGGCACCGGCACCCCGAACCAGATCGACAATTTGGACTCACATGGCTGGAACATCCAGCTGATAGCAGGAGTCCTGACCGGACTGTCTTGTCTCGCATACTATAAGGCCTTATCCCTGGCGGATGTTTCAAGGGTCCTGCCGCTCAACCGGACGAGCCTCATTATGACGATCCTGCTGGCCAATGTTCTGCTCAGCGAAGCGATCACAGCCAAGACCATGGTGGGGGGAGCCTTGATCATGCTGGGGACCGTTTTTCTGGTTCTATAAGGGAAGACTGGGAAATCAACAGGGCATTAAAAAATAAAAGCAAGGCGCTTGACCCTACGTCCGGCGCCTTGCTTTTATTCGATTCGGCGATGGTATTTCATTTTGTTGACTGCCAGCCTCTCATTTTTCCGCGGAAAATATATTTCCTCTGGATATGGAAACTTAGAAAAAATAAGGCGCTGTCCACAAGCAGCTTGATTAGGGCGAGGGGGAGCGGTAGACTGCTCAAGCTCGTGACCAGAAGCCAGCTGAGCAGCATCTGACAGCAAAACAAGGCTAAATATCGCCAGGCTTCGATGCTGGATCGATTTTTGCTTCGGAACACCCAATGCTTATTCAGAGTGAAATTCAGACCTCCGGACAGGAGCCGGGCGATCACCGTGGAAGTCAGGATGCCCCGGGTCCCCGAACCGAAAAGCCCGACGGTCAATAGGGCGAAGGCGGCCAGATCCAATCCGGCTGAAAACAGGGAAACGCAACTATATTTAATGAGGTTAGCGTAAATGCGCAGAGAATCCCTCACGGCGTGAAAATGAGAGGCCCGGTTGTGTTCCAGATAAATGGTGGAGATAGGAACCGGAAGGAATTCGGCTGCACTGCTCATTTTCAGCAAAAGGTTCATTTCGTACTCATAGCGGTTTTCCGGTATGGACAGGCACAACTCCGTGAATTGTTTCGGGATGCCCCGGAGGCCTGTCTGGGTATCAGAACAGCGCCGGCCGGTACTCAATCGAAACACAAAGGATGTGATGCGGTTGCCCCAGCGGCTTTTGAAGGGAACCGCCTTTTGGTTGAAATCCCTGGTTCCGATCACTAAACTGCCCGGATGATTCTCCAAAGCTTCCGCCACTTTAAGGATATCTTTCACGGAATGCTGGCCGTCGGCGTCGGCGGTTATGTATCCGCTGCTTTCAGGGAAGTGTTCCGCGGCATAGCGGATACCGGTTTTCAAAGCGGCGCCTTTTCCCATGTTCACCGGGTGACGGCAAAGAGAATATCCATATTTGGATTCCAAGGTGTCGAAAATCGGCTGGTATTCTGGGCGGCTCCCGTCATTGACGACCACCACCGGCAAATCGGAAGTGGATAAAGCCTCTGCCAGACCGAGCAGCTTTTCATCCGGTTCAAAAGCGGGAATGATCACAATGGGCTTCATATCAGGCCTCTTCCTTAACTTGGTCCGTACTTACAGCCGCTCCGGGGGCGACTGGAGGGCAATCGCCTCGGACAGGCATGTCGCCCTCTGGCTGACCGCCGCCGCGACGGCCTCCGCCAGGGCCGCCCATCATACTGCCGCCCATGCCAACCGCAACTTCGGAGCCGTCATCGGAGATCCTTGTGACCATAGCAGAAAGCGTGATATCGGTAAGTTCTGTGTCTCCGGACTTGAGGGTATAGGTCTTGCCTTTTTCCAGATCCGGGGTGCTGATCAATATGGATTGATATTCTTTCACGGGAGTAAAGCTGAACACCGTTTTCCCGGTTTCGTCTTCAAGATTTACCATGGTGTCTGCCTTCTGAAGATCGGTGTAGAAGACGGTGATAGAATATTGTCCGGATCGGTCCTGGGGAGATTGGGCCATTCCCGAGCTGCCGGCAATCGCCAGGTATCCGCCGGTCACTTCACAGTCCAGGTTATAATCCATGGGACCATTGCCGTTGTTGGTCGGACCGCTGACAAAGACACTGCCGCCTTCAAAATAGACGGAGCCGTTGGAGTCGATGCCATCTCCGTCCGCATCCACCGTCAGCGTACCGCCGGTGATTCGGACCACATAACGCTCGCTGCTGTCTGAGCTGTTGATGCCGCCGGCGGCGTTGAGACCATCGTCGCTGGCTTTCAGGTCGATGGTGCCGCCGTTGACGGTGACCGTGACCCCTTCCAGGCCCTCCACGCATTGGGCAATGTCAATATCGCCGGCATTGACAGTCAGGTCGCTTTCAGCATGGAGGGCGTCATCCCCTGCCGTGATCTTGAAGGTGCCGCCGTCGATGGATACCCAGCCCTTGGTTTCGTCTTCATCATTGTTGGAATCGATGGCATCCCCGGGCACGTTGATATCGAAGGTCCCGTTGTGGATGGCGATGGAATCCCGTCCCCGCAGGCCGTCCTTGGCGGCGGTGAGGGTGATGGTCCCGCCGGTGATGACCAAATCGTCTTTGGTGCCGATGCCGTTGTTAAAATTGCCTGTCACGGTGAGGGCGCCTTCGCCGTTGATGGTCAGGTCGCTCTTGCTGAAGATGGCCGCATCCGGTTCATATTCGCCTTCCGCATAGGTATAGACCGTCCCGTCCTCCACGGTGTTGGCGGTGTTCTCAGCCAGGGTGATGATGGTTTTCCGGGACTGAGCGGAATAGATGGCAGCGCTGTCAGAGCAGTTGATCTGGACGCCATTAAGGACCAGTCTGACCGCATCCTCTTTTCCGGCATCCACCAGGATCTGACCGTCATTCAGCGTGCCGGAAAGCACATAGGTGCCGGCGGCGGTAATGCTGACCACGCCGTCTTTGTATGCCGCTCCCTTTCCGGAAACGGAAGCGCTGTCACCCTGCAGGGTGATGGCAACCGCTGTGGATAGGTCCCAGCTTCCATCCAGATCCTCGCTGCTGTATTCCACGGTGTTGGTGACCGTGGTCGTAACGGTCGAAGCAGACTCCGAAGCCGACGGCGCAGTAACGGTCGAAACCGAATCTGTTCCGCAGCCCGTCAGCAAACCGGCCATAAGCAGGGATGCGAAAAACAAAGCGGCGTATTTTATTAATTTCTTTTTCATAAAGGGTTCGCTCCTTACAAGATGTCGTCTTTTTTATTGGAGGGTACCTTGCCGCAGCTGATGTTCAGATTGCCGTTGCGGCAGCGAAGCTCGTCGATGAATTTCTTTTCCATGGCGGCGGCCTTCAGGATGATTTGGTATTTCAGTTCGTAAAGGCTGCCCATGTTGGTGGTTTTGACTTGGATCAATTCTGATTGGTTAGTGTATTGTTCAAACAAATCATCAAAGATTCCTGCATAGTCCAGGTTTTCGGGGATGGTGATTTTCAGTTCCTTTTGAAACGGGGCTGCTTTCTGCTCTCCAAAAGGCAGGGAATTCAGGAGGATCGACATCAGGCCGATCACAAAGAGGAAGAGAAAGGCGATGCCCACGTACCCGGTACCGGTGGCCAAACCCAGGGCCATGGCGAAAAAGATGCTGCTGATTTCCCGGGCGCTGCCGGGGATGGAACGGAAACGAACCAGACTGAAGGCCCCCATCACCGCCACGCCGGTTCCAAGATTGCCGTTGACCATCATGATCACGATCTGGACCATGGCCGGCAGCAGCGCCAGGGTCACAACGAAGCTTTTACTGTAATGGTTGCGGTACATATAAACGAAGGCGGCGCCCAGTCCAAGAATCAGGGAAGCCAAGGTGCAGATCAGCAGGCTTTCGATGGACAGGGTGCTGGCGGCTGCTGAATCAATCAGATTGTTAAGCACAATGGATAGCCCCTTTCCGATTGGTGTTATGGATCAGAGCGTCTTTATAGCAGTTGCCGTATTTAGAAAAGGAAGTGGGGTAGATTTCAAGCTCCGATAGCATTTGGCTGAGCCATACCGGCATGGCGCCGGAGATCTTGATTTCCATCAGTCGCTGGCCGGGCCCCAGGAGCTGCCTGCCCCAAGGTCCCTTGGACAGATCCAGGGCGTTCTCCCTAAAGCGGATGTTTTGGTCAAAGGTGATGCGCAGTTCCGGATCATCTTTTCCGTAAAGAGCCAGGCGGTCATAGGCGATATAGACTTTAGGGCTTGGCTGGTAACGCTTGAGGAACCAGTCGATTTCGCTGAGGATCTGGGTTTCCCCCGCCGGCTTTTCACCGGACTGGAGATACTGCTGGGCTTGGGCCAAGGTCATTTCAACCCGCCGTTTGTACACAACACCCTTGAATTTCTTTTTCAGTTCCAGGAAGACGAGGGTGTCAGGCTTCGGCACACCATAGCAGCGGAGCCGGAGCTTCTCCTTATATAAGGGTTTTTCGATGGAAGACCGGATGATATCGTAGCGGTCCGTGTCAAAATAGAGATTGCCGATGGTGTGCAGCCCATAGCGGTCTGTGTTCATATAGGCATTCAGCTGCTGTATCAAAGCCTGGTGCTGCGGTTCGCTGAGCAAATATTTTTTTTCATAGCGCTGGAAAACCGTTTGATTCTTTGCCATAGGTCATACCTCCTTGCCCTTGTTTTGTTGTTGAGGCTATCATACCGCCTGAAACTGAAATTACTCTGAAAAAACCCTTCAGACTAATTTCAGATTAATTTCAGTGATCCGTGGTATAGTAATCCTATCCATAAGAAAGGGGATCCTATATGCGCGTCTTGATCGTTGAGGATGAGATCCGCCTGGCGGAAGCGCTGGGGCAAATCATCACCGAACAAAAATTTGCCGTGGATATCGTCCACGACGGCGCCGCCGGTCTGGACTACGGTCTAAGCGGCTTGTACGACGTGATCGTCCTGGATGTGATGCTGCCCAAGCTCAGCGGCTTTGAAGTGGTGCGCGGCCTGCGGGCGCGAAAGATCACCACGCCGGTGATCCTGCTGACCGCCAAGGATGAAATTTCCGATAAGGTGACCGGCTTGGATTGCGGTGCCGATGATTATATGACCAAGCCTTTTGCCCCCGAAGAATTGCTGGCCCGGCTCCGGGCCCTTTCCCGGCGGCAGGGGGATGTGGTGCTGTCGGAGTTGACCTTTGCCGACCTGACCCTTAATCTTGCCAATTATTCCCTGAGCCGCGGCGCCAAGTCGGTGCACCTGGGATTAAAGGAGTTCGAGGTTCTGAGGATCCTGATGTCCAACCCGAAGCTGGTGGTGCCCAAGGAGGACCTGATCATCAAGGTCTGGGGCATGGAATCCGAAGCGGAAGACAATAATGTGGAAGCCTATATCTCCTTCCTGCGGAAAAAGTTTTTCTTTCTGGGGTCCAAGGTCAACATCAACACCATCCGAAAAGTCGGCTACCGTCTGGAGGCGGAGGAACTATGTTGAAAAAGCTGCGCCGGAAATTCATTCTTATTAATATGTCGCTCCTCAGCCTGGTGCTGGTCATCGTCATTGCCGCGGTGGGCTTGTTCAATTATCAGCAGCTGAAAAATGAAAGCTATGCCGTCCTGCAGCGGACCCTTAGCGACAATGGAGGCGAGATGCCCATCCATCGGGTAGAGATTGGCGGCGGCGGCAAGCCGCCTAAATCCCAGCTTATGCTGCCTGCCTTCAGTGTCCTGTTGAATGAAAGCGGCCAGGTCATCGCGGAGACTCGGGAGAATGTGGATGTTTCCGATACGGTCATCGCCCAGATGGCCCAGCGGGTCATGGCTTCCGGTGAAGAGGACGGGGTCCTCAATGATATGCGCCTGCGTTTTCTGGTGAAGACGTCATCGGAAGGGACCCGGATCGCCTTCACCGATATGAGCCGGGAGCTGGAAATGCTCACAAGCCAGCTGGTCAGCCTGACCCTGATCGGGTTCGGCGGTTTGACGGCCTTCTTTTTGATCAGCCTGTTTTTATCCGCATGGGCCCTGCGGCCGGTGGAAAAAGCCTGGGAACAGCAACAGCAATTCGTGGCCAACGCCTCTCATGAGCTGAGGACGCCGCTGACGGTGATCCTGACCAACATCGGCATTCTTCTTTCCCACAAGCAGGACACCATTGCACAGCAATCCAAATGGATCGAAAACACCCAGACCGAAGCACACCGCATGAAAAAGCTGGTGGAAGATCTGCTGTTCCTGGCCCGGTCCGACGCGGCCCAGGTGCCCCTGATCCAAAGGGAATTCAATTTAAGCGACGCTGTATGGGGTTGTCTGCTGCCCTTTGAACCGGTGGCCTACGAGAAAGGCGTTACGATACACAGCGACATTCAGCCGGAGCTCGGCCTGATCGGGGATGAAAGCCAGATCAGGCAGCTGGTCATCATCCTTTTAGACAACGCCTGCAAATACACCGGAGAGAAAGGTACCCTGACCCTGGCTCTGAAAAAAGTGAAGGATGGGATCCTCCTGTCGGTGAACAACAGCGGCCGCCCGATCCCCGCCGAGAGCCTGGCCCACATCTTTGACCGGTTTTACAGGGTCGACAGTGCTCGCTGCCGGGAAGAAGGCGGCTATGGATTGGGCCTTTCCATCGCCAAGACCATTGTGGAAAAGCACGGCGGCCGGATCACGGTGGAGAGCAGCGAAGGGGCCGGCACAACCTTTGCGGCTTGGCTGCCTTGGAAAGGGTAGATGCCAGGGTCTTTGATAGAAGCTTTTTTGATGTTGCATAAAAAAGCAAGTCAAGGCCACCCCATTATGGGGGCTTGACTTGCTTTTTAATTTTTTGCATACGTTATAGCATTTTCAACTCATCCACTATAGCATGCTGATCTTATCATAGAGCCAACACTCTTTAAGCCGATGCTATTTGTTCAAACCATGGCCAAACTGCAGTACTGTTCGATGTATCGCTGTTCAAAAACATCGGCAGGAACAGGCCTGCCCAGCAGATATCCCTGAACCTGATCACATCCCAGTTCAATCAAGATCTCTAATTGTTCCTTGCTTTCAACGCCCTCAGCTAAGACATGAATGCCGGCTGCATGAGCCATATGGATGGCGGCTTTAACGATATTTTTCCCACTGATGCTGTTAGGCAATATGCTGTCGATCAAGGTCTTATCGATTTTAATTCGATCAAATAGATATTTGTTCAAATAACTTAAGGTTGAGTATCCTGATCCAAAATCGTCGATAGAAACAGAAACGCCCATTTCCTTTAGCATCTTGAAGACATTGTCGACGTGATCCCCATCCTTGATCATCACGCTTTCAGTGATTTCCGCATCAATGCACTGAGGATCAAGATCATCAGCAGAGATCAGAGTTTCTAAAAGCTTGATAAACTGATGATCGTCAAGCTGTTTTGACGAGATATTGAAACCGACTTTCAGTTTTACAGGGTATTGGGAATTCCACTTTTTTGATTGGTGTATGGCCTCTTTCATGACCCATTTTCCGATTTGAAAAATATAGTCAAATTCTTCTGCAATAGGAATAAAGACATTTGGCGGGATATAGCCGAGTTTCCGATCATTCCAGCGAAATAGCGCCTCGGCGCCGATCAGCTTTAAATCAGGCAAGGAATACTGGGGCTGATAAAACAGTTTAAAATCCTTTTCAACATCAGCTTGTTTTAGCAAAGCCTCAATCTCAAGGTTTTGTTTGATATTTTGGTCTAATATCGGACTATAATACTGATACTTGTTATATCCTTGGGATTTAGCGCTGTACATAGCCATGTCGGCCTGTCTCATCAGAGTTTTTCCGTCGCCTCCGTCATGATCAGAACACAAAGCGATTCCTACGCTCATTGTCATATTCAAAGATGTTTTTCCAATATCGATCGGCATACTGCACATTTCTATAATCTGGATACAGAAGTCCTCAATATCCTTCTGAGTGTATTGGCCCACAAACATGATGGCAAACTCGTCACCGCCAAGTCTTGCGATCATTGCACCGTAATGATTCCATTGGAGCATCCTGAACGACAATTCGATTAAAACCATATCGCCTACATCATGGCCGTGCGTATCATTGATTGTTTTGAAGCGATCCAAGTCGATCAGAAGGATAGCCATAAGATCATGCTGGCATAAAGACTGGATGGCATCGTCAAGACAGGGAATAAAATAACGTCTGTTGAAGAGCGTTGTCAGTGTATCCTGATTCGCAAGAAATGTCAGTTCACTGACCTGCTCGGCGACACGTTTTTCGAGGATTTCATTTTGGCGCCTGAGAAGTCCTTCCTTTTCAAGAGAAAACTGAACATATTGACAGGAACCCCAATAAAGAAGGATCGGCACTGTAAAAGAAAAGAAATCTGCAGTATTCAAACGAGCATCCATCACGCCGGTAACTGTCAGTAGTATCGCAAAAAATGGATATAAGAGAAGATAGACCCAACGCCTCCGGCCACCAATGTTTGTAATGATTGAAAGATCGAATGCGGATCTGTCCATAGACGTCTTCCACAGCGCGCCGAACGCGATGATGCATAGCGAGGCCACATAAGCAAAATCATTCATTGCATAGGGTGCATATAAACCATTGTAGTCAATATAATAATAATACATATCCACGAAAGCGAACAGCACAAGGCCTAATGAAATGATACACATATAAAGCGGGATATTTCCTGAGCGGACGGACAGAAACCATGAGAAAATGCCAATGCAGATCAAAATATCAGTCAGTATTGACAATAAGCTTGTAAAGTCAGAAGCTAAAAGCGCATAAAGTATCGAAACATCCTTGTGCATAAACAGAATCCAAAACAACACAACAATCATAAAACTACTAATCGTTAAATCGATGCAAAACTGAACAAGATCCCATTTTTTGAACTGCTCAACTGTAAAAATAAATAAGGCTGACAAAAGAAAAATATTCGTCAGTACATACATTACCCATATGAAAGGGTTATTTTCAGGCGATTTTCCGGATAAGCTCATGATTGCCCATAATACATCTGCGGCGCTCCATGCAGCGAAGGCAAATGCAAACAATAAAAGCGTTAAACTCACTTTGATTGATCGGTCTGATTTCAAATGGGCAAAGCACAAGATGCCTCCGGCGGCAATAACGTTGAGCGGCGACAAAATATTTCCCCAAAATTCCGACTGGAACAAGGATGAAATGAAATACGCAGTTAAAAGGGTGGACATGACCAAAGCTGTTCGGATAAATAGTTTATCTGAGTCTGTCATCGCGGCATCCTACGCTTTCAGCATATGTTGTTATATGTTAAATATCGGCGAATTCCTATTAATCTTTACGCAATATATAAAAAGAAAGCAAAAAATTTTGCATATTTCGACGAGGGCTAAACCAGGATTACAGCCAAGGGCGACCTGCCCACCAAAAACGAGCCAGTTCAATTAAGTCCGAAAAGCCGAACGTGATATACGGATTGCTGAACACGATCAAACTTGATGAAGCCGCAAACAAGACATTTGCGGCTTTTTTATTTTGGCATACTTCTTGCACAAAAAGAACAAGGATGGATCGATATCATGCAAGGGGGCGAACGTATTGCAGCAGGACAGTCACATGGCCTTTGATAAAATACAGCATTGGATTCCGGACGCCATCATTGATTTGAAATACAGCACCGACGACAACTTCACAGGGAAGGCAATCTATGAATGTCAATACGATCGATTGCGTGCAGGTACGCTGGTCAAATTGAAGCATGCCGCGGATTTGCTCAGGTTGAAAGGTTATCGCCTGGTTATTTGGGATGCCTACCGGCCGATGGAGGTTCAGAAGGTGTTATGGCGAACCGTGAGTGATCCCGATTTTGTCGCTCCGCCGGAAATAGGCTCCAAGCATAACAGAGGCTGCGCGGTGGATGTGACCCTTGCCGATCTTCAAGGAAATTATTTGGTCATGCCAAGTCCTTTTGACGATTTTTCTGAGGCTGCGTCTGCCGCCCTTGAGGGACTGGAGGAACCGGTATATAGTCGTTTAAAGGGGCTTCAGGAGGCCATGCTCAGTTCAGGCTTTGAAATATATCTGAAGGAATGGTGGCATTTTACGGATTCCGATTGGGAGACCTACGAGCTTGTATAGCCGCGGCTATTTTGGATTTGTCCAAAATACAAAATGGGTTGATTTTTGGGATTCACGATATCTGGCGAGAACCTCCCTCTCAAAGGATGTGGTGCGTCCCTTAAAAAGTTTCTGATCCTGAAAAATTCAAAGGAGTGTTGTAAATGAAAGTCGGAACGCCAAAGGAAGTCAAAAACAATGAAAACCGGGTGGGACTCATTCCTTCAGGTGTCAAAGCGCTGGTAGACCATGGCAACACCGTATATATTGAAACCAATGCCGGGCTGGGCAGCGGCATCGAAGACCGGGAATACACCGAAGCAGGCGCCATCCTATGCGGCACGGCTGCGGAGGTTTATGCCCAATCCGACATGATCGTCAAAGTCAAGGAACCGCTGCCTCAGGAATATGGTCTGATGAAAGAGCACCAGATCCTCTTCACCTACCTTCATCTGGCCCCGGAACCCGAATTGACCAAGGTGCTGCTGGAGAAAAAAATCATCGGCATCGCCTTTGAAACCGTGACCCTGCCCAACGGCTCCCTGCCCCTGCTGATGCCCATGAGCATGGTGGCCGGCAGAATGTCCGTTCAGATCGGCGCCCATTTCCTGGAGAAGAACTATGGCGGCCGCGGCATGCTCTTGGGCGGCGTACCCGGGGTGAAGCCGGCCAAGGTCACCATCATCGGCGGCGGCATGGTGGGCACCAATGCGGCGAAGATCGCCGTGGGCATGGGAGCCGACGTTGCCATTGTAGAAATGAACCCCACGCGGCTGATCGCCCTGGATGACCAGTTCAAAGGCCGGGTGAAGACCGTCATGTCCAACGCCTATAACATTGCGGAAGAAGTCAAAGATACGGATCTGCTGATCGGCGCGGTGCTGATCCCCGGCGCCCGGGCACCCCATCTGGTCACGGAAGACATGGTCAAAACTATGCGGCCCGGGTCCGTGATTGTGGACGTGGCCATCGACCAGGGGGGCTCCATCGCCACCATCGACCGGATCACCACCCACAGCGACCCCGTCTTTATCAAACATGGGGTTGTTCATTACTCCGTGGCCAATATGCCCGGCGCCGTGGCCAGGACCTCCACCTATGCGTTGGCTAACGTGACCCTGCCTTACGCGTTGGATCTGGCGGCCAAAGGCTGGAAGCAGGCTGCGAAGGAGGATGGGGCCTTGGCGAAGGGCATCAATACGGCGGAAGGCCATATCACCTTCCAGAAGGTGGCCGAAGCCCATAACATGCCTTACAAACCCTTGGCAGAAATTTTAGCTTAGAGGAAACCATATTTTTTCTTTTGTGATGAGCCTTTCCAGTGAACAAATGCACGCAGCGTGATATAATCAACTTGTTGTAAAGTGCGGCGAATGCTGTGCGCTCGATGGAAAGAATTGTCGTTTGAGAATGAACAAGGGGGAAAATATGTTTATCAACGATCGCGAAGAGGTCGTGATGATCGACGCCAATGAAATACCTTACCTCAAAGAGCCAGTGCGCCGGTGGATCGGATATGATCACGGGCGTTTTGAAAATGGCGATTTGCTGATTTGGGTCCAGAAAGAAGCCGCATCCCACGATCTGGAGCCGATGAAGCGATGCTTTTTTCAGGAGCTGACATCAAAGTCCGGCGAGACGACAGGTCACTGGCTGGGTGTCAGGATCGTTGGGGATGAGGATATGCAGCCGATCATCAAGTGGTGTGAGAACGACATCGCGCTCAACACGGTCTTTGACGGCCGGGAAATCTCGATGACGGTCAACCCCATGGATGATTTGGAGATCACGCTGGACGGAAAATCCTATGAATTTGATTTGACCGAATTCGGCGGACAGCTGATTGCGTTCTCGGGGCAGTCGTTGAAATTCTTTTTGCCGCCAGATTCGAAAGAAGATCGGATCAGCCGGTTTTCTCAAAGCTTGGATTTCGAAACTTACATTTGCAATGAGCGGTTTTCGCGCCAGCCTATTCCTCTTTGTGATTTGCTTGAAACGCAAATCTTTCAGGCATGCTGCCAAAAGGACTGCAACTTGGACACGGAGCACATCATTTTGTGGCAGGGACAGCGGGTGTTCCTCAGGCGGCGCCCCTTGGACGCGGAAAGGCAGGAAATCCATATCAGCGCGGAGCGGGACCTTGATCATATGATCGTACGATTGTTTGATATCAAAGCCCAATTGTCGACGTCACCCCATGAACAGGGGAATCTGGTTCTGGACTTCCACAGCATTATCAGCCAATCCCCCGCCATGAGGCGCATCAAGGATGTATTGGGTCGTGTGGCCGTCACCAACGCGTCGGTTCTCCTGCTAGGGGATAGCGGCACAGGCAAAAGCATGGTTGCCCAGGAGATCCACAAGAAGAGCAAGCGGGCCTTGATGCCGTTCATTGTGATCAACTGCGCTGCGATACCGGAGAATCTGATCGAAAGCGAACTTTTTGGCTATGAAGAGGGGGCTTTTACCGGTGCCAGGCGAACGGGCAAAAAAGGTTACTTCGAGATGGCGGACGGGGGAACCATCTTTTTGGATGAAATCGGCGAATTGCCTTTGCTTTCTCAGGGACGCCTTCTTGAGGTCCTTCAGAATCAGAGCTTCTATCGAATCGGCGGCAACAAAAAAATCGAAGTGAATGTGCGCATTATCGCAGCAACGAATCAGGATATTGAGCGGTTTGTTGCGGAAAAAGTTTTCAGAAGGGATCTTTATTATCGGCTGAACGTCTTTCCGATCAAAGTCCCGCCTCTGAGGGAGCGGCTTGAAGATATTGAACTTTTAAGCAAAAACATCTTGCCGCGGATCTGCAGCCGATTGGAGATTGAACCCCTCGTCCTGAGCAACGAGGCCATTCAGCAATTGAAGGGTTATGAGTGGCCTGGAAACATAAGGGAATTGGAGAATGTGCTTGAACAATCCGCCATTCTGTGCGACGAGCGGGTGATCAGGGCGCGGCATCTCATGATGAAGAGCCCGGAAACCCTTCCCATCGATCTTAAAAGCCAGGTGGAAGCCTTTGAGAGACAACTGATCATGAAGGTGCTGGCGCAAACAGGTTCGAATAAGGTCAAGACCGCCAAGATCCTCGATATCAGCCGGACGACGCTGTTTGAAAAAATGAAAAAGTACGATGTAGAGGAGTAGTCCGTCATGCTTAATGAACAGATCAAGGATCGCATCATCAACATTTCAGGCCAGTTTGGCGTCTACTACAAAGACATCCATAGCGGGTACAGTTGTTTTGAAGGCAATGCGGACGTATTCATTGCCGCAGGGATCGCCAAGCTTTTTTTGCTGATTGAAGTGCTCAGGCAGATCGATCAAGGCGAGATCCGAAGGGATGCTGTCCACACACTTCGGAATGAGGAGAAGGTACCCTCCATCGGAGCGATCACCAGCCTGCATGAAGGCATTGAGCTGACAGTTGAAGATCTCTACCGAGTGATGACCACCGTCGGCGATAACACCGCATTCAATATTCTTGCGGGTCTTGTTGGTATCAACCAGATCAATCAAACTTTGTCTTCCCTGGGATATCTTCATTCAAGAGTCAACCGGTTTTTGTTCGACCAGGAAGGCATTTCGAAGGGGATCGAAAACTATTCCTCGGTCCATGAACTCGGCGACATGTTTGAGCGGGTGCTGAACGGACAGCTGATCAGCAGTAAGGTCAGCAATGAAATCATTGAACTCCTTAAGCTGCAGCAGAGGGACTATATCATTCCTTATCATTTTTCTGATTTGATCGGGATCGCCCATCAGATCGGTGAAGATGAAGGAATTCGTCATGATGCGGGGATCGTCTTCTCAAAGCATCCGTTTATACTTTGCATGAGCACCAATCAGGTGGACGTTCGTAAAGCGGAGAGCGCCATGCGCGACATCGCCTTGCTTTGTCTGAACTATTCCATACGGGTCAATTAAGTTCGGAAAAACGAACGCGATATACGGATTGATGAACACTCAACTCAAGGAATACGCCGCAAACAAGGGATTTGCGGCTTATTTATTTTGGCACATTTCTTGCACAATAATCATGAACAAACAGATTCCCGGCACAACATAGGATGCGATGGCATTTCGGGCTTTGAAAATCTATCAAAAGGGAGGGTGGCACTTCACAGATACCGGTTGGCAAAACCATAGGATCCGATCGAACATCAAATTAAAGGAGGAAAATTAATGAAACGGAAGTATCTAGCTTTGCTCTTAGCACTGGTCATGGGGTTAAGTGTGCTGTCTGGCTGTGGATCAGAAACAGCCAGTGCCGAAGGAAACAAGGATGAAAAAATCAGCTACGACAACATCATGCGTCTGGGCGAAGTCACCGAGGTCGATACCTGCGACGGCCAGATGACCACCGAGTACTACGACATTCCCTTTATGATTTTTGACCGTCTTGTGGAAGCCACCAGTGTGGCGGAGGGCAAATCCGACATCATTCCCGGCCTGGCAAAAAGCTGGGAGATCTCCCCGGATGGCATGGTCTATACCTTCAAGCTTCAAGAGGGCGTGAAATTCCATAACGGCAAAGATTTCACCGCTGAAGATGTGAAATATACCTTCGAAAGAATGCTCCTTCCCGAAACCGGGGCGAAAAACCAAGACTTCATTTCCCCCATCAAAGGCTCCCAAGCCATGATGGACGGTACGGCCAAGGAATTGGAAGGCCTGGAGATTGTGGACGACTACACGGTCAAAATGACCCTGGAAGCGCCTTTCGGCGCGTTCCTGGCTTCTCTGGCCACACCCGGTGTCGGTATTTATGATAAAGAAACCACCATGGAAGCCGGCACGGACTTCGGTCTGGTTGCTGAAAAAACCGTGGGCACAGGCCCCTACTACTTCAAGTCCTGGGTCCTCAACGACGAAAAGATCATCCTGAAGAACGAAAACTATTGGCGCGGCGCCCCCGCTCTGGACGGCATCTCCTGGAAGACCGTGGCCGATGCGGACACCATGCGGATGATGTTTGAATCCGGCGAGCTGGATGTCTTTGACTGCGACTATGCGCCGACCCAAATCGGCTATTTCATGAGCAATGAAAAATACAAAGACAATACGGTGGTTGGCAATCGCGTAGGCATTTACTACTATACGTTCAACCAGAACATCGAGCCCTTTGGCGATGTCCGGGTCCGCAAAGCCCTGCAGATGGCCATCGACCGCCAGTCCATCCTGGACAATCTGTTTGACGGCAGAGGCGAGGTCCTCTCCGGCATCATGCCTCCCGGACTGGTAGGCTACAATCCGAATCTGCCGGAAATCAAGTATGATCTCGAAGCCGCCAAGGCCTTGCTGGCGGAAGCCGGCTATCCCGACGGTTTTGAAATGACCATCACACAGTCCACCGACAGTCCCGACACTCTGTCCAGAAACGAAATGGTCCAGGCCCAGTTGGCCAAGATCGGCGTGAAGGTCACCATCGAGCAAGTGGACGAAGCCACCTGGTATGCGGTCCGTGCAGACGGTTTGCTGCCGATGTACACCACCAGCTGGTCTGCAGACTTCAACGATCCCGACAACTTCCTGTACACCTTCTTCGCACCTGGCAACACCAATAAACGTTCCTTCAACTTCAAGAACGAAGAACTTTCCAACCGGGTCGTGGCCGCCAGGGCCATCACCGATAACGATGCCAGAATGGCTGAATACCAGGCCCTGGAAAAAGCCATCATTCAGGACGAAGCCGCCTGGATCCCCCTGTTCTGCAAACAGCACATCTTCATCACCAGCGACCGCCTGAAAGGCTTCAAGGTTTCCTGGAACGGCTGGACCTCCACCTGGCATTACTATGAAGGGCTGCATATCGAAAACTAGTCGAGGTCACACACCCATAAATCCTTCAAACTGAAAGGGCCGTTAAAGATAAGTAAGGCATTTGCCTTACTTATCTTTAACCCCTACCGATTGCTGCTGAAAGACAGGTGAATGCTGTGGCAAAATATATCATCAAACGGGTCCTTATTTCGATTCCTGTCCTGATCGGTGTCGTCTTTGTCATCTTTTTTATGTTGAATGTGGTGCCGGGCGATCCGGTGACGCTGATGATGGGGGAGCATATCAAGCCTGACCTGATCGAAGCCTTCAGGGAACGGATGGGCTTGGATGATCCTTTTATTGTGCAATTTTTTAATTATCTTAAAAATGCCCTGCAAGGGGACTTCGGTATGTCCTACAAGCTGAAGCGTGAGGTTTCGGACTTGATCTTCCAGGCGTTTCCTCAAACGGTAAAACTGACCCTCAGCGCAGCCATGGTGGCCTGGCTGATCGGCATTCCCTCGGGCATCATTGCGGCGGTCAAGCAAAACACCTTGATCGACCGGGGTTTTATGACGTTCTCCCTGATGGGCGTTTCCATGCCGGTGTTTTGGGCCGGACTGCTGATGCAGTATGTTTTTGCATACAAACTGGGTTGGCTGCCGGTGACCGGTTATAAAACCTGGCAAAGCTTCATCATGCCTTCCATCGTTTTAGGCTGGAGTTCGGCCGGCACCATTGCCCGGCTGACCCGATCCAATCTTCTGGAAATCATGAAAAATGATTTTATTCGGACCGCTAGGGCCAAAGGCCTGCGCGAAACCACCGTGGTGGTGGGCCATGCTTTGAAAAATGCCATGCTGCCGGTGGTCACCATGATGGCCATCCAGGTGTCCAGCCTTTTAGGCGGCGCCGTCATGACCGAAAGCATTTTTGGTATTCCCGGGTTGGGCCGGGTGGCGGTGAGCGCCATCGGCGATCGGGACATGCCGCTTTTACAGGGGACCATTATCTTTACCACCATGCTGATCATTGCCGGGAACCTGATAGCAGATCTGATGTATTCCGTTCTTGATCCCAGAATACGATGTGAGTAGGTGAGCTGATGCAGGAAGCACTGAATGTTGCAGACTATGTGGATGAACAAAAGTTCTTCTGTCCCCAGGAAGAGGACATCGAAGCGGAGCTTTTGGATGATGACAGTATTTGGAGCAGCCTGAAGGGCATGCTCAAGAAAAACAAGCTGGCGGCCGTATCCTTGGCGATCATCATCATCGTGATCTTTATGGCGGTCTTTGCGCCCTGGGTGGCTCCCTATGATCCTAATTTTCAGGACGTGGAAAACCTGCGTTTCGCAGCGCCCTCAGTCCAGCACTGGCTGGGTTGTGATGAATTGGGTCGCGACGTCTTCAGCCGCCTGATTTTCGGATCCCGGGTCTCGCTGGTCATTGGCCTGGTGCCCACCATCATTGCCATGACCATCGGCACCGTCATGGGCCTGATGGCCGGCTTTCTTGGCAAAAGAGTTGACTTTGTGATCATGCGTTTTGCAGACATCGTGCTGGCTTTTCCCTCCCTGCTTTTGGCCATGGTGGTCATGTATACCTTGGGCGCCAGCCTGATCAATATCTTTATTGCCCTCAGCATCGTGAAATGGGCTGGCACGGCGCGGATCGTCCGGGCCCAGACCCTTTCCCTGAAAGAAAAAGAATTTGTGGAAGCAGCCAGGTCGGTAGGCGTGAAAAAATGGACCATCATGACCCGCCATATCCTCCCCAACTGCATTCCCAATCTGATCGTACTGTTTTCCCTGAATATCCCGGATTCGATCATGTCCGAGTCCAGCCTGAGCTTTTTGGGGATCGGCGCCGTACCGCCTTCCACCAGTTGGGGCCTGATGGTTTACAGAGGCAAGCAGTATCTGTTCAACTATCCATGGCTGGCGCTGGCGCCCGGTGTCGCCATCCTGATCGTGGTCCTGGCGTTCAACTTCTTGGGTGACGGTGTCCGGGATGCCCTGGATCCGTACTTGAAAGATTAGGGGATGTGACGATGAGCGAACAGCAAAACAATGCAGAACTTCTCAAAATCACCGATTTGAAGACCCATTTCTTTACACATAAAGGCGTGGTCCCGGCGGTGGATGGGGTCACCTTGGAGATTCCCAAGCGGCAGATCGTGGGTGTGGTGGGTGAATCCGGCTGCGGTAAAAGCGTCACTGCCATGTCCATTTTGCAGCTCATATCCAGGCCGGGGCGTATTGTTAGCGGCAGCATCCGTCTGGACGGGAAAGAGCTGGTCGGGGCCGGCATCGATGAGATCCGTGAGCTCCGCGGCAACAAAATCTCGGTGATTTTCCAGGAGCCCATGACGTCCCTGAATCCGGTCTATACCGTTGGCCGGCAGGTGAGCGAAGCCATTACCACCCACCAGCAGGTAAGCAAGCAAGAAGCAAAACAAAGGGTCATTGATATTTTCAAAGCCGTCGGCATCCCGGAAGCAGAAAAAAGGTTTAAAGCCTATCCGCATCAATTGTCCGGCGGTCTGCGCCAACGGGTCATGATCGGCATGGCCATGGTTTGCCGTCCCCAATTGTTGATCGCGGATGAACCGACCACCGCCTTGGACGTGACCATCGAGGCCCAGATCCTGCATCTTATGAAGCAGCTGGAGAGCGACTTCGGCACCTCCATCATGCTGATCACCCATAATCTGGGCGTGGTGGCGGAGGTCTGCGATTATGTTTACGTCATGTATGCCGGCAAGATCATGGAGCAGGCCAATATTTTTGACCTTTTTGACCATACCGGGCACCCCTATACCAAGGGGCTGCTGCAATCCATACCCAAGCCGATGGCGGAAAAACAGCGTCTGTACAACATCAAGGGCATGGTGCCCAACCTGCTGCGTTTGCCTAAAGGCTGCCGTTTTTGTCCCCGGTGCGAATTTGCCATGCAAGAATGTCATGAACATGAGCCCGAGCTGTATGATGCGGGGAACCAGCACCTTGTGCGCTGCTTCCTCTACAAAAACGGAGGTGAACCTGCATGACCCAGGCAGTGTTGGAAAAGAACGGAGAAGTCCAGGCCGTGAAAGGCGATTTGCTGGAAGTGGACCATGTGGTCAAGGAGTTTAAGGTGGCCGCTGGTTTCCGTAAGTCTGCCGCCGTGGTCCATGCGGTCTCTGACGTGAGCTTTACCATCAAGGAAGGAGAGACCTTGGCCATGGTGGGGGAATCCGGCTGCGGCAAAAGCACCATGGGGCGGCTGATCCTGAAGCTGCTGGAACCCACAGAGGGCGCCATCCGTTTTGAGGGGCAGGATCTGGACAAACTAACCGGGGAAGCGATGCGGCACATCCGGAAAAAAATGCAGATCATTTTCCAGGACCCTTACGCCTCCCTGAACCCAAGGATGACCGTCTTCCAGATCATTGCCGAGCCACTGGTCACCCACAACATGTTTGCCACGAAACAAGAAACGGAGGACCGGGTCCGGGAACTGTTGAAGATCGTGGGCATCCGCCCGGAATTCATCAACCGATACCCCCATCAGTTTTCCGGCGGTCAGCGGCAGAGGATCGGCATCGCCCGGGCCTTGGCACTGAATCCCAAGTTGGTGGTCTGCGACGAGCCTGTTTCCGCGTTGGATGTCTCGATCCAGGCCCAGATCCTGAACTTGCTGCATGACCTGCAGAAGGACATGAAACTCACTTATTTATTCATTTCCCATGACCTAGGCGTGGTCCGCTATATTTCAGACCGTGTCTGCGTCATGTTCCTGGGCAAGCTCTGCGAGATCGGGAACACGGAGGATATCTTTAAGAATCCGATCCACCCCTACACCAAGTTCCTGCTGGCCGCCGTGCCCAAGCCGGATCCCCATCTGCGCCGGGAAAATAAATCCCTGCTGATAGGGGAAATGCCCAGCCCGGTGAATCCCCCCGGGGGCTGCCGTTTTCATACCCGCTGCCCATATATGACGGAGCGCTGCAGCAGCGAAGAGCCGCAGATGCGGGAGCTCCAGGGGCGGATGGTGGCCTGCCACAATGCTGAAAATCTAAGGATCCAATGAAAATGGGGAATGAAACGATGAATGAACTATTTACCTTGGAGAACCGCATCCGCTGCGAAATCCTGAGCTTTTCCGGGATCATGGGGATCTATGCCGACGATCTGAAGGGCCATGTGATCCGGATCCATCCGGAGGAAGAATATGAAACCGCAAGCACCATCAAATCCTTTATTCTGGCGGATCTGTACAGCCAGGTCCATGAGGGGAAAAAATCCCTGGATGATATGCTGGTCTATGATAAGTCGAATTTTATCAACGGCAGCGGGATCCTGCGGGACATGGTCCTGGGCCTGCAGCTGACGGCCAAAAACATGGCGGTTCTGATGATCACACTCAGCGACAACATTGCCACCAACATCCTGATCGATTATTTGGGACTGGAACATATCAATGATACCATCCAAAAGCTGGGCCTTGCCGGCACCCGTCTCCACCGGAAGCTGGGCATCGATGGCTGGGACAAGCTGGGAACCACCACGCCGGAGGATTACGGCAAACTCTTTGCCATGCTGGCCCGCCGCGAGCTGGTGAGCCCCGAGGCTTCCGATGACATGCTGGAAATTTTCAAGAAGCAGAAGTATAACAGCACCTTGTCCATGTTTTTCCCGCCTTTTTATTTGGACGAGGATAATTACGGCGATATCGACCCGCAGGTCTTTATCGCCTCGAAAAGTGGGTCCATGAACAAATGCCGCAATGACGGCGGCATCGTGGGTACCCCCTACGGCAAGTATGTGATCGCCATCTTTACCAAGGAATTCAAGGACAAGCAATACCATAAGGCGCACGAATCCCACATCTACGGGGCCCGGGCCAGCCGGCTGCTGTTTGACCAATACATGGCCTTGGAGGGCCGTTTTCAGCTTTGATAAGGGACTAAAAGAAGCAATGTGCCAGGTCTTTGGGCTGGCGCATTTTGAGGGGGTAATCACCAATGATTTTTCCTGATCCGCCGAAAAAAGGGGATCAAGTGGGACTGATAGCGCCTTGCTCGCCGGTGACCCCGGATGAAGCCGCTCAATCCATTGCCTTTTTGGAGTCCCGGGAGTACCGGGTGGTGCCGGGAGCCAGTGTGACGGCAGCACCGGTCTACGGGTATTGCGCCGGCTGCGGCGACCTTCGGGGCCAGGACATTCATCGTATGTTTGGGGATCCTGAGATCAGGGCTATTTTCTGCCTTCGGGGCGGGGACTCAGGCAATCATGTGCTTGATAAGCTGGACTATGACCTGATCCGGGCCAATCCCAAGGTTTTTATGGGCTACAGCGACATCACGAATTTTCATGTGGCCTTTAACCAGAGAGCCCACCTGATCACTTTCCACGGACCCATGGTCAAAACCAATATGATACAGAATTTTGATCCTTTCACTGAGGCGTCCATGGAGAAGGCTTTGTCCCTGGGTGCAACGGGAACCATGGACCTGGACAATCCGCCCGGGGTCCCCTTCAAGGTGCTGCGCCCCGGCAAAGCCCGGGGGCTATGCGCCGGCGGCAACCTTTCCATCATTAATTCTCTGATGGGCACGCCCAACGAATTGGACACCAAGGGGAAAATCCTCTTCTTCGAGGAAGTGGATGAAGACACGGCCCATGTGGATCGGTTTCTGCACCAGCTGAAATATGCGGGTAAATTCGCCGATGCCGCCGGTATCCTCATCGGGGATTTTGCAAATCAGAGCAACGAGCACGACCCCTCGTATTTAGTGGAAGATCTCATGAGGGATTTCTTTGCGGATTATGACAAACCGGTGCTCTATGATATCAAGTCCGGCCACTGTACGCCCATTTCCACGATTCCTTTGGGTGCGGTCTGTACCATGGATACAGGGTCGAGGATCCTTCGTTTTTCACTGGAATAAGGCCACCAAGGTTATCGCTCAAAAAATTGCAGCAGGCAATCCGGCGCACGGATTGAAAAAATCAAACGTGCCGTGGATTGCCTGTCTTTTTTGCAATATGGGAATGTGTGTTGGGCGCGAGGGCGAAAATCAATCAAATTTTTTGAGGAAGGTCAACCCATTGTCGAAGAAGATCCGGTCAGCCAGGGTTTGGCCGAAGTGCTGGCTGCAGCAATCATAAAACGCTCCTAAATCCCGGGTGCAGCCCAGGAAAGCCGGTGTGGTGCAGCCGTCAAAATCCGAGCCCAGGGCCAGGAAGCCTTCACCGCCAACATTCAGAAGATGCTCGATATGGCGTAGCATTCCGTCATAGCCTGTGACAACGCCATCTTCACACAAGAAATGCACGTAATAATTCAGCCCCAGGATGCCGCCGGTCTCAGCGATGGCCCGAACCTGGTCGTCGGTGACGTTGCGGGCGTGGGCGCAGATGACCCGGCTGTTGGAGTGGGTGGCCAGGATGGGTTTTTGGGTGAATTCCGCCACGGCCCAGAAGGTTTTGTCGTTGAGATGGGAGACATCCACCGCCACCTTCAAGGCTTCCATGCGGCGGATGATGTCCTTGCCGAAGGGCTTCAGACCAGTCTCAGACTGGCTGCCGCCGCCGATCTCGTTTTCGGCATTCCAGGTAAGGGTCATGATTTTTACACCATAGCCGGCCATGCGCTCGAGGTTTTCTATCCTGCCGCCCAGGGCGGCGCCGTTTTCGATGGTCAGGATGGCTGCAGACTTGCCTTCTTCAAAGGCGGCCTCTACGTCAACCGTGGTGCGGCACTGGCGAATACGGCCCGACAGCTGATCCATATTGGTGAGGAAGTGCCGATAGTACCCTTCTGCTTTATCGGCGGCTTCCTGTCCACGGAGCTGGTCGTCAATAAAGATGGCGAAGCATTGGCAGTATTGGGCGCCGGCAGGCAGGCGGTCCAGGTCCACATGGCCATCGTTGCCGGCGAAGGATTGCGCTTTCAGCAGAGTGTCGCAGTGCAGATCAAGGATTTTCAAGGAAAACACTCCTTTATTCGGTTATATGCAGCGTGCTTTGTCATAGGACGCCGCCGCGGAGATGAAGGCTTTGTAGAGTTCAGCAAAAACAGGCGCGGAACGGAGCATGTCTTCGGGATGCCATTGGACCCCTAGGCTGAAGGTCAATTCGGTGGACTCGATCCCTTCGATCACCTGATCCGGCGCCAACGCAGTCACACGATAGCCAGGCGCCGGTTTTTTGATGGCTTCATGATGGAAGGAGTTCACAGCCGGAGCTTCGGTTTTCAAAATGGAATAGAGCCGGCTGGTAGGATCGATCTGTAGGTTGTGGCAGGGCAGGGCTCGGTCGACGCCTTTGGGGGAATGGACCAGGGCTTGGGACATTTGACTCCCCAGATCCTGGTACAGGCTTCCGCCTGCTGCCACATTCATGATCTGGACACCGCGGCAGACGCCCAGCATGGGCATATCCAGCTTGGCAGCTTGTTGGTACAGGCGGATCTCAAAGGCATCCCGGGAAGGGCAAAGCTCCCCCAGGCCCGGAATGGGCGCTTCGCCGAAATAATCCGGCAGAATGTCGCAGCCGCCGGTAAAATACAAACCGCTGATCAAGGTCAGGTATCGATCTAAAAGCGCCGGGTCTTCCGAATAGGGCAGGATGAGGGGGGTGCCGCCGTTTTGAACGATGGCGGCCACGTTGATCGCCCGAATATGATAGTTGTCCGAAGGGTCATCCATAAGCCTGCTGGGAATGATGCCGATCAAGGGGCTCATAGGCAGGTCCTCCCTGCATTTCGCACAGCCGGCCCATACAAGACGTGGCCGCCGGTTCGGTGTGCGATGTTGCCATGGTCCGCGGCGATGGTGCCGTTGACCAGCACATAATCGATCCCTTCAGGATATTGATGGGGATTGAGGTAATCCGCCCTATCCCGGATGGCGGCCGGATCGAAGACGGTGATGTCCGCCCAATAGCCCTCTTTGAGGAGGCCGCGTTCCTGGAGCTTCAGCCTGGACGCCGGCAAAGCGGTGATCCTGCAGATGGCTTCTTCCAGGGGCATGACCTGCTGATCCAACACATAACGGCGTAAAAACCGGGGGAAGGTGCCATAGCTCCTGGGATGGGGCACGCCTTCATTGAAAATGTGGATATCTCCATCCGAGGCGATGCTCACGGAGGGGCAAGCCATGATGGTTTGAATGTCTTTTTCATGGATATAATGATAGATGACCATCAGGTACGGATCGGCGCAGCTCATTTCGATCACTAGATCCAGCATGGCTTCCATGTTGGGCATGAGGCCCCGGCCGGCCAGGATCGACGGCATGGTCCTGCCCTCAAAGGAGGGATCCGGCCGATATCGGGCCACCTGGATCAAAGAGAGGTCCTCTCCGATGCGAAGGCGCAGCTGCCGGGCCGCATGGGCTCGAATTTGGGCCGCTGTTTCAGGATCCGCCAGCCGCTCTTTCAGATGGCCGATGCCGCCTTCCATGGACCCCTTGGGGAGAAGCTGGGTCAAACCGGTGCTGGAAGCACCATAAGGATACATATCCGCAGAAACATCCTGGCCTTGGGCAAGGGCTTCGCCGATCATGCCGATCATGGCGGGGCCTAAACCCCAGACCGCAGCGCCGCAAGCCTTCAGATGTGAGATTTCCACAGGGATGCCGGCCTGTTTGCCGATGGCGATGGCTTCGGCAATGGAAGCCAGTATGCCGGTCTGTTCATCCCGCATATGGGTCGCGAAAAATCCGCCGAAAAAGGCGGCGGTCTTGGCGACTTCCACGATTTCTTCTGTGGATGCAAAGCGGTCCGGAATATATTCCAGGCCGGTGGACAAGCCGAAGGCGCCTTGCCTCATGATATCCGCCATATAGATTTTCATGGCCTCAAGCTGCCGGACCGTAGGCTGGGCCGTGGGATCCTCCATGGCGGCTTTGCGCAGCTCACCGAAGCCCACCAGGGTGCAGAAGTTGATGCCGATGTTGCCTTCCAGCTGGGCAAGATAAAGAGAAAGGTTGACGCAGGGCACGCTTTCGCCGCAGTTGCCGCCCAGGACGGTGGTAACACCCTGCAGCAGATAATTGTCCGCAGAGGGGACCCGCAGGATACCGCGATCGGCATGTGTATGAAGGTCAATAAAACCCGGCGCAACGACTTTATCGGCGGCATCGATGACCATGAGGGCCTTTGCGTCCTTAAGGGGGGCAATCTTCCGAATCCGTCCGTTTAGAATCCCGAGGTCGGTCCGGACCCCGGCGCCGCCTGTGCCATCGTATACAAAACCATTTTGGATGATCAAGTCATAGGTCATCGATTCCCGGGAAGCTGAAACGTGATTTGACATTGAAACAACCCCTTCCAGGTGCGGCAATAGGCCGTCGTTCGGTCTCGATGCAAGGTATTACATTTCGATTATATATTTGAACATTGGAATAATCAACTTGATTTAAACCATCGATAATAAATAATGAAAAGCGAAGTATACATGGGATTCGAAGCATGGAACGTTGACGAAATATCCTTGAAGTGGTATATTGCTTATATCCCCCCATGGGGGATAACAAAGGGGGACTGCCTATGTGGATCCTATACGGCTTGATGTCTGCGGTGTTTGCCGCGATTTCATCGATATTGGACAAGTCCGGGGTCGCAACCTTCGATTCCAATCTGGCCACTGCGGTGCGGACCAGCACCGTCGTCATTATGGCCTGGAGCATCGTTTTAACCACGGGAACACAGCAACAGATGGCTAAATTTGGCACCAAGGGCTGGATCGTTCTGTTGGTTTCCGGGGTTCTCACCGGTTTTTCCTGGCTCTGTTATTTCAAAGCCATGTCTCTGGCCAATGTATCCAAAGTGGTGCCCCTTAACCGGATCAGTGTGATCATGACCATCGTCCTGGCCAGTATTTTTCTCAATGAGACCATCACGGCCAAAACGGCAGTAGGCGGCGTCTTGGTCATGCTGGGAACCGTTTTTCTTGTGCTTTAGGACCAAGCCGCTATGGAATGATGCGACATGAAAGCCGCCCTGTGCTGCAGGGCGGCTTTTTCATGCGGTTTATGGAAAATCGGGGGGATTCTTTCACTCTGACCCTTCACTATGCTTGGAGATCCGCGCAATTCATTGGCCGGCCGCGGAGCATGATCAAGCCATGGTCCACAGCGTCGATCACGGCCAGCAGATTTTCTTCCGCGGCTTTTGGACTGCCGGGCAGATTGATGATCAGAGAACGGCCGCGTATGCCCGCCGCCGCTCGGGACAGCATGCCCCGGTTCGTGATTTGAAGGCTTGCGCTGCGCATCGCCTCGGGGATGCCTGGAACCATTTTTTCACAAGCACCGATCGTCGCTTCCGGTGTGACGTCCCGGGGCGCAAAGCCTGTGCCGCCGGTGGTCACGATCAATGCGATATCAAGGGTATCCGCTGCGTGAACGAGGGCTTCAGTGATCCTATGGATTTCGTCAGGTACAATGAGGCAATGGGTGACTTCATAACCCTTCTTCTTTAAAAGATTTTGAATGCGGGGGCCTCCTTCATCAGGACGCTCACCGCGATGACTGCGGTCACTGACGGTGATAACGGCGGCTGTAAACATGGATATCATCTCATTTCAAAATCAATATATCTTCCGGGGCGATGGATAGGGTCAGATCGCTGCCGCAAGGCTGCGGGCTCCATAACTCCTTGGGCATTTCCATGCGCAGCAGCGGCGCGTCTTCTTTGGCTCCATGGACCTGCAGCATTAGGATAACCGAAAACAGATCGTCGGTAATGCGGCGGAGGGTGCAGACCAAAGGATTGACATCCTTTTCACTGGCTTGACGCAGGTGATTGGCACGGATACCCAGGCAGAACTTAGTCTTTGGCAGTTCTTTCGAGCATTGCAGAGAAAGATTCCAAGAGGGCACCTCCGCGGTCATCCATTCATTGGAAGGCTGGGCTTCGACGATATTCTTGCAGCCTGAAAGCCTTGCCGAGCTCACGGTGATTGGATCCCGGAACAATTCCTCCACAGGCCGGACAGGTTCGGTTCGCCCCGCGTCCATGGCGCAGACCTTGGCGCAGTTACGGAAAACCTCCCCCCGATCATGGGAGATCCACAGAATCGAGCCCTCATAATCCTTCAGCATTTCGAAAAGCTCCATCTCAAGCTGCCACTTCAGATAGCTGTCCAAGGCTGAAAAAGGTTCATCCAGCAGGATGGCGGCAGGCTTGGAGGCAAATATCCGCGCAAGGGCCGCCCGCTGCTGCTGGCCGCCGGAAAGCTGCCGGGGACGCAGCGCCTCAAGACCTTGGAGCCGGAAGCGGCGGATCATGTCGTCCACAAGGGCGTCCCTCGCGGACTTATCCTTCTCCCGCACCCCTGAAGCCACATTCTGCAAGACGGTCATGCTTGGAAACAAGGCATATTGCTGGAAAAGATAGCCTGCCCTTCGTGCCTGGGGTTTGAGATTGATCTTTTTTTCGCTGTCAAACAAAACCCGCCCATCCAGGACGATGCGTCCTTCGTCAGGTTTGTCGATGCCGGCAATGCATCGAAGGGTTACACTTTTTCCGCAGCCTGAAGCGCCAAGCAAAGCCAGGACTTCGTTGCCGCATTCAAATTCGGAATCAAGAAGAAAGTTGCCGTAACGCTTTTTGAGTTGAACCGATAGACTCATATTTATCGAACCTCCAAGCGTGGGGTGTGCGTCCTGCGTTCGAGCATATTCACGGCCATCAGCACCACGAAGGAGATGGCTATGTTGACCAGCACCCACCGGAATGCCAATGCGTCGTTGTCGGTCCGCCAAAGCTGATAAACGGTGGTGGAAATGGTTGCGGTTTTGCCGGGCGTATAACCTGCAATCATGCTGGTTGCGCCATATTCACCAAGGGCCCTGGCGAAGGAAAGAACGGTGCCGGCAAGGATCCCCTGCCAGCAGTATGGCATGCGGATACGCCAGAAAATACGCCGGTTGGACATGCCCAGGGTTTGTGCGGAATACTGAAGGGTCATGTCAAAGGATTCAAAGGCGCCCCGTGCGGTGCGGTACATTAGCGGAAAAGAAACCACTGTGGCGGCAAAAATCGCTGACCACCACGTCATCACCATTTTAAAGCCAAACATCTGGAATATCCAGGCGCCCAGCACGCGGTTAGGGCCCAGGAGGCGCAAGAGCAGATAGCCGACCACCGTGGGGGGCAGGACCAGCGGCAGCGTAAGGAGCACATCGAGGACCCCTTTTGCTGCCCGAGGCGCCCGCGCAATATAATAAGCCGCGAAAATTCCAAGGAAAAACGTTAAAAACGTGGAGATAGCCGATATCCTCAGTGAGTTCAGCAGCGGGTACCAATCCATAGGCTCTCCTTGCAAATCGCGGCCGGACAGGGAAGTCCGCCCGCGATTTTATTTTTATAAGCAATTATTGATTGATCGTGAAACCAACCTTCTCAAAAACGGTCGCGCAGGCAGCAGTCTGCAGGTAATCAAGAAATGCCTGGGCGGCTTCGGCATGTTTGGAAGACTTAATGACCGCGGCAGGATAAACCACGGGGGTTGCCAGCATATCGGCAGGCGCTTCCGCAACCGGGGTAAGCTCAGCGGAAAACGCATCGGTGGCGTAGACCACACCACAATCTACAACGCCTTCACTCACTTGCGTGGTGACTTCTTTAACATTGCTGGCAAAGGTGATCTTGTCTTGAATCCCATCCCAGACGCCCATCTTGGTGAAGATTTCTTCGGAATATTGGCCCACGGGGACATCGGTGTTGCCTAAAGCGATCATTGAAACCGCGTCGGTGTTTACATCCTCAAAGGATTGGATGCCGGCGGGATTTCCCTCCGGGACCACCAGCACCACCTTGTTTTCCAGAAGATCGACCCGGGACCCGGGAAGAATCAAGTCCAGTTTGTCCGTATTTTTTGTATGGGTCAAATCAAGGGCGTTCATCTGCTTCTGCGCGGCGGATATAAATAGATCACAGTCAGCGCCTTCTTCGATTTGGGTCTTCAGCGTGCCAGAGGAATCAAAGTTAAAGGTCAGGGTCACGTCAGGCGCAACAACGCCGTACATTTTCTGGATCTCTGAGAGGGTTTCGGTCATCGACGCGGCGGCGAAGACCGTCAGTTCCACAGGTTCTGCTTTTGCCTCGGACTGGACAGCCGTTGCGGCAGTTGTGCCGGCGATGGCGCTGCCGCAGCCTGCGGCCAGCAGAGTAGCCATGGCAAGGATCATGACAAAGGAAATGGGTTTTTTCATGAATAGGCCTCCTGTTTCGTTTCGGTTATGTTATTTTCCGAAGGGACAAAGGGGATAATGGCAGGGCTTGCAGCCTAAGCACAGGCCCCCGTTCCCGTAGGCCACAAGATCGGCCTTGCTGATTTTGACGCCGGCGGCTGCTCGAGGCAGTACCAAATCAAAGATCGTTGCCCCTGCATACATTACACAGCCCGGCAGGCCCATGATCGGCGTGCCGTCTTCAAAGTAACCCAGCAAAAACATAGCACCCGGCAGCACCGGGGCGCCATAGGCCACGATACGGGCCCCGCTTTGCTTGATGGCGCCGGGGGTATTGTCGTCAGGATCCACGCTCATGCCCCCGGTGCAAAGCACCAGATCCACCTTGGCTTTGCGGACCTCATCAATGGCGGCCAGGATATGATCGATTCCATCATCCACGATCTTATGGACGGTCATTTGCATGCCATAAGAATGAAGCTTCTCCTCGATCACCGGGGTGAAGGTATCCTGGATCCTGCCATGAAAAACCTCGCTTCCCGTGGTGATCACACCCACGCTGCAAAGACGGTAGGGCAGAAGCTCCATGATCGGCTTTCCTTCAGCGATCAAGTCTGCCTCATCGAGGCGTTTCTCATCGACCACCAGGGGGATGACCCGCATCCCCGCCAGCTTATCGCCTTTTTTGACCGCGGTATCGCCGCGGCGGGTTGCGATGATAATGTCCTCCAGGGAATTGATGGCCCTTAGTTTTTCATCATCCACACGGAAAAGCCCGTCGCAGGCCGCACTGAGCTCGATTTTGCCTTCCTTCACTTCACTTCGGGCCATGTTGGCATTGCCGGTTATGGCATAGAGCCGTTCTGCACCGTCATTTTCGTGAAGCATGCCTTCTTGCTTTTCCCAAACGTACAGATTCTCTTTACCCATGGATAGTAGCATGGGGATATCGGCCTCCGTGACCACGTGGCCCTTTCGGAACTGGGCATCCTTGGATTCGCCCTTGACGATCCGTGTCAAGTCGTGGCAGAGGATATGGCCGATGGCTTCCGTGGTTTTGATCAGTTTCATAGGCTACGGTCCTCCTGGATCATGATGCTATCGTCTTTTTTGATCACACCGTCTTTTAAAACAATCACAAAAATCCCTTCGGTGGGCATCACACATTGACCGGTGGCCTTTTGGATCGGGCAGCCGTCATCATGACATTGCTTCCCGATTTGGGTGACTTCAACAAGGGCGTCTCCAATGGACAGCTTTGTGCCCACGGGAAGGGATTTCAAATCGATCCCCCTTGTATTGATGTTTTCCGCAAAGGCCCCTGGCGTCAGCCCATGGAGACCTAAATCCCGCATTTTGTCGATGCTTTCTTCTGCAAGCATGCTGATTTGACGATGCCAATTGCCTGCATGGGCATCACCGTCGATGCCATGGCCGGCCACCAGCCGGATGGATTCCATCCCATGTTTGCGGATGCCTTTTTTTTCACTGATGTTGACGCTGGTTACGATTGCCATGATGTATCCTCCCTGTGATATTCACCGCTTTTTCCTCCGGATTTATGGAGGAGCTGGATGTCCGATATTCTCATATCCCTTTGGATCGCTTTGCACATGTCGTAGATGGTCAGGGCAGCCGCCGAAACCCCGCACAAAGCTTCCATCTCAACACCGGTTTCGCCCTTGCAGCGGGTGGTGCAGCCGATTTCGATACGGCAGGGGGTTTCATGAAGGGCAAAGCGGATGTCAGCCCCTGTAAGAGCAAGGGGATGGCACATGGGGATCAGCTCGCTGGTGCGCTTGGCGGCCATGATGCCGGCCACCTGGGCCACGGCCAGAACGTCCCCTTTTTTGATGCGGCCTTCCCGGATCATCGCTAAGGTCGCGGTATCCATATAGATTGCGCCGGTTGCCGTGGCGGTTCGAAGCGTGGTCGCTTTCTCGGACACATCCACCATCCGGGCACGCCCCTCTTCGTTGAAGTGTGTCAGTTTTTCCATCTTATCCTCCGATTTGATTCATATCGCGGACCGAATCACTGCTGTGATCCTCCATATGATGCCTGGCAGGTTTGAGGCGTATCCCACGTTGCAGGGCAGCCTGGAGCTCCTGGCCGTGGAGCCCTTTGATCGGGATTTCCGAAGAAGAATGCAGGCATGGCTTCAGTTTGCCATCGGCGGTCACACGCAGCCGGTTGCAGGACTGGCAGAAAGGAAGGCTCATGGCGCGGATCAGTCCAACCGATCCGGTATGACCCGGCATACGATACATTTTGGTGACGCCTTCCGCTTTGACTTCACGCAGATCCGGGCAGGCATCCAAAACAGCCTGGGCATCCACAAAGCGGGAAGTGTCCCATTGGGCGCATTCGCCGATGGGCATCAGTTCGATGAAGCGCACTTCCAAAGGCCGGTCTTTGGTCAAGGCAACAAAATCGCCGATCTCATCATCATTGATGCCGCCGATCAACACAGTATTCAGTTTGGTGTTGGTGAAACCGGCGTCCTCGGCGGCCTCCATGCCTTTCAGAACATCATCCAGCGTGCCGACTCTGGATATGCGCCGGAATTTTTCCGCATTCAAGGTGTCGATGCTGATGTTCAGGCGGTGGACGCCGGCTTTCCTTAAATCGGCAGCATATTGGGGCAGAAGGGTGCCGTTGGTGGTCATGCAAAGCTCATGGATACCATCCAAAGCCGAAATGCCTTCACAGATTTGAAGCACCCCTCTTCTCACAAGGGGTTCGCCACCGGTGATCCGGACCTTGCGGATTCCGCATTGGGAGGCTTCCTTCGCAATTTCGATGATGTCTTCGACGGATAAAATGTCATGATGTGAAAGCTTTTGCACACCTTGTTCACCCATGCAATAGATACAGCGATAATTGCACAGGTCAGTGACGGAAAGCCGCAAATATTCAATGGTTCTTCCGAATTGATCGACCATAATCCACCTTCATTCATTGATGAAGTTATTTTAGCATTATCCTTAAACGAGTACAACGCCTTGCGTTCTGCAATAAAGGATAATCATTCAGCAATGCAGAATATTACTGGACTGAATCAATTTCAACGACATGAACACATTAAGAAGATAGGAGGATCGACATGACAGAAAGTACAAACAAAGTCGGGTCTGTAGCCAAAGCGATCCGTTTAATCAACTGCCTTGCGGAGGCCAGGCGCGCCATGACACTCCAGGAGCTCTCACAGAAGGCGGGATATCCTAAAAGCACGATCCATGCCCTGCTTTCGACCATGCGGGAGGATCATTTTATTGAGCAGACTTCCGATGGAAAATACCGTCTTGGTGTTAGGCTTTTTGAGCTTGGCAGCATGGTCAGCCGGTCATGGGATATCCTGTCGGCAGCGCGGCCATATATTCACCAGATCGCCTCGGAAACCGGGGAACCGGTGCAGATCGCGGCCATCGACCATAACGAAGTGCTTATTCTGGATGCAACCGATACTTTCGGCGCGCTGCGGGTTGTGACCAACACCGGCGCAAGGCTGCCTGTCTATTGTACGGCGCTTGGCAAAGCGATCCTGGCCTCCATGACGCCGACACAGGCTTCTGCCATCCTTCGGGCCTCGGAAATGTTTGCATTCACCCCGCACACGATCACAGAGACGGATAAGCTTGAGATCGAACTTGCGGCCATCCGTGAGCGCGGCTATGCCATCGAAAACGGGGAATATCGGATCGGCTTGCGCGCCGTTGCCGCGCCCATCTTTGATGTATCGGGCAGTGTGAAATATTCCATCGGCGTGTCTGGGATGTACCGGCATATTTCGGGGGATGACTTCGTCCTTGCCCAGAAACTGATCCATACGGCTGCCCAGGCGATCTCGGCGGAGCTTGGATTCCGTCAATAGAGACGGGGGGTTCAGATCAGTAAAATAATTTTTAAAAAATCGTATACAATATTGTATACGAATGGTATAATGGGGCCATCAACAGGAAATACGTTCGTGACGGACTGAAGAGCATCAGTCAAAATATTCCAAATAAACTAAAAACGAGTCGGGGTGATGATCCATGCAGGAAGATGGAATGCGATCTGAGGATTATATCTATAATTTAATCAAAGATAATATTGTAAAAAAGAAACTATTCCCAAACGGCCAAATCGTTGAAGCCCAGCTTGTGAAAGAGACCGGCATCAGCAGGACGCCCATCCGGACGGCCCTCAAGCGTCTGAGCTATGAGGGCCTTGTGACCATCATTCCAAATCGCGGCGCCTTTGTTTCCAGCCCCACCGCGGAAGAAATCAGAGATGTCTATGAGTGCAAAAAGCTTCTGGAAACCGCAGCAATCAGACTGGCCTGCCAAAACATCACCGATGAGCAGATCGAAGCGCTGGAAGCGCTCCAAAGAAAAGAAGTCGAGGCCCACGCCCGCAAAGACCTGGATCAGTTTATCGAAATGAATGACCGGTTCCATTTGATGATCGCAGAGGCGTCAGGCAATATGTGTTATGAGAAGTTCATTGCCGAGCTCATTGCCAAAAGCAACGTTTATCTGATCTTTTACGACAATTTTATGTTTACGCCCACGGATGATTCCCACGCGTTGAAGGACCATGACTTGATCCTGAAAGCCTTGAAAGCCAGGGATGCAGAAGGATGTGTCAAGGCCGTTGAACGGCATAACCAAATCACACTGGACCAGCTGAGTTTGAGTGGTATGATACCATAATAAAAAAAGAATGGCCTAAACCTGTATTTAGCTTGCCGGCGGACATACAGGAACAGACCATTTTGCATCGTGTGCATTTTTATTATGTATTGTGCCTTCATATATGTCAATCTTTTTTGTCACCAAAAAAATTGCACAATGGAGGTAAAAAAATGAAGAAAGTTGAACTCAGGTATCTATCTCAGGAAGACATCCTATCCCTGGATATTGGCTGGGAAGACATCATCCAACGGGTGGAAATGGCGCTCAGCGAACAGGCCAAAGGAACGATCGAAAATCCCCCAAAGCGCGGTGTCCATACCCGACCGGACACCTTCATTCATGAAATGCCCGTATTCCTAAAGGGAATGGATGCTTGCGGAATCAAATGGGTCAGCGGATATCCCGAGAACTACAAACATGATTTGCCGCAGATCCTGGGTGTGCAGATCATGAACAGTACCGAAACAGGTGTGCCCCTCGCGGTAATGGATTGCCGCTGGATCACGGCCGTTCGCACGGCAGCCGCCACCGCCGTCACTGTCAAGCATTGCGCCAAAAAGGATGCACGAAGCATTGCAATCATCGGGGCCGGTGTGCAGGGCAGGATGCATCTGATGGCCATCAAGCATGTGCTGCCGTCATTGGAAACCTGCCACATTTTTGATATCAAAGAAAAGATGCTGGATGATTATGCGGCTCAGATGCCGGACAAGTGTCATGTGAACGTGAATAAATTTACAACGGTCTCTGAAGCCGTTGACGGGGTGGATATCATTGTGACCTGCACCCAGAAACTACATGAACCCATCATTCCCGCTGGCGCGCTGAAACCCGGTATGCTTGGCGCCGGATTGGAGGCAGGACGCGCCTGGCCTGCGGATATCATCCATGGTTCAGACAAGGTGATCACCGATGACCTGACCCAGACCAGCTCCTACGCAAGCACCGGCGCCTTTGCAGGGGGACTTCCTGAGTTTTATTGCCAGCTTGGTGATCTTGTGAATGGGAAGCCGGGCCGGGAAAACGACCGGGAGACCATCCTGGCATTTAATGTTGGAATTGCGGCTGAGGATATTTCCTTAGGCCAATATGTTTATGAGAAGGCGGTAGAGCAAAACGTGGGCATCATCTTGCCGCTTATGGAAATGGACTTTTAACTCGACAGGTCGTTATAGAGAATGGATAGGAAAGGGGTATCGACGATGCTCAATGATAAAAACATACAGAAAGCCAAAGCCCCAAGGAAAGTGAACTTTACGGAGGCCATGATCCTCCTGCTGGTGATTGTTTCGGTGATGATTTGGACCGCCTTGATCGCCAAAGCCCCTACAGCCATGGGCGTCCTGTACTGCGCGATCATCTGCGCTGTTTATGGAATGATCCTAGGCAACCGATGGGATGATATGTTTGTCAATGTGCTGGATGTGGTCAAAACAGCCATGCCGGCCTTATACTTTCTGATGCTGGTCGGCTTTGTCAGCGCTGCTTGGATCGCAAGCGGCACGATTCCGTACATGATCTATTTAGGCTTGAAAATCATCCATCCCTCGATCTTTTTATTTGCTACCTTTTTAATGACCGCCATTGCCAGTTTGGTGACCGGATCCAGCTGGGCCATTGTGACTTCCATTGGGTTGGCCTTGGGAGGGATCGCCACAGGTCTTGGCATACCGCTGCCGATGGCGGCCGGCGCCATCGTATCCGGCTGTTTCCTGGGGGATAAATGGTCACCTCTGTCGGATACGCCCAATCTTTCCGCCGCATCAACCGGCCAGAATATCATTAAATTATTCAAGAGCATGATCCCGACTTCCGGTTATGGCGCCATTCTGGCTGCCGTGGCCTTCTTGGTTATGGGCTTCATGCTGCCGGTAAGCGTCAACGCAGATACAAGCCTTGTGAACCAACTGACCGGAGGCCTTGCCGCAAACTTCAATTTCAATCTTTTACTGCTTCTTCCAGTGGTTTTTGTCTTTGTGATGGCAGCTCTGAAATTCTCGATCCTGCCGGTGCTGTCCATGGGTGTTGGCATAGGCATGTTGGAGGCAATGATTTTCCAAGGTAAAACCTTCAAAGCGCTTACAGGGATCGTTTGGAGTGGTTATGTTTCAAAAACAGACATCAAAGTCATCGATTCGCTGTTGTCCCGCGGCGGGGCCATGTCCATCGCGGGCCTGGTGATGCTGTTGTTTGCCGCCTTCACCTTTGCGGGCTTGATCGAAAAGATCGGCGTTCTGGATGCCATTATGGAACAGCTTCTGAAGGTTATCAAGAGCCGCAGCTCGCTGATCGTCTGCACGCTTGCCACCTCCATAGCCACCGTGTTTTTAAGCTCCAGCGTCTATGTTTCGATCATTCTCAACGGCAGGATGTACGACAAAGCCTATAAGAAAATGGACTTGGACATCATCAACCTCTCCAGAACCATCACGGAGGGCAGTGCCTATTTTGGCGGCATGTGCCCTTGGAGCGGCGGCGCACTTCTGGTGATCTCCTCGCTGGGGGTTGCCCCTTGGGTCTATCTGCCCTATGTCTTCGGATGCTGGGGCGCCATATTCTTTACCGTCTTATGGGCTTATACCGGTAAATTTATGCCGAGGGCCGAATATAACGAGGACGGAAAGCTGGTCTCAATGGAAACTGAAGCGCAGGCTGCTTGATGCAAGCCGGACGGAAATAAGTTGTAGGGGCATTTATTTAATAAACCTCCTGCCTGTGGATTGCTTTTGTCACTCCACAGACAGGAGGTCAGTCCATTGAAATAGGATAAGCGGCAAAGGGGGTTGATGAAGTGGGTAATTTATCGAGCATCGACTATATTATAATAATGTTATATATGTCGGGGATGCTTGTGATTGGTTATGCGTTGAAAGGAAAAATCAATGATTCCGATGATTTTTATATTGCCGGAAGAAGCTTGAATTTCTTTGTGATCGCCGCCACTGTCTGCGCCTCGATCATTGGCGGTTCGGCATTGATTGGCCGGGGCGGTGTTATGTACGACCGGGGGATCATCGGGGTCATGCTGGCCATCCCATACTTGTTAGGCATGTATTTTTTTTCTTTCATTTCGGGACGGATCCAGAAAATCGGGGTGCGTTACAATATATCATCGATCCCTGATTTGATGGAGTTCCGGTTTGGCAAAGCTGCCCGTTATTTAACCTCCGGTCTGATCGGCTTCACCATGATGGCGACCGTTGGGAGCCAGATCACCGCGCTGGCCACCGTGATCAAAATCACCGGTGGTTTTTCCTATGAATTTGCGGCCTGGTTTTCTTTTTTGATTATCATTTCATACACTGTTTTTTCTGGCTTTTACGGTGTTGTCTACACCGATGTGGCCCAGTTTTTTGTGCTGCTGGCCACAGTCTATTTTATATTGCCCATCAAAGTCGTTAAGCATTTAGGCGGCATCGGGGAAATGATCCGGGCAATGCCTTCCCGCATGCTGACGTTCAACTTTACGCCGGAAATCATCGGCTGGATATTCACTTCCTTGATTTTTACCTTCGCTGGCGCGGAAATGTGGCAAAGGTCCTTTGCCTCAAAAAGTCCGCAGGCTGCGACCAGAGGCATGCTGATCGGCACAACGATCTATGGGATAACCATCCTGGTGACGGTGATTTTATCCTTTGGCAGTTATCTGTTGATTCCCGATATCATGCAGACCTATGGAAGCGCGGATGCCGCGATCCCGGCCCTGGCAATCAAAATCTTGCCAACCGGTGTGCTCGGGCTTGCATTCGCCGGAATCATCGCGGTGATCATGTCGACGGCAGACACCTACCTGCTCATGTCGGTGCAAACTGTGGTCGGGGATATCATCAAACCTTTGAAGAAAAATCTGACGCCATCCAAAGAGATTCTTTATTCACGAATCGGCACGGGAATCATTGGAATTTTAGCCCTGGTCATTTCACTCTACAACCGACAGGTCTACCGGGCGCTGATGTTTGCCTGGACCTTTTACGCGGCATCCGTGGGAATGCCTGCCATTGCGGCGCTCTATTGGAAAAAGGCGACGTCGGCCGGGATCATCGGCGGCATGATCGCCGGATTCTCAAGCAGCATTCTCTGGTCTATGTTAGGCGCGCCCTTTGAGATCAGCCCGGCCATTGTTGGTTCGGTCTTATGCTTTGCGACGCTGTTCATTCTAAGCAGACTCACCTATAAGGCGGACCAGCCATCCCCTTTTCCCAGCTGAAGGGGATCAAAAAAACGCCCTGAAACATGAGCTGACCGGCTTTGTTTCGGGGCGTTATTATTTGCCGACAGAAGGGTTGCCGCCTCAAACAGGATTTGATATGCTGTACCTGATAGGCTAACAGAAAAAAATATGGATTCGAGGTGTAAGATGTACGATTTTAACGAATTGGTTGACCGGCATCATTCAAGCTCGGTGAAGTACGAGGAAATGGATCTGAAGTTCGGCACAAACCAGCTAATGCCTTTTTGGATCGCCGATATGGAGATAAAATCCCCGGATTTTTTGATCGATGCCTTACAAAAACGATTGAACCATGGTATTTTCGGGTATTCCAAACGAATGCCCGGATATTATGACGCGGTATCCCAGTGGCTTCGATCAAGGCACGGATTGGCTGCCCAACCTGAAAACATCGAATATGCCCCCGGTGTGGTTTTTGCGCTGAATATGATGATCCGTTTATTTACATCACCCGGTGATAAAATAATGATCCAGACACCGGTCTACTATCCCTTTTTCGGCATCATCCAAGGGAATGGCCGGGTGATATCGGAAAACCCGCTGATCCTTGAGGATGGCAAATATCGGATGGATTTCGCGGATCTGCGTGAAAAAGCCAGGGACGAACAGTGTAAAATGCTGATTCTCTGCAGCCCCCATAATCCGGTGGGCCGCGTGTGGACCGAAGAGGAGCTTCGGGAATTAGGCGAGATCTGTATCGCCAACCATGTGTTGGTGGTTTCCGACGAAATCCATTTTGACATGGTCTTCAAAGGACATAAGCATATCCCTTTTGCAAGCATTTCAGAGGCTTTCAGAAAGAATTCCATAACCTGCACGGCGCCCAGCAAAACCTTCAATATCGCAGGGCTGCACAGTGCTTACACCATTATTTATAATGCGGAGAGAATGGAAAAGTATAAAGCTGAGCTGTCTCTTCTGGATTTGAACCGGTCCAATGCCTTTAGTCAGGAAGTGACCCAGGCAGTCTATGAAAAAGGTCATCAATGGGTGGATGAATTGGTTGAACACATCGAAGGCAATATGAAGTATGCTTATGATTTCATCACAAAGAATATTGAAGAAATCACGCCTTATAAAATGGAAGGCACCTATCTCATGTGGCTTGATTGCAGAAAATTAGCGCCAAGCGCCGAGGAGATCGATCAACGCTTTATTGAAAAAGCGGGTCTTGCCCTGGACAGCGGTTATTGGTTTGGTGATTCGGGCAAAGGATTTATGCGATTGAATCTGGCTTGTCCAAGATCCATGCTGGAAACAGCCATGCATAAATTATTGAAATTAAAGATATAATCAAAGGCAGATATCAAGATTGAATCCAGTCAAAAGAAAAGGACCATGCTGAAATTTAAAATTTCAACACGGTCCTTTTGGGTATCTTGCCTTCAAATTTATTTTACGCTGGTCAGCTTGCCCAGCGTTTCTCTGGCACGGGTCTCATCGCACAGATTGGTCAGAAACAGCAGATAGTCCCCGGCCAGGATTTGCGTATCGCCGTGGGGGATGATTTCGTGCTTGCCGCGCTGGATGGCGATCAGCAGGCAGCAGGCGGGCAGATCAAGATCCTTGATCTGCTTGTTTTCCGCGGGTGCGCCATGATGGACGATCATTTCCAGAGTGACCTTTTTCACGGTATCGGCTTCAGAGGACTCCATGCCGCCTTTGGCAATCATATGTTCCAGCATAGATTCATAAATAGGCTCGCTTTTCAATAGATCTGCCACCACGTAGGCTACCACGGAGACGATGGTCAGAGAAAGCATATGGGTGAAGGAGCCGGTCATTTCCACAAGAAGGATGATCCCTGTGATGGGCGCCCGGACAATGGCGGTAAAATAGCCGGCCATCGCCAAAATGATGAAATTATAAAACAGACTGGGGTCGACGCCGGAAGATTGGGTTGCCAGACTGCCAAAAATGGCGCCGATGGTGGCCCCCAGGATCAAGAGCGGAAAAAAGATGCCGCCGGGGGCTCCGGATCCGAAGCTGATCATGGAAAAAGTGAACTTGACAACCAGGATGAGCAGTAATAAGGGGATTCCGGTGCCGGGCTGCAGTTGACCGATCACCGCATGGCCGCCGCATAAAACCACGGGGAAGATCAGGCCTAGAATCCCCGCGAGAAGAAAGGGGAGGATCAGCCGGGTCCTTTCGTTGAGCCAAGGGATCTTTTGGAAAAGACGCTGCGTTGAAATCAAAACCGCATTATATAACGCGCCGCCGGCTCCTAGAACAGCACCCATGAGAAAAAGCAGCCAGTAGGCGCTGAGCGGAATGTTTCCCGTGATGTTGAAATGGAAGACAGGCGATACACCGAAGATCATTTTGGATACGAAATCTGCCACCACCGCCGCAGCCATGGTGGAAAGCAGAATGATCGGCGAAAAATACTTAAAGATTTCTTCAAGGGCAAACACGGCGCCGGCCAGGGGGGCATTGAAGGCAGCCGCTAAACCGGCGCTGGCGCCGCTGGCCATGAGAATTTTTTTCTCAGTTCGGGAATCACCCAATCGATCCCCAATGCCTTGAGCAATACAAGCTCCCAGTTGGATGGAGGGGCCCTCCCGGCCCAGGGACAGTCCGGCAGCGATGGACAGAGTACCACCGATGAATTTAGCGATCAGGGTACCAAGCCAGCGATCCTTAAAATAGCCCATGATGATTCCTTTCACCTGAGGAATGCCGCTGCCACGGATCATGGGGAAGCGGGAGGCCAGCCAGCCTACAAAATAACCGGAAATCCCCAATGCGATGAAGGCCAACGGGACGAAAATCAGATGCGCCCGCAGCGTCTCATACAGGGCAAAGGAAAAATCCTCTGCCCTCATCAGCATCAGACGATACAGAGAAGTGACGATTCCCACGGAAAGTCCGACCAGAATACTTTTATATAAAACCGGCAGCCGTTTCGAATCCCTTTCCACCACGGCTTTGTAATTGTTAGACAATCTTTTACTCATGCTCTTCGCCCCTATATCTGGATTGCTTATGGATCATCATACGTTCTGCAGCGGTTTCTCGAAACAATAAAACTCACCCTTGCGGAAGGTCACGCTTCCCAGCCGGATATAACCCATCCGTTCATAGAGTTCCTGGGAACGCCGGTTTTGGCTGAAGGTGTCCAAACGAATCGAAACATAGCCGTTTTCAATGGCCTCGCTCTCGGCATATTTCACCAGTTGGGTGGCGATCCCGCGGCCTTTATGCTTGGGATCCACACAAAGGCGGTGGATCACCAGATTGGCGCCCGTGGGACAAAGCCATGGGATTTGGGCATATTCCTCATCCTGGAATTCATTGAGGGTGATAACTGCCTTCGGGACGCCCGCATCTTCGTAGATAAAGAGCGTTCCCGCATCGATGTCCAGGGAGACGATGGCTTCGTTGGGATACTGTTCATCCCATTGGAAAAGTCCTGAAGTCTCCATATTGGAAACGGCATCCTTGATAATAGAAAGGATTGCAGGGATGTCTTCTTTCCGGCCTTTTCGGATGACCACGGTGCATACCGCCTTTGCAGTAAAATCCATCCTGTTTCCAGGGATTATCATAGAAAAATATATCACGGCTGGAGGGCAAAGGCAAATGTTGAGGATTATAACATTGGAACTCTGGGAACGATTTGAATATTCTATGGCTTGCAAGAAAGCCCACATTCCATTCGTTGAAATATGGGCTTTCTTGCCGCCGGCGTCTCTCTGGAGCGCCTCAAAATAGAATGTATAGTCTTCCAACGCCTCGATGATCGCTTCGTAGCGGGCGGGGTTCATGAGGATGCAGATCGGGATGTTGTTCTTGATAACGATCTTCTCACCCTGCTCATCGACTTCATTGAAAATCTTATTTGCCTCACCGCGATTGAAACGGGTGATAGGACCAGAGATTTTAATGCTTTATTGGTTTGCAACGCGCAGCAAAGAGCGATTTATTGCACAGCTTATCCTCTATAATTAAGATAAAGAAGAGAAACGAGGTGCTGGCTATGAGCTGCAGAATCATTTATACAGGAGGCCATGTGGAGGTTTTTGATCTTCAGGGGAACTTTATGTTTTCCGCTGACACTGAATCCGAAGCCGTCCGCGAGCTGGGCGAATGGGCTGCCTAAGGGCGGGAACGGCTGGGTTGCCGATCCGGCATTCGAAAAATGTTGCGGCTGTATCCTGCTGTCATGTTATAATATGACTGATTCTATAGTTTGTGAGGTTACCGCATGCTACACGTTGCAGCCGCCATCATCTGCCGGGAAGGCCGGGTTTTAATTTGCCAGCGGGCGGCCGGAAAACTGGCTCATTTATGGGAATTTCCCGGAGGCAAGCTGGAGCAGGGAGAGACTCTCGAAGAATGCATCATCCGGGAGTGCAAGGAAGAATTGGCCATCGACATCAAGGTCAAAAAGGTCTTTGACCGCAGGAAATATCGGGATCCCGGCAAAGAGATCCTGTTTACCTTTTTTCAGGCGGAGTTGCAGAAGGGTGAGGTCACACCCCTCCGTGAGATCCATGAAAACGCTTGTTGGGTGGCGCCGGAGGAACTGGACCAATATGAGCTTTGCCCAGCAGACCGGCTCACTGCTGCGAAACTAAAGGAAAACGGCAGCCAATAAGACGACGCTTCAGGGAGGCTGCGTATGGTTTCATGGAATTTGTGGCACGGATGCCACAAAATAAGCCCCGGCTGTGCCCACTGCTATGTCTACCGCATCGACGCACGCCATGGCAAGGACAGTTCTGTGGTGACGAAAAACAAAGATTATGACTTGCCCTTGCGCAAAAACCGGATGAAGGAATACAAGATCCCATCCGGTGAACTGGTTTATACCTGTTTTACCTCAGACTTCCTCTTGGAGGATGCGGACCCTTGGCGGGAAGAAGCCTGGCGGATCATGAAGATCCGTTCGGATCTGAAATTTCTGTTTATCACCAAGAGAATCCATCGTTTCTCAGCCTGTGCGCCCAAGGACTGGGGGGAAGGCTATGACAACGTGATGGTTTGCTGCACTGTGGAAAACCAGGACCGGGCTGACTTTCGGCTTCCGATTTTCAGGGATCTGCCCATCAAACATAAAAGCATCATCTGCGAGCCGTTGCTGGAGCCCATCGATCTGTCTCCCTACCTGGGCCCATGGGTAGAGGATGTTGTGGTGGGCGGCGAATCGGGCAACGAAGCCCGCCTCTGCGACTATGACTGGGTCCTGGATATCCGCCGCCAGTGCATGGAGCATCAAGTGCCCTTTCACTTCAGGCAAACGGGCGCCTATTTTCGTAAGGACGGCAAGCTTTACCGCATTAAACGAAAAGATCAGCATACCCAAGCCCGCAAAGCGAAAATTGACTACCGTCCCCGCAGGATTGACAAAAAGACAAAAGCCTCGTATAGTCTGGTTAAGCCTGCATCCGGCTGCGATACTTCAGAAAGCCCGGTGCAGGGCACTTTTTTTACCGACGAAACATAAAAAAAGGAGGCTGTCGCTTTGTCAAGAAAGTTATACATCACGGGACCCGATAAGGAAAAATTGCTTAAACTCATTGATAGTGACCCAGAACTCAAAGAGAAAAACAAACAATACATCAAGGATCTGGAACTTGAACTGGAAAGGGCAGCCGTGGTCGATCCGGGTCATGTGCCCGGTAATGTGATCACCATGAATACCAAAGTCCTGCTTCGATTCGATGATGCCCGGGAGGATGCGGCGTATACCCTGGTTTATCCCGCGGAAGCGGCCATCCGGGAAAACAAAATCTCCGTCCTGTCTCCCATTGGCACCGCGCTGCTGGGATACAAGGCGGGTGATGTGATCCAATGGAAGGTTCCGGACGGCACCGCCCGGATCCATGTCATGGAGGTTCTATACCAACCTGAAGCGGCTGGGGATATGGAGCTATAAGATCGATTGGCCGCTGCACTTGATATGGAGCGGAGGTTGGGAAGGTGATGATCGCCGTGAGAGAATTTTGCACCAGCCATTTAGTAAAAAGCGAGGACCTGAACCATCACGGCACATTATTTGCGGGTCGGATGGCGGAATGGTTTGTTGAGGCTGCTTTCATTGCCGCCGCTGCCTGCAGTCAATCCGCAAGCCATTTGGTGTGCCGGAACATCCATGGGCTGGCGTTCAAATCCCCGATCGATCATGGAGATATCCTCAACATGAAAACCAGAGTCGCTTTCCTTGGAAACACCAGCATTGTGGTCTATGGAAAAGTCGTCTCCGAAATGACCGGCCGGGTGCCCGCCGAAGGGCTCATTACCTTTGTTGCAGTGGACGATCAAGGCAGCAAAAAGTCCCATGGCTTGGTTTTAGACGAGACAACGGATCCGGAAGAGCTTCTCATCCGTGAAAAAGCCCGGCTGCTGATCTCAAATAAATATTGACAGAGGACTAGGGTCTGTTATAATTACTTCAATAAACATTTCTTGTAAGAAGGAGGATCTCATGGAAGGCATGTGCAGGAAACTGATTGCTCAAGTAGAATTTTACTTTTACTATAGCTACCGTAGCTTTTATAGCTTCGGCTTTTTCTGCTACCCTTATTCACGCCTTTCAGTGAGCAAATCCCTTTGATAGAATGCACAGACGTCGGATGACCCTGTGATATTGTGTTAAATGTGACGAGGACTCATTGAGAGTCCTCGTTTTTTTATATATATGCACCATCATAGAATCGGATTCGATCATCCAATGCGGATGTTGACCCGAAAGCAGGGGGCGGTTCCCCTGCTTTCAAAACCTGAGAGAGCCGCCTTTCAGAGTACGAAGCAAAAGAATGACAGGAGGAAACAACGATGATTATTGTATTAAAGCCGGGAATGGGAAGAGAAGCCATACAGGAAGTCAAAGATTTTGTTGAGGGACAGGGCGTCACCGTTTGGGAATCCATTGGTGAAAATGTGGTTATTTTAGGCTTGGTGGGCGATACCAGCCGCATCGACGCCGCCCGGATCGAGGCCATTGACAGTGTTGAAAAGATCCTGCGGGTTGTGGAGCCTTTCAAAAAAGCCAATCGCATATTTCATCCGGAGGATACAGTGGTCAAGGTGGGGGACCAAACCATCGGCGGCAAAAAGCTGGCCATCATCGCCGGTCCCTGCTCCGTGGAAAGTGAAGATCAGATCATCTCGGTGGCCCGTGATGTGAAACGAGCCGGCGCCAATTTTCTTCGAGGCGGCGCCTTCAAGCCCCGTACCTCGCCCTATGCTTTCCAAGGACTGCAATACGAAGGCTTGGAGTTGCTGAAGCTGGCCCGAAAAGAAACCGGACTGCCCATTGTATCAGAGCTCATGTCCCCTTCAGACATCGAACGCTTCGTGGATGATGTGGACGTGATCCAGGTGGGGGCCCGCAACATGCAGAACTTTGATTTGCTGAAGCAATTAGGTCAGATCCGCAAGCCGATCCTGCTGAAGCGAGGCCTGTCCGCCACCATCGAGGAATGGCTCATGGCGGCTGAATACATTCTGGCCGGCGGCAATGAAAACGTGATCCTCTGCGAGCGGGGCATCCGTACCTTCGAGACCTACACCCGCAACACCTTGGATCTCAGCGCGATTCCGGCGGTGAAGAAACTGAGTCATCTGCCGGTGTTGGTGGATCCCAGCCATTCTGCCGGCAAATGGTGGATGGTGGAACCCTTGTCCAAGGCAGCAGTGGCCGTAGGTGCCGACGGATTGATCATCGAAGTCCACAACGATCCGGCCAACGCCCTTTGCGACGGTCAGCAATCCTTGAAACCCAAGGTTTTCGAGCGGTTGATGCCTCAGCTGAGGGTCATTGCCGAAGCCGTTGGACGTGAGATCTAGAGGGTGCGGGAGCATTCAAGCCAATTGAAGAAAAGTAAATCGAGCAGGTGATATAATGAAAGAAAATGAAGTGACTGCCGGATGCCGGGAACCAAGAAAACTGCAGGTCGAATTGGGGGCCAACAGCTATCCGATCTGGATCGGGGAGGGGCTTCTGGACCAATTGGCCGAAAAGCTACCGGCCTTGGATCCGGGCTCCAAAATCTTTATTTTGACCGATCATCATGTGGATGCTTTTTATGGAGACTGGACGGAGCGGGTCCTGCGGGAGGCCGGTTATCTGACGAAGCGCCTCTCCCTTGAGCCGGGGGAGGCGACCAAGGGCTTCAGCAGCCTGCCGCCGATCTATGAGGCGCTCCTGGAATTCCAATGCACCCGCAAAGACCTGCTGATCACCTTGGGCGGCGGTGTCATCGGGGACTTAGGCGGTTTCGCCGCAGCGACCTACTTAAGAGGCATCCCTTTCATGCAGATCCCCACCTCCCTGCTGGCCCAAGTGGACAGTTCCGTGGGGGGCAAGGTGGCGGTGGACCTGCCACAGGGCAAGAATCTGGTGGGATGCTTTTATCAGCCCAAGGCGGTGCTGATCGATCCGCTGCTGCTGCAGACCTTGCCGGACCGTTATTTCAGAGATGGCATGGCGGAAGTCATCAAATATGGCTGCATAAGGGACGCCGCGTTCCTGGAGCGTTTGGCCGGGCTGGCTGATCGGATGGCGGCCATGTCCCTTATGACGGAGATCATCGAAACCTGCTGCAACCACAAAAAAAGCTATGTAGAGGCGGATGAGCGGGACCTGGGGGAGCGGATGCATTTGAATTTTGGACACACCTTGGGACACGCCATTGAAGCCAGCGAGCATTACGAAGGCCATAGCCACGGCGAGGCGGTGGCCATGGGTATGGCAGCCATCACCCGAATCAGTGAAAATATGGGGCTTACCCATCCGGGAACTTCAGAAATATTGGAACAGATCTTGCGGCAGTTTGGACTGCCGTACCGTGTCCCGGCATCTCAAAAGCCGGCCATCTTAGCCGCCATTTCATCGGATAAAAAGAACCTTGGAAGAACCTTAAAGGTTGTCTTGCTTAAAACCTTAGGGGAAAGCTATTTATGGGATACCACAGCGGCATTTTTTGAAGCAGAGGAAGGTTGGCAGAACTAAAAGGCCAGCTAAAAGAAAGCGGGGACTGAGGATGAAAAGGATCGAGATATTTCCCGGGAAATTGCAGGGCACCGTCCGGGTGCCGGCTTCAAAAAGCCTTGCGCATCGAGCTATTATTTGCGCCGCTTTGGCTGGCGGCACCAGCGAACTGAAGGGATTGCTGACAGAATCCGAGGATATCCACGCGACCCTGCAGGGGATGGAAGCTTTAGGCGCCATCATCCATCGGGAAACAGATCAGCTGCAGATCCAGGGACTTCATCAAGCCGTCGATCGCTTAAAATGGGAGGAAAAATTCGGATCCGTTGACGCGGGGGTGTCTTCCGAAAATCTCCCCCAGCGTTGCATCGACTGCAACGAATCCGGATCCACCCTGCGATTTTTGCTGCCGATCGCTTTAACCCTGCCGGGGACCACTCGGTTTATCGGCAAGGGGAACCTAGGGAAACGGCCCATGGAACCCTACTTTGAAACATTTAAAGAACAGGATATTGAATTTATTCAGAGGGGACCGGATCCAACCTGCCCGGAATACAGTCTGGACCTTACCGTATCCGGTGGGCTAAAGCCCGGCGTTTTCAGGCTGCCGGGAAATGTAAGCTCCCAATTTATCAGCGGTCTGCTCTTTGCCTTGCCAATGCTGAAGGATGATTCCTGGATCGAGTTGACCACGCCCTTGGAATCACGAAGCTATCTGGAAATGACCATGGCAGTCTTGGCGGATTTCGGCATCAAGGTCCAAACCGTCGGCGATGCCCAGTTTCTGGTTCCCGGCAGGCAGCGTTATCAAAGCCGCGGGTATGACATTGAAGGCGATTTTTCACAAGCTGCCTTCTTTTTGGCTGCAGGGGCCTTAGGCTCCGACGTGACCGTGGCCGGCCTGAATTTGGACTCCCTCCAGGGTGATCGGGAGGTTATGTCGATCCTGCAGCAAATGGGGGCAATGATCAGCCAAACCCCTGACGGGATCAAGGCAAAGCCAGGCGCGACCGGACTCCATGGGGAAGTCATCGACGGGTCCCAATGTCCTGACATTATTCCAATTTTAGGGGCTGTGGCCGCCCTCAGTAAGGATACGACAGAGATCATTAATGCTGGCCGGCTGCGGCTCAAGGAATGTGACCGGCTGCAGGCTGTGCGATTGGAATTGAACCGTTTGGGCGCCCATATCATCGAACGGACCGACGGCTTGGTGATCCAGGGCGTGGATACCTTGCCCGGAGGGGCGGAGGTTACAAGCCATGGCGACCATCGGATCGCCATGACCCTGGCCATTGCTGCCACACGCTGCCAACAGCCGATCATTCTGGATGATCCGGATTGTGTCGCGAAATCCTACCCGGAATTTTGGCAGGATTATCAAAAGCTGGGCGGCAGAATCGCAGTCATATAATGATGGGTCCTACAGAAAAAAAGGATGGGAGGCTGGCAAATGAGCGGCAGTTGGGGTAACAATTTAAAGATTGCTATTTTCGGAGAATCTCACGGCCCGGCCATCGGCATCACCATGAGCGGGCTTCCTTCCGGGCTGGCACTCGACATGGAGATGGTCAACCGGGAAATGCAGCGCCGGGCGCCGGGGCAAAACGATTTATCCACACCGCGAAAAGAAGCGGATGTACCCCAGATTCTCAGCGGAATCTATCAGGGTAAAACCACAGGGACGCCCTTGTGTGCAATCATCGAAAACCAATCCACCCGCGCTTCGGACTACGAAGCGTTGAAGGACCTGATGCGTCCCGGGCACGGGGATTATCCAGGTACCGTACGCTATCAGGGCTTTCAGGATCCCCGGGGCGGCGGCCACTTCTCCGGACGGATCACAGCACCTCTGGTTTTTGCAGGCGCAGTATGCAAACAGATCTTGGCTGAAAGAGGGATAAGGGTCGGCGCCCACATTCAAAGCATCGGTACGATCAAGGACCTGTCTTTTGAGTTGGAGCCGACCGCCGAAACCTTGGAAGCGCTGGCAGCATCCGATTTGCCGCTGCTGGATCCTGACCGGGGGCCTGCCATGGCCCAAGCGGTCCTCCATGCCAAGACCGACTGCGACTCTTTAGGCGGAACCATCGAATGCGTGGTGATCGGCGTGGAGCCTGGCGTCGGTGAACCCTTTTTCGATTCCGTTGAATCCACCCTCTCCCACCTGTTGTTTTCGATCCCGGGAATCAAAGGGGTCGAGTTTGGCGCAGGATTTGCTTCGGCGGCAGGCACTGGTTCTCAATGCAACGATCTTTATTATTATGAAGGAACCCGGGTCAAAACCCATACAAATCGCTGCGGCGGCGTTACTGGCGGCATCACCAACGGCATGCCCATTCTCTTCCGGGTGGCGGTCCGGCCGACGGCATCCATTTCAAAACCTCAGGAAACCATTGCTTTATCCGGCGGCAGCCGTACCCTGACCATCACTGGTCGCCACGATCCCTGCATTGTACCCAGGGCCGTGCCGGTGGTGGAAGCAGCGGCAGCCATCGGAATTTTAGATTTGTTAAAGGAGCGGGAGGCATGCAGGATTTAAACGATTATCGCCGGCAGATCGACCAGATCGATGTTCAGCTGGTCAGGTTATTCGAACAGCGGCTCAACACCATCCTACAGATTGCGGCTTACAAAAAAAACCGTCAAATGCCGATCCTGCAAAGCAGTCGGGAAGAAGACGTGCTGAGACAGGCAGTGTCTCTTCTGGAAAATCCTGACTTTGAACCGGAAATCGAGGCGTTGTTCCGATCGGTCATGCAGGTGAGCCGGCATCTCCAGCGACGCAAGGTCACGAAGGCGCCCGGCGCAGCCGGTTCTGCGGGCATTGAAAACAAGGGGCTGATCCTGGGTTTCCAGGGCGTGGAGGGTTCATTTTCCGAAACGGCGTTGATTGCTTTTTTTGGAGAAGACAATAAGCACCGCAATTATGATCATTTCGAGGACGTGTTTCAGGCACTGGATCATCAAGAAATCGATTACGGGATCCTGCCGATCGAAAACAGCTCCACCGGTTCGGTGACGGAAACCTACGATCTTCTGCTGAAATATGATTTTTATATTGTGGGGGAGCAGAGCATCAACGTACAGCAGCATTTGCTGGGCCTGCCCGGCACCAGCCTGGCGGATATCCGGGAGGTCTATTCCCATCCCCAAGGCTTTGCCCAGAGCAGTGATTTCTTGAAGCAGCACAGGGATTGGCTGCAGATCCCTTATCAAAACACAGCCATCAGCGCTAAGCTGGTGGCGGATTCAGGCGATCCGGGCAAGGCGGCGATTGCCAGCAGCCGGGCTGCGGAGCTTTACGGATTGGAAATCTTGCAGCCTTGCATCAATGACCAGAAGGATAACAACACCTTGTTCGTGGTGATTGGTCGGCAGCCTCAGCAGACCGGAAAGGACAATAAAGTCAGTGTGGCCTTTTGGCTGAAAAACCAGCCGGGCGCCCTGGCGAAGATGCTGTCCATCTTTGCCGACCACCAAATCAACATGACCAAGATCGAGTCCAGACCGGTGCAATACCGGCCTTGGGAATATGTGTTCTACGTTGACCTTGAAGGAAACATGGACACGCCGCTCATGAAAGAAGCCCTGCAGCAGGCAGAGGACCAAGCCCATAAATTCAGGCTGCTGGGCGCCTATCCCCGGTATGATCAGTAAGGCGGCCGAAGCAGCGTATGCCGCCGGAAAACAGGAGGGCAAAATGGACTTTTACGGCTTAGTCGGCGAAAAACTGGGGCATAGCCTGTCGCCGCGGATCCATGAAATGGCCTTTGATCTATTGGGTGTGCGGGGAGCCTACAAGCTTTTCGAAATCGCCCCCCAGGATATTGGAAAGCTGGGCGGGGCATTGAAACTCCTGGGGATCCGGGGCGTTAATGTGACCATCCCTTATAAACAAGCGGTTATGGCGCAGCTGGATGCGTTGTCGCCGGAAGCCCAAGCAATCGGAGCCGTCAATACCATCGCTTTGGAACAAGGACGTCTCATCGGCTACAATACGGATTACTTCGGACTGCAAAGTCTGCTGCAGACCCATCGCATCGATCCTTTAGGGAAAACAGCGGTGGTGCTGGGAACCGGTGGTGTGGCGAAAGCCATCGAAGCGGTGCTGTGGGACGGCGGCTTGGAACGATTGTTCCGGGTTTCCCGCCACAAGGCTTCAGAACTGACCGGCTTGGACCGCCGCGGAGTGACCTTGGATTATGAATCCTTAGATACTGTATCCGGACATATCCTGGTCAATGCCACACCGGTGGGAATGGCGCCCCATCCGGGGGTTTCGCCGGTTGGCCCCGAGGTGATCCAGCGGTTTGATGTTCTGGTGGATATGGTTTACAATCCCTTGGAAACGGAATTCCTTCACCTGGGCCGGCTGGCCGGCAAGCAGGTTTGCGGAGGCCTGTACATGCTGGTGGCCCAAGCCCTCAAGGCCCAGGCTATTTGGCAGGGGAAGCCACTGGATCCGGCTATTATTCGTGCAGTCTACGACAAATTGAAAGAGGAACTGAAGGCATGGGAAAAAAAGAATTGATTTCACTGATCGGAATGCCGGGAAGCGGAAAAAGCACCATCGGCCGGCTTTTAGCAAAACGGCTGGATTGGGATTATGTGGATATGGACGATTATATCCAGGAAATCTCCGGCTGCAGCATCCCCGTGCTTTTTGACCAGGGAGAGGCTGTATTTCGCCGTTGGGAAACGGAAGCCTGCCATCAGCTGAGCCTACGCCGGCGGGCGGTGATCGCCTGCGGCGGCGGCGTGGTGATCCATCCAGAAAACCTGGTTGCGCTCAGGGCCCATGGCTGGATCGCGTACATTGACCGTCCCTTGGAGCATATCATCGATGACATTGAGATCGGCACCCGGCCGCTGCTGAAAGACGGCGCCGGACGCCTTTTTAATCTTTATGAACAGCGTAAGGATCTGTACCGGCAGGGCGCCGATTGGCACATCGCCAATACGGGTCCCATGGAAGCCGTAGTCCAGGAATTGCTTGAATGCCTGAAAGGAAGCGAAGCGGAATGAAACTGATGGTGATCAACGGACCGAATCTCAACATGCTGGGGATCAGGGAGCCGGGCGTCTATGGAACTCAAACCTATCAAGACCTCTGTGATTATCTCATATCGGCTGCTGAAGAACGCGGTGTAACAGTCCTCTGCCTGCAAAGCAATTCAGAGGGCCAGCTCATCGATTACATCCAGCAGGCTTATTTTGAGGGATTCGACGGCATCGTGATCAATCCCGGCGCCTACACCCATTACAGCTTTGCCTTATTGGACGCATTGAAGTCAGTGCCGGTGCCGGCGGTGGAAGTGCATCTCTCCGACATCCAGCAGCGGGAAGACTTCCGCAGGATCTCGGTGACAGCCTCTGCCTGCATCGGACAAATCAGCGGCAAGGGCCGGGAAGGCTATGTCCAGGCGATGGATCTGCTGCAGGCGGCCCATGAAGGCAGAGCGCTGGATAAAAAGACCGGGGAAACAAATCAAACTGAGAAAAGGTTGGACGGCTGAAATGAACATAGTGATTGTAGGGCTCGGCGTGATCGGCGGCTCTTTCGGACTGGCCCTCAAGGAGGCCGGTTACCCTTCGGTCTTTGGACTGGACTGCTGCCAGGATACCTTGGACAAGGCCCTGGCCATGGGCATCATCCTGGAAGGCAGCTGCCGCGGGGAGGATCTTTTGCCGCGGGCGGATCTGACGATTTTGGCCATCTACCCTCAGGACGTCAAACGATTTCTTCTGGAACATCGTAACCACTTCAAACCCGGCAGCGTGATCACTGATGTGACCGGCGTCAAAATGCCGTTGGTGGCGGCGCTGGACCATCTGCTGCCGGAGGATGTGGATTTTGTACCGGGCCATCCCATGGCTGGACGGGAGAAAAAGGGGATCGATTATGCCTCAGCCAAAGTTTTCAAGGGCGCCAATTACCTATTGACGCCGATTCCCGGCAACAAGGAAGAAAATATCCAGAAAATCGCGGACTTAGCGATTTCCCTGGGCTTTCAACGCGTTCGCCGGATCACACCGGCCGACCACGACGAAATGATCGCCTTTACCTCCCAATTGCCCCACGCCTTGGCTGTGGCTTTGATCAACAGTGACCAGCCGGGCAGAGAAACGGGGCAGTTCATCGGGGACAGCTATCGGGACCTGACCCGCATCGCCAACATCAACGGCGAATTGTGGAGCGAATTGTTTCTGGAAAACCGTCACGCGCTGCTTGCGGTCATCGAAAGCTTTGACCAGGAGCTGGAGAAAATTCGGCAGGCTTTGCTGGAGGAAGACCAAGAGACCTTGCTGGCCTGTTTTAAGGAGTCCTCCCGCCGGAGAGAAGCCCTGGATGCTCAATGATCGGGTGGCCTCGATAGGCCCGGCGGCGGTAAAATCAACTTGACAGCCTTGGCCAGTCAAGGTATCCTCATATTAGAATTTAATAATCGGAGGAAGAGTCCGGGAGAGACCGACTGACAGGTGCGCGCACCGCGTTCTTTAGTTCAGACGGCGCCGAAGGTGAAGACGCGACAAACTCTCAGGCAAAAGGACCGGACTTGGACGAGACTCTGGAAAGCCGCAAGGCGCCGAAGAAGCAATCCCTGCAGGGAGAATCTTTCAGGTACCAAAACAGAGGCGTATTGACGTTTTTTCAATGCGCCTCTGTTTTTTGCTATATGGGGGACCATGCAAAGTGTTTTGGCGCGAAAGAAGGGGGAAGCGAGATGGAACTAAAAACACCATTGTATGATGCTCATGTGGCGGCTGGCGGCAAAATCGTACCGTTCGGCGGGTATCTCCTGCCGGTGCAGTACGGTGCCGGCGTGATCGCGGAGCATATGGCGGTGCGCACCAAGGCAGGGCTTTTTGATGTATCCCATATGGGCGAGCTGCTGTTGAATGGCAAAGACGCATTTAAGAATCTGCAATATTTGCTGACCAACGATTTCACGGCCATGGCTGATGGCGATTGCCGTTATAGTCCCATGTGCTACCCCACGGGCGGCGTGGTGGACGACCTGCTGGTTTACAAGTATGCGGACGACGACTATCTTTTGGTGGTCAACGCATCCAATCGGCATAAAGATGCGGAATGGATCCGAGGCCATCTCCAAGGCGACGTGGAGTTCAGGGATATATCGGACCAGACGGCCCAATTGGCACTGCAGGGCCCCCTGGCCCATCAGATCCTGGAGCCCCTGGTGTCGGTTGGGACGCTGCCTGAAAAGTATTATAGCTTTGTACCGTATCTGGAAGTGGCCGGCATCCGCTGCCTGGTCTCCAGAACCGGCTATACCGGCGAAGACGGCTATGAATTGTATTGCGCACCGGAGGAAGCAACGGAACTATGGAACAAACTTCTGGAAGCCGGAGAGCCACTGGGTTTGATCCCCTGCGGCCTTGGCGCCCGGGACACGCTGCGGCTTGAAGCGGCCATGCCTTTGTACGGCCATGAGATGGATGAAAACATCACACCCGTCGAGACGGGACTGGGTTTTTTTGTTAAAATGGACAAAGAGGACTTTATTGGCAAAGCGGCGATGGCTGCCCAGGGCAAACCCGCCCGCAAACGAGTAGGCCTCAAGCTGACGGACCGGGGCATCGCCCGGGAAGCCTGCGATGTTTATGCCGCGGCGGAGGCGGCGGAGCCAGTAGGCCGGACCACCTCAGGGACCCATTGTCCTTATTTGGGCTATGCTGTGGCGATGGCCTTGGTTCCGGTGGGATCTGCGGCCTTGGGCACCGCCTTGTGGATCGATGTCCGAGGCCGGAGGCTCCGTGCCGAGGTGGTCAAACTGCCTTTCTACAAACGCTGAATTCATCATTTGATAAGGAGGAGTCAATCATGAATTATCCAAAAGAACTGTTTTACATGAAATCACACGAATGGGTGAAATTTCTGGACGACGCCACCGCGCTGGTGGGGATCAGCGACCATGCCCAGGACGCCCTGGGGGATCTGGTTTTCGTCAATCTGCCCCAAGCCGAGGATGCGGTGACCGCCGGTGAATCTTTTGCGGACGTGGAATCGGTCAAAGCAGTTTCAGATGTATACAGTCCGGTGACCGGCACCATCGCCGAAATCAATGAAGCCTTGCTGGATTCCCCTGAATTGTTGAACCAGGATCCCTATGGCGCCTGGATGATCAAAGTCGTCAACGTGACGGATCATGCGGATCTTTTGTCGGCCGAGGACTATGAGAAAATGATCGCTGAGGAGGCGTAGATCCATGGGCAATTACATTCCGTCCACAGCCGGGGAGCGGCAGGCCATGCTTGAGGCCATCGGTTTTGACAGCATGGAGGCCCTTTTCAAGGCGCAGATCCCGGAGAAGATCCTTTTGGACCAGCCCTTGGATCTTCCCTCCGGGCTGTCTGAAAAGGAAGTGCGCAGTGTCATGGAGGCCATCGCCGCCAAGAACCACGCCTTCCGCACCATCTTCCGGGGCGCCGGCGCTTACCATCACTACATCCCTTCCATGGTCAAATCCGTGGTTTCCAACGAAACCCTTTTAACGGCGTATACCCCATACCAAGCTGAAATCAGCCAGGGGATCCTGCAGTCGATTTTCGAATACCAGACCATGATCTGTGAACTGACCGGCATGGATGCCGCCAATGCCTCTGTCTACGACGGGGCCTCCGCCGCGGCGGAAGCAACGGCTATGTGCCGGGAACGGAAACGGACCAAAGTGCTGGTATCGGCGGCGGTCAATCCCCAGGTGATCCGGACCATCCGGACCTATTGCTGGGGCGCGGGGGCGGCAGTGGTTCTGTTGCCTGCCAAAGACGGCGTCACCGATTGGCAGGCGATGGAGCAGCTGGCGGATGGCGAAACCGCCTGCTTGTATGTCCAGCATCCCAACTTCTATGGCCTTCTGGAGGATGTGGAGACAGCGGTCCGCCTGACCCATCAGGCTGGTGCCAAGCTGATCATGGGTGTTAATCCCATCGCCCAGGCGATCCTGAAAACGCCGGCAGCGTATGATGCCGACATCGTCGTCGGGGAAGGCCAGCCTTTGGGCATGCCCCTTTCCTTCGGCGGTCCTTATTTGGGCTTTATGGCCTGCAAGCAGGATATGGTCCGCAAGCTGCCGGGCCGGATCGTGGGAGAAACCACGGACCGGGAGGGGAAACGGGCTTTTGTGCTGACGCTGCAAGCCAGAGAACAGCATATCCGCCGGGAAAAAGCCTCCAGCAGCCTTTGCTCCAACCAGGCTTTATGCGCATTGACCGCCTCGGTCTACATGAGCGCCATGGGGCCCCAGGGCATGGCCGAAGCCGCCCGCCAATCCATGAGCAAAGCCCATTATGCGGCAGCGCAGATCAGCGCGATCCCGGGTTATGAGCTGAAGTTTTCCGGAGAGTTTTTCCACGAGTTCGTTACAAAATCCCCCATACCGCCGGAAGAGATTCTGGAGCGGCTGGAATGTGAAGATATGCTGGGGGGCTATCCCCTGCAGGGTGACCTGGAGGGCTGCATTCTTTGGTGCTGCACTGAAATGAACACCAAGTCGGAAATCGACCAATTGGTGAATGTGCTGAAGGAGGTGGCAGAACAATGAAGCTGATTTTTGAAGCAAGCCGCCAAGGGCGGGGTTGCAGCCTGCTGCCTGCTTGTGATGTGCCGGTTTACGCATTGGATGCCGCAGCCGGGAGAAAAAATCCCCCCCGTCTGCCGGAAGTGGCAGAGATCGATCTGATCCGACATTATTCTGCCTTGGCAAAACGGGCCTACGGCGTCAACGACGGATTTTATCCGCTGGGCTCCTGCACCATGAAATACAACCCTAAAATCAACGAAGAGATTGCCTCCCTTCCTGGTTTCACCCGCATTCATCCTCTGCAGCCCCTGGCTATGTCCCAGGGTTGTCTGGAGGTTCTGAAGCTGGCGGAGGGTTATCTTTGCGAAATCACCGGTATGGACGCGATGACTTTGCAGCCAGCGGCCGGCGCCCATGGGGAACTCACCGGCATGCTGCTGATCAAGGCTTTTCATCAGTCCCGCAAGGATACCAAGCGGACCAAGATCATCGTGCCGGATTCAGCCCACGGCACCAACCCGGCCAGTGCGGCCATGGCCGGTTTTGATGTGGTCAGCATTCCCTCCACGGAGGAAGGCATGGTGGATGTGGCTAAGCTTCGGGAAGCCGTGGGCGACGACACCGCCGGCCTGATGCTGACCAATCCCAACACCGTCGGCCTTTTTGATAAAAACATCCTGGAGATCACCGAGATCATCCATAAAGCCGGCGGCCTGAACTATTATGACGGCGCCAATCTCAATGCCATCATGGGCAAGGCCCGCCCCGGCGACATGGGCTTTGACGTGGTCCATATCAATCTGCACAAAACCTTTGCCACGCCCCATGGCGGCGGCGGTCCCGGCAGCGGGCCCGTAGGCTGCAAGGCGCCTTTGGCAGTCTTTATGCCCGGTGCGCCCATCCGTGAAGCCGCCTGCTGGGCCGACACGGGAGACCAGGAACTGGAAATCATCAAGAGGGCAGCTGCCGAACAGGCGGAAGGAACGGCTCCCCCTCCGAAGAACGATGAGGAAAAAGAAATCCAGAAGGCAGCCAAGGAATTGCTGGCCAGACTGCAGCAGGCTGCCGGTCCTGAATTGGAATTCGGCCCGGTGTCCCCGCTGAGCATCGGCAGCGTCCGGGCGTTCTATGGCAATTTTTTGGTGGTGGTCAAAGCCCTCACTTATATCCTGACCCTGGGCAAAGAGGGGATCCCGGAAGCCTCCGAAAATGCGGTGCTCAACGCCAATTACCTCATGAGCAAAGTCAAGGATCTCTATCCCGTTGCTTATGGCAAACATTGCATGCATGAATTTGTCGTCACTTTGGAAGCATTAAAGAAAGAAACGGGTATTTCAGCCATGGATATTGCCAAAGGCCTGCTGGACTTCGGCATTCATCCGCCCACAATGTATTTCCCGCTGATCGTCCACGAGGCCTTGATGCTGGAGCCCACCGAAACAGAATCACGGGAAACACTGGACGAGGCTGCCGAGATGCTGCGCAAGCTGCATGAGATCGCCAAAACCGATCCGGATATCCTGCATGCGGCCCCTGTGACAACAACGGTCCAGCGGCTGGACGAAGTGGGCGCGGCCCGTCATCCCAAGCTGCATTACGCTTTTCCCGAATAGGGGACCTGGCGGCCAAGGAGGTAAGCCATGGATATTAGTATTTTTGAAGTTGCGGGGCCGGTGATGATCGGCCCCTCCAGCTCCCATACCGCAGGGGCTGCTAAATTGGCTAGGGTTGCCCGCATCCTTGTTGGGCAGCCCTTTTCGCATGTGTCCTTCGGCCTGCATGGTTCCTTTGCCAGGACCTACAAAGGACACGGCACCGACCGGGCGCTGGTGGCCGGCGCCCTAGGCTTGAGGGAGGATGACGAAAGGCTGGCCCGTTCCTTTGAATTGGCGGCAACCCAAGGCATCACCTTCGACTTCCACGAAATCGAGTTGGACGGGGCCCACGAAAACTCGGTGAAAATCACCTTTACCTTGAAGGATCGGTTGCAGCCGCCCTTTACGGTGGTGGGTTCTTCCGTGGGCGGGGGACAAATCCTGATCACAGAGATCAACGGTTTTGAGGCGGAGCTGACGGCCCAGTCCCCCACCCTGATCATCAGCCAGTACGACAAAAAGGGCGTGGTCAGCGAAGTCAGCACGGTCCTGGCTAACCACAACATCAACATCGGCGTCATGAAATTGAGCCGAAAAGGCAAAGGCGAGCTGGCATCCTGCATCATCGAAACCGATGGGGAGGTACCCGCTGCCGTGGTGGAAAGCCTGCGTCAAATCAAGAATGTCCTGACGGTGTGTGCGATCAGCGCGATCTGATATATTTCTGAGATGAGGTGAACCGATGTACAGCAATACCCGGGAACTCCTTGCGATCTCCAGGGAACGTGGTTTGGCCTTATGGCAGGTGATCCTGGAGAACGAACAGCAGCTCCATGAGATGACGGAGACCCAGGTGTTTGAGCTGCTGGCCCAGCGTTACGCCGTGATGGCGGCGTCGGCTTCCAAAGCGCTTGAACAGCCCTGCAGAACGGCGGGTTCTCTCATTGAGGGCATCACTCAAGATCAATATGCCTATGCGAAGAAGGGGGAAACCCTCTGCGGACCCCTGATCAACCGGGTGATGGCCAGAGCCCTGTCCTGCAGCGAGGTCAATGCTTCCATGGGCCGGATCTGCGCCGCGCCCACCGCAGGCTCCTGCGGCATTTTACCGGCTGTGCTGATCTCCGTATCGGAGCAGTTGGGCTGCACATCCCGACAGACCCTGGAAGGCTTGCTCACCGCTTCCGGGATCGGGGCGATTATGATGAAAAATGCCACCGTATCCGGCGCCGAAGGGGGCTGTCAGGCAGAATGCGGCGTTGCGGCGGCCATGGCGGCGGCGGCGGCAGTCCAGATGGCCGGCGGTAACCCGTCGATGATCATGAACGCCTGCGCATTGGCCCTGATGAACGTGATGGGACTGGTTTGCGACCCGGTAGCCGGCTTGGTGCAGGTGCCCTGTGCCCAGCGTAATGCCTCCCAAGCGGTCAATGCCTTGCTCAGCGCCGATCTGGCCATGGGCGGCATGGTCAGCATCATTCCTTTGGATGAAGTCATCGAGGCCATGTACCGGGTAGGTCGTCTGATGCCCTATCAGCTTCGTGAAACAGCCCTGGGCGGGCTGGCGGCAACACCCACCGGCAGGGCCATCAGCAATAAAATATTTGGAGGTCCATTGTGATCAAAAAGCTCAATTATTATTTTGGCAGCGGTCTGGATCCCTACGATAACCTTGCCCTGGAAGAATACTTCCTGGATACCGTGGACCCGGAGAGCTGCCTTCTTTATTTATGGCAGAACGAAAAAACGGTGGTCATCGGCCGCAACCAGAACGCATGGAAAGAGTGCAAGGTGGAGCTGCTGGAACAGAGCGGCGGTCATTTGGCCCGGCGCCCTTCCGGCGGCGGCGCAGTGTTCCATGACCTGGGCAATCTCAATTTCACATTTCTGGTGAGCCAGAAAAATTATGATCTGCAGCGTCAACTGGCGGTGATCCTGGAGGCGGTCCGCAGTCTTGGCATTGATGCGGCCCAAACCGGCCGCAACGACCTGACGGTGGAGGGACGCAAATTTTCCGGCAACGCGTTCTACAAAAAAGGGCAGAACGCCTATCATCACGGAACCTTGCTCATGGATGTAGACATGGGCCATTTATCCCATTATTTGCAGGTGGATACGGCCAAGCTTCAATCCAAGGGTGTGGATTCAGTCCGCGCCCGGGTCATGAATCTGAAGGAGCAATGTCCTGATCTGAACCTGTCATGGATGCAACAGGCTTTGATCCAGGCCTTCGGGCAAATTTATGGCTTCACGCCGCAGCCTTTGCCGGAGGAAGCCGTTGACCGGATCCATGTAGCCCGGCTGCAGGAAAAATATGCCTCCTGGGAATGGCGGCTGGGCCAGCGGATCCAATTCAAATACCAGCAGGCCCAGCGTTATAGCTGGGGCAACGCGGATATCCATCTGGAAGTCGACCGGGGCCGTGTGACCCAGGCGGCGGTATTTTCCGATGCCATGGAAGCCCAGCTGATCGCAGAGCTGGCCCCCCTGCTGCAGGGCTGCCGTTTTGAAGGCCCGGCTCTGGCGGCAGCTTTGGAGGACCTGAAAGTGTCTTCGATCATAGAAAATGAATGGATCATCCTCCGGGATATCCAGGAATTGCTGGGGCAATTGCTGGATGAACCCGCAGAAAGCGGAAAGGAGTCATAACCATGCAGGATACGTATGATTTGATCGTCATTGGCGGCGGCCCCGGCGGCTATGAAGCAGCCCTTCGGGCGGCCGAAGCAGGTTTCAAAACAGCCTTGGTGGAGGAGCGGGCCATTGGCGGAACCTGTCTCAACCGCGGCTGTATCCCCACGAAGACGCTGATGCATGCGGCGGAGCTCTATCGGGAGGCGGGGCGTTTTGAAGAATTTGGACTGTCTGCCCAAAGCGTAAGCTACGATATGGCCAAGCTGCAGGCGCGCAAGGCCCAGGTGGTTGAAAATTTGCAGTCGGGCATCCGGCAGCGGCTCAAGTCCCATAAGGTGGAGATCATCCAGGGACATGGAATGATCCTGGCTCCCGGCCGGGTGCAAGTCACCTTGGCTGGAGAATCTTCGGAAGGGCTGCCCGAAGAAAAGGTGCTGGAAGCTGAGCGCGTCTTGATCGCCACAGGTTCCGTTCCCGCCCGGCCGCCGATTCCGGGCTTGGACCTGCCGGGGGTGTTCACCAGCGACGATTTGCTGGACGCGCCGGCGGGCGACAAGATCTATGACCCCCTGGTCATCATCGGAGGCGGCGTCATCGGCGTGGAGATGGCCACCATCTATCATGCCCTGGGCTGCCAGGTGACCTTGCTGGAAGCCATGCCCAGGCTGATCCCCAATATGGACCGGGAAATCGCTCAAAATCTCACCATGATCCTAAAAAAAAGAGGCGTCCAGATTTTCACCGGCGCCAAAGTGACGCAAGTGGCCCGGGACGGGTCCGAAACCGGCTTGGTCTGTCATTTTGAACTTAAAGAAGCCCCGCAAAGCCTGCCGGCAGCGGGGGTCCTGGTGGCCATCGGCAGAAAGCCCAATACGGCCGGTCTGTTTGCGCCCGGCTTGGAGCCTGCCATGGAGAGGGGGGCTGTGACGGCGGATGGAAATTTCCGGACCAGCCTTCCGGGGGTCTACGCAGCCGGCGATGTGATCGGCGGGATTCAGCTGGCCCATATGGCCACCGCGGAAGGGATCGCGGCGGTGGAGGTCATGGCGGGGCTCCAACCCGGCGTCAATTTGAAGGCCGTGCCCGGCTGTGTTTATACCAATCCTGAGATCGCCTCCGTGGGCCTGACGGAGGATGAGGCCAAGGCTGCCGGCCGAAATGTGGTCACGGGCAAAAGCCTGATGTCAGCCAATGGCAAATCCGTCATCGAGAACCAGGACCGTGGCTTCATCAAGCTGGTTTTCGACAAAGAAACCGAAGTCCTGTTGGGAGCCCAGCTGATGTGCGCCCGGGCCACGGACCTGGTCAGCGAGCTGACCACAGCAGTAGTGAACAGTCTGACCCGCGCCCAGCTGGCCGCGGTGATCCGGCCCCATCCTACCTTCTCGGAGGCTGTGACCCAAGCAGCGGAGGCTGCCTCAAAGTAAGCAGGAAGACCAGGCCCGGGCAAGGGCTTGGACGGCTGCCGGGATATCGCCTTCCGGGATGCCGGCATAGGAGAGCATGATCTGAGGCCGGCTGTCGGAATTTGCGCTTACAGGGATCACAGCGATCCCTTTTTCCAGGGCAAGCCCGGCCAAGGTCTCGGCAGACTGGCGGGAATTGACGAGCAGAAGCACCCTTAAACCGCTTTCATAACTGGCGATTTCAATTTTGTTTCCAAAGACCTGCTGCAGCGTTTGCTGCAGCAGGTGATTTTTTGCGGCATAGATTTTGCGGAGATGACGGATATGACGGCTCAAATGGCCGTCGGCGATGAATCCTGCCAGGGCCAGCTGCTCCATGCCGGAGGAGGTTTGGTTGTAGCGGTCTCTCAATTTCTGATAGGCGGGGAGCAGGGTCAGGGGGAGCACCATATAACTGATCCGCAGGGAAGGCACCAAGGTCCGGGAAAAGGAACCCATATAAATGACGCTGTTGCCGTTGGACATACCCTGCAGGGAGGGGATCGGCCGGGAAAGATAACGGAATTCGCCGATATAGTCGTCTTCCAGGATGAAGGTTTTGGTCCGGCTGGCCCATTTCAGCAATTCCACCCGTTTGACCGAGGGCAACGCGCCGCCTTCATAAGGATTGGAAGGGTTGATACAAACCAGGCCATAGGGAGAGGGCTTGGAGGAATCCAGCATATCCAGAGAAAAAGGCTCAGTCTTAAAGCCATGATCCCGGAAGATCTGCTCTGCCTGAAAAAAGCCGGGAGACTGGATACCGATGGCGGCCACACGGTCCTTGAGGACACCGCAAAGAATATGAAGCAGGCTTTGGATCCCGGCGCCCACCACAATCTGGTCGGGGGTGCATTTCACGTCCCGGGCTTCATAGCTGTATTTAGCCAGGGTATAGCGCAGGACCTCTTCGCCCTGGGCTTCCCCATAGGAGGTCAGCAGATCCTGGGCTTTCAGCGCCTGATGCACGTAACGGCGCCAGATGGCGCTGTTAAAACTTTGACTGTCCACATAATTGCTGCGGAAATTATATTGGACCGGCGGCAGGACGGTTTGGGCAGATCGCAACCCAGCAGGCCTTGTCTCGGCAGAAACCGTGCCGGGTTTTGAAACGGCATTCAAGCCTTCCAGGATCTCGTCATAACGCAGGATATCTTTCAGGTCGGCTGCGAAATAACCGCTTTGGGGCTTGCTGATCAAATAGCCCTCCTCCATAAGCTGATTATAAGCATTTTCAACGGTGATGCGGCTGATGCCCAGCGCTTTTGCCAGGGTACGGATGGAAGGCAGCCGGTCTCCGGCCGCCAGGTCGCCCTGGATGATTTCTTTTATGATCCCTTGGATCAGCTGCAGGTACAAGGGTGTGGCAGCGCTTGGATCCAGCTGCATTGTACTGATAAACATAAGGGGACCTCCTTCCTGGGACAGGGATGGGAAACTGACCATAACAAAAATAAAATAATTGTCCATTGTATTAAAGACAGTTTGATTATATCATAACCTTGGATCCAAAAGAAATAATGAATTAAAGGAGAACTGGCAATGAGCAATCAAAACACATCCAATAAAATATCGACCCAAAGACTGGTTACCATCAGCTTGATGGCCGCAATTATTTTTGTTGTAACCTATACCATCAAAGTTCCCATTCCCTTTTCATCCTTCGGCGGTTATGTCAATCTGGGCGATGCAGCCATCTATTGCTGCGCCGCACTGTTGGGACCTGCAGGCGGTTTCCTGGCGGCATCCGTCGGAAGCGCCTTGGCCGATGTTCTGCTGGGCGCCATGGTCTACGCGCCAGCGACCTTTGTGATCAAAGGACTGATGGGTTTGGTCTGCGGATACATCATTATGAAACAGAAGAGCTTCAAAGCTTTTGCCTTGGCTTCCTTTATTGGCGGGGCCATTATGATCAGCGGATATTTTGTGTTTGAATATTTCATGATGGACAGCGCCTATGCCATGGCCTCCTTGCCCTTCAATGCGGTCCAGTGGATCGGCGGTACCTTGGCCGCTTTGCCTACGTACAAAATCGTCACCAAGGTCAAGTCCATGCGCGTCGCAACGGCTTAAACAGCGCCTTTCCCGCTTTTTTGTCCGGGCTACGGCGGCAGGATCCATCATCGAACATCGATACAGGGGCTGACAGTATCCGCAGGGATGTTGCCGGCCTCTGTTTTTTTGTCTTGACGGAAACCCGGCCAATGCCCATAATGACGTATAAAAGCAGGTCATCATATTTTGATGGGAAGGGAAGGATCCTCCGAATGCTGCCAATCCAGGATGAAGGGAAATGGGGTTTTATCCATGAAACCGGGCGCTGGCTGATCACACCCCGGTATCAATCAGTCCGTCCTGATGAGGGCGGAGGCTGGCTGGGAATGGTGAACGGCCAAGAGGCTGCGGCGCCTTTCTGCGATTATCTGGACCGTGAAGGCCGCTGCCTGCAGCGATATGAAACCGCCTTTGCCCGGCCTTTTCAATGGGGGTGGGCGGCGGTGCTGATCCGGGACCGTTTCCAGATCATCGACCGGAGCTTTCAGCCCTTGTTTAAGCTTCATGCAGGCATGCTGCCCCTGGACATGGGACAGGAGCTCCTGGTGATCCAGGCAGACTATACAACCCCCAAAGACGGCGTATGGGGTGCCTGCAGCCGTCAGGGCAATGTGGTGATCCCCTTCGAATATGACTATCTGGAGCTTGGGGATAGCGCACCTTTTGATTCAGAAGAACCGGTACAGCGGGTGATCGCGGCGAAGCAGGGACTATTCGGAGCGCTGGACCCAAAGGGCCGGGAAGTGATCCCCTGCCGGTATGAGCAATTGCGGGGATTTCGGGAAAATAGGGCGTTTTACCGAAAAAATGGCCTGTGGGGCGTTCTGGATGAAGAGGGGCGGGAATTGTCGGAGGCCCTTTTTCCCGACGAAGCCATGTGGGGCGCTTTCTCAGAACCTGAATTAAGCTTTTATCAGGGGTTTGCCGTGGTTTTTTCAGGCGGGAAAGCCGGATTCGCAAACCGGCAAGGCCGGCTGGCTCTGGACTTTATTTATGACGATGCCCTGGCTTTCCGCGAAGGACGAAGTGCCGTCTGCCGGGAAGGGCAGTGGGGCTATATCGATGAGAACTTTGCGTGGGTGGTTCCGCCGGGCTTCGAGGCGGCAGGCTCCTATGCCCAGGGCGCTGCGCCGGTTTGCCGGGATGGCCGCTGGGGATTTATCCGAAGCGATGGTTCTTGGCTGGTGATGCCGAAGTATGAACAGGTACAGTCATTTCAAGACGGCTACGCCATGATTTCGTCGGCGGGCCGCAAGGGCTATGTGGACTTGAAAGGCCATGAAATATTTCCGGCCGCAGAAGGCATGGCCGGCAACCTATGATATGATAGATTCAACAGATTGCAGCAAAGGCTGCCGCAGTTTGGTTGAGGAGGCGGAAGGCAACTTATGTCAAATACGAAAATTTGGGCGGTTTCCTTGTTCGGTTTGTTTTTTGGCTGGGTATTCTACCAAGCAGCCCCGGCGCTGAAGCCGGTTTTAGCGGCCGTGGTGATCGCGTATCTGCTGCATCCCGCGGTGCTTTATATCCAAACGAAGCTGAAAATAAAAAAACAGTTGGCGATTGCCTTGCTGATGGCAGGGATCGTCCTGTTCTTGATCCTGCTGGTCAACAGCATATTGCCGCCCCTGATCAGCCAGTCCACCACCTTTGCCAAGGAATTTCCTGCCTACAGCAGCAACTTTGAAATGCTGACACAGAAGTTCCAGAGTTACCTGGCCAATCTGGGATTGCCGCCGACGCTGCTTGATAAAATGGACACAGCCCTTCTCCAGCTCTACGATTTGGCGGCCGGCTTTCTCCTGAGCATGGTTTCAGCGGTGTTCAGCAACATCTTTAAACTCATCGATGGACTGATCATCGCGGTGATGCTTATGTATTTTCTCTCCTCCGGTCCCCAGATGATCGCCTATTTGCTGGACCATCTGCCGGAAAGTTTCCGGAAATCCTGCCGCAGCCTGATGGCCGGCACAGACCATGTGATTTGGACTTACGTTAAAACCCAGTTGCTCATCGCCTTGATCATTGGCGTGGTTTCCACGGTATCTTTCATGGTCATCGGCATCCGCTACGCCTTCCTTCTGGGAATGCTGGCCGGGGTGCTGAATCTGATCCCTTATTTCGGATCTATGTTCGCTGGGGCGTTGGCGGCCTTGGTGGCGCTGCTGACCAGCGGCGTCAAGCAAGCAGTCATCACCGGGATCATCGTTGTGGTGATCCAGCAGCTGGAGGGCAACATCATTACACCCCGGCTGCAGGCAAAGTCCAGCGGCATGCATCCGGTGGTCATTATTGCGGCGCTGCTGATTTGCAATGATCTTTGGGGAACCTTTGGCATGTTTGTGGCCGTACCGGTCGCCGGCCTGGCCAAGCTGCTTTGGGATGAGTCCATCCTTCTGCTGAAGGAAATCAAATAGATACACAGAAAAGCCTCAACGGCAGCGGCCGGCTGGGGAAAGAATGAAGAAATTAAAGAGAAACTGCGGCAGGATGCGTGGTTTCTCTTTTTAAACAGCGTAAAATCCAAAAGCCACAAGGCATTTTTAATCAAAATCTAACAATATTGTAAGAAAACAAGGAAAATAATTTATATGATTTCATGTATAATATAATATGTGAAAAATAGATCTAACAATTCGTGAATGAAAATATAGGGGGAGAAACGAATGGGGGAGAATCTTCAGGTCATGCAGGCAGGGAATCCGGCGGAACAAACCGGCAGCAGCCATCAACCCAAGAGACGGTTTCTTGGCGTCTTTACAAAGCTCAAGAAAATGTCCTGGAAAAAGAAATTGCTCCTGCTTAGTTTGGCAGTTGTCGTGGCAGTGGGCATCAAGCTGGCCATGGGCAGCGGCGCAGCGGCAGTTTCCATGGTGACCACAACACCCTTGGCAAAAAAAGATATTGAGGAGAGCTTATCCCTGAAGGCGGCTTTGGAGGGCAGCGAAAGTGTTGAGGTCGTATCCAGGCAACACTACGAAGTCTTGGAGCTGAAGGTCAAAGAGGGGGATAAAGTCAGAAAGGATCAAGTGCTGGCAGTGCTGGACAGCGACACCTTGGCCATGCAGGTGGAACAGGCCAGAGATACCTATGACTTGTCAGTGTATCAGCAGCGGGAACAAATTCAACAGCAGCAGCGGGAATATGAGAAGGCACTTCAAACCCTGACCGCGGCTCAAAGACAGTATGATCGTGTCAAGGCGCTGCAGGCGATGGGGGCAGAGTCAGAGGAGAGCCTCGAGACGGCAAAGAACGGTCTGGATGATCTGCAGCGCGCCATCGAAAATTTCGACGTAAGGAACGGGCACGTGGTGGCCTCCGCATCCCAAACCAAGCAGTTGGAGATTTATCGCAAAACCCTGGCGCAGGCGCAAAAGGATTTTGAGGAGTCCCAGATCAAGAGCCCCATCAACGGAACGGTGACCCGTGTAAACATCAAGGTGGGCCGTTTTGCTGACGACACAGACGATGCCAAGCCTATGTTTGTGATCGAGGACCTGGACCAGCTGCAAATGAAGGTCCTGGTCAGCGAATATGATATTGCCAAGGTCAGTCAGGGACAAGCGGTGGAAGTCACAGCAGACATCCTGAAGGGTGAAGCGGTCCAAGCCGTGGTGGCCAGAATATCGCCCACCGGTGAGCCTAAAGCTGTGGGGAGCTCGGAACGGGTGATCCCGATTCTGATCAACATCATTGAAAAGAACGACAAACTGATTGCCGGCATCACAGCAAAGGCCAAAATTGCGATTGCCAGCGCCAAGGATGTGTGGGTGGTGCCTATCGAAGCCATCATTGAAAAGGAAGACGGCACAAATCAGATTTTCAAGATGGATGCGGATCAGACGCTGCAGGCCGTGTCCGTAACCCTGGGGGTGGAAAACGATCTTGAAGTGGAAATTCAGGGTGACGGTCTTCAGGCAGGGGATAAAATCGTCGTGAGTCCCGGCGCGGACCTTGAGGCTGGGACAAAGGTGGTCGAAAACAATGAATGATTGGACGGATACAGAGGGCCGGAATGGCCAGGAAGACCGGCAGGCGCTGATCCGCATTGAGAATATGGGGAAGACCTATGACACAGGGGCGGTTCAGGTGGCGGCCTTAAAAGAAGTCGACCTGATCATCCGGCAGGGTGAGTTTGTGGCCGTAATGGGTCAATCCGGCTCTGGAAAATCCACCCTGATGAATATTTTGGGTTGTCTGGACCGTCCCACCTCCGGGAAATATTATCTGGAGGGCATTGATATCGGTTCACGCAGCTCCGATGAGCTGTCCTTGATCCGAAACAAAAAAATCGGATTCGTCTTTCAATCCTTCAACCTGATCCCCAGGACCTCGGCTTTGAAAAATGTAGAGCTGCCCATGACCTATGCACGAATCCCGTTTCATGAGCGTCATCGCCGGGCTATGGAATTGCTGCAGAAGGTGGACCTGGGCGACCGGATGGAACACATGCCCAACGAGCTGTCCGGCGGGCAGAAGCAGCGGGTGGCTGTCGCCCGGGCACTGGCCAACGATCCGCCCATCCTTTTAGCGGATGAGCCAACAGGCAACCTGGACAGCACCTCCTCCGGGGAAATCATGCGGCTTTTTACAGCCCTGAACGCGGAAGGGGTCACGGTGATCGTGGTGACCCACGAAAACGAGATTGCGGCCTTTGCCCGGCGGGTGATCCGTTTTCGCGACGGGAAGATGATCAGCGACGAGACAGGCGGTGGCCATTATGCTGTGGATTGAAAACATGAAAATGGCCTTGCTGGCCATCCGCATCAATAAAATGCGATCTTTCCTGACCATGCTGGGCATCATTATCGGCATCAGCGCCGTGATCTCCATTGTATCCATCGGAGACAGCATGCGGGGGGTCATTGCAGACCAGTTCAAAAACATCGGCGTCAACCGGGCCATGATTTATGTCAGCTTTGTGGATGACCGGCGGGAAAGTGATCTCTTTACCTTAGACGAACTAGAAAAGGTCAAGGATGCATTTCCGAAGGAAATCGTCGCCATCGATCCCAGCAGCAGCGAAGACGCTGAGCTGACCCGGGGGCGCAAAACCATCCAGGTCGCGCTGGAGGGGGTGCCGGGCAATTACTCGGACGTGCAGCCCTTGGATATGGTTGACGGCCGCATGATCAACGCAGGCGACCTGGCAGCCGGAAGGAACTATGTGGTGCTGAAGAAGGAGACAGCCATCGAACTCTTCGGCAAGGCGCAGGCCTCCGGTGAAACGATCCGGGCGGAGGTTTCCGGCGAACCGTCGGAACTGACGGTGGTGGGCGTCTATGAAAAGGAAGCGACCCCCATGGACGCCCTGTTTATGGGTTCCACACCGGTGGCCTACGTGCCCTACACCAGTCTGGTCAGTACGGGAGATTATTTCTTCGCGTTGAATTTTTATATTGCTGAAGACATTGACTATAATGTCTTCAAGAGCCAAGTCGTGGGCTTGATCAGCCGTATGAAGAACCGGACTGCGGATCAGATCTCCTATAATTCAGCCCAGGAAGAAATGAGCATGGCCGACAACATCATGCAGGGCATGTCCTTGGCGGTAGGCGCCATTGCCGCCATTTCCCTGCTGGTGGGCGGCATAGGCATCATGAACATCATGCTGGTGTCGGTGACGGAGCGGACCCGGGAAATCGGGATCCGCAAAGCCCTTGGCGCCAGGACCCGGGACATCCTGATCCAGTTTCTCACAGAATCGGCACTGCTTTCCGCCGCCGGCGGCTTGATCGGCACACTTTTAGGCATCGGCTTTGTAATGATCGGGGGGGCTGTGGCGAAAATCGATGTGGTCATCGATCCTATGGTGGTGCTGATCGCCGTGGCTTTTTCAGCCATGGTGGGGGTGCTCTTCGGGATCCTGCCGGCCTCCAAGGCCGCCAAAGCGGATCCGATCGACGCTCTGCGTTATGAATAAAAATTAGTTTTGGTGCAGAAAACGACAATTCCCTGGGTCGAAAAGAGCAAAAAAAATATGCCGCAACCAGGCGATACGGTATAGACAGACAGGGCTGCGCCCTGTATACTGAATCAAAGGAAAGCCATCGGTTTCCTATTTGCAGATCAGCACACTTTGTGGCCGACGGCTCAGGGTGTGCTTTTTTTACTGCCCAATTGCGGTCAGGGAGCGGACCGCCTGGCTTTAGCAGCAAGAATAATGATGACGGAGGTATTTATGAGGCATCTGATCGATCCCCTGGATTTCAGCGAAGCCGAGATCGAAAAACTCCTGGATGTGGCAGAGGACATTGCCCAGAATCTCAAGGCATACAGCCATGTGTGCGACGGTAAAAAATTGGCGACTTTGTTTTATGAACCAAGCACCCGCACCCGGCTAAGCTTTGAGTCGGCCATGTTGAGTTTAGGCGGCAGCGTCCTGGGCTTTGCCACGGCAGACAGCAGCTCGGCGGCCAAGGGAGAGAGCGTGGCCGACACCATTCGCACCGTTTCCTGTTACGCAGACATCTGTGCCATGCGTCACCCCAAAGAAGGCGCACCGCTGCGGGCTTCCCGATATTCCAGGATCCCGGTGATCAATGCAGGGGACGGCGGCCATCAGCATCCCACCCAGACCTTGGCGGACCTTATGACCATCCGTTCCAAGAAGAAACGGCTAGGCAACCTGACCATCGGTTTATGCGGCGACTTGAAGTTCGGCCGCACCGTACATTCCCTGATCAAATCTCTTGCCCGCTACGAAGGGATCCAGTTTGTGCTGATTTCTCCGGAAGAGCTGCAGGTGCCAGATTATATCATCAAAGAAGTCATCAAAGGCAATGACATACCCTATGAAGAAGTAGGCAGCCTGGAAGAAGTGATTTCCAGTCTGGATATCCTCTATATGACCCGTGTCCAAAAGGAGCGGTTCTTCAACGAAGAGGATTATATCCGGCTCAAAGACAGCTATATCCTAACCGCTAATAAAATGCGCCGGGCCAAACCGGATATGGCGGTGCTGCATCCCCTGCCCAGGGTCAACGAGATCTCCATCGAAGTGGATGAGGATCCCCGGGCAGCGTATTTCGAACAGGTACAAAACGGCGTCTATGTTCGAATGGCCCTGATCATGATGCTTTTGGAGGTGACCCCATGCTGAACATCGATAGCCTGGAACGCGGGATCGTGATCGATCACATCAAGGCCGGATATGCCATGAAGATCTATTATTTGCTGAAGCTGGACCAGCTGGATTGCTGTGTCGCAGTAATCAAAAACGCCCGCAGCAGCAAATATGGCAAGAAGGACATCATCAAAATCGAGGATATGGTGGACCTGGACCTGGAAGTCCTGGGCTTCATCGATCCCAACATCACCATCGATATCATCGATAATGGCAAAATCGTCGAAAAGAAGCAGCTGGTGCTGCCGCAGAAGCTGACCAACGTCATCAAGTGCAAGAATCCCCGCTGCATCACCAGCATCGAGGAAGAGATCGACCATGTATTCAAGCTCAGCGACCAAAATGACCATCGATACCGCTGCGTTTATTGTGAGCAGGAGTATCAGGGGTAAGCGGGGACGGTGACTTTTTGCGGGAGCCGCACGAGAGGGGACAGAGGATTAGATAAAAGCACGCCGGTGTCCTTTAAATGAATAGAAAAAAGGCGATGTTTCCATTGGCGGAAACATCGCCTTTTTCCATCATATTTTGAAGCGGGGCAGGGAAACAGGTTGATTGCTCTGTCCCTTATGTGCGGGCGCCGCACGAGGGGGGACGGTGACTTTTTGCGTCGGCCGCAAAAAGTCACCGTCCCCCTTTTTTTTAAAAATCCACTTGGTCGATCAGCAAATCGCCCACATACATGCCGGTCACCACCGCAGTGCCTCGCTGCACCCGCATCAGGATGTAGCAATCGTTGGGATGATCGAAAAAGGCTCTTTCCGCGGCGGGGGCAATCGCTTCGTCAACAAAATATTGCTCCATGGGCAGATCATAATTACCATATTGATATCGGGCCTTGATGTAGTCCGCACCATCCGCCGGAGGCTTAGGCAGGGCTTCATCGAAATAGGCGATGCCTTCCGGGGTTTTGCCGATGGTCAGATAACAGATTTGCCGCCCGGCACCGCGGGATTCATCAATTTCCAGCCGGTTTTTCACGGTGGTGGTGTCGAGTCTGAATTGCAGATAACGGCCGCGGAAAGGATCTGCCGGGTCATAAGCCTCGGTTTTGAATTTGTATTCCTGACCGCTTCGGATGGCGGCCTCAGAACGGATGCTGGGGTAGACGGACAGTCCGATCTGCAGGGCTGCCAGGATAAGGAACAGCAGAAGGAGCGTCATTTTGCCAGGCTTCCATTCGGAGACTTTATCCGCCCAAGGGCTGAAAAAGAAACGTTTTTCCGTGGTCATAGGGATGCACCTCCTTTCGGTGCGGCGGGATCTATCGGCTCGGCCGGGTTCTCCTCTGCCTTTTCACGGCTCTTACGGACCATCCAAAGGTTGGTGAAAAGGAAGCCAAGGCCTAAGGCGACAAAGACCAGTCCGCGGACCAAAAAGCTGAAATCCATATCAAGGAAACGGGTGCCGATGATCAGGACCAGGAAGAACAAGCCTAAATTAGCCGTTCCAAGATGGTTTTGGTTGATCCCCCGCAGCAGCATCCTCAGTCCGATGCCGAAGAAAAGCAGATTGAAGCAAATGACGGCCAGGAGTGATGCGGTATCCCGATCCGGCATCAGCTGCAGCAACAGCATGAGGACCGGCGGCAGCAGGGGCAGGAACCATTTTACAACCGGCAAGACGCCGGAAACGGCCGATTCCATCAAGTCGGGCTGCTGGAGTTTTTTCTGTTTGTATAGCATATATATGAGCAAAGCCATGCCGGCAAACAGCACAAATAAAATGCCATAGGTGAAAGGCCGCAAACTGCTCTGCGCCTGATAAAGCCAAAGACCTCTGAAGCTGAAAATATAAATGAGGAAATAAAGCGACAATTTACCCAACAGGCTCAGTGTATGGTGCTCCGATCCCTCCTGGCTCAAAGGCCAGCTGCCCAGTTGGGAATCCTGAGGGTCAGCGTAATAATACGCATCGGCCAAAATCAAACCGAGAAAATAGAGGTATAAAAACTCCTGCCATGGGACCCAATAAGGAAGCATGGAAAAAAACCAGACAAGGCCGGTGAGACCCAGCGCCAGATTCAGCCATAAGGTTTGACCTTGCAGCTTTCCCTGATGGAGCTGCAGCACGAGCCAAGGCTTCAAGGCCCCGATCAGCAGGATGCCGGCCAATAGGATCCCTCCCAAAGACAAGCTTTGCTGGATGGCTGCCACTGCAAGATAAATCGAGACCAGCACCAGATAAACCAAGGCTGTAAGATCTGCAGAAAAAAGGTAGACCAGGGGCAGGGACAGCAGGGCGGTTCCTAAAAAGAGATGGGCTGGATCGGAAATCACATGATACACCTGGCCGGTGATGGCCATGGCGGTCAGAAGGCCGATGGAAACCACCAGCGCCGAGATTTCCCGCCAAAGCTGACCTTTTTCCCGGAGGATCGTATAAAGACCCAAGCCGATACCGGTCAGCAAGGGGACCAAGGAGCAGAATACCCTGAGCAGACGCGGCATGGAAGACCAGTTCTTAGCCAGGATCAGGATGGCGCCGAGAAGGACCAAAACGGTGCCGATGATCACCAAGGCGAAGCTTAAAACAGGCATTCGTTTGGTATCCTGTGCCCGTAGGCGGTAATAGGCCTGCAATCGGGCCAAGGTTGCCGGGTCCACCAGACCCTGGCTCTGCCACGTCTGCATTTGCCGGTTGAGCCATTGCAGATGTTTTTCTTCAGTCATGATGCGCTCCTTTCCCTTGATGGTGCTTTGATCCCCAATAAAGAGGCTGTGCAAAAGCACATCAAAACCGGGTCATGATAGGCTCAGTATAACATTAAATGAATATTCTGAACAGTAGGGCGGTACCACCCTTCGGCAGCGCTTATTCGGCTTTGAACTCCTTGCGGCAGTATCGGCCGATGCCCCAGACATAGCCCAAAGCCAGGAGCAGACAGGAACCGAGGAAAAGCAGAGGCAGAAAAGGGAAGGCAAACCAGGGGATCCTGCTGATGGCTTCCAGCCAGGCATGGTCGACCTGCCCCATGGCGGCGAAGCACCCGATATACAGGATCAGGGCGTAGATCCGGGATTTGGCGCTGCCCAGGCACAACGTCAGTGGGAGGGTGATGGCGGTAAAGGTCATGCCGCCGGTGACTGCGATGATCATGGAGATCAGAAGGGCTTCCGGGCTGGCATTCCCTGTGACGAGGGAGGAGAGGGTAGACAGCAAGCCGGTGATCAGGATGAGAAGCAAAATCATCGCCAAGGCAAAAAGGTATTTGCTCTGGAAAATCTGCCGGCGGTTCACCGGCAGCGTGCCGTACCAATAATAAGCGCCGTTGCTGTCGTCATAGGCCAAGGCGGTATACAGCAAGCCGTAAAGCGCCACGGCGAAGGAAAAGAGCAGCATCTGCGGCAGCAAGGCAAAACCCATGGTGATGATGCCGAAAAGCAAGAGTGTTTTTTTTAGGCTGAACAGTTTTATGAAATCTGCTTTGACTAAGGCTATCATTGTATTCATTGTCGGTCACCTCGCACATATCCGATAAATAGATCCTCCAGGGTTGGAACATCGTAAATCGCTTCCTGCCCCAAAAGTTCGTAGGTTTCTCCGTATTGGGTCGTCAGGGCTGTATAGCCGAAGTCGCTTTTGGTCACATTCAGCAGATGTGCCCGGGTTTCCGGCGTAAAGAGCGCTGCCGGTCCTTTGACCAGGCGATGGGTCTCCAGCAGCCGGTCTTTGGGCTGCATATTCAGCAGAGGTTGGCCTTTATGGATAAATAAGATGAAGTCGGCAATCTTATCCAAGTCCGAGGTGATATGGCTTGAGAAGAAAACTGTCACGCCCTCCTGTTCCAGCTGCATTTGCAGAATATCCAGGAAATCCTGCCGGATCAGGGGATCCAGGTTGGTGGTGGGTTCGTCCATCAGGAGAAGCCGGGGATGATGGGCCAAAGCCATGGCCAGGCTGAACTGCTTTTGCTGCCCTTTGGACAAGTCCTTGAAAGGCTTGCGCAAATCCAGCTCGAAACGGCTCATCAGCTGATTGAACAACGCTTCGTCCCATTGAGAATAAAAAACCCGGGTCATCTCTTTTAATTGACGCAAGGTCGCTTGGATGGTGAAGCCGGCCACATCGCCCACATAACCGATCTGCGCTTTGAAATGCTGATCCTTTTGCCGGCTGTCATTGCCCAAAAGGGAAATTTGCCCTTGATCCGGGAAAAGATGGTTCATCATGAGCTTGATGGTGGTGGTTTTGCCGGCGCCGTTTTCTCCGATGAAGCCGGTGATGTAGCCCTCCGGGACTTCCAGATGGGGGATGCTTAAATGGAAACTGCCCAAGGTTTTTTCTAAGTCATGGATTTCGATGCTGTTCATTGAAAAACCTCCTATGGCATTATCTGCCTTGTTCATGCAAATCAAAAAGCGTCTTGGTGATATCCGAAAACTGGGCGCGGGTCAGACCCAGGGCTTGGGCCTCCGCAATTAATTCGCCGAGTTTTTCCTCTAACTGGGAAAGGGCGGCCTCCCGTAAACGTTCGGCATTGCGGACGGCCACATAGGTTCCCTTGCCTGGCGTGGTTTCCAGGAAGCCCTGGCTTTCAAGGTCATCGTAAGCCCGCTTGACGGTGATGATGCTGATTTTCAATTCCCGGGCCATCGAGCGGATGGAAGGAAGGAGAGAACCTTGCGTCAATTCACCTTTCAGGATGGCGGCTTTCAGCTGGGCTTCCAGCTGCTCGTAGAGGGGGGCGGAGGAATGGGCTGAAAAAATAAGGTTCAGGGAGATCACCTCCTGAGTGTGAATATCTGTAACCAACTGTATATACATAATAAGCACAGTTTGGGTTGCCGTCAAGCCTTCATTTAAAATTTTTTAGTTTGTTATTTCGGCAGTTTTATGAGATAATAATTTTTGACCGTACTACACGGGGAGGCAGCGGTTCCCTGTACCCGCAGTCCGCTACAGCGGGGTGGAATTCCCGGACTGAGGGCTGATTTTGTGGGGTCTGACCTTGATAAGCAGCGTTGACGATTGGGTCCTGCGCAATGGAATCTTGTGAACCCTGTCAGGTCCGGAAGGAAGCAGCAGTAAGCAAATCGTTCTGTGTGCCGCGGGGCAGCCTGGTCTGAGCCGGCTGTCAGGGATACGCCCGGAAAGTCATGTTCGAAGCTGGGTGTACGGTCATATTTTTTAAGAGCGGAGCGGCTTGCCGGAGGGCGGGTCGTTTTTTCATAGTCAGCCTTTGAGGCGGAAGGAGAGTCAGCATGACCTATCAAGTGCTCTATCGTACATGGCGGCCACAGGACTTTGATGAGCTGGTCGGACAGGAACCGATCCGCCGCACCCTGGAAAATGCCATCCTGCAGAAGCGGATCAGCCATGCGTATCTCTTTGCCGGTCCCAGAGGCACCGGCAAGACCAGTGCAGCGCGGATCCTGGCCAAGGCGTTGAATTGCGCCAATCCCCGGGGTTGCCAGCCCTGCGGCTGCTGTGAGAGTTGTCTTTCCATTCAGAGAGGCAATTCCATGGATGTGCTGGAAATCGACGCCGCCTCCAACCGGGGGATCGAAGAGATCCGGGACCTCAAAGAAAAAATGGGATTTATGCCGGTTTTAGGCAAGTATAAAGTTTATATCGTGGACGAAGTCCACATGCTGACCACGGAGGCTTTCAATGCATTGCTCAAAACCCTGGAGGAGCCGCCAGCCCATGTGGTCTTTGTTCTGGCCACCACCGATGTCCAGAAGCTGCCGCCGACGATCTTATCCCGCTGTCAGCGGTTTGATTTTCGAAAAATCGCACCGGCCGTGATCCGGCAGCGTCTGGAGGAGGTTGCTTCCAGTCTGGATGTTCCTGTGGAAGAAGGGGTTTATCCCCTGATCGTCAAACGGGCCGACGGCGGGATGCGGGATGCGATCAGCCTGCTGGATCAATGTCTGGCCTTCAGTCCGGAAGGATTGACCGTGGAGACGGCTTACCAGGTCCTTGGCCTGGTACGACAGGAAGCATTGCAGACCTTGCTGCAGGCCATCCTTGAACAGGACCCCCAATCCCTGTTTATCCAAGTGGACCGGTTGATGCAGGATGGGGTCGAACCTTTGCAGCTGCTTCGGGATCTGGCCGAGCATTGCAGGAATTTATGGATGCTGCTGGTGTGCGGCGCAGAAACCGAATTGGTCCTGGCCAACGCCCAGGAACGTCAGTCCATGCTGCAGCAGGGGCAGGCCTTGGGGGCCCGGCGGCTGCAGGAAATGCTGACGGTGCTGGATCAGGGGGCAGCCGGCGGCAAAGGACGGGGCAACGCCCGCTTTATGGCGGAGGCTTTGCTGGCAGGGCTGCTTATCGATCCGCCCCGCCGGGAAACCGAACCGTCACAGCGCGCGGCACAACCCGCAGGATCCGCGGCAGCCGACAGCGCAGCCGCCCAACCCAGGGAACCGGTAAAACCGGAGGGGACCCTGCCGCCCACCATGAAGCCGGCTGCTGTTCCAAAGGAAGAAGCCAAAGCTGAAACAGCACCCAAAGAAAAGCCGGCGTCTGCAGGGAAACCAACCCCGCCGTCCCAGAACGTTTCGGGCCTGGCATCTGCGGTATGGGACCAGATCCTGCAGGGCGCAAAGTCACGCCGCATCGTGCTGCATGCTTTTCTGACCGCTTCGGTGGAGCAGCTTTATCAGGATCATCTGCTGACGATCAATTTTGATCCTGAGAAAGGCAAGTTCCACAGGGAACGGGCCGAGGAAGCCGAGAACAAACGGATCCTTTTGGAGGTGGCGCGCCAGATCCTGGATCCGGAGCTGCAGATCGCTTATGGCTTTAAGAAAGAAGAACTGGATAAGGACCCTGTCAAAAAGGCGCTGGCGATGTTCGGGGAAGCTGTGGTCGAAATCAAGAATTGACCGGCCAGCCTTTTACGGCTTGCGTTTAGGGGTCAGCTGTGAATATAATAAAATGAACGTTTCGAACAAACAACAAATTAAATAAATCGAACAAGGAGGATGAAGGATATGGGTATGGGCGGAATGGGTGGCATGGGCAACCCTCAGAAACTAATGAAGCAAGTACAGAAAATGCAGGCGGATATGGCCAGACTCCAGGAGGAACTGGGTGAAATGACCGTAGAAGCAACGTCAGGCGGCGGTGCTGTCCAATGCGTCATGACCTGCAAACAAGAAGTCAAAAGCCTGACCATCGATCCGGAATTGCTGGATCCTGAGGAAGTTGAAATGCTCCAGGATCTGCTGATCGTTGCTTTCAATGAAGCATCCCGGTTGTCCCAGGAAAAATCAGCCGCCGAGATGAGCAAGATCACCGGTGGGGTCAAAATGCCGGGCCTTTTCTGATGACTGGCATATTTCATGCCCCCGTCATGCAAAATTTAATGGAGCAGTTCGGAAAGCTGCCGGGTGTCGGTCCCAAGACGGCCCAGCGGCTGGCCTTTTTTATGCTGTCCCTGCCAAGGGAGGAAGTCGCGGCTTTTGCGGAAGCCATGGTACAGGCCAAGGAAACCATGACTTTTTGCCCGGTCTGTTTTTCATTGACGGACCAAACCCCTTGCTATGTCTGCAGGGATGAGACCCGGGATCGGCGGACCCTATGCGTGGTGGAAGAAACCACCGATGTTTTTTCCGTTGAGCGCACACGGGACTATCGGGGCTTGTATCATGTGCTGCAGGGGTCCATTTCCCCCATGGACGGACGCCAGCCGGAAGACCTGCGCATCAAAGAGCTTTTGCTGCGGCTGGAATCCGGCGAGGTGGAGGAAATCATTCTGGCCACCAATCCGGATGTGGAGGGGGAGACCACCGCATTATACCTGGCCAGGCTGCTGAAGCCCTTCGGCCTGAAAATCACCCGGATTGCCCACGGCATCCCGGTGGGCAGCAATTTGGAGCACGCCGATGCAGCCACTCTATCTCAGGCAATCGAAGGCCGACGGGAAATCGGCCAGTCATAATACAACATAAGAAAACGGCAGGTCACCGGGTTTACCGGGATCTGCCGTTTTGCATATCGGGGGGCCTTGGATGTCCTTAAAACAATCCGGGAAAATACGAAAGCACATAGGAGGTGACCAGCTTGCTGGCCAGGATCAGCGGAACAAAACGGCGGGCCTGCATGCCGGAAAAGCCGGCTCCCAAACAGATGATTTCGTCTGGAAGCACCGGAAAGATCAGCAAAACGGCCAAAATCCAGGTGCCATATTTGTCCAGGTAGTGATCGTAACGATCCAGCCCTTTGGAATGCCCCTTCTGGGCTTTTAGCCGATTGCCGCCTAATCGAGCCAGGAGAAACATGGTGATGATCCCCAAAACAGTCCCGAAGTAGCTGATGATAAAGGCATTAAAGGGGCCTAAAACCGCGCTGCCGGCCATGACGGTGACCGGTTCAGGAACAGGCAATGCAATGGGCTGCAGAAAGCAAATAAAGAAAAAAAGCCACAGAGCATGGGTCATATTCTGCTGCAGAAGGTATTCAAAACCATAGTAGTCCGTGAGGATCATCAACTGAGTGACCGAATAGATTAGGATCAGGGCAAGAAAAGCACCGGAAAGATAATAAATCAGATAGTTGATCACCTTGCTGCTGCGGGGCCATTTTTTGAGCCAGACCCATAGTTTGAGTCCCGCCAGGACCAGGGCGCCCAGGGAAATCAGGACATGATACGATCCCGGCATGGAGTCCAGCATCAGATTGGCGAAAACAGCCGATAAAAAACAGAGCGCCAACGGAATAATCAAATGTTTCAGGGTATGTTTGTCTATAAAGAAATCCAAGACCGGGGCCTCCTTTGGAATCTGCAGCAGCCTTTGCGGGTCCTTAGGCTCGAGGGCGTCGCCCGGCAAAAGGGCTTTAGGTATTTTGATACTCCTAATATACCACCTTTTGCTTCGCCTCCATGTTAAATTTTAATGAAAATACGATGACTTGCGGATTAATATAAGAAAGGAAGCCCCGCCCGTGGGCGGGGGCTTCCTTTCTTGCGTATCCTCAATTTGAATGCTACGATTGGGTTACTGTTTCCAAGACCTTTTTGTTCTGCCGGGCAGCGGTGACCATGAACCAGGCGAAGGCCACAAAGCCGGAGGCGATACCCACCGGATATCCAAAGCTGGCGGGAAGCTTCAAGCCTTCCGGAGCGATCATGATGTAGGTCATAGTGACGGAGGTCATGAAGCCGGCAGGGAGTGAGGCGATATAATGGAAGCTCTTGATTTTAACCAAATAAGCGGCGGCTGTCCAAAGGACGATCATGGCCAGGGTCTGGTTGGCCCAGGCAAAGTACCGCCAGATGATGGCAAAGTCGATGAACATCAGAGAGACGCCGATGGCGAACAGCGGGATGGCAATGTAGAAACGATTGGCGTATTTTTCTTGCTTGATTTTGAGGGCATCGGCGATGGCCAGACGGGCACTCCGGAAAGCCGTGTCGCCGGAGGTGATGGGGCAGGCAACCACACCCAGAAGGGCCAGAATGCTGCCGACGGTTCCCAGAACACCCACGGAGATGGTTTTTACAACCACCGCTGCTGTTCCGGCTTCGGAAAGGGCCGTGGTGTTGCCGAAGAAAGACATGGCGGCAGCCGCCCAAATCAGGGCGATGATGCCTTCGGCGATCATGGCGCCATAGAAGACCCTGCGGCCAAGTTTCTCATTGGGCAGGCAGCGCGCCATAATCGGCGATTGGGTTGCATGGAAGCCGCTGATGGCGCCGCAGGCGATGGTGATAAACAGGAAGGGGAAGATGGCTTTTCCGCCGGGATGGAGATTGGCAAAAGTCAGCTCGGGAATGGTGTAACCTTTGGCAATAATGCCGCCGATGATGCCGACGCCCATGAACAAAAGGGCTGCGCCGAAAATGGGATAAATTTTTGCGATCAGCTGATCGATGGGCAAAACGGTTGCTAGCAGATAATAAGTGATAATGATTGCGATCCAGGTTACTTTGCTCATGCCGGTGAGGCCGACAAGAATGTCAGCAGGGCCTGTGACAAAGACAACGCCGACGAGAACCAGTAAGACGACGGAGAAAATACGCATGACGTTTTTGGCGGTGGTTCCTAAGTAAATGCCTACAATTTCTGCAATGGTCGCTCCGTTGTGACGGACGGAAAGCATGCCGGAGAAAAAGTCATGGACACCGCCGGCAAAAATCGATCCTAGGACGATCCACAGGAAAGCGGCAGGTCCCCAATAGGCGCCGGCCACTGCACCGAAAATCGGTCCCAAACCGGCAATGTTCAGGAATTGGATCAAGAAGGATCTTTTCCAGTCAAGCGGAATGAAATCCACGCCGTCGTTCATGGTGACAGCGCATGTCGGGCGGCCCTCATTGACGCCAAACACTTTTTCAACGAACTTGCCATAGAAAACGTACCCCAAAATCAAAGCGGCCACGGATAGGAAAAAAGTTATCATAGTCCCCCTCCTCATTTTTCGAAGTTCTCTGAAAACGGAGAACTTCTTTTATTGATATCATTATATTCAGAAAAAATCCATGTTGGAGGAAATGGCACCCAAAAAGCAAAAAAACAGCCTGAACGGCTGTTTTAAAAGGATGAACGGTCACAGTTTGAAATAGGCTTTAAAAGCTTTGATGTTTCTGCGGCTGACGGGGATTTCCTCGGCGACGCCGCATAATTTGACGGCATAGGTATTGTTGAACCAAGGGACGATGGTCTCCACCATATCCAGATTGATCAAAAAACTGCGATGGCAGCGGAAAAATTTTTCGGAGCCCAGGACATCCTCAAGCTGGCCCAGGGAGTCCTGACTGACGTAAGTCTCTTTTGGCACGTGAATGACGGTGCCTTCTTCTGTGGCCTCGCAGAATATGATTTTAGAAGGCATGATCAAGTGGATACGGTTGTCTTTCCATAAAGGGAGCTTGGTAACGGGGTGGACGGAACGATGGGCGGCAAGCATAAGCTCCACCGGTTCCAGCGGATTGTCCGTTCGCCCGCTGATCAGGGATCGAAGTCTGTCCAGGGTTTTCTCGAAGCGTTCCTTTAGGATAGGCTTCAGGACATAATCGACGGCATTGAGGGAAAAGGCCTGGACGGCGTATTGATCGTAGGCGGTCACAAAAACGATCAGCGGCCGGCGGCGCAGCTTAAGCAGCTGTTCCGCCAAGGTGAAACCATCCATTTCCGGCATGTTGATATCAAGGAAAACCACATCCGGCTCATCAAGAACGATTTGGGATAAAGCCTTGACGGGATCGGTATAGACGTCAATGACATTGAAGTCGCCCTGTTCCCGCAAAAAGTAAGCCAGTTCTTCAAGGGCAGGCAATTCATCGTCCACTAGGATCGCAGAGATGTTCATGCGCTCTGGCCTCCTTTCAGAGGCAAGGTAAAGCTGACGGTGGTGCCGTTGCCGGGGGACGATTCAATCGAAAGGGACGAATGATAGATGCTCAGCAATCGAGCTTGGACGTTCCGGACACCGATGCCGCCGCTGCTGCCCGAAGCCTGGTCGGAGGGCTCCAGGAGCTTGCTGACCATGACGGGGGACATGCCCACGCCATTGTCTTTGATTTCGATCCTGACGGCATTTTCCCATCGTTTTGCACGAATGATCAGGGTGCCGCCTTCATTTTTTGACATTAAGCCGTGCTTTAGGGCGTTTTCCACCAAGGGCTGCAGGATCAGAGGCGGCACCATGCAGCGGATGCCCTCATCCACATCGTAGACCACCTCCAGACGGTTGGAAAAACGGGCCTCTTCAATGCTTAGATAGCTTTCAATGTGTTGGAGTTCCTGTTCAAATGGAATAAACTCGTCTGTATTCTTGAAGCTGGACCGAAGGAAAAAACTAAGGTTCATCAAAAGATCCCTGGCCTTCAGGGGATCTGTCCGGCAGAAGGCGATGATCGTGTTCAGGGCGTTGAAGAGAAAATGGGGGTGGATCTGGGCCTGCAGTGCCTTCAGTTCTGTTTTGGCAAGCAGTTCTTTTTGATACGTGAGCTGGCTTAGCTCCAGCTGGGTGGAAAACAGGAGGCCCAAACCTTTGGCCAGTTCCATTTCGGAAGAGGAGATTCCATTCACTCGGGACTGATAGAGTTTTAAGGTGCCAATCAGTTCGTCGTGCATAAAAAGAGGCACCACCACGGCGGAGCGAAGGCGGCATTTGGGATTGGAACATTCGATTTCATCTTTGGTGTTGGCGATGCTGACGTCGGCCGATTGGATGGCATCCCGGGTCATTTTGGTATGGATCAACTGATCGGCTTGATGATGGTCGGCGCCGACGCCCACATGAGCGAGAATATGCGTCTTGCTGGTCAGAGAGACGGCGCTGACGCCGGTCGCCTCTAAAATGATTTGGGCCACTTTGCCGGCAGAGTTCTTGTTCAGACCGTTCCGAAGGATCGGCAGCGTTTGGGAAGCGATGTTGAGGGCCAGCTGCGCCTTCATGGCGGCTGCCCGTTCATTTTCTTCAAAGATTTGGGAAATCAGGAGAATAAAAGCGGCCGTGCCGACAGCGTTGATAAAGCCCATGGGAAGGAAAATGATTCGGACCAGGTGCAGGGCATCGTCAAAAGGACGGGCAATCAGGAGGATGATCCCCATTTGCACGGCTTCGATAAAGAAGGTCAGAAGACCGCCCCACAGCCAACGATGATGCTTCTGATTGATAAAGTTTTTTGCGTTGCCGGCAATGATGCCGCCAAGGATGGTTGACAGGCCGCAGGCGATTGCAGTGAAACGGCCGTCCGGAATGATCATGCGGTGGATGCCCGCGATCAAGCCGGCCAGGGTCCCGACCCAAGGGCCGCCGAAGAGGCCTGCGACGATCACCCCCACCGAACGGGAATTGGCGATGGCGTCATTGATGGAAATTCCGGTATAGGTACCAATGATGCCGATGCCTCCGAAAACCATGGAGAAAATAAGGACGTCATCGAGACTGAGCTTGCTTTTGAGGACGTATTTTTTGATGATGCTGGTCCGTGATAAAAGAAAACCGAAAAATACGATCATGCCCAGTTGATTGATCAGGCTTTTCAGTAATTCAATAAACATCGTCCACCTCAAATTCCATAAAATTCAGTACAGACATTGGCGGGATCCAAGGTATTTTCAATGAAGTCCGGTACGACTTAAGCTTAATGGACGGCGGTCTGAAATACAACAACGAATTAAGGATATATCATTTTATGACGACTGAAATCTGGACACCTGGCGGCGGCACAGCCTTATATTCGCAGAGGACCGTGGCGATACAGCAGCAAAGATGGTATAATTCTCATAATGAACATCGAAACCGATGGATGCACCAATCGAAGGGGAGGGGAAAGTCTATGAACAAGAAATCCTTGGCAGCGGCACTGATCATCGTTCTGCTTTTATGCAGTCTGCTGCCGTTGTCGGCCATGGCCGCCACGGAATATGTCTATGAGGACAGCGTTTCCAAGCCCCATGTGACCCTTTATCGGGTCGAAGGGGAAGAAGCCCACACAATCAAAATCACCTTCAATACTAACGATGGCGGCGCGCTTACCGGAGGCTCCGACCAAATCATCCTGACCCTCCCGTCTGATTTCCGCATGCCAACCAGCATTTCAAAAGATAAAATCACCATCAACGGACTGGCAATGACCACAACATCACCCATGATCGTGGAGCAGCGCCTGTTTCTGACCCTGTCCGACGCCATGAACATTCCGGAGAAGTCCCCGGTGGTTGTGGTGATCGCAGCGGATTCCGGCATCACGGTCAATGAGGAAGCGAATGATGTGACGCTGACCGTGGTGACCACTCAAGACACCCGGTTTATAGAATCCTATCCCTTTGATGTGACGGAGAGCGAGGATATGCCTTACCTCCCCGCTGATTCCAATCTTCCCGTTGTGACGGTGGCGCCCAACGGAGCCGGGACAGCCGGCGGCTATACGCTGACGGCCAAGGCCTATACGTATGATACGATCGACAGCGGCAACATCATGGGCTTTACACTGACCTTTCCCGCCGGCACAATCCTGCCGGGCACCATCGATCCCAAAAATGTGATCGTTAACGGGCAGCAGAGCTCCGGCATTCTGGTCAATCCAACCCGCCGGGAGATCATCTTTACGCTGCCTGTCGGGGTGGCCCGCTCCTCGGACGTCATCATCAAGATCGCAGCGGCTGCCGGGATCAAAAATCCACCGGCTGCCCAGTATGTGATGGACATCATGCCTCTCAAGGGAATGGTTTCGGTCAGCACCGAAGGCTTCGAGATCAAGACCACATCGGATCCGGCGACACTGATCCCCGCACCTGCGGAAAGCATCCAGAAGATCGTTAAGCTGACCCTGAACAGCAGCATCGCCACCAAGAACGGTCAAGCCATGACCTTGGATGTGGCGGCCACCCTGATCAACGGCTTTACCATGGTGCCGGTCCGCTTTGTTTCGGATGGACTGGGCGCGGCCGTGGCGTATGACAGCAGCATGAACACGGTCACCCTGACCTACGGGGCCCGCGTGATCGTCCTTTGGCCCGGCTCCACCATTGCCAAAGTCGACAATAAACCCATCACGCTGGCCAAGGCGCCGGTGATCAAAGACGGCCGTACACTGGTCCCGATCCGATTCGTCTCTGAGTGCTTCGGCGCCAAGGTGGATTTTGTCAGCGTGACGGCGCCCATCACCATTACGGTGAACAGCGCGGACATGGCCAGTTTGCCCACAGTGGAAGCAATCCAGGCATCCCAGGTCATCGCTTCAGGCGGCACTGCCAGCGGAAGCACCGGAAGTACCGGCAGCGGCAGCACGCCCTCCGGGACCGCCGCAACAAGCGTTGTGGGGAAAACCATCTCGCTGAAGACAGAAAACAGCACAGCCAATCTGCGTTCCGGCCCAGGGGTGACCTATAGCAAGGTGGGCCTCCTGCTGCCCTCCGAAACGGCTTCCATTACGGAAGTCAGCGGTGAATGGTATCATATAAAATTTGACTATGGAATGGAAGCCTGGATCAAATCAGATTTGGTAGATGTGAAATAGCAGCGACTGTTCCGCCGGGGGACAGAGGGTTTTTTCCTTCCGGAAAAACCTCTGCCCCCTTTCCTTATTTGGTTGACAGCCGTATCCGGTGGAAATATAATTGGAAGAGAATTGTAGCTGATCAGATGTTGGGAGGATTTTTTAAATGAATAGGATCCAGGAAATTAAAGATCGGATCCGGGGAGAAGTTATTCAGGCCCTTGAAAAAGCCAAGGCGACAGACGCTTTGACCTTTGAGACGATCCCTGCTTTTGCCATTGAGGTACCCCGTGACAAGAACCACGGGGATTTTGCTGTAAATGTTGCGATGCTGTTAGCAAAGCAGGCCGGCAGGCCGACCCGGGAAATAGCCCAAACCGTCCAAAAAAATCTGGAGGAAGAGTTGCCCTGGCTGACAAAGCTGGAGATCGCAGGGCCTGGCTTCCTCAATTTTTTTGTTGAACCTTCATACTTTCATCCGGTACTGACCGCAATTTTGGCGGAAGACCAGGCTTACGGCCGCAGCCTCAACGGCGCAGGCCAAAAAGTTCAGATCGAATTTGTCAGTGCCAATCCCACCGGTCTTCTTCACATGGGGAATGCCCGGGGTGCGGCCTTGGGAGACAGCTTAGGCAATCTGATGGCGGCTGCCGGTTATAAGGTGAGCCGTGAATACTATATCAACGACGCCGGCAACCAGGTAGAGAATTTCGGCAAATCCCTGGAAGCCCGTTATCTTGAACAACTGGGACAGCCCTTTGAGTTCCCCGAAGACGGCTATCACGGGGAAGACATTGTGGACACGGTTAAGAATATCATTGCCGCGGAAGGCGACCGCTTTCTGCATATGGAGTCAGCCCTGAGAAGGGAATTCATGATCCAGCTTGGCCTCAAGGAGAAGCTGGCCAACATCCGCAAGACCTTGGGGGAGTTTGGCGTCCAATATGACGTCTGGTTCAGTGAGCAGAGCCTCCATGACAGCGGAGAAGTGCTGGAAACCATCAATGACATGAAAGAAAAAGACCTTCTCTTTGAGCAGGACGGCGCTTTGTGGCTGCGGGGCACTGCCTTCGGGGGAGAAAAGGACGAAGTCATGGTGCGGGCCAATGGGGTGCCCACCTACTTTGCAGGGGACATTGCCTATCATCGCAATAAATTCCGCAGAGGCTTCGACCTGCTGATCAATATCTGGGGTGCCGATCATCACGGCCATGTGGCCAGAATGAAAGGCGCCATGGGCGCGCTGGGTTATGACCCGGATCACTTGCAGGTGATTTTAATGCAGCTGGTCCGTCTCCTCAAGGGCGGGGACATCGTCAAAATGTCCAAGCGCAGCGGGGAATATGTCACCTTGACCGAGTTAATGGAAGAGGTTGGCCGGGACGCGGCCCGATTCTTTTTTGTGATGCGCAGCGCCGACAGTCAGATGGATTTTGACCTGGATCTGGCGAAATCCCAGTCGGCGGACAATCCGGTCTATTATGTCCAGTATGCCCACGCCCGGATCCACAGCCTGCTGAAGATGGCGGCCGGAGAAGTCATCGATCCGGACAAGGTTCGGCTGGAGCTGCTTCAGGAACCGGCGGAAATCGCCTTGATCCGCAAATTGGCGGAGCTCCCGGAAGAGATCCTTCAAGCGGCCCAGGCCATGGAACCCCATCGCATGCCCCGCTATGCCATGGAATTGGCAGCCCAGTTCCATAGCTTTTATACAGATTGCCGCTGTCTTGTGGAAGATGATGAATTGCGCAAAGCGCGTTTGCTTCTGTCCGATGCGACGCGGATCACCCTGCGCAACGTTTTGAGTCTGATCGGAGTATCCGCTCCGGAACGCATGTAGTCGCGGGAAAGCAATGAACGCATGAAACTTTGACAGACCAACGGGAGGAAGGACCATGGGCACTAAATATATTTTCATAACGGGCGGTGTGGTCTCATCCTTAGGAAAAGGGATCACCGCTGCCTCCTTGGGCAGACTCCTGAAAAACCGGGGCCTCAACGTTCTGGTGCAGAAATTTGACCCCTACATCAATGTGAATCCCAGCAACATGAGCCCCACACAGCACGGGGAGGTTTTTGTCACCGATGACGGCGCCGAAACCGACATGGACCTGGGCCATTACGAACGTTTTATCGACATGAATCTTCCCAGAACCTGCAGCACCACCATGGGAACCGTTTATGACCGGGTCCTGCGGTATGAACGGGAAGGAAAATATCTTGGGGGAACGGTTCAGGTCATCCCCCATATCACCAACGAGATCAAAACCTCGATCCGCCGTGCGGCGGATGAGATCCACCCCGATGTGCTGATCACCGAGGTGGGCGGCACCGTGGGGGATATCGAATCCCTGCCGATCATCGAAGCCATCCGCCAGATGAAACGGGACATCGGCAGCGAAAACATCATGTACCTGCATGTGACGCTGGTTCCTTATTTGGCGGCTTCCAATGAAGCCAAAACCAAACCAACCCAGCACAGTGTGAAGGAATTGCGCAGCATCGGGATCCAGCCCCATGCCATCATCTGCCGTTCCGAGCATCCTCTATCCAAGGAAACCGAAGCCAAGATCGCCCTATTCTGCGATATTGACCAGGAGGCTGTGATCCAGACGCCGGATGTGGGCAATCTCTATGAAATCCCCCTACTGCTAAGGGCTGAGGGATTGGATGATATGGTGGTCGAGCATCTCCGCCTGGAATGCGGGCCTGCCAGGATGGACGAATGGGAAGCCTTGGTCCGCCGGGCCAGGAATCCAATCTACAAAGCAAGAATCGCCGTGGTTGGCAAATATACGGAGCTGCCGGATTCCTACATCAGTGTTTGCGAAGCCCTGAAGCATGCGGGCATTCATCATCAGGCTGAGCTGGAAATCGATCTGATCTTCTCAGGCAGCCTGGACAGCCCGGGAAAGGCCGCCGAGGTCTTGGCGAATTATGACGGGATCATTGTGCCGGGCGGTTTCGGGACCCGAGGCATCCAGGGCATGCTTTATGCCATCCAATTTGCCCGGGAGGCAAAGATCCCTTATTTCGGCATCGGGCTGGGCATGCAGCTGGCGTTAGTGGAATATGGCCGCCATGTGATGCATCTGGATGCAGGATCCGAAGAAGCCCATCCCGACTGCCTGGACCTGGTGGTTCATTACGCCCGCAAAAACATTGCCACGGCGAAATCCACCTTCGAAAAGAACGGGGCCATGCGCATCGGCAGCCGCGAATGTTATGTCAAGAGCACATCCAAAGCCGGCAAGGCTTACGGCGTGCAGGAGATCCGGGAGCGGCACCGTCATCGTCTGGAAATGAACAACACCTATCGTCAGGCTTATCAGGATGCCGGCGTCTTGCTGAGCGGCATTTCCGAAGACGGAGATTGGGTCGACATCATCGAGCTGCCCGAACACCCCTGGTTTTTAGCCTGCCATTTCCAGCCTGAATTCAAATCCCGGCCCAATAGGGCCCATCCCTTGTTCCGTGATTTTGTCGGAGCGATCGTGGATAGAAAACGAGGTTGATCATGTATTCCTGTCGGTTGATATCAGAATCCGAAAGAGAATCCTATAACGCCTTTGTGAGCCGGGCGCCAAAAGGTCATATATTGCAGTCCTTCGAATGGGGCGAAGTCAAAAAGGAGTGGCAGCCTTTCCGCCTTTTGGTGGAAGAAGACGGCCAGCCTGCGGCAGCCCTATCTATTTTAAAACGGAGGATCCCCGTGATCGGCAAGGCCATATTTTATGCGCCTCGGGGACCCGTAGGGGATATCCATGACCACGTATTGATGGATTACCTTTTTCTCCAGGCCCAGATCCTGGCCCGTAAAGAAAAAGCAATCTTCCTTAAAATCGACCCGGATGTGACGGTGGAAGACGAGGATTTCAAGCAATACCTGATGGGGCATCGGTTCCAGTATGCAGGTAAAGGCAAAGGAGAAGGCTTTGAAGGCATCCAGCCCAAATTCGTATTCCGTCTGGACATCCGTCCGGATCTGGAGACCCTGTTCCAGAACCTTCACCAAAAGACCCGCTACAACATCCGTTTGGCCCAGCGGAAAGGCGTCACCATCCGACAGGATTGCGACGAGAAGGACTTGCCGGATTTTTACCGTATCCTGAAAGAAACCACGGAACGGGACAATTTCCTGGTGCGCAGCTACAGCTACTTTGAGACCCTGTGGCGGATGCTGGCACCCAAGGGATATCTTAAACTGTTCATGGCGGATTATGAGGGCAAGCCGGTTTCCGGCACACTGGCCTTTCTCTACGGGGATAAAGCCTGGTACATCTACGGCGCTTCCTCCAATGAACACCGCAATGTGATGCCCAATTATCTGATCCAATGGACCATGATCGAGTGGGCCAAGGCCAAGGGCTGCTCGATGTACGATTTCCGGGGGGTATCCGGGGATCTTACCGAGGAAAATCCTTTATATGGACTGTACCGTTTCAAAAAAGGCTTCAATGGGACCTTTACAGAGTTCGTGGGCGAATTTGACCGGGTGTACAGCCCTTTCTGGTATGCCTTTTGGAATCGCTTCGAACCCTTTTACCAAAAACAGATCCGAAAGCTGATCGCTTTCAAAAAGAAGCTCAAAGGATAGATTTACTGGAGCCTTAAATCCCGGTCTGCTGCGGCAAGCCGGGATTATTCACAAATCAGCGTCGGCAGCGGCCCGGCAGAGGATCGACAGGAACGGAGTGAGGCGCATGGCAATGACAGAAAGCCACTGGATCGAAATCAGCGAAAAGGCCTTGATCCACAACTATCAGTTGGTCAAGGGAAGGGCGGGCGCGAACTGTGGGGTTTTAGCGGTGGTCAAAGCCAACGCCTATGGGTTGGGTATGGAGGCCTGTGCGAAGATCTTTGAAGCCCAGGGTGCGGCTATGTTGGGCGTTACCTCCTTCGAAGAAGCCTCTGCCCTGCGAAAAGCGGGGCTGGCTTTACCGATTTTGATTTTCGGGCCCATTCTGGCGGAGCAGGCGCCTTTGGCTGCCGTCATGGATTTGACGGTGACGGTCACGTCACCGGGGGCATTGGACAGGATCCTGGAAGGAATCGCCGGCGCGGAAGCATCACCCTTGAATTCCCTGCCGCCGCTTCAGGTCCATTTGAAGATCGAGACCGGCATGGGACGATTCGGTCTCTGGCCCAGCGAAGCGGTGCCGGCAGCTCAAACCATCGCGGCCCATCCCGGTCTGAAACTGATGGGAGTCTATACCCATTTTGCCACGGCCAGTGTATCGAAAGGGCCCTATTTTCAGCAGCAGCGGATACGCTTCCAGGAAGCACTGCAGGCTTTGTCCGAAGCCGGATTCAAAGATCTGGTCCGTCACTGCGCCAACAGCGCGGCGCTGCTGGCCTGCCGGGATTGCTGCCTGGATATGGTGCGGATCGGCACCTTGCTTTATGGACAGAAACCGGCCAGCGATTCCGGTGCGATGCCGGCGCTGCAGGATCCCTGGAAGTTCCAGGCCAAGGTCCTGGAGATTCGGGAATTGCCGGCCAACCATGGCGTTGGTTATGGCGCAACCTATGTAACCAAAGGGCCTACCCGGGTGGCTGTGTTGCCTGCCGGGTATTCCGAGGGCGTACAGATGGAGCCTGTGCAGCATCCGGCAGGCTTTACGGCAGGCTTAAAGGCCACGCTCAAGCTTTGGCTTCGCTGCTTTAAGGCAGAATCCCAGGCATGTCATGTCTTTTTTGAGGGCCAGGCTGCCCCGGTCATCGGCAAGGTGGGGATGCAGTTGACCATGGTCGACGTCACCCATTTGCCGCAGGTCCAGGTGGGATCGTTGGCCCGGGTCCCTTTGCGCCGCACGGCGGCGGATAGCGGGATTCCGCGGATCTACACGGACTGACCCCAAAGTCTTGCCGGGCTCTATATTTTCAGGAAATCAGCAGCTTTCTCTAGACAAATCAAGGCGGGTGTGACATCATGATATGAGTGATGCTTTTGAAAAATCTGAGCGTATCCGGATTTTTCATTGTTCGATATTTGATTCAGCAGGACCCTATTTAATATTTTTTAGGAGGTCGATTCCATGGGACTCGTTACGGTCAAAACACTTCTGGATGCCGCAGACAAGGGCAAGTATGCGGTTGGCGCTTTTAACTGCAATAATATGGAAATCGTTCAGGCCATCGTGGCCGCTGCCGAGGCTGAAAAATCCCCGGTGATCATCCAAGCCAGTCAGGGTGCAATCAAATATGCGGGATTGGATTATGTGGTGGCACTCTGCAATGCGGCCGCCAAAAACGCCACCGTACCCATCGCCCTTCATCTGGATCACGGGACGGATATGGACCAGATCATCAAGTGCATCGTGGGCGGCTTCACCAGTGTCATGTTTGACGGTTCCAGCAAACCTTTCGAGGAAAATGTGGCCCTGACCCTGAAAGTCATCGAGATCGCCAGGGCGGCCGGTGTTTCCACCGAAGCCGAATTAGGCAAGCTGGGCGGCATCGAAGAGCATATCAATGTCAGTGAACGGGATGCTATGATGACCGATCCCGAGGAAGCCCGCAGATTTGTTGAAATGACAGGCGTGGATTCCCTGGCGGTGGCCATCGGAACAGCCCATGGCCAGTATAAATTCCCTCCCAAGCTGGATTTTGAACGCTTGAAACGGATCAAAGCCCTTGTGGACGTACCCATTGTGCTGCATGGGTCCTCCGGCGTACCGGCAGAGGATCTGGTCACAGCCATCAGCCTTGGGGTGCGCAAGGTCAACATCGACACCAACATCCGCGAAGCCTTCTGCTGGACCTTGAGGGATGCCATCAGCAAGAACCCTGAAGAAATTGACCCTCGTAAATTATTAAAACCCGCAAGGGACGCTATGACAGAAGTCATCCGCGAAAAGATCAGGATCTTCGGTTCCAATGGCAAGGCATAAAAAGCTTATCCTCACCGCTGCTTCATTGGAATAATGGATCGGCGGTCCTTATTTTTGCAACAATTGAAGACGGCTGCGGAGAAGCGGCCAAGTGTAACGCTTAAAAGGAGGAATTTATTATGTTCGGTGAAAAGCAATGCCGGATCATGAGCCGGGAGTTGACGGTGGAAGTTGCCCGGGTCACCGAAGTGGCCGCACTGGCTTCGGCCCGCTGGTGGGGTAAAGGTGATAAGATCTCTGCAGATGGTGCGGCGACGGCGGCCATGCGGGCCATGTTCGACACCATCAACGTCCAGGGCACCGTGGTGATCGGCGAAGGGGAAATGGATGAAGCCCCCATGCTGTATATCGGAGAAAAAGTCGGCAATGGCAAGGACAAGGACTGTATGGAAGTGGATATTGCCGTGGATCCTTTGGAGGGAACCAACCTGGTGGCCAAGGGCATGACCGGCGCCATCACCACCGTGGCGATCGCACCCAAAGGCTGCCTTCTGCATGCTCCGGACATGTATATGGACAAAATCGCCGCAGGCCCCCGCTGCAAAGGAAAGATACACTTGGACAAATCGGTCACGGATAATGTTCGCGCCGTTGCGGCGGCCTTGGACAAAGAGGTGCAGGATGTGACGGTGGTGGTGATGGACCGGCCCCGGCATGAGGCCATCATTGCCGAGCTGAGGCAATGCGGCGCACGGATCCGTCTTATTACGGAAGGCGATGTATCACCGGCAGTGGCCACTGCCATCGATGACAGCGGCGTGGACATGATGATTGGTATCGGCGGCGCCCCTGAAGGGGTTTTGGCCGCGGCGGCCCTGCGTTCCATGGGCGGAGAATTCATGGGACGGTTATGGCCGGAAAACGATGCGGAAAAGGAAAGAGCCTCTGAAATGTTGAATGGAGATCCCCTGAAGCTGCTTCGGATGGAGGACCTGGTCAAGACGGAAGACGTGATTTTCGCCGCCACCGGCGTAACGGATGGCGAACTCCTGAAAGGCGTCCGCTTTTACGGCGATGTGGCCACCACCCATACCATCGTCATGCGCGGTGAAACCGGCACCATCCGTTTTCTGGAAACCCAGCATCGGCTGGACCGCAAGCCGGGCCATATCAAAAAGATATTGCAGGTCCCCACGGAGTAAGCGGAAAGCAAAGATCAAAACAAGAAACCAATGAAACAAGAGGCATTCACAGATGAATCGTAAGCCTAGAGATAAACATATCAAAAACAGTCTGATCGCAGGGGCTTTAGCCTTGGGTTTGATGCTCAGCGCCTGTGGAGCCAATGGCGGCTCGGATCTGAAAAACAATCGTCAGCTTTTGGCGGATCTGGATGTCAAGGCCGTCGAAGAAGATGTCCTGGCCGTGGTGATCAATCAGCCCACAGAGGATGAGAGCCAAGCTTTCAAAGGATTATCCTCCATCAATTATCAGCCGGAGGGTGAAAAAATGCTTTTTGTTCCGCTTGCGGCCGGATCTTCCATGCGGGTCGAAGAAATCACATGGGATGAGGCGCGGCAGGAGCTTGTCCCCGGCCTCAGCATCTTCCGGATCGACAGCACCGCAGAGGGCGATGCGTTGCTGCTGACAGCCTATCGGGCGGAAGGCGTCCCCGCGCTGCGGGTCCTTGTCCGCAGCGGGGATCAGGCGGCCCAATATCTTATTGACTACAATGGACAAACGGGTACGCCGGATGTGGAGTATATTACACCCTCCGCCGAGGGCCTTGAAGCCTGGAACAGCCAAAGCCAGGCAGGAAATGCCGGGCAGGAAACCGAAGAAAACGCCGCAGAAGCCGGCCAATCTGAAGAAACGGTTCCCGGCGCGGCTTCCGCCGAAGGGGCACTGACCCTCAATGAGATCTCCACGGTCTTTAATATGAATGAAGCCGACATCATCGAACGCTACGGCCAGCCCAAGGAGCGCACCACGGAAGCGCTGTTTGAGGGAGCGAATGCTTTGAACCTGATTTACGGCTTTTCCAGGTTTTCTCTGGATAATGAGGAAAACGGCTTTGTTTATGCGGCCGTTCTATCCGATGATCTTGTGGAGGCGCCCCGCGGCGTCCGAATCGGTGATTCCCTTGAAACCTTGATCGCCAAATTCCCCAATCAGGGCGACGGGACGATCAAGGAGGATCCTATGGAAGCCGGCCATGGCTACCAGCTGCTTTATGGAGCCAACGAGTACATGACGGAGCATGGGGTGATCGAATATCTGAACCAGGTTCCGGTCAGCGTTACTTATGGCACCCAGGAAGGCGCCATCGTTGCCTTTGAGCTGGAAAATGGCCAGGTTGCCCGCGTTCGTTACGAAATGGCGTTGACCTAAAAAAACAAAAGCAGTCTTGCTAATAAAAGTGGCGTATGATATAATTACTTCCTGTAATGTGGGTGGTTGTCCCCCTTGGAAAGAGGTGAGAAAGAAATGAAGAACGATATTCATCCCAAGTATTATACTTCCACCGTAACCTGTGCTTGCGGCAATACTTTTGAAACAGGCTCCACAAAAAAGGATCTCAAAGTGGAAATTTGTTCCCAATGTCATCCTTTCTATACAGGTAAGCAGCGGACTGTCTTTACAACGGGCCGGGTTGAGCGGTTTAAGAGCAAGTACGGACTTGAATAGACTGGTAAAACCAAAGACAGCAGAGCCGAGAGGCTCTGCTTACTTTTAATTCCGGCAAAATATCTTGAAGCGCTGCATTCAGCAATGAGCAGCGAAGGCGGCATCCTACAGGATGCCTTAAGGCAATAAAGGAGCAATCTATGAAAAAACCGGTGTTTTGTTACGGAGGGCAGGCGGTTATTGAAGGCGTTATGATGCGCGGAAAAAACAGCATGGCCGTCGCGGTCCGCAGAACCCCCGGGGATATTTTGATCGAGGATTGGCCGATCCAGCCCAATGCCAAACGACCAGCCCTCCTCAAATGGCCTTTTATCCGAGGAACGGTGAATCTGGTGGACTCCTTGTTGATCGGCGTCAAGACCCTGGTATTCTCGGCCAATCAGATGCTGGAAGAAGAAGGCGAAGAACCTGAGACCTTGTCTGCCACGGAGATCACCTTGACGGTGGCGCTATCCATGGTTCTGGGCATCGGCCTGTTTTTTCTGCTGCCGGCATTCTTAGCACAGAGCATTCAACGCTGGGTGCCTGACTACACCCTTCAGAATCTTCTGGAGGGCGTCGTGCGTATCCTGGTGTTTTTAGTCTATATTTATCTGATTTCCAAAATGAAAGATATTCAGCGGGTATTCCAGTATCATGGCGCTGAACACAAAACTATTTTCAACTACGAGTCCGGCGAACCCCTGTCGGTGGAAAATGCCAGAAGCCAAAGCCGTTTCCATCCCCGATGCGGCACCAGCTTTTTAATGCTGGTCATGATCATCAGCATCCTTGTGTTTTCCTTGCTTGGGCCAATGACGTTATGGGCGCGGCTGCTGAGCCGGGTTCTGCTGCTGCCTGTGGTGGCAGGGATCGCCTATGAATTCATCCGTTTGGCCGGGCAGCATCTGGACAATCCGGTGGTGCAGTTCATCAGTTGGCCGGGCCTGCAGCTGCAGCGCTTTACCACAAGGGAACCGGACGACCAACAATTGGAAGTCGCCATCAGCGCTTTGAAGCGCGTGCTCCAGGACGATGGCCAGCTGGCAGCGGAGCCTCAGCCGGAGAAAGAAACCGCGGCGGCCACCGAGACTGATTCGGTCCAAACACCCTCAAATGAAGGAGAAATACCAAATGCTTGAACGGCTCAACAAAATGGAAGCCTATTATAATGAATTGACCGAGAAGATCAGCGATCCCAAAATCATCGAGGACCAGTCCACCTGGCGGGATCTAACCAAGAAACATGCCTCCATGCAGGAAACGGTAGAAACCTTCCAGACATACCGTAAAGCCCAGGAGCAGCTGGCGGAAAACCGCGAAATGTTGGAACAGCCCGGTGTGGACAAAGAGATGGAAGAGCTGGTTGAGGCGGACATCGAAGCCCTTGAAGAAGAATCCGAAAAGCTCTGGGAGCGGCTGCGGATCCTGTTGCTGCCTAAAGATCCCAATGATGAGAAAAACGTTTTGCTGGAGATCCGCGGCGGTACCGGCGGCGAGGAAGCGGCCCTGTTTGCCGGGGACTTGCTGAAGCTGTATTCCCGTTACGCAGAAAAGCAGGGCTGGAAAACCGAACTGCTCTCCTCGAATATTACCGACATCGGCGGCGTCAAAGAAGTGGTCATGCTCATCGAAGGCAAAGGCGCTTACAGCCGCCTGAAATACGAAAGCGGCGTCCATCGGGTGCAGCGGGTGCCGGAAACCGAATCCGGCGGCCGGATCCATACCTCGGCAGCCACGGTGGCTGTGCTGCCCGAAGCGGAAGAGGTGGATATCGATATCAATCCCAACGATGTCCGGGTGGATATATTCTGCTCCAGCGGCCCCGGAGGCCAGTCTGTCAACACGACCCAATCGGCCATCCGGCTGACCCATATTCCCACGGGTCTCGTGGTTTCCTGCCAGGACGAAAAATCCCAACACAAAAACAAAGACAAGGCCATGAAGGTATTGCGTTCCCGCTTGCTGGAAAAAGCCATGGACGAGCAGCAGGGCGAACAGGCCAGCACCCGCAAAGGCATGGTAGGCTCCGGAGACCGCAGTGAGCGGATCCGCACCTACAACTTCCCTCAGGGCCGGGTGACCGACCATCGGATCGGACTGACCTCCTACCGACTTGAAGCGGTTCTGCAAGGGGAAATCGAAGAGTTTATCGAGGCTTTGACCAATGCGGACCAAGCCGAAAAATTAAAAACCGCTCAGGAGTGAGCCCTATGGCCATGACGGGAAGACAAGCCCTTGGCTGGGCAAGCACAGCATTAAAAAAAGCCGGATTCTCAGAGGACGCCGCCGGTCGCGAAAGCCGGCTGCTTCTCTCCCACTTATGGGACAGAACCGGCTTAAATTTTATTTTAAACCTGGAAGAGGCCGTGCCGGAGCCAGTCTTGGCCACGTATCAGGATTGGATCCGTCGCCGGCAGACAGGGACGCCGCTTCAGTATTTGACGGGGATTCAGGATTTTATGGACGCGGACTATCAGACCCTGCCCGGTGTCCTGATTCCAAGGCAGGATACGGAGATCCTGGTTCAGGCTGCCCTGGAGCGTACCCGGCGGTCTGAAGCTTTGTGGGCGCTGGACCTTGGCACGGGCAGCGGCGCGATCTTGGGCGCTTTGGCGATAAGACGGCCGTTGCTGCGGGGCATCGGCATCGATAAAAATCCTTTGGCGGTCGGGCTGGCCCAAGGCAATTTTCAGAGGCTGGGCTTGGCAGACCGGCTGACGGTCTTGGAAGGTTCTTGGCTTGAGCCTTTGCAGCAAGCTGAACCATCCGGCACCGACGGACTTCCCAATCCGCCCTGCTTTGATTTAATCCTTTCCAATCCACCGTACATATCCACGGCTGAAATGGCAGAATTGCCCGAGGACGTCAAGCAGGAACCGGAATCCGCCCTATGGGGCGGAGTGGACGGCCTGGACTGTTACCGTGAGCTGATTCCGGCCGCAAGATCTTTTTTGCGGAAAGGCGGCTGGTTTTTAGCAGAAATCGGCTGGCTGCAGGGCCCGGCCGTCAGCAGCTTGTTTCAAGACGCCGGATACCTAGAAATTTCAGTGATCCAGGACCAAGGCCTGCGGGACCGGGTGGTCTGCGGCCGGAGGCCGGAAAAATAAAAGATTTTTCGTGGATTTTGAAGCATTGCGACGAACCAAAATAGAATCAGGTGATATTTTGACTGAAACGGATCAAAAAAAATTAGAGAAGGCTCGGAGGCCTGCAAGCCAAGGCGCTCAGCTCTGGCAAGTAAGGGACGCTTCCGATCCGCGGATCAAAGAGGCCGGCCGCATCCTTCGGGATGGCGGCCTGGTGGCGTTTCCCACGGAAACCGTTTACGGTCTTGGCGCCAACGGCCTGGATGGCAAGGCAGCCGCCCGGATTTTCGCAGCCAAGCATAGACCGGCTGACAATCCCTTGATTTTGCATGTGGCCTCCTTGGAGCAGGCCAAGGCCTTAGCTTCAAATTGGAGTCCCAAAGCCCAGCTGGCTGCTGAAAAGCTTTGGCCAGGCCCCCTGACCCTGATCGTTCCGGCGGCGGCCCACATTCCGGCGGAGGTGACAGCAGGCCTATCCACCGTTGCCATCCGTTTTCCCGATCATCCCATCGCGCTGGCCCTGATCGAGGCGGCGGGTGTGCCCATTGCGGCCCCAAGCGCCAATCGTTCGGGGCGTCCCAGCCCCACCCTGGCAGAGCATGTGCTTGAAGACCTGGGGGACCAGGTTCAGGTGATCCTCGACGGGGGACCCTGTCGGGTCGGCCTGGAATCCACGATTTTAGACGTATCGGTGGAACCCCCCGCCATCTTGCGGCCGGGAGAGATCACACTGGAAGCCTTGACGCGAATTTTAGGGCTGGTTTGCGCCGAGCTGCCTCATGGCGAAAAGCCCGTCGCCGGCCCGATTGACGACAGCTTGTCAGGATCGGGGGCGGCTCTATTCGGGAAAGGGCCGAAGGCGCCGGGGATGAAGTACCGCCACTATGCGCCGAAAGCGCCGGTGACTCTGCTGGCTGGCGCACCGGAAAAAACAGCAGCTTATCTGCGAACCATTCTGGCTCAAGAATCAAGGGATGAAACAGCCGCCAGGATCGGGCTGCTGCTCACAGATGAAACCTGGGCGCTGCTGCAGAAAGAAACCGGAGACTGGCAGGAAACCTTCTATTGCCGAAACCTGGGCAGTTATCATCACCCCAAGGAGATCGGCCGCCGGCTTTATGACGAGCTTCGGCGTTGCGACCAGGAAGGCGTCCGGCAGATCTATGTGGAAGCCTGCACCCGTCAGGGCAGCGGCGCAGCGGTGATGAACCGTCTTGTGAAAGCCTCCGGCCATCATGTGGTGGATTTAGACTGATTTCGGCCAATCGGGGAAATCCCCAAAGACTACGTTATGTATTCAAGGGATACCTCCTTAAAACAGTTCAACCTTCGGGTTGAATATGGTACAATATCTTAAGAAAATGAGGTGAAAATCTATGGAAATGAAGATCGCACTGGGTTCTGACCATGGTGGCTTTGAACTGAAGGAAATCATCAAGGATTGGCTGCTGGCTCACGATTACAAGGTCGAAGACTTCGGGTCCCATGACACCTTAAGCTGTGACTATCCTGACAGCGCGGCCTCGGTTGCCCGGGCCATCGTCTCAGGCGATGCCCAGCTTGGCATCCTGATATGCGGGACCGGCATCGGCATGAGCATCGCTGCCAACAAAGTCCACGGCATCCGCGCAGCGTTGTGCCATGATGCTTTTTCGGCGAAGATGAGCCGGGCCCATAACAACGCCAATGTATTGGCGCTGGGCCAAAGAGTCATCGGCACCGGACTGGCGCTGGATATTGTGGAGACTTGGCTGGCCGGGGAATTTGAAGGCGGCCGCCATCAAAGACGGATCGATAAGATGACGGCTCTGGAGCAGGATTAAGGAGGGCGCTATGATGGACATCCTAAAAATACAGGAACAAGCGTCGGCGTGCATGGAAACCTTATTGGACGCCGCCCATCTGGCCCCGGGAAGCCTGGTGGTCATCGGCTGCAGCACCAGCGAAGTGATCGGCAAAAAAATCGGCTCCGAGTCCAGCCCCCAGGCTGCCGAGGCGATTTTCAAGGGAATCCTTCCGCTGATCGAAAAAAACAAGCTGCATTTGGCGGCCCAATGCTGTGAACATTTGAACAGGGCGTTGGTGGTGGAAAGAGAAACCGCTGAAAAATTCGGTTTTGACCCGGTCACCGTCATTCCGGTGCGGGAAGCCGGCGGCAGCTGGGCCACCCATGTCTATTCCCAATTCAAACACCCGGTGGTGGTGGAGAATCTCAATGGGCATTTGGCCTATGCCGGTATTGATATCGGAGAGACCTGCATTGGCATGCATCTCCGTCCTGTTGGCGTGATGGTGCGTATGGCAGACCCCTACATCGGGGAGGCCAGAGTAACCATGGTCAGGACCCGCCCCAAGCTTATCGGCGGAGCCCGGGCCAAATATGAATAAGCTGATAAAAAACTAAATATACGCGAAATAAGGAGATGACAACATGGACTACGTAGCCCAGATCTTGGAGGCGGCCGATCCTGAATTGGCGGCTTGTGTGGCCAAGGAAAAGCAGCGGCAAATGGACAAAATCGAACTGATTGCATCGGAGAACTTTGTAAGCCCCGCTGTGATGGCAGCCCAGGGTTCGGTTCTGACCAACAAATACGCAGAAGGCTATCCCGGCAAACGCTATTACGGTGGTTGTGAATATGTGGACATCGCAGAAAATCTGGCTCGGGACCGCGCCAAAGAAATCTTTGGGGCCGGCCATGCCAATGTGCAGCCCCATTCCGGCGCGCAAGCCAATATGGCCGTTTATTTTGCCCTGGTCAATCCGGGAGATCCCATTCTGGGCATGAATCTGGCCCATGGCGGTCATCTGACCCACGGATCACCGGTGAATATTTCAGGCAAATATTTTCAGTTCAGCCCTTACGGTGTAACCAAAGACGAAGAGACCATCGATTATGAAGCGGTCCGCCGCATCGCCCTGGAGGTGCGCCCCAAGCTGTTGGTGGCCGGTGCCAGCGCCTATCCCAGGATCATCGATTTCGAGCGGCTCAGTGCCACAGCCAAAGAAGCTGGCGCCTTGTTCATGGTGGATATGGCCCATATCGCCGGCCTGGTGGCCGCAGGGATCCATCCAAGTCCGGTGCCTTATGCCGATGTGGTGACCACCACCACCCATAAGACACTGAGAGGACCCCGGGGCGGCATGATCTTGTGCAGCGAGGAGCTGGGCAAGGCCATCGACAAAGCCATCTTCCCAGGGACCCAAGGCGGGCCCCTGATGCACGTGATCGCTGCGAAGGCGGTGGCTTTCAAGGAAGCTTTGGACCCCAAATTCAAAATCTATCAGCAGCAGATCGTCAAAAATGCCCAGGCACTGGCTTCCGGCTTGACCGCCAAAGGTTTCCGCCTGGTTTCCGGCGGCACAGACAACCATCTGATGCTGGTGGACCTGCAGAACAAAGACATCACCGGCAAAGAAGCCGAGCATTTATTAGATGAGGCTGGCGTCACGGTGAACAAAAACGCCATCCCCTTCGATCCCCAGAGTCCTTTCGTGACCAGCGGCATCCGGATCGGCACACCGGCCTCCACCACCCGCGGCATGAAGGAAGAGGAAATGAAAATCATTGCTGAAATCATCGACCTGGTCATCACAAAACGGGATGACGCGGCCGCTCAGGCCCAAGCCAAAACCATGGTTAAAGCGCTGACCGGACGTTTCCCCATTTTTGCAAAGGAGTGGGAATTAGCATGAGACGTCCGGACTGGGACGATTATTTCATGAATATTGCCAAGCTGGTTGCAACCCGGTCCACTTGTCTGCGAAGACAGGTGGGCTGTGTTGTCGTTAAGGACCGGCGGATTCTATCCACCGGCTATAACGGCGCGCCAAGCGGCGTGGCCCATTGCGGTGAGATCGGATGCCTGCGGGAGACCAAGGGCGTCCCGGCCGGGGAACGGCACGAGCTGTGCCGCGGAGTCCATGCGGAGCAAAATGCCATTATCCAGGGCGCCCGCCACGGGGTCAGCATTCTGGGAGGAACGGTCTATTGCACCGACCAGCCCTGCAACATCTGTACAAAGATGCTGATCAACGCCGGAATCCAGGAAATCGTTTATTTGGGCGATTATCCCGATGAGATGTCCGTGGAGCTGCTCAAGGAAGCCGGTGTTTTCTGCCATCGGCATAAAGAAGGCGGCAAGCTATGAAACGAAAAGTGATCGCTTTGCCCTGCTTGGACGCTTTGACGCCCACCCTGGAATCCACAGCCCTGAAGCTGATGGAGGAGACAGGAGAATTGGCCCAGGTGATCGGCAAATACCGGGGAATGAGCGGCGAACCGAATCAACTGGAGCATCAGAAAGTCGTGGAACTGATCGTGGAGGAGCTGGTGGATGTGGCACAGACTGCAGTCACCATGATGTTTGTCATGGAAGACGAATACCAGGCCAACATCGACGCGGCCATTGAACGGCACGTTGAAAAAATGGCGCGCCGCGGCTATATGAAGGCCGATCCTGAAGAGGTCAAGCGATTTTTGCAAGGATCATAAAAGGTGGATTGACAATGAGAATATTAACCATATTCGGCACCCGGCCGGAAGCCATTAAAATGCTGCCCCTGGTGCAAGCTTTGCAGTCGGATGACCGCTTTCAATGCCAGGTTGCCCTGACGGCGCAGCACCGGGAAATGCTTGACCAGGTCATGGAGCTTTTCGGTGTGGCGGCGGATTACGATCTCAACATCATGCAAGCCGGCCAAACCTTGTTTGATATCACCACCCGGGCGCTTACCGGACTGCAGCAGGTGATCCAGATCGCCCAGCCGGATCTGATCCTGGTCCATGGGGATACCAGCACGACCTTTGTTGGGGCTTTGGCCGCTTATTACTGCCAGATCCCGGTTGGCCATGTGGAGGCCGGACTTCGCTCGGGAAACAAGTTTTCCCCTTATCCGGAGGAGATGAACCGGAAACTGACCGGAGCCCTGGCGGATCTGCACCTTGCGCCGACGGTTCTGGCACGGGATAATTTATTAAAAGAAGGGGCGGATCTCCACCGGATTTTTGTTACCGGCAACACCGTCATCGACGCCCTGAAGTGGGCTGTCCGGAAGCCCTGTCCCAAGGAAGCGGGACTGGCGGAGCTGGCCGACCTGCGCAAAGCCATGGAAGCCCAAGGCAAGCGTTGCCGGGTGCTGACCGTTACATCCCATCGCCGGGAAAACCTGGGACAGCCTATGGAACGGATTTTCAGGGCCCTGCGGCGGCTGGCGGAGGATTTCGACGATGTGGCGGTGGTTTTCCCGATGCATAAAAATCCCGCGGTACGCCGTCCGGCCATGGATATATTAGGCGGCCATCCCCGGATCCTGCTGACAGAGCCTATGGAATATCTGCCCTTTGCCCATTTGATGGACCAATCCTATTTGGTGCTGACCGATTCGGGGGGGCTTCAGGAAGAGGCGCCTTCCCTGGGAAAACCGGTCCTTGTGCTGCGTGAAAATACAGAGAGGCCCGAAGCAGTGACCGCTGGAACCGTCAGACTGGTGGGCACCCACGAGGAAGCCATTTATGCAGGGGCGGCGGAGCTTCTCCGGGATCCCAAAGCCTATGAGGCCATGGCCCATGCGGTCAACCCCTACGGTGACGGACAAGCCTGCCGGCGGATCATCGAAGCCATTGCCTATTGGCGCGGTCTGAGCCAGCATGCCCCGGAACCCTTTGAACCCTAAGGCGCGAATCTCTTATTCGATATTGGATCCAGCGGAGAACGGAGCGGTCATATGGAAAAAAGGATCAAGCTCATCGGCGGCATCAATGAGGCCGGTTCGGTCCATGAGATGCTCAAAGCCTTCGCGGCGCTTAAAATCAACGTGCTGGCCGCAGCCTTTGGCCATCCGGGCGATGAACAGATCGAGGTCAAAGTCGATTGGAACGACAGCATGAAATGGGCCGGATTCTGCACCCGTATGAAAGAGCAGCTTCCTGAGCTTCGGGATATCCAGGAAATCGACTGGATGGAATGGGAGCGGCGGGAAAAGGAACTGGAAATCGTCATCAACAACGTGGATGAAGCCATCATTACGACCAACCATGAAGGGCTGATCACGTTCTGCAACGAGAAGGCGGCCCGGGCCTTGTCGAAAGACAGCCAGGCCAAAATCCGGGGAAGCCATATCAACAGCTATATTTCGACCCAGCAGCTGGATCTGGATGCGCTGAAAGGCGAACAGAGAAACATCGAGCTGGTCTACCGGCGCAACAATAAAAAAGAAACCGCTCTGATGGATGTCCTCCGGATCCGAAATGAATTAAGCCAAAGCGACGGTTATATGATCATCATCAAGGATATGAAAAAGGTCCGAAAATTGCTGCACACTTTATCCGGGCCTCGAATGAACACCTTTGAAGACATCATCGGCAGCAGCCGCAGCATCAAAAACGCCATTAATATGGCCCATCAGGCAGCCAGCAGCAATTCAAATATTCTGCTGATCGGCGAAAGCGGAACGGGCAAGGAACTGTTTGCCCGGGCGATCCACCAGAGCAGCCGACGCAATGATGGCCCGTTTATTACGGCCAATTGCGCTGCGATTCCCGACACGCTTCTGGAAAGCGAGCTTTTCGGCTATGAGCGGGGCGCTTTTACCGGGGCTGACAGCTCAGGCAAGCAAGGCCTGTTCGAGCTGGCGGTGGAAGGGACCTTGTTTTTAGACGAAATCGGGGACATGAACCTTCATCTCCAGGCCAAAATCCTGCGGGCCATTCAGGAACGGAAGATCCGTCGTGTGGGCGGCATCACAGAAACCGATATCAATACGCGGATCATTTCAGCCACCAACAAGAATCTGGAGGAAATGGTGAAGAATGGGACCTTCCGGAACGACCTTTATTTCCGGCTCAATGTGATCCCGATCTATGTCCCGCCCCTTCGGCAGCGTAAGGAAGACATCCCCATGCTGACCGAGTTTTTCCTGGCCAATATTTCCCGTGAAGCCGACAAGCCGGGGATGCGGATCACGGAAGGCGTGCTGGACAAGCTGATGAGCTATGATTGGCCGGGAAACATCCGGGAGCTGCGTAATGTAATCGAGCGGGCGGTTTACCTGGCTGTGGATTGGATCGAGCCCAGGCATCTGATGCTGGAAGCCCAGAGCTATGGGGATGCCTTGCCGGGAATCATGGAAACAGCCCCCATGGTTGAGTCTGGGAAGGTCTTGCCCGTCCATCTTCCGGAGCGTGTGGCTGAGCTTGAGCGGTATTACCTGAAGAAGGCCATGGAAGCACAGAAATCCTCCCGGGGGATCGCCAAATTGCTGGGCATTTCCCACACCAATGTGGTTCAGAAAATCAAGTTGTATCACCTGGACGAGGGTGAAAATCAATAAATGTAAAATATAATTACAAGAGATGCCGGAATTCGGCGAGAATGTAAAATATAATTACAAAGCAGTGTAAATAATTATTACGCTGCTTTTCTTTTTGCCTTTTGCAGCCAAGCCCTGAAAAATATTTTTCGCGAGAAAAGCAAGTTACACAGCCAGAGGACAACCATCCACCATCGGTGGAAGTCCAACCCGAGGGACCTTGGCATAAGAAATGCAAATAATCAAAATAGATTGAAAATAGAGTCGAATGAGGAGGGCAGCCCATGAAAATATTGTTGATCCGACCCATCGTATCGGAGAGGGAAGATTACCTGGAAGAAGCGATTTTCAAGCCTTTTGCAGCCGTCGGCACAGAAATCAAGGCCAGACGTCTGAATTACGGACCCGCTTCCATTGAAAGTGAATACGACATGGCCCTCAGCGCGCCGGACGTGCTGAAGCTGGCGGAAGAGGGCGAGAAGGAGGGCTATGATGGCGCAATCATAAACTGCTTTGTCAATCCCGGCTTGGATGGCGCCAAGGAAGCGGTACGGTATCCTGTGGTTGGCGCAGGGGAAGCCTCGATCCATCTTGCGCTGTGCCTTGGGCGGCGCATTGGAATCATTACGATCATGCCCAACATCATTCCGCTGATGCGCAAGCAGAATCAGGATTTGATCAATACAGGACGTATCGTATCGATACGAAGCATTGATACGCCGGTTTTGGGGATCTATGATGACCAGCAAATCTTTGAAAAGATGTTTGAAGAAGCCAACAAAGCGATTGTGGACGATGGGGTGGATACGATTGTGTTAGGCTGCACCGGCTTGGGCGGCATGGCAGAGCAATTGAGCGAACGGTTGCATAAAAACAATCTGCCGGTGCCGGTGGTCGACCCAGCGGGTGCTTCCATAAAAATGATCGAGGCTTTGGTTGCATGCAAGCTGCGCCACAGCAAAATTGCTTTTATGGCGCCCACGGACAAAACAAGGATATGGCCCCATATTGTGTAAACAAGATCTGGTTCTGGAAATCAACAAAAGCGAATAAAACGAGGGAGGATATCCAATGAAAAAAGCAATCAGTTTATTAATGGTTATGACCATGGCCCTGGGTTTATTGACAGGCTGCGGCAGCAAGAAAGCAGAGACCGTCAACGTAGGTTATCTGGTGCATATCACCGGGGACAGCGCCCTTTGGGGTATGGCGGAGAAAAATGGCGCGCAATTGGCGGCCGACGAGATCAACAAAGCCGGCGGTATCTTAGGCAAACCCTTGAATCTGCAGTTCTATGACGGCCGCGGCAACTCTGCCGACTCCGTGAATGCAGTCAAAAAAGCCATTGAGCAAGACAAAGTGTCTGTGATGCTGGGAAGCAATCTGAGCGGTCCCACCATTGCGGCAGGCCCGATCTGCGCCGAGAACAAAGTGCCCCAGGTGGCCTCTTTCGCCACCAACCTGCGGGTTACCTCGGATGACAATAACAAGACCTTGCCCTATTCTTTCCGCCTTTGCTTCACGGATCCTTACCAAGGCAAGATCATTTCGAATTATGCCATTGAAAAACTGAATCTTAAAAAGGCCGCGATCCTTTACGATGTGACTTCAGACTATTCCAGCGGCATTTGCGAATACATCGAAAAAGGCTACAGCGAATTGGGCGGCACGATCCTGACCAAGCTGGCTTTCCGCAGCGGCGACGTGGACTTCAGACCCCAGCTTTCGGAAATCAAAGCCCAGAATCCGGAAGTCCTGATCCTGCCGAATCTCTACAAGGAAAATTCATTGATTGCCAAACAAGCTTATGATTTAGGCATGAATATCCCGATGATTGCAGGCGACTCCTACTCGCCGGCCATGTTTGAAATTTGCCCTGAATTGAAAGAATACTACACCGTGCAGCATTTTTCTTGGGATGATCCCGCACTGACAGAAATCAAGACAAAATATTCAGCCGCTTTCAAAGAAGAAAATCCTGAACTGAATGCAGCCATGGGCTATGACATGGTGTATTTCATCGCAGACTGTATTACCAAAGCCAACGCCACCGATGGAGAAACCATCCGCAAGGCCATAGAAACCGCCGAAAAAGTAAAATTGACCCATGCCACCATCACCATTGATCCGGAGACCCATAATCCCTTAAATAAAGAAGCCGTGATTTTATTGCTGGAAAACCAAAAGGCTAATTTCGTTGAAAGATTTTCACCATCGAAATAAACTATGGTTCTTTGCGGCAAGGGCAGAGTCAGTGTCGATACCCTGGCTCTGCCCTTGCCTCGGGACCTTCAAGGAGGTGAGTCCCAGTGATAAAGTTTATTCAGCAGCTGATCAACGGAACATCCATCGGCTTCGTTTATGCTTTGATCGCCATCGGCTATTCGCTGATCTACAGTATTTTGTCCTTCTCAAATTTTGCCCATAGCACGTTTATTATTGCAGGCGCTTATACCGGATTCTTTTTGCTGACCGCAGTGAGCTTGCCCTTGCCCTTTTCTTTGCTTGGCGCCATTGTCGGCGGCATTTTAATTGCAGTTTTTGCAGAAAAGGTCGCCTACCGGCCGATCCGGGAGAGGGGAAATCCGACCCTTTATTTCATCATTGCGTCCATGGGCATGTCGATTTTTGGCGAAAATATCGTCATCGCAACCATCGGTCCTAAATTTCGTTCTTATCCGCCGATTCTATCCGTCACCGCCTATCAAATCGGTGGTATCAGCATTAGCGTACTGGACATCATGGCGGCGGTGGTGGGCTCAATATTTTTGTTGATGCTGATGTATGTGGTGAACAAAACAAGACAAGGAATGGCCATCCGGGCCGCTGCCTTTGACCTCGAAACGGTGGGACTGATGGGGGTCAATACAAACCAGCTTATATCCCTGGTATTTTTAGTCGCAGGCGCTTTGGCAGGCTTGGCAGGCTTTTTTTTAGGCATGAAATACACAGTATTTCCGCAGCTTGGAAATTTAACGATGAAAGCATACGTCGCCGCTGTCTTCGGCGGCTTAGGCAGTTTGCCGGGGGCTGTCATTGGCTCGGTTTTTTTAGGCATTATCGAGACCATCATAGCAGGGTATTTTTCTTCCACCCTCCGGGATATCTTTGTATTTGCCTTGCTGATCCTTGTCCTATTGGTGAGGCCCAGCGGCCTGATGGGCGCCAAGCGGGAAGATAAAGTGTAAAGGGGGGAGAAAGATGGGCTATTTACTTGGGATCATGACCTTGATCTGCTGCAACATCATCGTTGTCATCGGATTGTCCCTGCTGACGGGGTTTACAGGCATCTTTAGTTTTGGACATGCAGCCTACATGGCCATCGGCGCGTACAGTGCGGCGATCTTAACAACGAAGCTGGGCGTTCCTTTCGTTTTGGCATTGATCGTCGCGGTGATGATCGCCGCCTTGGCAGGCCGGCTGATCGGTATTCCGACCTTGAAGCTGGTGGGCGACTATTTTGCCATTGCCATGCTGGGTTTGGGCGAAACAGTCCGGCTTCTGCTGGACAATGGCGGCAAGCTCACCGGCGGTGCCCGGGGCTTTGGGAATATTCCGGGAAAAACGGCATTCCCCATCGCTTTTGTGATCATGGTGTTCAGCGTGATCGTCATGCGGAACATCATTGGCTCCCGTTATGGACGCTGTTTTCTGGCCATTCGGGAGGATGAACTGGCCGCTGAATGCTGCGGCATCGATACCTACGGGCTGAAAAAGACATCACTGACCATCTCCGCGGCCTTTGGCGGCTTGGGCGGCGCGCTCTTTGCGCATTATATTACGTACATTCAACCGATTATGTTTGATATGGCAAAATCCACTGAAATTGCTGCGGCGGTTGTCTTCGGCGGCTTGGGCAGTTTGAGTGGTTCAATTATTGCATCCATCATTTTGATTGGGATTCCTGAGGTGCTGCGCCCCCTATATCAGTGGCGGCTGGTGTTCTATGGATTGCTTCTGGTCGGCACCATTGTCCTCAGGCCGCAAGGGCTTATGGGAGGCAGGGAATTTACGATCCAAGGGTTAAAAAATGCTGCGCAATGGGTGCAAGAAAAAATTCCGGGTCGGGGGAAGGGAGAGAAGCGTTAGATGTCAATTCTAAAAATTGAAGGCTTGACAAAGGTTTTTGGTGGTTTGACCGCCGTTTCGAATCTGAATATTTCCATTCCCCAAGGCCGGATTTATGGCTTGATTGGCCCCAATGGCGCCGGTAAAACCACGGTTTTCAACATGATCACCGGGATCTACCAGCCAACCCGCGGGATCGTGGAGGCTGAGGGGAAAAGCCTGGCAGGCTTAAAGCCCAATCAGATCGCCCAGGCCGGGGTTGCCCGGACCTTTCAAAACCTGCGTCTTTTCAAAAAACTGACGGCCTTAGAGAATATCATCATCGCCGGCCAGTACAACACAAAATATAATCTTGTAACGGCGGTGCTGCAAAATCGTGCTTTTAAAGAAGAGGAAAAACGGCTGCGGCAGGAGGCGCTGCAGCTGCTGGACCTGGTGGGTTTAAGCGAGTATGCGGAATATAAGGCCAGCAATCTGCCTTATGGCCATCAGCGGCGTCTGGAAATCGCCAGAGCCCTGGCCCTCAAGCCCAAGATCCTGTTGCTGGATGAGCCGGCGGCGGGCATGAATCCGGAAGAGTCCCTGGCCCTCATGGGTTTTATCCGGGACATCAAAGACAAGTTCGGATTGACCATCCTTCTGATCGAGCATCATATGGAGATCGTCATGGGAATCTGCGAGCATATCGTGGTTCTGAACTTTGGTGTGGAGATCGCCCATGGATCCCCGGAAGAAATACAGAATAATTCGGAAGTCATTACGGCTTACCTGGGGGAGGTGGAGAAGGATGATGCTGCAAGTTAAGGACTTGTCGGTATTTTACGGAAAGATCCAGGCGCTGGACAAACTATCCATGGAGATCCATCAAGGCGAGATCATTTCCATGATCGGAGCCAATGGCGCCGGCAAGAGCACGCTGCTGAAAGCCATCGCCGGTTTGCGCCTCCAGATGAACGGCTCGATCACCTTTGAAGGCGAGCCGCTGGTTTCGAAAACCCATGAAACGGTGAAGCGGGGCATTGCCCTGGTGCCGGAAGGCCGCCATATTTTCGGGAACCTGACGGTTTATGAGAATCTCGTGATGGGCAGCTATCTGCAAAAGGATAAAAAAGTGTTTAAAGAGGATCTGGAAAGTGTCTATGAACTGTTTCCCAGATTGTTTGAACGGCAAAAGCAGACCGGTTCCACCTTGTCCGGCGGCGAGCAGCAGATGCTGGCCATCGGCCGGGGCCTCATGTCCAAGCCTAAGCTGCTTCTCCTTGACGAGCCTTCCCTTGGACTGGCGCCAAAGCTGGTCAGCGAAATCTTTAAGAAATTTGAGAAAATCAACAAAATGGGACTGACCATCTTGCTGGTGGAGCAAAACGCCCGTCAGGCCCTGGCCTTGTCGCACCGGGCCTATGTTCTGCAGACCGGGCGCATCATCAAGCAAGGTTTGGGTAAAGACCTTCTGGCGGATCCGGAAGTCCAGGAAGCTTATCTGGGCGCAAAACAAAAAGCGGCTGCAGTGTGAAATATCAACACGAAATCAACAAAAATAATAATTGATGAGATATCAAGGAGAGGGGTTGCATATGTCAAAAAAGATATTGCAAAATCACGAAGATTTGGTAGACTTTGTGCAAGGATGTTTACTTTACGGCGTTGGCGGCGGCGGTAATCCCAAGGAAGGCCTCAAGGCCTTGGAAGCCCAAATGGCTGACGGAAACGCTTTAGGATGGGTACAGCCCGAGGATCTGCCGGCGGGAAGCTGGGTTGCCTGCGCCTTCCTCATGGGCTCCACTGCCCCCCTAACCCCCGACAAGCTTCAGCAAATGAAAGAACTAGGTCTCAACGAATGGACCTATCCGAATAATTTGGTAGAGACAACGAAGTTTCTTGAAGAATATACCGGAAAACATATCAGTGCCTTGGTGCCTCTGGAAATGGGCGGAAGCAACACACCGCTGCCCGTGGCCGTGGCGGCGGCCTTGGGGAAGATGGCCCTGGACGGAGATTTTGCCGGACGGGCAGTACCGGAAATCACCCAAGTGACCCCGGTGGGCTGCGGCATTTCCTTTACGCCGGCCACCAGCGTGGACAAATGGGGCAATAAAAGCATCATCGTCGATACCATCAACATCGATATGGCGGAGCGGTTAGGGAAGCTGATCAGCGACGCCTCCTTCGGATCCACGGGATTGTGCGGATTTCTGATCCCTGCCGAGGATATCAAAAATATTTATGTTCCCAACACCATGACGGAAGCCTTAAAAGCCGGCCAAGTGATTCGCAAGGCGAAGGCCGAACGGCGGGATGTGGCGGAGCTTCTTTGCCGTGAACTGGGATTCTATCATTTGTTCAGAGGCAAGGTGATCGAAAAACCCTGGGAAGACCGGGACGGCTATTATTGGGGAACCCATGTCCTGGAAGGGACCGGCCCCTTTGCCGGAGAGACCGGGAAGGTGGTCTTTAAGAATGAAAACCAATTGTTCTATGTGGGAGACCAATTGCGGGTCTCAAGCCCGGACCTGATCATCAACATCGACAACAACCTTGGAGAAGGCCGGCGCAATGACGATATCAAGCTGGGCGACGACCTGACGATCCTGGGCTGTCCCTGCAAGGCGGCCCTGCGCACCCCCATCATGCTTTCAACCCTTGAACCGAAACACTTTGGCGTGGATGCACCCTACGTTCCGATCGAAGACGCTATGAAAAAGTAAGGTGAGGGAAATGAGAAGGATCCGCTTATATACACCGGTTTCTTCCCAGGTTTTTGACGCCGTGGCAGCCCAGCGGTGCGTCAGCGTCTATGGCCTGGAAATCCCCCCGGCACAATTAGGCAAGGAAAAGGACGCCGCCATGGAGGCCCTGCTTCGGTATGGGAAGAAGGCGATTGAAGAAGACGGAGCGGACGGTCTTGTCTTAGGCTGTACCGGGATGGCCGATTTGGCAGAGGTGCTGCAGGGCGAGCTGCAGGTTCCGGTGGTGGAGCCCACTGGCGCCGGCCTTTGGATGGCGGTTGTGCTGCTGAATCTTCAATTGACCCACGGAAGACAATGGATGTATCAAAAAGCAGATCCGGACAAAATGCGTTAGTTCTCAGGATGCACGCTATCGGGCGAGCCTCTCTCTCGGAGGATATGGCCTGGCCCTGAGATCGGATTCATTCCTAAACTTACAAAAAGGAGTGTTGTAAATGAAAGTCGGAACGCCAAAGGAAGTCAAAAACAATGAAAACCGGGTGGGACTCATTCCTTCAGGTGTCAAAGCGCTGGTAGACCATGGCAACACCGTATATATTGAAACCAATGCCGGGCTGGGCAGCGGCATCGAAGACCGGGAATACACCGAAGCAGGCGCTATCCTATGCGGCACAGCCGCGGAGGTCTATGCCCAATCCGACATGATCGTCAAAGTCAAGGAACCGCTGCCTCAGGAATATGGTCTGATGAAAGAGCACCAGATCCTCTTCACCTACCTTCATCTGGCCCCGGAACCCGAATTGACCAAGGTGCTGCTGGAGAAAAAAATCATCGGCATCGCCTTTGAAACCGTGACCCTGCCCAACGGCTCCCTGCCCCTGCTGATGCCCATGAGCATGGTGGCCGGCAGAATGTCCGTTCAGATCGGCGCCCATTTCCTGGAGAAAAACTATGGCGGCCGCGGCATGCTCTTGGGCGGCGTACCCGGGGTGAAGCCGGCCAAGGTCACCATCATCGGCGGCGGCATGGTGGGCACCAATGCGGCGAAGATCGCCGTGGGCATGGGGGCCGACGTTGCCATTGTAGAAATGAACCCCACGCGGCTGATCGCCCTGGATGACCAGTTCAAAGGCCGGGTGAAGACCGTCATGTCCAACGCCTATAACATTGCGGAAGAAGTCAAAGATACGGATCTGCTGATCGGGGCGGTGCTGATCCCCGGCGCCCGGGCACCCCATCTGGTCACGGAAGCCATGGTCAAAACCATGCGTCCCGGGTCCGTGATTGTGGACGTGGCCATCGACCAGGGGGGCTCCATCGCCACCATCGACCGGATCACCACCCACAGCGACCCCGTCTTTATCAAACATGGGGTTGTTCATTACTCCGTGGCCAATATGCCCGGCGCCGTGGCCAGGACCTCCACCTATGCGTTGGCCAACGTGACCCTGCCTTACGCGTTGGATCTGGCGGCCAAAGGCTGGAAGCAGGCTGCGAAGGAGGATGGGGCCTTGGCGAAGGGCATCAATACGGCGGAAGGCCATATCACCTTCCAGAAGGTGGCCGAAGCCCATAACATGCCCTTCAAACCCTTGAACGAGATTCTGGGATAGGGGCCAAAGAAACCAATGACCAACAGGGCGACAGATACAAAGAATGATGGAACAGGCTACGACGTGCTGAACAGACTGATTGAAGGCTGGGAAAACGAAATCGTCGCGGCGGTCCAGCAAAGCATCCGAATCCCCAGCGTGGCTGGCCCCCCTTTGCCGGATGCCCCGAACGGAACGGAAGTCAAGGAGGCCTTGCTCCAAAGCCTGGCATTGGCGGAAAGCATGGGGTTCCGGACAACGAACCTGGACCATTGGGTGGGTTTTGCCGAATATGGGCAAGGGCTGGAGATGGTGGCCGTGTTAGGCCATCTGGATGTGGTGCCGGCAGGCGATGGATGGACGGTGCCGCCCTTTACGGGAACGGTGATCGATGGCCGCCTCTATGGACGAGGGGCGGTGGATGACAAAGGGCCGATCCTTGGGGCTCTGTATGCCCTGAAGGCCTTAAAGGAATCCGGTTTGCCGCTGAAGCGGCGTATACGGGTCATTTTTGGCACCGATGAGGAAACCGGCTGTAACGATATGGTCCGTTATAAATTGTCCGAAGCGCTGCCGACCGCCGGCTTTACGCCGGATGGCCAATACCCGGCAATCAACGCGGAAAAAGGGATCCTAACTTTCAGGATCCGCTGCAACCTCGGAGACCAGGGCACGGCCTGGCTGCAATCGGCCCAAGGCGGCAATGCAACCAACACCGTACCGGATCAGGCGTACCTGCACTATCTGGATGAGGACGGAATGCTGCAAAGGCTGAGCTGCAAGGGAAAAACAGCTCACAGCAGTCTGCCGCATCTGGGGCAGAACGCCCTTGCGATGCTGGTGGATGAAGCCCAGGAGCTTAAGCTGGAGCATGAATTTAAAAAAGCCATTGGCTTTATCCGGGAGAAAATCGGCTTTGAAATCAATGGAAAAAGCTTGGGGATCCAATTTGAGGATGAGGCTTCGGGGGTGCTTACCTGCAATCTGGCTATGCTTTCCTACGAAGCGCCATGGCTGTCCTGGACCGTGGATATCCGCTATCCGGTGACCATGGACAGCGAAGGGCTGATCGAAACCCTGCAGGGTCAGATCCAGGCAGCAGGCTATACCATGGAGCTGCTGACCCATCGAAAGCCCTTGTATATTCCGCTTGAGAGCCCCGTCCTGCAGAAATTGGGGAAAGCCTACAGCGGACAAACCCAACGCCCCTTCAAACCCATAGGGATCGGCGGGGGAACCTACGCCAAATCGCTGCCGAATATCGTCGCTTTCGGCCCGGTATTCCCCGATGAACCTGAGTTGTGCCATCTGCCGGATGAGTATATTTCGATCAAGGATTTAATCAAAAATATTGAAATCATGGCAGCTGCTTTATGGGAGCTGGCGCAATAAAACAAAAGGAAAGGGCCCTGCCGGAATTCGGCAGGGCCCTTTCCTTTTGAGAGAGAGGGTACAGATACGTTTTGGATGGATCTCCATGATGCCCATCAAAGCGAAGGATTTGGAAACGGTGACCTTTTAGCGGAAACTTAGTTGAAGGACATCTCGCTAAGCATCATGCGTGCGTCTTGTCTGACGGTCCAGTTCAGGTTGGGTGATCCGCCATCCAGTTCATTCATGGTCAACAGGTAGATGCCGAAAGGATCGTCATGCAGCTTCGAAGCCAGATCGGCATACATAGCTTCCCGTTTGGCAGGATCCATTTCGACACGGGCTGCAGCGAGGATTGCATTGTATTCAGGATTGTCAACACCAGACTGTGTACCTGTGCCGGCAACCAAGGTACTGTAAGTACGGTCCATATCAAAAAATTCGTTGCCGCTGGAGCTGAACTGTATGTCGGGCATTTTGCTTCTCTCAAAGAGGAAGGTCAACCATTCATTCCAGCTGACAAACTTGGTGGTGATGTTGAAACCGGCTTCTGTCAACTGAGCCGCAATGGCTTCAGTCAGCTCGCCGTCTTTCAGCCAGCGGCCGCGTTCGGAGACCAGCTGGATAACTTCGCCTTTGTAACCGGCAGCTGTCAATAGCTCTTTGGCTTTGTTAACATCATAGCCATAATCCTTGAGGCTATCGTTATAGCCGGTATAACCTTTGCGGCCCATCTGGCCTTGGCATGGCGCAGCATAGCCTAAGAACATGGCATCTGCCAGACCTTGGAGGTCTACCGCATAGTTGGCAGCCAAACGCAAGTTTTTATCCTTCATCGGGCCACTGAATTGGTTAAATCGCATCCAGTAAGTCTCAAAGCTGACACCGGTGAAAATCTTAGGCAGATCCGCAGCATATTCCGGATACATGTTGATGGCAATGTTGATTTCGTTAGTTTTCAAGGCTGAGAGACGCGTCACAGGCTCTTCAATGAAACGGTAGGTGGCTGCCTTGATCGGAGGCTTATCACCCCAATAATCAGCAAACGCGGAGAGCTTGATGTTCTGTCCCTGTGTCCAGCTTTCCAGCTTGTAAGGGCCGGTACCCATGGCAACTTTCGTGACCTCTTCAGTTTTCTTGCCTTCGTAAAAGGCCTTCTGAACGATTGCAAGCTTGGTTAAACGTTTCAGCAGAATGGGATCGGGGCCGTCGGTGGTGATGATAATTTTCTTGCCGTCATCGCTGACTTTTGCGCCCTTGATGGTGCTGAAGTCGCTGACGATCTGGGAACCATACACAGGATCAACGATACGATTGATGGAATAGGCAGCATCCTCAGCAGTAAAGGTTGTGCCGTCATGCCATTTGACACCTTCGCGAATGGTGAATTCCCAATTGGAGGCATCAATGGTTTTATACTCGGAAGCCAAACAAGCATAGGGCTCCAAAGTGATGGGATCCAATTTGATCAGTTCTTCAAAGACATTCCAAGTTATATAATACATATTGCCATCATCCGAATACTGGGGGTCCAAGGAGCTTGGTTCGCCCTGGATTGCGATCACGATGTCTGTCTTTGCTTCAGCAGCCGGTGCTGAGGTGGTCGAAGCGGCCGGGGCGGTGGTGGTCGTGGCCGCATTACTTCCGCAGCCGACCAAGCCAACGGACATTAAAATAATCAGAAGAATCGAAAAATAATTTGCATATTTGCGCATAAAAGATGGTCCCCTTTCGATTTGTTTTAATGTTGGATCAGTACAAATCAATGATGGGCTGCTTTGAAGCATCCCGCCTGCGGACGGCAAGACCTCCTTTCGTAAACTTTGTAATATCAAAGGCAATATGCCTGATAACCGGACAAGCTATTGTACGAAGCCCAACTGTTTCATGATCCTTTGGACCTGAGGGTACTGCTGGTCCAGGGATGTCTTGAAATCCTCCGGACCGGCGTAGACCAGATCCAATTTGGCTTTGTTTGCTTTTTCCTGAAAATCGGGCTCATCGAAGGCTTTCTTGAAAGCACTGACCAGGATCTGCTTCACTTCGTCCGGGGTTCCTTTAGGAACACCGAAGCCCCGCCAGCTCTTGTGGACCACGTCATAACCCAGTTCCCGGGCAGTGGGAACTTCCGGAAAGCTTTCCAGGCGTTCTTCAGTAAAGACGGCCAGCAAACGCAAGCGGTCATCCTTGAGATACTGTTCCATGCCAGTCAGAGTCTGTATGCCGGCATCCGTCTTGCCACCGGCCAGGGCAGCAATGATTTCCGCAGAGCCTTTGTAGGGTACTACATCAAAACGTGCGCCCTGAGAGGCATTTTCTAATAAAGTAAGGCCTTGATGGAAAAAACCGCCCAAGGGGGTGGTTGCCATCGTGATATCATTGGGCCGTTCAGCAGCAGTTTCCAGAAGGTCATCCAGTGTTGAAAAGGGGCTTTCCGCCGGAACAAATAAACCAATGGGCTGAACCGTGAATTGACAGAGGACATCAAAATCATCATATTTCACCGCATCGGTGCTCATGGCCTGATTGGTCAGGATATCGAAGGTCAGGCTGGCGACGGTGTAGCCGTCCGTTTCGGCCTTGGCCGCCTGGTTCCAGCCTTCGGCGCCGTTGGAGCCAGTGATGTTTTTATAGATGAAAGGCTGGTCAAGGGCTTTTGAGGCATAGTCTCCGATCAGACGCACAGCCAGGTCGGTGCCGCCGCCTTCGGACCAGACAATGATCATATTGATGGGTTTCTCAGGAAATTTGTGGTGTAGATTGCTTTCTGCAGAAGATGATTGGCTGCAGGCAGGGACCCACAGCGCGATGGACAGCAGAAGGATAAGGAGGGACGTCAGGGTGCTATGAGAACGGGAATGCGGTTTCATCATAGAGCCTCCCTATCCCGGATCAGACCGGTTTCGCGATAATAGCGTTCTGCACCGGGATGCAGAGGGACCAGCAGATGCTTTGGGATATCATCGATATGGACGCTTTTATATGAATCATGGATCGTTTCAAAGAAGGCTTTGTTCTCGCATATCGCTTTTGTGAGATAGTAGACCGATTCTTCAGGCATGTCATCGTGGGCAATCAGAATGGTTTTCAGCCCCACCGTCTGCACTTCTTCAGTCTGACCGGGATAGGTACCGGCCGGGATTGTGACTTGCACCCAGTCGTTACGATGGCTCAAGGACGCAAGAACATCCGGTTCCAGGGAAAGGATCTTTGACCCATTGTTTTTCATGAGTTCCTGGATGGCGGGGTCAGGGATCGCCTCATCAATAACCAGAACGTCAAAGTAATGGTCCTGATAAGCCTTGAACAGGGAGCTGCCATCCGCAATATAGATATCCGTGCCAGGCTCCTGAATGGCTTCAGAATGGGAAAGACCATATGCTTGGAAAACGATCTCCATCATCAGTCCACTGGCATCAATATTGGGGAGGGTCCCCAGCCGAATGCTAGGGTCATTTCGAATCAATTCTCCCAGGGTATTCTCCGGGATTTTATCGTCGGCGATGATGTATAAGGCGGTGGTGTCCAGGGAGGCGATGCCCGTGATATGATCCAGAGGACTTTCAAAGGGCGCTTCCCCAGCCCTGGCTTTTGAAAGGAAGATTCCCTGTGAAAAGCCTATTTCAGCCTCGCCTTTCTGAATGAGATAAAGATTGGAAATCGCACCGCCGGTCGAAACGGTGACAGGATAGTCCTCAAAGTAACCGTTGGCTTTGCTGGCAATCGCCGCCGCAATCCGCACCCAGCTCCCGTTGATTCCGCCTGAGACGAACCTCATAGGGGCTGCCTTGACCGATTCCGGTTCGGGGGTGGTAATGACCGAGACACCCTGCTTGCTGCAACCGACCAGGATGGGAAGCATCAAGAGCAGGATGTATCCCATTGCTAGGATTCTAAATATGCATTTATTATGCCAACGGTTCGAAAAAGAAAATTTCTTTTGGCTGCAATCCATAGAAGCTCCTTTCTGTCAGTCAAGTCAAAGGTAAAGGGAAAAATATTCCCCTTTAAGGGAATATTTTTCCCTTTACCTTTGGCTGCGATCATGCTTGATCCACAGGAAACTGAGCGTAGAAATCCAGCTTGTTGCGCAGGGTCCGTTCAGTAATGCCCAGAAGGCCGGCAGCCCGTTTTCGGTTTTGGCCGGTGACTTTCAGCGTATCCAGAATGGCTTCCCGCTCGATTTCCGCTAGTGTTTTGCCGGCGAGACGAAGTGCGGCTGGATCGTCTTTAGAAGACCGGCTGAAGTGGAGCTGCGGCATGTCTTCCATGGTGATCAGAAGGCCCTCAGAGAAGACCACAGCCCGCTCAATAATGTTTTCCAGCTCCCGGACATTTCCCGGGAAATCATAGCTCTCCAGGAAACGGATCACCTCGTGCCGCGCACCGGTCACCTGTTTACTGAAGAGTTTACTGTACTTGCTGATGAAATACTGCACCAATAGGGGGATGTCCTCTTTGCGCTGCCGCAGGGGCGGCATCTCGATGCTGATCACGTTGAGGCGGTAGTACAGATCTTCCCGGAACTGGCCAGCCTCCACCGCTTTCTTCAAGTCCCGGTTGGTGGCGGCAATCAATCGGACATCCACATGAATGCTTTGGTTGGAGCCTACCGGAGTGATCACCTTATCCTCCAGGACCCGCAACAGCTTCGCTTGGATCGAAAGATCCATTTCCCCGATCTCGTCAAGGAAAAGGGTGCCTTTATGGCAGAGTTCAAATTTGCCTTTCCGGTCGCTGTCCGCGCCTGTAAAAGCCCCTTTCTTATGGCCGAAAAATTCACTTTCCAATAAATTGAGGGGGATCGCAGAGCAGTTGACGGCTTCAAAGCGCTGCTCCCTTCGATCGCTGCCGAAATGGATGGCTCTTGCTGCCATTTCTTTTCCCGTACCGCTTTCACCGTAAATCAGGACATTCGAGTTGATGTTTTTGACCTTATCGATCATTTTATAGAGGGATTCCATGGCCGGTGACTTGCCGATCATTTCCTTGGTTCCGTCTTGTGTCGCCAGGCGACGGTTCAATTCAACGACCTGTTTGCTTAATCGGGCATGCTCCAGCGCTTTGCTCATCAAGTTCTTCAAGTCATCCATGGCAATTGGCTTGCTGACATAATGATAAGCACCGGCTTTCACCGCATCAACAGAGGATTCGATGCTGCCGTACCCGGTCATTATGATCACCGGCAGATCTGGATGGCGGGTTTTGATTTCTTTCAGGACCTGAATGCCGTCATAACGGCCCAGCTTCAAGTCCAGCAGCACCAGGTCCATAGGCTGGGCCTGCAGTAATTTCATAGCTTCTTTGGGCTCCTGGAACCAAGAGATCTGATAGTCATCTTCCAGAGCATAGCACAGGGAAACGCATATATTTTTTTCATCATCCAGGATCAAGACCTTATGCATAGACTTTATTCACTCCTTTTGATGGCGGCGGTGAGTTCCTCAGGGCATCGGATGCTTTGGCAGCTGGATGGTCACGGTGGTGCCTTGTCCTTCAGTGCTTTGGACCACCAGGGTGCCGTTGTTCTTTTCTAAAAGCTTATGGCAGATGTACAAGCCCAAACCGGTCCCTTCTTTCCGTGTGGTAAAGAAGGGCTCTGTGATTTTATTCAAATGTTCTTGCGGAATCCCAGGGCCGTTGTCTGTAATCAAGACCTCGACGAAGCCTTCCGAGCCTTTGCGGCAGATGAGGGAAATAGAACCTTTATTTTGCAAGGATTCCAAGCTGTTCAAAACCAGATTGAGGAAAACCTGCATCAGCTGCATATTGTCTCCGTAGACCTTCAGGCCGGTCGTGAAATCCGCTTCCAGAACAACATTTTTTTCCTCGATCTTTCTTTGCAAAAGCAGAATGACGCTGTCCATAACCTCTTTTATGTCAAAATATTTGAAGCTGCTTTGCTTTGGCTTCGCATAATCCGACAAGGTTTTGACAAGGCTGCCCAGACGATCCACCTCCATGGTGACGATTTCCATCATGCTGCGGCGAAAGTCCGGATTGTCGATTTTACTGGGTATCAATTCAACCATGGCCTTAATAGACGTCAAGGGGGTGCGGATCTCATGAACAAATTCCGAAACCAATAGATCCAGAGATTTCATTTTGTCGAATTTGGTGATTTCTTCCTCAAGACGCCGTTCCTTGCTGATGTCCTTGAAATTGACGATGGCGCCGCTGGCCAAGCCTTGGCCGTTGCGCATGGGATAAAGTTGGTAGACTAAGGCTTTGGTTTCGCTTCCGGCCATAAGCTCCCCTTCAAGATCCGCATAAAAGGAGCCATTGTTCAGGACCTCCATGAATTTTTCCTGGTCCAGAAAAGGTATGGCGCTCAAGCTCTGAGCCGCGGATGCCGGTAAAACATCTTGGATAGCCAACACATCCCGGGCCTTCGCATTCATGGAAGTGACACCACCGTCCTGGTCAAAGGCAATGATGCCGGTGGGGACGCTGTTCAGAATATCTTCTTTGAATTGTTCTTTGTCTTTCAGCACATTCTGTTGGGAAATCAAAGCTTCATTGGCCAAATTCAATTCGTGGGTGCGGCGCTCAACCTGGGCCTTCAATGTTTTTCTCCATTTCATAGCCAAAGCCATCAGCAGAAGGGCAAGGATGGTTACGCCGCTCACCGCCAGCAGGAGCTTCCTGATTTTCTTTTCGTAAGAAGCGGCGCTTTCACCGAACCACTTCTCATAGACTTTTTCATAGCTGTTGTTGCTGAGGACCGCATCCAAGCCCTCATTGAGTTGGGACATGAGGGCTTTATCCGTGCTGTTGGTAAAAAACTTATAGGCACTGATATTAAAAGGTTCTCCAACAGCTTTAATGTACGCTTCCTGGTTCCATTTTTGGATCAGGTACATACCGGATGCCTTATTGCCGATGTAGGAGTCTACTTCCCCATTCATCAGAAGCAGAAAACCGTGCTCCTGCTCCGTAACGATCCTAGGATTTTCTGCGTTATATTTATCCAGGTAGGTACTGATGATGGTGGTGAGGCTTTGAATATTGATGGCTACGGCACTGTTCCAAAAACCTTCCAGATCCGAGATGTATTGATTGTCGGCCAAGACAAAGATAGCATCCTGGCTGACAATCAGATCATTGGACGCTAAAAAAGCGGAATCCTTGATGTTGTTGCTGATGATGGCGTCCAGACCATGATTCATCAGATTTTTATTCAAGTCAGATGCTGTCTGTGCATACAGCTCGATATCGATCCCCATCTCGATGGCCACGGCACGGACCAAGTCCACATTGAAGCCTTTGATCATACCATTGTCATCCACGTAAGAATAGGGTGGGGCATTGACCTCAACACCAATGCGGATGCTATCGGTGTTTTGGTCGATGGCTGATGCCGTCATAGGAAAACTGATCATGACAAGGATGATCAAAAAGCCTGCGAGCCATTCGCGGAGCCTGCCTGTGCTTTTGGACTTCCCTTTGTCATGCTTCTTGATCATTTCCATATCAGATCTCTTTCCCAAAAGTATTTTGTAGCGCCCTGGTGAAAGGATATTGCCGATTTATCGTTAAGTTGGTCCCCTTTGATTTCCCGATCAATGGGAAATATGGATTTGTATTCTGATATGTGATCATATAAGGCCCGGGTGACTTCATAGGTGATCACCAGCTTGGTATCCCGATCAGCGGCCAGCATGACTTCTGTGGCAGCGGTCAGAATGTATCGGTCCATTCCCTTATAGGTTTGGTTGGGGATGGTGATGATTTCGTAGCCTGGCAGAATATCGGCGATTTGATCAATGAAATCCACCCGGTCCAAAGGCAGCAACGCAATATCAAAATTCGAAGCCAGCCGGGCAATGACTGGGCTTGGAACGGAGGTATGGACTGCAATGCAGTCGATTGTTCCCATCTCCATGGCCGTCGCGGCATCGTTCAAATCCAGATAAACCGGGTCGAAGTCGGCATAGTCCAGTCCATGGGCTTCAAAGAGTTCATGGGTCAGCAGTTCATTTTCGCTGCCCATGGGACCCACGACGACCCGCTTGCCTTTTAATTCGTTCAGGCTGCGGATACCAGAGCTTTTCCTAACCACGCATTGGAAGGCTAAAGTGTAAAGCGGCGTGACCACTTGCATCTGTTTGTTCGAAGCCAGTCCGTATCGGCCGGTCTGAAAAACTTCATCCATGAGCATCGCTTCGGATATCAGCTCCAGTTCACCTTCATGGAAACCAGGATCCTGATAATGGCATTGCATGCCATCCACGTATTTTTCCACCATGATGCAGAGAGCCTGGGCAGGGATATACGTTTCATGATCCGGCAAGCCGCTTCGGATATTGAGAGAATATTCCTCTTTAACATCCGCCAGGAGGTCATAAGGAATGACTTCCTCCTCCGGTAAAAGCATCGGACTGGCCGCCGCAGGCACCGGCTCCACGGGCGGTTTCCAGAAGAGCAGCCCAAGAATCGATACGACCAGCAAGACAATGGTCAATACGAATAGGTAATTGAACAAACGATGCCTCATAATGCCCCCCTGAGTTCAAGATATAGCTGCGAGCCAAGTTAAAAAACATTGGCTGAATTTAATAATGCAAAATTCGTGCCAATCCAATCGGGAGGATGGTAACCGCCCGGCATGGCCTCTCATATTTTATCATTCATTGTAATGTAAATCAAAAAAAGCTGCCGCATAACGCGTTATAACAACCCGTTAAGCAGCAGCAATTTTGAGTTTGCCCAGTCTATCGACGCAGTGGGTTCGTCTCCTCAAGCGTAGGTGAATCGCGAACTGACGCCGATTTCTTCCACTGGCAGCACCCGGGACAAGGCAATTTTAGCCTGCAGGTCCGTGCAATGGCAGGGGTGCATTTTGGCGATGTTTTGTGCGCTTAAATAAGCCAAAGTCTGGTCCATGAGGGTCTTTTCCGTATCTAAAAGATGGAAGCCGCCGATCACATCGGCAATGGGCTGCTCGCCGCATAATTCTTTGGCATATTGGATGATGTTGCAGATGCCGCTATGGGAGCAGCCGGTCATGATCACCAGCCCCTGCTTGGACTTATAGACTAAAGCCGTATCATCCAGCATCCGGTCGGGTTCCAACCGGCCGTGGGCGTCGCCGCATAAGCCGATGGCCGTCTTATTTTCGAAATGATTGGTGCGGGGGATTTGTCCCAAATAGAGCAGCCTTTCCGTCAAATAGCAAGGTTCCTTGGCTTTTTGCACATAAAAATAACCGGCAAGGGCACTCTCCTTGAGGTTCAGGCCGATTTCACGGCCATGATTCAATTTGGTCTCGAAAGCCTGGGGATGGGCGATGAGCTTCACCTTTTTGGACATATGGGACGCTTCATAATATTTGATTAGACTGGTTAAGCCGCCGGTATGGTCGTCATGGCCGTGGGAAATCACCAACGCGTCCAGTTCCTTCAAATCGATGCCCATGAGCTGGGCGTTGCTCAGAAAGACGTTGGAATAGCCTGTATCCAGCAAGATCTTCTGCCCGGCTTCTTCAATGAGCAGGGAGAAGCCCGGCTCGCCCAGAAAGTATTGGTCAATGATGGTGTTGTTGTCGCATAAAACAGTCAGCTGCATCATAACGATCCTTCCGCAGCATCCCCAAAGGATGCTGAAGTTTATTCGAAGAGTTTGCTTAAATGCTCGGTGTAGGGCGGATAAACGATGCCTTTCTCTGTGACAATGGCTGTGATATGGGCAGCGGGCGTCACATCAAAGGCAGGATTGTAGGTCTTGATCCCCTCCGGGGCGATCCGATGCTGGTCGATCATGGTGATTTCCCGGGATGACCGCTCTTCGATGGGAATATCCGCGCCGCTGGTGCAGCACAGATCAATGGTGGGGGTGGGGGCGGCGATGTAAAACGGGATCCCGAAATGCTTGGCCAGAATGCTGACATTGAAGGTGCCGATCTTGTTGGCCGTATCGCCGTTGGCAGCGACGCGGTCACAGCCCACGATGACGGCATCGATTTTTCCCTGGGCCATGACCACGGCGGCCATGTTATCGCAGATCAAGGTCACATCGACGCCGTTGTGGAGAAGTTCAAAAGCTGTCAGACGGGCGCCCTGTAGCCTTGGTCGGGTTTCATCCGCATAGGCCTTCAGACGGATGCCCTTTTCCTGAGCCAGATAAAAAACAGACAGGGCGGTGCCATATTCAGAGGTAGCCAGAGCCCCTGCGTTGCAGTGGGTGAGCACCGTGTCGCCGTCTTTCAGAAGGGTCAGCAGGTTTTCGCCGATGGCGCGGTTGATTTGCCGGTCTTCATCATGGATCAGGACCGCTTCCTGCTCAAGCGCATGGATGATGTCCGGAATGGCAAGGGCATCGGAAGCTTCCGCCTGACTCAGCAAGCGCTCCACAGCCCAGTGGAGATTCACAGCGGTGGGGCGGCTCTTGACGAGATGGCTGGCCGCTTGGGACAGGGCTGCCCGGAAGGAAGACAGGTCCGTCGCCGGTGCAGCCTTGGCGGCCAACACCATGCCGTAGGCTGCGGCAATGCCGATGGCCGGGGCGCCACGAACCTTCATATGGAGGATGGCATCGGAAACCGCTTCATATGAATTCAGTTCGATATAGGCAATGGTTCCGGGAAGAAGGGTCTGATCGATGAGCTGAAGTTCAGCTCCGGTCCATCGAAGGGTAAAGAATTCTTGTTTCATGGCGCGGATCCCCTTGCTTAAAATCTTGATATCAACCATATTCTACCAGCAGTTGCGCGAGAATGGTAGTGCAAAATGCAGAGGAGCGGTGAATCGGGGATGGGAATATTTTGCGCCAACCACAAAAAGTCCCCGTCCCTGATTCAAAAAAACACCGCTTTGCAGCGGTGCTTTTTTTGAATCATTTTAACTGATCTTTTCAGACATCATCTCATTTTGTTTGATGGCTGCCTGCCGAGCCTGTTCAAGCATCATATCCTTGACCTTCATCAGACGGCTCAAGTTGCCACGTTCGTTTTCATCAAGCTTCATGATAATATACTTGATGGTTTCCTCAAGCTGAGGAATCATGACATACTCCAGTGCATTGACCCGACGCCGCGTTTTTTCGATTTCCCGCGCCAGCATTTGGGCTGTTTTTTCCAGCTGGGCCAAATGCAGCAAGTCCTCGAGAAGGTTGGACAGGGTGATCACCGCATCATCCAATTCGCCGGAGGTGGTCGCCAGGCCATAGGGGAAGATCTCTGCAGCATCTTCGCTGCCTGTCTTGAAATCATAGATCGGCACATTGACCGACATGATGTTTTTGAGATTCAAGGACAGGGAGACGCTTTGCTTGGGATACATCAAAGCTTCCTCTAAAAACTCCGGAGACATGACCGCGGAAGCGACTGCGAAGCTTTTATGGGCTTGCAGAAGCGCGGCTTCCACCGATTTGCGCAATTCGTTGTTTTCATTGACGATGCTAAGGAATTGCTTCATCAATTCGTCCCGCTTGTCTTTTAACAGCTTGTGGCCGCGGCGGGCGGTGACCAGACGTCGTTTCAGGCGGGTAAGCTCCATCCGGGTAGGATTCACATTGAGACGGGCCATTCTAACCCCTCCTGACTAAATATCTTCTACAGGCCAGTACTTGGCGATCATGTCCGGTTTGATACGCTTCAGTTCGTTTTTGGGCAGGATCGTCAGCAGCCGCCAACCCAGGTCCAGAGTTTCCTGGATGGTCCGGTTGGTTTCATAGCCTTGAGAGACGTACTGTTTCTCGAATTCCTCGGCAAATCTGGCATAGAGCTTGTCGATATCGCTCAAGGCGGCTTCGCCCAGGATCGTCATCAGCTCTTTGGCATCTTTACCGCGGGCGTAAGCTGCGAACAGCTGGTTCATGGTGCTGGCATGGTCCTCACGGGTCTTGCCGGCGCCGGTTCCTTTGTCCTTCAGACGGGACAGGGAGGGAAGCACGTCGATGGGGGGCTTCAGTCCTTTGCGGTACAATTCACGGGACAGAATGATCTGGCCTTCTGTGATGTAACCGGTCAAGTCCGGGATCGGATGGGTCTTGTCATCTTCCGGCATGGACAGGATGGGGATCATGGTGATCGAACCTTCGCTGTCCAAGCGGCGTCCGGCACGTTCATACATGGTGGCCAAGTCGGTGTAGAGGTAACCGGGATAGCCGCGGCGGCCCGGGACTTCTTTACGGGCTGCGGAAACTTCACGCAAGGCTTCGGCGTAGTTGGTGATGTCGGTGATGATGACCAGCACCTGCATGCCCTTGTCGAAAGCCAGGTATTCAGCGGCTGTCAGAGCCATACGGGGCGTCGCGATACGCTCGATGGCAGGGTCGTTGGCCAAGTTCATGAACAGCACGGTACGGTCGATGGCGCCGGTCCGTTTGAAGTCGGAAATAAAGAAGTCCGCTTCTTCAAAGGTGATACCCACGGCGGCAAAAACCACGGCGAATTTGGACTCGGTCCCAAGGACCCGTGCCTGACGGGTGATCTGGGCAGCCAACTCCGCATGGGGCAGACCGGAACCGGAGAAGATCGGCAGTTTCTGGCCCCGGACCAGGGTGTTCAGTCCGTCGATGGCGGAAACACCGGTTTGAATAAACTCGGAAGGATAGTCCCTGGCCGCCGGATTGGTGGGCGTGCCGCTGATATCCATCCGTTTTTCGGCCAGGATCTCCGGGCCGCCGTCAATGGGATTGCCCATGCCGTCAAAAACACGGCCCAGCATATCGGAGGATACGCCGAATTCGATGCCATGACCGAGGAACCGGACCTTAGAACCTGCCAGATTGATACCGGCAGAGCTTTCAAATAACTGGACCAAGGCGTTGGTGCCGTTGATTTCCAGAACCTTGCAGCGGCGCAGCTCCCCGTTGGGCAGCTCGATCTCGCCCAGTTCATCATACGTGACATTGTCCACATCACGAACCAGCATCAGCGGGCCGGCAACCTCTTGGATCGTACGGTATTCCTTAATCATAGAGCTTCACCTCCTGCTTCCGTCAGCTCAGTGATTTGAGCTTCCATATCGCTGATGATTTCACCATAGACCGTTTCATACTCTTCCTGGGGCACGTCCTTGGCGCGGCCGATCCGGTCCCGGGCGGGGATCGCGAAGAGGGCCTTCATGGAAGCGCCGGCAGCCAGGGCTTTTTTGCCGAAGTGGTTAAAGGTCAGGATCATCTTCAGGAGCTTAAACTGCTTGGCGAAGGAGGTGTAAGCATCCGTATCGACGAAAGCGTTTTGCTGCAGGAAGTCTTCACGGATCATCCGGGCGACTTCCATGGTCAGGCGGTCCTGAGCCGAAAGGGCATCGATACCGACCAGACGCACGATTTCGTTCAGTTCGCTTTCCTGCTGCAGGATGCTCAGGGTTTCGCTGCGCTGAGCCATAAAGCCTTTGTCGATGTTGGTGTTGAACCACTCGGAAAGACGGGCTTCGTAGAGCGAATAGCTGTTGAGCCAGTTGATGGCCGGGAAGTGACGGGCATAAGCCAGGCTGGCATCCAAGCCCCAGAATACTTTAACGATGCGAAGGGTTGCCTGGGAAACAGGCTCTGAAATGTCGCCGCCGGGAGGCGACACAGCGCCGATGGCGGTCAGGGAAGCCATACGGCCTTCAGTGCCGAGACACTTGACGGAACCGGCCCGTTCATAGAACTGAGCCAGACGGGAGGCCAGGTAAGCGGGATAACCTTCTTCACCGGGCATTTCTTCCAGACGACCGGACATTTCGCGGAGGGCTTCAGCCCAGCGGGAAGTGGAGTCTGCGATGACGGCCACTGAATAACCCATGTCGCGGAAATATTCCGCAATGGTGATGCCGGTGTAAACGGAAGCTTCACGGGCCGCAACGGGCATGTCGGAGGTGTTGGCGATCATGACCGTCCGTTTCATCAAGCTCTCGCCGGTGCGGGGGTCGATCAGCTCGGGGAATTCCCGGAGCACGTCGGTCATTTCATTGCCGCGTTCACCGCAGCCGATGTAGACCACGATGTCCACGTCAGACCATTTGGCCAGCTGATGCTGGACCACGGTTTTGCCGGAGCCGAAAGGACCGGGAACTGCCGCGGTACCGCCCTTGGCGATGGGGAACAGGGTGTCAATGACCCGCTGGCCCGTCATCATGGGAACGGTGGGAGGAATCTTTTCTTTGTAAGGACGGCCCACACGGACCGGCCATTTCTGCAGCATCTTGAGTTCGACGATCTTGCCGTCGTCCTGTTTCAGGGTGCCGAAAATTTCTTCGACGGTGAATGCGCCTTCATTGATCTCCTGGATCTCGCCAGCCAGACCGATGGGAACCATGATCCGATGGTCCACAACGATGTTTTCCTGAACATGGCCCAGGAAGTCGCCGGTGGTCACCCGGTCGCCTGTTTTGACACAGGGCACAAAGTTCCATTTCTTTGTGCGGTCGATGGAGGGGACTTCCACACCGCGGGTGATCTTGGGCCCGATGAGCGCCCGAATGGCTTCCAGCGGACGCTGGATCCCGTCATAAATGGTTTCTACCATGCCTGGGCCCAATTCGACGGAAAGAGGGGCGCCGGTGGTTTCAACAACGTCCCCGGGTCCGATGCCGGCGGTTTCCTCATAAACCTGAATGGAGGCCTGATCGCCCCGCATCTCCAGGATTTCGCCTATCAGGCGCTGCTTGCCGACCCGGACAACGTCATACATGTTGGCGTCCTTCAGGCCTCCGGCAGTGATAAGCGGACCGGCGACTTTGATGATTCTGCCTGTATCCATATCTTTTCAACCTGCTTTCTGTGTTAGTTCTTCAGTATATCGGCGCCTACCGCCCGCTCGACGGTTTTATGAACACCGGCGATGCCGATCCCCAGGGACCCGGCGGTGCCGGGAATGAGGATGATGGCGGGTTTGATCGCATCCGTATACTTTTCAATGTCGGCGGCCATATCAACAGCCAACTGCTCGGTCAGATAAATGACGGCGCAGTCTTCTGCCGCCAGGCGGTGCAAAGCCTCCCGGGCTTCGGCCGCCGTATCGGCAAAAACCGTTTCAAGTCCCAGAGACTTGAAACCGAGCGTGCTTCCACGGTCTCCGATGACAGCGATTTTATACATAAGCATCCCTCAGCCTTTCTATGATCATGTCAGCGGTGAGGCCTGCCAGTCGTCCGGCAATGATGATGCGTACAGCCGTCAGCTCAGATTCCTGGGCGGCCAGGTAGCCGATCAAGGTTTCTGCTCCAAAGGCAACGTATTTGGCTCGCTTGAGATAGTGGAGCAGGGCATCATCACTGGCCAGGTCCATGGCGGCCAGGCTGCCTTCACCCCTCAAAACCGCGGCGCCCGCAGAGGCGGCGGCAGACAAAGGAGAATTGGCGAAAACACTATCGATCAAATCGGGCGTAATATCATGCTGCAGATTCATGATGGACACATTGCCGCCGGGAAGCAGGGCGAAACGCAGGGTCTCGCTTCCTTTGCCCATGCGGCGCAGGCGCACTGCAGCCCGCAGATTGACACTGTCGATCATCAGCTTGATATAACCGGTCAAGAACGCAGAACCAAAGGCTTCCGCCGTTTCCAGCATCTCAGCGAATTGGGCGCGGTCCAAATAAAAGTCAAGAAGCTGGGGATCCCGGGTCCGTGATAAAAGGTCCCGGCCTTCCACGACAATTTTGGCCATGGCCGGGGGCATGTCGCTGAAATTGTTTTCGCGAACCATGGCCAGCAGCTGCTTCACCGACACTCGGCCGGCATCGATGAGTAAAGGCTCGGGTTTTTCTCCGGTAACCTCGCTTTTAAGAAGCGTCTTGAGATTGTGGTAATCGTATTTCATAAGAAATACAGCCGGTATCCGCTTATCCGGCGCGACGGACTGAATCAGGGCGAAGGTTTCGCTGCGACGATGGGCCAGCGCCGCCTCCACAGCCGACATGTCTGTCGAGGTGATCTCCGGCCAGCCGCACTCCGTAAGAACCTTGAAGGCGTCTTCCATGGACCGGGCCTCGCACATGCGTTCCATGCGGTCCCGGGTCAGAAGATTCTTTTCCAAGGCCTTGATTCGGGCGCTTGCGTATAGATAATCGGTATCCTTTATGATGTTTTCTGCCAAATTGCGCACATCCTTTCCTGCTTAGGCAAACAGTGCGGCTGCAACATCCAGGGACAGGCTGTCTTTGGACAGCCGGACAATGGAGTCCAGCGTACAGTTTACTTCCACATCCCCGGCTTTGAGCATCAGTCCGCCTTTGATGGGGCGGGACTCAGCAGACAAGGTCAGGGAGGCAGGTTTGGCCTGCTTAGCCAGAAGCGCATTCGCCTGGTCAACAACCTGGGCTCCAAAGGCCTCACGGTCTTTCGGAGAGAGAATCAGTTCTTCGGAACCGGTGGAAGACGCTTCGGCTGCCAAACGGCTGAGCAGGGCAATATATTCCGGTTGGGGCAAAGCTAAAAGACGATCCAGGGCCACGTCGAAGGCTTTGGCGATCAACTGCTGCTTGGTTGCCAAAAAAGCTTGTCTGGCTTCCAGCTCCGCCGAGGATTTGGCGCGCCGCTGGAGCTCTTTCGCCTGCTCTTCGCCGGCTGCTTTGATTTTTTGGGCTGCCGCATCGGCCTCTTGCTGATATTTTGCAGTGACAGCCGCCGCATCTTCGCTGGCTTTTGTCAGAACGGCCTGGATATCCTGCTGGGCATCCCGGGTAATCAGGTCGGCGATTTTTTCAATACCGTTCATTGTGTTATCCCCCTTGCTTGGTTAATCCAATTAGATGGCGATACCCAGCCACATCAGGAATGATGCCAGCAGAGCGAGCACGGCGTAGGTTTCGACCATGGCGGGATACATCATGGCTTTACCAAGTTCTTCGGGACGTTTGGCGATGATACCCATACAGGCTGCGGAAGCGCGGCCTTGGGCAATGCCGGAGGTATAGCCGACAACGCCGATGGGCAGGCCTGCAACGAAGAGACTGAGACCTTGGACGGTGGTCAATTCAACCGGGGCGCCGCCAACGATGCCGATTTTGATGAGGATCAAAAAGCCGATGATCAGTCCATAAATACCTTGTGTGCCGGGCAATGCCTGAAGCAAAAGGGTCTGACCGAACTTGCCGGGGTCTTCGGTGAGAACACCGGAAGCGGCTTCACCGGCGATGCCTACGCCTTTTGCAGAGCCAGTGCCTGCACCGAATACTGCAAAAGCGGCTCCGGCCAGAGCCAGGTTGGTTCCGTTGAACAGGGATGTGATCCATTCCATAATTATTTACCCTCCTTGATAACTTCTACAAATTTTGTTTTGTTATATAATGGTGCGAACCTGCGTCCGCCGGACTCGAAAAATTTGCCAAAAAACTCAATGTACTGAAGACGGCTGGTGTGCACGAAGGTGCCCAGCAAGTTGATGGCAAGATTAAAGAGATGACCAATAATAAAAATCAAAAAGAAGAAAATCCAGCCGATAACCGATTTGCCGCCCAGGGTCGCCATGGTGTTCATAACCTGTGCAATGACGGCGGTGGCCAGACTCAGCGCCAGCAATCTGGAATAGGACAGGACATCAGACAAGTAGCTGGTGGAGCCGTACAAAGAGCCCAAACCGCTGAGCAGACGACGGATGATGGATTTATGGGAACGTCCCGCCATCAGCAGAATGCCCAGAGCGCCTGCGGCGGAGATGGCCAGGCCCAGTTTCACGTTGATAATACATACGATGAAGCCGCCCAGGAGCAGGTACCAGAAGCCGATGTCGTAGACAGCGCCTAAAACATCACCCCGCCGGATCATCCCATAAGCATTTAGTCCCATGCCGGTGAACAGTTGGATCACCCCGAACACAATCGAGATGATGAACAAGGGGATCGGATTGGTCATGGGGTCAAACAGCACTGGGTTGATGGTGACCGGGTGGCCCAGCATATTGGAGGAGAATGCATAGACAATGTTTCCGAAATAACTGCCGAACATGACACCCCAGAAAATCGTGGAGATGCCGCATTGGACCGCCATCATGGCCATGTCCCGCAAACCGCCTTGGGGGCGGGCTTTCTTGAGGATGTAGTAACCGCCCAGGGAGATCAGAATGCCGTAACCCACGTCGGCCATCATGAGACCGAAGAAGATAAAGAAGAAGGGTGCCATAAAAGGAACCGGATCCAGATTGCTGCGGTAGGTCGGCAAAGCATAAAGATCGGAGACCATGCCATAAGGCTGCATCAAAACGGGATCATGAAGCAAGACCGGGGGCTCCTCATCGTCTGTCGGTGCGGAAAACTCGTAGGCACAGCCTTGCTTTTCCAGGAGGGCGGCCACAGCCGCTTCAGAGTCGGAGGGCAGCCAACCCTCCAGATAAACGGTTTTGGCTGTCGCCATCAGGCCGTTTAAGACATCTTCACGGTGAGACTCGATGGTCAGCACGTCCAGGGTTTGCTCAAGGGAAGCTTTTTGGGAGGCCATGCCTTGAACCTGCCCGATCAACTGGCCCCGCTGCCGGTCCAAATCAGCCAGCTGACGATCCAGCTGGGCGATGTTGTCCGCCGCAGTGCCTTGCACATCCTTGAAGGTCACAAGAGAAAAGCCTCTGGCTTTTAATTGGTCCAAAGCCTCATCCAGAATGCCCAGGTGGGCGACCAGTAAAAGATAATGTTGTTCCCGGTCGCTGCTGACCAGGGTCAGCGAGCAGCCTTCCAGAGCGGAAGCGGTTTCAAGAATCGACTCCACGGGAATCGCTGCCGGACATACGCCAAAGAGAACCTTGAACTGGGTGCCGTATTCAGTGCCCAAGGGAATATCCATGCTTTTCCAGGGAACCAAAGCGGCTTTCCGTGCGGCAAGACGGCCTTCCTCAGCATAGTTCGAGGCAATCTGACGCATGTGGGTGTTTAACTGTTCAGCCGCTGCCATTGCCTCCTCGACCTGATGGGGGTCTTTGAAGGCTTGCTCAGTGATTTGTCGCCGGGGACTTAAAAAACTGGTTTTGATCGGCGCGTACTTTGAGAGGGCTTCCAGCGCCGATGTTAACGTGGTCAGTTTTTTTGCCGAATCCCCGACCTCGTCCAGCCGGTGAAGCACGGCGGACCATTGGGGATCGGCCAGAATATCCGCGGAATGGTCGATCTCAACACAACCTATGCGAGCCAGTTCACTGAGCAGGGAGCGGCGAATGTTTTGCGGCGCGATAATGCGCAGCCTAGACATTTTTACGATAGACATCAGCCGTTCACAACCCTTTCAACAATGATTGACACCGCCGCATCCATTTTGGCGGTCGCCGCAGTTTCCAAGGCAGCACATTGAGAACGCATTTGGGCCGCGATCTCCTCAGCAGCTGCCTTGCCCTGCGTTTCTGCTTCGAGGCAAAGTTTGCGCACATCGGCTTCAGCGGAGGCCTGGACCTGCCGAAGCATGTCCTGCCCGGCGGCGTCCGCTGCAGCAGCGATTTTTTTCGCTTCCGCCAAGGCATCGACCCGCTGCTTATCCGCCTCGGTTTCAATGGCTGCAATTTTTTGGATGGATTCTAGTGACATTTTCTCACCTGCCTCTGTGGTTTATTTGTTTACTGCCATAACCCTTTCATAATCGAATCATGAAAAAAATTATTAAAATCCCCATCCTTGAACAAAAAACCGGCAGCATGGACCGGAAAAAGCGGAACGGGGAGAGCAGACAGACATGGTGACGATCCCACCGGAAAGTGGAAGGCCTTAGCACTCGTTAAGATATTTGAATTTAGCGAAAATTGCTTAACCGGGTATAAGAAAAATGTTTAGAGGAATCATAAAAAAGGCAACCTCTGTATAGGGTAAAAGCTTGAAATGAAGCCCATTGCCACATAAAAGCATTATAGCATTTTTGGCCATTTCGATACAAGAGAAAATATGCACAAGCCAAGGTATACATTGTTTTGACAAATCATGGAACCGATCCGGCGTGCCGGTCTGATTTAAGGCGCTCAAAAGAAAATATGGATTGCCATGGATTCGATCCGATGGCAATCCATATCGTATAGGTTTGTATTCTACATTGAGTCCGGACTTGGGATGCCGGAGCAGAGATTAAATGAACATGAACAGGAAGCCGATGAACATGAAGTACAGACACATGGGCAGGTTCAGCAGCATGGATTTAACCGGGTCGACTTTTTTACCCAGGATACCGCCCACCAGACCGGCAACCACGAAGGTGGTCAGGTCCGCAGGAGGCAGGCCCTGGCCGGACATGGCCATATGGGAGCCGGCGATGGCTGCATGGACCGGATCAACACCGATTTGAACCAGTGCTGGGCCAAGGAAGGAGAAAATCGTGTTCTGGGAGGTGGTCTGAGAACCGGTCAGCATCCCGATGAGGGCCAGGGCGCCGCCGCCGCCGAGCTTCAGCAGGGTCTGATTCAATCCCATGGCGAAATTCTTGACCGCTTCGATCTGGCCGGCCATATAGAAGGCTCCCAGCATCAAACCGGCAGAGAGCTGAACGCCCAAACTGCTTTTAACGTTGCGGACACCGTCTTTGAGGACTGTGCCGGCGTTTTTATAAACCAGAGGATAGCAGAAACTGACGATGGTGACGAGGATGATCGACATAACGATCAGATTCGACATGCCTTTGGCAATGGTGATGGTTGAGAGCCATTTGAGGAAGGGGCCCATGGTCATGGTCAGCAGGTCGATCTTGAAGCCGGTGCGAAGAACGATCAGAACGACCAGGATCATAAGCGGAAGCAGGGTCAGCCAATGTTTTTTAATGATCTGCCAGCCGCCCTCTTTGGGGATCAGGTCTTCCGGCAGGGATTTAATTTTAATAAAGCGATAGGCAACGTAAAGAGTACACATAATGACGCCGATGCCGACGGTAAAATAACCTAAATTGACGACCGGATCCGGAGAAATGCCTAATAAGGCGGCGGCTAAAAAGATAGCCTGGGTGATCGGCGGCATGATGGAGCCTAAGCTGGCGCCCATGACGATGGTGCAGCAGATCTGTTCACCATTCATATCCATTTCTGCCAGGGAACGGATGACCAGAACACCGATAACGGTGGAAGCTGCGATGGCGTCGCCCAGCAGGGAGCCGGCAATGACCAAAGCAATGACAACTACAGAAATAAGTCCTTTAGGAGAATGGCCGAAAATTGCTCTTAGGAAATTGATGACGGTGTCCATGGTGCCCATTTTGACCTGGGTTTCCGCATAGATACTGCCAAAGAATGACAAGCCGATGACCCAAGCGATACGGTCAATGCCGTTGACCCAAGCCTTGATCCAATCGACCGGGTTATAAAAACCGCCCATAATCAAAGCAATAAGACCTGTAAGGATCAAGGCAATTTGGATGTTGCCGCCGATGTAAGGGATTTTCTTGATCAAGATGATTGACAGCAGTACGATAATAGGTACGAGAACAATTAACATGCTTAAGCCTCCTATCTCAATAATCGTTGACTGATTCCATGGTCCTTGATGCGCAACTTACTGAACCGGGTCATAATCTGGTGAATCATAAATAAATCTGCCTGAAAATACGAACCTGAATTGAAAACCCCATTGCATCACTCCTTACGTTTTCATAATTTCGAAAACAAAAACACGGGATGTTTTTGTATATTTCGTAGGACAAGGCCGAGGGGAAAGCCCTTTTATTAGTCTATGCAATTATTATGCCAAAATTCTAAAAGCTGATAAATTCCGCGAAGCCTTGGAAACAAAGGCTTTTCCACAGAAATCCCGGTGCTGCGGATTGCAAGTTGTGTGCAAAAAATTCCAGAATTTAGAAGTGAATGAAAACTAAAAAGGCCTGCCCGACCCTAATCCCACGAAAAGTCTGACTCTTCTGATGATTCTAGATTCTGGAAGCCTATTCAAAGATTTAGAATCCATCATTCTAATTTTTTGATTTTCAGCCGGTTGGAGGCCTGGGCAGGAGGATACCCGGCAAGAAGATGCCGGATTCCGGAGCCGGCAGGGAACTGTATAATATAGAGTATTGCGGCGGAATCCAATATGTTATAATATTTAACAATGCTGTAAGAATGGATATAATGTAAGAAACCGGGAATTAAGGGGGAACATCATGGCAGGGGACAAGATTATCATTGAGGGCGGCGTTCCTCTTAAAGGAACGATCATCGTCAGCGGGGCCAAAAATGCAGTCCTGCCGATCATCGTTGCGACTTTATTGAGCTCAACGCCCTGCAGGATCATCGATTCGCCGCAGTTGGCGGACGTGCAGGTCATTTGCCAGGTCCTTGAAGGCCTGGGCGCCAAAGCGTCTTGGATGGACCATGATCTTTATGTGGATGCTTCGGAGATCTCTCGATATGAGGCTTCCGATGAAATTGTACAAAAAATGCGGGCTTCCGTTCTGGTGATGGGCCCGCTTCTGGCACGCTTGGGTAAGGCCCGGGTATCGCAGCCCGGAGGCTGCGCCATCGGCACACGGCCCATCGATCTGCACCTCAAAGGCTTTGAAGCCATGGGCGTCCAAATCAGCAAGGAGGACGGCTATGTGATGGCCGAGACCAAGGGACTTCGCGGGGCCAGGATCTATTTGGATTTTCCCAGCGTCGGCGCCACGGAGAATCTAATGATGGCAGCGGCCCTTGCCAAGGGCACCTCCATCATCGAAAACGCGGCCGAGGAGCCGGAGATCGTTGATTTGGCGAATTTTATCAACAGCATGGGCGGCAGGGTCCGGGGCGCCGGCACGAAGATCATCAAGATCGAAGGTGTTCCTGTGCTCACAGGCTGTGAGCACCAGGTCATTCCCGATCGGATCGAGGCAGGCAGCTACCTGATGGCGGCCGCCATCACCGGAGGCGAACTGGTGCTGGAAAATGTCATTGCAGACCATCTCAAGCCGGTGATTGCCAAGCTGGTGGAAATTGGCTGCGATATATCGGAAAGCGATAGCAGCCTGCATATCAAGGCGCCGCAGACCTTAAGCTCAGCAGACATCAAAACCTTGCCCTATCCGGGATTTCCCACGGATATGCAGGCTCAGTATATGGCGCTGATGACCCGTTCCGGCGGGGCCAGCGTAATCACCGAAACCGTCTTTGAAAACCGCTTTATGCATGCCGAGGAGCTGCGACGAATGGGGGCGGACATCCGGATCAACGGACGCAGCGCCGTGGTGGAGGGACCAAGCCGCCTGCAAGGCGCTATGGTGAAAGCCACAGATTTGCGGGCTGGCGCCGCCTTGGTGATTGCCGCCCTGGCTGCCGAGGGTCAAACGGAGATCAGCAACACCTACTATATCGACCGGGGCTATGACCATTTGGTGGCCAAGCTGCAGGCTGTGGGCGCCCGGATCACCCGCGTCTAGAGAAATCACCTATATATAATAGTAGTTAATTAATCATGGACAAGTTTTTGCCAACCGGCGTATAATCTAAAAGGAACACCAAGGACCGGGAGAGAATCCCTGAACCTTGGGGCTAAAACGGGGCTAAAACTTTGAAACATTGATACAAATAGTTTGATGCAAATGGGTTGGTACAAATAGAAGGAAGAAGGGCTGATCGATCATGGGTTATGAAGGCTTTGCAAATGTAACGGTTTTTGACCATCCGCTGATCCAGCACAAAATATCCATGCTGCGGGACAAAAATACCGGCAGCAAGGATTTCCGCCAGCTGGTGGATGAGATTGCCATGCTGATGGCGTATGAAGCGACGAGGGATCTTCCCTTGGAAGAGGTGGAGGTGGAGACGCCCCTTGCCCGGACCAAAACCAAGATGCTCTCCGGAGAAAAAGTGACCCTGGTGCCCGTGCTGCGAGCCGGCCTGGGCATGGTCAACGGGATTCTTACTTTGATGCCCACAGCCCGGATCGGGCACATCGGTTTGTATCGGGACCATGTGACCCTGGAACCGGTGGAATATTATTGCAAACTTCCGGAAGAAGTCAGGGAGGGTCTGACCATCGTACTGGATCCCATGCTGGCCACCGGCGGCTCGGCTTCGGCGGCCATCAACTTCATCAAAGCCCGGGGCGCCAAAAAGATCAAGCTGATGAACATCCTGGGTTCGGATACCGGGATCGCCCGGGTGCACAAGGACCATCCCGATGTGCCGATCTACTGCGGCACCGTAGACCATAAGCTGAATGACGTAGGCTATATCACACCGGGCTTGGGCGATGCCGGAGATCGGTTGTTTGGAACGAAATAAGGTCATTTCATCGAAAAAGGGAAAAACCCCGGCGGGTTTTTCCCTTTTATTCATTGGGTGCGGATGCATTGCTCTGTCCCCTTTGTGCGAGGGACGCAGGAGGGGGGACGGTGACTTTTTGCGGCGGCCGCAAAAAGTCACCGTCCCCCCAAACCCCCAAACGCTCAAACTCAAACCCCTAAAACGCAGCCGAAGCTCGCGGGTCCGCAGCCGTCGCTGACGATCAGATAATGGCGCACACCGGCTTCTTCCAAAAGCGTCTGAATCCCATGAACGCGTTTTTCTGCATCTTCTGCCGGAAAACGGGACAGCTGTTCAAGGATTTGCTGAGCGATGGCGGCATCGCCCTGGAGCGCAACCCCAGGCCCACCGGGCAAGGTCAACTGAAAAAAGCCTCTTCCCAGGGCCTCGATCCGGCCACCGGCCGATTCCGCAGAGGCGTGGGGATCCCCCAGAATCCCGCCGGTGGCGGCGCAGATGCCGGGGATATGGATGGAAGCGCCGACGACGCAGAGAGAGGGCAGTGCCAGGGCTTTGATTTTGGCGGCTAAAAGTGCATCCACTTGGTAAAGGTCCGGTGAATCCGGGTAGCGGAGCTGTGCCAAGGCCTGAAACCTTTGCCGCTGCAGGTCGGCCATGCCTTTTTCGCAATAGCCGCCCACTTCCACGGGGTAGTTTTGACTGGTCACCAAGGAGAGATGGAAGCCTTCGATATCATGATCCATTGCATTCGCCTCACTGCATCGCTGTGATAGGATATTGTTTTGTGACGGCCTCCAGCATGACGCGGTTGATTTCTTTCAAATCGAAGGGATCCTGGACATAGGCGCAGGCAAAAGCCTCCATGGCAGCCTGGGCTTCCCTGAAAGGACCGGGCAGGTTGATCACCAACGTATCGCGGAGGCGGCCGCAGAGCAGTTTACACCACATATGGCCGTTTTTGCCGTAGATCTCGCCGGAAAATTTCGGCTCCAGCAGGGTGTCCAGGGCGGAATGGGTAAAATCCTTTCCTAAGGTGGCACTGTAACGATGGCCCCCTCCGGAGCCGCCGATAATGACCACCAGATCGAAGGCCTCCGCCGAAGCTTGGGAAACCGCATCGGCAATCTGGGCTTCGATGTCGTTGATGGGGGCGCGGCGGGAAATCTGGCAAAGCGGGTTCAGTCGGATGATGTTCTGCATGATCATGGGGCTGTCCGTATCCAGGACGATGCCTTCCTTGATCTCATCCCCGGTGGGAAGGATCATCGCTTTTGAAAACATTCTGCAGCCACCTCTCCTTCATACAGGAATGGCCTTCCTTGGGTGGGATGTGGTCAAAATCCACGTCGCAGATTTTTTTCGCATAGGCGATGGCCGTGACCTCGGAGGCCGTAATGCCCTCTGCCAGAGAGATTGCCTGAATGAAGCCGGCCTCATCTTTCAGAATGGCTTCCTCGTCCAGCCCATAGACGTCCATTTCAAGGGATGAACCGGTCACGCCGATGACCCGGACCATGCTCTCAAGCTTGTTGATCAGGATGTTTTCCAGTTCCTGGGTATTCAGCCCTTTGACGCTGAGGTTATGGATTTTGATGACCGTTTTGTCCGCCTGGACGATGATCTTTGAATCATTCAAGTTGGTTGTCCTCCCTCGTGTATAGATGGTGTGTTTTAATATAGTCAAGGACGGCCGGATCGAGACGATCCACCGGGAGTCCGCCCTGGGCCAGGCATTGCCGGATATCCCGTGAAGAAACCGCCGGGCCGGAAAAATCCAGAAGGATCGGTTTGACCTGCCAGCGCTCAAGAAATGCCGCAGCTTTCATGAGTTCGCGGTCGGGCGCGCCCGGCCGCAGGATAGTGCAGGGGGTGATCATGGACAGCATCTCCCGGGCCTGATACCAGCAGGGTAAGCTTATAAAGGTGTCGGCGCCGCAAAGAAGATAAAGAGGGGTCTCGGGAAAGCGGCGGGCATAGGCACGGACCACTTCCACAAAAAAGCCGCCGGTGTTTTGAGAAAACTCGATATCGTCCACATGGACAAAGGGCAGAGCTGCTGCGGCAAATCGGCACATAGCTAAACGATGGGTGAAGGCCGTCATGGCTGTCCCGGACTTGTGGGGGGGATGGACGGAGGGAATCAACTCGATCCGGTCCAGCCCCAGGGCTTCATAAAAACGACGGCATAAAAACGTATGGCCCTGATGGATGGGATCAAAGGTTCCTCCGAACAGGCCGATCCCGCTCATCGCCCAGTCTCCGCGAAGGCCTTGCCTTCCTTGGAATCCTCGGTTGGTTCAGCGCCCTCGGCATAGCCGATGACCCTGAAGAGCTGTTTTTTTGTTTCTTCCAAGTGAAATCTTCCGACTTTGGAGGCATTTTCCAAATCACCGGCTAGAATATAATCGATAAACTGAACGTGCTCCAAATAAGACTTCTCAAAACGTGCCGAGTCTTTCAAGGCGGAGACACGCAGCAGCTGGGTGATCAGGTAAATGCGTTCGTTCATCTCGTCGATGAGGCTGTTGTTGCATAGGGCTGTCACTTCCTTATGCAGCTGATAGTCTGCGTCGGAATAGGCCTCAAGATCTTTATGATTGAAGCTGGAGGTCAGCTGGGCCCGAATATCAAAAAGCTTCTGCCGGCGCTGGGGGGTCATGTTCTGTATTGACAAAGCAACACCCCGGCCTTCCAGCATCATGCGGAGGTCAATAACATCTTCGATTTCACGCTTGGTGATCTGCCGGACGAACATGCCCTTGTGGGGAATGTTGACCACTAAGCCATCGCCGGACAGCTGACGCAAGGCTTCCCGGATGGGGGAGCGGCTCACATTCAGCCTTTCAGCCAGCTGGGATTCCTTCAGCTGCTCGCCCCATTGAAACTCCCCGGTGACGATGGCGCTCCTGAGAATTTTATAAACCTGGTCCCGAATGGTCAGATTGATCCCCGTGTTCATGAACATAGATGGCAAAACTCCTTAATGATGATTTTCAAAAAAATCTCTATTTACATTTTAGCATTTTGTATGTAAAATACAAAATAGATTCGTAGAAGATTCTTTTTTATTTACCTAAAGATTGTATACAACATACAGTACACGCTCCACAAGAGCCACTATACCACAAGGAACAACGCAATTCCATAGAGAAAGGAGTAAATGTCGTGAAATTAATGCACACCAAACTGCCGGACTACATTCGGAAGATGCACGAGGCTGTTCAGAAGCATTTCCCGGACAAAGATATCCAGATCCGTGGTCTTGAAAACCTGAAGAGTGCTAAAATGCAGTCTTTACGGACGGGGCGCATCGAGCATGCAGTTGAAGAGATCGCCCTGTCGGAAGGCATCGACCAGGTTGAAATGGTGGTCATTCCCCGGGTGCCTGAAACCATGCACACCGTGATCATCAAAGGGCTTGGCGCGGATGGCGAAGTCAAAAAGGCGATCTTAGAGGTTATCAACATCCTCCATGCCACCGAAGAATATGAGTTGGGCAATTGCACAGAGATTGAGGATCGCAGACCGAAAATTGGCCGCCACTAAGGTTATATTCAGTACGATATGGAGGAAACGAAAAATGGTTAGACTCAAATATCGGATAATAAAGGAAGGGAAGATCGAAGGTTACACGATTCCCTTAAATATTGTCTTTATCGATATCAAGGATATCCAAAAAAGTGGTTTAATAGCCGATGAAGCCGCTGAGCGCGTCGCGGCGTCCATTCCCGGCGCGGCCGGCATCAACGTCTTTGATATGGAAGCCGTCACCACCACCAGCGACGGCATCATGGTCCAAGGCGCCATCATCAAAATGATCGCTTCCGACCGGGGCAAGATCAATCCGGATTTCGGCCGTCTCGACATGGAAGAAATGCCTTATTCCCAGCAGCTGGTGGCTGAAGAGCCCCATCTGAAGCAATGGGAAGTCAATTTCCCGGGTCGACGTCTGTTCCGCGGCCCCGATCCGGCGAAAAAAGTGATCCCCGTCCACAATGTGGTCATTACCGGCCGGGCATCCAACAACAACTCCGCAACAGAAATGATGAACGTGGTCACCATGGAAGAGATCCTTCTTCCCATCATGGGCCAGCTTGAGATCATGCAGGACGGCGAGATCCTCATCGGCAACACCGGCGGGATCATTTCCGTGGGCATTGGAATGACCGTGGCTGAGCAATATGGCCGGGTTTTTCCCACCCGCCAGTTCAAAGCCGGCGAAACCGCCCATGACAGCGGCGAATATGCCCAGACCTTGAAACGGGAGATCCCCTGCATCGTATCCAATAAGAAGACCTTTGCACGCAATGTGATCAAAGCGTTGAACACCGGGATGGTGCCTGCCCGGGACATCGGCTGCGCGCCGGCGATCCTGACCATTGCCAAGCTGCTGGGCAAAGAGATCGATGTAGAAAACATTCAGGAAAATGCCTGGGAAGAGCTGAGCAGTGTGGGCTTCTCCAAAGAATGGGCTCTCGCCCCCTCAGCAGCCATAACCGAGTCTGAACTGCTGGAACGGGCCGATGAATTGATTCCCGGCGTCAGCGATCCGGTCAAAGTCAAAGCGGCCCAGGTTGCCGTCATCACTGAGCTGGAAGTGAAATAGCCATGCAGTATCCGAAATTTTATAAAATCCGGCAGCAGCTAGAGAAACGCAAGATCGAAGACCTTCGATCCGAGGTATGGAAGCAATTGGACGCCATCAAGCTGGGCGAAACCATCAAGCCCAAGGCCGAGATCGCCATCACCGCCGGCAGCCGGGGCATCAGCAATCTTGCGGCCATCACCCAACATACCTGCGATTATGTAAAAGCACAGGGCGGGATACCCTTCATCGTACCCTCCATGGGCAGCCATGGCGGGGCCACCGCGGAAGGCCAAACCCACGTGCTAGAGAAATTGGGCATCACGGAAGAAACCATGGGCGCTGAGATCCGTTCCTCCATGGAAGTCGTCAATTTGGGCACAACGCCGAATGGCGCACCTGTTTATATGGATAAAAATGCCTATGAGGCAGACGGCATCATCAGCTTGAACCGGGTCAAACCCCATACGGATTTTATCAGCAAAATCGAAAGCGGCATCGTGAAAATGGTGGCCGTGGGCTTAGGCAAGGAAAAGGGCGCTTCCGCCATGCATTGTTACAGCTTGGCTGACACCATTCCCCTGGCCTATGAGATCGCCCGCCAAAAAGCCCCGATCATGGCCGGGCTGGCAATCCTTGAAAACTCTAACGATGAAACTTACCTTTTGAAAGCAGTCAAGCCCGAAGACTTTATTGAAGAAGAACAAAAACTGCTTGAACAGGCCAAAAAACTGGTTCCCAGCATCCCCTGCGACCGGGGCGATATCCTGATCGTGAAAGAAATGGGGAAAATGTTCAGCGGCACCGGCATGGACACCAAGGTCATCGGCCGGATGAAGGTCAGAGGCGTACCGGAGCCTGAAAAACCGGACTTTAATAAGGTGTTGGTATTGAGGATATCCAAGGTTTCCGCAGGGAATGCTTTGGGTGTGGGCCTGGCGGACATTACCACCAAAGCCCTGGTCGACCAGATCGATTATCAGGTCACTTACTCCAACTTGCTGCCAACCACCTATTTGGAAAGAGGGAAGGTTCCTGTTATTATGGAAACGGAGCAGGCAGCCTTAGACGCCGCGCTGCGCACCATCGGCAATGTGGCTCCGGAAGCGGCGGAAATCATCATCATTGATAATACGCTGCACCTGGAAACCATGTTTGTTTCCGAAACTGCCCTTGCGGGTATGGATCGGAACCGTATCGAAATCCTTGAAGCTTACACCGGGAACTTATTTGACGAAGAGGGACATCTCGCAATCTAAAAAACAAAACGATTAGGGAGGAACTACAATAATGAGTAAGAAATTGATCGCCATGCTGCTTTGCATGATTATGGCCTTATCCTTGGTTGCCGGCTGCGGACGCGGCGGCAGTACTGCCCAGACCACCACCGGCACAGCAGCAGGCAGCACCGCTGCGCCTGCTGAAGCCATCACCATCCGGATCGGACACGTTTTGGCCCCCACCCATCCCTATCAATTAGGCTTGGAGGAATTTGCAAGACTGGTCAACGAAAAGAGCAACGGCTCCATGAAAGTAGAAACCTTCCATAGCTCCCAGCTGGGCAATGAACGCGACATGGTGGAAGGCCTGCAGTTAGGCACCTTGGAAATGGCTTTGGTTTCCACAGCCCCCCTTGCCAGCTTTACCAAAGATTTCCTGGTTTTTGACCTGCCCTTCATCTTTAAAGATACTGCAACTGCCCGTACCGTTGTCGACAGCGAAATCGGCCAGGGAATGCTGGACGGCTTGGCTGAAAAAGGCATCAAAGGCCTCTGCTACTGGGAAAATGGTTTCAGAAGCGTCACCAATAGCAAGACCCCTATCAACACCCCTGCGGATCTGAAAGGTATGAAGATCAGAACCATGGAAAATCCTGTCCATATGGACAGCTTCACCGCCCTGGGCGCAGACCCCACCCCCATGGCCTTCGGCGAACTGTTTACCGCGTTGCAGCAGAAAACCATCGATGGCCAGGAAAATCCCCTGCCCATCATCGATACCTCCAAATTCTATGAAGTGCAGACCTACCTGTCCATGACCGAACATTTCTATGCGCCTGCGCCCATTCTGATTGCCCAGAAGTTCTATGACAGCCTCACCGACGACCAGAAGAAAATCATCGAAGACAGCGCATTGGAAGCCAGAGATTTTGAAAGAGGCTTGTGCGACAAATCCAACGCCGAACTGGTCTCTTTCCTGGAAGGCAAAGGCATGAAGATCAACAATCCTGACAAAGCCCCCTTCATTGCAGCCGTTCAGTCTGTCTACGAAAAATACACCGGTGATATTCCTGCAGAATTGATCGAAAAAGTACAGGCTTACAGCAAATAGGCCCAATCCAGGTTTCCGATTCCTTTATTGGAACATATCATAACTCCCCCCAATACTTTCCTCATACTGGCCGGAGCGGGCAGGTGCCCTCACACCTGCCCGCCGGACAGACCGTCATGCTTGAAAATCCATGCATTCATATATTTCGTAAAATGTTTTTGTACAAGGCATCGTCATCATGACGTTCCGGAATAGATTATTCGAATTAGGAGGCTCAGATGAAAAAAGTCGCGCATTTCCTAAATTACTTTGAAGAATACACATGCACCGTACTCCTGGCGATTATGGTCATCGTTGTTTTTATTCAGGTCGTTTTTCGTTTTGTTGTGAAAGCATCCCTGCCTTGGTCTGAAGAGACGGCCCGTTATCTGCTGGTCTGGATCACCTTTCTGGGCGCCAGCGCCGGGGTCAAGACCGGCGCCCATGTGGGCGTGGAAGCGGTCACGCTGCTGCTGCCTGTCAAACTGCAGAAGCTTGTCAATCTGATCAACATCGCAGTCTGCGTTTTTTTCTGTGTTGCAGTCTGCATTTTTAGTTTCAACATCATTTCCACCCAGATGGAAATGACCCAGGTTTCCCCGGCCATGCAGATTCCCATGTGGATTCCTTATGCGGCCATTCCGGTGGGCATGGTTTTAATGACCATTCGTTTCATCCAAGGCAGTCTTGCGGTCTTAAGAGATTTAAAGGCAGGAGGTGGCGACCGTGGGGTCTCTGTTAGCCATTAGTTTTCTGATTTTCGCCGTCCTCGGTGTTCCCATCGCCATCGTTTTGGGCATGTCCTCCTTGACCGCCATTTATTTTGGCAGCACGATCCCCATGTCGATCATTCCCCAGAGAATGTTCACCGCCGCGGATTCCTTCCCGCTTCTGGCAATCCCCCTTTTCATGATTGCAGGATCCCTGATGGATTCCGGCGGGATCTCCAAACGGCTGATCAACGTAGCCAAGACCTTGGTCGGCTCCTTCACCGGCGGCCTGGCCATGGCTGCGGTTCTGACCTGTATGTTTTTTGCCGCCATCTCCGGTTCCGGCCCAGCCACTGTGGCAGCCATCGGCGGCATCATGATCCCCGCCATGGTCCATGAAGGCTATGATAAAGCCTTTGCGGCGTCTGTTATGGCGGTTGCCGGCGCCATCGGCATCATCATTCCTCCCAGCATTCCCATGGTCACCTACGGCGTTATGTCCGGGGTTTCCATCGGAGGCTTGTTCACCGGCGGCTTCGGCCCTGGCCTCACCGTCGGCCTTGCTTTGATGATCACGTGCTATGTAATTTCCAAAAAGAGAGGCTTCGGCGGTGCAAAAGTGCCGTTCTCCTTTTCAGCCTTCGCCAAAGCCTTTATTGGATCCTTTTGGGCCCTGCTGATGCCTGTCATCATTCTGGGCGGCATATACGGCGGCATTTTCACACCCACCGAAGCCGCTGCGGTGGCGGTCGTTTATGGATTGATCATCGGCCTGTTTGTGTACCGGGAGCTCAGCTTTAAAGACCTGCCGAAGGTTCTGGTCAGTTCTTCCAGAACCACGGCCATGATCATGCTGATCATTGCCACAGCCCAGGTCTTCGGCTGGATCATGACCAGCGAACGGGTTCCCGACGCCGTGGCCAAGAGCATCCTGGGCATCACGGACAGCCGTTTTGCGATTCTGCTGGTGATCAACCTGATGCTGCTGGTGGTTGGCTGCTTCATGGAAACCAATGCAGCGCTGATCATTTTGACACCGATCTTCCTGCCTCTGGTGACGTCCTTGGGCGTGGATCCGCTGTTCTTCGGTATCATCATGATCGTTAACTTGGCTGTCGGGATGTCCACCCCGCCGCTGGGCGTCAATCTTTACGTGGCCTGCGGTATTGCGGACTTGAAGCTTGAGCAAATATCGAGAGCGGTCATGCCGCTTTTGGTGGCCAATATCGTCGCGTTGTTCCTGATCACTTACATCGAACCGATCACCATGTTCCTTCCCAATCTATTGTTGAAGTGATTTTGCCGGGAAGGGCAACAGGGGGGGGAGGGACGGTTCCTTTTTGCGGCGGCCGCAAAAAGGAACCGTCCCCACCCTCTTTTTTTATATTTTCCCTAAGCTCGTGCCTCGCTAAGGGGGACAGAGGATACTCGATGCCTGCGTAAACTACGGCACGAGTCCTTTTCCCCTAAGCTCATACTTCGCTAAGGGGAAACAGAGGATACTCGATGCCTGCGTAAACTACGGCACGAGTCCTTTTCCCCTAAGCTCGTGCCTCGCTAAGGGGAAAATGGATTGATAGAAAGCATCGGGCAGGTTACAATGGAGCCAGACGGAGGGCAGACATGATGGAAAAGGACGAGCAAATCATACAACATCTCAAGCAATATCAAGGGATCTTGGTGGCTTTTTCCGGCGGGGTGGACAGCACTTTGCTCCTGAGTCTTGCCCAAGAGGCCCTGCCCGGCCGGGTCCTGGCGGTGACGGCAGTGTCCGAAACCATGAGCCGGCGGGAACGTCAGGAGATCGAAGCCCTGGTCCGGCAGATGAAGGTCCCCCATCAATTCCTGGAGACGGCGGACCTGGCGCAGCCGGAGATTGCGGCCAACACCCGCTTGCGGTGTTACCACTGCAAGCGCTACCGTTTCCTGCAGATGAAAGAACTGGCGGAGCGATTGGGCTATGACTTGATCGTGGAAGGCTCCAATCTGGACGATTTGAACCAGTACCGGCCCGGTTATCAGGCGGTGCAGGAACTGGGCATCCAAAGCCCCTTGCTGCAGTTTGGCTTGACCAAGGCCATGGTGCGCGATTTGGCTAAAGCCCGGGGCTTGGCGGTGTGGAACAAACCCTCCGCGCCCTGCCTGGCGACGCGGCTGCCTTATGACACACCGCTGACCCGGGAGGCATTGGCTCAAGTCGACGCGGGGGAGGCCCTTCTTCGGGAGTATTTAGGCGAAACTGCCAATTTTCGGTTAAGATCAGAGGACGGCACGGCCCGGCTGGAGGTTGACAAAGCCCTGTTCCCCCTGCTGCAGCAGGAAGCGGAGGGAAAAGCCTTGCAACCGGCGCTGGTCAAAGGACTCAAAGACCTTGGTTTTCAAAATGTCATCCTGGACCAATCGGGCTATTGCTCCGGTTCTTATGACCAACGGGACGGGGAAAGGAAGAATTAATATGGAAGAGCGGTTGAGACAACTGTTGTCACAATACAAAGAAGGTGGGATTTCCGAGATGGAAGCCCTGGAAGAACTGAAGGTTTTGCCTTTCAAGGACCTGGGTTATGCCAAGGTGGACCTGCACCGGGAATTGCGGCAGCAGCACCCGGAAACCATCTATTGCGCAGGAAAAACCCCGGAGCAGATCACCGGTATTTTTCAGTGTCTGGCGGAACGGTCCTGCAATATCTTAGGGACCCGGGCCTCCAAGGAAGCTTATGATGCCGTAAAAGAAGTTTTCCCTACGGCGCAGTACCTGGAATTGCCCAAACTCATCGTGGTCAATCGGCAGCCCATCCCGAAAAATCCCGGAAAAATCCTGGTGATCTGCGCCGGCACCTCCGACATGCCGGTAGCCCAGGAAGCCGGCGTTACGGCGGAGCTGATGGGCAACGAGGTTGAATATCTCAACGATGTGGGCGTTGCCGGACTGCACCGGCTGCTCTCCTACATTGATATGCTGCGGCAGGCCAATGTGCTGATCGTGGTGGCAGGCATGGAAGGCGCCCTGGCCAGTGTGGTGGGCGGACTTGTAAACCGGCCTGTGGTGGCGGTGCCTACCAGCGTCGGTTATGGCGCCAGCTTAGGCGGTATGGCAGCCCTTTTAGCCATGCTCAACAGCTGCGCCGCCGGGATCGCAGTGGTCAACATTGACAATGGATTCGGCGCGGGCCGTTTGGCCGCCATGATCAATACACCGGCTAAAACAGCCGAATAACAAAACGAAGAACCGATGGCCGGCTGTGGATGATTGGCACACAGCGAAGGACAAAGAAAGGCAGGGATCGATCTTGAACATATTATATTTAGAATGTTTTGCCGGGATCAGCGGCAATATGCTGACCGGTGCTTTCCTGGATGCCGGGATGCCCATGGACCATTTGAAGGCAGAGCTGGCGAAATTGCCCCTGGCCGGCGAATATGAGCTTGTTTGCCGTCCGGTGACCAAGCTGGGGATCAGCGCAACCTATTTCGATGTGGTGCTGACGGGCCATGAGCCAGGCGCAGTTGCCACAGCCGATACCGCAGCGATACCCGCAGCGGACCAGCCAGGTACGGCGGAAACCCACACCCATGCGCATGAACACAAGCATGAGCATAAACATGAACATGAACACAGCCATGTGTATGGCCAGGAGCAGGTCCATGAACATAGCCATGGCGAAGGCCATACCCACAGCCATGCGCCGGAGAAGGCTGCGCCGGCACCCCACAGTCACGGCGCCCATCGGGGGCTGAGGGAAATCCGTCAGATTTTGAGCGAAAGCACCCTGTCGCCTTTTGTAAAAGCCAAGGCTGAAGCGATTTTTGCGAAGCTGGCAGAGGCGGAGGCCAAGGTACACCAATGCGATGTGGAAACGGTGCATTTCCACGAGGTGGGCGCGGTGGACGCCATCATTGACATTGTGGCCGCGGCCGTCGGCCTGGAATATTTCCAAATCGAAAAAATCTGGTCCACACCGGTGAACACAGGCAAGGGCATGGTTTTCTGCGCCCACGGCTGGATGCCGATCCCGGCGCCGGCAACCGCCAGGCTGCTGCAGGGCGTGCCTATTTTCCATCGGGAGGACATCGAGAAAGAGCTGACCACCCCCACCGGGGCGGCGATTTTGGCGGAGATGGCTCCCGACTTTCATAAGCCGCCGGTGCTGATCCCCCAATCCATAGGCTATGGGGCAGGGACCATGGACCTGCCCATTCCCAACACCTTGAGGATCACGATCGCTGAAGCGGTGGAGGATGCGGCGACCGCACAAAGCCCCCGTCCCTGGAGCCGGGACCGTGTCCTGCAGGTTGAAACAGCCATCGACGATATGCAGCCAGAATGGTACGCGCTTCTGTTGGACCGGCTCTTTGCCGCCGGCGCGCTGGACGCTTACCTGACGCCTATTCAGATGAAGAAAAACCGACCGGGCCAGCAGCTGACCTGTCTGATGCCGCCGGAAAAAGAAGATGAGATGCTGCAGATCATCTTCGAAAACACCACCGCCCTTGGCCTGCGCCTGTCCTATCTGGACCGGGCCATTCTCAAGCGGAGCTGGAAAACCATCGAAACCCCCTGGGGCCCGGTGCGCATCAAACTGGGATTGGCGGGGGACAAAGTGATCAACCAGGCGCCGGAATACGAAGACTGCGCCGCCCTGGCGCGAACCCATGACCTGCCCGTCAAAACAGTTTATATTGCTGCCCTGGCAGCCGGGGCAGCCGCCATGGACATGGAAAATAGACAGCCCGAAGGAGAGGAGTGACCATCCGATGACCCAATCAAAGGTATTCTTCACAAACCTCAGAACCGACCGGGGAAGCAACCTGCTGCAGAAGCTGGAACGGCTGGTGAAGCAGGCCGGCATCGAATCCCTGGGTTTTAAGGATCAATACACTGCCATCAAGATTCATTTGGGGGAGCCGGGGAATTTGGCTTATCTGCGGCCCAATTATGCAAAAGTCATTGTCGACCTGATCAAAGCCAAGGGCGGCAAGGCCTTTCTGACGGATTGCAATACCTTATATGTGGGCCGGCGGAAAAATGCCCTGGACCATCTGGACGCCGCCTATGAAAATGGTTTCAATCCCTTCGCCACCGGCTGCCATGTGATCATCGCCGACGGCCTCAAGGGAACCGACGAGACCCTGGTGCCGGTCCATGGAGACTATATCGAGCAAGCCCGAATCGGCCGGGCCGTGATGGACGCGGACATTATCGTTTCCATGACCCATTTTAAGGGTCATGAGAACACCGGCTTTGGAGGCGCTCTGAAAAATCTGGGCATGGGCTGCGGCTCCCAGGGCGGAAAAATGGAGATGCACTGCAACGGCAAGCCCATGGTCCGCACCAAAAAATGCCGAAGCTGCGGCGCCTGCATCAAAGACTGCGGGCAGGATGCCATATCTTACAATCCTGAGGGCAAAGCCGTCATCGACCAGACCCGCTGCGTCGGCTGCGGACGCTGCTTGGGCGCTTGCCATTTCGGTGCCATCAGCGTGCCCTGGGATGAGGCCAACGACATCCTTAACTGCAAAATTGCCGAATATACCAAAGCGGTGGTGGACGGACGGCCCCATTTCCACATCAGCTTTGTCATGGACGTTTCACCCGCCTGCGACTGCATGTCTTCCAATGATATGCCCATCATCGCCGACGTGGGGATCTTCGCATCCTTTGACCCCGTGGCGCTGGACATGGCCTGCGTGGACGCAGTCAACCAGCAGCCGGCCATCCCGGGCAGCCTGCTGGGCGAGAAGGCGGAAACCCAGGCAGAGGGACAGGGGGAGGAAGCGGATCATTTCCACAAGCTTCATCCTGAAACCAACTGGCGCATTTGCCTGGAGCATGCGGAGAAGATTGGTTTGGGCAGCAGAGTGTATGAGTTGGTTGAGGTCTTTTAAGGGGACGGTGACTTTGTGCGTCTGCCGCACAAAGTCACCGTCCCCCCTACGTGCGGTTCCCGCACGTAGGGGACAGAGCATCCGAGCGCGATAGCGGGAGCCTGAGCGAGAAAACGGCCGGATGAGAGATCTTCGAAGGGGGGGGGGGGGGACGGTGACTTTTTGCGGCGCTCGCAAAAAGTCGCCGTCCCCCCCTTTTTCTTTTCCCCCAAACAGTGTAAAATAGGAACGATGGCGCGAAGGGCTTGTATCTGCCCCCCGCCCGCAGAAAATATGAAGGATTTATTGGGAGGACTTTGCAGTGTTTAATTTTGGCGAAGATATCGGAATCGACTTAGGAACTGCCAGCGTGCTGGTCTATGTTAAAAATAAGGGGATCGTTCTCAACGAACCCTCTGTGGTGGCGCTTGACACCAATACAAACCGGGTGATCGCCGTGGGCGGCGAAGCCTGGGCAATGCTGGGCCGTACGCCCGGCAACATCCGGGCCATTCGCCCCATGAAAGAGGGCGTCATCGCCGACTACGAAGTCACCGAAAAAATGCTGCGCTATTTCATCGGCAAAGCCATGGGCCGGCATATGTTCTTCAAGCCCCGCGTCATGGTGGGGATCCCCTCCGGCGTGACCAGCGTTGAAGAACGTGCTGTCAAGCAAGCGGCCATTGCGGCCGGCGCCAAGCAGTGCTTTTTGATCGAAGAACCCCTGGCTGCCGCCTTGGGTGCCGGGCTGGATATCGCAGCGGCTGCCGGCTCCATGGTGGTGGACATCGGCGGCGGCACCACGGACATTGCCGTACTGGCCCTGGGCGGCATCGTCATCAGCAAATCCGTCCGAGTGGGCGGCGACAAGCTGGACGAATCCCTGGTCCGCTACATGCGCCGTTACCATAACCTGATGATCGGCGAACGGACCGCGGAGGACCTTAAGCGGGAAATCGGTTCCGCATGGCCCACCGAGCAGGAAACCTGTTCCGTGGATATCCGCGGCCGGGATCTTGTCAGCGGGTTGCCCAAAACCATTTCCGTGACCCGGGAAGAAGCCCATGAGGCCATGAAAGAGCAGATCGACACCATCGTCGCCGCCACCAAGGAAGTCCTTGAACGGACACCACCGGAACTCTCTGCAGACATCATGGACAAAGGCATCGTTCTCACCGGCGGCGGCGCGCTGCTGCACGGCCTGGACACCCGCCTGATGCACGAGACCCAGCTGCCGGTCCATGTAGCTGAAAATCCCATCCAATGTGTCGCCCTAGGCACCGCCAAGGCGCTGACCAACCTGGATCTGCTGGACTCCACCCGCTCCTTCAAGCGGGAAAGCCATTGACCAGCTGCTCTGCACAAACGCTTTACGCAGACCATTTCTCCATAACGATCCAGAAGGAATTGGAGCCTGACTTCGATTCCTTCTTTTTTCCTTTGCTCTGGCAACCTTATTTATGGTACAATAATCATAATGTCGATATTTATTGAAACGATTCCTGCAGACAAGGCCGCTGGACGGCTTGAGAATGGAGCAGCGCTATGAATCAACGAACCAAACGTCTGCGACCGTTTTGCCTGGGGATTCTCCTCTTGACCGTGACCTTTACATCCCCCCTGTGGGCCCAGGAGATCCTCATGAGCAAAGCCGGCTTCGCCAATTGGCTTCAGCAGGCGACGATGCCGCTTCGGCAAGAGATCCGCAGCGTGGAGACCCAAAGCGAGATGCTGTCGATCTCTATCCAGGAACTGGACAAGCAAATCATCAGCGAGATTCTGTTTAAGCCCGGGGACAAGCAAGCCAAGCTGTCGGGACCAGGGCAGACCACCGTCCAAAGCCAGACCCTGGACGTGGCCCCTTTGATCCAGAATGGCCGGACCCTGGTGCCCCTGCGCTTTATCGGGGAGAACTTGGGCGCCCGGGTGGAATGGAATGACGTCACCCGGCAGGTCACCTATACCACAGACCAGCGGACCATCGTTCTGACCCTCAACAGCACCAAGGCGCTGGTGGACGGGAAGACCATCGTCCTGGATGTTGCGCCGGCGGTGTTCAGTGGCCGCACCATGGTGCCGCTGCGTTTTGTCAGCGAGTATCTGAGCGCGGTGGTCCATTGGGACAGCACAGCCCGCACAGCCACGGTCCGGTATTACCGGCCTTAAAATATGATCTGGAGGCAATCGGATGGACGAAGAGAGATACAAGCTCAACGTAGATTACGATCATGATTTTTTTGAATTGCCCCCTCTGGAACGGAATCCCAGAGTCAAAAAAAGATCCACCGCGCCGGAGTTATGGAAGGTCCTGCTGGCCGTTTTGCTGTGCCTGCTTTTTGGCATGGCATCCTATTTCGTGGGGCAGGTTTACGGTGCCGAACTGATTCCAGCCGCCGCAGCCAGCGCCAAACCGGAGGATTTGCTGGCCAACGCACCGGGCAGCGACCTGGGAAATTCCAAAATTCTCAGCATCCTGGTCATGGGTGTGGACCAGCGGGATCCCAACGAAGCCGCCCGCGCCGACGTCACCGCCCTGGTGGCCATTAACTTAGAAACCAAGTCCATCAACATGATCTCCATACCCCGGGACACCCGGGCAGCCATTGCAGATACCAAGTTGATCCGAAAGATCAACTACGCCCATTCTTCCGGCGGCGCAGACCGTATGGTGCGGACCGTGGAAAACCTGTTGGGCGTCCCCATTCATTATTATATGGAAACTAATTTCGAAGGCTTTGCCAATTGCATTGATATTCTCGGCGGGCTGGACTATAACGTGGAGCAGAGGATGTATTTGCCCCTGGAGGGCATCGACCTTCAGCCGGGCCAGCAGCGCCTGGACGGAAAGAGCGCCCTGTCTTATGTACGCTGGCGGGGTGATGCCCAGGCGGACATCGGCCGGATTGCACGGCAGCAAAAATTCCTTTCTGCCCTGCTGGACAAAAGCCTGAGGCTGACCACTCTGCCCAAGATCCCCAGCCTGGTTTCCGCCCTGCAGGCCAACCTGAAGACCGATCTGAGCCTGGCCCAAATGGCGGCGCTGGCCAAAGAATTTGTGGGCGTGAAGGATCTGCAGATGCAGACCATGACCCTGCCAGGGGTGCCGGACAACGAAAATTACGGCGCCAGCTATTGGATCCTGGATGAGGAAGCCTGCAAGACCATCATTGATGGGATCTATTATCCCAACCTGTCAGGCACAGGGATCCAAGAAGCCCTAGCGGCCGGCAGCACCGCGGCCATTCCTGAATAAAGCCAAGGCACCGATCCTATTAGGAGGAAATAAAATGACGTCCGATTTTCCGACGGTGGATATATTAGGTTTTCCCGTAGCTAAACTGGATATGGAGGGCGTCGTCGGCCAAATCGCCGCGGCCATCCAAAACCGGGGCAGCCGGCCGGGAAAAACCCTGCACATCGTCACAGCCAACGCCGAGATCCTTTACAGAGCCCATGCCGAGGCTGATTTAGGCAAGCTGCTGCAGAAGGCGGACCTGATCACACCGGACGGCAACGGCACGGTGAAGGCCTCCCGGATCCTGGGCAGTCCGGTGACCGAGCGGGTGACAGGCATCGACTTGATGTGGAAGCTGGCTCCCCTGGCGGCAGAAAAAGGCTGGAGCATCTATATGTTGGGCGCCGCCGAAGAAACAGTCCGCGGCGCAGTCAACGTTTTGCAGGAAAAATGGCCGAAGCTGCGGATGGCCGGCTGGCACAATGGCTATTTCAAACCGGTGGAAAGACCCAAAATCATCCGGGAGATCCTGGACCAGCGTCCGGATATCCTCTTCGTAGCCTTAGGGTTTCCCGGCCAGGACCATTTTATATGCGAAATGGCCGCAGCCGCTGATCCCGGTATGCCGGCAGTTTCCATTGGCGTGGGCGGCTCCTTCGACGCTGTCAACGGCAACGTGAAGCGGGCGCCGGCGTGGGTTCAGAAGCTGGGGATCGAGTGGGCTTACCGCATCGCCCAGAACCCCAAAAGGATCGGAAGGGCCATGGCTTTACCCCGTTTTGTGCTTGCAGTTCTGAAGCAAAAAAGTCACAAATGCTAAAAATTGATACAAAAGGTTTACATATTGTTTACCGTTTTGGCGGCTGGACTTGTTGACGGAAGACTCGAGTATGTTATAATTACTGTAGCGTTGGTTTAGTATCGCCTCCGCTCCCTAACAAGCAATCAATTTTTTAATTTTAAGCACATTGAATAATTTTGCGAAGGGAGGGATTCGGCCACTAAAAGCATTATCCGGCAGATTTGACAAACCGGGTTCCGAACAGATCTGCCACACGGCTTAATGCCGGAGGAACCGACCCCGATCGGAATTTCCGATCAAAGAACTATACTCAAATTATGAGGAGGGATTTTTCTTGAAAACTAAGAAGATTTTAGCAATCGTGACGTTGGTCGCTTTTATGATCAGCATCCTGCCGATGGCTGCATTCGCAGCAGCAACCCAGTATGGCTCCTATGTTGTAGAGGTTGCAACCGAAGCTCAAGCAGACTCAAGTGATGAATTGGAATATGACATTTTTGTAAGAGCGGAAGACCTCACTGCTGGCTTTGGTGCTGGTGCAAAAATCTATGTTGCAACTGACCGCGGTGCAATTGACACGATTGTGATTGATGAAGATGATTTAACTTCATCGACTGGTACCCAATGGGTAAATGTTACCGTTAAATCTGCAGTTGCGAGCACTGGCAAGATTGCATTTGGCTTGGTAAGTCCTGAAGCAACTGCTGGCTATTTGGCAGATGATGACGCCCATACTGCCGCCACTGCAAAAATTATCGGTGGCAAAGCTTATAACTTCACCTTTACTCCTGCTGATGCAAACATGATCGGCTTAAGTGCTACCACTGGCACTGTTTATGCAAATGGTTCTTCGTATAGAGAAATCACTGCAATTGTAACTGCAAGTGGAATCCCTGTTGCAGGAGAAAAAGTGTCCTTTAAACTTAATAAAGCTGGTGCGACTTTGAGTGCAAACGAAGTCACCACAAACACCAAGGGTGAAGCTAAGGTTAAAGTGTTTGCGACTAAACCTGCTGATGATTATATCGTAACCGCGGAACTGAGTGATGACGACGATGTCTTCAAAACCATTACGGTTGCTTTTACAGCAATTTCTGTCGTTGACATCAAAGCTGAGAGCGACAATAACCAGAAAATCGCTTCCGGTGTTGACCTTGATCTGGAATACAGCTTCTATGATTCCCTGGGCAACAAACTGACCAGCAATTTGTTGGATACGGACTATGTTGCAGCAGATGGCAATTTCAAGAATGATACGCTGATTGAAGGTTCTGAGCTCAGAGTTATCACGGCTCCTTCAGGTGCCCTCATTGATGACAAACCGCAGGCTGCTGCTGTAACCTTTACTAATGATGGCGGAAATCTCAAAATGACGATTGACGCAGACTATCTTGACAAAGAAGGCAACTACTCTATTAAACTCTCTTTGACTAATGGAAAATCTGTAACTTACGATTTCACTATAAAAGATCAAGGTGACATCGTAGCAATGACAATTTCATATGATACCGCATCTTTGTCTGAGAACGGCATCAGCGGCAATCCTACTGTAAAATTGAAGGATGCTGAAGGTTACGCTAAGACAATGAGTAATTCCGATACTGACCTCTCCTTCGCAATTGACAGAGCTGATCTGGCATTCATCAGCAGTATTGGTGTGCTGACGGTCAAAAATGGTGCTGATCCTGGCGTTGTTACCGTTACTGCCATCAACAGCGAAGAAAATCTTGTGGCTGCAACTACAATCAAAGTCACTAAAGCCCCCAGCGCATTAAAAGTTACTGCTCCTAGCTATACTGCAGCTGGTGAAACAGCTGAAGTTACAGTACAATTAGTTGATATTGACGGAAATCCTGTTGCTGGCGGTGTGCCGACTGCTGTTGTCACTGCAGATGCCATCGTTATTGGCAAACCTTCAGGATCAATCGTTAGTGCCGAAAATGGTGTGACTGTAAGTAGTGATTTTGCAGAAAGCGGCAAATTCACATTAGATGTTACATCTAATTCCGTAGGCGCTGTTACCATCCAAGTACTCGCAAAAGTAACTGCCGGCAGCACATATACAGGTTCTGCAGTTGTAAACTTTGGAACAGCTGCTGCTGCTAAGCAGGGATTAACAATGTTTATCGGTTCCAAAAACTATATGTTAGGTAACACTGTAATGATTAGTGATACCACTCCCTTTATCCAAAATGGTCGTACCTTTGTAGCTGTTCGTCCTATCGGTGAAGCACTTGGCGCTGCTATTGGTTGGAATGAAGCTACTCAGACCGTCACTTTGTCCAGACCTGGTGAAGTGCTTACTATCGTTATTGGTGCCAGCACTATTAAAGTTGACAGAGCTGGTGTAGTCACTGAGTATCCTTGTGATGCTCCTGCCCAGATCGTTGCTGGACGTACCTATCTGCCTTTCCGTTGTATCGGCGAAGCCTGTGGTTACGTTGTTAGCTACGACGGAGCAACTGGTGCAGTTTCTTTCAAATAACAGTTATGTACAATGTTGGGACAAGGCTCCCCATGAAGTGAATTAAGGTAGTCAGTGGATTGTCGCCGAGTTACATCGGCGGCAATCTTCTTTTGTTCAGACATATAGAGACCAAAGCCGCAGGCATAGGAAAACTTGCTAATAAAAGTCAAATAGGAAACGGTATATTTTTCATAGGAAAAAGGCAAGCGTCATATAGCCCAAAGGAACAGCCTGGCGCAAGTGACCATCGGGAAATGAGTGGTCTAGATTCCCAGGGATTTTCAGCCGGACCAGCTCTATAGACTGCTCAAAGTGTTTGATGCTTTATGCTGAGAGAGCAAGCGCGGATCGAGCAGGTCTATCTAGTTTGCCGGTTTGTGGACATCCGAAAGTCGATAAATGAATTGTCCGTCCTGGTCAAAGAATTGAACTGGATCCTTTTAGGAAGTATATTTTGTCTTCTGTGATAAGGTCGGAATAAAGTCAAAATCCTGTATTGGGATCGAAACGGCTTTTAGCTGTATTACAAAAGGCTGGAGCACGGCCGGTTCAAGTCGCCTACAACAGCCAAGGACGATAGCACGATCGCGTTGTCCAACCGTGAGCTTTGGAGCCTTCTCGACGGGCTGATGCTGGAGCAGTCCAAAGCAGGATGTTGTGGCTATAAGGTCCTGGCCAGGTAACTCATATGAGCGAGAAATCTTGCTATATAAGGAAAATATGTGCATTCACTCTTTTTAAATAATTATATACATGGTATAATTGAAGTATGAGAAAATGAGATAAGACCGTCGTCAAAGACTTTACACATTATTGCTGGTACCAAGTGGAAGAAGATACCAAATGATTATCCTAATAGGCGCGCTCATTTCTACCATAATCTGTGGCAGGAAGAACAGGAATGGTGTGCCACTGTTCATATCAATTGCGAACCTGGCGAACTATTGGAAGTTGATTTGGCTGGCGATTTGACGCAAATTATTGAAATAGATCTAGTGCAAAGCACACCAGAATGATGGCTCTGTCCTGATAGTAATCTGCATTCCGGTTCCGGAATAGTGATTTCCACTTTCCCGGAATCGCGATTTCATCACACAAGCATATTCAGCAGAAAAAGGGATTCTTAGGATAACGCCTTAATGGAATCATTTTTATAGTATGATCAAAAGAGAGCTTATTCAGGATGCGAATTTCGAAACACCTGAACAAGCTCAACAAGATTTATTTAAGTATATTGAACTATATTAGAATACCAAGAGATTACAGTCCTCTTTGGGTAACTTTCCCCTTTCCAACTTAAAGGATTGAGTTTATAAAATTTGCTTATCTTCGCGTCTAGTTTTTGCTGATAGTGCCATCAAAAATTATACCACGTTGTTCAACATTCGGGGCGCCGTTTGTAAATTCAATTATGGCGCTATTTGACGCGTGTTTTACCTAGCAATCAAGTTATGAAGCTTTTTATACTTTGGGGGTGCGGACAAAAACCTGGACACTGATATTGCTTAAGAAGGAGAAAAAGCATGGGGTATTCAGATGACCAGCGTGAACGCGCACTCGAATTGTACAATAAGGTTCAATCAGTATCAAAAGTGATCCAGCAACTTGGATATCCCTCAAAGCAGGGGTTATATACATGGATTGGCGCGAGGAATAAATTACAGAAGACAAAAGCATCACGGACGAAATACAATAACGCTTTGGATCATCCGCTGCATCCTCCCCTATCAAAAAAGCTTGATATTTTGCGCCGTTGCTTTGAACTTGGAGAAAATATACAATTGGTATCAGAAGAGACCGGTTACAGTAGGGCCAGTATATATACTTGGCGGAAGAAATACATTCAGAAGGGATCTGTAGCTCTTATGAATCTTGCTGACGATCCACGCGGGAAGCTTCCTGAGGGCAAGCCCGCATCTTCAAACGAAATTGAATCGCTCAAATCTCAGCTTCAGAAAATGCAACTGGAGATCGATATATTAAAGGAGACGATAGAAGTCCTAAAAAAAGACCCCGGCGTCGATCTGACGGAACTAAAAAACCGTGAAAAGGCAGTGATCATCGGCGCCATAAAAGGGAAATATCCACTGCCGCTTCTTTTGAGCAGATTGCAAATAGCCAGGAGTAGTTATTACTATCAGCTTAAGATTTTCGGCAACCCAAAGGAAAACAAGGTGTTGACCGGCAGGATCATAACGCTATTTCAGAAAAATTCGGGCAGATACGGCTATCGCAGAATACATGCGCTGCTTGTTCGAGAAGGCAATCGGGTTTCTGAAAAAGTCGTACGCCGTATCATGGCAAAGGAAGGTCTGGTCGTACCCGTAAAAAGGAAAGGCAAATACCATTCATATGCCGGTGAAATCACTCCTGAAGTCCCTAATTTCATAAAACGAGACTTCCACGCAGATGCGCCAAATCAGAAGTGGCTGACAGATATCACAGAGTTTGCAATTCCGGCAGGAAAGATATATTTATCGCCAATTGTGGACTGTTTTGATGGCTTGCTCCCTGCATGGAAGATAGGGACAGCTCCTGATGCCGAGCTAGTGAACGGTATGTTGAAAGATGCTGTTGATACACTTCATTCAAATGAACGTCCATTGATACATACTGACCGAGGCTGCCATTATCGCTGGCCGGGCTGGATATCCGGGATGGAAGATGCTGGCCTCATAAGATCAATGTCGAAGAAAGGATGTTCACCCGATAACGCAGCTTGCGAAGGATTATTCGGCAGATTAAAAAATGAAATGTTCTACCATCGCAGCTGGACTGACGTGAGCATCGAACAGTTCATGAAAATCCTAAATGATTATTTGATTTGGTATAATGAGAAGCGAATCAAGATATCTTTAGGAAACAAAAGTCCCTTGGAGTACAGACGAAGTCTTGGACTGGTTGCTTAAGTTGTACAGGAAAATGTCCGCACCCCCCAGTCGCGGTCAGTATGTATCAATGGGAGATCACTTGAATGAAGTGTATTAGCAGCGTCTTTCAACATGCTGTTCACTAGCTCTGCAACCAGTATCTTCTGATATCCATTGCACATTTTCTCCAAATTCAAAGCACCGACGCATAATTCAAGCTTCTTTGTCAGGGGAGAATGCATATGATGATCTGGAGGGTTTATTGTATAACAAATGTGAGGCGTTCGTCTTTGTTGAGTGGTTCCTTGCGCCGATCCTCGTATACAACCCCTGTTTTGAAGGATATCCCAGACGCCGGATTACTACGGATACTGATTGGACCTCATCGTACAATTCGAGTGCACGTTCACGCTGGTTTCAGAACACCCCATGCTTTTCTCCTTTTTCAGCACAGTCAGCGTCCAGTTTTTGTCCGCACCCACAAGCTTCAATTTATTATGGATATAAATAAATCCCAAAAATGCAAACAATACCTAGAATACCTAGAATACCTAGAATACTACTCGGGGCACTATCCTGTAGAAAGGGGATTTTAATACTTATGGAAGACGAGATAACATTAAAAGATTTATTGATTCATTTCTCTAGAAACATAAAGAAAATAATGATTGTAGTTGTACTTTGCGCATTCATTTTTGCTATATTTGGGCTTTATAAAGGAATGGAAGAAAGTAATGATGCAACATCAAACGAAAATCAGATTGCGTATCAAAAAGCACTAGAAGTGCATAATGAGGAAATCAACTATTTAAAAAATGCAATTATTGATGCAAAAGAGCACAAAGCTGAACTTCAGGAATATAGTGAACATAGTATTTATTATAATATTGATAGTTTTCAAAAGGCAGTTAAAAGACTTATTTTATACATTGAACCTAATAATCAAAACTCAAACATGACACAAAAAATTGCGTATGCTTATTGTTCAGCATACAAAACGGACACTATTTATAACGGAATCGAAGAAATATTAGGGAAAGTTACAGAACCAAAATATATTAATGAAATAATAAAAGTAACTGAATTTGAGGACTCAAATATTTTAACGATTGAAGTATGCAGCAGCGAAAAATATCTTTCTAATAAGATAGCAGATTATATTTATACAACATTAAAAGAAATGATCACTGATACTATTGGTAATCATGATGTTAAAATACTATCTGAAACATCATTCATGGAGATTGATGATGCATTAAAAAAATATCAGGATAAGCACATTTCGGATATAGAGAAGACGGAAGAAGATATCGCTAATAAAATGGCAGAACTGGAGACTAGACAGAAAGATAGACCACAGGAAGTAATAATTACTAGAAAATATATTATATTAAAGATCATCACTTACTGCTTTCTTGGAGCCTTATTAGGAAGTATTATAATGTATTTATGGTTATCATTAAAGATGTTAACAAACAATAAAGTATATTATGCTACAAATATAAAAAAGTACTATGATATAGATATTTTAGGTTTATGCCCAAATTTAGAAAAGCAGGCGGGCAGGGCAAAAAGTCTCATTAATAAATTGATTGATTCATCGGATAACCCATTATTCAACAACTTAACTCGTGATGAGAATGTGAAACTAATTGCATCTGAAATCAACATAAGATTATTAAAACAGTCATACACCAAAAAACTGATATTCACAGGAACAGGCGATTATAAGAATATTGAGAGTGTTGCTAATGAATTAACAATTATACTAAAAAAATATATTCCTGATTTAGAGATTATGGTTGGAGCAAGCATTCTTTCTACACACAGCACAATAGATTTACTTTGTGAACCAATAAATATCATACTGGTCGAAAAGCGAGGTGAGACATATATTAACCAATTAAGTGAGCAAGTAAATAGGATAAGGAAATACGACCAGAGAATATTGGGCATCATATTGCAATAACGAACCTATTGTAATAAAGTACACTAATTCGGTGAATGTCATGCTCAGTCGATAATTCTACGAGCTGGGAATAAAAAATATGAATAAATTGACTATAAACGTGCTCTAAAATCGGAGGCATACATGGCAAAAGTGTTAAAGTATAAAAATAAGAATAATAAATGTAGATTAGAAAATAATGTAAAGAACATATCAATACTGTTTCATACTACGATAGGAATTGCTTTAATCTGCATCATCTTACTGAGCAATATATTTCAAGGATTAATGTTCGAGACTCATTATATAAATACAATATTATTGATAGGTGTACTAGGTTTAGTGTTTTGTATAAGGTATATAATACGTAATGAGAAAATCGTATGGAATAATTGGTACATATTGATTTGTATCGGTTTTGTGCTCGCATATTCTTTAAGTTTATTCAATGCAGCTAATACTAGAAGTGCAATACTTGTCTTGAGCAAGTATTTATGCATACTAGTTGTTGTAGTTATTGTTGTAAACAGTAAGAATCATTTACCATTAGACCAGTGGTTTTTATATGGCCTTTTCATTACAGGGGTCGGCATTGCTGCTCTTGGATTAGATGCAATCTGGGGAGGTAAGTTGATTGCTTTTATCAATAATATGGTAGCTCGAGGTCAAGTAACTGACGGTTATGGATTTTTATTTAACATGTTGACAAACGGCGACAGGCTTGCTTCGGTATTTCAATATCCTAATACAACGGGTTCTTTTTTATTAGCTTCATGGCTTATTAGTTGCGGGTTGTGGATTAAAGCTGAAAATGAGATGATAGGAACCTTGATTGGAATAGGATCAGTTATTATTGTAGCCGCATTTGTTTTAACTTTAAGCAGAGGCGCATATATTCTAGCTGTGATAATGCTAATAATATGCATACTGTTATTGCCTAAGGAAAACCGACTACCATATGCGATCAACGCACTTGGAACAAGTATAACCGCTGCTTTATTTGGCTTGTATTTTTGGCCTGGCGCACCAGGAAGATCAATGGGAATAGTTTGCTGGTTTTATAGTATTATCCTGGCATCTGGGGTCGGCTATATGATCACCTTAGTGCAACATAGGCTAAGCAGTAGACAATTGTTAAATACCGAATCTGATACAGAAGCAAAAGAAAGCGTTCAAATAAAAAACGTATTTATTTGGGGCTATAGACTAACAGTCCTTTTTGGCTTATCGGCGCTGCTATTATTTTGGTTATGGACTGAGCCAATATCATTAAATGCTAAGCAAGATGTTAACATTAGCCGCCCCTTTCGACTAGAACAAAAAGGAAATTACATATTAAACATTAAGTTTTCAAAACCTATTAGTGATGATATGAGTCAATTATATATAAAACTAAATGGGCAAAGTCTTAAAGATATAATGGTCGGCAGAAATAAAAATATATTCAAAACAAGTATGCAAGATCTTAAAAAATTAGATAATGTAAATCTTCCTTTCACAATAGAAGATGACTTATTGGTGAATCAAAAGTTGATAATTGATGGGACTATGGGTACATTAAGCAATAAAATTATTAGTGCAAATATTCAAGAGAAAAATACAGGCAAAGTTGTGAAGAACATAAAACTAAGCAGAAAATTGCTTAGTGAAACTACGGTGCAGAATATATACAGTATGATTTCACCAGACTCAGCCATTATACGTTTAAACTTTTATATTGACGGTTTGAATATTATTAAGGATTTTCCTTTTACGGGTGCGGGTGGCGGTGGTTGGGAGCACCTATATACGACATATCAAGGACATAAATATGTAAGCCGCGATATTCATTCTTCTGGTTTGCAATTATTGGTTGAAGTAGGACTTCTAGGTATAATATTGCTAATATGGCTTTGTATGGTTATTATTAAAAAATATTTTGATTTATGGCATCATCCGGACTTTAATCAAACATTATTATGGATTGGTGCTTTTACAATCCTGGCACACAGTATGATTGATTTTGACTTTGCTTATTTTTCGATACAAATGATTTTTTGGGCATTACTTTCTTTTTTGGATTCTCCCAAACCCTTCACCAAGCTTAATCAGGCAGAATCTAGGATAGAGTCGTCCATTTTAAAGAAAAATCATGCTGTGAAGATACTACTAAAAAACATGCAAATATTATCTTATATTTCCTTTATAGCTCTAATTATATCTACAATATATTGGCCATTTCGATGCAATTTGGCAACAGATTATGCCGAAATATATAGCATTGAAGCTACTAACAACAATGCAATAACAGCAGAACAAAATATAAGGAAGGCCATAGAATTGGATCCACTAAAGGCTGAATACAAAGTTTCATTAGCTAAATTACTCGTTTTAAGGAGCGAAATAACAAAGGCATCTTTTGAAGAAGGCAATTTGCTAGTGGCGCAGGCTAGAGTACAGTCTGATTATATGTATAGAGTACTGGAAAATATATCAGATTATTACCAAATGAGTTCGCAATGGGACGCTGCTTTCGAAACAGAAAATCGCATAACAACCATTCAACCACTTGATCCACTAGCTTGGCAATATAAAGGGATGATGATTCAGCGGGCTATAGATTGGTATAGTACGAAGGAGAATGTGGGGGTAAAGGATAAGCAGATAGCTTTATGGATAGAGAGAGGCTTAAAAATACCTGAAGAAATGGAAATCGTATCAAAAGGGAAATGGAATAGTGTGACAGTCAATGCTGAATTGCAGACATTACTAGACAAATGGGCTGTATTCGAATCAGAGCAAAAGTAATAGTCGGCTATTTTGGGCTTTGGTTTTCATCAAATAACAAATTCCCATAATTAAATATTAAAACTGTTGTATTAGAGGAATTCATCTAGCCCTGTACTCATTAAACAGTAGAGAGCAGCTAATAGTAAGACATGTATTATACTAATAATTTCAGATAATATATACAGGTTAAACGAAAGTATATTGATAAATAAAAATAAGGTCAGAACAAAGTGAGGATTAGATATGACGAACCAAAATAAAAGCAAGACTGAAAAAAGAATATTTCTCTCATCGCCACACATGAGCGATGAAATGTATGAACGTAATTTCATTAGAGAAGCATTTGAAAGCAACTGGATTGCACCTCTTGGAGCCAATGTGGATGGATTTGAAAATGAATTATGCGAGTATACAGGATCAAAATATGCTGTTGCACTCGTGTCAGGTACTGCTGCTATTCATCTCGGACTAAAATATCTTGGCATTGATAAAGACGATATTGTGTTTTGTTCATCACTTACATTTGCTGCTTCTGCAAATCCAATCTTATATCAAGGTGCGATACCGATATTCATTGATTGTGATTATGAAACTTGGAACATGTCACCTGAAGCTCTTGAGAAAGCCTTCAAGAAATATCCAAATGCTAAGGCAGTGGTCACTGTCAATCTATATGGACAATCTGCTGACTATGACAGAATAAAAAAGATTACTAAGGCTTATAATGTTCCTATCCTTGAAGACGCTGCTGAAAGCCTAGGAGCTACTTATAAGGGGAAGCAAACAGGCACCTTAGGAAACATAGGAGTCTTTTCCTTCAATGGTAATAAAATTATTACAACTTCTGGTGGCGGCATGCTTGTGTCGGATAGTGATGTAATAACTAAGAAAGTTAAGTTTTGGTCTACACAGTCCCGTGAGGACTATCCTTACTATCAACATGAAGAGGTGGGGTTTAACTACCGCATGAGCAATGTGGTCGCAGGTATCGGCAGGGGACAACTTCGAATATTAGATGAGAGAATCACAAAGAAAAAATACATTTATGAGCATTATAAAAGAGCTTTTCAAGACATAGAGGAGATTGAAATGATGCCTATTGCGGACTATGGGAGACCAAATTACTGGCTTTCCTGCATAATTCTAAAAGCAGGCTCATTAGTAAAAATGCAAAAAATCATTAAATTATTGGCATATAATAATATCGAAGCAAGACATATTTGGAAACCAATGCATATGCAACCAATATTTAAAATGAATGACTTTATCACTATGAATGATTTTAATACAAGTTGTAGCGAGGATATTTTCAGTAGAGGTCTCTGCTTACCGTCAGATACTAAAATGACGGATGAAGAACTTGAACGAGTTGAAGGAATCGTTAAAGGGATTCTTCAAAAGAAGACTACTTAAGGGGTTGGTTATGCTGTATAGGAAATATACTAAAAGGATAGTGGATATAATTCTTGCCCTAGTGGGTTTAATTGTACTAAGTCCGGTTTTTTTACAGATAGCTTTGCTTATAAAAATTAACTTTGGATATCCAATAATATTCAAGCAAGAAAGACCTGGACTAAAGGGAAAAATCTTCACCTTATATAAATTTAGGACGATGACGGATGAAAGGGATTCGCAGGGTGAATTACTACCAGATAGGGAGAGACTGTCGGATTTTGGAAGATTGTTAAGATCTACATCGCTTGATGAGCTCCCTGAGTTATGGAATATAATACTTGGTGATATGGGAATCGTGGGACCTAGGCCTTTATTGGTTCAATACTTACCTCTCTATAATGACCATCAGAAGAAGAGGCATAATGTAAGACCAGGTTTAACCGGATTAGCCCAGATAAGTGGTAGGAATGAATTAGACTGGGAACGAAGGTTTGAGATGGATGTTTATTATGTAGAAAACTTGAGCTTTATTATGGATATTAAGATTTTTATAGAAACATTAAAGATGGTTATATTAAGAAAAGGGATATCGTCAGTGAGTTCAGATACGATGGATAAATACCAAGGTTATAAATAATAATAAAAAGAAGGTTCAAAGATTGATGAAAAGTATAATTATAATCGGTGCTGGAGGCCATGCTAAAGTAATTATGGATATCATATTGAAAAACGGTAATAAACTGCTAGGCTTTTTAGATGACAATAAGCAAACTGGAGATCTAATATTAGGCTACCCAGTTTTAGGGAAAATTGATATTTGCGAAAGATACCAAGAAATGAACGAGGAACTTGAATATATCGTTGCTATTGGCAATAATATATTAAGAGAAGAAATATCAGAGAAATATAAACTAAAATATCATATAGCTGTTCATCCACAAGCAATTATCGGTATGGATGTAAAGATTCTCGAAGGAACTGCAGTTATGGCGAATGTTGTTATTAATTCATCAACTACTATTCATAAACACTGTATTATAAATACCGGTAGCATTGTAGAACATGATTGCATAATCAATAGTTATGCACACCTTGCACCAAATGCAACGCTTGGCGGTACAGTTACGGTAGGAAAAGCAGTTCATATTGGTATAGGTGCAACTATAATAAATAATATTAGCATAACGGATAACGTCATTGTAGGCGCAGGAGCAGTAGTGGTAAATGATTTATTATTAAGAAATACATATATAGGAATCCCTGCAAAACTAGCAGATAGAGATAATAGTATATGTGTCAAAAATAGTATTACATATTTATAAATTCCTCTAATTAGATTTCCGTAAAGTCTATGATTTAGTTGAACCTTGGATTAAATCGGATTCTGGTAAGGTGGTTATATATTATGAGAGTATTGCAGATTGTAAAAACAAATGAGGGAGCAAATTGGGCATTTACACAAGCGGAGTGGCTATTTGATAATGGTGTAGATATTATAACGGTTCTTCCTTCGCTAAAAGGAGGGATGGCAGAAAAATATATAAAAAAAGGTATGTTGGTTATCAAAGGAGATTTTAGTATTCCTGTAAGGAAACCATGGGAAATAATTAAAAGAATACGAACGATTCAAGCTATTGTGAAGAAAGTTCAACCAGATATTATTCATAGTCATTTTTTTACAAACATAATAATGCTACGTATTGCACTTAGAAAATCCGGAATTTCGAGGCTTTATCAGGTGCCAGGACCTTTACATTTAGAAAACTGGCTATTTAAGATAATAGAAATTATGCTTTCAAAAGATAATGATTATTGGGCGGGCGCATGTAAAAAGACCTATAATATTTATCATAAATCAGGTATACGTCAAGAAAAAATATATCTAGCTTATTATGGAGGTTATGGTGGAAAGGCATGTAATGAATATACTAAAAGCAAAAATATATTACATGAAGAATATGAGATATCACAAGCGTCGACTTTAGTTGGAATGGTCAGTTACATTTATAAACCTAAAGCGTATTTACTTCATACAAGAGGGCTGAAGGGACATGAAGATTTTATTGATGCAATTAACTTAGTCAGGGAGAAATATCCTTCGGTTGTGGGTGTTATAATTGGAGATGCATGGGGTGATTCCCATGGATACGTAGAAAAAGTAAAAAAATACGCAAATGATAAATGCAAGAATGGAATTATATTTACTGGATTCCGATATGACATGAAAGCTATATACAGAGAACTTGATATAGTTGTTCATCCTTCACATAGTGAGAATCTAGGTGGAGCAGCAGAAAGTCTCGCGGCTGGAGTCCCTACAATATCAAGTGATGTTGGTGGATTTCCAGATATCGTTATTGATGGGGTAACAGGCTATACCGTGAAAATTAAATGCCCGGTTAAGCTCGCAGAAGCAATTATTAAAATGATTCAAAATCCAGATGAAGCAATAGAAATGAGTGAAAATGGGAAGCAGTTAGTATCAATAATGCTTGATATTGAAAATACTGGTAAGGAAATCCTAAATGTATACAACAGAATTATAAATGAGGATAATAAGCGATGACAACTGTATTGTTTGCACATGACGGGTACATATTATCAACTAATGAAGGCATATATAGCGATGCATACAATAACAAAATAGTGGAAAGATATTTTAATATTGCTGATAACGTTGTGTTTTTAGTAAGAACTCGCCCGAGTGACTCCCAATATCAGATGCTGAATAAAATTAATGTTAAAAATTTTAATATTGAAAGTGTTGAAAACTTCAAGACGCTAAAGGGAATTTTGAAATATCATGCAGTAATTGACATAGTCAAACAAAAAGTTCAAAAATCAGATTACATAATTGCAAGAATTCCAAGCGATTTGGGTTATTTAGCAGCATTATATGCTAAATTCTATAAAAAAAGATATTTGGTCGAAGTTGTTGGATGCCCTTGGGATTCCTATAATAATCACAGTATTTGTGGGAAACTAATAGCACCGTATTACTATTTGATACAAAAGAAAATCGTGAAGAGAGCACCGTATGCCGTATATGTAACAAACGAATTTTTACAAAGCCGATATCCTTGTATGGGAAAATCTATCAGTTGTTCTGATGTTGAGATAGAAAATATGGATGAAGCCGTTCTTGCAAGAAGAATTAAGAAAATAAAAGCATCAGATATGAATCAATTGGTTTTTGGCACACTTGGCCCATTGAATATGAAATATAAAGGATATGATACAGTAATAAAAGCTATCGCCAAATTAAACAGCGAGGGATATTCATACAAATATTGTATTGTTGGTAGCGGTGATCCTTCCTGGTTGAGTAGTATTATCCATAAGTATTATGCAAATAGTTTTGTAAAGATACTTCCATCAATGCCGCATAAAAAGGTATTTGAATGGCTTGATTCAATTGATATTTATGTTCAACCAAGTAAGACTGAAGGGATGCCACGGGCACTGATAGAAGCTATGAGCATGGGTGTGCCAAGTATTGGAAGCAATATTGGAGGGATTCCTGAATTGTTAGGGAACTTACTAATTTTCAAAAGAAGCAGTGCCAAAGGACTAAGTAAATGTATTCTTAATATAACAAAAGATGAATTGGAACGGACCGGAAAAGAAAACTTTTATAAGGCTACAAAGTACACTAATACTATTTTGGAGAAAAGAAGGACCGATTTTTATAAACTGTTTACTTTCGATGAGAGTTCACAATGAATAACAATCAATTAAAAAAGAATATAAATATAATTATATCTATAATAATGTGTTTAACATTTCTCTATTTGATAGCATCATTTATATTTCATATTGATAGTCCATCTAGCGAGGGTATGTCTTGGTTGGCAATAATAACGTCAATAATAGCAATGGTATATATAATAAGCAGCACAAATCACATATATGGACATAGTTTAGCATTTATAGTATATCTAATATTTACTCAATTCGGGACCTGCATCGCAGTGTATGCTTTCAAATTAAAAACACTCAATACAAATAGTTATCACGTAACAGGCTGGATTAATTCTGCTTCTTATCCCTATGCAGTTCAATTAGGGATTATTGCAGTTATTGTATTGTCTTTTTCTGTAGTATTGAGTGGAAAATATTTCAGAGCAAAACCATATATAGGAGGGCATGCTGAATCGCAAAAAGCCATGTTATCATGGATCGGCAACTTATTATTAATAATATGCATGTATTATATAATATATATGATATTAACCGGAAAGTTTTTAATCAACGGGAATTATATCGACTTTCTATTGTTTTCAAAAAGTTATATTAGATCTTGGTCAAAAATATTGGTGTTGTTGCAGTTCGGATTCGCTTTTGTTTTTGCTGTTGGTACTCAGGACGAGAAAAAGAAAATGATATTCCTATATTTTGTTATTTCAGTTATTTTATTAGTTACTGGGAACAAAGGAGAAGTTCTTTACACCTTGTTGGCGGCTTTTGGAGTTTTTTGTTATAAAAAAAACAGACTACAAATTAAAATAATAGTAATTGGTTTATGTATTGTGTTTATTATGATTCCGACGATAACAACGCTTCGGAACACAGGTGTTATTAATTCATTAGGTAAAATATCTGTAAGTATTTCAGATCCTTTAGTTGAGATGGGTTATCAAATAAGGCTATCAGTATTTATGATAGATGGTATCTCGAATGGTAGCCGTTCATTACTCTATGGATTTTCGTATTACAATCCTATTGTAAATATAATCAATAGATTTATTCCAATGATACCAAGAATTTCGCCACCATCACAATATGATTTTTTTACTACTTACGATACTATGGGGTTTTCCCAGGTCGCTGAAAGTTATGCAAATTATGGGGTAATGGGTGTAGTATTATTTCATATAGTTATAGGTGTGATATTGGCTAAATTTGATAACACAAATAAAAATGATCCGATTATGGCACTGAATATGTGTGTGCTTATAGTATTTATTATTATGATAAGAAATGCGTTTAATTTTGTGTTAGGGCAAATATTAATAGCATATATATTATGGATGGCATGTATGCAATTAGGGGCTTATACAAAAATAAAGCATATGAAGTATAAATTATAATCTAATAGAAAAATAGAGCGATAGAAATAAATGACTTTGGAGGTAAACATGATTAAGGTTTTGCATATATTTGGCATAATGAATCGCGGAGGTGCAGAAACCCGTACAATGGAGCTTATGCGCCACATTGATAAAACAAGAGTTTGTTTTGATTATATGTCATGTGGTAATTCCAAAGGTGACTATGATGAAGAGATTAAAAGTCTAGGGGGTATTGTATATTACTCTAATATCTATTCTATGTATTTCTTTAGAAATTTATACAACATTATAAAGCATAATAAATATGATGTAGTTCAATCTCACATTCACTATGTCTCTGGTTACATAATGTTAATTGCATGGCTTGCGGGATGCAAAAAAAGAATTTCACATTTTAGAACAGCTAGCGATGAAAAAAACAATGCATCAATCAAAAACAGGCTTTTAAGACATTTGGTGTTAGTACTTTCCACTCATATTCTAGCAGTGAATGAATCTACAATGGAAAGCACAATAGGAAAAAGATGGAAGTCGAATAAGAGATGTCAAATATTATTAAATGGAGTTAAATCAAGATATATTCCGGAGTTTGATGCGCAAGGGTTTAAACGCTATCTAGGTATAGATGGGAAAAATGTGATATTGCATGTTGGCAGAATCGACCACGAGAAAAACCATGAATTATTATTGAAGATATTTCAGAAATATCATGACGACAACAAAGATAGTGTCCTGATCTTAGTTGGTCGTGATAATACATCCGAAGCACAAAATATAAGAAAATATATTGAAGAGAATGATTTAAAATCGGATGTTCTTATTATAGGACTTAGTAATGACATCGACAAATATCTGAACATGGCCGAGATAATGGTCTTTCCTTCATTGTTTGAAGGACTTCCTGGCGCTATCCTTGAAGCACTTTCAGTGGGATTGCCAGTTTTAGCGAGTGATATAAGGGCACATCAAGAAATAAAGAAATATATTCCAGACATTGAATTGATAAAATTGGATGATAAACTTGAAAAGTGGTGTGAAATGATACAGAAAACCATTCAAAGTAAAAATAGAGAAGAAATACGAAATGAGTTTGATAATGCTCCATTTGAAATTACATGTTCTTTGAAGATGCTATATCAAATATATTCATTTAATAAAATGGGAGTTGAGACATAATTTGGAGCATAATAATCTATTGAAAAAAACAGGATTATATTTAGTTGGAAACATGTCTTCTAAAGTGTTAAATATCTTTATTATTCCAATATATGCATTTTACATTCAAACAGAGGAACTAGGCTATTTTAACTATACGCAGACAATTATGAATGTTCTAATTCCTATTATTTATATTGCGATTTGGGAAGCTGTTCTTAAGTACCTCCTTTCTGAAAATGATGAAAATATTAAAAATGTAGTAATGTCTTCAACGACTTTTTTTACATTGACTATATCTAGTGTCTTTTTTGTAATATATCGAATTATAATTTCTTTAATATGGCCTGATATAAAATATGTATGGCTTATTATATTGATGTACATTTCATATGCGATTTCACAAATATGGCAATATATGGCAAGAGCCCTTGGCGAAAATATTATATACATCATTGCTGGATTAATAGGAACGATTACTAACCTATCGCTTATTATTGCATTAGTATGTGTATTCAAACATGGGTTAACGGGATTGTACATACCATATATACTAGCACAAGTTTTAATGATAATAATTATTGAATACAAGATTCGAGCGCTTAAAAGATTAAAATTTAAATATTTTGATCTACAAATACTAAAAAAAATGTTGTTGTTCTCTGCGCCGCTAGTATTAAATCTGATTTCTTCATGGGCTATGTCTGGTTTTGGAAGCATTATTATTACAAGCAAGTTAGGAACAAAGGCCAATGGGATGTATTTTTTTGCTTCGAAATTCTCTGCGCTGATTTTTGTTATCGGTAGTGTAGTTACAATGGCGATGATAGAAGAAACTATTACAATTTCAAAGATATCAAATTTAAATTATAGGTTTAAAAATATTATCAATCAGTTATTTATGGTATTCGGAGTAGTATTGTTATTTTTAATGCCAATTGTTTCTTTATTTTATTCAACAATAGGCAATACATCATACGCTGATACATTAAAATATGTTCCGCCACTTTTGCTATTCTCTTATTTTTCCATAATGGCATCTAATATTGGTGCTGCTTTACAAGCTCTTGATAAGACAAATCTTCAGTTTATCGCAACTCTGTTTGGCGCAATTTGTACATTGCTAGTTTCAGTTCCTCTAATCGATAATATCGGTATTTATTCAGTGGTTTATGGGCAGATGATAGGAGCATTTACTATGATGATGGCAAGGTATTTGTTTGTTCGTAAGTATATTGAAATGGACATTGATTTTAAGACTATGTCGAAACTACTGGTAGCTTTTTGTGTGCTTTCAATTATTTCAATTTCACAGAATAGCTTAATCAATGTCTTAATTATCACTACAGGAGGACTAATCATAATGTTTAAGTGTAAAAAGGAAATTCTTGAGATATCAAAATATATTGCATCAAAAATTAGATATAAATGAACATTTAACTGAAAGAAGGGGTTATGTCTTTCGTATTATTAGCTGTACTCAGTATACAATTTTGATATTGAGTACGAAATCAATGCAAAATAATCTTGGGATAGTACAATGATGATTGCAATAGTAAACAATGTGTGTAAACCAGTTTGGAAAGGAAATACCTTCAAATGAACCTGTATGAAAAAATAATTTGTAAGCAAGAAAAAATATCGCTGATTGGATTAGGATATGTAGGTTTGCCAATAGCTGTCGCATTTGCAAAAAAAACTGACGTTATTGGGTATGACATATGTGATGCTAAGACTAATTTGTATAAGCAAGGCATAGACCCAACTAAAGAAGTTGGGGACAAGATAGTTGCCGAATGCACTGTAGACTTTACTTCTGTAGAAACACGTTTAAGAGAAGCAAGATTTCATATTATTGCAGTTCCAACACCTGTGAATACCAACCATACACCTGATTTGGCACAGGTCATTGGTGCTAGCAAGATTCTGGGTAGAAATCTAGCGCCAGGATCTATAATTGTATATGAATCCACTGTATATCCAGGTGTAACAGAGGAGATTTGCATCCCTATTTTAGAAAGTGAGTCTGGATTGAAAGGCGGTATAGACTTCAAAGTTGGCTACTCCCCGGAAAGAATAAATCCAGGGGATAAGGTTCATAGACTAGAGACTATTGTGAAAGTTGTTTCTGGCATGGATAAGCAAACATTAGATATTATTGCGCGTGTTTATGAACTTGTGGTTGAAGCCGGAGTATATCGAGCAGAATCAATTAAGGTGGCTGAAGCTGCAAAGGTGATCGAGAACTCCCAAAGAGATATAAACATTGCTTTTATGAATGAGTTATCGATAATTTTCAATAAGTTAGGTGTTGATACACAAGCTGTATTGAAAGCTGCGGGGACGAAGTGGAACTTTTTAAAATTCTACCCTGGTTTAGTGGGGGGGCACTGCATCGGGGTTGATCCATATTACTTAACCTATAAAGCAGAACAAGTAGGCTACCATTCACAAATTATACTTTCTGGCAGACGCATCAATGATGACATGGGAAAATATGTAACAGAAAATTTAATAAAAAACCTTATAAGTGCCGACCTGCCTGTAAAGCACGCCAGAGTTGCCATCCTAGGTTTTACCTTTAAGGAGAATTGTCCAGATATTAGGAACACCAAGATAATAGATATCATCCATGAACTCGCCGAATACGGTATAACCCCAATGATTGTAGATCCTGTCGCAGATTCCAATGAAGCGAAACAAATGTATGGATTATCGTTTGATTCTATGGATTGCATAAAAGATATGGATGCTGTGATTTTAGCAGTCGCTCATGATGAATTTGCAGAACTAACCAAAGACAATCTTGAAAAAATGTACAGAAATGTTCCAAATAGGCAAAAAGTCATGATTGACATAAAAGGTTTACAAAGTCGCGATGAATATGAAGATGCCGGATATAAATATTGGAGACTGTAAATAAGCTGATAACAAGTCAGCAAATGCAAGCATTCAAGTAAAGGAGTCCTGATAACCTATGGGATATAAAAATATCACATTTCCTTCTAATACTACCTTCCTTGTTACAGGGGGGGCTGGTTTCATTGGTTCAAATCTGTGCGAAGCAATCCTTGATATGGGTTACATTGTCCGATGCCTTGATGATCTTTCCACTGGAAGGCAGGAGTATGTGGATATGTTCATAAACCATCCAAATTATACATTTATGCGAGGCGATATACGCAATCTGGATACTTGTCTATATGCAACTAAAGGAGTGGATTGTATCCTACACCATGCTGCTTGGGGTAGTGTCCCCCGGAGCATAGAGCTGCCTTTATTATATGAAGAAATAAATATTCGTGGTACTCTCAATATGATGGAGGCCGCTCGACAAAATGGAGTTAATAAGTTTGTTTATGCTTCTAGTTCTTCAGTATATGGTGATAATCCTATGTTGCCAAAGAAAGAGGGCCAGGAAGGTGAGTTACTCTCCCCGTATGCGCTGACCAAAAGAGTGAATGAAGAGTACGGGAAACTATATACCGAACTTTATGGATTGGATACATATGGATTGAGGTATTTTAATGTTTTCGGTCGCCGCCAGGATCCAGAAGGAGCCTATGCAGCGGTTATTCCGAAATACATTAGACAGCTTATGAGGGATGAGCGTCCTACCATTAATGGAGATGGGAAACAGAGCCGTGACTTCACTTACGTGGATAATGTCATTGAAGCCAATCTCAGAGCCTGTCAAGCTCCACATGTATCAGCAGGTCAAGTATTTAATGTCGCGTGTGGTGGGCGTGAGTATCTGATTGAAATATACTATATGTTATGTATAGCATTGGGAAAATACATCGAACCAATATTTGGCCCTGAAAGAGCAGGAGATATTAGGCATTCCAGTGCGGATATTAGTAAGGCTAGGGAATTGCTGGGATATGAGCCGGAATATGATTTTGCAAAAGGTTTAGACATAGCAATTGATTGGTACAAGGCTAATCTGTAACTATGGCAGGTGGTAGTTCTTTGGGGAAGGTAAAATTTTTGAAAATAAATTTTGGGTTGCGCTTAATTATCAATAATAAAATGACAAAATATGTTTATGCCAAATCCATAATTTAGAAGACCCTACGGGATAAATTTCAGGAAGCTACTTTTTCGAGTATGTTTTTTTGTAATAGTGTGCTTGACTGATTAATAAAGATCTAAAATAGGAAGAACATCCGTTGGTGCGTTCAGACTGTAGTTTCTTTAACTCCAACATCATAGCTTCCTTTCAAAAGGGAAATTTGAACATCTTGGAGATGCGCAAGGAAATCTTCGATATGAATTTGCCGAACAAAAACTGCGTAAGAAGATGTTGGTGGAAATGAATCAGATACAGAAGATGTCCGATCTGGCATCCGGACAAAGAAGATAAGAGGAAAATAGGCAGGAATGATTTCTGCCACTGTGGCAGCGGCAAGAAATACAAAAAAATGTTGCGAAAAAGGTCAACCGACACCATGAAATATTGGTTTTAGGTTATGGTTCTTGCCTTTATATAAGCGTATAATATGTAAGGCGCCATAGGAATCGTTGGCTATGCATTTAGAATATATAAAATCATTCATAATTCGCTTAAGTTTTCGGATAACTCAAGGATGGATGTGACGTTGACTTGCAGAAATACAAGCTCCTGTTAAGAAAAAGTTTATTGGTTCTTCTTGATTTGCTTTTGATCACGGCAGCTGTCTGGATCGCATTTGGGCTGCGCTTCGATTTTGACTTAAATAAGATCCCAACTTATTATTACCATGAGATATCTCCTTTGATCATGATCAGTGTGTTGATCAAGATACCGGTCTATAATTTTTTTCGGTTGTACAACAGCATCTGGAAGTATGCTAGCACCTACGAGGTCTGGCTGATTTTGTCGGCGGTCACCGCATCCAACATCTTGCTTCAAATCATGGTTATTCTGCTGGATATGTCGCTGCCACGTAGCATCGTTTTCTTGATCCCCATGCTGGATGCTTGCTTCATGGTGGGCGTGCGGTTTTCCTATCGCCTGTTACGTCGGCTGAAGCTGGGGCTGGGCCTAAAACGGTTCCCAGGCAAGCGTGTCCTGATTTTTGGTGCCGGCCGGGCCGGTTCCATCCTGATCAAGGATATGGTGGTCCACCAGCATCTGCATCTTTCCCCGGTGGTGGCAGCCGATGACGATCCGAACAAAAAAGGAATGCATGTCTTCGGTGTACCGGTGGTGGGCAATCGCTATGATCTGCCGGACATTATCGAAAAATACCGCATCGAAGAAGTCATCATCGCCATTCCGGAATTGCGGCAGGCGGATTTCAACGAAATCTTTGAGATATGCACAGAGACGGGCTGCCGGGTCCGGGCCTTGCCCGCCCTTTCCCAACTCATCAATGAGACAGTCCTAGTTCAACAGCTTCGCGACGTGAAGATCGAGGACCTCCTGGGACGCAAGCCCATCCAGCTGGACATGCCCGAAATCAGAGGCTTTTTGCAGCACAAGGTGGTGCTGATCACCGGCGCCGGCGGCTCCATCGGTTCGGAGATCGCCCGGCAGATTGCTTTGTACGATCCGGATAAGCTGGTCCTCCTGGACAACTACGAAAACAATCTCTTTGAGCTGCAGAATGAGCTAGGCCATCTCTATCCTGAAATGGAGCTGGAAACCGTGGTTGCCAACGTCCGGGAAGCGAAGCGGCTGGTCGCGATTTTCAAGCGGATCCGCCCCACCATCGTCTTCCATGCGGCAGCCCATAAGCACGTGCCCCTGATGGAGGGCAACCCGGGAGAGGCTGTGAAGAACAACATCTACGGCACCCTTAACGTAAGCCGGGCGGCCATCGCGGCCAAGGTCAAGCGCTTTGTCCTGATTTCCACGGACAAGGCGGTGAATCCCACCAACATCATGGGGGCCACCAAGCGGGTGGCGGAGATAATCATCCAGACCTTGAACACCATGGGCACCACGGAGTTTGCGGCGGTGCGCTTCGGCAACGTCCTGGGCAGCAACGGCAGCGTGATCCCCACCTTCCAGCGGCAGATTGCCGAGGGGGGCCCGGTCACCGTGACCCACAGGGAAATCACCCGTTATTTCATGACCATACCCGAGGCGGCCCAATTGGTGATCCAGGCGGGCATCATGGCCCAGGGCGGCGAGATTTTCGTCCTGGATATGGGCAAGCCGGTAAAGATTTATGAGCTGGCCCGGCGCATGATCAAACTGTCCGGCTATGAGCCGGAAACGGAGATCCCCATCGAGGTGGTGGGCTTGCGGCCCGGCGAAAAGCTTTATGAAGAGCTCCTGCTGGAGGCGGAAGGCCTGGAAGCCACCAAGAACGACAAGATCTACGTTCTCCAGCCCTGCGACATCGAACCCTCCTGGCTGTGGAAAGAGGTGGAAGAGGTGATCCAGCTGGCCGACGGCAAGGCGGGCGCCATTCGCAAGCAGCTTAGGAAGCTGGTGCCCACCCTCCACCGGGAGGACGGGGATTGAGAGGGAAACGAATCTGCAGAGGCCCCGATTGTTCATGGCTGAAGCGGAGTAGAACGATTGGACCCTGTTCCGGCAACACCGAAACAGGGTCCAATCGTTTAAAACCTAGCTGATGTATAAATAGTCAATTGCCAGAACGCAATTTCTCAATGCCTTTAGGGGTTAATAAGGTACCTTTACCTGCATAAATAGTAATATAGCCAGCATTTTTTAGGAATTGGAGTCGCGTTCGAATTTGTTGATAAGTTAAATAAACACCTTGATGTTCCATATGATTTTGTAATAATGCTTTGCCGATATATGCTTTTTCTGCACCAATTTCAGAAAGACTATGAAGTATTGAAAAAAAATCTTTATTCATTTTTGAACTTGAAAAGTTAGCATCAGCAAGACATTGTCCATTTTGCTCGTTGCTTTCCATCAATTCTTTACGACAAAAATACTTAAGCACATCAGAAATATCTCCATAGAGATTTGAAGAAGATGAGCAGATGGAAACAATATATTCCGCAATGTTTTCGAGCTCTCTGATATTGCCGTACCATGGATGTTTTTCGAATAACCTATAAATATTTGGTGTTAATTGGGGTTTTGATTTTTTCTGGAGCAAGGCGTATTTTGCCAAATAAAAATTCATAAGGATTTTTATATCTTCGGTGCGTTCACGCAATGGTGGTATATGGAGGGGTAAAACATTGAGTCGATAGAAAAGGTCGAGGCGGAAGAGACCTTTCCGGATCAAGGCGGGTAAATCTTGATTGGTAGCGGTGATGACGCGTACATCGACCGGGATGATCTTGCTGCCGCCGATTCGCATAATTTCTTTTTCTTGAAGAACGCGAAGGAGTTTTATTTGCATACTTAATGAAGTATCACCTATCTCATCAAGAAAAATGGTGCCGGTATGGGCCATTTCAAAAAAGCCTCTTTTACCTCCTTTGCGTGCTCCGGTAAACGCACCCTCCTCATAGCCGAATAACTCGCTTTCTAATAAGTTCTCAGTCAGAGCGGCACAGTTAATAGCTACGAAGGGATTATTTTTCCTTGAAGAAACCGCATGCATAGATTGTGCAAATAGTTCTTTGCCGGTTCCGCTTTCGCCTGTGATTAGGATCGTTGAATCAGTCTGAGCCAATCCCTGTGCCTTTTTTATCAGATCAGAAACCAAAGGACTTCGATACAGGATGTTTGCAAATGTATATTTTGCATTGTATCCGGAATATTTCATTTGTTTCCGATACTGTTCATCAATGGTTTGAATATCGGTCAAGTCTTTGATTGTGATGGCATAAAACGAATGGATTTTAACTTCAGAGAAAGTTTTAATAGAGTAATGCAAGGTTTTGTCAGAAATCTGACAAAAACCGCTGCCAAGATACTCTTGAGGTCTAATAATTGGAATTAAATCGCGAAGGTCAGTTCCAACTAGGTTCTCTCTAGCCATAATCTTTTTGACGATATCATTATGGAAACTGATTGTCATATTTTCATCAGTCAGAATGATTCCGTCGTCAAAGTTCATCAAAAGCATATGCAAATGGGTTTGAAGAGCCTCTATTTGTTTTGAGTGCTTTGATATTTCCAATGATAGATTCACCAAACCGCTAAGATATCGTGATATGACAAGATTATCACAATTACTTGTGCCGGTTAGGATATATAGGATCTCGGTTATTGTGACAAGACTGATAAGTCGCGAACCTAAATCAATGACGTGTGGAATATCTTCCGGCACAAGTTCAACTTCATTAAGTGTTACAACATATCCGAATTTTCGTACCAGAGGTACATCAGGATTATATGGAATAAAATTATAGCCTTTCAAGCCAACGGTTTCTAATTCTTTAACGGCTTCGACGGCATTCTCAAAAATATTATTGACCACCAAAACATCCTCACACTGAGGGATATCGAGCAACTGATTGATTTTGGTAAAATCGATATTGCGGCGAGCAACAATGTATTTGCAATCTTCCTCTAATCTTGGGACAATAATCGGCTCAAGGATGGGCGTTGTAATTAAAACCAAATCGTCTTTTATTTTAATATGGGGCCTTATCTGGTCATGGTAGTAACTCGTTATATTGATTTGATCACCCAGAATATGGTTTAGCTGATGATTGATTTCTTCAGAAGCTTTTTTATTATAAGATATGGTCGTCAGAGAAGGCTTAATACTCATCATGTCCCCCCTTGTAGTGATTTGATTGAATCGATGATACGACATGATTATAACATGGGTTTAACCCAGTTAGAAGCTTAGAACTAATTCACCGTTATGACTGGTTTAATACAAAAAGAGCAAAGGGATTTCTTGTAGATATCGCTTTGATGCCATTGGCATAGTTTTTGCATCAATTGATTATTGTTGCTAAAATTTTGCCTCAGGCACAAGGAGAAATGCTATGAAAAAGAAAATACTATTAACCGAGCCAATTCGTCCAGCGGGCTTGGAAATATTACAGAAGGATGTTGATGTGGTTGTGGCCTCAGAGCCAACCTCGGAAATAGTGGCATCAATGATTGCCGATTTCGATGGCTTGATCAGTAGAAACACTTTTATTGGCAAAGAGGTCTTTGACAGAGCCAAAAAGCTTAAAGTAATCGCAACCCACGGAGCTGGGACGGATCATATTGATATCATTGAGGCTAGTAAGCGAGGGGTATACATTGTTAATACTCCGGGGGCAAATGCTGAATCTGTTGCAGAAGCTGTTGTGGGATTGATGCTGGCGCTGAGCAGAAAACTCTTTGATGGCGCAGTAGCCTTGAAATTTAAGAAAGACTACTATTACCGTAACCAATGTATTGGAATTGATTTGTATAAAAAAACAATCGGAATTATTGGAATGGGGCAGATTGGTCAAAAACTTTCTAGAATATGCATTAAAGGTTTTAATATGAGAGTACTGGGATATGACCCGTACGTATCGGAAGTCCAAATGGAAAACCTTGAAGTAAAAAAAGCAAGTGATTTGAATGTTCTGTTGAACGAATCGGATTTTGTGTCGTTGAATTGTCCGTATTATGATGAGCTATATCATCTGATTGATGAAAAGATGTTAAACGAAATGAAGATAACCGCATATATAATCAATTGTGCAAGAGGGCTATTGATTGATGAAAAAGCATTATATCATGCTTTAAAAACGCATAAAATTGCGGGTGCTGCATTAGATGTGTTTAATGAAGAACCTTTAATGGATGATGATCCTTTATACACTTTGCCTAACTTGATCATGACACCGCATATTGCGGCTTTTGCCCAAGATAGCATCGATAATATGTCGTTGATATCTGCAACGGATGTGCTGATGGTATTGAATGGCGATATAGAAAAAGCTCACATTGTAAATCTTAGGGAAGTTCAAAGATGAAGAGGTAATCAAAAGAATAGTAGACGCGAGTTCAATAACATATAAGCGAAAGGAAGAGCCTTCTAACGATAGAATAGGAGGCTCTTCCTATGAGCAAAAAGAGTGGATGTTTGTATTTGTGAATACATGCTCAATTTGATCGCTATAAGCAAATGCAAGACTAACTGAGTTAAAACAGAGTTAAGAAAACGCGAAACGAAGTAAAGCAGCGAGAGGAATGATGTGAAAAATAGTGCTATTCAGAAATATTTGAAATTAAGAAGCTGCAAGGAATTTCAAAAAGGAATTCCTTGACACTCAAAACAATATTTGAATTAACCACGAATTATTTGTTGATTTTGGGGATTCAGAAAGGCAGGCATGATAATTGCTTTATAAAGTGTATGAAGTGCTAAACGGATCCAATTCAAAGGCAACTCTGAAATAACCAAAGAGGGAGGAAAGCATGGATTTTATCAATGAGGCGAATTTAATCAAAGAAAAAGTCATTCAGCACCGGAGATACTTTCACATGAATCCGGAATTAAGCGGCCTGGAGTTTAATACGGCTGGTAAAATATCCGAGGTGTTGGAAACGTTAGGAATTGAAATAGCTCATCAGATTGGAGCACCGTTGCCAGGCGTTGTCGGCCTGCTTAGAGGTTCTGAACCTGGCCCAACCGTTGCCTTGCGTGCGGATATGGATGCTTTGAAGCAGCAGGAGCGAAGGGAAAACCCTTATAAATCCTTAATCGATGGTGTCATGCATGGTTGTGGGCATGATGCACATATGGCAATTCAGTTAGGCGCGGCTGAAATTCTTAGCAGGCACAGAGATGAATTGAAAGGAAATATAAAATTCATATTCCAGCCAAGTGAAGAGATCAATGGCGGAGCGGTTCCAATGATTTGCGATGGGGTATTAAATGATCCAACGGTCGATGCAATATTTGGACTGCATGTTGATGGGTCTTTTCAGACTGGACAGGTCGCGTTATCTTATGGAGAAACGATGGCTTCTTCAGATCGACTTATCATCCATATTCGAGGCAAAAGCACCCACGCAGCGTACCCGCATGAAGGTGTCGACGCAATAATTATTGCGGCTCATGTCCTGGTTGCGCTACAAAGTCTGATCTCACGTGAAAAGGATGCATTTTACCCGGCAGTTTTGAGTTTTGGAGTGATCGAGGGCGGGAAGCAGCCGAATGCGATTTGTGAAGATGTGCTTATAAGAGGCATTTTGAGGACTTTGAATCCGGACACCCGGGAATTGTTAATAAGAAGAGTGGAAGAGACCATTAGTTTCATTACAAAAGCGTTTAATGGTGGCTATGAATTTATTAGGGAGAAGAGCTATGACAGCTTAATTAACAACGATCAAATGGTCAACCTACAAAAAGAAATTTGCCGCAAAATTATTGGAGAGGATCATATACGGTTTCTGACGCGTGCACGAATGATCACAGAAGACTTTGCATATTACCTTCAAAAAGTGCCCGGGGCGATGCTGTTTTTAGGGACGGGAAACATATTGAAGGATACAGAGCTGCCGCTTCATAACTCTTCTTTTGATATCGATGAAGATGCTTTGGCGGTTGGGGTTGCGATTCAAACGGCGCTTGCTTGGGAATACTTAAAAAACAACCAATGATCAGGCTTTACAAATTCTAACCTTTTTGATGTAGGGATTTCAGCAAAAAGAAGGGAGGGGCGGCTCAGCTACAAATTAGTCGTTGATAAATACCAAATCCATTAAGAAAGGCTGATGAACATGACTAAAGAAAAAGATCCGGCTCAACTAAGCGGCTTTTATGGCTGGGTTGAAAGAGCAGGGAACAAAGTGCCCCATCCGGTATATTTATTCCTCTGGCTGTTTGCTATTACTGCGTTGGTTTCTGCAGGTTTGTCAATGATTGGCATTAGCGCAGAAAATCCTGCAACAAAAGAAGCAGTTAATGTTGTTAACATGTTTAATCCGGAAATGGTTGCCACATTTCTTAAAAACATGGGGAAAGAGTTTATGAATTTTGCCCCCATGCTGACAGTACCAATCTGTACTCTTGGACTGGGCGTTGCAAATGGCAGCGGATTACTCAATACGACCTTGAAACTGGCCGGATTATCAAAATCACCATTGAGAATGACATTGATTATTTCTTTGATTGGCGTATGCGGAAATCTGGTTGGCGATGCTGCTTTCATTATTTTTCCACCGCTCGTTGCGATGCTATTTCAAGGCACCGGCAGAAATCCCTTGGCCGGCTTGTTCCTGGCTTTTGCCAGTGTATGTGTAGGCTTCGGAGCCAATTTGTTAGTAGGTTCTGCAGATGCTTCCTTGGCTGGCCTGACACAAGCTGCAGCGGCACTAGTTGATCCTAATTATGTAGCGTCTCCAATGATGGGCTATTACTTCTTATTGGCGTCAACATTCATTATGGCAATCGCTTGTACCTATGTAACCTTGAAATTTGTAGAGCCGAAGCTTGAGAAAACCGGTTTAGGATCGAATGCAATCGTAACAAATGCCGACTTATCTTACACTGCACCCACTGAAATCGAGATGAAAGGCATGAAGGCTGCCTTGCTGACCCTGATTGCATTCTTCGCGGCTGTGGCTGTGATGTGTATGAAGGGCATGCCTTTTGCAGCGCCTGAAAAAGGGAGCGTCCTCACTGGCGCATTAATGAAATCAATCCCAACCTTGATTTTTGTCATGTTTTATTCCATGGGTTTTGCTTATGGTAGAGTTACAGGTAAAATCAAGAAATTTACGGATACCATACCGATGATGCAATCAGAAATGAAAACTTTGGCAAGCTTTTTTGTAATCTGCTTCTTTGCTGCGCAGTTTATTGCAGTGTTCAGAGACAGCAATATAGGACTGATTGTTGCAATCAACGGAGGTATGCTGCTTAAAGCTCTGGGTGTCCAAGGACCTATTTTACTGGCGCTCTTTGTCGTGCTGACTTCCTTTGTAAATTTGTTCATGGGAAGTGCAAGCGCAAAATGGGCGCTATTATCGGTCGTGTTTGTTCCGATGTTAATGATTGCGGGTATTGATCCATCTGCAACACAAGTAGCTTATCGAATCGGCGATAGTCTTACGAATAATATAACTCCAACTCTACCATACCTGGCCATTATACTTGGTTATGCGCAAGAATATGATGCCAGGGCGAAAACTGGGACTGTCATGGCTTATATGCTGCCATATACATTAATAGGTGGAATTGTCTGGATCGCTTTCCTCTTGATTTGGGCTTATGCCGGATTGCCGATGGGCCCTGGATATCACGCGTTTATATAAAACGCCTTAATCCGGTGGCAAAGGGGCTGTATGAAGATACAGTCCCTTTTTTATTTTGCCAAGAACAAGGACGATCGATATGTGGACATCAGAAAGTCAATCAATGGCTTGCCAGCCCTGGTCAAAGAGGGCGTAGGACTGAATCCCTTTCAGAAGTCTATATTGTCTTCTGCAATATGGATCGAAACAAAGTCAAAATCTTGCATTGGGATCGAAACGGCATTTGGCTGTATCACAAATGGCTAGGATAAGGGGGTGCGGACATTTTCCTGTACAACTTAAGCAACCATTCCAAGACTTCGTCTGTACTCCAAGGGACTTTTGTCCCCTAAAGATATCTTGACTCGCTTCCCATTATACCAAATCAAATAATCATTTAGGATTTTCATGAATTGTCCGATGCTCACATCAGTCCAGCTACGATGGTAGAACATTTCATTTTTAATCTGCCGAATAATCCTTCGCAAGCTGCGTTATCGGGTGAGCATCCTTTCTTCGACATCGATCTTATTAGGCCAGCATCTTTCAACATACCGTTCACTAGCTCGGCATCAGGGGCTGTCCCTATCTTCAATGCAGGGAGCAAGCCATCAAAACAGTCCACAATTGGCGATAAATAGATCTTTCCTGCCGGAATTGCAAACTCTGTGATATCTGTCCGCCACTTCTGATTTGGCGCATCTGCGTGGAAGTCTCGTTTTATGATATTGGGGACTTCCGGTGTGATTTCACCGGCATAAGAATGGTATTTGCCTTTCCTTCTTACGGGTACTTCCAGACCTTCCTTTGCCATGATACGGCGTACGACTTTTTCAGAAACCCGATTGCCTTCTCGAACAAGCAGCGTATCTATTCTGCGATAGCCGTATCTGCCCGAATTTTTCTGAAATAGCGTTATGATTCTGCCGGTCAACACCTTGTTTTCCTTTGGGTTGCCGACAATCTTAAGCTGATCGAAATAACTACTCCTGGCCAGCTGCAATCTGCTCAAAAGAAGCGGCAGTGGATATTTCCCTTTTATGGCGCCGATGATCACTGCCTTTTCACTGTTTTTTAGTTCCGTCAGATCGACGCCGGGGTCTTTTTTAGGACTTTATCGTCTCCTTCAATATATCGATCTCCAGTTGCATTTTCTGAAGCTGAGACTTGAGCGATTCAATTTCGTTTGAAGATGCGGGCTTGCCCTCAGGAAGCTTCCCGCGTGGATCGTCGGCAAGATTCATAAGAGCTACAGATCCCTTCTGAATGTATTTCTTCCGCCATATATAGATACTGGTTCTACTGTAACCGGTCTCTTCTGATACCAATTGTATATTTCCCCAAGTTCAAAGCAACGGCGCAAAATTTCGAGTTTTTTTGCTAGGTGAGGATGCAGGAGATGATCCGGAGTGTTATTGTATTTCGTCCGTGATGCTTTTGTCTTCTGTAATTTTTTCCTCGCGCCAATCCATGTATATAACCCCTGTTTTGAGGGATATCCCAGTTACTGGATCACTTTTGATACCGATTGAACCTCATTGTACAATTCGAGTGAGCGTTCACTCTGGTCATCTGAATACCCCATGCTTTTTCTCCTTCTTAAGCAATATCAGAGTCCACGTTTTTGTCCGCACCCCCGTACCATTTTCTATTTGACTTTTATCAGCAGGTCTTACATTAGACGAGTATATCAGGCAACAAAATCATAAAAGTGGCTCAAACAGGTCATATTGAATCCCGGCGGCGGCTGCGTAGTCGATCACACGAAAAGTGAACAGGAGGGCATTTCTCGTATTATAGTTGTTGAGATCAACATCTAAATACGCTTGTACACGCTCAATACGATTAATAATACTATTTCTATGAAGGAAAAGTTCATCTGCTGTATCGTTCACATGACGTTCGTTTCGGAGGAAACAATATAGAGTGTGTGTGTAATTTGTCCTTTTTTCTTTGTCGTCACGCAAAAGTTGAAGCAACTTTGGAAAATGAATTGGAAGCCAGCCTGTAGAGTTTTGATATTTTCTTATGCCGTCAAAGTCAGCGTAATCAAGGTAGTTATAGATTTTGTGAGAATATTTGTGAAATAAAGTTTTGGTGTTTTTGGAAAACAGACTTCCAAACTCAAGGGCGGTGGCCGCTTGGTAATAGGCTCGAGGTAATTCGGCAAGGCTATGAAATGATGAACTAATGCTGCAGCTTGCTGAGAAATCATCAAGGAATTTCATATATTGGTTTCGGCGCTCTTCATGGATATCTTTTCTGGAATCGTCAGCAATTACAATAATATGGTCACCATAAAGAAAGAAAAAACGTTCCTGAACAAGTCGATCCAGCGTGACAAACGCAAAGTTTAACGGGATATTGTTTGCATTATCGAAATTAATGAGGTAGAGGTGAAAATTGCCCCGTAAGGAGATATGCAGGGTGTCGGAATATTTCTGAATATCTTCCGCATCTTTTAAACGGCCATTGATTAAATCGATCAGAAAATAGACATGCTTCTCATGGATGGCACAAAGCTTGTTGCTCGTGTTGGTTAGCCTCAGACTGAATTTATCAATGATTTTTGTAAAGCCTTCCACCATAGGCGGTCTTGGTGAAAGAATAGAACAAATCATGATGCCATAGCCAAGGACGAGGTTGTTATGTTTGAGGAGTCGAATGAAGACTGGAGAATCGCTAAGACAATTCTGCGCTGCCAGTTGAATCTTGCCATTGGATGAAAGCTGAAAGAGTATATTTTCTGAAAGAAGCCGCAGGATGCGGTCCGTGGAAAGCGTTTGGTTATCCACAGTCTCTTGGAACATAGGATCGTTGCATACATGATTCCTGCTCCAACCCAGCAATTTGAAATCGGCGTCAAATAAAAGGAAAGGATTGGTGATGATCTGCTCAGCGATGGACAAGGCATCCTGAATATGCCTGTTTTCGAGAAGTGCGCTTTGAATATAAGCGTAGGATAAGTCAATATCTTGAAGGAGTTTTTGGAAAGTATTGAACACATGCTGGAGTTTATATTTTGTGTTGAACACCAAAATATTTAAGGCGCTGCTCACCGGTGGCAGTCTGCCATCGTTGTTGATGCAAACGAAGATAGTATCCTGGTAAACCGCGCTGACAGATTCCAACTCCTCCGGATAGCATAGATAGACTTTCGATAGGTCTGGATTGCTGTCTGATGCGGTATACAGTGCCAGTTCGCTGATTAGGATATTCATATCCACATTGCCCAAGACATCGATTTTCACGTCCGGGGCAATGTACGGAATTTTATCGACAATGAATAGCAGCATATGGTTCAAATTTCCCATTCGATCGCCCCTTTCTTTGCCTATTATAGCTTAGGCACGCGGAAATAATCAAGGCAAGGCGTATGGGGTTCGACGCTTTTATGTTTTGATACATGGGGCTTGCACCTGGATTAAACTTAGAATCAATGTCAAGAACGCCTGACCAGCTGCAGCGAGTGCTGCCCATTGGCCAGGCGTTCTTGATCAACGATAAGAATATTTCTAAAGCAATCCGAGCAGTTTCCACCATGGCATGATGATGCCAATGGTCATGACATAGATCAGGACGGTGGCTGGGATACCGAAGCGAAGGACGTCCTTATCCGAGTATCCGCCCGCATCCGAGCCGGCGGCCAACGGCAGGTTGTGGAAGGTGAGCAGGAACTGGTTGGTTAGCACGAAGTATGACAATAATGCCACAATGGCAGGACTGACGTTGAGACCATTCGCACTGGTGAATGCCACCATGGTCGGAATAGCGACCGCCATGACAGCGACCACACTGCCAAGCAGCATATGGATGGCGATGGTGATCGTCGTGATAAAGAGCAGAATCAGCAGCGTGTTATTCGGGAAAGACGTGGGCATGATGGTGAGGGCGATCCATTGGTTCATGCCGGTTGCTGCGCCAACCGAGCCGATGGTGATGGCCCCGGTCAAGAACATCAGCATATTGACAGGAACTTCACTGAAGGTCTTGGGCGTAATCAGCCCGCCAATGAACGGGAATCCCATGAGGACGGCTAACCCTAAGGTGCCATAGGCAAGGTTGATCTTTGTAATGCTGCTTGTACACCAGAATAAGACAAAGATGATGAGCCAGACCAGCATGCGTTTCTCTTTGCTGCTCATAGGGCCAAGGGCCTCAAGCTTGTTCTTGAACTGGCTGCGGTCAATTTGGATCTCGCCGGTCGGCTTAAAGAACAGCATGAAGATGATGACGAAGAAGGCAAGGCAAATCAGGCAGGGAATCCCAATCTGTATGAACCAGGCGGTCCAGGAGATGTCGATGCCTGCAAAATTCAAGCACATCATATTCAGGCTGCTCTCAGAGGTAAGGAAGACCATACCGGAAGGGGTAGCAAAGAGAAAGACGGCAAGACCAAAAAGAATGGAATCGTACTTGTTGAAGCTGCTTGCACTGCAAATCTCTTTCACAATGGACAAAATGAGAAAACTTCTGGCAAAAACGTTGGGGATGATCAGGCCTAAGGCGACTTGCAGAACGGCAATCGAAATCACGAGGCTCCGATAGTCGTGGACAAACTTTGAAGTAAAGCCATAAGCAATCCGGCCTCCAAGTCCGGAAGCCCCGACGGCGCCCGCGATCAAAAAGGAAGCGATCAAAAGCCACAGGGTGGGCGTGAGCCACACGGAAAAAACGGTTTGCGCCGGTGCAACCTTGAGAAGGATCAGCGCTGCGCAGTAAAGGCCGGAAACATATCCGCTTGGGGCAACATTAAAGGCCCAAAAGATGACGGTCATTAAAGTGAGCGCCAACTGGGCATGGGCTTCCCAACTGATGCCGTTGAGAGGAAAGAGGTAGACGAGGATGCCAACCAATAGGCCGAAAATTAAACCCATCAGTTGCTTTTTGTTTTGCATGATTTAAGCCCCCTCTGCATTGATTTCTGCTGCTTTGTGAAACATTTTAGTGATTGCGCAAGCTGGATCATACAGGTTTCTTCATGGCACGGTAGACGTTGACACGCATCTGATTGAAATCAACTTTGTCCAGCTGTCCCCATGCATCGCGTTTTTCAAGAACAGAAATCTCTTCGGTTTCATTATTGCGCCAGCTGTAATTGCACTCTGTGCAGTAATAGACTTCCCAGGCACCGCTTCCATCGGGGGCTTTTGCGACCACATCGGCGGATTCTCTCAGGCATCTTAAGCATTTCATTGGGAGGACTCCTTTCTTTTCAAGTCAATTATTTACTTCTGCAGTTGCTGCTGGATTTTAGCAATCGTATCCCGCCAGTCGGTGGACTTTTGATAAGGCTCAACGACTTTGGAGGGACGGAATTCGTCGGGGGGAATCGGCGTTGTTGCATCAATGACCAGCTTTCTGCCAAGGGGGGGACGGACATCTGCCGGAATAAGCGGCAATCCGGGTGTTGAGGGGATGAAGAAGACGTCTTCTTCGCAGCGAACACGGGTGGACAGGGCCCACATGACCTCCGTAAGGTTGAACGGGTCGACTTCTGCATCCACCATGATGATGTTGCGGCAATAGTCCGTGCCGTGCGGTGTGCAGGCAACGCGCAAGGCAATCGTTTTAGCATGACCCGGACTGCGGGGCTTTGCGGATACAATGGTGGTCATGCCGTGCTGATACATGGCATTGACTGCTCTGACCTGAGGGAAGTCGACACGAAGCTGATTGTACAAAAGGGAGCATGTGTTCAGTGCCAGAAGCATATCACTTTCGGTTTCCGAACGGCCTCCAATATAGATGGTCGAATAGATCGGATCTTTGCGATGGGTGACCCGTTTAACATGGATGCGGCATGTTTTGCCGACGCCGGAATACGTGCCGGGGAATTCGCCAAAGGGGCCTTCCGGGAAACGTTCGAAGGGCAGGATTTCACCTTCAATGACAAATTCGGCATTGGCGGGGACATCGAGGTTGGACAGCGTGGCTTTCGTCAGCTCATAAGTGAAATCTCCCAAAGCGGCTGCGTACTTATACTCTGATTCATCGCTTTTAAGCGGTGTGCTGGCCATAAAATCAAGCATGGGGTCGTTGCCAAGACAGATGGCGATGGGCATCGGTACGCCGAGCGCCTCGGCTTGAGCAATGTGTTCACCGGCGTCGTGCATATTGCTGATGTTGATGCCGATGGTATTGGGTCCATGGATCTGACAGCGATAGGTGCCAACGTTCTCGCTGTCAATGTCGTCCGGGGAGTACATGTCTTTGGTTACGACACAGGTCTTCGGAAGATAGAAGCCGCCATCGGAAGGGTTCAGGCGGTGCAGCGGCAGCAGCTCGTAGAGGTTGACGTCATCTCCCTCAATAATGACTTCTTGACAGGGGGGATTTTCCACCCAAACGAGTTTTGCACTGGAGGCATCGCCGGCAGCCACCCAACGTTTGCCGAGGGAATTGATCTGATCCTGCAGAGAGGTGTGCTTGCTGTGGCCGAACATAAGGGCGCAGTTTGCCAGAGATGCATGGACACCGGCAACGATTTTTTTGCCTTTATAGCCTTCCAGGTTGTCTGCGAGAATGGCAGGACCGTATTGTCCCATGCGGGGTAGTGCCCGGGTGATGTCGCTCCAGTCAGGAGACAAAGCGATCGGTTCACTGTAGCGGACGAGTTGCCCTTCCTCTTCCAGTTTAGAGAGGAAGGAGCGTAAGTCTTTAAAGCCCATAATAATTCCTCCTTCGATGTGTTGTTGGTTCGTATGCGTGCAAAGCCTTGCATGGAGAAATTATAAAATTGGATCAATTCTGAAACAATGGACCAGATGTGCGACTTTATTCGTTTAAACCTAAATACAGTTGTGCAAAACGCACAACTGCCGAACAGGAGCCCGTACTTCGATGCAAGATGGAAGCATAATATTATTTAATATAATCAATGATATTCCAAAATTTACTTCGTATCGAAATAGTGCATAACCTATGATCAGTTTCATATTAGTCATCAACTTCAATGGCTTTTGTATGTTTTGCCTATAGGCAAAGGATAAACAGGTTTCCCTATACTGTCGAAGTGGCGACCCGATTGACACAGTGCATTGTGCAGGGTGCACAGTGAGGACGCCTTTTTTGCAGAGAACACAGGCAGTGCGCTCATTGACTGGGATTTTTGCGCATCCTATACTGTCCTTAGCGCACGTATCAAATTACGTATTTTTGGCCAAAACGCAAAAATGAAAGTGCAGCATGAAAATTTGACAAGGAGGTTGAATATGGGTTATAAGGATTTACGTTCTTTTCTCCAAAAGCTGGATGAAGAAGGCCAGCTGATCAAATACGATAAGCCGATCAAGATTTCGCCGGACTTTCCGGATGTCTCAAGATCACTGCCGAGGCTTGGACAATTTGCGCCGGCATTGATCACGGATCAATTGGAAGGCTATACGGGACAGCGCATTGTGGTTGGCGTTCACAATTCCCCGGCAAACTGTGCCCTGATGCTTGGACTGCCGAAAGATACTTCGCTGAACCGGTTGATTGCCCATGTAAGTGACTTGTGGGAAAAGATCGGAGACGCCTCCGGAGCAAAGCTGAAATGGATTGACAAGCCTGCATGCCAGGAAGTGATCG
>DIWW01000019.1 GCA_002435905.1 Peptococcaceae bacterium UBA6096
AGACAAAACTTATTATACGAGGAGGTTATTCAATGAAAATCGCAGTACCAGCAGATGATCGATCCATGGCGGCCAGTGTATGCATATCATTTGGCCGTGCCCCGTACTTTCTTATTTATGATACAGATGCCCAGAAAAGCAGCTTTATCGAAAACGGTGCGGCCAATAACCATTCCGGGGCAGGGGTCGCCGCCGCCCAAACCATCGTAGACAGCGGTGCAGAGGTTTTGCTGACACCCCGATGCGGTGAGAACGCCGCGGAAGTCATCAAAGCCGGAAACATCGAGTTATACAAAACCTTCAACGGCTCCTTGCAGGAAAACATCAATGTCTTTTTGGAAGGCAAATTGCCTGCGCTTCTGGAGATCCATGAAGGACATCATGGCCACGGAGGGAAATAGCATGAAGATTGCTGTGCTCAGCGGCAAGGGAGGCACAGGCAAAACGCTGGTTTCCGTCAATATGGCAGCGGCAGCCCGTAAGGCGGTTTACATCGATTGTGATGTGGAGGAACCCAACGGCCATTTATTTTTTAAGCCGACAAAGTTCGAGGGAGAAGACATAGCCATCAAGATCCCTTTCGTAAACCCAGCGCTATGTACCGGCTGTCGGAAATGTGTTGATTTTTGTAAATTCAGCGCCTTGGCCTACATCGGCAAAAAGCTGATCATTTTTGATGAAGTATGCCATTCCTGTGGCGGCTGCGTTCTGCTTTGTCCGGAAAAGGCTTTATCCGAAAAAGATAAAAAAATTGGCGAGATCCGGAAGGGAATTTCTGAAAATGTAACGGTTATCTCGGGATTCTTAAATCCTGGGGAAGCCTCCGGCATCCCGATCATCAAGAAAGAACTGAGTTCTGTCGCAGAGGGAGAAGGCCTGACGTTGATTGATTGCCCCCCCGGCAGCGCCTGTATTGCCATGGAAAGCATCCGGGACGCGGATTATTGCATTCTGGTTGCTGAACCGACCCTTTTTGGCGTCCATAATCTAGGCATGGTCTATGAACTGGTTAATTTATTTCACAAGCCCCACGGCGTGGTGCTCAACAAGTGCCTGGAGGGAGAAAATCCTTCGGAGCAATTCTGTATTGAACATCATATCAATATTTTAGGAAAAATACCCTTTGACCATGAAATTGGGACTCTGAATTCCAACGCCTTGATTTTAGTCAGAGAAAAGGAAAAATACAGGGAAATATTTTTCCCCCTGCTCCTTAAGGCGGTGGAGGAGGTGGCACGTGAAAAAGCTTTTAATTCTTAGCGGTAAGGGCGGCACAGGGAAAACCACGGTTGCCGGGGCTTTTATAAAATTGTCCCATGCGAAAGCCTATGCCGATTGTGATGTGGATGCGCCAAACCTCCATTTGGTGATGCATCAGACGACGGAACCCATGAGAACAGACTATAATGGACTTCCGAAGGCAACCATCGATCCGAATCACTGCGGACGATGCGGCTTGTGCCGGCAGCATTGCCGTTTTGACGCGATTTCGGTTGGCCAGGTTTTCAAAATCGATCCCTATGCCTGCGAAGGTTGTGGTGTCTGTGAAATCGTATGTCCTTGGGATGCCATCACACTCAAACCGGCCGTGGCGGGGGAACTGAAGCTGTATGCCGATGACACAGTCTTTTCTACGGCGCAGCTGAAAATGGGGAGCGGCACCTCCGGCAAGTTAGTGACCGAAGTGAAAAAACAGTTGTATGGCGCGGCAAAAGATGCGGAACTTGCCATTATCGACGGGTCGCCAGGAATCGGGTGTCCGGTCATCGCCTCCATCAGCGGCGTGGACATGGTTTTGATCGTGACAGAGCCTTCGGTTTCAGGAATCAGCGACATGGAGCGGATCATTCAAACTGCTGAAAAATTCCATACAAGAATCGCAGTATGCACCAACAAATATGACACTAACCTTGAAAATGCAGAGATCATCGAAGCATTTTGCAAGATGCGCAAGCTCCCTTTTGTTGGAAGAATCCCCTACGATCCGGAGGCTGTCAAGGCAATCAATAACGCTCAAAGTATTGTTGATATTGATTGTGCAGCCGGGAGGGCCGCCGAGGCAGTCTATGAGCAGACGATGAAAACATTTTATCAACAGGCAGCCCAATAAAAATATAAAAACAAGGAGTTCCTATTATGAGTGAAAATTGCAATCAAAGCTGCAGCAGTTGCAGCGAGGACTGTGCCGAAAGAACGGAAATGCAAAACGACTTTTCTGAGAAGCCCCATGAAATGAGCCACATCAAGAAGGTGATCGGTGTGGTCAGCGGCAAAGGCGGCGTGGGGAAATCCCTGGTGACCTCCATGCTGGCCGTCGCCATGAAGCGCAGAGGCTACCGAACCGCCATATTGGACGCGGATGTAACCGGACCGTCCATACCCAAAGCCTTCGGCATTCGTGAGAAAGCCATGGAAAGCAGCATTGGCTTATTGCCCATCAAAAGCAAAACAGGCATCGAAATCATGTCCATCAATCTTCTTTTAGAAAATGATACAGAGCCTGTGGTCTGGAGAGGCCCGCTGATTGCCGGCGCTGTTAAACAGTTTTGGACCGATGTGATTTGGAACGACGTGGATTACATGTTCATTGACATGCCGCCGGGAACCGGCGATGTGCCGCTGACTGTTTTCCAATCTTTGCCGGTGGATGGAATCATCATTGTGACTTCTCCACAGGAACTTGTTTCAATGATTGTATCCAAAGCAGTCAAAATGGCGCAAATGATGAATATCCCCATCATTGGCTTGGTAGAAAACATGGCATACTTTAAGTGCCCGGACTGTGATAAGGAATATAAGATCTTCGGAAACAGCAACATTGAAAAGATTGCCCGGAAATACCATATCGATGTGCTTGCAAGCATGCCCATCGACCCCAAACTTGCGGCAGCCTGCGATAAGGGTATGATTGAGCTTTTTGACGGGCAATGGTTTGATCCTTTGGCGGATATCCTTGAAAAACTCGATGAAAAAAATGAAAATGTTGGAGGAAAGAAAATGAAAATTGCAGTAGCCAGCGAAAACGAAATGGTAACCGAACACTTTGGTCATTGTGTAAACTTTAATATCTTTGAAGCAGAAAATGAACAAATCATTAAGAGCGAATCGATTCCAAATCCGGGCCACAGACCGGGATTTCTGCCCGTATTCCTGAATGATATGGGCGTGAATGTGGTCATTTCCGGCGGCATGGGCGGCGGTGCCATTGATATCTTCAATGAAAAAGGCATCGAGGTCATTGTGGGGGCCAGAGGTTATGCCCAGAATGCTGCGGAGCAATATTTGCTAGGTAACCTGCAGTCCACTGGATCTGTCTGCCATGAGCATATGCATCATGATGATTGCGGACAATAAAACCAAAAATGGCAGCGGCGTTAAGATGAGTCTGCGGATGTTATAGAGGGATGAAGGAGGTTGAGTCTGATGAAAGCAACGATTGATCGTGAGAAATGCGTAGGCTGTGGACAATGCGTCGATGTATGCCCTGTAGGGGCAATCACCATCGAAGATGGGAAAGCGGTGGTTAGTGACGATTGTATTGAATGCGGTGCTTGCGCAGGGGTATGTCCTGCCGAAGCGATTACTTTATAGAAGCGCAGCTAGCCTGGGCCAATCGCAGAAAAATGAAAAATAAAATCATCCATCAAGAGGCAGCTGGCCTGCCTCTTGATGGATGATTGCTAAGATGTAAAAAAAGAGAAAAGGATGTGGGCAGTTATGACCGATATGAAATATATTTTTGGACCGGTTCCATCAAGGCGGCTGGGCATTTCTTTAGGCATCAGCCCGATCCCCAAGAAGACCTGCAATTACTCTTGCATTTATTGCCAGCTTGGCAGAACCGATCATTTGACAAATCAAAGAGAAATGTTTTTTCCCATCGATGAAATTATGGCTGAATTTGATGGCTTTTTAAAAAGCGCAGAGGCCTTTGATGTTGTGACGATCGTCGGTGAGGGAGAGCCTACCTTATATCTGGGCCTAGGGGAACTGATCGGCCAAATCAAAAAGAAAACAGAGAAACCGGTTGCTGTCATTACAAATGGCGCGCTTTTGTATGATCCTCAGGTGCGGGCAGAACTAGACCAGGCCGACCTAGTTTTACCGACTGTGGATGCCTATGATGAGACCACATTCAAGAAAATCAACCGTCCCCACGGTACGATTGGATATGACCAGGTTCAGGCTGGCCTGAAAGCCTTTTCAGAAACCTATCAAGGACAGTTGTGGATCGAAATCATGCTCATTGACGGCATCAATGACGATGATGAGTCCCTGAGGAAATATGCAAATATTCTGCGGGAGATCCGGTATGACCGATTGTATTTGAATACACCTGTCCGGCCGCCTGCGGAGGCCTATGCTAAGGAAATCACCCCTGAAAAGATGAGAAACGCTGTGGAGCTGTTGGGGGGGATCTCTATTGATTTGCTGGAATCCGAAGGCTTCCACAGCGAGATTAAGGACCATCATGAGGCCATTCTTAGCATTATCAAGCGACATCCAATGAATCAGTTTGAAATCGAGGGTTTCTTGAAGTCAAGAGGATGTGCTGATATCTCCTCAGTTTTGAATGATTTAAAAAACGACCGCCGGGTCGTTACAATCAGTTATAAAGGATATGACACGTTCAGACTGCGATAGAGGAAGCGTTTAATCGCATCAGGAAGGACGGCTTTAGATGGAAGAAAGTGAAAAAACGGCGCTTCTTGCCATCACGGTCAATTTGGGAATATTCGCTATAAAATATGCAGCGGCGGGTATGTCAGGCAGCATTGCCTTAAAAGCGGAGGCTTTTCATACCTTGGCGGATTTTGTTGCATCCCTGACAGCCTTTGCCGGCTTAAAAATTGCCAAACGAAAGTCGAAAGCGTTTCCCTATGGACTTTACAAAATCGAAAATTTCATGGCTCTTTTCATTTCATTGGTGATTCTTTACACAGGCTACGAGATCATGATGGAGGTCATTCGCTCGGAGCCAGTGGCAATTAGAAATTCTGGCATTGCAATCCTTAGCCTCCTATGCGCCATGGCGGCAACTTTCTGGTTTTCCAGATACGAAAAGAAGGTAGGGGTAAAAATTAATTCACCGATTCTGTTGGCGGATGCGGCGCATATCTATACCGATGTTTTAAGCAATACCGTGGTTTTGGCAGCCGTTGTTTCCAGCGCCCTAGGTTTTCCATTGGATAAGGTTGCTGCGCTGATCGTGGTTGGGTTTATCACCAAAACAGGTCTGCAGATATTGAAGGACGGGGCCAAAGTACTTTTGGATGCTTCCTTGGATTATGAAACGCTCAGGAAAGCAGAAAAGCTGATTTTAAACTTCCCGCAGGTTATGGAATTAAAAAGTTTAAAAGGCCGTAATTCAGGCCGCTTTAAATTCATCGAAGCCAACATCACCCTTCGAACCCATGATCTGGACAAAGCCCATGCCATAGCCGACAAAATAGAGAACCAAATCAAAGCCGATATCAGGAATATAGACCAGATGCTGATCCATTACGAACCGGTGCAGAAGACGGAGATCGTCTATGCCCTGCCTTTGACAGATGATCAGGGTTCTGTTAGTTCGCATTTTGGGGAGGCACTCAGTTTTCTGATCGTCAAGGTGCCGATGGGAGAAAAGATAACAAGCCAAGTGGAGGTCCTCAAAAATCCTTATTGCAAGGAAGAAAAAGGCAAGGGGATTTTAGCTGCGGAATTTCTGGCGGAGCAAAGGGTTGATACGGTTTTGCTCAAAAGAGATTTTAGCAGCAAAGGCCCATCCTATGTTTTTTCCAATGCGAACATTGAAATTCTATTGATCGATGAGGAAAGACCGGAGCAAGCCTTTGCAAAGATAGGAATCACACTTGAAGCGCATTGAACTTAACGCCATAAAAAACAGAATATTTTGATAAATAAGCCGGGGCGACAAATGACATGACATCGATATTGTATACGGAAAACAGAGGAATGTAGAAAGAAGATAAAATAGTTATTGACATATGCCCGTAAAGATGTACAATGATAGTGTAAATGACATATGTCAAAAACATTTAGGAGGTGATCAATATGCCAGGTAGAGATGGAACAGGTCCTGTCGGCGCAGGTCAGGGAAGAGGCCTTGGGCAGAAAGCCGGAAACGGGCTTGGAAGAGGAAGAATGGGAGGCCCTGCAAGCGCTGGGCCGGAAGGTTTTTGTGTATGCCCAAAGTGTGGAACGAAAATGAAACATCAGCGAGGCATGCCTTGTGACTCCGTAAAGTGCCCGCAATGCGGGACAGCAATGAACAGAATCGAATAACCGATCGATCAATAGGAAGGAGATGATTGATATGCCAGGAAGAGATGGAACGGGTCCTTTGGGCCAAGGCGCACAAACAGGAAGAGGCCTCGGATTCTGCAAGGGCGATCCAACAGGCGTTTATAGTGTCGGTAACGGCCGTGGTTTTGGCCGTGGCATGGGTTTCGGATGCAGAAAGGGATATAGAGGATCCTGCGCAAACCTGCCTAATGAACTGAGAAAGGAAGAAATCTTAAAGGACGAAAAAGAGATCTTGCAAAGAAGACTGGACGTCGTCAGTAAACAATTGGATGATCTGCAGAAGGTAGAAGCATAATCAAAGGAGGGCAGCGCCCTCCTTTTTTGTATTTGCCGAATTTGATATGGCATCGCTGAAGGATTCTGCCGGATAAGGATACTCCTGTTTGGAGAAGGCATGAAATGATATTGACATAAGCCCATAATCAAGGTAAAATTGTTATCGCAAATGCGTTTCATTCGCAACGCCAATTCAGAAAAGGTGGTTTTCATATGAAAAAATATTTTTGGTTCCGATGGGTGATTGGACTAGGGCTCATTTTCAATCTTCTTCTCGTTACAGGCTGCAGCGGCCTGGATGTGGCGGAGACAAATAATTCCAAGCTCACGGTAGCGGTTACCATACCGCCTCAGAAAGCTTTTGTTGAAGCGGTATGCGGCGATTTGGCGGACGTGATCATTCTTGTGCCACCAGGCAATAGCCCGGGAAATTATGAGCCGACGCCTCAAGAGATGGCAAGCTTCAGTCAAGCAGCCGTTTATTTTACCATCGGCGTACCCACTGAAAAAGCGAATATTCTGCCGAGGGCTAAGGATATTGAGATGGATGTTGTGGATCTGGCGGAGGTGGTATCGAATCAATTTACTGACCGGGAATTCAGTCCCGGAAACCGGGACCCCCACATCTGGCTGTCGGCCAGACGCGCCAAGATCATGGTCGAAGCCATTGCGGAAACCATGATTGCTTTAGATCAAGAAAATGCACAAATTTATGAAGAAAATACGGAGCGTTATCTCAGGCAGCTGGATTCAGCGGATCAGACCATCCAAGCGGGCTTTGAAGGCACCAAGAAGCAGACGTTTATTGTGTTCCACCCTTCTTATGGTTATTTTGCCGAGGATTATGGACTTGAGATGGTCTCTCTTGAACAGGACGGGAAAGAAGCGACGGCGCAGCATCTGCAGGCGATGATCGACCTTGCAAAAAAAGAAAATATCAAAGTGATATTTTCCCAAGCAGAAATCGACAGCAAGCAGCCGGATGCTTTTGCCGAAGAAATCGGCGGAGAAAAAGTCATGCTTGAGCCTTTGTCCCAAGACTATATCACGAACCTTAATTTTATAGGAAAAGCAATTGCCGGAGCATTGCAATGAACAATCAGAATAACGCGAATCAAAAAGCGGTCCAAATTCGGAATCTCTCCATTTTTTACGGACAGAAACCTGCCCTTGAGGAGATTTGTCTCGATGTGAAGGATGGTGATTACCTTGGGATCATTGGACCCAACGGCGGCGGTAAATCAACGCTGCTGAAGGCGATTCTCGGCCTTGCTGAAACGGCGGCCGGGACTGTCAGGATTTATGGGGATGAACCGGGAAAAAACAAAGCAGTGATGGGGTATGTTCCTCAGTTTGCAGTCATGGACAGACAATTTCCCATAACCCTCCGTGAGGTGGTTTTGACCGGCCGGCTTAAGCAAGGTATATCACCGTTCTTTACCTACACGAAAAAAGACAAGGAGATCGCCGTGGAGCTACTGGAAAAGGTGGGCATCGCTGATCTTGCCGATCGGCAGATAGCCCAGCTATCCGGAGGCGAATTCCAAAAAATGCTGATTGCCAGGGCGCTTGCCGTCAATCCCAGGCTTTTGCTTTTAGATGAGCCGACGGCCAGTGTGGATGCTTGCTCTCGAGATCAGATTTTTGAGCTGCTTTCTGAATTGAATAAAAATATGACGATCATATTGGTGACTCATGATTTGTTCGCCATATCATCGCAGGTCCGCAGTCTTGCCTGCTTGAACGTGCGTCTTGTTTATCATGGCGAACCAGAGCTCAATGAACGGATCGTCCATAGTCTCTATGGCTGTCCCGTGGACTTGATTGCCCACGGCGTTCCACACAGGGTTTTGAAAGCCCACGAAGGGGGGAGGAAGGCATGATCCAATCGATGCTTAAATATCAATTCCTGCAAAATGCTGTTCTGGCAGGCGTCCTTGCCAGTGTTGTCTGCGGTCTGATCGGCGTCATTATTGTTGAGAAAAAGCTGGTCATGATGAGTGGAGGCATAGCCCATACCTCCTATGGCGGCGTGGGATTAGGTTATTTGCTGGGATTTGAGCCAATCGTCGGAGCGATGATCTTCTCTCTTGGTGCGGCCATCGGAATAGGTTATATTAAACGAAGAGGCGGCACGCGGTCTGATGTGGTTATCAGCTTGTTTTGGTCCCTTGGCATGGCGCTTGGCATTCTTTTTATTGCACTGATGCCCGGTTATCCCCCGGATATCAGTTCCTATCTCTTTGGAAGCATCTTGTCGGTTGCTAAAGCAGACCTTTATTTGATGATTGGCGCGACACTGATCGTGACAGCTGCGGTTATCACGTTCTTTAATGACTGGAAAGCATATCTATTCGATGAGGAATTTGCCTCGATTTTGGGAATCAAAACGGCTTTTTTTGAATATTTCCTTATGGTGCTTATTGCCATGACCGTCGTCGTTCTGATCCGGGTCGTCGGCATCATTCTTGTTCTTGCATTATTGACAGCACCTGCTGCGGTGGCAGGCATGTTTACATCGGACTTAATAAAACGGATGTTGTATTCCGTTTTGCTTGGGAATGTATTTTGCTTTGCGGGCTTGTGGATCTCATATCGGATGAATATTGCTTCCGGCGCTGCCATCGTTGTATTGTCTGCTTCAAGTTATGTGATCACATACCTAGCTCGGGGAAAATATATGAAAGCAAAAGCGGCTTCATTGGCCGGCCATTAAAAATCTAATTGCAGTGTTGAATCTCAGCGGAAACACGAAAGCGCTTTTTGAATACAATGGAAGGAGCCATCGTCATTACTTGATTTGCCTCTGCTGCAAAAGAATCGAAGCCATTGCCCATTGTCCTCTCAAGGACTATGAGGAAACCCTTGCGAAAGAAACGGATTATAGAATATCTGGCCACAAATTAGTGATTTATGGCTATTGTCCGGATTGTCAAAATAATAAATCGGAGATGATCGAATAGCCAAGAAACGGTGCCATCTGAAAATCGCCGGGAAATCCAATGGATAAATATCGCCAGAGTCGGAAGGGTTTTGTTGAAGTTTGGGCGAATATAATTTCGGATACGACATGAAGAGCGGAGATGATCGAATGGTTAGGCCAACGAAATGGAGAAAAATCGAAAACCTCCCCCACATTACCCACTTCGTGCCATCCGGGCCGGAAGCTTCTTTAAGCCCTGGAAATGTCTTGAAGCTCGAGGAACTTGAAGCAATAAGACTCAAGGATCTAATGGGTCTTGAGCAAGAAGAGTGTGCTGAGAAGATGGAAGTTTCACGGCCAACCTTCCAGCGGATCCTGATATCGGCACGGGAAAAAGTCGCTGACAGCCTGGTCAATGGCAAAAGCATCCGTATCGAGGGCGGTAATTTCACCCAAAATATATGCCCTGTAAGATGTCTTAACTGCGGCAAAGAATGGATTGAGAGTTTCGAAAATCTGGAGAAGATTCAGAATGGGGAGTACTTATGTTCTGTTTGCGGTTCTCCGAAGGTCATTTGCGGAAAAACTTGCCAGAATAGAGCGTGCAGAAAAAGATGCTGGCGTCAAGGGATGACCGAACGATAGAAGCGCTCCAAAATACGCAAAGGAGAATGAACATTGACTAATTTCGTCCAAGCCAATCGTCTGAAAACATTTTTGCAGATTTTGGTCATCCTTTTTGCCGTGCTGCGCCTGGGCAATTATTTTATCCAGCTTCTGCCGCTGCAGATCCTGTCCTGCGCGATCATGCTTTTGGTGATCGTGTATTCTTTACCCAAAATGGATGCTTTGACCCGGAGGGTGATCCTGGCAATGTTTTTGATCGGCGGCGTTTTGTTGGTGATTTCTGGGGCTTCCCCCATGCAATGGCTGATCGCGCTGCTGAAAAATGCTAATTTGGCCACGCTGCTGATTTGCGCGCCCATGTTGTCGGCGCCTTTTTTTTATGAAGATTATCAAAGCGACCTGAAAGCACTGGCCCAAGTGAAGATGCAGAATCTGCTCAGCTTCTGTGTTTTGACCATGGTCAGCGCCCATTTGCTGGGGGTGCTGGTGGGCGTGGGCGCCGTGATTATTATTTATGAACTGCTGAATCCATTTCAAAAACTGTACGACGCTGAAACACCATTTTTGAAAGCGCTGTCGCGAGGCTATAATTCCTCCGGTTTTTGGTCCCCTGCCTGGGCGTCCGTCATCGTTTACAGCGCGTATCCTGATGTCAAATGGACCACCATCGTCCCCATCGCCATCGTCTTCACGATCCTTTTCAACGGCATCAGTATCGCCGGCCTGTATCTTGAGACCCGGCAGCATCCGGATCGTTATAAAACCCTGCTCCCTGACAGGGAAACCAAGATTCGCTGGAACAAAATCGTGACCATGCTGGTTCTTGCCGCTGCCATGATCGGCACCATCCTATTGCTGGACAAGACCACCGGCTGGGACTTAATGCTCATCGTGCCGGCTGCGGCCTTGGTCTTCCCGTTGCTGTCTGCCACGGTGCAAAACCATTGGCAGGGCTATAAAAAGGGGATGGTAAAATTCTACAATACATCCCTGATCAAAGTGCAAAGCCAGGTTGCCCTTTATGCAGCTGCTGGATTTTTGGGGAAAGCCATGGAGCTTTCCGGTGTGGGCGCCATGATCCCCAAGCTGCTGCCTCAATGGCTGATCGACTATCCGGCGATGATGGTGGGCGCCTTGATCCTGCTGATGATTTTGCCGTCCCTTGCCGGCATCCATCCGGCGGCCACCGGTACAGCCATGGTGGCAGCCCTGGTTCCTGCTTCCCTTGGCCTGGATAATTATACATTTTGCATGGCCATTATCTTTGGCTGGCTGATCACGATCCTGGCTTCGCCTTTTTCCGCCACATCCTTGATTCTGGCCGGCAACACCGGAAAGAGCAACTGGTCCGTATCGGTTGCGATGAACTGGAAGTTTTGCCTGGTGACCTTGATCGTCTTCAGCGGGCTGATCAGTCTGGTGGGGCCGATGCTTTAATCAACCGTTCCCCAGCTGTCCCAAGGCTCCTTCGAGGTGATAACAAAAATGTTGAATGTGATTTATTTGGGAATGGTCAGTTTTTTTGCGGACATCAGCGCGGAAATGGTCTACCCGCTGATCCCACTTTATTTGACGTCTGTTTTCGGTGCAACGCCGGCCTTGGTGGGATTGATCGAAGGGATCGCTGAAAGCCTTGCCAGCCTGCTGAAGGTTTTCAGCGGCTACATCACAGACAAATACAAGAAGAAAAAAATCATCGCCTTCCTTGGGTATTCCACGGGACTGGTTTATAAAGCCGCCCTGATCGGGGCGGGTTCGTGGATGGGCATTTTAGGCGCCCGGGTCATTGACCGGATCGGCAAAGGGATCCGGACCGCGCCGCGGGATGTGATGGTCAGCGAATGCGCTGAAAAAGATCAGGTCGGTGAAGCTTTCGGGATCCATAAGGCGCTGGATATGGCAGGATCGGCCATCGGTATTCTGATGGCTTATTTCTTGATGAGAAACGCAGAGGGCCAGCTCGATTACAAAAAAGTATTCCTGGTTTCAATCCTTCCGGTTTTGCTGTGCCTGGCCATGTTCTTTCTGGTCAAAGAAAAGAAAGAAGATCGATGCATCAAAGCGCGGGAGCCCTTTTGGAAGAACATAAAGCTGCTGGACGACCAGCTGAAATTATATTTATTGACAGCTTTTTTGTTTACCTTGGGGAATTCCTCCAATGCTTTTTTGCTGCTTCGGGCAAAAAGTCTGGGTTTTGATGACGCTTCTGTGATTTTATTATATTTCATATACAATGTGACAGCATCCCTTCTTGCGATCCCCGCCGGGAAACGATCCGACAAGGTCGGAAGAAAACGGCTGCTGGTTTCAGGCTATATGGTTTTTGCGGCAGTCTATCTGGGCTTTGCATTCGCTTTCAGCAAAGGATTCATGATTTCCATGTTTGTCTTATATGGCGCCTACACCGCCATGATCGCAGGCGTCGAAAGAGCTTTTATCGCAGAAATATCACCTCGGGGATTGAAGGGAACCATGCTGGGCCTTCATTCCACCTTAGTGGGCATCGCCTTGCTGCCGGCGAGCACCATCGCCGGCGTTTTGTGGACGTCTTTCGGCGCCCGGGTTACCTTTTTATTCGGCGCCGGCATGTCCCTGCTTGCGGCAGCCATGCTTCTTTTTCGTATGAAAGGCGGCAGTCCAGCAGAATGTGGAGAGATGCGGTAAGCCATCAAGTCTCCGGTAAATACCAAGGGACTGTGTTTTCACACAGTCCCTTAAAAGCGTCCATCCCTAAAGTATGACCTTATTATGTTGAGAAATGGATTTGGATTTACCTTGGAATGTCACGAGAATTTTTTCGAAGCTACGACAGATATTAGGGTTACCAGTGATATTTGAGATCTTCGAGATATTCGGGATATTCGGGATATTTGAGATACGAAGTACACGTCCTATCTTGTTGAGATCATAGAAAAAACACTATCCTGGAATGAGACTGATCGACGACCTAAGGGAAAACCAAGTTGAGTGATGGTTTTTCGAAAGGATTTGAACCAGATTCACTAAAGGGATGGTGCTTACCTATAAAATAGCAGAAAGATAACAAAAAAGCAAGAGGAATATAAAGAAAAAATAGAAAAATAATAAAAACAAATATTAGCTGAATTTTGTCTAACTGAAAGATAAAGTTTGCCATATAATTTGCTATGTTTTTATAGGATAATGGATATAACGTCTAATCATAGACTTTTCTTGACCATGAACTCTGTCCTAATATATGCTGACAGCAATTACAGATGCATCAGCATTCGACATCACATCAGCGACAGGGGAGGATTTGCAATGAGAAAAAGACTACAAGACAGAGTGATCGTTATTACAGGGGCTGCCATGGGGCTTGGTCAGGCAGTCGCCCATCATGCAGCGAAAGAAGGTGCCAAGCTTTCACTGATCGATATGAACGCGGAGGCTCTTGCACAGGCTAGAACGGAAATCCTTGCAGAGAGTCCGGATGCGGAGATCCTGACCATTCAAGCGGATGTGTCCGATGAAGCGGCAGTCAAAAGCTACGTCGATCAAACCTATCATAAATATGGGCGGATCGACGGATTTTATAACAATGCGGGCATTGAAGGCAGACAGGCCCTGATTCCCGACTACGATCTGGATATTTTCAAAAAGGTTATCGATATCAATCTGATGGGCGTTTACTATGGAGTTCGTCATGTAATACCCATCATGAAGGCGCAACAGTATGGCAGAATCGTAAACACTGCATCCGTCGGCGGCATCCGTGGCGTCATCAATCAGGCACCCTATGTGGCCAGTAAGCATGCTGTGTCCGGCATGACCAAGAACGTTGCGCTGGAGTTTGCCAGAGACGGGATCGTTTCCAACGCCATTGCACCGGGCGCCATCCTAACGCCCATGGTAGCCGGTTCCTTCAAGCAGGTCAATCCAGAAGATCCTAAGAAAGCGGAACTGGAATTCGCCCAGGGCAATCCAACCAAGAGGCTGGGGATGCCGGAAGAAGTTGCCAAGGTCGTAGGTTTTCTGCTCAGTGAAGATTGCAGTTATGTGAACGGCCAGACCATTGCCATCGACGGCGGGCAGTCCAACACTTACGGGATCGTATAGAGATCCGGAGCCTGAAATACCTAAAAAATTCAAAAGAAGCCGCAAACCTTGTCTGATCAGGGTTGCGGCTTCTTTGCGTTGCGGCAAAGCATGAACCTAAGCCTATAATTAATTCGACAAATCCTGAATTAGTGATATTATAATGATATCATGATTATATCAGGAGGCGAATTCGAATGACAGGATCTTATTCCGATGAAATTGAACTGAAAGCCAGGAATGGCATGGGCATGCTGATTCTTCTCATCATCCTCATGCTGGCGGGGATTGCAGCCGTGATTCTGGGAGCGAACTGGATCGATGAAAATTCCCTGAGGCGGATGACCGGAATCATTCTGCTGGTTTCCGGAATCCTCTACACTTGCCTGGGTTGGATCCCTTTTCTTGGGCTGAAGATTTTGAAGCCCCAGGAAGCGCTGGTCCTCACTTTGTTCGGCAAATACATCGGCACCCTCAAGGGGGAAGGTTTCTTCTACGTAAATCCTTTCGTATCTGCGGTCAATCCCACGGCCCATGCAGGGAGTGCCACCGCAACCGAAGACCAGAATCCTATCGGGCAGTTAGGCAATACCCCCGCCAGTATGAAAGTAAGCATCCCTAAAAAAACGATTTCATTGAAAACCATGACATTAAACAACAATAAACAAAAAGTCAACGATGAACTGGGCAATCCGGTAGAAATCGGGATCGTGGTCATTTGGCGTGTGGTCAATACAGCCAAGGCTGTATTCAATGTTGACAACTACAAGGCGTTCCTTTCCATTCAGTGCGATTCTTCCTTGAGAAATATTGCGAGGCTGTATCCTTATGACGTGGCCGCCGATGGGGAAGAAATGACACTCCGCGGCAGCAGCCAGGAAGTCGCCGAAAAGTTAAAAATTGAAATCCAATCCAGAGTGGAGACCGCAGGCCTTGAAGTCATGGAGGCGCGGATCACCCATTTGGCCTATTCTCCGGAAATCGCCGCCGTCATGCTGCAGCGTCAGCAGGCTTCCGCTATCATCGACGCACGAAAGATGATCGTTGAAGGCGCGGTAGGCATGGTGGAAATGGCCTTGGATAAGCTGAGTGAAAACAATGTGGTCCAACTTGACGACGAGCGGAAAGCGGCCATGGTCAGCAATCTGCTGGTTGTGCTTTGCGGCAACAGAGATGCCCAGCCGATCGTCAACAGCGGCTCGATCTATTAGCATCATGGAAAAGAAAAGTGATAAAGACAAAAAACAAATATTGCTGCGTTTGTCGCCCACGCTGTGGAAAGAACTGGCAGCGTGGGCTGAGGATGATTTCCGCTCCATCAATGGTCAAATCGAGTTTCTTCTGACTGAAAGTGTGAGAAGACGCAGAAACTCGTTCCCTGTCCCAAGGGAAAACCTGGCGGCGGCAGAAATCCCGCAGGAAAAAGATGAATAATTGGAAGCTATAACGTAGACCTTAACCCAAATTATTGAACGGAGGCTGAAATATGTTGGTCTTAGGCGTGTCTGGCAGCCCGCGGAGAGGCGGAAATACGGAGATCCTTTTAGATGAAGCCTTGGCAGCGGCCCGGGAAGCCGGCGCAGAAACAAAAAAAGTTGTTCTGTCCGAACTGAAATATTCCTCCTGCATTTCCTGCGGAGCCTGCGAAAAGACAGGGGTCTGCAGCCTGAAAGACGATATGCAGGATTTATATGAATTGATCGGGGCTGCGGATGCGATGATTTTCTCTTCGCCGATCTATTTCTATGCGGTCTCGGGATGGTCCAAGTGCGCCATAGACCGGGCCCAAGCTTTATGGGCGCGAAAATACATTCTTAAAGATCCGCGGTATACGGCGGATAAGAAAGGTTATTTTATCTGCATCGGAGCCACCCGGGGCGCCCGCCTTTTTGATGGGGCGAAGCTGACCATGAAATATTTCTTTGATGTCGCCGGATACACACCGGCCGGGGAGCTTCTGGTCAACGGCGTCGATGAAAAAGGTAATATCAGGCAATATCCGGAACATATGGCTGCAGCCCGTGGCCTTGGTGCGGCTGCGGCGGGGGCGGGAGAAATCGAGAAAGCTTGACCAAGCCGCCACCTTGAAACACACAATAAAACCCCGGGGCGCTTTGGCCTTTCCCCTGGGGTTTTCCAGTCTTCTGAAATCGATTTGTCTTTGGAAGCTATCGTAGTTTCAGCAAACCGAGGGTGATGATTTTTGCGTGGTCAAAGGCAATGCCTTGGGAAGCATCGATCTTTATGTCATATCGGGGGCCGAAGGGGGTTGTTCTTCGGATGACTTCCAGATCGGCTGACAGAGAATCGCCGGCTGAATCCAAAGACAGCTGCATTCGGTTTTCCGCGGCTTGCGGTATCAGGGCCGCCTTGAACCAGGCTGCTTTCGCAGCGTCATCGCCGGCCTGGACCGGGATGGGGATGGGTCCGGCCCATGCCATATAGGCGCAGCTGATGACCCGGGTTCTGGGATCCCGCTGTGGATCGCTGAATACGCCAATGAGTTCAAGATCCTTGCCGTCGGCGTCGGTTTCTTCTTTTAATTCCCGGAGGGCTGCGGCCTCCGTGGTTTCCTCAGGCCCGACAAACCCACCCGGCAACGCCCACATGCCCAAACAGGGATGGCCTCCCCGGCGGATCATCAGCAATTCGGTTTCGGGACCCCTGCCTGCGAAGACCACCAGATCCACCGCCACAGAAGGCCGCGGATAATTGCCCGGACGGTATTGCTGCAAAAACTCTGTTTCATTTAAACCATTGCGGTCGCGCTGCTCCATTTTGACCACCTTTTCTCTGAACATCCATTCTTCAAGGATGTTTTTTTATTTATACATTATACCATAATGCATGGGGCCGGAAACAATAAGATGATTCGCAGCAGGCCAAGAATCATCCGGATTTGATTCCTTGGCTGGATTCAAGTAAAATAGGAGTAGATGCTTTGATCTGCAGGTTCCTGCCAAGGAACAGATCAAATCCTGCCGGGAAATTTAAGGTTTGCCCTGAGGTAAGGAGGCGCAGCAGCTGCCATGATAAAACTTGAAAAGAAGATTGCCGGTATCTTACGCGTCGTGCTTGCCAGTCTGATCCTTCTGGCACAGCTTCTTTTGCTTTTCCTTCTGGTAATCAACCTGAAGCAGATGTTTGTTTATGCCTATTTTATCCTTGAAGCGATTGGTTTGGTGGAAGTCCTGGTCTTGATCGACAAAAACCGGGGTTCTTCCTATACCATCGCTTGGATCGTGACGATTCTTGTCCTGCCTGTATTCGGTGTGCTGCTTTATTTTTTATGGGGAAGGTCCGGGACCCACAGCCGATGCGGCCGGAAGACCCACCAGACTTTATCCCGACGGGGGGAATGGCTAAGGCCGGATCCCGAAGTTCAGCTTGATTTGCAGGGCAGCCATCCTTCCCGGAAACGCATTTCAGTATATCTTGAGAAGGGCGGCTTCCCTTTATATCGTGAAACCCGATGCCGTTATTATCCATTGGGCGAGCTGCAGTTTAACGAAATGCTCGCAGAAATGGAACAGGCACGACGGTTCATTTTCATAGAATATTATATTATATCGGAAGGCAGGCTTTGGGACAGGGTCTATGACGTCCTCAAGCGCAAAGCGGCCCAAGGGGTGGAAGTCCGCATTCTCTATGATGATGCAGGCAGTATTTTCGCCCTGCCCGATGAATTTGAAACGGATATTGCAGGGGACGGCATCCATGCCTTGCCCTTCAATCCGGTCCGCCGATACATCTCACGGCTCTATGTAAATTATCGCAACCATCAGAAAATCACCATTATCGACGGCAACATCGCCTATACCGGCGGGACCAACATAGCGGATGAATATGTGAACCTTTATCCAAAGTATGGCCATTGGAAAGATACCGCTGTCCGTTTGGAGGGGGATGCGGTCTGGAGTCAGACCGTCATGTTTCTGCAGATGTGGGAAGTCGAAAGCGGGCTGGGTGAAGATTATCAGCAGTACCGCCCGGACAGCATTGTAGAGGGAGACGGGTATTACCAACCCTTTACGGATGGACCGGTCAATGAGCCGGACAATCCGGCAGAAGCAACCTATCGCTATATGATCACCAATGCCCATGAATATGTCTATATCACCACACCCTACCTGGTGGTGGACAACGCTATGTTGGGCATTCTGTGCATGGCGGCGGTCAGCGGCGCCGATGTGCGGATCGTGACGCCGAAGAACTCAGACCATTGGTACGTCCATGCCGTGACCCGATTTAATTATGGCAGGCTCCTGGAGGCAGGTGTCCGGATCTATGAATATTCTCCGGGCTACATTCATGCCAAAACCATCCTCAGCGATGACGACCATGCCATCACCGGCAGCATCAATATGGATTACCGCAGTTTTTACCTTCATTTTGAGAACGGGATCTGGATCTGCGGCGCACCGGTCCTCCAGGATATCAAAAAAGATATGCTGGATACCTTCGAAGTCAGTGAGGAAATCACCCTGGAGACCTGGAAGGCCAGGTCTTGGAGCGTCAAACTTCTGCAGGCCGTGCTGAGATTGTTTGCGCCGTTGTTCTAACGTCGGCAAGGGGACGGGAAGGAGAGGGAAAATGTTCACCATCAATCAATATAGTCTGGCAGAAAGCCTTGAACAGGCCTATGAACTGAACCAAAGCAGGTCGGGGGTCATTCTTGGCGGCACTCTGTGGCTTAAAATGGGAAGGAAGAAAATCATCAAGGCCATCGACTTATCGGCCCTTGGTTTAAACACCATCGAGGAAGCGGCGGACCGCTTCACCATCGGCTGCATGTGCACACTGCGTGATTTGGAGACCCATGCGGGGCTCAACCGTTATTTTAATGGCGTGATTGCCCAGGCCCTGGGTTCCATTGTCGGGATCCAGATGAGAAACGGGGCGACGGTGGGCGGTTCCGTCTTCTCCCGATATGGATTTTCCGACGTGCTGACAGTTCTGATGGCGCTGGACGCCTATGTTGAACTGCATAAGGGCGGGTTGGTGCCTTTGGCGGAATTCGCCGCCATGCCCCATGACAACGATGTCCTGGTTCGGGTGGTGCTCCGAAAGGATGCCCGGAAGGCAGCTTATTCCTCCTTTCGAAAAAGCGCCGGCGACTTTCCGGTGCTGAATTGCGCCGTTTCGAATTTTGAGGATCAATGGCAGATCGTCCTTGGGGCAAGGCCGGGACGCGCCCGGCGGATCCAATTCACGGGTGGCAGCCATCCTTCAGCAGAGGAAATCAATGGGATGGCGGACCAAATCAAGGGTTCGATCCCTTTCGGCAGCAATCTGCTTGGGAGCAAGACGTACCGGCAGATCCTTGCGGATGGACTGGTCAGAAGAAATATTGCGGCCATCGTTTCAGGAGGTGCGTTATGATCATCCGGCTCTGGATCAATGATAAGGAAGTCAATGAGGATATCGCACCGGACACGATGCTTTTGGAATACTTGAGATCCAAAGGCTTTTTCAGCGTCAAGCGGGGCTGTGAAACCTCCAATTGCGGCATGTGTACGGTCCTTATGGAAGGGAAGCCGGTGCTTTCCTGCGCCACCTTGGCTGTGAGGGCCAACGGCAAACATATTACGACCCTGGAGGGCCTTGAAAAGGAAGCCCTTGAGCTCGGCGGATTCATGGCGGATGAAGGCACGGAGCAATGCGGCTTCTGCAATCCGGGCTTCATCATGAATGTGATCGCTATGAAGCGGGAGCTGGTGAATCCCGGAGAGGATGATATCAAAAAATATCTCATGGGAAATCTGTGCCGCTGCTCAGGCTATATGGGCCAGTTCAGAGCGGTTAAAAAATATTTGGACTCGTCGAAGACTTGTGGTAATAAGTCAATTG
>DIWW01000002.1 GCA_002435905.1 Peptococcaceae bacterium UBA6096
TAAGTTTCAACACAGCCCCTTTTTTGATGTGGTGCGCCAATAGCATCGATATCTGAGTTTCGTCATCGATTGAGTAAAATAGGGTAAAGGTCAATATGAATCGAAAGATGCCTGTGATATAATAATGACAGAATATTATGAATACAAATACGCAAAGTGATACGGGGGGAAAGATATGAAAATATACTTTTTGCCAAAAACGCCTTCGGGCAAATGGGCTGTCATCATGATGATCCTAAATATTATTGTATTTGTTGGTGGTTCGATTCTTCCATGGAACGAAGGGTATTCAGGCATTGATATCCTTATTCAAAACCCACTCCAAGGAATCATAACGATCCTCATGCTTGTGATAGGTATTGCAACCATCATTGCCGCTATGTTTTCGATCATTAAAAATAAAGAACGTTCCATATGGGTCTTTTTGGCAATTGCATTAGGATTTTATAGTGTCCTTGGCTTTTTTGGTTCAATTGCAACCGTGTTTTTTGCTTAAATGAGCCATAAAGCGGGACCAAATCATTAGGGGAAGATATTTTGGAACAAGATCATTAAAGGAGGGAAGAAACCCATGAAAGATTCATTGGTGATCGGCAGAGTTAAAGGGATCCAGATTGAAGTTCACCTGAGTTGGTTTATTATATTTGCCCTTGTGACTTTCTCCTTGGCAACAGGTTATATCCCAAATAATTATCCTGGTTTGGATCAAATGACCCGATGGATCATTGGAGGCATCGTTGCGTTAATGTTTTTCTTATCCGTTTTGCTTCATGAACTATCCCATTCCTTGTTGTCGATCAGCGCCGGAATACCGGTGAAGAAGATCACTTTGTTTATTTTTGGCGGTGTATCCCAGTTGGACAAGGAGCCTGATGAGCCGCTCAAAGAGCTGAAGATTGCCATAGCTGGTCCTGCAATGAGCCTATTCCTGTCTGTCCTCTTTTTTCTGCTGGCAACTTTATCACGAAATATTGGAGCCCATGAAGTGTTTTACGTACTGTTCGCATACCTGTCCAGTGCAAACATGGTCCTGGCCATATTCAATTTAGTGCCTGCTTTCCCCCTTGATGGCGGAAGAGTTGTTCAAGCGCTTATTTGGTATTTTAGCGGAAATTTACAAAAGGCTCGAAAATTCTCTTCTGCCATGGGACGAGTGATCGGTTATGTTTTTATTTACTTCGGTATTTTCATGGTACTCAATGGCAATATTCTCAATGGCGTTTGGTTTGCCTTCATCGGATGGTTTATTAATCAGATGTCACAGTCCAGTTATCAATCCATGGTGATGTCAGATATCTTTGATAAGATTTTTGTCAGTGATTTCATGACGGACAAGCTTGAGATCGTCGACGATAACCTTTCCGTTCAGGCACTTTTGGAGGGTTATTTTTATAAGTACAAATATGCTGTTTTTCCAGTGAGAAGCAATGAAAGGATCACGGGAATTGTTTCTGTGGAAAGCATCAAAAAAACACCAAGGGAATTAAGAACCCAAACCACGGTTCGCAGCATCACGACGCCTTTAACCGATAACCTTATCGTTCGACCCGGGGATACGGTTTCTGCTGCCATAACAAAGCTTTTTGGCAACAGCGTCGGAAGGGTTCTGGTTATGGACCAGGAGAATTTGATGGGCATCGTTTCCAAAACGGATATCCTAAATTATCTTAGGATTTACAGTCAATTAAATAAATGAGATGAACTGATGCGGTCAGAACGAAAAGCAGAATCTTTTTTTCCTATATGCCACCGCAATGTAACCATTGAGTTATATGATGTATTTAGAGATATGAAAAGGAGGGGATATTTTTGAAGAAAAAATGGTTTGTATTGGCCGTAACCTTGATCTTTATGTTAAGTCTTTCTTCGACAGTCTTTGCAGCGCCCAAAACTTCTCACAATGATAAAATAGCAAACAAAGATTCCATGGAAACCCAACAGACAGAAGAAATCGAAGAAGAAATTGAAGAAGAAATCGCGGAAGAGGATTTCCTCCTATCGGCCCCAGCCATTGCGGCAAGAATTTTGGAATATAATGATGTAAAGCCTCGATACGGCACCGGTAAAGAGGGCGGCAATTTCATTGCGGACGTTGCAGCCCACATGGGCCCCAAGACCCTGTTTTCGGAAGTCGACAACAAAGAGGATCTGGAAGCCTATTGGGACGCAGTCTTATTGTTCCTCAACGAACACTTGATGATCCCCAAAACACTGGTAATGCCTGATTACAGCCCGGTCTGTGAAGCGCCTGTTTTGATCAACGGAGGCTTTGAAGCCCCTGTTGTAGCCGGAGGTTGGAGCACCTATCCGACCGGGACCCTGAATATGGGCTGGACCGTGGAATGGATGGACACCTATGCTGAAGCAGCGACGCTGGAATTGCAGAGGTCCTCAGCGGTTGGTCTTGAGCCCTTTGAAGGAAGCCAATATGCCGAATTGGATAGCTACCACTCCACAAAGATTTATCAGGACATCAATACTTGCCCGGAACGTAAGTATAGCTTGAGCTTCGCCTATTATCCGCGCACCGCTGACAGTGAAATCGAAGTATGGTGGAATGGCGCCAAATTAGGCACCTTTGATGATTCCAATGCGGAATGGACAACGCAACCGTACAGCGATCTTTCAGCAACAACAACCAGTACACGTCTTGAATTCAGAGAAATTGGAACATCGGATGGATTGGGAATGTTTCTCGATGATGTGACCATCGGCTTTGATGAAGCTTCTTAAACAAACAGGTCGTGCCTCTAAAAAATATTAACTTGGGATTGAAAAGGAAATAACGGGCCAAAAGAAATGCAGCCGGGTCAAATCGGCTGCATTTCTTTTTAAAATAAGATACATATGTTATAATAATAATTTATTAGGACAAGTTCGACTTCGAAGGAGACCGATTGATCCATGATGAACGCATATTTTAAATATATACTATCCTTGCTTATCTTTGGGTCCAATGGTATCGTAGCCAGTTATATTTTACTCAGCAGTACCGAGATCGTATTATCGAGAACGCTGATCGGCAGTTTGTTTTTGTTGGCCATTTTTATACTGAGACGAGAAAAACCACGGTTCGAGGAAATCAAGCGGCAATGGTTTTATTTGCTGGGATCCGGTGTTTCCATGGGTTTAAGCTGGATGTTCTTATTTGAGGCTTACCGGCTCATCGGCGTCAGCGCCGCCACCCTTGCGTATTACTGTGGACCTGTGTTGGTCATGGCCGCGGCGCCTTTCCTATTCCAAGAAAGAATAACGAAAAGCAAAGTTGCCGGTATCGTCGCTGTTGCATTTGGTATGGTTCTCGTGAACAGATCAGCTTTTTTAATAGACGGTGTATCCTGGGGACTTATGGCTGGAATCATGTCTGCGGTACTTTATGCAACCATGATCCTTTCAAATAAAAAAGTCAAAAGGCTCACCGGACTGGAAATTACGCTGGTTCAGCTCACAACGGCCTTTATGGTGGTTTTGCTTTATACCTTGCAGACGCAGCAGGGGATGCCTTCTTTTTCCGGCGTCAACATCCTACCCATTCTATTTTTGGGTGTGGTCAATACCGGTGTTGGTTGTTATTTGTATTTTTCATCAATTCACGAACTTCCGGCACAGTCCGTGGCCATTTGCAGCTATGTGGATCCATTATCCGCACTGATCTTCTCGGCAATCATTCTTGGCGAACGGTTAAGCATTGTTCAAATCGCCGGTGCGATTTTAATTATCGGAGGTGCTGCCTTCGGGGAGCTATATCCTTTCAAAATTAAAAATAAGGAGGAATTTGCATGAAAAAATATGAACATAAAACGCAATATTATGAAACAGACCAAATGGGAATTATCCACCATTCGAACTATATTCGTTGGTTTGAAGAGGCCAGAATCGACATGTTGGAGCAATTGGAATTGGGCTACGCGGAAATGGAGGCAAGTGGTATTATGATTCCTGTGCTTGGCGTATCCTGTGAATATAAGAAGATGACACGCTTTGGGGAAACGGTAGAAATCAGTGCCAAACTCACGAGTTTTACTGGTTTAAGATTAACGATTGAATATGAGGTCCTCGAAAAGCAATCGGGAGAACTGCGCTGCGTCGGCGAAACCAGGCACTGTTTTGTGGATCAAGAAGGGAAACCGCTTAATTTGAAGAAAAAGTTCCCGAATATTTATGATTTGCTGCTGGATGCCCTGTAGAAATATTGATGAAAACGGATCCATGGAATTATTCTTGATCAGGGACAGGGGAATGAAAATTAGGTTTGACAGGGCAGAAAAAGAAGGAATATTCAGAAAAATGTAGAATATAATACAAGTATGATAATCGAAAGGAGGTTGCCTATGCTTAAAGAAGTTGAAAGACTCATCATGCAGGATATTACCAAGGGGGTTACACCCACCAAGGAAAGATGCAACCTGGATAATCCGGAATTCTGTGAGATAGTAAAGAATATTCAGGAGAAAAATCTGATTGCAGGGGTTGAATTCGAGATCAGCGATGAAGGAAACATTGCAAAGCCAATGTTCAAAAGCGCACAAATAACCGCACTGGGTAAGGATGCCCTCGGTTAAACAAAAATTAACAACTGCGATACAAGGGAAACCATCGGCCGGATGAATCGCAGCCAGGCGAAAAAGCGAAATAAAATCTTCAATTGGGCTCCTGTTAGGGGCCCAATCCTTTTCATGGATCAAAGTGAGCTTAATCTTTCAATTGGGTTGATTCGTATAAAAGGACTAATTTGATAGGAAGAGGTGAAAGCAATGGATGAAAAACTGCAAAAAGAATGCATCTGCCTTATGTGTCCGTCCTATGTGAAATGTGGTGAGCCTTTGGCTTATTGCCTTCCGGAGGTAAGCATCAGTCAATGCATCAAGTCCGAGCTTGGCTGCATTTGTCCGGGTTGTCCGGTACAGGAAAAGATGGGGTTCGACAAGGACTATTATTGCCTGCGTAAGGCTTAGGAAGTGCAAGTGACCGAACGAGAAGTTAAGGAAAGTCAATCCAGAAAGGATCTAAACATAGATAAAGCACAGGTCTTATGAAGGAGGATGCATAATGAGAAGGCAATATTTATTCCTCATCACAATGGTCATCCTGATGCTTGGGTTCTCGACCCTGCTCAGTGGCTGCGGAGCAAGTCAACCTTCAGCACCTTATGGGGAAGCAACGGGCAGCACAGCAGCCACCGGCACATCGGTAACGGCATCAACCCCAGCCGCTCAAGCACCGGAGCAAAAAACCTTCACAATAGACGAACTTGCTCAATACAATGGCAAAAATGGAAATCCTGCCTATATTGCAATCGAGGGCACGGTCTATGACGTGACCAATGTCTCCCAATGGAAGAATGGCATCCATGTCGGAAAATTTGAAGCAGGAAAAGACTTTACCAATGAGTTGAAAAACTTGGCGCCCCATGATGACTCAAAGCTGCAAGGTGTTCCGGTGGTTGGTAAACTGGCTGATTGATTCAACCTAGGTACGTCATCGAAGAGGAGGGCGGGCTGTGAAAATCTTCAACTCAGCTTTTTCCAGAGTGCATATGGTTTTTGCCCTATTTTCAGGCATCAACATTTTTTTCGGTCTTGCGCTGGGATTTCCGATACCTTTTTTCAGAACGACGGCCCAACTGCATTTCCTTGCGGGCTTGCTGATTTTATCAACGCCTTTTGTCCTGCTGATTTTCCTGAAGAATCGTAAGCCGGTCTGGACCGCTTTTACCGTTCGATTGTCCTTCCAGAAAAATGATTTCAAAAACAAGCCGCTGTTTCTGGCAAAAATCGTTGCCTGGATCTTCATATCAAGCCTTCTTCTCTTTGTTTTAGCGGGGATATTCATTAAACTTGGCACTGCAGCATGGATGTACCCCAACAGAAATATTTTTTGGCTCCATACCATGGGCATCTATCTTCTTCCACCCCTGCTGATCATGCATGCGGTTACCATGACGAGGGTTTACCGCAAAAGGGACAGAGAAGTAAAAAAAATCCGATGAACGATTCAGGCGTTCAGATCATAGGATGGCTCCAATAAAAAGAGCTTTTTGGGAGATATTATTCCAAAAAGCTCTTTTAAATTTAGAAATGAAGTTCTGCCCTAATTACATTTTTCGAAAGCAAAATTACACAATATTCGCTTTTTATGATTGATATATTTTTATAAAATGGGCAAATAATTAATGCGTAATTGTAGTATAATACGACATGTGAATTATTTATGAATGATCCGATCAAGCGAAATATGGACTGGAATTGCCTCGATTTCTGGGATTTAGCTTGCGCGGAATCGTGTGAACCTCATACAGAAAGAATAAATCGTATTGGAGCGTAGAGATGATTAAAGCAGGATTCGACAATGATAAGTATCTCAACATGCAGTCACAAAAAATACTTGAGAGAATAGACTCTTTTGGCGGGAAGCTCTATTTGGAGTTCGGCGGGAAACTGTTCGATGATTACCATGCTTCCCGCGTGCTTCCGGGTTTTCAACCGGACAGTAAAGTAAAAATGCTGATGAAACTCAAGGATAAGGTAGAAATCGTCATTTCGATATCAGCAGACGATATTGAAAGAAGCAAGCGCCGGGGCGATTTGGGAATCACCTATGATCAGGAAGTCATGCGGCTGATTGACGCCTTCCGTGAAATTGGTTTGTATGTTGGCAGTGTGGTGATTACCCGTTACCGTTCCCAGGTTTCAACCGATTTGTTTCAAAAACGGCTTAAGGATCTGGGCATCGAGGTTTACAGGCATTATCCGATCACGGATTATCCGAATGATATACCGCTCATTGTGAGCCAGGATGGCTATGGCAAGAACGAGTACATTGAGACAAAACGATCCCTTGTGGTGGTGACTGCGCCAGGGCCGGGGAGCGGGAAAATGGCAACCTGCCTTTCACAGCTCTATCATGATCAAGAACGTGGAGTAAAGGCTGGATATGCTAAGTTCGAGACCTTCCCCATTTGGAATCTGCCCTTGAAGCATCCGGTCAATATTGCCTACGAAGCGGCAACGACGGATTTGAATGATATCAATATGATCGATCCCTTCCATCTCGAGGCCTATGGGGTAACGACCGTCAACTACAACCGGGACGTTGAGATTTTCCCGGTGCTGAATGTGATGCTTGAGCGAATTTCCGGCAAGTCGCCTTATAAGAGCCCGACGGATATGGGCGTCAATATGGCTGGCTTCTGTATCACCGATGACGAGGCAGTATGCCGGGCGTCGGAACAGGAAGTCATACGCAGATTCTATTATACCAGCTGCGCGCAACGGCAAGGCATGGCAAAAAAATCGGAAGTCTACAAACTGGAACTTTTAATGAACACTTTGGGCATATCCACAAAATGCCGGCCGGTTGTGGATGCAGCCTTAAAGCGCGCTGAAGAAACCGGGGGGCCGGCGGTTGCCATCGAACTGAATGACGGACGCATTGTGACAGGGAAAACCACATCCCTTCTGGGAGCTTCCGCAGCGCTTTTACTGAATGCGTTAAAAGAATTGGGCGGAATCAAGCATGGTATGCATCTGATTTCACCGATCGTCATTAAGCCGATCCAGGCCTTAAAAACGGAACATCTGGGCAATCACAATCCTCGACTGCATACCGACGAGATATTGATCGCACTGTCGATTTGCGCGACGACCAATCCCACTGCGGCACAGGCCATCGAGCAGCTGTCCAAGCTGCGCGGATGTGAAGCCCACTCAACGGTCATCTTATCCCATGTGGACGAGAATTTATTCCAAAAGCTTGGAATCAACATTACCAGCGAGCCTCAATACCAGTCAAAAAAACTCTACCACAAATAAAATCCAGATAGTTTAAGGGCAGAATAAAACCCCTATCGATCCGGGCCACTGCGGATGGAACTCCTTTTCTTAAAGAGGGGTTCCATTTTTTGTAAATCATGACATGCAAACCATAACTTTTCGGATAAGGAAACATTCATACCATGGTATAGGCTTCAGTGATATAATGATTATAGAAAATTTTGATAATTAGGTCAGCGTGGGTTTGAATGGACGGTGTGAAAAATGAAGAAACATACATTAGCGATTGGTGTAACGTTCTTTCTCTTAAGCGGATGTTTGGGCATCGCTCCGGCGGCTATTGAGAATGCAACGATGTCCCAGGATGTCCAAGTGACCCTCACGTCGTCTCAGGTCATCGTGAACGGAAACAAAGTAGAATTCACAGCGTATAACATCAACGGGAATAACTACTTCAAGCTTCGAGACATCGCCGCGGCTTTGAACGGTTCAGCCAAACAGTTTGATATCCGCTGGGATGAGGCCAACAACACCATTGAGCTTTTGACGAATGAACCTTATACGCCGGGCGGTGGGGAGGTATCTGATTCAGGCGGCCCAGGCACCTTGACCACCGTTCTCTCCAGTGTGAAGCTATTGATAAACGGCGTTCCTGCAGAGATTACAGCCTACAATATCAATGGCAATCATTTTTTCAAGCTTAGGGATTTAGGGAAGGCAATCAATTTCGGCGTTTCCTGGGATGCGGTCTTAAATAGGATATCCATTGATTCATCGAAAATATATCCGGAGCTGACGGGTGAATCGATTTATGGAAAACAGGCTTATGCGTATGTTGAGTATATTCAAAATAACCTGGATCGCCGTGTTGTGGGGACCCAAAGAGAAAAGGATACGGTGGAGTTTATATTGGCTGAATTAGAAGATGCGGGTTATGCTTCAGACCAGTTAGAAATACAACGCTTTAGCTTCATAACAAAAGAGGGCGTGGCCTATGACAGTCAAAATATCATTGTTTCAAAACGCGGAAAGGATGCAAAGGTCATCGTGGTGGGGGCTCACTACGACAGCATCGATACTTACGGCGTAGATGACAATGGATCAGGAATCGCAGTTTTGCTGGAAACAGCAAACAGGTTAAAAGATGCTGAATTGCCTTACTCCCTTCAATTTATCTTTTTTGGTGCGGAAGAGGTCAGACCCATCGGTCAAGGTTCCTTCGATTATGTGAATTCACTCTCAGATGATGAACGACAAAATATTTTATTGATGATTAATTTGGACAGCCTGTTGGCTGGGGACAAGCAATATCTATTTGGCGGCAAATATCAATCGAATGGCAGTGTGACCGACCTGTGGGCCGCTGAGCAAACGAAAGAAATCGCTGATGATTTAGGGCTGGAGATGATCTTGCTGCCTGCCATGGATCCTTCATACGATGGGCCATCAGACCGTAGCGATCATATCCATTTCAGGAACCTGGGGATTCCTTATGTCTTCTTCTGGGCCGGAAATATGGAGCTGCTTCCGATTGGTGACTTGCGTCAAACCGAGGCGCTGGGGAAAATATTACATACGGAGAATGATAATTTATACGTAATCAATGAATTCTTCGAGGGACGCGCGCAGGCAAGACTGAAAAACTACGCTTTGTTGCTCGACGTTGTCCTGAAAAACTTCACCGCTGCATGATCCCAAAGTCCCGCGAGCGGAGGGAGACATGAGGGGAACTGCCTGAGCTGCTGAAGTTTTTGCTACATGTAAAAATACGAAGGGTTGCCTGAAATCCTATGGATTCAAGGCAACCCTTCTGAGATTTATCGGAGTCTGCGAGGATGCCGTTCCTCGCAGATAAAGGGTTTAACTAGCCCTTTTCAGCTTCCAGACTGACCTTAAAGCTGATTTTGCGCAGGGTCTCCAACCCATCGAACTTGATCAGATAAGCCAGTTTGTCACGGTCGATATCGGCCACTTCCCCGGCACCCATGATGGAATGAATGATTCGGTCCCCTGGCTTAAAAGTGGGGTTGGAAGCTGACGCTGCCAGCCTATGTTCGCTGCTGCTGATGTTCCAATTCGTTTCATGCATCAGGCGGTCATCTAATTCGCTGGTGTAATCAAGAAGGGCTTTGTCGACATTTAAGATGAAACGGGAAGGATACCGAAAGGACCCATCCAGATTGCGGCCTTCGGCATCCGACAGGAACAGCGCCTTCTCCGCACGGGTAAATGCCACAAAGGCCAGCCGCCGCTCCTCCTCCATGCCCTCCAGGGTCGCGGTCTTTTTCGATGGGAAGACGCCTTCCTCAAGGCCGCAGAGGAAGACATAGGGGAACTCAAGGCCCTTGGCGGTGTGCACGGTCATCATCTTGACTGCGTTTTTACCGGATGCCGCGTCGGTGTTCGTCAGCAATGCCACATGGGTCAGATAATGCTCCAAGGTGGATTCTTCTCCACAGGAGGTTTCATAGTCATAGACTGATTGTTTTAATTCAGCCAGATTATCCAGACGCTCCTGACTGCCTTCCGTACGGAGCATGGCCTCATAGCCGCTCCGGTCAAGGACTGCGCTCAACAGCTCTGAGACCGGCAAATCATGGCAGCCGGCAGAAAAACCCTCGATCATTGCAAGAAATGCCCTTGCCTTGGTATTTTTGAATATTTCATCATCGATGGTTCGACGGAGGGCATCATAAAGCGAGCATTGATTCTGGGCAGCATAATTCTGCAGAAACGTCATCCGCCGTTCGCCAATGTTGCGCTTTGGTACGTTGACCACCCGAAGGAAGGACAAATCGTCCTTGTAAACGATCAGCCGCAGATAGGAAAGGGCATCCTTGATTTCCATCCGCCCGAAGAACTGCACGCCGCTGTAAATCGTGTAGGCCAATTCTTCTTTGATGAACACCTCTTCCAGGGTTCGGGTAATGTAATGCGCACGGTAGAGGATGGCCACATCGCTGAGCTTCGCGCCTTGATCCGCCAGCCCTTTGATTTGGGCGGCGATCCATTTTGCCTCTGCTTCCGAAGTTTTGGCATGATGGTAAACCACAGGGACGCCATCCGGCAGCAAGGGAATCAGATCCTTCTTGATGCGGGCTTTGTTGCTGCGGATGAGGGAGTTCGCAGCAGCTAAAATCTGCGGTGAAGAGCGGTAATTCTGCATCATCATGATCGTACGCACATTCGGGAATTCTTTGTCGAAGTTCAACAAATAATGAACACTGGCGCCCCGCCAGGTGTAGATCGTCTGATCCGGATCCCCTACAATAAAGAGGTTTTTATGATAATCACATAATACTTTCATCAGGCGGTACTGCAGCTCGTCGATGTCCTGATACTCATCGATCATAATGTATTCAAGCCGCTGCTGCCATTTGACCTTGATTTCCTCGTTGATACTAAAGATGTACAAGACATATTTGATCAGGTCATTGTAGTCCAAGCCAAAGCATTTCTTTTCTTGATACAAATACCCATAGAAAATGATATCGGTTGGATCCACCGCATCCAGATATTTCTGGTATAGCTTATCCAGGGTCAGCTCGATCATGGCTTCATAATATTCCGGCTCCTTGAAAAGCTTGCGTATTTCGATCATATCCCGGGCATTGGAGAAGGTCATGTGACGAAGGGTCAGACCGCGTTCCTCATAGATGATCTTCAACATCGTATCGATATCCGCGTTATCCAAAACAAGAAAGCTTTTCGGATATTGCACGGCATGGATATCCTCTTGTAAAACAGACACACAGAAGCTGTGAAATGTACTGATATAGCCGGTGTCGCTGTCGCCGGTGAGACGGCGTATGCGCTGCCTCATCTCATTGGCGGATTTATTGGTAAATGTGACGCAGAGGATGTTGGAGGGTATCATGCCGATCTCGTTGACAAGATAGGCAAAGCGGTGGGACAGTGCCCGCGTCTTGCCGGAACCCGCCCCTGCGATGACGCGGATAAAACCTTCCGTTGACGTTACAGCCTGCTGCTGCTGCTCATTGAGCCCTGCTAAAAGTTCGAGCATTCCACAGATCACCGCCTTTATCATAAATTCCTTGGTGTTTATGAGTATATCAAATAATCAGGGAAGTGTTAACTCATCCCTATGGATTTCTCCAGGCCGGCAGCCCGATTGAACACTGGCAACAAATATACATAGTATTTAGGTATAAATTAACGTATAATTGTGGAACATGATATGAAGGGACTGATCGGCATTGAATCATGGGATCAAAAAGGACTTGCCAGGGTATAGCTACCTGATGATGGCGGGTCATATCTGCACGGATATCAGCCAGGCCGCGGTTCCGGCACTTCTTCCGTTCTTGGTGATTGACCGAGGCATCGATTATGCTGCTGCCGCGGGTTTGATGTTTGCCAACAGTATTCTTTCTTCCTTAGTGCAGCCTTTTTTAGGCATGCTCAGTGACCGCAAAACCATGCCATGGCTGATGAGCCTGGGCATGCTGATTTCTGGCTTGGGAATCGCCCTGATTGGTTATTTGGAAAGCTATTGGGCCATCTTTGTCTCCGTGCTTTTTGCTGGTCTTGGCAGTGCCATGTTCCACCCGGAAGGCGGCCGCATGGCAAATCGCGTAGCGGGTGAACTCAAAGGCCGGGGGATGAGCATTTTCGCCGTGGGCGGAAACATTGGTTTTGTGATCGGGCCGATTATGGCCACCGCGGCCGTATCTGCTTGGGGACTTAAGGGGATGGTGGTGATACTAATCCCCGTTCTTGCCATGACCGGGGTGTTTATCAGCCAGCAGAAGCATTTTATTCAGTACACAAGCGCTTCAAACGTAAAGGATAACAGCCTGGAACTTGTAGCAGGACCCAAAGACAACTGGCCAGGCTTTGCAAAGCTTTGTGTCCCGCTCTTCATCCGGTCCATCGTTGCAACCGGCATACAGGTTTTTATTCCGCTTTATTGGGTCGTGATCCTGATGCAGACACAGAAGCTTAGCAGTATGATGGTGACAGTCATGGCCATTTCAGCGACCTTTGCCACGCTGATCGGCGGCCGGCTCGCCGATCGTTTCGGCTTTCGCAGAGTGATTTACCTAGCCTTCGGCACACTGAGTCCATTGATTGTCCTGTTGCTGTTGATCCAAAACGTGTCGCTTGCCACCCTGGTGGTGGTGATCCTGTCCGCAGCGGTTTACATCGGCTATAGTCCATCCATTGCCCTGGGCCAAAAATATTTACCCAATCAGCTGGGTCTGGCGTCCGGAATCACCCTTGGCTTGACGGTAAGCATTGGGGGCATTTGTTCACCGCTTCTCGGGAAGATCGGCGATGTCTTCGGCTTGACTGCAGCGCTCTACGTTCTTGCGGGCATTGCCTTCATCGGCTTCATTGGCGCATTCTTGATTGATGAAACATAGAATGCAGTTCAAATTGAAGGCATATTGAAAATAGAACATAGGAGAATATTCCATGAAAAAGCAGTATTTGGGCCTGGACGTGCTACGGGGGATCGGTATATTTATCGTCCTTTGGATGCATTCTGCCTTCTATTATTTTGATGGGCTCTATGCATTGGATTTTAACCATCCGCCTTTGATCGTGACTGTCATTGGTCTGCTTCTTATGTTTGCGGGGATGTTTGCCTTGATCAGCGGCGCAAGCCATGGCCTCCAATATTATGATAAAATCGAAAGACTGGGGTATGACTTCAAAAAACTGCTGAAGTACAACACGGTCAGCGGTTTATTGATTTTCATCATCGCCTACCTATATTTTATTTTTACGGGACCCGGCCTGGTGGATATTCCGAATCAAACCATGAACAACAGCATTTTGGTGGAATGGATCCGCAACAACCGTTTTTATGGTTTCAATTTGGAACGTTTGCTTTATGTGGACAGCCTTACCATGATCAGCCTGAATATCATACTTGCTGGCGGCCTCTTTTCTTTGATCGAAAAAATTCAGCGTAAATATCCGTCCGGAAATAAACCCAGGGCATATCTCCTCGTAGGCTTACTCTTCCTGGTCCTTTCCTCCCTGCGGATCCCGCTTTACGAAACCTATATGAACGCTTTCGAACAGCAAGCCTTTGGCACCGTTGCGGCACTTAATTGGTTTGTCAATAAGAACAACCCCATCCTTCCTTTTCTGGCTTTCGGCATTCTGGGAATCTGGTTTGCTTCATTGCTAGTTCATTGCAGCTGGAGGCAAATCGTTCTGCGCGTCACTCCGATTTCGACGATCCTGCTGCTGTCAGGGGTGATCCTATATCTCTATTTGCCGGACACGATGCTGGAAAGAAGCATCGACTTAAAATGGTACGCCATCATGATAGCCCAAACAGGATTATTTCCCTTGTTGTTATTGCTCTCGATTTGGTATTACGATCATCGAAGCATGGAAAGCAGCGCTTCGGGAGGAAGAAGCCCTTTGGGAGCGGTATACTTTTGCCGCTTTGGCGTTGCCGGTTTGACCCCGTTCTTTTTCGAAAGCATCCTCAGCGCCTTGGTTTTCCGAATGCTGAGATTGTTTTTACCTGATCTCCGTTTTGGATTGGGCGGTTCATTGCTGTATGGTTTTTTGCTGGCGATCCTGTGGGGTCTGTTCTTGAAGCTTTGGGAGAAAAAAGGTTACAAATATGGTCTTGAATATTTTTATTGCCGGATATTAAGTCGTTTCGGCCAAAGCGCCAAGGCGGCAAAGCTAAGAGGCGGTGCGTTATGATGGACGGGATCCTTGATTATGTGCGCCTGAACTGGCATATGGACCATTTTTCTCCGGAGAGGCTTCGCAGGTATCAGGAAAAGCAACTTTTCAAACTACTGGATCATTCAAAAAAGCACTCCGAATTTTACAAAAAGCAATGGATGGGCAAAGAAATCCGCTCGATGAAAGATTTTGGCCAGCTGCCGGTCATCAATAAACAAATCATGATGGAGCATTTCGATGAACTCAACACCTGCGGCCTTCGATTGTCTGAAGTGAAAGAATATGCTTTGGAGAAGGAACGGAACAAGGATTACAACGGTTATTACAAGGGCCGCTACGTGATCGGCCTCTCCAGCGGAACCAGCGGAAACAAAGGTCTCTATATAACGCCTAAAGCGATCACACAAAGGCTTCCGGCTGTATTTTTGGCAAGAAGCGGCATCTCTCTGAGACGATTGCCCTTTCGTATTCTTTTCCTTCTCCGGGTCTTCAGCCAGGGATTCGCCGATATTCATTCACCCCTGATCGACCTCACTTATTTGAGCACCATGGAGCCTGTAGACCGGATCATCAGGGTTATGAATGAGAAGAAGGTCAATATATTATTGGCGCCGCCCAGCTTGCTTCGCTTGTTGATACCGTATCGGGATCAAATCGTTGCACCGCTAAAAATCATCGTTTCCTGCGCAGAGGTTCTGGAAAAGGAAGAGAAGCAGCGTCTCAAAGCGGTCTTTGGCACACCGGTGGTGGAGATCTATCAGGCCAGCGAGGGGCCCATCGCCAGTCCCTGCCGCTGCGGAAGCTTGCACATCAATGAAGATATTGTTTTGGTCGAACTCTATGATACGCTGGGCAACCCAGTGGAAAAGGCAGACCAGGTCGCTTCCCGGATGCTTGTCACCAACCTGGTCAATTTTGCCCAGCCACTGATACGCTACGAAATGAACGATCTCATCGTGCTTGATGAACCTTGTTCCTGCGGCAGTTCTTTCCGGGTCATCAAGAAGGTCCTTGGACGCAACGACGATGTGATTTACCTGCAAAGGAAAAACAAGGAATTGCAGCATCTTTTCCCGGATCTGATGGCCCGCTGGATCATCACGACCAGTGATAATATTCGGGAATTCAAGGTCATTCAGAATTCGCCAACCACGCTTGAAGTGATCCTGGATCTGTTTGATTCAGCTGAACCTGCGCGGAAACGTGTGATTGATGACTTGAGCCTCCGTATCAAGGAGGAGTTGTCTGCCTTGGAATTGACAGCCGACCTGAGCATACGCATTGAAAGAATTACGCTGCCCGACAACCGGGCGAAATATAAACGTTTCCAAGTCGATCCTATGGGAACCCATGAGCCCGCCTGACACGGCGGGCTTTTTGAATTGCGGCGGAATCATCATTTCTCTCCTCAGACAAGGATCTAAAGCGAAGAAGTTTGTTAAATATTTTTCACATTGTGTCTATGGGATCCAGGCCAATGTCTAATCAATAACTATTCTTGACTAGATGATGGTTTGACCTTATATTTACCCTATAAAGAATCATTATCCATAAATTGATGATTGAAAGAGGGATCGATATGATGAATTTAGGCGAAGTAACCTATGGTTTTTATATGCCACGTGTGAATCTGATGGGTGCCGGCAGTGCGAAAACGGTGGGAGAACAGGCGAAGAAATTTGGGAAAAAAGCTTTGATCGTGACCGATGCTTTCCTGGCCAAAAATGGTATGGCAGATCAAATCGTCGCCAATGTTGTCATGGCGGGGTTGGAAGCGGTGGTATATCCAGGGGCTGAACCGAATCCTACCGATAAAAATGTGCACGACGGTTTTAAGGCGCTCAAGGACAACGAATGCGATGTAATCATTTCACTTGGCGGCGGAAGCTCCCATGACACCGCAAAAGGGATCGGGATCATCGCCGGCAATGGAGGCAGCATCCGCGACTATGAAGGCCTTGATAAAATGACGCAGCCGATGATGCCGCTGATCGCTGTCAACACTACCGCCGGGACGGCCAGTGAAATGACCCGTTTTTGTATTATCACCAATACGGATACCCATGTGAAGATGGCCATTGTGGATTGGCAGTGCACCCCGAATATTTCCATCAATGATCCTTTAATGATGATGGATATGCCAGCTTCCTTGACCGCCGCAACAGGCATGGACGCCTTGACCCATGCCATTGAAGCCTATGTTTCAACTCAGGCCACACCGGTTACGGACGCCAGCGCATTGATGGCCATTCAATTGATTTCGAAAAACCTGAGACAGGCAGTGGCCAACGGCAAAAACTTTACAGCAAGAGACAATATGGCTTACGCCGAGTTCCTGGCCGGCATGGCCTTCAATAACGCCAGTCTTGGTTATGTCCATGCCATGGCCCACCAGCTCGGCGGCTTTTATAACCTGCCTCACGGCGTTTGCAATGCGATCCTGCTCCCCCATGTGGAAGAGTTCAACCTGATCGCTTGCCCGGACCGTTTCGTAGAAATCGCAAAGGCTTTAGGCGAGAACATCAGCGGATTGACCACCCGTGACGCAGCGGATGTGGTGATTGCTTCCATCCGTCAGCTTTCGAAAGACGTGGGGATTCCTTCAAACCTTACCGAATTGGGTGTCAAAGCAGAAGACCTGAAAATCATGGCGGAGAATGCGATGAAGGATGCATGCAGTCTGACCAATCCCAGATCGGCCAAGGTCGAAGATATCGTTAAGATTTTCCAGAAAGCTTTGGTATGCCAGTATAAAGATATGAGTAAAATCACGGATGTATCCAAAGCGGCCCATGCCCATGGACGCCATGGCGCCGACGGCATCAGCGGCATCGATGAATTATCTCAGGAATCTGCATAGCTGCCAGCAGCGTCATCACAGGATCTAAAAAAGGGGCTGCCTTCAATCATTTTGATTGGGGGCAGCCCCTTTGATGCCGTTAAGTATAAATCAACATTCTGCAACCATCGATTGATAATTCAGCCCGTTTACTTTATATTAGAATAGACAAAACAAAATAAGACAACTTCATCAACCGAAGGGACGGATCACATCATGCTGACCATCCTATCCTTGTTGCCTTTGCTGATTCTGCTGTCCTGCCTGCTGGCATTCAAAATGACCACGGGCCGGGCCGGCGCACTGGCTGTTCTGGCAGCCATTCTTATTGCCTTCTGTTTCTTTGGACTGGATCTTTTGGGTCTGACCGTTGCCATGAGCAAAGGCATGACCTTGTCTCTCTATGTCCTGCTGATTATTTGGTCTGCGGTCTTCTTATACCAGCTTGTTTATGAATTTAATGCCATTGACGTCATCAATCAAAACATATTGATCTTCATAAAAGATCCTTTCACGCAGTTTTTGCTTTTAGCCTGGCTGTTCTCCTCGGTTCTGCAGGGAATCGCCGGTTTCGGAGTTCCAGTCATCATTGTCGTGCCCATACTCATCCATTTGGGATTTGATCCCCTTGCTTCCGTTGCTGCCGTCCTGTTGGGTCATTCCTGGTCGGTCAGCTTCGGGTCCATGGGATCTTCTTTTTTTACGATCGCGCTGGTCACCGGTCTGGAACAGCAAAGCATCGGCTACGGCATGGCAATTTTTGATTCCGTGGCGATGATCATGATGGGTCTGATGGTATGTTATATTTATGGGAAATGGGAATACGTAAAAAAAGGGATGGTTTATATCATCCCCACCTCCTTGGTCATGATTTTTGTGATGCTGACCGTTCTCTATCTGAAGCTCGTTTCCCTGGTGGGTTTATTGACGGCCTTGTCCGGGTTGATCACCATGTACTTGATTTATTGTCTTCAAGAAAAACAACGAAAAAAAGTTGATTTATACAAGGGGAACCTAACCTTGGCAAAAGCATTGCTGCCTTATAGCATGATTATTGCCTTGTCATTATTGTTTCAAGGATTTAACCTGGGAAAATACAGCATCGCGTTTCAATATCCTGCTTTTGTGACCGGACTGGGCTATGAAGTGGCTCAGCAAAGCGCCTATGCAAAAATCAAAATCTTCGGACATCCTGCGCCGATCATTATGCTGTCGGCAACGGCTGCCATTCTTGTTTATAAGCAGTCTGGCATTTGGGACCGGGAGAAGTTTAAAAATGTACTGAACCGAACCATCAACAGCAGTGCCAGCACCTCCACCAGCCTGGTTTTCCTGATCACCATGGCGTTGGTTATGATGGATTCCGGCATGACCACTGCACTGGCCCTCAAGGTATCAGAAATAACGGGAGGGCTGTATCCCATCGTTGCCCCGTTCTTTGGTGTGTTGGGAAGCTTTATCACCGGCAGCAACACCAATTCCAACGTGATTTTTGGAAAATTCCAAGTGGACCTTGCCGCAGCCCTGGGTGTCAACGGATTTATCATGGCAGGCCTGCAATCCATCGCCGGCTCCATCGGGGTTAGTTTAGGGCCGACCACCATCCTCATGGCATCCTCCGCGTCAGGCTTGACGGGACGCGAATCAGAAATCTATAAGATCGTGATCAAGCCTGTCCTTTTGACTGCGCTCATCATGGGGATTTTAAACTATCTGCTGCTGATCGTGTTTCGGTTGAACCTGGGAGGCGTGCTATGACCAAGAAGACCCTGACGGCCATGTTTATCCCTATCTTCGTTTTGCTTTATGCTTCAAGCTGCAGTGGCAGCATCCCAGGGGGGCTGGCAGGGGTCCTGCTGTTCATCGCCGTAGCCCTTGCGCAATTCATTGTAAAAAGGTGAATCCATTCTGCCAACCGCAGCAATCATCGGACAGTTATTGAAAAATACAGAGGAGGAACCGGAATGTATCAGATCGTGATGGACTATATTGAAAAGAATCAAACGGAATTGATTGAAAACGTTAAGAAACTGGTTGCCATCGACAGTACGAATCCCGGCCAATTTGAAAAAGAAGCCGCATTGGAACTGCAAACCATATTAAAACAAGCCGGGATCAGCTTTGAAACTTACGAGCCCTTCGAAAAAAGAGTCAGTGTTCTCGCAGCCATGGATTCGGCTCAGTCAGAAGGCGGTCTGTTGTTTAACGGTCATCTGGATGTGGTTCCCTCAGGGGACCTTAGCCAGTGGCAATCGGATCCTTTCAAACCAGAGATTCGCAACGGCCGGCTCTATGGCCGGGGCTCAACCGATATGAAAGGCGGCGTTGCCGCATTCGCTTTTGCCATGAAGGCTGTGAAAGAAAGTCAAATCAACTTAAAAAAACCTGTTTACCTCCATGCGGTGGCTGACGAGGAATGCGGCGGCAGAGTCGGCACCGTGCTATTGATGCAAAACAACATGATTCCTAAAGTGGACATGGCCATTACCGGAGAAAGCTCCACCTTCAACGGTGAAATGGCGGTTGTGAGAACCTGTGCCGGGATTGCCACCATCGTCATCAAAAGCTGGGGCAAGCCGGCCCATGCCAGCAAACCCCATGAAGGCATCAATGCAGTGATGAATATGGCAAGGGTCATTGTTGCCATCCAAGATCATTTTCAGATTCCCAAGACCCAGATGGATCCGTTGCTGCCGGCGCCTACCTTCGCGGTAGGAACGCAAATCAAAGGCGGCATTAAAATGAACATTATTCCCGAATACTGCGAAGCCTTAATGGATTTAAGAACCAATCCCGGCATGACCCAGGAAAGCATCGAATACCAGCTGCGGGATATCATCGAAAAGGTTAAATCGGTTTATCCGGAAGTCAATGCAGAAGCCCAATGCTCGATGTGGGATAATCCAACCTTATTGTCAGAGGATTCCTTCGCCGTCAAAAAAGGAAAAGAAGCCATTGAAAAGGCGGTAGGCTATGCTCCGGTGTGCAAAATGAGATCCGGCGCCACCGATGCCCGATTTATCAATGATCTTTTACCCTGTTTAGTTGCCTATGGCCCGGGCGATGCCCTGATCGGAAATATCCATGGTTACAATGAAAGTGTGGGAATTCAGGATCTGGTAAATTGGGCGAAGGCCTATGCAAACCTGATTTTAGGGGTTTGCGGTGAGACTGAGTCCATGTAAAGGCTTAAAATGATGAGACAGGAGGCGTTAGCCAATGCGTCGGAAAGATCGGGAGATTAAAAGCTTGGAAAGTGTTTTTGCAGTGGTGGACCACTGCGAAATATGCCGTTTAGCCATGGTTGACGAAGGGAAGCCTTATATGGTGGCTTTGAATTTTGGCTATGAGCGGCAGGGTGATGATTTGGTCCTCTATTTCCATAGCGCCATGGAAGGCCGGAAAATGGATATCTGGAGAAAGTCACCCCAAGTCTGGTTTGAGATGGATACGGTCAACGAGTACGTCGAAGGGACCGCGGAAAATCCCTGTTCCTATTGCTGGCGCTTCGACAGCGTGATGGGCAGCGGGAAAGTTGAATTCATCACCGATCCGGCAGAGAAAAAATATGCCCTGGATAAGCTGATCCAGCATTTGGACCGTTCGGATAAAACCTTTGACTATCCTGAGCAAATGCTGTCAATGACCTGTGTCTACAAGGTGGTCTCGCATGATATTACAGGAAAGCACCATGAATAGCCGATTCTGTGAAGACTGAAATAAAAAAAAGCCCACCTTGCCAAGGCGGGCTTTTTGAATCACTGGCTTGAAAGGGCCTCAATGCGCTGACTCACCGTGGGATGGGAATAGGTCACCTTCACCACCCAAGGATGCGGGGTGAGATTCGAAAAGTTTTCCCTGGCCAGGACCTTCAGTACGCTGATCATAGCACTTTGGAACCCGGCTTGAGCGGCAAACCGGTCAGCCCGGTATTCGGCTTTTCTTGAAACCGCTAAAAGAGGGATCCCTAGCAGGATACCGAAGGGCTCCATGAGGATGCTGAATAGAAGGATCGAAAAGCCATAATGGATCCCTGGAAAACCGAAGGCTTCCGCCAAGGCTGCAGAGGAAAAAAAGAAGGTGAGCAGGATAAGGTAGATGCCGATCTGCACCACGGAGATGAAGAAATTGCGAAGAACATCCCGGTGCTTGGCATGACCGATTTCATGGGCCAGGACACTGACGATTTCATCGTTGGTACATTTCTGCAGAAGGGTGTCGTACAAGACGATGTGCTTGAATTTTCCAAAACCTGAGAAGAAGGCATTCAGTCTTCCAGAGCGTTTTGAGGCATTCATGACCGTGATTTTTTTGATCTCGTAGCCTGTGCTTCTGGCCAGGTCTTCGATTTTTTCTTTCAGCGCGCCTTCTGGCAGCGGAGTTAAAGTATTAAATATTCGAACAAAGACTTTGGTGTACAGGATGTTGATCATCAACACCAGGAGCATGGTGAAGGGCCAAGCATAGACAAGGAATCCGCGGCCCATCCGCTGATAAAGCGAAAGGAGCATAGAGAGGGCCCCGCCGCCAAGAACCAACGTCAGAAGGATGGATTTCAGCTTGTCCAACAGGAAGGTTGTGACGGTGGACTTGTTAAATCCATAGCGTTCTTCAATGCTGAAGGTTCGATACCAGCTGAAACCGATGCTAAGAAAAAAGTTGATAAAGAAATAGGCGCCGAGGAAAAGGAGGGTCTGAAGGATGGTGTCGGTCGTGATGCCATTCATTGCCTGGGCAAGCGCCGGAAAAAAACCGAAGATGAGAAAGAGCAAGAGGACAGCTGTGTCCAGAATTTTCTCCGCCATAGACAGACGGTGGTTTTCCATGGTGTAGCGAAGCCACTTCCTGTAAGCTTCTTCCGGATAGACATCCGCCACATTCTTTGGAATGGGTTGGTTTCGATACCTGTAGTTCAACATAGAGAGCGAGATTTCAAGGATAAAGACGACGAGGATCACGGTAATGGTCAATTGAAACATAAGGTCCCTCCTGGCGTTTTTTTGAACTCTATAAGCAAGTAATGAACTCTATGCGAAAGGGTGTGCTCAGCATGGCTCCAACGGCTCCCGGAAAATCAGAAGACCTGGTAAAATCATGGATTCACAAGGGGACACCTGTTATTATTCTATCTTCCGGCATCATGCATTTTATTTATGCCTGGACCGGCAAGCTTACGGTGGTCGGTATATGGGCCCCCGTCAACGAAAGTGTTTGGGAGCATCAGAAACTGGCCTTTCTACCGATCTTGCTATGGTGGATCTTTGTTTATCTGAGACTTCATAAGAAGCAGGCTTTATTGCCCGAAAAATGGTTTTTCTCTTGCGCTGTTGCCGAGTTGGTATGCCCAGTCTTTATTATAGCATTTTATTACATTAAAACGGGCGCTTTTGGCATCCATTCGCTACTGCTTGATATGGCTTCGCTGGTTTTGGGGGTGACCCTAGCGCAGTATGCGGCGCTTCATATCTACCGCTATGCGAAGGCAAAGCGCAGCGACCTTGGCATAGCGCTGTTTATTCTGGCGCTTATGATGTTCGTCTTGATTCTCTTTACCTTCGAGCCTCCTAAGGTGCCGCTGTTTATGGATTCTATGACCGGAGGATACGGGATTTGATTTGTGATACCTTGGATGCGGTCCTTATATTATTCCGCCGAATGATTTTGTAAAAAGCAGCGGCTTCCGGATCGATTTCCGGAAGCCGCTTTAACATGATTTTGCCTGCGCATTAAGATAAACGGTTTTTGAAGTCTTCGTATCCAAAGCTTCGGACCGTTTCAAGGGTGTTATCCGACCGGTACAGCATAATATCAGGCAGCCGAATGCCGTTGAAGGTATTGTTCTTGACCATCGAGTAGATGGCCATATCGCAGAAAACCAGACGATCGCCGGGGCACAGGGGCTGATCGAAGGAATAGTCGCCGATAATATCTCCGGCTAGGCAGGTGGGACCGCCCAGACGATAGGTATATGGCTTTTCGCCAGGCTCCCCGGCTCCAAGGATCTTGGGGCGATAGGGCATTTCCAGCACATCCGGCATATGGCATGCTGCTGAAGTGTCAAGAATGGCGATGTCCATGCCGTTATACAGGGTGTCAAGCACCGACGATATCAAAACACCGGCATTCAAGGCAATGGCTTCCCCAGGCTCCAGATAAACGGCAACCCCGTAGGTTTCCCGCAGACGCTTCACGGTTTGGATCAGGCATTCCCTGTCGTAATCCGGCCGTGTGATGTGATGTCCGCCGCCCAGATTCAGCCATTCCATACCATAAAGATATTCACCGAAGGCTTTTTCAAAAGACACAAGGGTCGTGACTAAGGCATCCGCATTTTGTTCGCAGAGTGTATGCAGATGCAAGCCGGATAAGCCCTGAAGCTTGGCGGGGTCGAAGTTAGCCTTGGTGGTGCCGAGCCTTGAAAAGGGCGCGCAGGGATCATAGATATCGTGGCCTTCCTGGGTACTGCATTCCGGGTTGATCCGCAGCCCGCAGGATTTACCCGCGGCCAAGGCGTCTTTGCCGTACCGTTCCCATTGGGCAAAACTGTTGAAGATGATATGGTCGGAGACCTTCAGAATAGCTTCCCATTCATCCTCGCGATAGGCCGGGCTGAAGATGTGGACTTCATGGCCGAAGGCTTCCCGGCCCAGGCGCGCCTCATAGAGGCCGCTGGCCGTCGTGCCGTCCAGATACTGCGCGATCAGGGGATAGACCCGGAACATGGAGAAAGCTTTTTGAGCCAGCAAGATCTTTGCGCCGCTCCGGTCCTTGACGTCCTTCAGGATTTGGAGATTATGGATGAGAAGCGCCTCTTCAACCACATAGCTGGGCGTGGCCGTTTGGTCAACATATTGTCTCATCAGGGTACCAGTACCGGATTGAAATCCTCTTCCCAAGGCAGGCCCCACTCGTTGAGGGCTTCCATGAAGGGATCGGGATCGAACTCTTCAATATTGAAAACACCCGGCTTGGCCCAGGTCCCGTTCATCACCAGCATGGCGCCGATCATGGCCGGAACCCCAGTGGTATAGCTGATGGCCTGGCTGCCCACTTCGCGATAGCACTCCTGATGGTCACAAATATTATAGATATAATAGGTCTTTTCCTTGCCGTCTTTGACGCCCTTGAAAATACATCCAATGTTGGTCTTGCCTTTGGTGCGGGGGCCCAAGGATGCCGGATCGGGCAGCACGGCTTTAAGGAATTGCAGCGGAACGATTTCCATTCCGTTATAGAGGATGGGCTTGATGCTGGTCATACCCACATTTTCCAGACATTTGAGGTGGGTCAGATAGCTTTGGCCGAAGGTCATGAAGAAACGGATGCGGCGTATCCCTTTGATATTGAGGGCAAGGCTTTCCAGTTCTTCGTGGTGCAATAAATACATGTCTTTCATGCCCACGCCTCTGAAATCATACTCGCGCTTAATTTCCATGGGTTTCGTAACGACCCAGTCGCCGTTTTCCCAATACATGCCATTGGCGGTGACTTCACGGATGTTGATTTCCGGGTTGAAATTGGTGGCGAAGGGATAACCATGGTCTCCGCCATTGCAATCCAGAATATCGATCTCATGGATCTCGTCGAAATGGTGCTTCAAGGCATAGGCGCTGAAGACCCCGGTCACCCCCGGGTCAAAACCGGAGCCCAGCAGGGCGGTAATACCCGCTTCTTTGAACTTCTCCCGATAAGCCCACTGGTACTTATATTCGAAATGGGGATTGTCCAGAGGCTCATAATTGGCGGTATCCACATAGTTGGTTTTGGTTGCCAAGCAAGCGTCCATAATGGTGAGATCCTGATAAGGCAATGCCAGGTTCAGCACCACATCAGGTTTTTCTTTGCTGATCAGAGCGACCAGCTCATCCACGTTGTCGGCATCCACCTGAGCGGTGGTGATTTTCGTTTTGCCGCCGCCCAGCTTTTGTGCCAGGGCGTCGCATTTTGATTTGGTCCGGCTGGCGATGCACAGCTCACCAAAGGCCTCGTGATTCTGGCAAATTTTGTGGATAGCCACGCCGGCAACACCGCCGCAGCCAATAACTAAAACTTTTCCCATGATACATAACCTCCGATCCATTTGATTTTTTGAAGTGACGAAAGTTTGGCAAAAAAATGAGGATAAATAAAAACACTTAGGGACAGCGGCTGCAAAACAGAGCAGCCAACCACACTAAGCGCGACGATACGAAAACCTTTTTTATTTGACTCTGCGGAGAAGGACAGCCTTTCCTGCAGGCGCAGAGCTATTTATTGAGCTTTCGAGGTTTAGAGTCTATATAGCAAGGAATTACTTTTACTACTCTTATTGATCGTCTCACAGGTGTGATGTGCGGAGCCGTCCCAGGCTCAATCAATAAGGCAACAAAGTTGCCATGTTCGGCGTTTGACCCAGCTGTCCGAATGGCCTCGATTCTCCGGAGGGTTCCGAAGAATGGTCAAAATATTCTTTGCTGAAAAGGCTCTATGCCTCTTTCAATAGAATCGATTATATCGAAAATCGAAGAATAATTCAATGGCTATTTCAGATTGGTCCATGGGGAAATTGAAAGTTTCAACGATTAGAAAAATTATTGGAAGTTCAGTCCCAATATGGTACAATTATATAACAGAAAATTCAGAAATAGGAAGCGATGAAAATAGGGGTGTATTTGGACGCTTGCCCCTATTCGAGCGAACAGCGTAACCGACCTTCCATGGCCGGTTATTTATGTTTGAATCGACGAATGGATTCAGGAGAGGCGGGGATAAGGGATGGCTTCGACAAATCAAAACTTTCTAAGCGATCGGCTGCCTTGGAAAAAGGAGAAGAAAGCTGAACCCATGGGGGTGACCAATACCTCTGAGTCAAGCCCGTTGCTTGGCCAGCGGCAGATGGAAACGGCTTTCGAAACCTTTCGGCGCATGTATCCGGACTACGACTCAACCCGAAAACTGGATGAACTGCGCGCCACTGAATATGCCCGTCTGGACCGGGGGAAGCATGTGTATCTGGATTATACCAGCGCCAGCCTTTATGCCCAGTCACAGCTGCAGAACCATATGGCGCTGCTCAGTGAGGAGGTTCTCGGAAATCCCGCCTCCAAAAATATCACGTCGCTGAAGATGAGCCAGATGATCGAGCATGTGCGTGAACACATACTTCAATACTTCAATGCTTCATCAGATGAGTATATGGTGATTTTCACGCAGAATGCAACCGCCGCACTCAAACTGATCGGCGAATCCTATCCATTTAAACCCGGGGCCACCTTTCTTTTGACCTGTGACAACCACAACTCGGTCAACGGCATCCGGGAATATGCCTATGATCAAGGGGCAGCCGTTGACTACGTCCCGATTCTGCCTCCGCATCTTTATGCGGACGAGGACTATTTAACCAAGGCGCTGCAGTCAGCCAAAACAGGTGAAAATCATCTGTTTGCCTATCCGGCCCAATCGAATTTCTCGGGGGTGCAATATCCTCTGAACTGGATCGATGAAGCCCAGGAGAAGGGATGGGATGTGCTGCTGGATGCCGCCGCTTATGTACCAACGAATCGATTGGATCTGGGACGCTGGCATCCTGATTTCGTTACGGTTTCATTTTACAAAATCTTTGGGTACCCCACTGGCATCGGCTGTCTGCTCATGCGCAAATCAGCGGCAAAAAAACTGAGACGTCCTTGGTTTGCGGCCGGAACAACCGTCTTTTCCTCGGTGGCCGCCTCGGATCATTATCAGAAACCCGGCCCGGCCGGCTATGAGGATGGTACGGTCAATTACTTAAGCTTTCCTGCGGTTGAATTTGGCCTGAAATGGATCGAATCCATTGGCATCGATATGATCCACACCCGGGTCATGTGTCTGACAGACTGGCTGATCGATCAGCTTTTACTGCTCTATCACAGAAACGGCCAGCCGTTGATCCGTTTGTATGGTCCGCCGGACGCCCAACGGCGCGGCGCCAACATCCAGGTTAATTTCTTTAGTTCCGCCGGCATGATGATCGATTGTTATATCATGGAAAAGCTTGCCAATGAGGAGCGGATATCCTTGCAGGCAGGCTGCCAATGCAATCCCGGCGCACGGGAAGCAGCCCTGGGTGTCAAAGGGGAGGATTTGACTGCCTGCTTCCAGGACAAAGCGTCAAAAACCTACGATCAGTTCATGAATGGCCTGGATGGGAAAATGACCGGCGCTGTTCGTGCTTCCTTGGGCTTGGCATCGAACTTTTCCGATGTCTACCGATACGTTCAATTTGCCAGGTCCTTTATTGATTTCAAGTCCTAAGGCACCTGAAAAGACATGAAAAAACCACCTTGAAAGAGGTGGTTTTCTTATGGCCAAAGCCCGGGAGAGACAGCCTGTTGTTTTCAGTTTGTTTCAAACTGAGAATGGTAAAGGTCATAATATGTTCCGCCACGGCCCATGAGTTCCCCATGAGTGCCTTCTTCAACGATTCTGCCCTCTGAAACCACCAAAATGCGGTCAGCGTTTTGAATGGTGGACAGGCGGTGGGCGATGATGAAGCAGGTGCGCCCGGACATCAGATGGAGCATGGCGCTTTGGATCTGCCGTTCAGTCTGGGTGTCCACGTTGGAAGTGGCTTCGTCGAGGATCAAAATATGTGAATCCATCAGAATGGCGCGAGCGATGATCAAAAGCTGTTTTTGACCCTTGGAAAGATTCACGGCATTGTCGCTGAGCATAGTGTCATAGCCTTCCGGGAGGGATGCGATGTAGGTATGGATCATCGCCATTCGGGCGGCCCGAACCACATCCTCCCGAGTCACCCCATTTTTGCCGTAAGCGATATTTTCGAAGATGGTTCCGTGGAACAGCCATGCGTCCTGAAGCACCATGGTGTAGGCCTGACGCAGGCTTTTTCTTGTCATATCCCTGATATCATGGCCATCAATGGTGATGGCGCCGGAATCCACATCGTAAAAGCGCATGAGCAGATGAATGATCGTGGTTTTACCGGCGCCGGTGGGGCCTACGATGGCAATGACGGAGCCCCCAGGTGCGTGGAGACTGATATCGCGGATCACCGGTTTGCCGGGTACATAGCCGAACCTGACGGCCTGGAGACGGACATCGCCATGGACCTCTTTCAGTTCCGCCGCTTGGGGCCTGTCGGCTGTTTCCGGTTCCTCATCAAGCAGGCGGAACACACGCTCTGCAGCAGCAAGGGCGGATTGCAGGTCGCTGATGATGTTGGCAAATTCGTTGATCGGCCCTGAGAATTTCCTTGAATAAAGCACAAAGGACGATATACTGCCCAAGGAAATGCTGCCGCCCATATAAAGCAACGCGCCGAAAACACTGACCAGCGCCAGTGAAAAATTATTGATGAAGTTCACCGAAGGCCCTGTGATGCTGGCAAAATGATCGGCCTGGTAGTTGGCCTGGACGGCTTCCTGGTTTTTCGTGTCAAAGCGGCTGAGAAAGAAGGGTTCACGGCTATAAGCCTTGATCGTTTTCAAGCCTCCGGTGGCTTCTTCCATAAAACCATTCAGCTCGCCGATCTTTGCAGAGCGGTTCCGGTACAAGGGACGAACTTTTTCTGAACGGTATTTGGTGAAGGTGACCGATAAAGGGATCGTCACAGCAAACACAAGGATCAATTTGGGTGAGATGGTCAGCATCATGACCAGAGATCCTGCCACGGTGATGACGCTTGTGAGAACCTGCAGCAAATCATTGGACAAGGATGTGTTCAGGGTATCGATGTCATAGGAAATCACGCTGATGATATCGCCGGTTTTGCGGTTATCAAAGAAACTGACGGGGAGAGCAGCCAGCTTGCTGAACACATCCCGACGCATGCTGTAGACCACATTGCGGCTCAGACGGATCATTAAAACGGACAGGAAATAACTTATAACAAAGGCGGTGAGATAGAAACCGATCATGAGCGAAGCATAGCAATACACAACCGGAAAATCCACGTGCCCGGTTCCCTGCGCAATGGCATCGATGGCATACCCCGAAAGCTTTGGCCCCGCCAGGGCCAGCAGGTTGCTTGCGATATTCATCATCAGCGCCAGGAGCAGCAGCCATTTGCTGGCATAGAGGTATTTCCAAAGCCTGCCCAGGATCAAGGAAGCTTTCACCTTTGGTTTTTCGAATCGGCTGCTTGCCAAAGCTGTTCTTTCCGGCATGGGTGGCAGTTTCTGGTTCATTTACATCACCACCCCCATCTGTGCTTCATAGATCTCACGGTAGCTTCCGCAAGTGCTCAATAGCTCTGCATGGGATCCATAGCCGATGATGCGACCCTCATCCAGCACCATGATTTTATCGGCGGCCATGATCGAACTGATGCGCTGGGCAACGACGATGGTGGTGGTGTCTTTGAATCCCTTAGCCAAGGCGTGCCGCAGCTCGGCATCGGTTTTATAGTCCAAGGCGCTGGAACAGTCGTCGAGCATGAGAATCTCCGGATTGGCCGCAAGCGCTCGGGCGATGAGAAGCCGTTGTTTTTGCCCACCGCTGAGATTGGCGCCTTTGATCGTCAACAAAGAAGAAAAACCCTCGCTTTTTTCAGAGACAAAATCCATCTGGGCTGTCCCTGCGGCCATCTCGATTTGCGCATCAGTCAGCCGGCGCCCAAAATCGATGTTTGCGCGAATCGTATCAGCAAATAAGAAATCATTCTGGAAGACCACGCCAAATTTTGTGTGAAGCACCTCCGGTGGGATCCCACCGATATTTTCGCCGGACAGTCTGATCTCACCGGAGTCAGCGTCGTAAAAACGAAGCAGGAGATTGAGAAGGGTGGATTTGCCGCTGCCGGTGGGGCCGATGATCCCCAAAGTCTCACCGCGCTTTAGACCGAATCGGATGTTGGTAAGATTATTCCTTACCTTGTTATAGGAGAAGCAGACATCCTTGAATTCAATGTGGTATGGGCCAGGCACAGGGTCGCGCATGCCAATTTTCATCGTCTCGGACATTTCCAGAACCTCGGCAATGCGCTTGGCGCTGGCGGAGCCCTTTGAATAGATGACAAACAGACGGGGAACGCGCATGAGGGCGGTGATGATGATGGTGATATAGCTTAAGAAAGCAACGATCCTTCCCGGCTGGGTCAAACCGGCGTTGACACGGAAGGCGCCAAGGACGATAACGAGGGCGAGGCCGAGGTTTAGGATCAAATTCATGCCGGGATTGGTGACGGCCATGGTGATGCCCGCTCGCTGCTCCTTTTGGATCAGATCCCGATTGGACTGATCAAACTTGGCGATTTCGTAATCACCCTTGGAAAGCGCTTTGATCACCCGCACACCGTGGATGTTTTCCTGCACAGTTCGTATCAGCCGGTCAAGGGCGGTCTGGGCTTCCGTGTACATCGGGACCCCGATTCGGGTGGTATACCAAATGACAAGGCCCAGAAAGGGCAAAGCAGCGATGAGGATCAGGGTAAGGACCGGCTCAAGCAGGGCGGTGATGACCAGGCCGCCCAGAAGCAGGATCGGCGCCCGGATCAAAAGCCTTTGCATATTATCAAGCAGCTGATGGACGTTGTATGTGTCGGTGGTCAGGCGTGAGATCAGAGAAGGAATCGTTAACCGGTCTGTCTGGCTGCTGGACAGCTGCAAAGCTTTTTCAAAAAGGTCATGGCGCAGCTGAATGATCACGTTGCGGGATGTCCGGATGGCCATGCGATTGGCGACTACATTGGCGATCAGGGCCAGCAAGGCGCACAAAATCATGGCGCCTCCCCATCGATACACACTGTTCATGTTTCCGGAAGGCACTGCGTCATCTAAAATGGTTGAGAGGATCCATGGAAGAAACAACTCGATGATGGTGCCTCCGAATTTTACAAGGAATTGCAGGCTCATCACAGGAAGATGGGGCCGGATATAACTTAGAAACTTTTTCATGGCCGATCAACCACCCTTCGCGATCCATCCACGATTTTATTATATCATTTTTAACCATTTATAGAAGAATCATAACCCCATCGACAGCATCAGAATCTTGGCCAAACAGCCGAGCTGCAAGATGTTTCGGAAAAGAAAGAAAAATCATGTCCAAATAAATAGAGACATGATACAATATTATCAGAATATTCAATGTGAAAGGGGATACAAACCATGTTATGGAAATGTTCTGTCTGCGGCTACCTTCATGAAGGAAACGAAGCCCCTGATTTTTGTCCCAAATGCGGTTCCCCAAAAGAAAAATTTAGTGCATTATCCGAAGAGGATGCAAAAAAAGTTTATACCTCAGACCGTACCAACGATATCCATATGGCTATCATTGGTTATGCTATGGAAATTTTTGAATTGGCCCAGGAAGGCATTGAGATCAATCTGGATCCTAACTGCGTTGATGTATTCAAAAAAGCCTGCAATGAAGCCTGGGTCATCAAACAAAGAAGCAAGGCTGAGCTAGCGGGCCATATGAGCAAAGGCAAATGGTAAGATCAAAAGAGAGCCCGGCCAACGGGTTCTCTTTTCATATGCGCCTTGCAGCGCACGGCTAGAATCAATGATTTTGTCAGCTTATAGACCGAAGCAGTATTTTTATCGAGAATGGAGGCTATCAGGATGGAGGATTTGCGCAGAGTGCTTAAAATCATCACCGGAAAACCGACGGTGGACGGCGCCGGCGTTCATTTGGTGAGGGTGATCGGATATCATGACACCAAGGATTTTGATCCTTTCCTCATGCTGGATGCCTTTGACTCCACCTATCCCGATGATTATACCAAGGGCTTTCCCTGGCATCCACACCGGGGTATCGAAACCATCACCTATCTCGTTCAGGGCCATATTGAGCATGGGGATAGTCTGGGCAATCATGGGAATATCACCGATGGCGATTGTCAATGGATGACGGCAGGTTCAGGGATCATTCATCAGGAGATGCCGCAGTCAAGCGACAGGATGCTGGGGGTCCAGCTTTGGCTGAATCTGCCGGCAAAGGATAAAATGACGGCGCCGAAGTACGGGGATATCCGAAAGGAGGATATTCCAGTGATCCGCGAAAACGGCAGTACGATCCGCATCATTGCAGGAGACTACAAGGGAACAAAGGGCGCTTTTGAAGGAAACTATGTCAAAGCGACCTATCTGGATGTGGAGATCGTTCCAGGAAATGAATGGTCTTGCCCATGCGACCAGGATGCGACCCTGTTCGTTTATATTCTCTCGGGGGAGGGCAGCTTTGACCCGTCGGGGATCGAAATCATTTCCGAGAAGCATGCTGTATTGTTGGATGGGGGGAACTTGTTCCGGGTGAAGGCAGGACCCCAGGGCATCCGATTGATCCTGTTGTCCGCTCAGCCTCTTCGGGAGCCGATTGCCTGGGGCGGGCCCATCGTTATGAATACGAAGGAAGAACTGGATTTGGCCTTCAGAGAGCTGGATGCCGACAGCTTTATTAAAAAATAATTTGGTTCCATGATATTTTCCATCAAGACATCCTTGAAAACCGCAAAATCAAGGACGAGTGTGTTGCTTATTAACAGAATATTGCGTACACTCAAAGAGAGGTGATGGCAATGCGGACCAATCATCGATTGATGGAAGCCTACAAAAACGCCAGGGTCGAATCGATCGATCAGAATTCAAAATATATCTTTTTCAGCGACTGTCATCGGGGGGATGGCAGCCCTTCCGATGAGTTCACCAAAAACCAGATCATTTATCTCTATGCCCTTGAATACTATTACAAGAATGGATTCGTTTATGTGGAAGCCGGGGACGGGGACGAGCTATGGGAACACAAGCGATTCAAAGACATTAAAATCGCGCACCATGATGTCTTTGAAGCTTTTAAGAAATTTAACAGCGAGAACCGGCTGATCATGCTTTACGGGAACCACAATATTTATTTAAAGGATGAAAACTATGTCAAAAAAAATCTTCATGAGTTTTATGACGATTACAAAGCGTCCTGCGATGAATTTCTGAAAGGGATCCAGCCCTGCGGGGCCCTGCTGCTAAAAAACCAGGAAACAGGCCTTGAGTTTCTGACCGTTCATGGCCATCAAGGGGATTTTACCAATGACCAGTTATGGTTTTTCACCATGCTCTCAGTGAAATATTTTTGGCGCTTTATGCACTCCTTCGGATTAAAGAATCCTGCAAGTCCGGTGAAAAATGCCTATAAACGACATAAAATCGAGAAAAACTATGTTCAATGGATCAAGCGGCATCGGACCGCGCTGATTTGCGGCCATACCCATCGGTTTAAGTTCCCGAGACCTCATGAACTTCCGTATTTCAATATCGGCAGCTGCATCTATCCCTCCAGCATCACCGGCATTGAGATCAGCGACGGCATGATCCAATCGGTCCGGTGGCGGACCCGGTGCAATGACGAAGGAATCTTACAAGTCACCAAGAGAGTCATCAGGGGCCCTGAACCCCTTGAAAAATTCAATATCCGTTAAAGGGTCCATGAGCATCGAAGCATTCCATAGAGAAGGACATATTGGTCGGGTGGTATCGGACATAAAAATAAAACAACTCCGCTTCGGCCCATAGGCCGAAGCGGAGTTGCGGACAGAAGAGAGGCTAAAATAATGGGATAAATACTATGAGAGCATGTCCTTGATTTCTTTGATGATCGAATAACCTTTTTCGATGACTGAGTCTTCTTCAATATGACGGATGGCGGCAGACCTCAGGACTGCGGTCGATGGATCACTGTTTGCTGTTTGGAGCAAAATGAAGCCATCGTTCTTCAACAGAGAGAGGGCGTTGCCGATGTGCGCAAAATCGTGATTCAGGAAGAGAGATTTAAGTTCCTCGACCTTAAAGCATTCCCGATCCTTTGCTTTGTTCTCGGCAACCATGTACTTCAGGAGTTTTTCTGCAAGCTTGATACGTTCCATAATCTGCGCCTCCTATCGAGTAAAAGATTTTTTTATTATACGGGGCGGAACAGACAAGTGTCAAGACACAAGGGCTATGAAAAGCCCATCGCAGGCAATTATACAAGTAGCGAAAATTCAGAAGATTAAAAAAATTACAAGGAAAATTAGGATCCATGTTGAATATAAATACAAATATGGATAGAAATATAAATCAACTAAAATCGATGAATGCGAAGAATCAGCCATCGAGTTCAAGGGTTGTTTTAACATAAACTGCAATGCGAAAAGGAGGAATTGGGATGAAGAACAAACTGGTATCCATTCTGCTGATCCTAACCCTGGTGTTTTTGTACCCTGGCACCGCTTTTGCACTGATTACCACCGACGAGATCGTGGTGCTTTATACCAACGATGTGCATTGTGCCGTGGATGACAACATCGGGTATGCGGGTTTGGCTGCGTACAAAGCGGAGATGGAAGCAATCTACGGCGATGCGGATGTGACGCTGGTGGATTTGGGCGACGCTGTCCAGGGCGCAGCCATCGGCACTTTATCCAAAGGGGAGCTTATTGTCGATATAATGAACGAGGTCGGCTATGAGGTCATCACCCTTGGTAATCACGAGTTTGATTACGGCATGGCCCGCGCCCTTGAACTCATGGAACTTCAGGAAGCAGAGGTTGTATCCTGCAACTTCACAGACCTTGTGAAGAATGATTTGGTCTATGAACCTTACACAATCGTTGATTACGGCAATGCCCAGGTAGCCTATGTAGGGATAACCACTCCGGAAACCTTTACAAAATCAACACCAACTTATTTCCAGGATGCCTCCGGCAACTACATCTATGGTTTCTGCGAGGATGCGACCGGAGCGGCTTTGTACGCCGCGGTCCAGAAGGCTGTGAACGCATCCATAGAAGAAGGCGCTGATTACGTTATTGCCCTGGCACATCTGGGGGATGAAGCTGACAGCGCACCCTGGCGTTCCACGGACGTGATCGCCAACACCACCGGGATTGATGCGGTTCTTGACGGCCATTCCCATAGCGTCATCGCCAATGAAGTCATAAAAAACAAAGCTGGCGAAGAGGTGGTTTTGACGTCAACAGGCACCAAGCTGACGTCGATCGGCAAGCTGGTGATCAGCGCCAGCGGTACCATTTCCACGGAATTGATCACGGATTATGCGGAAAAGGATGCTGCGATTTCTACCTTCATCGGAAACATCAAGGCGGACTTTGAAGACATCCTAAAGACCGTGGTGGCTCGGACGAACGTGGCGCTGACTGTGAATGATCCAGTTACCGGCAACCGAATCATTCGAACGCTGGAAACGAACCTTGGCGACCTATGCGCGGATGCTTACCGGAGCGAGATGGATACGGACATTGCTTTTGTCAACGGCGGCGGAATCCGGGCCAATATTCCAGCCGGCGATATCACTTATGAGCAAATCATTGCAGTCCATCCATTCGGCAACATGGCCACCGTGGTGGAAGCCACAGGCCAGGAGATCCTGGATGCTCTGGAGATGGGGGCAAGAAGCGCGCCCGGCGAAAACGGCGGATTCTTGCAGGTCTCCGGGATCACTTTCGAGATCGACGCCACCATGAAATCATCGGTGGTTGTTGATGACAAGAAGAACTTTGTAAAGGTGGACGGCCCTTATCGTGTGAAAAACGTGATGGTTGGCACCGTGCCGCTTGACCTGGCCAAAACCTACACGCTGGCATCCCATAACTATATGCTGAAGAGCGGCGGGGATGGCATCAATATGTTTATGGACAACAAGATCCTGCAGGATGAGGTGCTGATCGATAATCAAGTCCTGATCAACTACATCCTGATGGAACTTGACGGCATTGTGGGTGAAGCCTATTCTGACCCCTATGGTCAAGGCCGTATCACGGTCTTCCGGAATCCCTTTGCCGATGTGGCTGAATCCAGCTGGTATTATGACGACGTGGTGTATGCTTATAACAAGGGAATATTTGCCGGAATGTCCGGCACAGTCTTTGCGCCGAATGCGCCGCTGACCCGCGCCATGTTTGCTGCGGTGCTTTACCGGCAGGCAGGTTCTCCTGCTGTGGACCAGAAAGTATCTGAGCTATTCAAGGATTGTGCCGATGGCATGTGGTACTCTGATGCGGTGGTATGGGCTTCGAAAAACGGCATCGCCGCAGGAATCACTCAAAACACCTTTGGACCGATGACAGCTTTGACACGCCAGGAAATGGCCACTTTCCTCTACCGCTACATTCAAAGCCGAGGCGGTGGATTCATGGGCACTTGGATGTTCCTTCTTGATTACACGGACCGGCCCCAGATTTCTGATTCTGCCTACGAGGCCGTGGCCTATTGCAGCATGAACAAGCTGCTGGTCGGGATGGATTCCGGACGGTTCGCACCCTTTGAGTCTGCCACCCGCGCCATGGGTGCTGTGGTCATGAATCGTTTTACAGCCATGGAGTAGCCTAGGATTAAATTAATTGCTTTAGGTTTTAGATCATACAGGGATACCAAAGGAAGCCCGCCTTGGTACATAGGCGGGCTTTTTCTTGCGGAATTAGACTGCACAAAAAGATGTATTTAAAAGGTGCGCATATGTGGTAGAATATAATCAGAAAATTCTAACTAAAATACATGCCAGAGGAGGAGGTCATATTCTCCGCGATATTGGATTTATATCCGAGGATGAGAAAATGAAAAGATATATGTTATGGCTTTGGGTTTTTGTCATAATCCTGCTGGGCGGCTGCACTTTTGGGATGCGGCAGGACAAGGATGGGGATGGGACAGCGGCATTGACGGATACGCGGAAATATACGACCTTGCTGGTGTCGCTGAAAGACCCGCCGGCCGGATTGACGCCTGCCAAAGGCGATGGCACGGATGAAACCGCAGCCATCCAAGCGATTTTTGACTATGCCGTTGAGAATCAAAAAATCATACTGATTCCGGCAAACGCTATCTTTGTCGTGGATGGGCTCCTGATCAGAGGAAAGCGGAATTTTTCAATTCTTGGTTATGGAACGTTGAAGCATAAGAAGGGAGGATCCGAAGCTATTTTAAAGATCAGCGAATGCAGCGGGTTTTCAGTCAGAATCTTGCATACGGATGGCAATGTCAAAGAAAATTACAGCATTGAGGGAAAAGTTAATCAGAATCTGCATTCCCTGGCGATTTATAATAGCCATGATTTTAAGGTCGGAAGTTTGTATGACATTAATCCGGCAGGGGACAGCTTATGCATGAATAATGTGGCCAATGCATCCATTGAATCCATCGATGCCAAAGCCGACGAACCTTCCGGACGCAATGCTTTAAGCATCACCAAAGCGCAATACATCACGATCAATTCGGTGGTCAGCGATAATGTGGGATATCGCGGAATGCCTGGAGGAATCGCCCTTGAACCGAATTACAAAGAAGATCATATTCAAAATATCCTGATCCGGTCCGCTGTCATACGTTCCGGTGCTGAAAATGGTCTGGCCGTCACCAACAAAACAAGCGCAGTGGTCAAGGATATCGAGATCAACGCACAGATCACAAAGTTCAATCCATCTGAGTCCCAGGCTTTTAAGTTAAACAATATAGAGAATTTTAAGGGGAATGTGAAAGTCTATCAGGAAGGCGCAGACTTGTGCACGGGAGCCAGTATTACAGGGTGCAAGAATGTGAATGCCGACCTTGAAATATACAATTCCATCGTTGGATTGGGAATCGGCAAGGATTCATTCAACCTCTATTTAACCGGAAAGATCATCGGCGCCCAGGAAGCTGGCCTGGTCATGTGGGAAGGCGTCAGCGACTGTACCATCGACATGGAGATCAAACAGACCGGGCTCGATGGGAGAAATGGCAGAGTCAAAGTGACCGATAGGGTCGAAAATGTGGAGTTCAAAGGGGATTATTCATACGATGGAACCGGCAGCTACTGTTTTTGGCTTGCCGGCATGATCATCAACAGTCATGCGGATCATCTGGATGCCGGCGGATGGGCGGTAAACAATTTGGTGACCGGCCCCAGTGCGGCGGATTTGTCAATTGACAGGGTTACAGCATCCCGGAAGGAGGTGTCCCAAGCGCCATAAAAGGAAAACGCAGCAGTTTTTCTTTAATATTTTATTTTATCGGTCAACACGATAAAATAATCTGCTTGAAGGCTAGGCAGCAACGGTCAGATAATACTGGAAAATTTATATGCGCATGGTATACTATTAATAAGTAAGTTTTTATGAAGACTGCCCATGAATCTTATTAAAAGACGGAGAGGGAGTGTTCTGTATGAAGAAGAGATCGAATGAATTCAACGTCAATAATAAATTCTGGTATAGAGGCGGCAAGTTGAATCAAAAACGTCCTGTGGAAATGACAGAAGAAGAAATTGCCCATATTGCACGGTGTGATGGCGAGAAAGCCGGACATGTCTGCAAAAATCCGGTCTTCCGATGCTCAGAATGCGGCAACTATGGCTGCGCCCAGGAAGTTGCCGAAAAATGCACTGCACAAGGGTTTAAAAATGATATCTGCCTGCACTGCGGCGAAAAAGACAGCCGGATCCCGATCATGGAAGACGAATTACCGAAGTATATCGCTGAGTGGGAAAAAAACGACATATAAAGTGGTCAAGATAGACAAAATGGCACTTCGAGTGCCATTTTGTCTATGGAAAGCAAGGATTATTTAAGGCGCCGGATGTTGCCGGAATCCTGCTTCATTGAGTCACTGGAGATTACTGTTGAACGGCGGAACAAATTGCAGTCATTCGGAGTCTAATACAAGAGAGATCTTGATCGCTGGATGTCGAAGAAACCATGACGATAGATCTTTGGATTTGCGATGGTTTTGCTGTTGATCGTTGAAACTGGAAGGTTTCTTGCGACCGGCGGCTTTAAAAAAACATAAACATAAAAAGGAGTGGAGAATAGATGGGAAAGAAGTATTTAGGAGCTATGATTGTTTTCGTCCTATGGCTTTTTTTGCTGCCAATGACGGCCTACGCTGCAGTCAGCAATGTATCGGTGGATGTGGCGCCGCTGACGGTGGGCACCGCTGCGGCCTACAGCATTAATTTTACCACAGGCACGGCAGGCGCCTTGACCGGCGGGACGGACACCATCACCATCAGCTTCCCGTCGGGGTCAACCGTTCCAAGCTCCATATCCACAAGCCACATCAAGGTGAATGGTGTGGAGCCAGCTGCTGTGGCTCGCAGCAGTACGGACCCAACGGTGACTATCACGCTGGCCTCCGGTTTTGATATCGGCGCTGACTCGACGGTCATTGTACACTTTGATCCCACTGCGGACATCAAAAATCCATCAGTTCCTGGTTTATACAAAATAACGGCTAAAACCTCAAAGGAGCCTGAAGTCGTTGCATCGAACGAGTATGAGGTGATTGCACCGAACAGCAGCATCAGCAGTCTCAACATCACCCCTTCGACTTACTCCACCGGCGCCGCCGCGGAATATAACATTGTTTTCAAGACCAGCACGGCAGGCGCCTTAAGCAGCGGAGACTATATTTACCTGCAATTTCCTGAAGCCTACACGCTGCCTTCCTCCATATACACCAGCCGGATCGAAGTCAACGGCAGGACCCCGAGCGCAGTGACGGTGACCAATACGGGAGATCCGGAAGTGATTGGCATCCGTTTGTCCAGCAGCATCGGAAACAGCACCACTGTCACGGTGACCATCGAGGCTGCCGCGAACATTATAAATCCAGCCGCAGAAGGCAGCTATGTGTTGTCGGTCTATACGGAAGCCGATACGGTTCCTGTCACCGATACCCTTGCCATTGCGCAGAGCATCAGCAAGCCCGCGGTGACCTTGGGATCCTATGCAGCCAACACAGCCACCCAATGGACGGTCAAGTTTTATGTCAGCGCTAATGGCGCTTTGACCGGCGGCAGCGATACCATCAATTTGAAATTTCCGGGAGAAGCTTATTTGCCAAGTTCCATCAGCACCAGCAATATCACGGTCAACGGGTCTTCGGCTGCAAATATTGTGGTGAACCGAACAACGGATATCGTGACAGTCACTATGCCGGCCAGTAAAAATGTGGCAAACAGCGGACTTGTCACGCTCATCATCAAGAGTGCTGCCGGCGTCAGAACACCGGATACCTCCGGCAGTTACTATATGAACGTCAGCACTTCAGAGGATTCTATCTATGTTCGATCCAATGCGATTGTGATCGCGGAAGCTTCGCTCACTTCTTTGGATGTTGATCTATCCAATTACAACGCAGGTGAGTACGCTGACATCGACATGACCTTTTATGTCAGCGCCAACGGTGCCTTGAACGGCACCACCGATACCATCTCCATTGAGTTCCCCTCAGGCTTTGATCTGCCCAGCGGCACCCTGACAAAATCTTATATGACGGTCAATGGCCGGGCGGTTTATGATTATGATCTTTATACCAGCCGTCTGGTTCTCACGGTACCCTCGGATATCAGCAGCGGCGGCAAGGTGACGGTACATCTTGATGATGCCTTGAAGATAAGGAATCCCCTGACCGCCGGCGATTACAACCTGGTCGTTTATACCTCCCAGGATCCGGGAGAGGTGACCAGCAACAAACTGACCATTGCGGGTACTCCGCCTACGGTCACCCTGACCAACAGCGCAGTCGGTGCGAATTCTCAATACAGCATCAGCTTCTATACTGAGGCCGATGGCGCTTTAAGTTATGGTGACACCATCCGCGTCCGGTTCCCTTCGGGAACCACGGTGCCCAGCAGCATATCCACGGCCAATGTGACGGTGAACGGCACAAGAGCATCCACGGTCACTGTCAGCGGTTACAATGTGACGGTCCGAATGCCCGACAGTCTGAGCATCAGCAGCAACAGCAGGGCAACCATCGTGTTCAGTGCCGCGGCAGGTATTAAAAATCCTTCATCCACAGGAACAAACTATCTTTATGTGTTGACCTCCGAGGAGAATGTGGAGCGGAGGTCAGCCGGTTATACTATCACCAGCAGCAGACTGGTCATTCTTACCATTGGCAGCTTAAGGGCCACCATTGATGGCCAGCCTTATACTTTGGATGCGGCTCCCACCATTATCAACAACTTTACGGTGGTTCCCATTCGTTTTGTGGGAGATGCTTTGGGCGCTAAGACTTCTTGGGACGAGGCGACCCGGTCGGTTCGGGTCGAATACAATTCCAAGGTAATCACCTTCATTATTGGATTGCGTACCGCCATCGTTGACGGCGTTGCAGTCAATTTGGATGTGCCGGCGACCATCATCAACAGCCGGACCATGATTCCCCTCCGATTCATCAGCGAGAGTTACGGCGCAAAGGTCGATTGGGACAGTGCGACCCGACAGATCACAATCACCCGGTAGTTTGGTCTGTCCATAAAGATGGGTTTGCGATCGAGCTCATCGGTCTTTGATCAAGGGCGTACATCATGCAGTCGGAAGCCGCTGACGAAAGTCAGCGGCTTCCTCATCCATCCATCGATTCAGCTAACAGGCAGAGAATCGAAAGGGTGCCTGCGAAAGTTCCCTCCTGGATAAAATGATATGACGAGCCTTGAATGATAAGAACAATTTCGTTAAGATAAGCAAGAAGGTTGAATAGGAAATTCAGGGGGGGCTATTATGTACTTATTTTTTGCCCGTTTGACTCGATGCCTGCTGCGTATTGTGAACGGGAAGACGACGTATTTACATCAAGACAGAATCCCGGAACAAATCAATTATGTGATGGCAGCCCCTCATCGTACGTATTTAGATGCGGCCTATATCGCGACAGCCCTTTATCCAAGAGAGATCGCCTTTCTAGCGAAGCAGGATCTATTTTCAAATCGATTTTTGACATGGCTGCTGACAAAGGTTCATGCGATTCCCGTAAATCGGGAAAATCCAGGAACCAATGTGATTAGACAGCCGGTTCGTGTTTTAAGAGAAGGCAAAATGAGCGTCGGGATTTTTCCTTCCGGAAGCCGCGGCAAAATGGAAATTAAAGGCGGTGCAGCTTTGATTGCCAAAATGGGTAAAGTGCCCATTTTGCCAGTTGTTTATGATGGGCCATTAACACTGAAAGATATCTTCGCAAGACGCCCTGCTTATGTGAATATCGGTGAATTGATTTATCTGAAGGAGGAACCAAAGCTGGGAAAAGAGGAAGCAGAAGATATAGCCGGTCAAGTGCTGCAAGCTTTTCAACAGTTGACCGATGAGATCATGGTTCTAAGAAATCAGAGAGAAATGATCAGATCGAAGCAGCGATGAGGATTCACAAAATAATGACATCATGGTAAACTAATATCAGAAAATTAACAAAAAAACGTATCATAATGATTGAAACAACACGTTTCCCTGTGATTTTGATAGGAGATAGAATCATGGAGACAAAGGCCATCAATCAAAAACAAAAGGAAATTTATGCCCAATGGGAGCAGAGCTCCATGGACAGGTTTTGCAAAAACTATTCAAGACTGATCGATCGCCTGCAGGAACGCGAATCCATATCGATCTTGGATATCGGCGGGGCCACAGGCTATTTTGCCAATGCTTTAGCCGTTCTTCTCAGCGACAAATCCAAGGTATCTGTCTGCGTGGTCGATGCGGTCAAGTATGAGCCTTGGGAGAATCTTACGAACAAGGTCCAGTTTATCCAGGCAGATGCTTTGACGTTGAAGCATTTATTTGAAAAGGAAACCTTTGACTGCATTTTTGCCAATCGCATATTTCATCATCTGGTATCCCATTCATGGGTTGAGTCAGTGAAAAATATGCATACCTTATGCGAACAGGTCTATGACCTTTTAAAACAGGATGGGTATTTTGCTGTGACCGACCATTACTACGAAGGGATCATTTGGGACGAAATCACGAGCAAACTATTGTATCAGTACACATCACATAATAAGCGCATGATTCAAAAGCTGCTTTACCAGATGGGTGCGAAATCCGCCGGCACCGGTGTATGCATGCTGTCAGAAAAAATGTGGTATACCATGCTGGAAAGCACCGGATTTTTGATCGAAAACGAATTGGCATCCCCTGGGGCCTGGAGAAACCTTGAATGGTATAAAGCCTTCGGCCTTCTTAATAAAAGGTACAGCCTGGACAATGTTATGGTCTGCACTAAAAAACAACATGAACCGGGCAGGGATTGTATCTAAGTCAAGCTCTAAGTCAAAAGCTTAAAAAGATTCGAGGAGCCCATTCCTTGCACATGGAAGGGAACCTGGTATATAATCAGAATAATAAGAATATTGCAAAAAAAGGAGGGGCTTTTATGGAACATATTAAAAAACTGAGTGATATGATAGACAATATAGCAATCCTGGACCAATACCTTCAGGATCCGGCCAAGCAAGATTTTGCGCTGAAGCTGATCAAAGAAGGAACATGTTTTGTTGCTGTAAAAAAAGACCAGGGGTATCGCTTTTACCCTAGCCGTTACATTGGCTTTAAGGACAACAGCGACGACGCCTATATCAAATATAATATCGAAGAAGGAAAAGATGCCAGCCCGATCATCAGTCAGATATTAAGACATAATCCCAAGGCGTCTCAGGATATGGAAACTGCCTACAAGGTATATTGCGAAACGCTGGGCTTCGTTGCAAACGAAAAAGGAAATGACGGCGCTGAGCATAAATATTGGATCATTGGCCTCGAAGAATGATTCGCGTCAATTGAATCGTCACTGAAATGCGCCGGCACTTAAGGCTGCTCGATGAGGCCAAAAGCGCCGGCGCATGGTGTTTATGGGGGGCGATGGGCACTCCATAGAACTGCCGGTCTGTCCAAAAGGTTAAATGCTGTTCTTTCATTTCATTCGTATCCTGAAAGCCAGGATACGAATGAAATGCGTTTGTTACCATGTTTTACCCCGTTGGTTTTATTCATCGTGCTTTATCGTGAGCGTCAAGCGAATCAATCAGTATTTGTCGCTTGCAGAAAACATGGGTGACGTATCGGAAAGAGGAGCTGGACCATTGCCATAGGGGGCAATTTGTTTGACTGACGTGGTGGATAGAGAGGAAAGCTGCTCACCCATGTCTTTAAGTTTGAATTTATGGACCATGTCCCTCAGCATGAAGGCCTGTCCGGAAAGCTCTTCGCTGGCTGCGGCGCTTTCTTCGGAGGTCGCAGAATTGGTTTGGATCACGGAGGAGATCTGCTCGATGCCTTGGTTGATCTGTGTGACCGCACAGGCTTGTTCATTGGAAGCCGCGGCAATCAATTCGATCAAGGCAGCGGACCTTTCCGCACCATCGACCACATCTTGCAGGGACCTGGCGGTTTGATCGGCAATCTTTGTGCCCCTTGCAACGGCAGTGATGGAGCTCTCAATCAGCACGGTGGTGTTTTTAGCAGCTTCCGCGCTTTTGCTGGCAAGATTTCGCACTTCATCGGCGACCACCGCAAAGCCTTTTCCCGCGGCGCCTGCCCTGGCAGCTTCCACAGCAGCGTTCAGCGCCAGGATATTGGTCTGGAATGCAATATCATCGATGGTTCTGATGATTTTGCTGATTTCATTGGAGGTGTCGCTGATTTCCGCCATGGCTTTGATCATCGTCTGCATTTGCACGTTGCTTTCCTTGACCTCCTTACCCGACTGGGAGGCAAGCTGCTCGGCTTCCAATGCGTTTTTGGCATTGTTCTTGATTTGCTGGGAGATTTCAGCGATGGTGGCGGAAAGCTCTTCGATGGAGCTGGCTTGCTCTGTAGCGCCCTGGGACAGAGCTTGGGCACCGCTGGATACCTGCTCGGACCCGGCGGCCACCTGACGGGCACTTTGGCGGATCTGCTGCATGGTTTCATTGAGTGACTGTATGATGGCCTTGGTGGAGGTCTCCAACCCTTTGAAATCCCCTTTGTACACACGGGTCATTGTGGTGGCGTAATCGCCTTTGGCGATTTCCCCAAGATGATACGAAACGTCGGAGATGGCACTGTTTAAAGCTTGGACCACCAAGTCCAATGAGGATAACAGGACGGCCGTTTCGTCTTTGTTGGCGGTGGTGGGTACCGCAGTGGTCAAATCGCCCTGGGACAGCAGGCGCAGCCTTTCAGCACAGGCCTTGATCGGATGGGCGATGCTGTTGGCCATTTGCAGGGAAAAGACTGAACTGATCCCCGTCAGGACCAGCCCAGACAAAACGATATAGATGAGGGAGGCCGTGCGGCCGATGGCGCCTGAATGACTTTGGTTGTTCAAATAAACGCTGATCAGACTGGCCACAACAACGACGGCAGCGGTCGTGAAGACAGAATTGAAAAGGATTTTGGTGCGGATGTTTTTCATTGGATTGACACACTCCTTGTTTGGTATAGGTTGTAATCAATAGGCCCTATCTTACTTATCGGCCTTCATTTTGCAGAATATAGTGCTTTTTAAATTAATTGCCGATCTTTTCGATCGATCCGTGTCGTAATGAGAATGTTAAATAATTCACAATCCCAGGGCGGTTTAAGCCCTGTGGTTGTGTCTGCTGCCGGAGTTTGTTAAGATGAGATGGAATGCAAGAAAAAAATCCACGGAAGGCGCTGATGGGATCATGCAATACAGAAAAGATAAAAAAGGGAACGACCTGTCCATCCTGGGCTATGGTTGTATGCGGTTTACGAAAAAAGGCAGAAGCATCGATCTTGATAAGGCAGAAAAGGAAATCATGACCGCGATCCAAGGCGGTGTCAATTATTTTGATACAGCTTATATTTATCCGGGCAGTGAAGCGGCCTTGGGACAGATCCTTTTCAGAAACGGCTGCCGGGAACGGGTCAAGATCGCCACGAAACTACCTCATTATCTGGTCAAATCCAGAGAAGGCGCGGATAAGCTGTTTGCTGAACAATTAAAACGTTTAAAAACGGACCATGTGGAATACTACCTGATGCATATGCTGACCGACATCGAAACCTGGAACAGGTTATGCTGCCTCGGCATCATAGAATGGATCAATGAGAAATTGGAAAGCGGCCAAATTAGGAACATTGGGTTTTCATATCATGGAAATTCGGACATGTTTCTTAAACTAGTGGACGCTTACCCCTGGGATTTTTGCCAGATCCAATACAATTACATGGATGTGAACAGCCAGGCAGGAAAAAGAGGTTTGCAGTATGCTCATGAAAAGGGACTGCCTGTGATCATCATGGAACCCCTTCGGGGCGGCAGACTGGCTGATCTGCTGCCAAAATCGGCCAAGGAGATCATCGGAAAAAGTAAAAGCAATTATACCCCTGCAGAGCTGGCGCTTCGCTGGCTGTGGAACCAGGAGGAGGTCACCTGCGTTCTGTCGGGGATGAATTCCGTTGAAATGGTGGAGGAAAACATGAGGGTCGCCGCAGACGCATTTCCGGGAACACTGACGGAAGTTGATCTCGCGCTGGTGGAAAAAGTCAGGCATGAAATCAGTCTGAAGAACAAAGTGGGCTGCACCGGCTGTGGCTACTGCGTGCCCTGTCCGCTGGGCGTGGATATTCCCGGGACCTTCCGCGCTTACAATCTCCTTTCCACCGAGGGAGAAAGGGTTGCCAAAAAGGAATATCTCATGTGCACGGCCATGCGGCGCAGACCATCCAGTGCTTCTCAATGCGTCCAATGCGGAAAATGCGAACCCCATTGCCCGCAGCATATTGCCATCCGCAAGGAGCTGAAAAACGCCGCCAAAGAATTGGAAACCCCCTTCTATCGATTTGCGAAAAAAATGGTATCGATATTTAAAATATATTAAAGCATTTTGAATCAGAAGGCGCATATCAAAGACTCCCGGAATCGTATCTCCGGGAGTCTTTGATATGTGAAAATATGACGGTCTTAATTTAGAAGGAGAAGATGCTGCAGCAAAACCTTGGTCCCCAGCAAAATCAGGATCGTGCCGCCAAAGAGCTCTGCCGTGGATTTATATTTTGCACCGAATATATTGCCGATTTTAATACCGAGCCATGAAAAGCAAAAAGTGGTTATTCCGATGAAACTGATGGCAGGAAGGATATCCACCTGTAAAACCGCAAAGGTGATGCCGATCACCAGGGCATCGATACTGGTCGCAACCGCCAAAGGAAACATGGTCTTGAAATCAAAGGATTCATTCAGGTTCTCCGCGGCGCACCGGGATTCCCGAATCATGGCTGCACCGATGATCCCCAGAAGAACAAAAGCCACCCAATGATCGAATCGTGTGATAAAAACATGGAATCGTGAACCTAAAAAATAACCGATCAAGGGCATCAGCGCCTGAAAACCGCCAAAATAAAACCCAACGATGGACGCATTCTTGAAACTGACGCTTTTAACCGAGAGACCTTTGCATACGGAAACCGCAAAAGCATCCATAGACACCCCGATGGCAATTAAAAGTAATTCCCATAGACTCATGATTTGTCCTCCTTTTTGAATAAGATGAAAAAAAGAGACTTATCTGCCGATCGGCAGATAAGTCTCATCATTTCAAACAAAGCCAGGAAATATACATTTCCAGTATGTTGACTTCGTTACGCTGGAAGCGCTGATTACTCCCTTATGAATTGAATATAGCATAGGTTATGTCAATAATCAAGGAAATCAATAATCAGTTCATCCGATCATCCTTATGTGATTTTGTCACGGAAAAATCCAAGCCTACAGGTTATTCTATTATAGTCAAAAAAATAACAGGCATATAAAAATGATGCCGCTTCAGGAGGCAGCCATGGAACACAAAAAAATCACCGGTATGGAAGGTATGAAATTTAAACCACGAAAAAAAGCCGTGGTGCATCGCGCACAATGCGTTGCATGCGGAAGCTGCACGAAAGTATGCCCCTTGAGAGCCATCAAAATCATACGCGGAGCCTATGCCGCCGTCTGCGAAAAAACCTGCGTCGGATGCGGCAAATGCAGAGTCGCTTGCTCTGCTTCCGTCATCAGAGTGGAGGCGAGGGCATAATGAAAAAAAAGGCCGATTGGTACGAGTATCTATGGATTTTCTCTGCGTTGTACATCGTCTTGGGTTTCGTGAATATCCTGTTTGCGTGGCTCGGGATGCTGTGTTTTGTTATCCCCTTGCTGATCGCTCTATTTAAAGGTGAAAAATCCTATTGCAATCAGTATTGCGGCCGCGGCCAGCTTTTTGAGCTATTGGGAAACCGTCTTGGCTTCTCGAGAAAGAAAGATATTCTTCCCTTCATCCGCAGTTCATGGTTTCGCTATGGATTTCTGATATTTTTCCTTGCGATGTTTGGCAATATGGTGTATTCGACTTATTTAGTTTTTACGGGAACCTCGGAATTAAAGCAGGTCGTCACCCTATTATGGACGTGGAAACTCCCCTGGCATTGGGCCCATACAGTGACGGCTGTTAGTCCGGGCGTCGCCCAGTTTGCTTTCGGATTCTATAGCCTTATGCTGACCTCGACCTTGCTGGGCCTGATCACCATGGTTCTGTTCAAGCCCAGATCTTGGTGCGTTTATTGTCCCATGGGCACCATGACTCAAACGATCTGCAAGGCAAAAAGCTGCCGGATCCAGTAACAAAACGATCCAGCTTTACTCAAAGCAAAAAATGATATAGAATTATATTACTCGATAATAATATCCAAACCTAAAGTTCATGGCATACCCTGAGAATGTTTGACTGGGGGAACCATCATGACGAGGAAATTGCACACGGTAAATTGGGATGATCGGACAAAAGGGCAGCTCTGAATAGAGCGCCCTTTTGCTTTTTAACGCCGTTATTTGGTTTCTATTGATCCAAATCTCCGAAAAGAGGTCTATCATGATGAGATACGACGCGATCGTCATTGGTGCAGGGATATCCGGTTTGACAGCCGCCGCCCTTCTGGCGAAACGGGGGGTCAAGGTGGCGGTGATCGACAAAAACTATCAACCTGGCGGCTCCTGCGGAGCATTTAAAAGGGATGGGATCCTATTCGACCAAGGGGCTTCTATGCTGTTCGGTTTCGGAACCAAGGGTTTCAATGCCCATCGGTTTGTGTTCAACTGTCTTGAAGAACCCATTGATATCATCAAACATGATTTTTTGTATTGCGTGAACTTCCAGGGGCAGCGCATCAAATTCTGGGCGGATATCGATCGTTTCATTGAAGAGCTTGGGGCGGTATTTCCTTCGGAGAAAGACCAAATCAAACGTTTTTATAAAGATCTTGAAACCATGTACCGGCATGTGATGATGGAGCATCCAAACTACACGACGCCGGATGAAATGGATCCCAAGCGATCCTTGAAAAACCTCGTAAGACATCCCGTCTCCTACGCCAAGTTTTTGAGTTATATGAATCGAAGCGCCCGAAGTTTGCTGGAAAAATATTTTTCCAATCCTGAAATATTTAAATTCTATAATAAGCTGACCTCGACATATTGCTACACGACCTTAGAAGAGTCTCCGGCCATCCTTGCGGCGGTGATGTTCGTGGACAATCATCTGGGCGGCAGCTATTATCCAGCCGGATCCACTTTGTTCCTACCGGGGAAACTGGAAAAAATTATTGAGGAAAACGGCGGCGCTATGTTCATGGAAGAGGAGGTTATGAAAATCCTCTTCGAAAAGGAACTGCCCACTGGTGTTGAATTGCGCAGCGGGGAAAAAATCCTCGGTGAGAATCTGATCTACTCGGGAACGGTATGGGATCTGTACGGAAAACTGATTGAATCCTCCCACACCACAGACCCGTGGATCCAATGGGCTGCCGACCAGATACCGACCTATCCCAGCGTCGTTTTGTATGCCTATGTGGATGCGCAGGTTATTCCGGAGGACACGCTGCCGGTGGAAATGTTGGCTGAAAATCCTGATCAATTGGATGAAAGCGAGGTAACGGTCTATATTCCCAGCATCGATGACCATACCCTGTGCAAAAAAGACGGACATGTTATCGTTGCCATCGGGCCATCCTTTGAAAGTTGGGACAAGGATGATGCAGCGGCTTATGGGGTGAAGAAGGAAAAAGAGAAAGACCGGCTGATCGAACTTTTGGAGCGAAGGTTTCCCGGCTTTGAAAACGGGCTCCAATACGCAGAGCTCGCGACGCCGCGGACCCTTCAGCGGTATTTAAATAAATCCAAAGGCGCCGTGGCAGGCCCCAAGCAAATGCTGAGTCAACATATGCTTCACAGACTGCATACCCGGAGCGAGTGGAGCACCTTGTTCTGCTGTGGGGAATCCACAGTGATGGGCACCGGAACGCCTGCCGTTACCGTCTCCGGTCTCAGTGCCGCCAATGCGGTGCTGAACAAGCTGGGGAAGGAACCTTTTGTATATAAAAAGGACATGAAAAACTACGTAAGGATCGTGAATAAACCCTTTACAGCCGAAGCGCAATACAGCGGATTTCCGGATCCGGTGAGGGAAATCATTGACAAAGCCTCCGCCTGTCAGTTTTGTGAGGAACCAAGCTGTTCCAGGGATAAAACCTTGGATATCCGGGGGATCATGCGCCGTATTACCGTCGAGAATTTTTCAGGGGCTCAACGAATCGCTGAGAAAATGGGAATCGCTGAGGTTGTAACTTCAGGGGTCTTGGCTGAATGTGAAAGGAACTGCATTCAGAATATTAGGCATGGCATGCCGGTGGAGATTCGGACGGTGATCCGCTATGTGATCGAAGGGCAGCAATAGGTTGAAAAGAGGGAATGGTTCATGGGTAAAGTCGATGATTACAGAAAGATTTTAATTGCCTTGTGCGACTGGGATTCGTATTTGCTGGAAGAATCCTGTCTTCCGGGACCCCGGGCCAACCTTGAACTGGCGGAGGCTGTTGCCAGGGAAGGGGATTTGGAACGTTTCAAACGTTACCTTGACTACAGCGCGGATCAGGCGCCCTATGGTTCTGCCTTGGAGTTTTTGCCGGTTTGCGGAGTTCTGGGTTTGGGAAGGCTGCTGGCGGAGGGACGATGGGAACTCTTGGAGGTTCTGCGGTCCTGCGCCTCAGATCCCCGATGGAGATTAAGGGAAGGCGTCGCCATCGCCCTGCAGAAGCTGGGTGACGTCGATATGGATAAGCTTTTAGAAGCCATGGCGGCATGGCAACGCGGAAATCTACTGGAAAAGAGAGCGTCGGCGGCAGCAGTATGCGAGCCTGGTCTGCTGAAAAAGAGCGCATATGTTCGGAAGGTTCTTGATTTGCTTGATCAAATTATGGAAGATATTCTCCAAGAGAAGGACCGAAGGAAAGAAGATTTCAGGGTTCTTCGCAAGGCCATGGGATATTGCTGGAGTGTAGCCGTGGCGGCGGATCCCGAGACAGGAAAAGGGCGGATGGAAAAGTGGCTTTTATGGGATGATCCAGATATCCGTTGGATTATGAAGGAAAATCTGAAGAAAAACCGGCTCATTCGTCTTGATCCGTACTGGACAGAACAATGGAGCCAAAAATTAGGTCACAGAAAGGACGTGGTTTTATAAATAAGTGCGCCGCCTTTTTTGATGTGGATGGAACCATTTCCCGGGAAGGTCTTATTAGTGAGATGTTCAGAAAAATGATCAAGTATGAGCTGATCGATATCAGCAAATGGCATAAAGAGGTGGAACCGGCGTTTACCCGATGGAACCGGCGGGTTGGTGATTATGATTTGTATCTGCAGAAAATGGTCGATATCTACACGGATACCGTAAGAGATACGGAAGCCTTCCACATAAGGTATATTGCCCGGAAAGTGGTCGAACAGAGCGGAGAGCGGGTTTACACATACTCCCGGGACAAAATCAAATGGCATAAGGATCAAGGACACTTGGTGATCGCGATTTCCGGTTCTCCCATCGAATTGGTGCATGAGATGTCAAAGAAATATGAAATGGACGATTACAAAGGCACGATTTATGAGGTTGGAGAAGACGGCCTGTACAGTGGCGTGATCAAGCCTATGTGGGACTCCAACAGCAAGCGCCAAGCGGTGGTCGATATGGCAGAAAAGCATGGCATCGATCTTTCTGTAAGCTATGCTTATGGTGATACAGCCGGAGATTTCTCTATGCTGCAACTGGTCGGCCGGCCTTTCGCCATCAACCCGACCAAAGAATTGATTGCAAAGATCCGGCAAGACCAGGATCTGAGAGATAAAATCACCGTCATCGTGGAGAGAAAAGATGTGACCTACCGATTAAACATTGAAAGCCTTGACTTGATTGACGCGTAGGTATGATGTCTTGCTTCATGGCAGATAGGGGGGTGGACCTGTGAAACTGAAATTGTTTGGATTGATTGCAGCCGTTGTCGCAATTTTTGTGGTAATAGGGACTTTCCCTGCGGCCTCATCGGCAGAAAAGGTCTATGCGTATGTCGTCGACCCCTATCATGCATACAGCTACGAAGATATGGTGGAGGATGCGAATGCGCTCCAAAGCATGTATCCGGAACTTATCAGGCTGGGCAGCATCGGAAAATCCGTAGAGGGCCGGGATTTAATGCTAGTGGAATTTGGGCATGGAAACCGAAAAATCTTTCTCAATGGAGCGGTCCATGCCCGGGAATATATCAGTTCAACTTATCTGATGTACATGATCGACCGGTATGCTTACGCTCATGCCACCGGGAGTCTTTGGGAAGGCTACAACTTAAAGGATATTTTAAGCGCGGTGACCTTCTGTATCGTCCCGATGGTGAATCCTGACGGCGTCAATCTGGTGCAAAACGGCATAGATTCGGTGAAGGATCAGGAAAAAGTCGCGAAAATACCCTTCTATCCTGCAGAAATAACGACGTATTCATTATGGAAAGCCAATATTAATGGCGTCGATCTTAATCGAAATTACCCTTTGAATTGGTTGGTCAGAACACCGGTCAAAGGGCCTGCCTCCAGTCAATTCAAAGGCTATATTCCTTTAAGCGAGCCGGAAAGCCAAGCCGTTGCCAATTATTTAAATTCGTCCATGTGCTGGGCATTTATTTCCTTCCATACCAGTGGAGAGGGCCTCTACGGATGGGACGACGGCAATGCCGGCTTCTATCCCCAGCTTCATTCCATGGTGACGCGAATTATTGCATCCAGCGGGTTTAAAAAGCTGGTGGATACCGCCGAAACAAGCTACGGCACCTTTGCGGGCTATGTCCGAAAAACGTATCTGAAACCCACATTGACCGTCGAGCTATGCAAATACATCAAAGTCCATCCGTACCCGGATGAGGATTTTGACAGCGTTTGGAAGCCGGCGAAAAACATCTGCCTCATTGTGGGTGAGGAAGTCATGAAGATGGAGGAACAAGCCTATCAGGTCTATCAGAATGATACCTTTCTCCATGCCTTTTACGATGAGCGATACGCATTGGCCTTCGCGAAAAAATGGGCGAATTCTAAAGTGATATACGTCGAAAGTACCGCAGATACGGATTGACCGGCTGCTTGTTTGGGCAAGCGCAAGGGCGTGAAGCACAATGAAGAAACAGATGCTCGACTAAATCAACAAGGTGGATGAGCTCCTCGAACAAAGCAGTATTTCGGAAAAAGGGATTAAAAAAAGAAGGAATCCGGCATTTGATCCGCCGGATGATAAAAAAATAGATTATAATAGAATCATCTCTAAATGGCATCGCCGTTTCATCATGTTTTGCTGGGGGGAAAATGATTTGGATTTCTTTCATGACATTCTGCACGACATCAAACACAGGGATTGGAAAAAGATTACAAAGCTTCTGCTTTTCATTTCGCTTGTCCTATCTATGATTTATGCGGTGGTTAGGCTGGTTCAGGCACCCTCCGGAGTTCCTGTTGAGATCGATGTCAAAGTCAAGAGCGATTACGTGCTTATGCTATTGCAATGCCTCCTAGGCCTGGTGGTGATGGCCATTCCTTCTATCGTGGAACGCAGATTGTCAATCGACATACCGAACAACATGGAAGTGGTTTATTTTATTTTTCTTTATTGCGCCATCTATCTTGGGGAGGTCCATAATTTTTATTACCTGATCCCCTATTGGGATATTGTTCTCCATGCTTTCAGCGGTGCGATGCTTGGGGCGGTAGGATTCTATCTGGTGTATTATTTCAATGAAGCAGAACAATTAAATGTTGAATTGAGTCCGTTTTTTATTTCGCTTTTTGCCTTCTGTTTCTCCCTTGCCTGCGGCGCAGTATGGGAGATCTATGAATTTATGACGGATGCGGTCTTGGGAACGAATATGCAAAAATTCATGCTGGTTGGCGGCACGGTTCTGTCTGGACATGCCGCTATCCGGGATACCATGACGGATTTGATGGTGGATGCCATCAGTTCACTGGTGGTGACGCTGTTTAGCTATTTCACGATCTTGAAAGACCGGGACGAAGCCAAACAGCATAAAAAAAGCCCGCCAGCGGATCTAAGGCCGGCGAACCAGGAATGACGAAATCGATTGGATACGGAGGGACATTGGATGCGAAAACTACTACCGGCATTGATCTTGTGCGTTTTCTTCTTGGCAGCCTGCGGCAGCCTGCAGATGTCCGGGGAGATCAAAGCAGAACCCGTACAAGCACCGCAGCAATCGTCGAGTGTCTCTGTAAAACCCGAAGAAATCGTCGAACAAGATCCAGACGGGGCAGAACCGGCGCAAACCCCGGATCCGAAGGCGACCATTGATTTAAGCAAAATGCCGAATGAAGCCGGAAAAATCATGGTGTTGATGTACCATAACATTGGCAGCGTCGAAAAGGAATGGGTCAGGACACCGGAAAACTTTATCAAAGATTTGACCACGCTTTATGAGAAGGGGTATCGACCGATCAGCCTGACAGATTATGTCACAGGGCATATTGCCGTCGAGCAGGGCTATTCGCCGGTTGTGATCACCTTTGATGATGGAAATATGAACAATTTTGAATACCTGGAGGATGGAACGATCCGCAAGGATTGTGCGGTTGGCTTGCTCATGGATTTCCATGGAAAGCATCCGGATTTTCCTCTGGAAGCCACTTTTTTTCTGGATGGGCGCATCCCGTTCAGACAAAAAGCCCTGATAAGCCAAAAGCTGGATTTCCTGACCGAACAGGGCATGGACATCGGAAACCATACAAAAACACACGAAAACCTGAAGGATTTGACAGCAAACGGCATCCAGGAGCAAATTGGTGCCCAGGCGCAGTTTTTGTCCGAATCGATCCATCGGGAGGATTATGTGATCAACACCTTGGCCTTGCCGTTTGGAGGACGGCCTAAGGATGAATCGCTGAAAAAATACTTGGCAACAGGACTTTATGATGGTTTAGCGTATGAAAACATCGCGATTTTGAATGTGGGCTGGAAGCCTGGATACTCACCCTATGACCTTCGTTTTGACCGTGAAAGCATACCGAGAGTGAGAGCCAGCGAAATGAAGGTTGATCAGGTGGGTCTCTACAATTACATTGCCTATTTCGACAAAAATCCCCGGGAACGGTTTATCAGCGATGGCGTCGCGGAAATCATAACCATCCCTGAGGATCAAAAAGGGCAGATCAAGCCGTCAGCTGAAAAGGAGATCTATACCTATTCACCGATCCAGAAGCCTTAGCCGATCACCGTTGATGCCCGCAGTAAGGACAAAAGCGATAGCCCGGGCTGAGTTCCTTCCCGCATTGGCTGCATATTTCATTGGACACGCCGCCGCCCAGGGGCGACAGATGCGCGGGCGTGATTTCCGGACTGAAGCCTTTTTCAAATTGTTGGCCAAGGCTGGGATCAAGCTCAAAAACATGGCCGCAGCAAGCCGATACCGCAAAATATCGAATATTCCACTTCCAGGTCGGTATAAAAAATAGATGGAAATAGGTGTATGCCCTGGATATTTCAAGGCGTGTCAGGGCATGACAGGCTGGGCAAACCATGTTGTGGAAGGTGCCGACCGGCTTTTGCGTTGAATGGATCCCAAAAACACCAAAGAAAAACATGGTATAAAGACCTCCTTGAAAGCAGTTGTGCCCACAGAGGGCAGCCTGCGTATCATATTAACTTACAGTATACACCAGGGTGTCGAAAACAGCCAATGCGTGTATACAAAGCGTCAAGAATATACAGAATATTCTTGACAATGCCTCTGGATTTCCTATAATTAATAAAGGGAACGAGGAAAACTGTGCGGCGCGGCCGTACCATACAATGAACAGCTTGTATGAGAAGGAGTGATTTCTATGACAGGCTTGGTACCGTTCAATAAAAAAGAATCAGGGCTGCTGGATCTCGATTTTGACCTTTTTGACTCTGAGTTGGACAAATTTTTTAAGGGAAGATGGCCCATGAGGCAACGTTTGATGAAAGATACCTTTAAGCTGGATGTTCAGGATAAAGAAAAAGAGTATCTGATTCAGGCCGATCTTCCCGGAATCAAAAAAGAAGAGATGAAAGTCGAACTGGATGCCGGCAGACTTACCATCTCGGTTGAGCGTGAAGAAAAAATCGACGAAGAAAAGAAAAACTATGTCCATAAGGAGAGAAGGTACGCCTCCATGTCCCGCAGCATTTATCTGGCAGATGCAAAATCTGACGGCATAAAAGCCAAACTGGAGGATGGCGTCTTGAACATTTCGATCCCCAAGGAAGAAAAGCCGGAAACCGGGGTTAAAATCAACATCGAATAGAGCGTATTGCCGGTTTATGATCTCCTAAATAGGGACGAGGAAGGACGTTGAATTAAAATTTTGATTTGTTTTTCGAAGGTACAGATGCTATGTAAACATCTGTACCTTTTTTCAAAGCCATAGGAAGGAAGAGGGCAAATCAATTATTTTTGTTAAAAATAAAGGAGGATGACCCCATGAAATTATGGACCCATCGACTTTTTGGGAAAGACCGTGCCGCCGCACTGCTGATCCTGACCGGGGCTTTTCTATTGGGCGCCTGCGGCGGGTCGGCTTCAACCAATCCCTCTTCAACGAAAACAACGGCGCCAGATCCTGCCTCTGCAATCCCTGCCGATCAAAAAACACTGCGGGATATCTATTTGGCCGGCGGCTGTTTTTGGGGCGTTGAAGCTTACATGAGCCGCATCGACGGGATTGTGGACGCCATCGCCGGTTATGCCAATGGCCGCACAGAGAACCCTAAATATGAAGATTTGATTTATCGAAATTCCGGTCATGCGGAAACGGTCATGGTGCGCTATGATCCCGCTCAGATCTCTTTGGACGAGGTGCTGATTTATTATTTCAGGATCATCGATCCCACCAGTCTGAATAAGCAGGGCAACGACCAGGGCATCCAATACCGCACAGGGATCTATTATCAGGATCCAGCGGATCTGGAGGTGATCCAAAACCGGATCAAGGAAGTTCAAAAAGCCTACGGAAAATCTCTGGCGGTGGAGGTGAAGCCCTTGGAACAGTTTTTTAATGCAGAGGATTACCATCAGGATTATCTTGAGAAAAATCCGGGAGGGTATTGCCATATCGACTTGGCAAAGGCCAATGAGCCCGTCATCAGGATCAGTCAGTATCCCAGACCTTCCGATGAGGAGATTGCCAAAATGCTTACCGCAGAGCAATACGCTGTGACCCAAGAAAATGCCACGGAAGCACCGTATACCAATTTGTATGATAAGAATTTTGAAAAGGGTATCTATGTGGATGTGGTGACCGGGGAACCGCTGTTTTCATCAAAGGACAAGTTCCATTCCGGCAGCGGTTGGCCAAGCTTTACAAAACCCATTGTTGATTATGTGGTGACTTACCGAAACGATGGAGGCCATGGCATGACACGGACCGAGGTGCGAAGCCGCAGCGCAGATTCTCACCTTGGACACCGCTTTGACGATGGTCCGCCGGATCAAGGGGGCCTGCGATTCTGCATCAACTCGGCTGCTTTACGCTTTATCCCACTGGAGGATATGGATCCGCAGGGATATGGCGCTTTTCGCCTTTGGGTGGATTAACGAAGCACATAGGCGCTCGCAAAACCGGCTAAACAGCCGTTTTTTGCGGGCGTTTTTTGTTGAATAAGGTATTATTTCCCAACATTCGTGCTATAATCGTAAAGAAAAAGCCTATCGAAAAGGAGTTGTCACTTCCCTTGAAAAGCAAATTCACCCTTCTGCGCAGCATGCTTACGTTCTTTCTGGCGATTACCTATTTGGGCAACTTATTCGTACAGTCTCAATGGATGGATCGACTGGACCTGGCGATTCTGGTCGTGATCATTTTAATGTCCTTCACCGTAGTGACCGGATCCTCCAAAATCATCGGCTATTGCACGTTCATCATCAGCATCTCGCTTTTTTTCCTCTGCCGCGCGCCTTTAAGTGAATGGGAAGCGGCGCTGAGGGAAAATCTGGATATGGTGATCATGTTTATTTTGATTCCACTGGTGGGGATCCCCATTCAATACGGAGGTTATTTTTCGGCGCTGCAAAGCGTTTTTCGTCGTTACATCAAGACCAACAGCCGTTTCTACTTACTGGTCAGCTCGGCGGCTGCTTTCCTGGGCGTCTTGATCAATTTGGCGGTGGTCCCTCTTGTGTACCAAATCAGCAAAGCCAGCACCATCAGCAGCAACAAAAAACTGCTCAGCTCTGCCATGAGCCGTGGTTTTGCAACGGTGACGATCTGGGCGCCGACGACGGCCGCCATTGCCTTGATCATGCGGCTGTGCGGCGCAGAATGGCCTGCCTTTTTTCCTTACGGACTGACCTGCGGCGTGATTGCCGGGGTCGTTGGATCCATGCTGACGAATCATGAAGAGAAGAAACGGGTTTCCAACATAGAAAACGAGACAACGGAATCTGTCTCAAAGGAAGAACTCCATAAAGTCATTGAATTAGGCGCATTCGGGATCGCGCTGGTTGTTTTCATTACCTTGATATCCCACTTTGCCAAGATCCCTACGATCCTTGTTGTATCCCTGGCTTCCGTGCTTTACCCTATGGTTTGGATGGGGCTGATCGGCAAATTTTCGCTCTATCTCCGGCAATTCCGGGCTGAATACTTCAGAGAGACTCTCCCCAGAGTTAAAAATGAAGTGGTTCTTTTCATGGGGGCCGGATTTTTTGTCAACAGCATCACCTACGCCGATCTGGGGGATTATATACCAAGGTTCTTAAGCTGGGTCGTTGGCAGCAACACCTTTTTGCTAACGGTCGTTGTGATTTTTGCCAGCCTGATCATTTCCGGGGTGGGTGTCCATCCCATCATTCCGGTCATGATCATTGGCGGTACGGTACGTCCGGAAGCCTTTGGTGTGACGCCTGTTTATTTGTCGCTGCTGCTTTCCATCAGCTGGTCCATGGGGGTCACCATTTCTCCGACCTCAGCCACGGTTATTGCCACCTCCAGCCTGACCGGGGAATCGCCCTTTCAGATTGGGATCCGTTGGAACAGCCTCTATGTGCTGATCACCACACTGTGCATCATCGCCTTCCTGACCATTGTCCATGGACTGGGTCTTATTTAAATCCTTTTGCTTTGACCGAATGAACTATGAAATGGAGATCTGCCATGTTCCGGAAATATCTGCAAATGTACAGGGGGATTCTTTTGTGCGCTCTGGTTTCGCTGGGGATCGGGATCATTGCCGGGATGATCGATGCGGTGTTCGGCAGGACCTTATTATGGATCACAGATTTCAGAATGGCGCACGCTTTGCTGCTTGTGCCATTTCTGCCGTTGGGCGGCCTTTTGATCCTATGGATGTATAAAAGGTTCAGCCAGGAGTCTTTCAAGGGAATGAGTCTGGTTTTCGAGGCAGGTTTCGGTTTTCGCGACCGGATCCCGGCGGTTTTGATACCGCTGGTCATGGTCAGCACCTGGATCACCCATCTGTTCGGCGGAAGCGCCGGTCGGGAGGGGGTGGCGGTCCAGCTGGGGGCGACGGTGGCCAATGCCTTTAGCCGGAGAATCGATTTGCCCAATGGTCCCAGGATCTTTCTGATTGCCGGGATGGCGGCCGGATTTGCGGGATTGTTTCAAACACCCCTTGCGGCGACATTCTTTGCCATGGAGGTCCTTGTGGCCGGTTCCCTTCAATATGAAGCGCTGCTTCCGGCCATCACCGCAGCCTATGCGGCCAGTTATACGTCCCATTGGCTTGGCCTGGAAAAATTTACAGTTAAACTTTCTGAGGCGATGATTGTTGAGCCGAGCACGATCCTGAAGCTGATCGCAGCCGGGATCGCCTTTGGGATCGTCGGCGGGTTATTTGCCCATTTCCTGGATATCTCCAAGAACCGCTTCAGCACGCTGATCAAGGATCCATTCAAAAAAATTGCCTTTATGGGATGCGTTCTCGCTGTGCTCCTGCTGGTTTTTCAGATGGGCAGATATGGCGGACTCGGAACCAATCTGATTCTTGCCAGTTTTTCAGGGGAGATGATTTATTCCTATGATTGGCTTTTGAAACTGGCTTTAACGGTGCTGACGTTGTCTGCCGGATATCAGGGGGGCGAAGTGACGCCTTTGTTTGCCATCGGCGCCAGTCTGGGTGTGGTTTTAGCCAAGCTGCTTGGCCTCCCTGTGATGCTGACGGCAGCCCTGGGGTATGCGGCCGTTTTCGGAAGCGCCACGAATACACTGCTGGCACCGATTCTGATTGGCGCGGAAGTCTTTGGATCAAGCAACGTGGTTTATTTTGCCGCGGTATGTTCACTGGCCTATGTGTTTAATGGGAACCGGACGATCTATTCAAAACAGAAAAAATTCAACTATTTTGATGGGCAGGCCAGTGGGGAGGAAGACCAATAGGCTGCAAAGAATGTGCAAATCATCCATTCGTTGAAGATACAGTTGATTACGTATTTATATTGATTTATAATCAATAAGAGTGTTTTATATTGATACGCAGCATGGTTATTTAAATCTTTGAAGTCGTTGTTATAAGTAGAATGGGAGGACGGTTCATATGCCTATTACTGAATTCTTAGCGCGGAACGCAAAGCTTTACAGACAGGAAACCTGCCTGACGGAGATCAATCTGGATCTTCAGGATCGGCACAATGTGATCTGGCATGAGTACGAATTGATTGAAAATAATCCGGCCGGTGAATACCGCCGTGAAATGACCTGGGGGGTTTTTGAAGAAAAAGCCAACCGCTTTGCCAATTTATTGTTGAAGCGGGGAATCAAAAAAGGAGATAAGGTTGCCATCCTCATGATGAATTGTTTGGAGTGGCTGCCGATCTACTTTGGAATTTTAAAGACGGGAGCCATCGCAGTTCCGCTTAATTTCCGATATTCCGCGGAAGAGATAAAATATTGTCTCGGTTTATCCGACACCATCGCATTGATTTTTGGACCGGAATTCATTGGCCGGCTGGAGTCCATCTATGACCAGATCCCGAAAGTGAAGATGCTGCTGTATGCAGGGGAGGGGCGTCCTTCCTTCGCAGAAAGCTATGACCGGCTGACGGCCAATTATTCTTCAGAGGACCCCAAGATCCAGATGACAGACGATGATGACGCGGTGATTTATTTCTCATCAGGGACCACGGGCTTTCCCAAAGCCATTCTCCATACACACCGCAGTTTGATGTCCGCATGCTATACAGAGCAGAAGCATCACGGCCAAAACCGGGAGGATAATTTTTTATGTATCCCTCCGCTTTACCATACGGGCGCTAAAATGCATTGGTTTGGCAGTCTGCTGTCGGGAAGCAAGGCCGTTTTGCTTCGGGGAATCAGGCCTGACTGGATCCTAAAAACAGTTTCCGAAGAAAAGATCTCCAATGTCTGGCTCTTGGTTCCTTGGGCCCAGGATATTCTGGACGCCATTGACCGGGGCGATGTGAAACTTGATGACTATGATCTCTCCCACTGGCGGCTGATGCATATCGGCGCGCAGCCGGTTCCTCCCAGTCTGATCCATCGCTGGAAAACCTATTTTCCCAACCATCTCTATGATACGAATTACGGTTTAAGCGAATCCATCGGTCCCGGCTGTGTCCATCTGGGAACCGAAAACATCCATAAAGTCGGCGCCATCGGTGTGCCGGGCTATGGATGGGAAGTCAATATCGTCGATGAATTCCGGATCCCGGTTGCCCAGGGCCAAGTAGGGGAATTGCGTGTCAAAGGCCCGGGCGTCATGAAATGCTACTATAACGATCCGGAAGCCACCGCCGCAGTCCTCAAGGACGGCTGGTTGCTGACGGGTGATATGGCCCGGATGGATGAGGATGGTTTTATTTATCTGGTGGACCGTAAAAAAGATGTGATCATCAGCGGCGGAGAGAATCTATATCCGGTACAAATCGAAGATTTTCTCCGTGCCCATGCTTCCATCAAGGATGTGGCAGTCATCGGATTGCCCGATAAACGGCTCGGCGAGATTGCGGCTGCCATCATTGAATTGAAGACGGGCCATCAGTGCAGCGAAGAAGATATCGAGGCTTTTTGTACTTCCCTGCCCCGGTATAAACGTCCCAAGACGATTATTTTTGATCAAGTCCCGCGTAATCCCACCGGCAAGATCGAGAAACCCCGCCTGCGGGAAAAATACGGTGCCATGAGCCTTGTGGCGTCACAAATGGAGAATTAGGGCAGTAGCTGCCCGGTCTATAGAGGAAACGCAAGCCGCCTTTGAATGTAGGCGGCTTGTTTTATAGCCTTAGAAATAAATTGCATATGATCATAAATATGACTGGAAAAATAAATTTAAGTGTGTTAGAATCAAATAAGCAGAAAACTCAGAAATATCAGAAAAATAAGAAAAGATTGATATAGGGGGGCAATGACGGCAGGAACGTATTTGGACGCTTGTCCCTGTCAGAGCCAGTAGCGTAACCGACCGAAAGGCCGGTTTTTTGTTTTTTTATGGACGGATCTTAAAGGGGGTGGCGGCGCCTAGAGAAGAGCGGACAAATGATACAAAGGAACCTACCATTGAAACATCACTCACACCATCAGATGAAAATAATGAGGAGGAATAAGGATGAAAAAGACGAGAAAGAGCCTGGCCTTTCTGACAATCCTGGCGATGCTGGTTTCCCTTTGCGCGGCGCCTGCCTTTGCGGGTGCCAACTTGATAACCAATGGTGATTTTGAGGGTGGAAACACTGGATTTGACACGGAGTATACTTATCTTGATCCTGCCAATACCGGCACATGGACCTTAGGGCCCGAATATATGTATACCGTTTCCACAAACCCCCATGATTATCATAGCGCCTGGGCAGCCTTTGGAGACCATACAAGCGGCACAGGCAAGATGATGATCGTCAACGGAACATACTTGAATCAGATCACAAGAGTCGTATGGTCCCAGGATGTTTCATTGGAAGCTGCAGCCTCCAATTCTGAAGGCTGGGAATTGTGGGCAGGATCAGGTCAGAAATGGAACGTGGGCATGGCTTATATCTCAAATACGGAAGATAAAATCTGTGTCCGACTGGTCCTCAATCATAAAGCCGTCAATGGGAACTTCAAGATGACGGAAGTGCACCTTGCGATTGGGGATTCATTGGCGGACATTCCTCAGACTAAAAATGGCAATCCGATTCCCGGCCAGTTCCCGGTCCATGCTGAGTTCGATCCAGGTGTGTACGAATATGAATATTGTTTCGATAATGAATGGGACATGGGTACAGAATTATTCATTGCCACCCATGCCGTCATGGAACGGCCAGAAATCAGCCACATGGAAGGTGACATCAAAGTCATTGATCAGGCTGCCCAATCAGAAACCCTTTGGGGCAACTGCAATCCTTTCCCAGGAAAGAACTGGGCAAGATTTATCCGTTATACAACCCAGGCTTCCCAAGCAGTCACGTATCGGTTGACCTTCTGGGCCAGAAGCACCTATCCTGACGCACCGGCCATTTTGCAGGTCAAAGAGGGAGAAACGGTTCTTGGCACGCTGGATCTGACTTCCGACACAACTTTGTGGTCGAAGTTCCAGCATGACTTCACGGTGCCTGCGGATACGGACACAAAAATAGAGATTCGTGACCTTCGTCTGGTCGCCTCCGGCGATGACTTCTGTATCGATGATATTTCTCTTGAAAAGTTAGATTAGCGATTCAAAGAATCTGCGGCAAATGCGGTTCAAGGAAAGACGGGCCCGCCCCGATTAGGAGCGGGCCTTTCCATGGGTAAGCCATTGAGTTACTTAAAAAAATCCAAAACCTAAACAAATCACATCTATGATATAATGTAATCAGAAAATTCCAATTTGAGTATAGGCAATCAAAGCCAACAGGAGGATCGGGAGGTGCTTAACATGAAGTCCCTGAATCTCAAAGCGATTACTGGGATCCTTTGTCTGTTATTGATCTTGCCATCCTGCGCTTCCGGATTTTTGGCAGGGAAGTCCACAGATCTGATGAAGGGTATCCAGCCGGCGCAGCAAGGTTCCATCCAAGCGCCTGATGAGCGAGCCCGTAAGGATATCAACCGCTTTTCCTCGTCGTTGTTCGTTTCAGAAGCTGAAAATCAGGGAAACATCATGATTTCGCCTGCATCGGTTTACTTTGCATTGGCCATGGCGCTGAACGGCGCTGATCAGGAAACCAAAGTTAAAATGCTGGAGGTCTTGGCAGAGAAGGGTGTGCCAGCGGATCAGGTCAACAAAGCCTGCAGGGATTGGAAGGCGATGCTTGCAAAAACCGGCAGCAAGACCACCTTGGACATTGCCAACGCCATTTGGTACCACCAGGATTTTTTGCCGGCCCAAGCTTTTTTGCAAAGCAACGCGGATTCCTTTGGCGCTGACGCGCGAAAACTGGATTTTCGAGACAGCAGTGCGCCAGAAACCATCAACCAATGGATCAGCGACGCAACCAAGGGCACCATCGATCAGATGATCGAAGCCATCGATCCGGCGGTGGTCATGTATCTGATCAACACGGTGTATTTCAAATCGGATTGGCAGACGCCTTTTGATAAAAACCAAACCCAAAATCAGACGTTTAATACACCAAAAGGCCCTGTTGAAACCCCCTTTCTTCACCGAATCGGAGATATGGCGTATTTTACCGGAAATGGCGCCCAGGGCGTCATCCTTCCTTATGACGATGGGAGCTTTGCTTATTTTGCCCTTTTGCCTGATGGGCAGGTCACACCGCGGGAATGGATCGCACAACAGGAAGCTGATACGCTGATGGAGACCATCACCGGGCTGCTCGACCGTTCATCGGAGTACCCAACGGAGCTTGCCCTGCCAAAGTATACAGCGCGTTTCGAGGACAGTCTTAAAGACGAATTGACCAAGCTGGGCATGGGCATCGCTTTCGATCCGGAGAATGCGGATTTTTCTCGGATGAATGAGTCCGGAGAAAAGAATCTCTACATCAGCGAAGTGAAGCATAAGACTTACGTGCGTGTGGATGAAAAGGGGACGGAAGCCTCTGCGGCGACTTCCGTCGAGGTATCCGTGACCAGTATGCCGATGTTTGAAAGGAAGATGGTCTATGATCGTCCGTTTATCTACGGCATCATGGATACGCAGACCGGCGTGCCGCTTTTTCTGGGCATTTTGGAGGACCCTGTCGTCCGCTGAATCGCTTATGATACGTATCAATAAGATGCTGTAAGGGGGTGGGTTTATGAAATGGAGAGGAAGGCGAACCAGCCAGAACGTGGAGGACCAAAGAGGGCGCACCATGAAAGGCCTTGCCGGGGGCGGGATCGGCACCATTATCATTGCGCTGCTGATTATGTTCCTCGGCGGGGATCCCTCTGTCGTGTTGGAAAATAACCAGTTCTCCACGCAAACCTCAACGTCTGAATACGTTGAAACTGCGGAAGAAAAAGAACTGGCCGATTTTGTTTCTGTGGTCTTGGCAGAGACCGAAGGCGTCTGGACGGAAGTCTTGAGAAAAGAAAATGTCGAGTACGTCGAACCGAAGCTGGTGCTTTTCTCAGGCAGCGTTCAATCAGCCTGCGGAACGGCCGGTTCATCCACGGGGCCCTTTTACTGTCCAGCCGATGGAAAGGTGTACATCGATCTAAGCTTCTACAATGAACTTCAGGAGCGTTTTAAAGCCCCCGGCGATTTTGCCATGGCCTATGTCATCGCCCATGAGGTGGGGCATCATGTTCAAAATATCCTGGGGATCACCGAACAGGTCATGGCGGTGCGTGAAAAAGTAAGTGAAACGGAGTATAACCGATACTCTGTCCGGATGGAACTCCAGGCGGATTATCTTGCCGGCGTATGGGCCTATCACGCAAAACGCATGAATATCCTTGACGAAGGCGATATTGAAGAAGCACTCAATGCCGCCAGCGCCATCGGTGATGACCGGATACAGAAAAATACCTATGGATACGTGGTGCCGGATAGTTTCACCCATGGAACCTCGGAACAAAGAAGCCGCTGGTTTAAAAAAGGCTTTGTTACGGGCGATCTCAGTCAATGGGATACGTTTTCAGTCGAGGATGAGAATCTGTAAAACGACACGCCATTGTGATGGCATATGAAAAAGGAGGGAGCGCTTGGCCATAGCATAATAATTTGCCGGACAGGCAGGCTGGGATAACATATAAAAGATTAAAATTGAGGAGGGTATATTATGAGCGGCATTATGGACAAAATTGGGAAATTCATCGATGGGGCCAAAGACAAAACGGAAGACACTGTGGAGGCGGCGAAGATCAAGGCCGAAGCTTTGAAAGATAAAGCAGAGGATGCTGTGGATGCAGCGAAGATCAAGGCGGAAGTCCTAAAAGACAAAGCAGAAGACACTGTGGAGGCAGCGAAGATCAAGGCGGAAGTTCTAAAAGACAAAGCAGAGGATGTCCTGGAAGATGCTAAGACAAAGGCCGAAACCTTGAAGGACAAAGTCGAAGACATCTTTGACAAAGAAGAAAAAAAGGAGGAGGCCGAAACATCGGCTGAACCCAAGGAAAAATAGCCTGATCCATACGGAACCGATCGGCAGGATGATATAAGAATGAGCATCGATTAAATCTTTAAGGGACGGGGGTTTTGTGCGGATTCCGCACAAAGCCCCCGTCCCCCAAATAAGGAGGAGCCTATGGCCAACGCAGTGCAATTTGTAAAACAGAGGATCATTGAAATGGAATCGATCCATTCCTTCACCGTCCTTGGAGATCCGGGCTGTGATGGATTAGGCACAGAAATCATGGCCACCTTCACCCAGGCTTTAAATCAGGCGTCCGGTGATTTTATCGTTGTCATTGGAGATATCGTTCCTTACGGCGCGGAGAATTTCTATCAAAACGCCATTGAACTTATGGAAAACCAGTGCAGGAAACCGATTTATATGCTATGCGGCAACCATGATACGGTGTTCTATGATCAATATTTCGGATTTCGGGAATACGCCATCGTGGATCCGAAAACCCTGATCATCATGATGGATGATTCCAACCGCCATATTTCCCAGGACTCCCTGGAGCTTTTAGATTTGGCAACGGCCCGGTATCCCCGGGAAAATATAATCCTTATGATGCATATTCCGCCTCCGAACCAAAAAAATCCAAATTCGATCTCTGCAAAGGAGTGGCAGAAGGTCCAGGATATTTTGACCGCCAACAAGGTTCAGGATTCTTTGCGCTATATCGTCGCAGGCCATCTCCATTCCTATTACGAAGATGATATCCAGGGGGTCAGGCTCATCTGTTCCGGCGGCGGGGGTGCCAGAATCGAACCGCTTCCCGGCATTGATGCACCTTATCATCATAGAGTGGAGTTTGCATACAATGGCCAGGGCGTTCTTGAATTTCAGAAGCAGGATCTGCGTTACTGCAAGCCGGACTATCAGGATGAAGGCATCATGGAACGGCTTGAGGCAGCCTTCCGAAGCGAATGTATGGCCCATATAAGGTATCGGTTGTATGCAGAAGACGCTGAAAAAAGAGGCCTCGATCATCTGGCCAAATTATTCAGAGCGGCTGCTGACGCAGAGTTTTACCATGCCCGCAACCATCAATACACCTTGGCTGGCATCAAGGAACCTGCGGAGGCATTGATGGAAAGCATCCACTACGAAGCCCGGGAGATTTCCGAAATGTACCTTGAATCCCGGGAATACGCCCGGGAACGTAAGCTTGGCCTGCCCTTTTATTCCATCAATGATGCCTATGAGGCGGAAAAGGTCCATCACAGTCTGTTTCAAGAGGCGCTGACCCATATTTCCGCCGGTGAAGATATAGCCGAAGCCAATTATTACACCTGCACAAGCTGCGGTTACACCTTCTCCGGTGAAGAACACCCGGTTGCATGCCCGATCTGTGGTGCGCCCTATGATAAAATCAAATCCGTGCATTGACGGGGCAGCACATTTTGGTAATAATACAGGAATATAAGTATTCATTGCATTAAGGAAACCTTCTGTGGTAAAATAATATCCATAATAAAATAAAAGACAGTTCGAAATCCATCCTGTCTCTAAACAAAACTAGGACTATTCAACGAATGAAATGGTACCTATGTACCATTTTTTTTTTGTTGCTTGAAATGGTTTTTTCGGACGCGCTCTTTTATTTTCAAATGAAAGGAGCCTGTCTATGCAGAACATTTCAACCCCCAAAGCTTCCATGATCACAGCCACAAAGAAGCTCACCTTTTCAGGAATCACCATGGCTGTCTATGTGATCATGATGTTCATCAATCAAACCTTTGCCTTCGGTCAATACCAAATCCGTTTTGCCACCAGTTTGTATGCCCTGGCGGCGATTCATCCCTTTTTGATCCTGCCATTAGGTCTTGCCAATTTCCTGAGCAACACCCTGATGGGAGGGCTTGGGCCCATGGATATGCTGGGCGGCTTTGCGGTAGGTATCCTGACGGCAGCCGGCTGCTATTTTGCCCGCAAAATCGATATCCTTCTGGTTTCGATTCCCATATTGCTGATTCCCACGCTGATGGTGCCGATCTGGCTTTCCTATCTGCTCCAGGTGCCCTATGGTGTTCTTGCCCTAAGCCTGGGGATCGGACAGATCCTTCCAAGCATCCTCGGTGTCCTTCTGGTAAAGCATCTGGAGAAAATACTTTCATAGATTACGGGAGGTTCCATGCCAAATACAAAAAATACAAAGGAAGGATTATCCTTTCTCGGGAATCAGGACGTTCCTTATCGATACGAATATGACCCGGGGATCCTGGAACGATTCGAAAACAAACATCAGGCAAACGATTATTTCGTTAAATTCAACTGCCCGGAATTCACCAGTCTGTGTCCCATCACCGGACAGCCGGACTTTGCTTCGATCTATATTTCCTATGTGCCGGATGTTTTGATGGTGGAAAGCAAATCCTTAAAACTGTACTTGTTCAGTTATAGGAACCACGGGGACTTCCACGAAAACTGCATCAACACCATCATGAAGGATCTCATCGCGCTGATGGATCCCAAGTATATCGAGGTTTGGGGGAAATTCACCCCAAGGGGCGGTATTTCTATCGATCCCTTTTGCAACTATGGCAAACCAGGCACGGCGTGGGAGACAACGGCTGCAAAAAGGCTGCATTGGCATGATATGTATCCGGAAAATGTGGATAACCGGTAATCTCTACGATAGACCAGATTTCAATTCATTCTCCTCTGAACGCAAAAAGCCTGCCAGATACAATTGCCTGGCAGGCTTTCATTGTGGTGCGGGATAATTAGACAGAGGGCGTTTTTTCCGTAAAAAGCTTTTCGTAAAGCTCGAAAAATTTGGTTTTGCCTCTCAGCAGGGGATTGACAGCGGCTCTTTTTAAGGCTTTTAATAGGGCATCCGTGATTCGCCTTGAATTATCCATCACGATGCTGCCCAGCATACCGCAGGCTTGGGCGGTTGCCGCTCTCCCCACGGAACGGGGCTCGATTTTGGTTAGACTCCGGCAATAGGTTTGGGCGACGATCCCGACCCGAAGGGTCAGAATCGTATTTAAGCCGCCTTCCATCAGTGAATCGGCAATAAAAGAGCCCACATAACTGATGCCCGGGATAATGGTTCCAACCGTGCCGCCGAAGAGGGAAGTCAGGATCGGTTCCAGCTGATCGGCAATCAGATCAATGTCATCGATTTGCCTGGCAAGCAGCACGGTGGCGAAGACGTTGGCATAAAGCTTGGTCAGATCCCGGATGGCCGGACGCTGGTTGTACAGCATCGAAATCTGCCAGACCAGCTTCATGATGGTGACGAGCACGAACAGGCTGTCCAGAGAGCCGTTCTGTGAGATGGCCGTGGTAAGAAAAACCTCCGAACCGTGGCGCTTGATCAGGCCACGGCTTCGTTCGTCCAGACGTTTCAATGCCTCGTTGATTGAATCCAATTCAGACATACTGGGGTCCCAAATGTAGTTCTGGCTTTTCAGGTATTTGTTCTTGCCCAACCGCTGCTTCAGTCTGGAAAGATAAAGAGCGTAGGCTTCCTCATCGCTGGTATCCGGAATCGGCAAGGGTTTGTCGAGACGGGCCAGGAGAAGAAGGGTGCCGATCACCGCAGCAAGACCCAGCAGAAGAAAGATGGCCAGCAAGATCTGGCCGAAGACCGGATGGATGGACATGGCCAATTGAACAAGCTGTGCCGCCTGATTGATCATAATGATCAGGAAGGAAAACAGCAGGATCGCTGCTACGGTCAGAAGTAAATTTTTGTAGGGATCAAAGGTCCCAGAAATCTTAGGTTCTTCGGTTGGTTTCGCCATGATGGGATACCTCCTTCAAGACTGGTTCCTTCGTAGGTTCCCTTTCATTTTATCATCTTGACCGGATTGCCACAATGATGGATCCCGGAGCGATCTTGGATTCGCCCTCGCGGGGGAAGAATAAGAGTCCTAAAAAAGGAACCCTCTCTCGTATTAATAGGATGTTTATATTATAATGGGCAAAAGACTGTTGGTAAAAGAAGGGATGGGCTCCGTGAATCAAAGAATCCGATCGATTGTATCCTATGTTTGTCTGATAACGCTATTTTCAGTATCGGCGATCTCTCTTGCCGCAAAAACAGCCGCTGCTGAAACGGGAGAGGCCATTACGATCCTTTTTACCCATGATTTGCATGACCATTTGCTGCCGGTGAAGGACCTGCAGGATGGACGCATTGGATATACGGGCGGTTTTGCCAGGCTCGACAGCGCAATTGAGTCTGAGCTGGTGAACCATCCGGAGGCTTTGCTGGTGGACGCGGGGGATTTCTCCATGGGGACACCCTTTCAGACCATTTTCTCCAGCGATGCGCCGGAATTAAGGATCATGGGCGAAATCGGTTATGACGTGGTGACTTTCGGCAATCATGAATTCGATTACCGCGCTTCCGGCCTGGCGGAAAGCTTGCAGAGTGCCAAAGCCAGCCAGGCGGTTTTGCCGCAGATCGTACAGTCCAATACAGAATTTCCGGCGGATGCCCAGGGAAACCTGACATCTTCCTTAAGCGCGCTGAAGGCAGCTTATGAGGCTTGTGATGTGAAGGAATACACCATCATCGAAAAGAATGGGGTCCGGATCGGTGTTTTTGCTTTGATGGGCGAGGATGCAGCTTCCAACGCACCCAAGTCGGAGGTAGTGTTTGCGGATCCGATTGCAAATGCCCAAAGGGTTGTTAAGTTGCTGCAACAGGAGAACGTGGATCTGATCCTCTGCCTTTCCCACAGCGGGACCTGGCCAAAGGCCTCAGACTCCGAGGATGAGGTCCTTGCGAATAAAGTGCCGGAGATCGATGTGATCATCAGCGCCCATACCCATACCAAGCTGACCGAACCGATCGTAGCCGGTGACACCCTCATCGTTTCCGGTGAAGACAGCTGCCGCTATCTCGGGGCCCTTGATCTGGTCTGGGAGGGCGATGGCCGATGGAAACCGGTCCGTTATGATCTCCGAAGGATCGATGAGGGTCTGGCGGAGGACAGCCGCATTGCGGGCATGGTCCAGGATTACAAAGAGAAGGTGCAAAAGGCTTATTTTGACCGGTTTGATCTGCAGTATGACCGGGTATTGGCTGTTTCACCCTATAATTTCCAGAATATCAACAGCCTTCTGAAAACCCATCAGGAGGATCCGCTGGGCAATCTGATCAGCGATGCCTATCGATATGCCGTCCAGTTGGCGGAGGGATCCGAATATCAGCCCGTGGATGCGGCCATTGTTCCGGTGGGCACCATCCGTGGAACTTTTTTCAAAGGGGACATCACGGCAGCCGACGCCTTTACCGTCAGTTCACTGGGGATCGGGGCGGATAAGATACCAGGATACCCCTTGATTTCTGTTTATTTGACTGGGAAAGAACTGAAAACAGTCTGCGAGGTGGATGCTTCGATCTCCCCCATGATGGAAGAAGCCCAACTGTTTATGTCGGGACTGGAATTTACCTTCAATCCCAAGCGGATGATTTTCAACAAGGTGACAGAGGCTTCACTGCGGAAGCCCGATGGCGGCGTGGAAGCCATCGAGGATCAAGAGCTGTATCGGGTGGTGGTGGGTCTTTATTCCGCTCAAATGTTGTCGATCGTTGGGGATGAATCCTACGGGCTGCTTTCGATCGTTCCAAAAACGGAGGATGGGACGCCGATCACCGATTTTGAGGCGCAGATCATTCATGAAACGACAGACGGTGTCACCACTGAAATCAAAGAATGGCAGGCCATCGCCTGGTATCTTCAGTCTTTTGAATCGGTGGACGGCGTTGCCCAGGTCCCTGAATACTATGCCGGCCCCCATGACCGGAAAGTAATGGATGGCAATACCAATCTCCTCGCATTGTTAAGCCAGCCCAACGGCATTGCCCTTGGCGTTTATGGCGCCGCCGCGGCGCTTATCCTTCTAGGCATTTTTCTCGTCACGAAAATCACTTCTTTCTCTAAGCGAAAGGCGCAGAAGCGGGCTGAGGCAAGGAGAAAGTAACAACATTGCAGGCAATCAAAAGAAAATGTTATAATGACAACGTTTAGGATTTATGATCCATATGGCTAGAAAGGAATTGCAATGACGCAGCTCAGCGAAATTTGTAACAGACTTAAAATCATTGCAGAAATCTGCGAAGGATACGCAACCATAACAGACCTGCATGGAATGCGGCTCCATACCTTTGACAGCAACGGTCGGGAACTGGAAGACATGAAGGATAAAGTGTATGATTTGGCTAAGCTGGCCGGTGAAACCGGGGAGATCCAGATCGGCAAGTCCCAAATCGCCCAAGACGCCCAGACCTGGGCGATTCCCTGGGGGCAATATGTGATTGCAGCCAGCAACATTTCAAAAATGGAAAGAGACGTCAGACTGCAGCAATCCCTGTCAAACGCCCTCCCTTTTATAGCCCGGGTGGTGGGCGGAGAGGCTGTTATCTTTAACAAAGACGGGATGCGGATCATGAGCGTGGATGCCAGCGGTGTGACCAATCTGAATTATGTCGGCACCATCAGCAACTCCGCGAAACGGGCTATGGAGGAGCAGATGCCCACCTTCGGGCAATCGACGTCGACCCAGGGCGCTTTGGCTGTCCGAGTTCCGATCACAAAAAACTTTGGGTTGGGATTCAACAATGAACTGACGGTGAAAAATGAAAACAGACTGTTTGAAGAGGTCAAGAAATATCAATCGGCGCGCTACACCCTCAAAGACATCATCGGAGAAAGTGAAAAAATTACCAGAGTCAAAAACCTGTGTTTGAACGCATCCAAGGCCTCATCGATCCTGTTGTATGGAGAAACCGGTACCGGGAAAGAACTGTTCGCCCAGGCGATCCATAATACCAGTGAGCGCAGGAGCAAGCCATTTGTCGCAATCAACTGCGGAGCGATCCCGGCCTCCATCATTGAAAGCTATTTGTTTGGTTATTCCGGCGGTGCCTTTACCGGCGCCAAAAAAGAAGGCAACATTGGTGCTTTTGAACAGGCGAATCATGGCACCATTTTTTTAGATGAGATCAGTGAGATGCCCATGGATCTGCAAAGCAAACTTTTGCGCGTCCTGCAGGAAAAAGAAGTCATGCGTGTCGGTGATTTTAATCCCATCAAGCTGGATGTCCGCATCATCAGTTCCTCCAACCGGGATCTTATGAAAGCTGTCAATGAAGGCAGATTCCGCGAAGACCTTTATTATCGGATCAATGTCATCGAAATCAGAATCCCGCCGCTGCGTGAACGCAAGGACGATATCCCGCTGTTGGTCAGGCATTTTATCGATGATTTCAACCGGGTCCTGGGTAAATTTGTGCTTTCGGTGGATCAGGATGCTATCGATATCCTGATGGAATATGACTGGCGGGGCAATGTGCGGGAACTCAAGAGCTGCATTGAGAGAGCCATGAACTTAGTGGATGTGAACAACAGCACCATCAAAGCGATCCATCTGCCCCCTTATTTGATGGAGCAAAGCGAGAATGCGTTGATCATACCCCGGCAGCCTATAGAATCCTTGAAAGAACAGGTTCAAAGAACGGAGACGGCTGCCATAAAAAACGCTCTGCGAAGGGCCGGTCAATCAAAAAAAGAAGCTGCCGAATTGCTGGGGATCAGTACCATTACCCTGTGGCGGAAAATCAAGGAATACAAGTTGGAATCCTTGGAGGAAGACTAAAACAGACCATTTCAAATCTGCAATGAGCATTACAAAAATGAAATAGCCCTAAAACTCAACGCCCACGAGCATCTCAATGAAGGCCCTACGCGAACAAGAAAAAACATTTCAAAAGTGAAATGTTTTTTCTTGTTTTAAGGCGGATGCAAGGGGGTTAAATGTCAACATTATAATATCAGAATATTCAAACACTTAAATATTTGGGATATAGCAAGGACTTTGTTAAGAAAATTTGGCAATTCGTTAAATTTGGCACGCTTCCTGCATAGTAATAGTGAAGATGCATTCCCGAGCATAACTCGGTTAAATCAGCGAAAGGGGATTATTTTTATGGGTAAACTAATCATTAAGAACATTGGCACGATCGCAACCGGCAACTGTAAGGCGCCGATTGCCAAGGGGACCACGATCGTTATCGAAGATAAGCTGATCGCGGCCATCGGTGGTGAGGAACTTCTCGAAAATATTCAAGATGCGAAAGTCATTGATGCCGGCGGCACAACCGTCACGCCGGGATTGTTTGATTCCCATGTCCACACCACCATTGGGGATTTTGCACCACGGCAATTAACCATGAATTTTATCGACAGCGCGCTTCATGGCGGTGTAACCACCATGATTTCAGCTGGCGAATGCCATACACCCGGCAGACCCAAAGATCCTGCGGGCACGAAAGCATTGGCGGTGGTTGCCCATAAATCTTTCGAAAACGCACGACCCTCCGGTGTGAAAGTCCATGGCGGCGCACTGATCCTGGAAAAGGGCCTGGTTGAAAAAGATTTTGAAGAGTTAAAAGAACAGGGCGTTTGGATCGTGGGCGAAATCGGCTTAGGCAGCATTAAAAAGCCTGAAGATGCCGCTCCCATGGTTCAATGGGCTCATAAAAACGGCTTCAAGGTGCAGATGCATACCGGTGGCACCTCCATTCCCGGTAGTTCGACCGTCACGGCGGCGGATGTGATCGCCACAGGCCCGGATGTGGTTTCTCATATCAACGGCGGACCCACGGCCATCTCGGTCCAGGAAGTCGACCGCATTATGGATGAAACCCAATTCGCTTTAGAGATCGTGCAGTGCGGCAATCCCAAAATTGCCGATTATGTGGCTCGTCGGGCAAAAGACAAGGGTATGCTGGACAGAGTCATTTTTGGCAACGATGCACCCTCGGGCACAGGCTTGATCCCTCTGGGTATCCTGCGCAACATGTGCCAGATCGCATCGGTCTCCGATGTGCCGGCTGAACAGGTTGTCTGCATGGCAACGGGCAACACTGCAGCGGTTTACGGCCTCAATACCGGTGAAATCGCAGTGGGCAAAGAAGCTGACCTGGTCATCATGGATGCACCCATGGGCTCCGTGGCCGACAATGCTTTGGATGCCTTTGCAGCCGGCGATATCCCCGGCGTCAGCATCGTGATCATCGATGGCGCTGTGAAAGTCAACAAGAGCCGCAACACCCCGCCTCCCAAGCGGGATGCCAAAATGGCTTAAATTCAGAGAATAAAGAGGAGAATAACCGCAATGATCATTGTGAGCGACAAATGTACCGGCTGCGGTATCTGTAAGAAAAACTGCCCCATCCACGCCATCGAAATCGTTGAAAAAAGGGCCGTCATCCAGGACAATTGCGTTCAGTGCGGCATTTGCACACGGGTATGCCCCTTTACAGCAATCACAAAAGACGCAGACATGGCAGAAGGCGTTGTCATCTGCAGCGCTTGTCCCGTCCAGTGCCGTGTTCCCTTAGGCTCAACAGGGGCTTGCAAGCGCTATACCAATGAAAACGGAACCTTGGTCCGCAATCGGGAACTGGTGACAGAAGCAAAAGAAATCACCGAACCGGATCATCGGTTGACCCGTCCGATCATTACGGCGGTGGGTGCCGGTACCAATTATCCCTGTTCCCGGCCTGCGCCTTACATTGTCTGCGAAAAGCGGGATGATGTGGATGTGGTGACTGTGGTGACCGAAGCGCCTCTAAGCTACAGCGGTGTGACCATAAAATTGGACACCAACACCTATATCGGCGAAGAAGGCGACAAGGTCTATCGGGAGGGCAAGCACATCGGCATGGTCAATACCGAAGAGTATGGTTCCAAGATGATGACCATCGGCGGGGCCAACCGTCTCACCGGTAAGGACGGCTTTATCGTGGCAAAGACCATTGTCGAGCTGGCCAATGGCGAGGAAGTGGAAGTATCCGTCAATAAAACCACCAAAATCAAAATGCAGACCGGTAAAGCACCCATCATCAACGGTATCCAGGAAAAGAAAATGCGGATCGGCTGCGGCAGCGCCACCGTAGGCCTGTTTGCCCGCATGATGAAGGAAACGGTGGATGAATGCATCGTTATCGACCACCACGTGATCGGTCTGGTTTCGGAACATCTGGCTGGCGATGCGGTGGGCATGACCTGGAGCGGGGTAACCCCCAATGCCCATAAGAGTTCCCGCGGCCGTTATTTTGGCGACCATGGCGACGGCATCGGCGGTACAACGCTGAAGAGCCCCCGGGATGCCATTGCCAGTGTGGACATGCGCATTGCGAAAGCCGGAATGCGGGTTATGGTGGTCAATACCACCGGCGAAATCTTCGCGTTGTTCGAAGTGCAGGCCGACGGCGATGTAAAAGAGATCCCCATGACGGAAAAGGCCTTGGCCCTGGCCAAAGCCATCAACGACAATTGTGAGGAATCCAGAGTCTCCGTCATGTATGTGGGCGGGACCGGCGGAAGCGCCCGCGGCGGTGTCTGCACCAAGCCTTTGGCTTTGTCAAAAGCAGTCCACGAAGGCAAAGCCGTCCTGACCATCGGCGGCGCGCCGACCTACATTTTACCCGGCGGTGGCATCAACTTCATCGTGGACACTGAGAAAATGGCGGAGCGGCCATTGACTTGGGTACCCACACCGGCCACGGTGGCCCCTGTGGAATATACCATGAAGCTTAGCGATTACCAGGCCATTGGCGGCCACCTTGACCAAATCAAGGATGCGGCCAGCGTCAAAAAATAATTTTCAGGGAGACCAATGCATGGAAAATGGTACAGTGCGTATTCTTTCGCCGGGTAAAGTCTTCATTGATTACGGACCGGCATCGATGGTCGTTATGGCCTTTCAAGGCGAAGCGCCCTTGACCGGGCTTTGCCAGTCGGCTTTTGCAATCGTTGACGCCGCTCTGCGGGAGATCACGCAATCATTGCCCTATCTGCGGTTGCCTCCCCTGCAAATTCCTTCCGGTACTTTAACGGGGCTGCCGCTGAAAATGCTGGAAGCGGTCCTGGCTGTGGGGGAGCCGACCCTTACACCCATGGCCACAGTGGCCGGCGCTGTTTCCGATACGGTGGCGGATTGGCTTTTTGAGCAAGGCGCCAGCCGGGTGATCGTAAATAATGGCGGAGACATCGCCTTAAGGCTGCTTCCCGGGGAAAGCGTCCGGGTTGGGATCCTCTCCAGTTTAGCCAAGGGCGAGATTGACACCATCGTGCCGATCAACGCTGACCACGGCATCGGGGGGATCGCCACCAGCGGACTGGGCGGAAGGAGCTTCACCCGCGGCATCGCCAACGCCGTCAGTGTATTTTCAAGCCGCTGTATTCTGGCGGATGCCTTGGCAACCCATCTGGCGAACCACACGCTGATTCCTTCGGCGCAGATCAAGACGGTCAAGGCGGGATCCATCGATCCCCTCAGCGACATCGCCGATCTGGACATTGTCACCGAAGTAGGGATCCTGACCGACGATGAAGTTGCCGCATCCTTACAGAAGCTTCTTGAAGAAGCCCAACGGCAGTACTCAAAAAAGCTGTTTTTGGGAATGCGCGCCAATGTACAAACCGGTTATTCATGTTTTCCGGAAACCTATTTTACAAATATTACAAAAGGAGACGAATAAAATGGAACCTAAGATCAGAAAAATCGTAACCAGTGTTGAGGAAATCCGTTTTGAAGGCTTTAAGGAACTGGAGAAACCCATCAAAAAAGTTTCTGTCGCCGCAGTCATCAAGAACCCATTTGCCGGTCAATATGCAGAAGACTTGAGCATTCTAACGGATATCGGCGAATACCTGGGCGGATATCTCAGCAAAATCGCTGTGGATGCCCTGGGCGGAAGCCCTGTCCAGAGCTATGGCAAGGGTGCCATCGTTGGTGAAGCCGGCGAATTAGAACATTGCGCGGCCATCCTTCATCCTAAATTGGGAAAACCCATGCGTGAAGCCATTGGCGGCGGCAAAGCCATCATTCCTTCCGCAAAAAAAGCCGGCACGCCGGGTACCGCTTTGGATGTTCCTCTGCACTACAAAGATGCGGCCTTTGTCCGTACCCATTATGATGCGATGGAAGTCAGACTTCATGATGCTCCCCGCGGGGATGAAATCGTCGTTGTTCTGGCCTTCACCGACGGCGGCCGTCCCCATGCCCGGATCGGCGGCTTGCAGGTCAGCGAAATCAAAGGTGAAGACGGACTACGCTAAGAACTTGAACTGAGACAGGATTTTCGATTCCGATATGGCAAGGGTCATACCCTTGCCATATCGGAACAGATTAAGAAGATAGGATGGACAGTAGAATGAAAATAGGTTTTATCGGAGTCGGCGCAATGGGCAAGCCCATGGCCCAAAATTTGTTGGCTGCAGGATATGAAGTCTATGTATTTGACTTGAATGCAGCCAATGTTCAGGAATTGGAAGGAAAAGGTGCCATTGGTTGTACTTCCGGAACCGAAGTGGCATCCAAAGCTGACATCGTTGTAACCTCTCTGCCCAACGCAAAAATCGTTGAATCGGTGATGACTGGCAGCAACGGTGTGATCGCAAACTGTAAACCAGGCACTGTGATCATGGATATGAGCAGCGTTGCGCCCAACACAACCAAGCAAATGGCTAAAATCGCTTTAGAAAAAGACGTCAAATACATTGACGCTCCGGTCAGCGGCGGTGTTTCCGGCGCTTTGGCTGGCACTCTGACCATCATGGTGGGCAGTGACGCAGAGACCTTTGAGAAGATTTCTCCCGTTCTCAACGTTTTAGGTAAAAATGTATACCATGTAGGCGATGCCGGTTCCGGCGATGCCATCAAAATCGTTAACAATCTGTTATTGGGCTGCAACATGGCGGCTTTGGCCGAAGCCCTTGTCTTAGGCGTTAAATGCGGTCTTACGCCTGAAAAAATGCACGAAGTCATCAAAGTGAGCTCCGGCCGCAGCTATGCTTTTGAGGCTAAAATGGAAAAATTCATTATGGCAGATGCTTTTGAAGGCGGCTTTGCCGTAGATTTGCAGTATAAAGACCTTGGTTTGGCTTTGGATGCCGGCAAAGATGTGAACGTACCGCTTCCGATCACCGCTGCCGCAACGCAGATCTTTGAAGCGGCCCGTGCCAAAGGACTGAACCGTGAGGATATGTCCGCCGTAATCAAGGTTTGGGAAGACCTCACCGGCGTCAAAGTGCGCAGCAGCAAATAGCTGGACTTGGCAGTCGAGATGGCAGCCAATCAAAAAAAGACTATGCAGGAACATGAGGAATAAGGGGGCCATTCGTTTATGAAAGAATTCAGCTTTTTCTCACCGGGAACATTGGATGAAGCCCTGACATTGATGAATCAATATAAAGGCAAAGCGTCCGTGATCGCCGGCGGCACAGACATCGTTCTAGAGCTCAACGACCGTTCACACCATCCCGACTATATTGTGGATATCAGCAAGATCAAAGAGCTTCGCTACGTGAAGGTCGTGGATGGAATTGTACGCATCGGCGCTCTGTCGACCTTTACGGATCTGGAGAATGACCCTTATCTGAGGGACCATGTAAAATCACTCTATTCAGCTTGTTATTACGTCGGATCCCCCCAGATCCGCAATCTCGGCACCATCGGCGGCAATGTGGTCAACGCTTCTGTGGCCGGTGACACGCCCACAGCCTTCATTTCGCTGGATGCAACGGTGGTCTTGCGCAGTGCAGCCGGCAAGCGGGAAATGAAACTGACCGATTTCTACGGCGGCCCCGGAAAAACCGAGCTGGAAAAAGATGAGCTGCTCACCGAAATCTACTTTGAAGCGCCTACCGAACAAATGGCCACAGCCTATACCAAGTTAGGCAAGCGGAAAGCCTTGGTGATCGTCGTGATTGGATTGGCAGTCCTGCTGGAAAAAGACTGCAACAATATCTGCAGCAAGGCGCAAGTCGTGATTGGCGCGGTCGCCCGTTATCCCCAGCGTCTCCCTTTGATTGAACACTATCTGGTGGGGAAACCGGTTACGAAGGAAACGTTTGATGGATGCAGAGATTTGTTTTCTCAGACCGTCTACGAAATGATTCCGACCCGGGCCTCCGTGGGCTACAAAAAAGAAAGCGTCAAAGGCGTCGCTTCAAAGACCTTTGACAGCATTCTAAGCGACTTTAGTCTGTGCGGAGTGGAGGAATAAGAATATGGAAAAAATCAAAATAGCCTTTAATTTGAACGATCAGGATGTCTCCATCGAGACAATGCCCAACAAACGTTTACTGGACATGCTTCGTGAAGACTTTAACTGCACCAGCGTCAAAGAGGGCTGCGGTGAAGGAGAGTGCGGTGCCTGCACGGTGCTGCGCAATGGAGAACCGGTTACGTCCTGCACCATGCTGGCCGGCCAGGTCCAAGGTGAAAGGCTCCTCACACTGGAAGGCCTTTCCAAAAACGGCGAACTGGACATTCTGCAAAAAACCTTCATGGAAGCCGGCGCAGTTCAATGCGGCTTCTGCACGCCGGGCATGATTTTATCAGCAAAAGCTCTTTTAATGAAAAACCCGCATCCCAGCCGGGACGAAATCAGAAGGGCTCTTTCGGGAAATCTCTGCCGATGCACAGGGTATACGAAAATATTTAAAGCCGTTGAAATGGCGATCGAAGAATAGCCCGAAAGGAGATAAACCATGAGCGATCGAGATTTTTCTGTATTGGGCCAGAGTGTTATAAGAAAAGACGCCCTGAGCAAGGTGCTGGGCGAAGCAAAATTCGCCGCAGATTATAAGTTTGAAGGGATGCTCTACGGCGGGGTCTTCCGCAGCACGGTTCCCCATGCCCTCATCAAACATTTTGATGCCTCCAAGGCCTTAGCCTTGCCTGGCGTTGCCTGTGTTTTGACAGCAAAAGATATCCCCGGCAAAAACCGGACCGGCATCATCATCAAGGACGAGCCCTGTTTGGTGGACGATAAAGTCCGGCGCGTGGGGGATGCCATCGCCATCGTTGCCGCGGATACGCCGGAACAGGTCAATGAAGCCTTGGATTTGATGGAAGTCGAATATGAATTGCTGGAGCCTATTTTCACAGTGGAAAGGGCTTTGGAAGAGGATTCCCCGAAAATCCACGGTGCCACCAATGTTCACGCCAAGAAGCATCTGGAATGCGGCGATGTGGACGCAGCCTTCGCAAAATGCGATGTGATCGTGGAGCATACCTACAATACGTCCATGCTGACCCATATGTTTATTGAGCCGGACGCAGGGATCGCACGTTATGAAGACAAAATCATGACCGTGTATTGTTCGACCCAGAATCCCCATTATGATCGTGCCGATGTGGCCGGCGTTCTGGGATTGCCTAACAATCAGGTCAGAATCGTCCAGGTCACCACCGGCGGTGGTTTTGGCGGAAAACTGGACATTTCAGTGCAATGCCATATCGCTCTGCTGTCCCACTTTACCGGCAAGCCGGTCAAAATGGTACGCAGCCGCAAGGAATCGACGAATGTTTCGGCGAAGCGTCACCCCATGACCATGAAAGCCAAAACCGGAGCAACCAAGGACGGCAAGATCCAGGCAGTGGAAGTTTATATGACCGGGGACACGGGCGCTTACGCCTCCTACGGTCCGGCGGTCATTACCCGGGCTGTCGTCCATTGCATGGGGCCTTACGAAGTCCCCAATGTCCGGGTGGACGCCGTCTTCACCTATACGAACAATCCGATGGCCGGCGCTTTCCGTGGCTTTGGCGTACCCCAGGTTGCCTATTGCCACGAAGGGCAGATGAACGCAATTGCCAAGGAATTGAATATGGATCCTATCGAATTGCGTCTGCTTAACGCCCATAAAATCGGAACCACCATCGCGACCGGCCAAGTGCTGGAAGAAAGCGTTGGATTCAAGGAAACCTTGATCCAGGCAGCGGCAAAAGCCAAAGAGGTAATGTAACACCACGATGCGGAGGGATTGATATGAAAAAAAGAGGCAAAGGTGTCGGCAGCATGTGGTATGGCATCGGCAATACCGGTCTTCCGAATCCGGCGGCCGCGTTTATCGAGGTTCTGAGCGACACATCGGTCAACCTGATGGTTGGCTGCGCTGACATAGGACAGGGCTCCACAACGGTTATGGCTCAGATCGCCGCGGAAGAGCTGGGCTTAAGCTATGAAAACATCCATGTGATTTCGGCAGACACCATGGTCACGCCGGAAGGCGGCGCATCATCCGCCAGCAGGCAGACCTTCATTTCCGGCAATGCCACCAAGCTTGCGGCACGTCAGGCTAAAGCCACGCTGACCGAGGTTGCCGCCGGATTCTTGAATGTACCCGGAGAGGAATTGATTTTCCGCAATGGGGAAATCTTCAGCAGCAATGACAACAGCAAAAAGATGACCTACCGGGAGCTCATGGCAGAAATGAAAAAGCACGGCCGTCTGGCCGTCGGCGCCGGAGCGTATAATCCGAAGACCACCTATCTCCATCCGGAAACCATGGCCGGGATACCCTATGAAGTGTATTCCTATGCCACGACCATCGCTGAGGTTGAAGTGGATACCGAAACCGGTGAGATCGAGGTTCTCAAAGTGGTCTCAGCCCATGATGTCGGCCTTTCGGTCAACGACACCATGGTGGAAGGCCAGATCGAAGGCGGCGTGGTGATGGGAGAAGGCTTTGCAGTCTTTGAAAAAATCGAGTGTTCCAATGGTGTGATCAAGAATCCAATTTTCTCGAAATACCTGATCCCAACAGCCATGGATGTCCCTGACATCTATTCCGTCGTGGTGGAATGCGAAGGGGAATGCGGACCTTATGGCGCCAAAGGTGTTGGCGAGCCAGCGCTGATCCCCAGCATACCAGCCATTGCTGCTGCTGTGGAAGATGCGATCGGCGTACGGTTCTGCTGTCTGCCCATTACGCCGACGGATGTGCTGCGGGAGTTAGGAAAACTCAAGACCCAATAAATCGGGTTTCCCCAGGGATTTAAGGCAATGAATGCATTGAATCGATTAATTTGGTTTAAGGCATTCAATGCTTTAAATAAAATTAAAAGGAGGGTGTAAGAATGTCGGAAACTAAGCAAACCAGCAAGTTCTCTCAATTCCTAAAAAGGAAAGATATCGTTTTCTCGGCCAAGAGATACGGTATCGATGCCCTTGGCGCCATGGCATTAGGTCTTTTTTCATCTTTATTGATCGGTACCATCATGAAAACCTTGGGAACCATCACGGGGATCGCAGTATTGAATGAAATTGGTGCTTACGCTGCGGCCGGTACCGGTGCTGCTATGGCTGTAGCCATCGGCTGGGCTTTGAAATCTCCCCCGTTTGTTTTATTCTCATTGGTTGCGGTTGGCGGCGCGGCAAATGCCTTGGGCGGAGCCGGCGGACCTTTATCCGTCTTGGTCATTGCCTGTATTGCTGCTGAATTTGGTAAGGCCGTTTCAAAAGAAACCAAGATCGATCTCCTAGTGACACCCTTCGTTACGATCACGGTCGGCGTTTTGTTATCCATGTGGTTGGCACCCCCTATTGGGGCCGCTGCCAGCGCAACGGGTCAGCTGATCATGTGGGCAACGGAACAACAGCCTTTCATCATGGGCGTTCTGGTTGCTACGATCGTTGGTATCGCATTGACGCTGCCCATCAGTTCTGCCGCCATCTGCGCGGCTTTGGGACTGGTCGGTTTAGCCGGCGGCGCCGCAGTTGCTGGTTGCTGCGCGCAAATGGTGGGCTTCGCAGTCATGAGTTTCCCCGAAAACAAATGGGGTGGTTTGGCAGCCCAAGGCATTGGTACCTCCATGCTGCAGGTGCCTAACATTGTTAAGAACCCCAAAATCTGGATTCCGCCCACGCTGGCGGGAGCCATTACCGGACCCATCGCTACCATGGTTTTCAAATTGCAAATGAATGGCGCGCCGGTTTCCTCCGGCATGGGCACTTGCGGTTTTGTCGGTCAGATTGGTGTCTACTCAGGTTGGGTCGCTGACATCGCCGCAGGAACAAAAGCCGCTATCACCGGCATGGATTGGCTGGGGTTGCTTTTAATTTGCTTTATTCTCCCAGCCGCACTGACTTGGCTTTTTGCCATACCTTTACGTAAGAACGGTTGGATCAAAGAAGGTGATCTTAAGCTGGATCTGTAAATCTAATTCAGCATTTGTGCAACGAAGAGAATGTATTTAATTGGCAAGCGTCCGGCTCCGATAGGGCAGGCGCCGGACGCTTGCAATTCTAAGCAGAAAGGTGCAAACCTATGAATCTTATCGAAAAATATCTAGCCATCGCCGCGGGAGAAGAGGAAGTCAGACCAGGTATGGATATCCGCTGCGACATCAGTTATGTGGCAGCGCATGACGTAACCGCACCGATCGCGATCCGGCAATTTGAGGAAATCGGTGTTGACTCGGTTTTTGATCCGGAGAAGGTCTTGCTGATCGTAGACCATATTTATCCCGCTGCGACCGAAAAGGCCCGCAAAAGTGTTTGGGAAATGGACGATTTCGCAAAAAAATATGGCGTCAAGCTCTATAAAAGCGGCCAAGGTGTGATCCATCAACTTATGTACGAAAACCATCAGGCGAAACCCGGCGAGATCATTGTCATTGCGGATTCTCATACCTGTACATGCGGTGGTTACGGTGTGATCGGCATTGGCGTCGGCTCCACAGAGGCCGCTGCTGCCATGGCCACTGGAAAATTGGACTTGGAAGTTCCTCAAGTGGTTCAAATTTATCTGACCGGAAAATTGAAATCAAATGTGTTCGGCAAAGATTTTATTCTTCATTTGGGGGAAATCTTCGGCACGGACTATTTAACGGATAAAGGACTGATCATCAGCGGCCCCGGCATCGACTGTTTTTCAACGGAAGAGCGTATGACTGTCTGCAATATGGGGACCGAGCTGGGCAGCATGATCACATTGTTCGGCACCCATGCCCGGGAAACGGATGTGGAGGAAACGCGGGAAATCGACTTGTCTTTATTGGAACCCAAAATTGCCAAGCCCTATTCTCCGGTCAATGTTTCCGATGTGAAAGCAATGGAAGGGTTGCCGGTGACCCAGGTGGTGGTCGGCAGCTGCACCAATGGCCGGCTGAATGATATGGAACAGGTGGTTCGGCAGCTCCGCAGCCATCCGGTGCATCCGGATGTGAACATGCTGGTGGTGCCGTCTTCAAAAACAGTTTTAGAAGCCATGGAACAAAAAGGCTGGTGCAAGATCATCCGGGATGCCGGCGCCACGATTCTGAATCCGGGCTGCGGCCCTTGCTTTGGCGCGCATGAGGGACTGGTCAGTGAACGGGACGTGGTGGTTTCCACCACCAACCGCAATTTTCCCGGCAGAATGGGCAGCATCAAGGGGCAGATCTATCTTGCTTCACCGGCAACAGCCGCCGCCAGCGCGGTGGCGGGAAAAATCATGGTTCCCGCTGAACAATAAGGAGGACGTTGTATGGATAAAATCAAAGGCAGGGTTTTTGTGCTTGGCGATGATGTGGATACGGATCAGATCTTGCCCGGCTACGCCATGGCAGAACCCTTTGAGCAATTAGGCACATACGCCATGGCCGGCGCTCCCGGTCTGGATTTTGCCAAAAGGGTCCAAAAAGGCGATATTTTGGTGGCAGGCCGCAATTTCGGCTGCGGATCCTCCAGGGAGCAGGCGCCCCATGCTTTGAAAATGGCGGGGGTCAGTCTGGTGGTGGCAAAATCCTTTGCCAGGATATTCCGCAGAAACGCCATCAACATCGGTCTGCCGGTTTATGCTGCAGACCTTTCTGACCAATTGAAGGATGGGGATATCATTGAAGCGGACCTGGTCCTTGGCGAAGTCAGGCTGCCGGCCGGCATGGTCAAAGCGGTCCCTATGTCGGAGAACGTTCTGAAAACTTTAGAATATGGCGGCCTGATTCCCAGAATACGGGCAGAGCTGCGCAAGGAGAAAGGATAAACGATATGCAGGAGAAAACCAAGAGAATCATTCAAGAGGATATTGAAAGCGTCAGAGCCTATGCCGACGCATTTCAGGTAGAGATGCCGGATCTGGACGAAAAAGGCGAAGTTGTGGGACTGCCCGCGCCCTATCCCCGTGAAGTTGCCGGTGTGGTGCGCAGCGGCTATCGGATTTATGAATTGGCACAGCTTGCAGAAAAGCGCGGATATCCAGTCCAGAACCCGATCCTGGGCAGAAATACAGCGGAGGAAACCTACAAGGAATCCCAGAATATGTATGCCTACGCGGAAAAGTTCGATGAGACACTTTTTCACTTTGTCCACTCTGAAGCGACACGGCATATCGATCCCTTGAAGGGGCGGGAGCTGATCGACCAGTCCCGTGGCAAAGGCGGCATTACGCCTGTGGGCGAACGGGAATTCATTCAGATGGGCGGCGGCTCCAAGCATCCGGTCCGCATCAATGCCACCGGTGACACACCCCATCTGTCCATCATCAATGCCCTCATTGCAGGCTTTGACGGCACCGATATCGGGCCGGTCATCCATGTGCATTTTGGCGGCCGCGGCATCCATGACTATAAGACCAAGGTGGTCAACGGTTACAAGGCGCTGCAGGTTTGCGCAGACAATAACATCTTTGTGCAATTAGATTCCCATAAGCACATCAATAATATCGGCGGCACCGACGGCATGGCTTTGGCCATGTGTCTGCTGGCCGAAGGTTTGGCAGTCCATGCGGAATTACCTGCGGAACTAAGCGCCATTCAGATGAACATTGCCGGAATCAACCTGTTTGCGGATTTGGCAGTGATGCGCGCTTTTAAAGAATCCATGTGGAGCAAATCTCTGATCGTGGTGCCTGAAACCTTCCAGAACCCGCCGGCTGATTTGATTGCAGAAGCTGCACACTTTGCGCGGATGGCGGTCAATGCCAAATTGGGCGGCGCCCATTTCTACCGGCCGAAAGCCGCTGAATCTGTAGGGATTCCCACCGGGGATTCCATGGGTCGTGCCATCTGGGGGACCGAAAACGTTTTCCAAAGCGTTTACAAGATCGATCTTCAGCATCCTGCCATCGATCAGCGTAAACAGGAAATCATCGATGAAGCCCTGGCGGTTCTGGAAGCAGCCCTGCATGTGAAGGGTCTGACCATGGATCAGATCAAGCCTGAGTTTTGGAAACAGTGGACGGATCTTGAACTGATCGAGATGATCGTAACTGCCGGCAAGAGCGGCGTTCTGGATACTCAGAGAGCCGCCGGATGGGATTTGAAACGTTATGTGAAAGTCCATCGGGACCAGGACGGCATCACCCGTTATGTGAAGGGCTTTACACCGCTGGGTGTGGATGCCGCCAGAATGGTGGTCAGTCAGGAAAATGTGAAGGTTGAAGTAATGGCACCCCCCACGCATAAAGAAAAAGTGGTTTTGGCCACTGTCGGGGCCGATGCCCATGTTAACGGCATCAACGTGATCCGCGAGGCCTTCCAGAGAGCCGGCTATGAAGTAATTTATCTGCGGGGTATGAACTTGCCTGAAACGGTGGCCGAAGTGGCGGCGGAAGCCAATGCCTCAGCGGTTGGCATCAACAATCTGCTGGGCATGGGCATCGCGCTCTTCCCCAGAGTCGGGAAACGTCTGGAAGAACTGGGACTTCGGGATAAAATCGTGGTCTTCGCCGGCGGCCGTATCGCCGAGAAGGAAGAAGAACATGCTTTTTTTGAAGATAAAATAAAAAATGAAGGCATTGGATTCCTTGGTGCGGACGCTTTCTACGGCCCTGGAACCGATCCGGATCAATGCGCGTCTGAAATCAGCGCAGCCATGGAAGCCAAAAAATAACAAAGACATCGAATGGAGGTATTGGTTATGAGCGATTTGTTTCGAGTTCCCTGCGTGGTCATGCGGGGCGGTACCAGCAGGGCCGTCTTTATTAAAGAAAACGATCTGCCTGCGGACAAAACACTGAGGGATCAGACGATCCTATCCATCTTCGGCAGCCCGGATGTGCGTCAGATCGACGGCATCGCCGGCGCCGATCCACTGACCAGCAAGCTGGCCATCATTGGTCCCCCCAGCCGGCCGGATGCGGATGTGGATTACACCTTCGGTCAAGTCAGCATCACCGACGCTTATATCGATTACAGCGGCAACTGCGGCAACATTTCCTCGGGCGTTGGTCCTTTTGCGATCGACGAATCCATGGTCCGAGCCACCGAACCAGTCACCATGGTACGTATCCATAACACCAACACCGGCAAAATGCTTTATGCGGAAGTTGAAGTCAAAGACGGCAAAGCCCGTGTGACCGGCGACTGCAAAATCGACGGCGTGCCCGGCACCGCTTCGCCCATCCTGATGGACTTTGCGTCCACGGCAGGATCTTCCACCGGAAAACTCCTGCCCACCGGCAATGTGGTGGATGTGATCGAAACCAGCAAAGGACCCATTGAAGTGTCCATGGTGGATGTTTCAAATCCCTGCGTTTTCGTGAGAGCCAGCTCCGTCAACATGAAAGGCACTGAAACCCCTGCGGAGATCAACGGGGATCCTGAACTTCTGGCCTTGCTGGAAGAACTGCGGGCCAAATGCTGCGTCATCATGGGTAAAGCCGCAACTGTGGAAGAAGCAACCAAAAAATCCCCGGCCTTCCCGATGATCGCTTTTGTCACCGAAGCCCATGATTATGTAGATTTCACCTCCGGCAACACCATTGGCAAAGACAAGGTGGATTTCGTTTCCCGCATGATGTTTATGCAGGTGCTGCATAAAACCTATCCCGGAACGGGAACGGCTTGCACTGGCGCCGCCGCAAAAATCAAGGGGACCATCGTCAATCAGGTGATTCCGCACATTGATTCAATATCCACCATTCGGATCGGTCATCCCGCCGGTGTTCTGCCCGTTGTGGCCGATGTTCAGGACGGCGTCGTCAAAAAGGCCGCATTCCAGAGAACCGCACGAAGGATCATGGATGGTTATGCGTATGTTGAAACCGCCAAAATCTATGGAAAATAAAGATCTGACCGCAAACATCCTGGTCTACGACGTGGGGAGCACCTATACCAAGGCTGCTGCGTTCCGTCTTGAGGATGACCAGCTCCATTTTCTGGGGCGGGGCCAGTCGCCGACCACCCTGCAGGATGTGATGATCGGTGCAGACCTGGCTCGCCGGCAAACCGAAGGGGAATGGGGCGTCCGGTTTACGGAGGATCTCCGATCCTATGCGACCTGCAGCGCCGCCGGTGGTTTGCGGATGGTGGCCCTGGGTTATATGCCTAGAGTCACGGCTAAGGCAGCGAAGGAAGTTGCCATGACCGCCGGCGCCAGAGTCATGGAAGTGGTGTCCTTTGACGAGCCCCTGGAATATCGTGAAGAGGTGCTCCGGGAAATCCGCCCGGATATCATACTTCTGGCCGGCGGCACGGATGGGGGAGACCGGGAATCGGTTCTGGAAAATGCCAGGATCATCGCGAAGATCCGTAGCCGGGCTAAGGTGATCATCGCCTGCAACCGGGACGCCCAGGCTGCAGCCGCCAAGATCCTGACGGAACATGGCATCGATTGGGTGCGTGTCCCCAACATCATGCCCACGATCCATGAATTGAATGTGAAACCTGCCCGTGAGGCGATCCATTCAGAATTTATCAAACAAATCACCAACGCCAAAGGCTTGGATAAACTCAGCGCCATGCTGGCCGATCAAACGGTCATACCGACGCCCGGGGCTGTGCTTCTGGCCAGTGAACTTCTGGCTCGCGGCACCCATGAACAAGAGGGGATCGGCGGCTTGATGCTGATCGACCTGGGCGGTGCCACCACCGACATCCACTCAGCCCTTCCCGAGCTGGAAATGCTGAAGCCCGAAGAACGAGGGCTCATCATCAGCAACGAAAAGCAATTTTCATATCGTACCGTGGAAGGCAATTTGGGTATGCGAGTCAGTGCCACCGGCATCGTAGAGTCTGTGGGTCCCCTTGCCGTGATCCGGGCCTTGCCTGCCGGCAGTCCTGCCGTGACGCCGGAGGAAATCACCGCTTATACCGAACACTTGGAAGAGGCCACCGATACCATACCGGGCAATGAACGTGAAAAAGCCATGGATTACGCTTTGGCGGTCTGTGCCATCACCGTGGCCTTAAGGCGTCATGCCGGTCATTTTGCCCAGGAAGCGGATCCGGTGATGGGTTTGGCGGCCGGCAGTGTGGTCGGCAGAGATCTGAGGGCTGTGAAGCATGTCTTAGCCGTAGGCGGCATTTTCGCCTATGCCGAGACGGAACAGGTCAGCGACTTATTGAAGTGTGCTTTTGCCGACCCCGGCATCTCCCTGCTGCCTGCAGACCCTGTCTGCTACTACGACCAAAACTATATATTATATGCAATGGGTGTGCTGTCACATCATTATCCTGACGCAGCCCTTCGCTATATGAAAGAAAAAATTATTTCGAGAGGTGAATTATGAGAAATACAACAAAATTAAAACAACTTTTTCAAACAGGAAAATTGATCGTTGCCCCCGGCGCCCATGATGCTTTGACCGCAAAGATCATCGGTAAAACAGGCTTTGACGCGGTTTATATGACCGGTTACGGACAAGCCGCCAGCCATCTGGGTAACCCGGACGTGGGTCTGCTCACCATGACGGAGATGGTTGCCCGCGCCGCCGCCATCGTTGAGGCAGCCGGCGTTCCGGTCATTGCCGACGCAGACACCGGATTCGGCAATGCCATCAACGTTCAGCGTACCGTGCGTGAATATGAAAAAGCCGGTGTGGCGGTGATTCAAATCGAAGACCAGGTCATGCCCAAGAAATGTGGCCATATGGTTGGACGCCAGGTCATTCCCAAAGAAGAAATGGTGGGTAAGATCAAAGCGGCTGTGGATGCCCGGGTCGATCCGGATTTTCTGATCATGGCCCGTACAGATGCTCGCACCATCATGGGAATTGAAGCTGCCATCGAAAGAGGCTTGGCTTACCAGGAAGCCGGCGCGGATATTATTTTCATCGAATCGCCGGAGTCTGAAGAAGAGATGAAGATGATCAATGAAGCAATCTCGGTCTACACCTTGGCCAATATGGTGGAAGGCGGCCGGACACCCATGCTGACCAACGACCGGCTGGAAGCCATGGGATACAACCTGGTCATTTATCCCACCGCATCCACCTATATGACCACCAAATCCATGCTGACCTTGATGGAAAGCCTCAAGAAGGAAGGGACCACAGCACAGATGATTCCTGAGATGGTGACCTTCAGCCAGTTCAACGATCTGATCGGTCTGACAGAGATCCGTCAGCTTGAAGCAAAATACAGCGGCAAATAAGCTGCCTGAAAAAGGAGCGCGAAACGATGACGGATTTGATGAAAGAAATTGCCGGATCCCAGCCGCTGACCATCGGTGAAACCATCGCCCTGGCAGAAAAACACCAGGTCCGGGTGGTGGATGTGGTCCTGGCTGAATGCGAGCTTCAGCTCAACCTTCCCCGGCCGGAGATCCTGACCAAGGTCATGGATGAATACGCCCATAATCTGAAGGCCCTGGATATTGGCCTGAAGGATGGGGAAAGTATTCTTTTGGGAACGGTCGCATCCCAGCTGAACCAGATTGAAGGACCTAAATGTTTCCAGGATCCTTTCTTGGATAACGCCTTGCTGTATACCCTGGCAGCCCAAGTGGGCAATCACTGCATCGGCCTTCGTCCCTGCGCCGGCACAGGAGATTCCTGTCCTTACGCCGGATTTGTGAAGGCGATGATCACTGCAGGCTATGACGAAGTCACGGTAGCGGAGATCGCCGCCCTGATTCTTAAGATCGGAAGCATTTTCCGTGTGGGTAAAATCACCACCGGCTGCAACATGGAAGGCTTCGGCGCCGGCGCCGCCTGTATCGCCGCTGCCACCGTTGCTCTGGAAGGCGGGACCCCCCGCCAAATGGAAAAAGCCATCGTCCTGGCCATGTCGCCCACCATTGCGGTGCCTTGTACACCCAGAGTGCTTGTGCCTGCCTTATGCACGACCCATGTGGGCGGCGCGATCCTCATCGGGATGTATGCCGGCAAGCTATGCAGGCTTGTGGATATGGCAGTTAATGTTCCCGTGGACGTGATGATCGCCATGGCCAGCGAAGTTCATGTGGAATCCGCGCGCCATGTGGTGCCGACGGTGGTTGAGTATATGGAACCTTTCTTCAAGCGCAAAGAGGGCGTGGAATCCCTGATCCGCCAGGAAGTCAAAGACGCAGAACAGCAAAAGATCCTTGAAACCTTGGAAAAAGCACAGAAAATATCGAAGAAAATGGCTCAAGGCACCAAGCCGATCCTGCAGACCTATGGTGAAGCCGTTGTAGGCGGCAGCAGCCAGGCGGTGGGTTCACCCACCAACGCAGCCCGGATCGCCCATGCCTTGGCTAAGGGTAATATTCGCAAGGTCACGGTGGAGCTGTATCCCGAATTGTTTGCCCGCCGCGCCATTAATATTCCCGGCGTGCTGATGGGCGCTGTTTTTGGTGCATCCACCGCGGATTATGAAATGTACAACAAATCCGTTGCTTTGGTCAAGGAGATGGGGATCGAAGTGGATATCCAGGAAGGCCATGAAGAATCCATCCAAAGAATCACCATCGAAACCGACGAAATGACCAGCATGGTGGACACCCTCAATCGGGGCGGCGGCCGGCTGGTGCTGAGGGATGCTAAACCTTCCCTGGGGGAGGCTGTGGAAGCCGCAAAACAGTTGGGGATCGTTTTGGTATAAAGGATCACGGCGAAATCGGTAAGATTGGATTATACGAAGCTAAAGCCTGCAGTCGGCCCTTTCATTGCATTCAAGATCCAAAGTCTTTTTGCTTTGAAGGGGTGCTGCAGGCCGCAGCTGCGTTTCAGGTGTGGCGGTAACAGCCAGTCCTGGAGCGTCGACAAACTTCTGCGGAGGGAAATGTTACCGATTTCACAACCGATTGGAAGGAGGTGTCTTTGGCTTCAATCGTTTTCGATCACAGTATGGTCAGCTCGGAAGGTCTCTTTAATAAAATTTGATTAGGAGATGTAATGATGAGTACCTATGTTGAAGAAGCGAAATTACCCAATGAGGGCGCGTATGAGTATGCCTTCGAACCCGTCCCTGAGGAAAAGAAAAAGGGCGGCATCAGTTTGTTTTTAGTCCTCGCCGGCTATCCCATCGCGCTCTCAAACTTTGTCACCGGTTCCGCCATCGGCTTTAAAATGTCCTTTGCTGGCGCCATGGCTGCAATTTTGGCTGCCGATGCATTTCTGATCTTTGTTGCAGTGATCACAGGCTTGATTGCCTATGACACCGGTTATTCCACGTCCTTCCTGTCCAGAACAGCCTTCGGCAAGAAGGGCTCCAGTATTTTTTCACTGCTCCTGGTGATTTCCGCCATCAACTGGATCGGCATCAACGGCAATACCTTTGCCAATATGATCGTCACCAACTTCCCCGGTTGGCCGATTCCTGTCTCCATCACCGGTGTACTGGTCATCTTTATGTGGGCCCAGTCCGCGATCCGTGGGTATAAAGGCCTTGAGATCGTATCAGCCTTCGGTGTTCCTGCCGCCATCCTTCTCTCCATCGCATGTTTCATCGGCGTCGGACTGAAGTCCGGTGGCTTCGGTGCGGCTTTATCTTATGTTCCCACCGAAACCATGACCTTCACCGCAGCCTCCGCTTCCGTGGTCGGCAGCTGGGTTTTCGGCTGCATCATCACCCCGGATGTTTGCCGGTATGCAAAAACCAGAGGCACCGTGGTCAAGAGCGGAACCTCCGCGTTCTTTCTTGGTCTGTTCTGTCTGCAGTTTATCGGTGTTCTGGTGGCCATGGCCACCAAGAACGGCAGCTTCGTCGCTGCAACCGCAGCCCTGGGTATGGGTGTCCTGGTCTTTATCTGCACCATTTTCTGTCTGTGGACGACCCAGGATAACAACATCTACGGCGCTTCCCTGGCGATGCAGAATATTTTCAATGAAACCAGCCTCAAAGGCAAAGTCAAACATTCCAGTGTTGCCTGGAGTGTTGCAGCCTGTGCTGCAGCCTTTGCCTTCATCGGCGCTCTGAAATACCTGCTGCCGATCATTTCCTTCCTGTCCGTTCTCTTGGCGCCGGTTCCGGCTTTGATCGTGGCGGAGAAATATTTCGTCAAGAACAGCAAAATGGATGTCGAGGTCAATCCCATTGCGATTCTTTCCTGGATCCTGGGCGGCATCTTCGGCAAATTCTGCTTGGTCAATAATATCTTTGTTTCCCCCGTCATGGCCTTCGTCTTCACGATGATCGTCTATACGATCCTGAGCAAAGCCTTCGACGCCAAAGTCCTGAAGAAATAGACGGATCAGGCATCCAAGAAACCTTTTTCAGGCATCGATCCCAAACGAATGTTCCGCGACCCATTGCCCCGGCCGATGTGCCGGGGCTTTTTTATTTTCCCTGAAAGCGGATATTTACACCTTCGCCGGTTTGTGAAACAATGGAAATAATACGAAGAAGCAACGATGAAAGCATACGGTGGGGAGGCTGAAGGATGAAGGAATATATCAGAGCATATCCATTGTTTTCTCTGTGCGGGTTGAATTGCGGCCTTTGCCCCCGGTACCATACCGAGGGCGAGTCAAAGTGCCCCGGCTGCGGCGGACCGGCGTTCCATTGGAAGCATCCGTCCTGCGCGGTCATCACCTGCAGCCGCAAGCACGGCGGGGTCGAACATTGTTGTCAGTGCAACGCGTTTCCCTGCCCGCGATACGAGAAACCGGGCAATGCGGATTCCTTTATTTCGTATCGAAACGTACTTCCTGATTTGCGTAGAGTCCGTCAGGAAGGTTTGGATGCATACCGGGAGGCGTTGGATGAAAAGGTTGCGATCCTCCGAAAACTGCTCGAGGCGTATAATGACGGAAGAAGAAAAAGCTTCTATTGCAATGCCGTCAATCTTCTGCCGCTGCAGATTCTGAAGGAAGTGATGGCAGCGATCCCCGGGGAAATGAAGGAGGGGCTGGATGCCAAGGACAAGGCAAACCGGGTGGCGGCCTTGTTTGAGGCCAAGGCCAAAGCCAGTCACATTGACTTGAAATTGAGAAAATAAACCCTGAGGAACAAAGAAACAGCAATCGAGCCCTCCACAGGAATCCAACTGGAACGGGGGTCTGTTGAGGTTTTCAAGTATACATGGATACTCCCTTCCTTTCCAAAGTATTTTGCTTTACAAGCCATATAAAGATAGTCTACAATAACTAGAAGTATGTCGATTGAAAAGCTTTTCTATTTTGTCCGGCCTCAAAGGATCGATTTGAGAAGTCCGGCAGAGCGACGAATGACAGGAGGATTTTATGCCAAAAAGAAACGATATCAGTAAGGTGCTGATCATTGGTTCAGGACCGATCGTAATTGGTCAGGCCTGTGAGTTCGATTATTCCGGGACCCAAGCCTGTAAAGCCCTGAGGGGACTGGGATATCAAATCGTCTTGGTGAATTCAAATCCCGCCACCATTATGACGGACCCGGGCATTGCCGATGTAACGTATATTGAACCTTTGAACGTAAAAAGCCTCACCCAGATCATCGCTAAAGAACGGCCGGATGCAGTGCTTCCCAACCTGGGCGGCCAGACGGCCCTTAACCTTTGTTCAGAATTAAGCAAGTGCGGCGTCTTGGACCAATACGGCGTCAAGGTCATCGGTGTCCAGATCGACGCCATCGAACGGGGTGAAGACCGTATCGCCTTCAAAGAAACTATGGCCAAGCTGGGCATCGAGATGCCCCAAAGCAAGGCTGCCTATAGCGTTGAGGAAGCAGAAAACATCGCCCAGGATTTAGGTTATCCTGTGGTCATCCGTCCCGCATACACCATGGGAGGCACCGGCGGCGGGCTGGTCTATAATGTGGACGAACTGAGAGTGATCGCCAACCGGGGGATCGCAGCCAGTATGGTCGGACAGATTCTGGTGGAAGAATCCGTCCTTGGATGGGAAGAGCTGGAGCTGGAAGTGGTCCGGGACAGTAAAAACCAAATGATCACCGTGTGCTTCATCGAAAACATCGATGCCATCGGTGTCCACACCGGGGACTCTTTCTGCTCAGCGCCCATGCTGACCATCAGCCCCGAACTGCAGAAACGCTTACAAAAATATTCATACGATGTGGTGGAAGCCATCGAAGTGATCGGCGGCACCAACGTTCAATTTGCCCATGATCCAAAAACCGGCCGGGTGGTCATCATCGAAATCAATCCCCGGACTTCCCGTTCCTCGGCCCTGGCTTCCAAGGCAACCGGTTTCCCCATCGCTTATATATCCGCCTTGCTTGCGGCCGGTTTGACCCTTGATGAGATTGCCTACTGGAGAGACGGCTCCCTGGAAAAGTACACACCCTCAGGGGATTATGTGGTCATCAAATTCGCCCGCTGGGCCTTTGAAAAGTTCCCGGGCTCCATCGACAAGCTTGGCACCCAGATGCGGGCGGTGGGCGAAGTCATGAGCATCGGCAAGAACTATAAAGAAGCCGTACAGAAGGCCATCCGTTCCCTTGAAATCGGCCGATATGGCTTGGGCTTTGCCAAGGACTTCAATCAACGTTCCCTGGAGGAATTGATGGCCATGCTGGCGGAGCCCACCAGTGAACGCCAATTTATTCTGTACGAGGCCCTGCGCAAAGGCGCAGACATCGAACAGCTCTATAAAATGACCTATATCAAGCCCTATTTCCTGCAGCAAATGAAGGAACTTGTGGTTCTTGAAGAAGAGCTCCTCAAGCACAAAGGCGGCAGTCTCCCGGATGGACTTCTGATCCAGGCTAAGAAGGACGGATTTGCGGACCGATATCTGGCGAAACTGCTGGAGGTTTCCGAAAACGAGATCCGCAAGCAGCGGACCACTTTGGGTGTGGTCGAGGGCTGGGAGGCAGTCCCTGTCAGCGGCGTTGAAAACGCATCCTATTATTTCTCTACCTATAACGCACCGGATCATACCTCTGCAAGCAGCAAACCGAAGGTCATGATCCTGGGCGGCGGTCCGAACCGGATCGGGCAGGGCATCGAGTTCGACTATTGCTGCGTCCATGCGGCCTTTGCCCTCAAAGACCTGGGATACGAGACCGTGATTGTCAACTGCAATCCTGAGACGGTGTCCACAGACTATGACACCTCCGATAAACTCTACTTTGAGCCCCTGACCGTGGAGGATGTTTTAAGCATCTACGAAAAGGAAAAGCCCCTGGGCGTCATTGTCCAGTTCGGCGGCCAGACTCCGCTGAACATTGCCGCTGAGCTCGAAAAAGCCGGCGTCAAGATCCTGGGGACCTCGCAGGAAACCATTGACCTGGCCGAGGACCGGGACCAGTTCAGAAAAATTATGGACAAGCTGAACATTCCCATGCCGGAATCCGGCATGGCGGTGGATGTGGAAGAAGCTATAGAAATCGCCAATCGGATCGGCTACCCCCTGATGGTCCGTCCTTCGTATGTTCTGGGCGGCCGCGGCATGGAGGTCGTTCACGACGAGGAAATGCTGCGCCGGTATATGGCTGCCGCCGTGGGCGTCACCCCTGAACGGCCGATCCTGGTAGACCGGTTCCTGCGCCATGCCACGGAAGCGGAAGCCGATGCCATCGCCGATGGGATCGATGCTTTTGTGCCAACGGTCATGGAACATATCGAATACGCCGGCATCCACTCCGGGGACTCAGCCTGCGTCATCCCGCCGGTGGGCATTTCCGAAGAACATATCCAGACAATCATCGACTATACCCAGCGGATCGCCAAAGAGATGAAGGTCGTGGGCCTGATGAACATGCAATATGCGATTGCAGATGACAAGGTCTATGTTCTGGAGGCCAATCCCAGAGCTTCACGAACCGTTCCCCTTGTTTCCAAGGTATGCAACATTCCAATGGCTAGGATTGCCACAGAGATCGTCATGGCCGTCAATGCAGGGAAAAAATACGACATGAGCAAGCTGGTGCGTCACAAGATCCCCCATTTCGGCGTAAAAGAAGCGGTGCTTCCTTTCAATATGTTTCCTGAGGTGGATCCGATCCTGGGACCTGAGATGCGTTCCACCGGTGAAGTTCTGGGCATGGCGGATTCCTTTGAGCTTGCCTATTTCAAAGCCGAGGAAGCCACTCAATCGCCGCTGCCCATCGCTGGCACGGTCTTGATCAGCGTCAATGACAGTGACAAGGCGGAAGCTCTGGAAGTTGCCAAGTCCTTTGAGAAAATTAGCTTCAAAATCAAAGCGACCAAAGGCACCTTTGCCTTCCTCCGCGAAAACGGCGTCGAATGCGAGGAGATCAAAAAGCTCCATGAAGGTCGGCCGAATATTGCCGACAGCATCTCCAACAAGGAAATCAACCTGATCATCAACACACCCAGGTCCAGAACCAGCGAGTTTGACGATTCCTATATTCGCAAGCAGGCCATCAAAAACAAGGTGCCTTACATCACCACCATGACGGCGGCATTAGCCAGCGTCAAGGGGATCATGGCCTACATCCAAAACGGTTCACACGAACAAGAGAAAAAGTCTCTGCAGGAGTATCACGCAAACATCAAATAACCAAACCAAGGGGCATGGCCGTTTTGTGTTGCGGCTATGCCCCGGTTCGAGTCAAGAAACAGCCTTCCTGAAGGGCAAAATTAAAACGGACCTCGCTTCTGTCGTGAAGGGGGTCCGTTTTGTCATATCAGCAAGTCCAAGGAGGCTTTTAAAATTTGAAAGTCAGATTCTTAACCGGTCCACGGCCGATTGGATATCCGCGGATAAAGGAAGCTGTAGAATGATTTCTTTGCCGCTGCGGGGGTGGATCAAGGTCATCTCATAGGCGTGCAGAGCCAAACGGCTGATCCAGGGGGAAGGATGTCCATAGAGGGGATCGCTGCACAGCGGGTGGCCCATATAGAGCATATGGACCCGTATCTGATGGGTGCGTCCGGTTTCCAGTTCGAAGGAGAGAAGGGTGTGCCCTGGAAGCCTTTCAAGCACCTTGTAATGGGTGATGGCCGGCTGACCGTTTGGATGGACCGTTCTTTGTCGTTTGGCAGGATCCAGGCAGGCGATGGGCTGGTTGATGGTGCCGCTATCCTCCGAAATCAGTCCCTCTGCCAAGGCAATGTAACGTTTGCGGATGCCGCGTTGTTCATCTTGAACAAAGACGCCTTGATGGGCGAATTGGGTTTTGCCAATCAGGACCAATCCGGAGGTGTCTTTATCAAGGCGGTTGATCGCCCTAAACAGCGTATGGATTCCAGCCTTTTGCCAATCGAAAGTCACCGCATTGGCCAGGGTGCCGGTGCCGCCTGATTTGGAAGGGTGGATGGCCATGCCGGAAGGCTTGTTGACCACCAGAAAATCCTCATCTTCATAGACAATATCCAAGGGGAGATTTTCCGCAACGATCAGATTTTCCTCGCTGAAATCCACATCCACGGTAATCACATCGCCTGGACGGATGCGGTGATTGGTCCGGGACCACTGGCCGTTCACTTTGATTCGGTACTGCCATTTAAGCCGCGCAGTCAAAGCCTGGGACAAATTAAACCGATCCTTCAGAATATCGCGAAGAACAGCGTCCTGGTCTTCGGCGGCCGCGGTGTAGGTAAGCAATGTATCTTTCAATAGATTCCTCTCGATCCTGTCACAACGATTTTATCTAATCCTATCATAATTACGAAGAGGATAGAAGATGGGAGCGACCGTCCGATTCTTCACGGCGGCGTCGGGAAGCGAAAAAAATTTGAAGCGTTATGACATAAATTGGTTATTTAACCAGCGAACCTTAACCCAAGTTTATTTCAATTTTAGATAAAAGGCGTATTATGAATTTGGACATATCTCAGAAGTTTTTTTTATCACTCCAGTTTAGCGTGAAACAGGGTATGTCGACTGGATGGAGCGGTTCGATAATCTTTATACTATATATTGAGGGGATGGTTTAACATGGATGCCACGGTGGTATTGATGCTGATCCTGGCCATAGCAATCATTGGAAAGGCGAAGTCGGTAGCCATTGCAGCCTGTCTTTTGCTGATCTTTAAGCTACTGGGCTTGGACGGGTATGTTTATCCAATCATCAACAAAAGCGGGATGACCTGGGGGCTGATTCTGCTGATTGCGGCCATCATGATCCCCCTGGCCGATGGCAGCATTACGGTCACCAGTATAAAAGGGACCTTTACGTCCTGGATCGGGATCACGGCTTTGGTGCTGTCCTTTTTCACAACCTACCTAAGCGGGCAGGGCTTGGCCTACCTGGCGGTCCAAGGTCAGGGTGACATTATGCCGGCCTTGATCCTGGGTTCCGTGGCTGCGGCAGCTTTTTTAGGCGGCGTGCCGGTAGGCCCCTTGATCACCTCGGGGATTCTCGCGCTGATCGTGAAGCTGGTGCATTAAGCTGAAAAAGGGTGGCTTTGGACGATTATGATGATTAATGATGGGAAAATGATCACAAAACGCCCTAAATCGAAAAATATCAAAAAATTCAAAAAAATATATTGCGTTTTTATTAAACATGGGTTACATTGAAACCGTAAAACGATAAAGGCAAACCCGGCGAAAGCCGGGGACGCAAAGCTACGAGTCTAAAGTCTCTTCGGAGACCATGATCGTCGGGTTGCCGAAAAAACAGGGTATGCACATCGACCCTCTGTTTTGGCAACGCCGGAACAGAGGGTCGATTTCTATGCTGATAAGGGAGGAAAACTTATGAAAAAGTGTTTAGCCTGGTTGCTTCATGAAGAAAGCGGTCAAAGCATGGTGGAATACGGTTTGGTGATCATGTTGGTGGCGCTGGTTGCCATGGTTGGACTGGCCGGAATTGCAACACCCCTGACGGCAATCTTTAATCGTTTGGTTGCCGCCCTGGTTTAAAACGGGTGAAAAAACATGGATCGAACCATATAATATAATCAATTTAGAAAATTCAATAAATTAATTTAAAAATATGCAAAAAAGGTATTGCATTATTTTATAAAATGGTTTACATTGAATCTACAAAACGATAAAGGCAAACCTAGCGAAAGCTAGGGACGCAAAGCTACGAGTCTAAAGTCTCTCCGGAGGCCATGATCGTCGGGTTACCGAAAAAATACAGGGCTTATTTGATGCCCCTATGTTTCGGCAACCCCGAAACATGGGGGCATTTTATTTTCATCTGCTTCCTTACTGCAGATAGAAAGCGTCAGGTTACGATGATGGATTACGTCGGAATGATCAGCCTAGGTTTGGTCGGCGCTGCAATCGGATATATGCTTCCCGGGGTGGTCGGAAAAATGATTTCACTTCGAACCGGCATCGGACCAACCAACGCTTTGATGATCACCGGTGCCGATACTGCAGGGATGAAGAGACTCATGTCAGGGATCCTTTTGGCAGGCGTCTGGATCTTCGCCGGTATCAAGTTTGGCGGAATCGCATCAGCCTCCCTGGCGGCCTTGCTTATGACGATTGCCCTGGCAATCACGGTGATCGATTGGCGGATCCATAAGATCCCTAATGAACTGGTCCTGCTGATGCTGATCACAGGCATTGTCTTCCAGATCTTGCACTTCGGGCTATCTTCTCTCCTCAATGCCCTGTTGTCCATGCTGGTAATGATGGCGGTCTTCCTGGTTCCGGTGTTCCTGGGCGGCTTCGATAAGATCGGCGCCGGGGATGTGAAACTGGCCGGCGTCATGGGTCTGGCGCTTGGAAGGACCTATATCGTTCCCGCGGTTATGGTTATGTGCGGCGCGTTGCTGATCTACTGTGTGATCGGATTGTTTTTCCGGAAGCTGTCGCTTAACTCGAAATTCGCTTTTGCGCCTTTCATGATGCTGGGCATGAGTTTCGCCATCACCTGCATTTAAGTCTATGGCAGCAATCTGAGGTCAGAATTCGAAGGATATAATTACGTGGTTTATAAAACGGAATAGATTGCGTAATCTATATATTAAAATGTTTCTTATTGCTTACGAACTTATTTAATAATTTGAAGGAGGAAGACAAATGAAAAAGTTCATGAATTGGATGCTCAAGGAAGAAAGCGGTCAAGGTATGGTGGAATACGGTCTGATCATCGTATTGGTGGCTCTGGTTGCCATGGCTGGACTGACCGGTATTGGAAATCAACTGTTACTCAAATTTCAAGAAGTTGTAACTGACTTGGCATAGAATATCCTTTGAATCGTGGGCTTATATTGAATATGGTCGGAAAATTACATGATTTTCCCCAAACTAAAAGGGAGACCTCAATTTAGCACTGGGGTTTCCCTTTTATCCACTTCCTGTTAAGCCCCAATAGGCTTACTCCCCCCATAGAAATCCAACGGCCTTATACAACACGATAAATGATGCAGCCTCGCTTTACTTGATCAAAGGTGGTGATCCGGATGTGCCTGAAGAATGAAAAAGGTCAAGCCATGGTGGAATTAGCGCTGGTTTTGCCAGTCCTGCTTCTGATCCTCTGCGGGATCTTTGAATTCGGCTGGATTTTCAGCAATCAGATCTTGGCTAACAATGCCAGCAGAGAAGCAGCCCGATATGCGGCAGTTCACTTCAATGATGATGGATTAACCGCTGTTCAGACCCATGCCGACAGCATCGCCACAAGTTATCACAGCTCCTTTGACACGACGATCCCGATGCCTGCCGCCGAGCAGATCACCGTGAACCTTGAGGGAAAGATTCCTCTACTGACCCCTTTTTTCAATGCCTTTCTTGAATCAGCCGACGGTGATGATTGTTATGATATGAGCGCTGCATGCACCATGAGGATCGAATGATCTCAATCGGTACGCAACGCCATGATGAAATCGAGAATAATAGATAGCCATTATATATAAAAAATCTGCCGCGAAGGTCCGGAATGGTCCGCAATCGCATGGAGGATTAAGTTGTGAAGAAAATAAAAATATTGGCGCTCATATCCGCGGTGGCAACAGCATTTCTGCTGTTGGCTTTTTTCAGTTCTCTTAGCAAACCCAATGAGGCTCCGAAAACCGGGGTGCTGGTGGCCGCGAAAAATATCGAAGCCAACGTTCCCATCACACAAGATATGATCATCTTATCAGAACTGCCCAGCGAGGTTATTTTGGCAGGCACTCTTTCGGATGCCAATTTGGTCTTAGGCAAAGTCGCCAAATCCGTGATCATCGCCGGAGAGCAGATCCTGCAGGAAAAGCTGGTGCTGGCGGGTGAAAGCAAGGAAACCGACTTGAATTATGCAGTGGATCCCGGCATGCGGGCCATTAGCATTGCGGTGGACGCAGTTTCCAGTTTATCCTTTATGATCACACCGGGAAATCATGTGGACATCATTGCTCAATATGAAATGAAGTCAGCCAACGATCAGCCGATCCAGGTCGCTAAGGTCCTGGCGGAAAACCTGATGGTATTGGCGGTAGACTCCGTCTTGGCAGAAACCGGTAAAAGCGGATTAGAGGATGCAACCTATACGACCCTGACCCTTCAGACCACACCGGACCAAGCCTTGAAGCTGAGCTTCTCCGAAAATGTGGGCGTCCTTCGGGCCGTGCTTCGCTCGCCTTTGGACGAGACCATCACCAAGCTTCCCAACGTGACGATCGATCAAATTCTCGCAAATTAGACTTAAGGAGTTTTGACGATGAAAATCAATGTAATGCTGATCAGCAAATATGAGAGCAACTTGTCGGCCATGCGCCGTATGATCGATGATGAGGAGATCGCGATCCTCGGGGAATCCTCCGGAGGCAACAAGGCGCTGGACAAGATTGAAAATACTTCACCGGATATTGTGATCATGATGCTCGGTGCAGAAGATCCGGACGTTTTGAGTCTTACCGAACGCATTATTCTACACCGGCCCCGGACCCATGTGATCCTTGTGGCGGAGGATCTGGATATGGATATTCTTCAGAGCGCCATCAAGGTAGGAGCCCACAATGTCACGGAATTCCCGGCAACACCCAAAGAATTTGCGGAGTATATCAAATCTGTTTTTAATAACGAAAACACCCGGATCAATTCCCTCAATGCGAAGCAGAATATTTCCTGGATGTCCCGGGTCGTCACAGTGTTTGGAGCCAAGGGAGGCTTGGGAAAGACCACCATTGCGGCCAATCTGGCTGTGAAGCTGGCCTCGTTGCATAAAAAGGTTGCTTTAGTGGACCTGGATCTGCAGTTCGGTGATGCGCACATTTTTCTTGATGTCGAGCCGATGGATACCATCGCCGAGCTTGTTCAGCAGGTCAGCACGCCGACCATTGATACCGTCCGGAGTTATATGAGCGTCCATTCCAGCGGAGTTCATGTTCTCTGTGCACCGAAAAGTCCGGAATATGCAGAATTGGTATCTGCCGACAAAGTGCAGGCCTTGTTGAGCCTGCTGCGGACCTATTATGATTATGTGATTATTGATACATCACCGGCATTTAACGATGTGACGATCACAGCCCTTGAGTCCTCTTCAACGATCCTTTTTGTGACAGGCCTGGATATCTCCATCCTCAAGAATTCAAAGCTAAGCCTCACCTTGCTGGAGTCGCTTCAGCAAAAAGACAAGGTCAAGCTTATCATCAATCGCGCGGTGGATATCAGTTCCATCACTGTCCATGACGTCCAAAAAATCATAGGATGTCCCATTTGGGCTAAAATCCCCAGCGATTATAAAGTCGCCGTCACAGCCCTCAACCGGGGTGTCCCTTTTGTGGTCAGTGCGCCGGCAAGCAAGCTGAGCCAATCCATTTCGGAGGTATCAAAAATCCTGTTGTCGGACAACCTTGAGTATGATATCCAATCCGCCGGCAAAAAGGAATTTCAGGTCGCTAGCCTCTTCAAAAAAAGATTGAGCTTTGTAAAGTTGCTGGGCAAGTGACGCGAAGCCGGAAAGCGGGACGAAGATGAGTCTACTGGAGCGATTGGAAAAGCAAAAAACACAAAATGCCCAGCAGCCGGCTGAGGCTGCCGCGGAGCCTGCAGCGGGCAACGTCAAAGGCGGCATAAAAAGCAATGCGTCCTTTGTGGATGATTATTATGAACTAAAAGAAAAGGTCCACGGTGAAATCATCGATATCATCAACCAGGAAGCGGCCAATGGGCACGATCTCAAGGAGAACAAGGAAGCCTACCTATTGTCAGCCATCGAAGCCTTGATCGAAGCGAAGTCCACAGGGATCCCCAGAACGGATCGTATCCGGCTGCAGAAAGAAGTTTATAATAACGTGGTCGGTCTTGGTCCCTTGGAGCCGCTGCTGTCAGATCCGGAAATCACGGAAATCATGGTTAATGGACCTTACAATGTTTACGTGGAGCGGAAGGGCAAGCTGGTTCTTTCCGACACGGTGTTCAAGGATGACAACCAGGTTATGAATGTGATCAACCGGATCGTATCCTCCGTCGGCAGACGGGTGGATGAATCAAGCCCCATGGTGGATGCCCGGCTTGCCGACGGTTCCCGTGTCAATGCAGTGATCCCGCCCATCGCCTTGAACGGTCCGACCCTGACCATCCGAAAGTTTTCAAAAAATCCATTGACCACCGGCGACCTGATCCGTTATGGGTCGGTTTCCCCCAAAATGATGGGCTTTTTGGATGCCTGTGTCAAAGGAAAATTAAACATCATCGTATCCGGGGGCACCGGCAGCGGTAAAACCACGTTCCTCAATGTATTATCCAGCTTTATTCCGGATACAGACCGCATCGTGACCATTGAAGATGCGGCGGAGCTTCAGCTTCGGCAAAATCATGTGGTGACCATGGAAAGCCGGCCATCCAATCTGGAAGGGACGGGACAAATCACCATCCGGGATCTTGTCCGCAACGCCTTGCGTATGCGGCCCGACCGAATCGTGGTGGGCGAGGTTCGTTCCGGCGAAACCTTGGATATGCTGCAAGCCATGAATACAGGTCATGACGGCTCGTTGACCACTGCCCATGCCAATACCCCCAGAGATCTTATGTCAAGATTGGAGACCATGGTTCTCATGTCAGGGTTGGAATTGCCCATCAAAGCCATCCGGGAACAGGTGTCCTCCGCCTTAGATATCATTGTCCAGCAGACCAGGTTAAAGGATGGTTCCCGCAAGGTCGTGAACATCACCGAGGTGGTGGGCATGGAAGGCGATACCATTACCCTTCAGGATCTGTTCGTATTCAAACAGGAAGGGTTGGATTCCACCGGAAAAATTACAGGCCGATATGTGTCTACAGGCATTCGTCCCGGTTTTATTGAAAAACTCACATCCAATGGGATCCTCGTCAAGGATGATTGGTTTATGAATTGAGGTGCTGCGATGATTACCTATTTATTGGCACTTTCCTGTGCTGTAACGATTTATTGCTTGGTCTTGATGTACGTGCCGGTCTCCGGCAAAGAGATCGTCAAGGGAAGGATCAGCAAGTACTTTAATTCGAAGGGCCTTGAGGATGTTCAGGATCAGGTCATCCGAGAGAAAATTGAAAAAACAAAACAAAACAGGAATAAGAAAAATAAGCTCGCCAGCAAGGAGTTTGCTGAATATCTTGCCATGTCGGGGGTTAAGCTGAATGCCTCGGAATTCATCTATGCCTGGGTCGCCGCCACCTTCGTGCCAATGCTTCTGATCCATTTTATGGGCGGCAATGCGGTCAAAGCCATCGGGGTGGCCATCATCGGCTTTGTGATCCCACCTTTCTTTGTTCAAAAAGAGCGTAAAAAAAGACAGCAGGAGTTTAACAAGCAGTTGGGGGAATCCCTGGTCATCATGAACAACTGCATCAAAGCAGGCTTCAGCTTTCAGCAGGCCATGGAGAGCATCGCCAGCGATATGCAGCCGCCCATTTCAACGGAATATACAAAAACCATCCGGGAGATGCGTTATGGCGTGAGTCAGAAGGATGCGCTGAACCATATGGTGGAACGGGTCAAAAATCAAGACCTTGATCTTCTCGTATCCGCGGTGCTGACTTCGGTCCAGGTGGGCGGCAACCTATCAGACATTTTGGAGATCATCTCCGGCACCGTCAGGGACCGCATCCGTGTCAAACAGGAGGTCCGAGTGTTAACAGCCCAGGGAAGGGTTTCAGGGATCGTTATTGGTTTGCTCCCAGTATTTATCCTGCTGGCCCTGATGCTGATCAATCCGGAGTATTTTGCTTTATTTTTTACAACAAAAGCAGGAAAGATCATGCTGGGTGTGTCTATGGTTTTGGAATTCATCGGCTTTACGATCATCAACAAAATCGTCGATATCGAATATTGAGGTACGCATATGATATCTTATCTCGCATTATCAGGAGGCATTTTAACCTTTTGCTCGATTTTGCTGACGTTCTATGAATATGGCGAGCGGCTTGATAATATCCAAAGACGTCTTGACCATGTTGTCAATGCCAATCAAAAAAAGTTTGTGGCCGATGAAGAACTCAGCAAGCCGCTGATGGAGCGGTTCGTCAAACCGATGTTGAAGGCTTTGACTGAAAGAATCCCCAAAAATCAAGCGCTGGGCGCGGATCCTCTCGATCGCGGCGGCAAGACCCGATTTGAAAAACTAAAAAAACAAGTCTATCAGGCAGGCTTGAACATTAGTCCCTATGAATATCAGGCCATCCGCCTGGTCGTTATGGCGGGCTGCATGTTGTTGGCGCTGGCCGCAGCCATGCTTATAAGCAGGAATGTGTTCAAAGCCTTGATGGCAGCGCTGATTGCGCTTTATGCCAGCTATGTAGGATCGCGGTTTCATTTGGCATCCAAAGCCGGCAACCGAAAAAAAGAGATGGAAAAGCAGCTGCCGGAGGTCTTGGATCTCCTCAGCATCTCCGTGGAGGCCGGCCTTGGCTTTGAGCAGGCGATCCTCCAGGTCATCAATCATTTTGAGGGGCCATTGATCGACGAACTGACCATAACCTACCGGGAAATGTCCATGGGCCGAACCCGGAAGGATGCCTTGCTGCTCTTCAGCGAACGCTGTGATCTGGATGAAATCAAATCCTTTGTAGGATCCATTGTCCAAGCCGGCCAACTGGGGATTTCCATCAAAAATGTTTTGCGGGCCCAATCGGCAGCCATGCGTCAGAGTCGTCGCAATAAAGTCGAGGAAAAGGCGCAGAAGATATCGGTGAAGATCCTGATCCCCATGGTGCTTTTTATCTTTCCTGTTATTTTCATTATATTGATGGGGCCTGCCCTGATCAAAATCATAGAGCAGTTAGGATGATGGGGATGATCGTACAATGTGATTCACGGATGATCGCTGATAAGGTGAGGCAGGCGGACCGGTTTGGAAAGCGGTTTCTCGGTCTGATGGGTAAAAAAAGCCTGGAGGCTGGGGAAGGATTGCTTTTGCTCCGATGTCCGGCAATTCATTGCTTTTTCATGAGATTCCCCATCGATGCGATCTATCTAAGCAAAGAGATGAAGGTTGTTGGAATCGAGACCATCGCGCCCTGGAGGGTAGGACGACATTTCCCCGATACAGCCCATGTCCTGGAGCTCCCTGCAGGCTCCTGCGAATTAAAGGTTGCAATCGGCGATCATTTAGTTTTTAATGAAAGTTGAGAATGTGCATAAGGGGGAAAACTCGATGCAGGAGAAAACCGATGCTATGAATCTAATCGAAGAACTGCGCTTAAAAACCGAAGAGAGTGATCTCGAACAGCAGTTAAAAACCCGGTTTGGCGGCTATACCAAACAATCGGTGCTGGATTACCTTAATATTTTGCGAAAAAACCAGCAGACCATGTCCGACACCTTCAAACAAAACCTTCAGACACTCTATAACGAAAAGGAAGTCATCTCAAAAAACAACGATGCCCTGCAGCAAAAAATGGAAAAAACTGCAGCGGAGCATCAGGAAATGAAAAGCAAATATACGGCCCTGGAAGAACTGTGCAGCCGACAAGAAATCGAATTGGCTTCCTTGCAGCAACAGGTCGCACCTTTGGCCGAAGATAATAAACGACTGTCTGAACAAACGGAAGTGGCGAAGCAAGAAGCCGCTGCAGCTAAAGAAATGCTGGTCTATGAAAAACAGGAAGTCAAAAGACAAGAGGATCTTCTTGCTCAATTGTCCGGAGAACTTGAAGAACGGCTGGATGAAATCCAATATCTTAAAGACACCCGATCCGAGGACGAAACGGCCGGCCTTTCTGCAAAAATCAACGAATTGACGGAGTTTCTGGCTTCTCAAACAGAAACCATCGCAAAACTGAATTCGGAACGGTCCTCCAGGGAACAATTCGTCAGCGTATTGAACGAAACCAACGAGGCGCAGAAACAGAAGATACTGGAACTGATCAAGACCTTGGAAGCAGGCCAGATACAGAATGAAAAGCTTGTTTATTCAAACGATACCCTATCAAAACAGCTTCAGGATGAATATGATCAAAATATTGCGCTGATCAAAGTGAAGTCAGATCTGGTCGTCGAAAGGCTCGTGGTTCAGCGGAAACTTGATGAAGCAAATTCCAGGATCGCCATGCTGGAATTGGAAAACAAGAAAAATGCCAGACTGCAGGAATTGGCCGGTCTTTCCGAAACAGAGGACCGGTCCTCTTAGCCGGCAGCAGGTATAAGGGGTGGATTTTGTGTTCAGCAGATGTTTCAATGAAAAAGGCTCGGTGGCGGTGATCGTGGCCCTAAGCATGACGGTTTTAATGGGCTTTTCCGCCATTGTCGTGGATTTTGGACGGGTCGCCCTGGCAAAGCAATCGATGCAGAATGCGCTGGATGCTGCCTGCCTTGCAGGCGCCCAGGAATTGCCCGGATCCACCGCGCTGGCCCAATCCAGCGCCCAGACTTATTTCACTAAAAATGGGTTTCTGGCCGAGGACATCGATTCCATTCAGTTTGAAAACTTTAACAAGAGGATCCGAATCACAGGATCCAAGGATGTTGAATATACCTTTGCGAAGATTCTCAGCGGACAGGAACAGGTCACGGTCAGTACCAGCGCCGCGGCAGAGATCAGCAGCATTTTCGGACCCTATGATTATGCCCTGTTTTCCGGCAGCCAAATCGACCTGCTGCAGTTTACAGGCCAAAATACTGTGTTGGGAGATGTCCATTCCAATGACAGCATCAAAAACAAGGCAGACATCACAGGCAATGTAACAGCCGTTGGGGAAATATCCGCGGACATTATGGCTTCCGGATCCGGTGACCGGATCGAGGGTTATTCCCTTCTTGAAATGCCGGACATCTCAAAGCTGACCCAGAATGCCGCGATTCTCAGTACCGCGGCGATGACAGCCTATGGCGCAGCCGTTTCCCTGAAGAATGGCGTCTATGAATATTCCGTGGATATCGGCCAGCTCAATACGATCCTCCATGACCATCCGCTGATTTATATCGACGGTGAGCTGATCATCAGCACCAAGCCAGGTCTTTACAGCGAGATATCCACTTCCGGCGGCATCATTACCAGCGGAAATACCACGTACAACGGCAGCCAGGTGAGCATTGACGGCTTGAAATCCCTCTGCCTTTGTTCCACCGGCGGGGACATCACCTTCAATGGAGGCAGTGCGGACATTCGTGGCATTGTTTTTGCCCCCAATGGAACGGTCACCCTGGACGGCAGCGGGGGGATCCTTAACGGACGGGTGATTGCCAACATCATCAACAGCAACGGCGGTCTGAACGTTCACTATGACGCGGCATCCGATGACAGCCTGCCGGATACAGAGATCCGGTTGATCGACTGATCGGCAGGTCCATCGTCGGGCATATAAGAAGAGCGGAAAAAAAGACCTCTGTCGATGACAGAGGTCTCAGACTGTAGAAAAAGTCGTAGAAACCGGTCAGGTTTCTACGACTTTTCTTTATTCAAAAATGATGGCGCATAGGCACTCAAGGGTCTCGGTGCCGCGGTTTGCCATAAAGTGCTGATGCCCTTTGCCGCAGACAGCTGCGTCGCCAGGATACATCAGCTGTTCATCCCCATCTTCGTGATGGGTCCCAACGCCCTTTAATACATAGAGAAGCTCGTCTTCACCCTCATGGGCATGAAGGCCGATGCTGCAGCCGGGTTCAAGGACGAGTTTGGCGAACATCTTGACCTTCTGGGTGCCAATTTCTTCCGGAGTGAACATATTCTGCAGTTCGGTGATCCCTTCGCCGCCTTTAAAGTTTTCATGCCGAAGGACTTTGAATTCTGATGCTCTTTTTACCATGGTTTCAACGCCTCCTGAATTTTCTTGTGATATTTGCCGTATCCCTTGCATCGACGGTTGCTGGTTTATGATTTGCAACAATTTTATAGTATTCATTTTTTGATTTTTTGTCAAATGACGGCCGTCGGTTGAAGATTCCTGCTTCAAAATCTTGGCCAAAGCGTGTATTCTTTATAAAGGTGAAACGATCAAGTCTCTTATGTAATGGAGGCAGGCTGATCGGAGAATAAACTTTGAATGAGGATGGAAATGAAAAAAGGCTATCTATATATCGTGTTGACTGCGTTTCTTTTCAGTACCATGGAGATCGCGCTGAAGATCACCGTGGGGCGATTCAATCCGATCCAACTGACATTTCTGCGCTTCATGATCGGCTCCATCATACTTTTTCCCCTTGCGATCCGCAGTCTTAGGGTCAGGGGATATCGGCTGGAAAGGGTTGATCTTGGTTTTTTCGCTTTGACCGGATTTATTTGCGTGGTGGTCAGCATGGTTTTATATCAGATGGCCATCGTGTACACCAAAGCCTCCATCGTGGCCGTCCTGTTCAGCTGCAATCCGGTGTTTGTGGTGGTGTTTGCTTATTTCCTTCTGCATGAGCCAATAACCCGATATACGGTGGTTTCCATCGGACTCAGCATTCTTGGGATATTATGGATCATTGATCCGCTGAATTTTTCCGGCAGCCCGGCAGGTATTGGGTTGGCGCTGCTATCTGCCCTGACCTTTGGACTTTATGGAGTGACAGGACGGAAACGCAGCCAGCGTTACGGAGGCTTTGCATTGACCTGTTTCAGCTTCCTTTTCGGCTGCCTGGAATTGCTTTTGCTGATTTATTTAACAAGGATCGATGCGGTCGCCGCATTTTTGACCCGAAACGGTCTGCAGGTCTTTGCGGACATCCCGCTATTTCAAGGCCTTGCCCTGCGGTCTTTGCCCAGCCTGGTTTATATTGGCGTCTTCGTGACCGGACTTGGCTATACCTTTTATTTTCTGGGGATGGAAGAGACTTCGGCCGCCACAGTTTCTCTTGTCTTTTTTATCAAACCGATGCTGGCGCCTCTCTTGGCGCTGCTTGTTCTTCATGAGCCCATCACCGCCAATATGGCGGGCGGGATCATGGTGATTGTGGCAGGCTCCTTCATCTCCTTGATCCCGGCTCTGCGAACAAGCAGAGGGCAAGAAACCATTGGGGAGAAAAGAAAGGTTTGATCGCCTCGCTATACAGAATTCGCCAATTTTGATAAAATAAAGAAAATCGAATGAGGAAACCGAAGGAGAGGAGGAAGCCCCTTGAAGGATTTGACAGATCAGGCATTGATCCAGCACTGTATACAGGGAGACTTGACTGCCTTTGAGCATCTGGTGAGCCGGTATGAAGCCAGGGTTTTTGCCGTGGCGTATCGGCTGACCGGCAACCGGCAGGATGGGGAGGATTTGGCACAGGAGACCTTTGTCAGAGCATGGAAAGCATTGCCTAATTTCCGGGGAGAGGCGTCTCTCAGCACATGGCTGATCACCATTACCACCAATCTTTGGCGGGATCAGCAGCGCAAACATAAACTGCCCGTGGAATCCATGGATGATTCCGTGGCTTTTGAGGACGGAGAGGTCCGGCTGCAGTGGGCGGATCCCAGCCCGGGACCTCAGGACATCATGGAAGACGATGAGACCCGGCGTCAGCTTGGGCAATGGATCAGCAATCTTAAGCCTGAGTTTAAGACCGCGTTGATTTTGCGGGATATTCAGGGATATTCCTATGAAGAAGTCGCCGTCATGACCCGCACCTCCATTGGGACGGTGAAATCCCGTATCAACCGGGCACGGGGTTATTTGAAAGATATGATCCTGGCGGGCAGGGAACAAAACCTGACTCAAATTCGTCTATCTGATCCAAAGGAACCAATGATTGCCGAAGGGATATGGAAGGGAGGGGAGAACCAATGATGGATGATCAGCAAATGAAGCAAATCTCTGCCTGGCTTGATAAAACCATGAGCGCGGAAGAGACGGAGTTGTTTCTGCAGGCAAGAATCAATGATCCGGAATTTGACGAGGAATGCAAAGCCATGCAGGAAATCGTGCTTGCGCTGTCGGAAATCGACCGGGACCTCCAGCCTTCTCCCCAGTTTCACGGCAATGTCATGAAGCGATTGGAGGCGGAATGTATGACTGCAATAAAGGATGAGACCCAGGGACGTCCAACGGGGGAGGAAATAAAAACGGCCCAAGGCCCGGATTATTCCAGGAAACCTGTCCGGTCAAAAAGGATGGGGCAAAAAATCATGCAGACTTTATCCGGATGGCGGCCAAAACAATGGATCGCCCTCACGGCAGGGCTATGCTTTCTTGTGTTCGCAGCCTCGATCGGGCTGCAATCGTCTCCCTACGGCATTCGCTACAAGTCATCCGAAAGCACTGCCGCCGCCGAGCCGTCCATGATGGCGCCCGACGTGTCGATGGAAGAGGATGCTACCAGAAGCAAACAGTCTGCAGGAGGAACCGGTTTAACAGAAATGCCGGTGCCAACCGTTGACAATGGATCCGTTGCACCGGAAGATTTTGCACAAAAAATCATTTATACAGCCTATATGAGCATCGAGGTGGACCGCTACGACGCTGCCGCGGGCACTTTGAAGGCAGCCGTCCTGGCAGTGGGCGGTTATTTGACCAATGAAGACAAATATACCATGGATGACCAGGGCCGGATGGCTGGAAATTTATCTTTGAGGATTCCCAGCGATAAGTTTGCAGGGTTGCTGGAAACAGCGGGTGCTTTAGGGAAAGTGAACAACCAAAGCACCAACGCCCAGGATGTGACCACACAGTTTGTGGATGTGGAGGCTCGGCTGAAGGTGATGGAGGCTAAGGAAATCCGTCTCCTGGAATTGCTGAGCAAGGCAGGGAGCATGGCGGATTTGCTGGCGGTGGAACAGGAACTGGGTAATACACGTTCCGAGCTGGAATCCCTGAAGGGACAGCTGCGTTATCTGACCAATCAGACCGATTATTCCACACTGAATGTGAGTTTGGTCGAAAAGCCCCTGGCCGCCAGTTCGATCCAGGTGGAAGGATTTGCCGGTTTGTGGCTGCGGATCAAGGAAGCCTTTTTGCTGGGCGTCAATGGCGTGATTGCCTCGTTTAGCAACCTGATCGTTTGGTTTGTCAGAGTCTTCCCCGTGATCATCATACTCATGGCAGTCTTCTGGTTCGTTTGGCGGAAATGGCTTAAAGCCTGGCTGAAGTCCCATGATCGCGAAACCAGAGGAGATCGATAATGGCATTGAACCTGCCTTGGCACCGTTTTGCAGACATGCCCTTTGAGGCAGCCATCTTCGATTTGGACGGCACATTGTATGATTCCAGCGCTTTGTGGAGAGAAATGCCGGTTTGTTTTTTGCGATCCTACGGCATTGAAGTGAGCGAGGAATTGGAACGCCCCAGTGAAAACCAAAGCATCCGTGAAGGGATCCGGTTTCTAAAAGAAAAATACGGATTGCCCGGAACGGAGGATGAACTTCTGACGGCCTATTATCAGCTTTTGCGGGATCATTACCAGCAAAGGGTGCCAATGATGCCCGGCGCGGCGGCGCTGCTGCAATCCCTCCATGAGAAAGGGATCAAGTTATGCGTTGCCACGGCCGCGGAAAAGGAAATGACGGAAGCCGCATTGAAGCGCTGCGGTGTTTTTCAATGGATGGAATTTGTTCTGACCGAAGAAGAGGTGGGCGCCAGCAAGCGTTATCCGGATATTTATCTTCAGGCTGCAAAACGACTGGGCGTTGATCCTGAAACCTGTCTTGTCTTTGACGATGCGCCTCATGCGGTGGAAACGGCCCATGGGGCTGGGTTCACAGTTTGCGGTGTGGGCATGGATGGGGAGGCAAAACAACGATTGCAGGAAACCCATTGCTGCTACAAAGTGGTTGGCAGTTTTCAGGAAATCATGGATATGATAAAATAATAACAGCTTGCCGTACACTCAGGAGGCAAAAGCCTTCATGCGTAATCTGATCCCAAAAACCGTCCGAGTTACATCGGCGGTTTTTGGTGTATGCACCGGTCGGTGCGTCAGAAGGGCCGTCTGCAAAAGATCCTAACGATGGGAGAGAAAAGGCGTTGGCAAAAATCTATTTTCGTTATGGGGCGATGAACAGTTCAAAAACCGCCAATGCGCTGATGGTGGCGTATAATTATTCGGAGCGGGGCCAGAAAGCCTTGCTGGTCAAACCGGACACCGATGATCGGATCAGCTGCGAGCCCTTGATCAGCTCCAGGATCGGAATCAGCCTGCCGGCCATCTTTCTCAGCGTTTTCATCAAGATGACAGCGGAGGAACTGAATCCTTACGCTTGTGTGATCATTGATGAGGCTCAATTCCTGACGGCAGCCAATGTTGACCGGCTGGTGATGATCGCGGATGATCTGAATATACCGGTGATATGCTATGGGTTGCGGGCGGATTTCCGAGGACAGCTTTTTGAAGGGAGCCGCTGCCTTTTGACGGTGGCGGATACCATCGAGGAAATGAAAACCGTTTGCTGGTGCGGCAAAAAAGCAACCTGCAATGCCAGGGTTTCAGCGTCGGGCGAGATGGTCGCCGAGGGCCCCCAGGTTTTGCTTGGGGGCAATGAACGCTATACGTCTCTTTGCAGGAAACATTTCAATTTGAGACAGCCTTACCCTCCCAAGGAGGGACAGCCCGATGAATGACAAAAATTATTATTCTCCTGAAGAAATTGCCGCGATCACGGTTCAAGCCGGGACTGCAAAAGCCGGGGCAGGAACGGCAAAGCTCCTTGGATTGGCTTTGATGGCGGGGATGTTTATTGCGTTTGCTTCGGAAGGCTCCAACATGGCTGCGTATAATCTGCTGTCCCGCCCGGAAACCTACGGCTTGGGCAAGGCGTTGGCAGGCACTGTTTTCGGGACCGGCCTTATGCTGGTTGTAATCGCCGGGGGAGAACTCTTCACCGGCAACACGATGATGATCATGGCGCTGCTGGAAAAAAAGATCAGCGCGGGCAGTATGTTTCGGAACTGGCTCCTTGTCTATTGGGGCAATCTGTTGGGGGCCCTGGCCATCGCAGGCTTAATGACCGTATCAGGGCTATTCAACAGCAGCGCCGGCCTTTTAGGCGGCATGACCATAAAAATCGCAGCCTATAAGACAGGCTTGGGTTTTACGGCGGCGCTGTCCTTAGGGATTTTATGCAATCTGCTGGTGTGCGGCGCAGTCTGGATGGCTTATGGCGCCAAGGATGTTACAGGCAAGATATGGGCCTGCTTTTTCCCCATTTGGCTGTTCATCACCTCGGGCTTTGAGCATTCCATCGCCAATATGTATTATATCCCTGCGGGGATTCTGGCCAAGGCCAATCCTGTATGGGCCGAGGCCTCCGGCGTTGCAGCTGAAGTGTTGGCCCAATTGAACTGGACGAATTTCTTCATACGAAATTTACTGCCGGTGACCCTGGGCAATGTGATCGGCGGCGGCCTGATGATTGGCGGCATTTATTGGTTTTGCTTTCTAAGGCAAAAGTAAGCTTTGCATGGGATGAGGTTCATCGGCGTTTCCCAGAGTTGGGGGGCGGCATAAAAAGACCCGGGTTCGAGCGATCGATGCTTGAACCCGGGTCTTTTTATGCGTTGCTCTGTCCCCTTTGTGCGGGCGCCGCACGAGGAGGGACGGTGACTTTTTGCGCACAACGCACAAAGTCACCGTCCCTCTTAATTAAATAAACAAATTCGTATCCGAAGTCTCCGCCGAGCCTAAAAAGGTTGCGACCCCAGCCAGCTCAACACCCTCCAGCAATTCTTCCTCTTTGATTCCCATAAGGCCCATGGACATTTGGCAGGCGAGGACGCGGACGCCGTTGGCTATGGCGGACTCGATCAATTCCTCCAGGGAGGATACATTGTTTTGCTTCATTAAACCGCGGATCATTTTGACGCCCATGCCGCCCATATGCATGCGGGACAACCCTAGTTTTTTACTGCCGCGGGGCATCATAAAGCCAAACATGGATTCGACGAAGTTCTTTTTTACAGAAATCTTTTGGTTTTTACGAAGGATGTTGATTCCCCAGAAGGTGAAGAACATGGTGACTTTCCGGCCCATGGCGGCGGCGCCGTTGGCAATGATGAAGGCTGCAATGGCCTTATCCAGGTCACCGCTGAAGATAACCAAGGTTTTATCGTTTCCGCCTTGGGCAGGAATGGAAGAGGCGTTGTCATCCGGAACAGGGCCTCTTTCCACGAGGGCTGAATAAACATGCTTATCCCGTTCGACACTTAACAAACGATTCCCGGTTCTTTCACACCAGACTTTTATATCTGATGCGAAAGCTGGGTCAGAGGCCATGATCTTGAGCTGCTCCCCAGGCTGCAGCGATTTTATGTTCTCGGCGGTTTTCATAATAGGGCCGGGGCATTGCAGACCACAGGCATCCACTTGAACCACTTTGACCGGCACGACGGGCCCTGGAGCCGTTGCCGATGCGTCGGCGGTTTTTGAACGGGAAATGCCTGAATCCTCGATGTCGGCGGTTTGGCTGCGCATGGTGTCGGGATACTGCTCCCGGGCTTGTTTATAAATTTTGAAACCGCCGCTGAGGTTGTAGACATCATAGCCGGCCTGGGTCAGGATACGGCTGGCGATATAGCCTCGCAGACCGACCTGGCAAAAGACATAGACAGGTTTATCTTTTGGGATTTCAGCCAAATGCTTTCGGAGTGTGTCGATCGGGATGTTGACAGCACCATCGAGGGTGCCGGTCATATGCTCTTCAGGCGTCCCGACATCCAGCAAAGTGATTTTCTGCCGGTCGAGTGCATCGATTTCGTCATAATGAAAGACCTTGGTATCGCCGCGTAAAATATTGGCCGCCGTAAAACCAAGCATATTGACCGGATCTTTTGCGGAAGAGTAAGGCGGAGCATAGCACAATTCCAGTTCTTCCAAATCATAGACTGTACCCCCCATCCGAATGGCTGTGGCAAGAACATCGATTCTTTTATCCACGCCATCGTAACCCACCGCCTGAGCGCCCAATAATTTTCCGGCATCGTTAAATAAAAGTTTCATGCTTAGCGGTGTTGAATCCGGATAATACGTTGCATGGTCAGCGGGATGGATATAGATTTTTTGGTAGGGGATCTGGTTTGCTTTTAGCTGTTTTTCCGTAAGACCGGTGGAAGCCGCGGTCATGTCGAAGACTTTCAATATGGAACTGCCCTGAACTTCACGATGGTATCGATTCGGACGTCCTAAGAGACATTCAGCGGCAACCCGTCCCTGCTTGTTGGCTGGGCCGGCCAGGGGAATCAGAACTTCCTGGCCGTTGATCAAATGGCGGACACTGATGACATCGCCCACTGCAAAGATATCCGGGTCGGATGTGGCATAGTTTTCATTGACTGCGATGCTGCCGCCAATACCCAGCTCCAGGCCAGCCTCTTTGGCAAGATGGCTTTCCGGCGCGATGCCGATGCTCAGGATCACGATATCCGTTTCAAGGGTTGAGGTATTGCTGAGGGTGGCCAGTAGAGAATCCGCTTTTTGGAACCCATTAACGCCGGTATTCAACAACAATTGCACATTGTTTTCTCGAAGGTGCCGATGGAGTATGGCCGCCATCTCAGGATCCAGCGAAGCCACAGCCTGATCCAAAAATTCTACGATCGTCACATCAAGGCCGCGCTGCTTCAGATTCTCAGCCATTTCAACGCCAATAAAGCCAGCCCCGACGATCAGGGCCCGCTTGGGCTTTCGTTCATTGATAAAATCATCGATCTTGAAGGTATCGGGAACCGTACGCAGGGTAAAGATGCCTTCCAGCTCCAAACCTTCCAGCTTGGGTTTTTTGGGTTCCGCACCGGGGGAAAGAAGAAGCTTATCGTAATGCTCGAAATAGCTTTCGCCAGTCTGGTGGTTTTTTACCGTTACGGTTTTTAGAGCGCGGTCAATGTGAGTGACTTCACTGAAAGTTCGAACATCGATATTGAAACGCTGCCGCAAGAGTTCCGGTTTGGTAACGATCAGACGGCTTTTTTCTTTGATGGCGCCGCCTATATAATAGGGTAATCCGCAATTGGCATAGGAGATGTATTCGCCCTTTTCGAACATAATGATTTGCGCTGTTTCATCCAGCCGCCTTAACCGGGTCGCGGCGCTTGCCCCGCCGGCTACGCCTCCAACGATCAAAACTTTCATGGTGATGCCTCCTTATTTTTATGGTTAATTTTAATCAATGCACTAAATCTTGAATCTATAGCCATTATATAAAGGAGGGGCGACCTGAGTCTGTGATAAAAATCACAAACAGAAAATAATCAATATTGATGGGCGATGCGGTTTAATGCTTGACTGTCCAGGATCACGATGCTGCCGCGTTTTTGGGTGATGATGCCCTGCCGTTTCAATTCGCTGAGCAAACGGGAAACCACCTCCCGGGCGGTGCCCAGTTCCACGGCCAGCTGCTCGTGGGTGATCTGCAAAGCGATATTCTGTCCTTTGCTCAAGGTAAAAAGTATATGGGCCAGCCTTTTGTCTGCCCGGGTGAAGGCGACCTGCTCCAGGACTTCCATGGTCTCACTCAGCCGTTTATAGAGGATGCTGATGAGGTAATCCTTCCAGGGAATGGAATTTTTCAGCCAGCGCTGGTAATAGCTTGAGGAGATGAGGAGAAGCTGGCAGGAATCCTCTGCCACCGCATGGGCGGGAAAATCCGATAGCTCCAGCTGCCGGGTCAGGCTCACGAGGCAAACGTCGCCTGCAAAGGCCCGGAACAAAGTGACTTCACGGCCGCCTTCACTGATTTTGCAAATGCGTAAGACACCGCTTAATACCAGGGGCACTGCATCACAGCAGCCATCGGGAGGGTGTAACGTTTCGCCTTCCGGGATCTGGAGCAATTGCCCCTCGGTCCGCAATTGTTCCTGCGCCAGCGGTTCCAGCTGCGCCGCGAAGGGAAACAGTTCGATAATGTCAGCCCATTCCATAGAAGAACCTCCGTCGATCAATCGTACAAAGGCTTAAGAAAAAGCATTTGTATCGTAATATGAGTATAACAGCAAATTATATTTCATTCAATTCTGCCTGAAAAAGAGGAAAAGAGATATTTATCTCGAAGTTCTATCTTTTAGAAAAATGATAAGAAAGACAAGGTGGGTGCTATGGGCAAACTGATTCTGATCGATGGCAACAGCTTGGCAAACCGGGCTTTTTATGCGCTTCCGCCTTTGACCAATCAAGCCGGATTTTCAACCAATGCAATCTTCGGATTTTGTAATATGCTGAACCGGGTCCTCAAAGAAGAAAGACCAGATTATCTGGTGGTGGCTTTTGATGCCGGCAAGATCGTTTTTCGCCACGAAATGTTTGAGGGCTATAAAGGCAAGCGAAAAGCGACACCAGAGGAATTGAGGGTCCAATTCCCTGTTCTCAAAGAGGTGCTGAAAGCCATGGGTGTGCCGCAACTGGAAAAAGCCGGTTTTGAAGCTGACGACCTGATCGGAACTTTAGCCCGGCAAGGCAGTGAAGCCGGCATGCAGGTGCTGATCATCACCGGGGACAGGGACAGCTTTCAGCTGATCGACCCACAGACTTCGGTGTTCTATACGAAACGGGGCATCACTGAAATCGAACGGTACGATGAAGCCCATCTGAAGGAGGTCTACGACCTGGAACCCTGGCAGATGATCGAACTGAAGGGGCTTATGGGCGATACTTCGGACGATATCCCGGGAATCCCCGGCGTCGGTGAGAAGACGGCCTTAAAGCTTTTACAGGAACATAAAACCCTGGAAGGGGTCTTGGCGGCCAGCGGGGCTTATGCCGGCAAAAAATTAGGAGAAAAGCTGGTCGAATTCGCCGACCAGGCCCGGCTCAGCAAATCCCTGGCAACCATTGACCGGCAGATCCCGCTGGAGCAGCCGGTCACAGCGTTCAAGCCGGAAAACGGCGATCTGCAGGAGAGAATACGATTATACAAGGAACTGGAATTTAAAGGACTTTTAGAAGAAGCCCTCAAAGAGCAGCAGGCAACAAATGCCGAGGATGCCCCGTTTGAGGCGCCATCCAGGGAAGCCGGCTTGATCTCGGACTGGGTGGAATTGGCTGAATACATGGGCATGCCATCAGGCACCGGCGAGGCCTGTCTATATTTCCTGCCGCAGGCCGGCAGTTTGCAAAGCGGACGATATGCCTGGCAGGCCCTGGGCCTGAAGCTGGAAGGGAAACCGCCGGTTTGCCTGCAGTGGGCGGAAACGGATCAGCTGGCAGCCTTCCTGGAAATCCTGAAACCGTATTTCGAAGACAAGGAACTGACCAAAGTCATGGTCAATTCCAAAGCAGCTTATTTGATCCTGAAAGCCTCAGGCATTGAGCTGGCCGGCACAAATCATGATCTGCAGTTGATGGGATATCTGCTGGATCCGGCCAAGCCTTACCGGGTGCTGAAGGGGCTGGAAAGCCTGGAGGATAAGGAAGCGGGCAAAGCAGCCAAAGAAGCAGCTAAAAAGGGCGAGAGTCTTTGGAATACTGCTTCTCTCGGGTTGATTTTGGACGCCATGGAAACGCTGTACCATGATCTTCCGTCAAAGCTCAAGGAACTGTCCATGTGGGAGCTTTATCAAACCGCGGAGCGCCCTTTGGCGTTGATCCTCGGCGCCATGGAAATTCAGGGAATGCAAATGGATCCTGAGGTGCTGCGGCAGATTGGCCGGCATCTCAGCGAACGGATCGAGGAAACCAGCAAGCAGATCTACGAGATGGCCGGACAGGTATTCAATTTGAATTCCCCCAAGCAAATGGGGGAGATCCTCTTTGACAAGATGGGCCTTGCGAAAGGAAAAAAGACCAAAACCGGTTTTTCAACCAATGCGGATATTTTAGAGTATCTGGCCCAGGAGCATGAGATTGCCCGGCTGATCCTGGATTACCGGCAATATGCCAAATTAAAAAGCACCTATGTGGACGGACTTTTAGCCATCATGGATCCGGTGACCCACAAAATCCATACGTCCTTAAATCAAACCATTACGGTGACGGGGCGGTTGTCCAGCACAGAACCAAACCTGCAGAATATTCCGGTGCGTCTGGATGAAGGACGTCAGATTCGCAAAGCTTTCGTGGCTTCGAAAGGGTGCATCCTCTTATCCGGGGATTATTCCCAGATCGAGCTGCGGATCATGGCCCATCTTTCAGAAGACCCTGCACTGCAGTCGGCGTTCCGTGAAGGACAGGATATCCACCGACGTACGGCCTCGGAGGTGTTCGGTATCCCGATGGAAGAGATCACTGCCTTTCAGCGCAGGGCCGCCAAAGCGGTGAATTTCGGGCTGATCTATGGCATCAGCGATTTTGGTCTGTCACAGGACCTGGGCATTACAAGAGCTGAAGCCAAAGAGTACATGGACCGCTATTTTAACCGGTATCCAAGAGTCAGGGCCTTTTTGGATGAGATCACCGCGGAAGCGGCCAAAAAAGGTTATGCGGAAACGATCCTGCATCGACGCCGATACCTTCCTGAACTGAAGAGCAGCAATTACCAGATCCGCAGCTTCGGCCAACGGGCGGCCATGAACGCGCCGCTTCAGGGTACGGCTGCCGATATCATGAAGCTGGCCATGGTGCGGGTCCACGAGGTTTTGGAAAATGCGGGCCTGGCTCAGACCATGGTCTTGCAGGTCCATGACGAATTGCTCTTTGACTTGCCGGAAGAAAGACTCGACCAGGTAAAAGAACCGATCCGCCAGGCAATGGAAAATGTTTTGGAATTGGCCGTTCCCTTAAAGGTCGATATGAAAAAAGGCTATGACTGGTACAATATGAAGCCGTGTTAGGCGCAAGGTTGAGGTTATGTGATGAAAGTGATTGGATTGACCGGAGGGATCGCCTCCGGGAAAAGCATGGTGGCAGGCCGCTTGATGCAGCTTGGCGCTCAAATCATTGATGCGGATGTAATTGCCCGTCAGCTGACGGAACCGGGCAGCGATGCGCTGCAGGAAATCCGGCGGATTTTTGGCAGCCAATATTTGGACGAACAGGGAAACTTAAGAAGAAAAGCCCTGGGCAGCCTTATTTTTTCGGATTCGTCCCAGAGGGAAAAATTGGATGAACTCATGGGGCCCAGGATCCGGCAGGAAATATGCCGGCAATTGATGCAGGCCAGCCTCGAAGGCGCCGCTGTGCTGATTTTGGTGGCGCCGCTGCTGCTGGAAGCCGGGCTGGAAGATTTGGTGGATGAGATATGGGTCGTTGCCTTAGACAGGGAAAGCCAGATCAAACGTCTGATGCAGCGTGACCAACTGACAGAGGCCCAAGCCCAGGAACGGCTGGCATCTCAAAGCAGTCTTGCCGAAAAGCTGGGCAAAGCCACGAGGGTGATCGATAACCGCGGCGATCTTTTGGCGGCGGAACAACAGATCGATGCCCTCTGGAAAGGAGTGCAAGGCCATGCGTCAAACTGAACACCCGAATAGAGCCATGGCCGTAAAACGGGCTGGCAGTGCAAATAAAGCAAGAAAACCTGGCCGCCTTGTGACCTGGATCGCCTTATGCCTGATATCGTTGTTGATATTGGCAAACGGGGACAGCCTTTTGCAGTTCGTTTATTCGCTGCCTTACCGGGAGGAAATCACACAGAAATGCGAGGAAAACCAAATCGATGCGGGTTTGGTCATGTCTGTTATATACAGTGAGAGCCGCTTCCGCCCTGATGCGGAATCCGCCGCCGGCGCCAGAGGCATGATGCAAATCATGCCGGTTACCGGCGCCTGGATCGCCGAACGTTTGGGGATCGAGGATTACAGCGCTGACCGGCTCTACGAGCCGGCATTGAACATTTCGATGGGAATATGGTACATGAGTTGGCTGGAGCAGCAGTTTGACAAAGAACCGGCCCAAGTGCTGGCAGCGTATAATGCGGGCCCCGGCAACGTTAAAAAATGGATCGAGGCGGAGATTTGGGATGGGAGCCAGCAGCAGTTGGAAAACATTCCTTTCAATGAAACCAGGAACTATGTCCAGCGTATTCTCAAGCAGTATGCGAACCATCAAAAATATCCCAAAACCGAACTCTAAGGAGAAGGGAGCCCCCACCATGGCCCAACGGATCGAAACTTTGGCTCAAGTTCTGGAATTCAAGCCCGCAGCGGATCGGATCCTGCATTCAGCGACCCATGAGGAGATCCTCAGCGGTGTAACCACCGATGTCTATTTTATTAAAACCAATGAGATCCTCACCAGGAAGGGTATGGCCGACAAGGTCGTGACCGCGGAGGTTTTTGCCCGGGCAGACGGCATTCTGGCCGGAATGGATGAGGCCCTCCAACTTTTATCAAAAGGGGCCGGCGGTACCCATCCTTTGGAAATGTGGGCGCTGCCGGAAGGCAGCTCCTTCAAACAAAAAGAAGTGCTGCTGCGGATCAGAGGACGGTATTGCGATTTTGGCCTGTATGAAACCGCCTTGCTTGGCACGCTATCCAGCGCCAGCGGCTGGGCGACGGCTGCCCGGCGGGCCAAAGAGGCTGCCGGTGAAAGTTCACTGCTGTGTTTTGGCGCCCGGCACGTCCACCCGTCGGTGGCACCCGTCATGGAGCGGGCAGCGATCATTGGCGGCGCGGACAACGCCAGCTGTATCCTGGGGGCGAAGCTGGCCGGCAAGATGCCGGCAGGAACAGTCCCTCATGCGATATTTCTTATCATGGGAGATTCGGTGAAGGTTGCGCAAGCCTATCATGAAATCATGCCTTCCGGAGAAAACAGGACGGTTCTCGTGGATACTTTTCGAGACGAATGTGAGGAATCTCTGCGGGTGGCAGAAGCCCTTGGGGAAGATTTGCAATTTGTTCGTTTGGATACGCCCAGTGAACGAGGCGGCGTAACCGTCGGATTGGTTAGGGAACTTAAAGCCAGGTTGGCAGCTGCAGGTTATGGCCATGTGAAAGTGACGGTTTCCGGGGGCCTGACCCCGGAACGGATCCTGGAACTCAAAGCGGCCGGCGCGGATGCCTTTGGCGTGGGAAGCTATATATCGGGCGCCAAAGCCATCGACATGACCATGGATATCAAGGAAGTGGAAGGTCATCCCATTGCGAAGCGGGGCAGGATCCCCGGTATCACGATCTCCCCCAATTTAGTTGAAGTGACCCGTGTCTAAGTGAATTATTTTGAAAAGAGGAGCGGCGTGGGATCATGAATAAACCCTTGGAAACATATCAAAACGAAATCATCAGGGTCCTGCTGATCGGCGGCGGCAAAGGCGGCACCAGTCTATTGCAGGAACTGAAGCTGTTGAACAGCGTCCAGATTTTAGGGCTGGCCGATATTGATCCGGCAGCGCCGGGATGCCAGTTGGCAAAACATTTGGACATCCCGGTTTGGACGGATTACAAGGAGATGCTTAGACAACCGGATTATGATGTGATCGTGGAAGCCACAGGGATAGCCGGCATCCAAGAGGAAATCGACAAAGGGAAGCGTATAGGCTCTGTTTTGATCGTGGCTGAGGCCGCTCTGCTGATGATGCGTCTCATCGAACAGCATGAGGAGCTGCGGGAGCTTAGCCGGGACGTGGACCGCCTTTCCGCCATTATGGACGCAGCCCAGGAAGGCATTGAAATGGCGGACAACGAAGGGACCGTCCGCTATGTCAACAAGGCCTTCAGCTGGATCACAAAAGTCAAACAAGAGGACCGGATCGGACGCAATGTGTTCGATGTTTCGCCAAAAGGCGCTTTAGCCGAGGTTTTGAGAACCGGCAAACCGGTCTTCGGAAAACTGAACTATGTTATGAATACAGGCGTGGAAGTGCTTTCAAACGCTTCCCCTCTGGTGCTCAACGGAAAAATGCAAGGCGCCGTGGTCTTGTTCCGGGACGTTTCCGACATTCGTAAAATGGGGCAGCGTCTGGGAGAAAGCCGGGAAGTGATCCGGAATTTGCAGGAAGAGTTGGGACAGCTGGCGTCTGCCCAATATTCTTTTGAGGATTTGGTGGGCAATAGCCCGAAGCTTAAGAAGCAAATGCAGATTGCCCGGCAGGCAGCCGTCGATGCTTCAACGATTTTAGTCACAGGAGAAAGCGGCACGGGAAAAGAGCTGGTTTCCCATGCGATCCATGCCGCCGGCAGCCGCCGTGACGCACCCTTTGTCAAGGTCGACTGTGCGTCGATTCCTACAAATCTGTTGGAAAGCATCCTGTTCGGTTATGAGAAGGGCGCCTTCACCGGTGCAGTCAAGAGCAAGATGGGTAAATTTGAATTGGCCCAGGGAGGAACCGTTTTTCTCGATGAAATCGGAGAACTGGATATCACCTTGCAATCAAAGCTGCTGAGAGTGCTGCAGGAAAGAGAGGTAGAACGGATCGGCGGGAATTATCCCATTAAAGTCGATGTTCATGTCATCGCGGCCACGAACCGCAATCTCATGAAGGAAGTCGAACGGGGAGCGTTCCGGCAAGACCTTTACTACCGGCTCAACGTGATCAGCATTGAGCTTCCCCCCCTGCGGGATCGTTTGGATGACATCCCGCTTTTGGCGAAAGCTTTATTGGACAAAAAGAATCATCGTTACAAAAAAGAGTGTTATCTTTCCGCCGAAACCGTGGAATGGTTCAAAGAATACAATTGGCCAGGAAACATCCGGGAAATGGAAAACTTGATCGAACGGGCTGTTATCCTATCAGAGGATGGCCTTATTTCCACAGAGCTGATCCAATCTTTTCTGGATGGCAGCATCCGACTGATCAAGAAAGTCCCCCGAACCTTAAAAGAACTGGAGACCGAAGCGATTCAGGAAGCGCTGGACCGCTTCGGCTGGAGTCTTGAAGGCAAAAGGAACGCGGCCCAATGTCTCGGCATTTCCCTAGCGACCTTATACAACAAAATCGAACGAACCAATTTCAAAAAATTAGAATGGACTTCTAAAACATAGAATACATCACGTTTGTTCAGGTGCTTAATAACTGCGCAATAAAGGTGCAAATAATTCTAAATTCTAGAATTATTTGCACCTTTATTGCATGACGGGGGAGCCATCAAAAGCAAGAAAAGCCTTGCTTAGTATAGGATTGATGGATTCTCCGATGAATAGAAGTAAGCTTGGCATAAAATATGCTAATAAATAACCACAGGAAGCTCGGAAAGAAAAGCGTGTTCAAGTTCCAAGAATTTCTATCATTATACGTAGAAAGGAAGCAATTGAAATGCGAGTAATTAAACATCCAATAC
>DIWW01000009.1 GCA_002435905.1 Peptococcaceae bacterium UBA6096
GCTTTTATATATTAGCACCATCCTACTGTCTATGTCAACCCTGTTTTTTAACTTTTTTATCTCGGATTGACATTCAGTGGGCTGCCCTCTGAAATCCCTTAGGATCCCGGAGATCGATCAATCAACAACCCCTCAGAAGCAGGTAATGACTATTATACAACTTTAATCCGAGGGATGCAAGTAAGTTTTAGGATATTCCTTGGTTTTCCGGGGGAATTTTCAGCTGAAAATACTCCACGGTACCAGAGACGCAATAAAGGCAACCAAAATCAGGATAACCACCGTTTTGACCACGGTTCTCTGGAATCTACTGCTCAATCCTCTGCACTCCTTTCTAATATGTTTAACGGATGTTTTATGATAGGAATCTGTAGCCTGCCGCTATCTTTAATGAGATCAGTCTTCGACGGGCATAAAAAAGGGGCTCCCCTTCGAGAGCCCTTTCGATGCGTTTGAATCAAAGCTTTGGTTAAGCGCTATGCTTCAGGCTCTAATAATCCATAGTTGCCGTCGTTGCGGCGATAGACCACATTGATCGATCCGGTTTCCGCATTGTTGAAAGCGAAGAAAGCATGCCCGACCATATCCATTCGCATGATTGCCTCATCCAGCGTCATCGGCTTGGCAGGAAATCTCTTGATCCTGACATTCAAGGTATCTTCTTCATCTCCCGCAGGGGCGATCCCAGCCATACTGGGAAGCTTGGTGATAGACAAACGCCCTTTCCTGGAAAACCGTTCCTTGCTGCGGACCAATTGTTTTTCCATCTTGTCGGTTGCCAAATCTATGGCGGACAGAAAATCAACATCCTCTTCCTCACCGCGGAGGACATACCCACCGATGGGTATGGTGATTTCCACCCGTTTGTAATTCTTCCTCGGCTCTTCAATCAAAGTAACGACGGCTTCAACTTCCTTGTCAATCAACTTGTCCAACTTGCTTAACCGCTTCTCCGTGTATTCCTTGACATTGTCAGGCACCTGTAAGTTTCTTCCCCGCATCTGAACTTTCATACAGTCCACCTCCAACGAAGTTTTAACATGCCCTGAGAGTGCAGGACTATGGTATAAGTATTCCCTCTTCTCAGCAAAAATCCTTCTGTTTTTTGCGAAGGGCCTCCAATAATTTATTTATAATGAAAGAACAAGCCAGCCTCTTTGGAAAGAAGCCGGCTTGTATGATCTTTTCACTGTGGGAATTGCTATGATCCGTCGATTAGGCTTTGGTTACGTTGGCAGCCTGGAGACCTTTGGGGCCTTCCACGATGTCAAACTCTACCGTTTCGCCTTCTTGAAGGGTTTTGAAGCCGTCCTGTTGGATGGCAGAAAAATGCACGAATACATCATTACCATCTTCACGCTCAATGAAACCGAATCCTTTTTCTTTGTTGAACCATTTTACTTTGCCTTGCATGATTGAATACCTCCCAAAACATTATCAAACTTTATTGCAGCCCTAAGCCACCAACAGAGTATAGCACCCAGCTAAATAAAAGTCAAACGAGAAAATCGGAAAACTAATTGAATTATTTTACAATACTGTCCCTCTACAGCGAACGTATTTATCTGTCTATTTACATAAAGAGGAATCATTCTTCTCTAGTTTTTCTGTGGACAATGTGGATAACTCTGTGAATAACTGACTGCGTTTAAGATTTTCTGTGGAAAAAAATATCTTGACACCAATCCGCGAAAAGGGATATGTCCATCGATTTGGGCTAAAATTAAACACCGTATTTTAGTAACAAAAACATATCGGGATTAAAATAACTACCACACATTTTAATGTAAATATTGTCACTTGATTTTTGCCATCGTGTCGTCCCTTTTATGGTTGAAGCCTGCGGCAAAAGTGATGGCTGACAGGTCGTCAATACCCATTTTTATGAAGATCTCTGCACAAGCCATCAGGGTGGCGCCGGTGGTGACCACATCATCCACCAACAGGACCGATCGGGACTTCAGGGCAAGAGTATCAGGGGTTCCGGTGAAGATATGGCCGATCTCCCTGGCCCTTTGTCTTTTATTTAGACTTGCCTGGGTCTTACCGGAATGTATCCGCACCAACGTTTGCACAACCGGCAGCGACAAGCAGCGCCCCAGCTTCTCGGCGAGCAGCAGACTCTGATTGAATCCCCTTTCTGCTTCTTTAGCCGTATGCAGCGGTACGGGCACCAGAACGTAGCGCCGCCTTTGCTTTGATGAGATTCGAGGGGCTAAGGTTTTGGCCATCATATAACCCATGGGCTCGGCCAGGGATCGGTCACTGTTGTATTTCAACGAATGGAGCATTTGGCGGTAAGCCCCCTCATAAGGCGCTGCGGCAGCAATAAAAGCAAAGGATCCCCCAGTTTCCTTGCAAGGGCCCCGGCATTCGCCGCTGCCTGCAAAAAAGCCGCAGCGAGGGCATGGCTCTGCTGAATGATACATCCTGGCCCATCGGTCATAACATTCCGGACATAGACCATGGTTTATCTGGATCCCTTGCGTAAACCCGCCGCAAAGACCGCAGCAATGAATTCTGGGATAAATTAGTTCGATCCATTGCGTCAACAAATCATGAAGGGAGAGTCTCCGATCAAAACGTTGCATGTTTCGGTTCCTTCTTTCCTTAGGCGTTGCTTCCTTATCGACTGATTCGATGGAGGGCTTACATAAAAAGGCCGGTCCTCTTTGTGAGGACCGGCCTATACTGTGACTGCTGATCTATGTTATTTCATGCTGACAAGCCAGCCAGCGACCCAGCCGACGGTTCCGTCAGACAATTGAACCTGGTACCAATCTTTGTCAACCTTGGTGATGGTGAAGGTGTCGGTTTTACTTAACTTCCTCACGATTTCTGATGAGGTCGACGCTGTCTTTCTAAGATTGACCACGTTGTTGTCTTGGGCAATGGTTGCAGTCTTGCCGATGTTATCAGATGATACGGTCGTGTTCGTGGTTCCAGGGGTCGTGCCGGTGGTCGTTCCTGTAGAACCTGTTGTGGTTCCGGGGGTGGTCGCGGTCGTGCCGGTGGTTCCCGTTGTACCGGTGGTCCCGGTGGTTGTGCCGGTGGTGGTTCCGGCTACAGCGCTGCGGGTTTTTCCGACCATGGCATAGAGCTCGGTCAAATCATTTTCCAAGACCTGGACCTTCAAAGTCAGCTCTTCCACCTGAGCGGCCAAATCCTGTGTCGTATTATTGATGGATTGATCCGCATAGCTTTGCGTCACAAGCGGATCCGCTTCCGTTCCGGGATCAGCGGTGGCGCCGCCCAAAATCCCTGTGCCAAAAGCAAAGCCGATGATCACCGATAATATGATCCCCAGAAGTACAATGACTTTCCAATCGATTTTTTTCATTGGCTTAGCCTCTCTTTCTTTTTGTATGTGCCTGCTCATGCTGTCCATTCAAACAATCCTTGAGAGTTCCAGCGGGTAAGACTTCGCCTTTGATCTGCGGTTATTTGGGAGCGCTTTGTGTATGCCGGCGCGTCTGGACAGCGGTCTTGGCCTTGCGGCCTAAAATACCGAGACGGTCTGCGCCGTAAATAACGATGACCGTGACGATCACCATGGCCATCATAGCCTTCTCGGTGGTCAGCATCACCATGCCAATGGCGGATAGACTAAGGAACAAACAGACACTGTAAACCACTAAGACAGCTTTCGGGTGGGAAAATCCCATGGCCAGAAGCCGATGGTGCAAATGGTCTTTGTCTGCGGCAAAAATCGGCTTACGGTTCAGGAAACGGCGGATGATCGCGAACATCGTGTCCATGATCGGCACCCCGAGCACCACAATAGGCAAAAACAAAGATACGGTGGTCGCCATCTTGGTAAGGCCCATGGTCGACAGGACCGCCAAGGCGTAGCCCAAGAATAAGGCCCCCGTATCGCCCATAAAAATCTTCGCTGGATGAAAATTATATTTCAAAAATCCTAAGGAAGAAACGCCGAGAATCAAGGCCAGGATCCCCACGGAAGGAAAACCTTCCATCCAGGAAATGATGCCGATGGAAATAGCGGCTATGCCTGAAATACCGGCCGCCAGTCCGTCCAGACCATCCACCAGATTGATGGCGTTGGTCATCCCGATGATCCATGCTGCGGTCAGGGGAATTGCCAGCCAGCCTAAAGCCACCGGCCCGCCTGCGAATAAACTGGTGATGAAGGTCACTTCGATGCCGGCTGCGATCACCGCCGCGGCGCCGGCTGCTTGAAACGCGATCTTCACGGCAGGCCGAATGCCCTTCATGTCATCCCAAATACCCGATGCAACGATAAAACAACTGCCCACAAAGAATCCCAGCAATTCCCGGGTTATGGGCTGCGTTGTCATGGCTGCAATCCAAAAACTCAGAAATATGGCCAGTCCGCCCATCCTGGGCATGGCAATCTTGTGTACTTTCCGTTTGTCCGGCGCATCCATCGCATTCAGTCGGATGGCCAGTTGCCGTACCGGTGGCGTCAAGAGCAATACAAGTACCAGAGCCAACGCCATCGGAAACCACGTGTTCATCAGATTAAATCCTCCCTAAATATCGGAGATACTGTCTCCAGAAATCACTGCGCTGATGCAGTCTCTAAAATCCTTTACATTATAGCAGTTAATCCATTGAAAGACAAATACTAGTTAAATAATTAATAATTAGTTCACACAATCGACTTTTTCTTTGGCCGTTTCAACTGCCCGGCAAATTCACCCAGGACATTTTCCCTTAAAACAAGCAATCCGAGGGCATAAACCGCAACACCGGCCAAGATCGCCAACCCCGTCCGTCCAATTGCCTGCAAGCTGTTGCCGAAGCCGCTCAGCCAGCCGGCGCTGACCCCGTAGACCCCCCAGGCTGCCAATCCTGTGCCTACAGACGCCAACAGTGTCTTGCTCAATGTGGCCAGGAGATCCTTCCCCTGTCGCTGCTGGATATGGCGGGAAAGCAGGGCATACATGCCGAGTGCATTGAAAAGACTGGCCGTACTGTTGGCCAGCGCAAGACCGCCTTGGGCAAAGTATGGCATAAAGACCATGCTTGCCAAAATATTGACGCCAATGGAAGCCAGCCCCATCCACAGCGGCGTTCTCGCATCCCCCATGGCATAATAGGACCGTGTCAGAACCTGGCTTGCCGCCATTGCGCCCATGCCCGGCCCAAACCATAAAAGGGCGGACGCCGTCATCAAGGTCGCCTCATGATGGAAAGCGCCTCTCTCAAACAGGAGCTGCACGATGGGGACCCGCAGCGCCATAAGGCCGGCTGCCGCCGGCAAGGTGACCAGCAGAACCAGCTTCAGACCTTTGTTTAATGACCCCATCAGAAGGGAACGGTCTTTTTCCATTGCCTGAGCCGCCAGCAGAGGAAAGATTGCCGAAGATATGGCCGAAACAAAGATCCCCAGGGGCAGGTTCATCAGTTTGGAAGCATAATTTAAGGCGGAAATACTCCCCTCCGCCAAGCCGGATGCAAAAAACCGGTTAATGGCCAGATAGATTTGATACGTGGCTGTACCGATGAAAATCGGCAGCAGATTGGCAAAGATCCCACGAACCTGGGGATTGGTCAGATCGAAGGAAAAGGTATAACGAAAACCCGTTTTGCGCAGTGCCGGAACCTGGATCAGCATGAATCCCATAAAACTCAGCAGGGTTGCTGCCGGCAGCGCGAGAGGATTGCTGCGCCCGGCCAGCAACACGCCCAGGATAATGATCAGGCTGGAAATTGCCGGCGCGGCGGCAGCCACTGCAAATTTCTGCCGGGCATTCAAGATCCCGGTCATCAGCATCCCGACCCCCATAAAAATAATGGAAGGAAACATGATGACCGTCATTTGAACGGCCATGGCTTCGGTTTCTCCTTGAAATCCCGGGGCGGTGACTGCGACGAGATACCTTGCTCCAACCATGCCCACCGCGGTCAACGCCGCCATCAACACCGCAGTCCAATTCATGGTGATGCTGGCGATCCTCCAGGCTTCCTCTTTTTTTTCTTCGCTGATCTTTCGGATCACCACCGGCACAATGGAGGAAACCAGTGCCGTTCCCAGCACCATTTGTAAAAAATAAGGCAATGTGTAGGCAACCTGGTACGCGTCGGTCAATGCCGTTGCGCCAAATATACCGGCAATGGCCGTTTCCCGGACAAAGCCAAGCAAGCGGGCCATCATGTTCATAATCATCAGGACGATTGCCGCCCCTGCGACCGATTGAGCCAACGGTATCCCCCCTTATGAATTCACAAGCTGGACAGCAAGCTTGGCCGTCTGCCATGCCTGGTCATGCAGCGTTTGTCTGTATTTCTCTCGTGCTTCTCGTTGTTCCGGCCCTTCCTGACTTAGACGGTCCAGGGCGGCGATCAGTTCCCCGGTTTTAAAATCTTCCAGGGGAAGGCAAGGATCCGATCCTGTCCGGGCCATAAACCGCTGAACCTTGGGATCATAGGAGAGGCCCGCCATCGGAATCCCGGCTGCCATGGCAAAAATCAGTCCGTGAAGCCGCATCGCCAGCATCAGGTCAGCTTGCCTGACCAGGGAAAAAAAGACTTGAGGCGTCACCGGCTGACCCAAGCAATACGTCCGGGACTTCATATGGTTGCTGACCTTTTCGATGGCCCGCATATCACCGGGAAAATGCATCGGCACCAAAAGGATATCCCAACCCTGGGCCGCCTTGTCATCCAAAGCCGCTCCGATCTTGTCGAAATAATCATCCTCTTTCCAGCTACGCAAAGCCGCAATCAGCAAGGGGCGCTTCTTGGCGCCTTGAGTGTCCAACAACCCTAGTTCTTGAAGCAGCAGGCGGCCCGGCGCTTCCTGGACATCCTTCCGTTCCAATGCCAGCACCGGGTCTGCCGTTACCGTAACGGATTTTTTTAGTCCCATGGCTGCCAGCTCATCCGCAGATTCTTGATCCCGCAGAGTGATGACATCGCAGCCTTCCAATATCCTGACCGTGTACTTGCGGTTTTTTGCAAAATTCAATGGTCCGATGCCCTGGGCATAGATCATGGTCTTTTTTGATAGCCTTCGGGCGAGGTTGATCATGCCAAGATAGTATAAGGGGCTTTTCGCGCTGGTCACGTCCTGCAGCAGGGAACCGCCGCCGCTGATAAACAAGTCTGCTCCCAGAAGCTTCCAGGCAGCAGCCGCCAGATTCCAACGTGAAACTGCATGGACTCCGAAGTTGGCTTTCGTCTGGTCGGGATCCCCGGACAATACCGTAATGTCAAGGTTTGGATACAAAGTCTGCAGCGTCTGAAGCATGGCCATCAGGACCCCTTCGTCGCCACAGTTGCCAAAGCCGAAATAACCGCTCAATACGATCCGTTTTTTCTTTGATTTGCTCATCGCTGCCCACGGCCTTTCGGCTGCTTTCCTGCAGCATGCAGCAATCGGTTGAGGATCAAAATACCACAGCATCCGATCAGCAAGCCCAGCCACAGTCCATGAAAGCTTCGGATTAAGGATATCAGCAGCGGCGTATGCAGATGGGCATAGGTATTGGTCAGGGATATCTGTCCGATCAGCCCCATCAGCAGCACAGGGTACATTTGGAAACGGTAGCCATAATAGAGCAGAACCAGCATCAAAGGATGACCAATGGCAAATTCCTTGGTCCGAGGCCGCACACCCAGGATCGTATCCAGCAGCTGCCTGAATTGCAATTCCAAAGAGGACACGCTGCTGACGCCGGTATTTCCGGTCCGCAAAATATAGAGAGCCAACGCAGCCAGAATAAGGACGCCCGCCATCAGCTGCCACACCTTCACGGGGGATTCTGCTGTTTTCAGCAGAAACTGCCCTGATTTTCGTTCCCGGAGCCATAAAGCCAGCGGGACCAGAAGCAGGGGAATGATATGAGCCAGCTTAACCCCTGCGAAGCTGTCCAGCTTCAGCATAAAGCCTGTTTCGGTCAGCAGCGCGCACATCATCAAAGCCCCCGCCAAGCTGACCAGGCTCATGAGCACCAGGTCCCTGATCGCTTTAGGCAGCGATCCCGCCGGTCGCGTCCCGGTCATGTCACGCTTCAAAATCAGCAGGGTGCCCAGGGACGGGAAAATGATTGCCGCTGCCAAGGCCATTGCTTTGACAGCCAGGACCGGCAGCTTGACCAAAGCCACGCCCCATGCCGCTGCGCAGAAGACCAGCAGCGCAAGGAAGGGCACCTGCCACTGTTTCTTTGCAAAAGGCGCTGCCGCGGTTTCCGCCAGCCAAGCGCCGGCTGCAAGAACGCCAAGCCCTATGCAGAATTTTATGGCGATGGAGGGCATGACCGGCCTAAGCGATCCAGGGTTGCCTACGGTCATCCCTTCCTTAACAAGTCCTGCCTTCACTTGCTTGATCAATTCCATATTGGTATCCAACGCCGCAACCGGCTGGTCCATTCCGAAGAATCGGACATAGATGAGCCGGATATTCCGCTCGGCCGCAGCCAGACGGAAACGGTCGACGGCCGACGCCACGTTGTATTTTTTGATTTCATTGTCCGCAATAGCATGGGCCCGGATGACCCGGTCACCGATCATACCTGCCAGGGTGTTGAATCCGGTCTGATCATAAAATTCAAAGGAAACCAAAGGGACGTTCAATGCTTGAAGGTCTTCCGCAAAGTACGCCAGCGCATTGACATTGTCTCCTCCGGGCAGTGTTTCATCATTAAAGCCAACCCCGGCCAAACCCGGGATCGCCGCAACCGCGTCGGTTTCCGCCTGGATGCTCTCTTCATTGACCGGCGCCCAATTGCGGATCCGCGGCACTGCCGTCATACCAATCCCGGCCGCCTTCTCCAGGTCTTCCAAAGGATATCCCACACCCAGCAATGAAAGCTCTCCCGAGTAGAGCTCCGTCTCGATGGACATATACTGGCCAATCGTCAAAACTTTAGGATGTCGTTTTTTGGCTTCCAGAAGATTCCGGATCTGGTCGTATACCCTTTGATTCTCTGTCAGGATATAGGATGCGCTGTCATCGATTGCTGTCGTCGCTGCTTCCTGCCCAAACTGTCCGCCCTGCAGGTTGACCTTCAGCTCCGCCCCCTGGAGAATCACAATCATGCCTGATTTCTCCAGATCATCCAAGGTCCTTTCCCGGACGATGATTCCCGTGGCGCCCGTCTTATAGGCTTTCCGGGCAGCTTCTTCAAAGCTCATTCCCCGGCTTTGGGCACTGCGGGATAATTCATCATAGTCCACCATGATCCCGGCGGTTTGGTAGGCTTCCTCAGCTTTGATCCGGCTGAAATCCACACTCAGCGCCGCAGCCAGCCCCGCTGCGATCAAGATGATCGCCAGCCACTGCAGTCCTTTGCTATGAGGCTTTTTCTTTTTTTCCATCGTCTGCTGTCCTCCCAATCACTGACTCATCGAATGAGCAAATAGGCGGGCGCCCAGCCAGTAAAGCTCCCCAAAGGTAGGCTTCTGGTCCATGGGCTCCATTCTTTGTATAACCTCTTCGGTTAAAATCCCCGCCCGGCGCAGCGGGTCTGCCGGATCCGCGTCTTCCTCCAACTGCAGCATCCGGACAGCCTTATTCAACATGTCTCTGCGGGTCAGAGGCGTGTTGTCAAACCTTACGGTATCCAAGGCGGCTTCAGGCTGCAATTGCCTGATCCGTGCTTCCACCCTGGTCAGGATCCTCTGGATATCCCAATATTCGGCGGTGATCTCAAGATTGTATTGATTGGTGTAGCCGCCGGATGCCAGTCCGAGTTCACGCATCACTGCCAAACCATCATACGCCCAATGATCCATATCCGCAATACGCGGCGATTCGAATTCCTCCAGATGGGCGCCGCGGCGTATAAGTTCCTGCTGCAGTTCCCCGATCACCAGGCTGCTGCTGCTCAGTTGACGGAAGCTCATCTGCCGGTCAATCGATAGCCCAGCCGCCACACCGGCCGCCTCGCCGGCGGCAACCCCCACAGGCACGACCCGGGCGCTGCCGTGGGCCAGGGAGTCATAAGAGGCACTTCGCCCGACCGTCAATAGATTGTCGACTTCCAACGGCACAAGACAGCGGAATGGGATGCTGTAGATCTCTGGTTTGCCGATCACATCCCCCAGATCCTCCGGCTGTGATGATTGGAGATCCACGGGATAGCTGCCCTGGGCGATCCGGTCCCAATGGTCCCGATTCTCCAGCACATCGGTGATCGTCAACCGGTATTCTCCCCGGATATGCCGGCTTTCCCGAACATAGAGGCGGGAGGCCGCAGCCACCAGTGCCGCATTTTCAAAGCCTGCAAAATTCTCACGCATAAATTCCAGGATATAGGGCAGCTCTTCTTGCCCGCGCCGGATCCCGCCGGCAACGCTTGCCGGGTCCAAGGGATCCACCGCAAAAATCAGAAGCGCGTTGATCAGGATGTCTCCGTTCTCTTGCCTGGCAAGGTTCGGCCCCCGAAAACGGGTCATGCTGTCATGGGGCACATAGCTTAAGGCTTCCTGCCCATAGCCCCAGGCCAACTTCTTTTTTGCACCGGCCTGGGCATCGCCCCAGCCGCTGTTCAGCTTGCTCAACAAACGCTGCCAATTGTTATAGAAAAACACGGTGCTCCAACGGACATCCTTTACCTTAAAGACCAAGGTCACCGCCATGTTCTGGCCGGCCCTGCCATAGTCTTCCCCGCCAAGGGTGAAGGGTACGCCGCTGGCTGCGGACAAATCGCCATCCGCTGTGGCATCAATGAAGCGCTCACCATAAACGATGCTGCTTCCCATCTCCAGACAGGTCAATACCTTGGCTGCGGTTCCCGGCTGCAAAACAGGATTTCCGTAATCTGTGTTCAAAGCCACGTCCAGCATCGGCTCCCGGGAGGTCACCTCTGCGAAATAGGCTGCGGCTTCATCCACATCAAAAGCATCCCCCAAGGCATCATAAAATTCCTTGAAAATGCCCTGGGTCAGCAGTTCCCCCTCAGGCCCCTGGTTCATATCAAAAAAATTCAGCCATCCCAAGGTCCAAAGGCCGCCTAAAACAGGGCCCTTTTCCAGCAGCAGCGTCTTTTTTCCGCTGCGGGCGGATGCAAGGGCTGCCGCGATCCCTTCCGGCTCCCCGCCAACAACCACGACCTCATAATGGCTTTCCTGCGGCAAAGCAAAGCTTCCGGCCGCCGAAGCCTGGGCGCCCTCCTCGCCTGGCTGGCCGCTTTGGGCGTTTCCACCGCCCGGGGCGCAGCCGGACATGGCCGTCAGCATAAGCATAACGGCCAAAAAAAAGCTGATGGATTGATTCCTTCGAGCACTGATTTGGATCATGGCGCCGACCTTTCCGCTGAAAAAATAAACCGCCCCGCTCGAAACCATGTGTTTCGGGGCAGAGCGGTTGTAAACCCTCGGTCCTTCGATCCTTAACCCTGGGGTCTTAAGGTAGGAAAGAGAATGACGTCGCGAATGGAGGGTGCGTCGGTCAGCAGCATGACCAAGCGGTCAATGCCGATGCCTAGTCCGCCGGTTGGCGGCAAGCCCTGTTCCAAAGCGGCAACGAAGTCTTCATCCATCATCTGGGCTTCCTCGTCGCCCTTGGCCCGTGCGTCCATCTGCTGCATAAAGCGCTGACGCTGATCCACCGGGTCGTTGAGCTCGGAGTAAGCGTTGCCATATTCTCTGGCGGTCATAAACAGCTCAAACCGTGCGGTCAGGCTGGGATCGTCTTCTTTTCGCTTGGCTAAAGGCGAATCGTCAATGGGATGATCCGTTACAAAGGTCGGCTGGATCAAGGTATCCTCGACCTTTTCTTCGAAAATGGCCACAAGGACCTTTCCCTTGGTGGCGGTGTCGGCCACATTCACGCCCAGCGCTGCCGCAGCTTTCAAGGCGTCGGCATCGTCAGCCCAGGCATAATAATCGGCACCGGTACATTCTTTGACCAGCTCCGCCATGCTGGCCCTGCGCCATGGGGATTCCAAATCCATCTCGACCCCTTGGTATTGGAACTTGGCTGTTCCTTTGACCTTGAGGCAAACCGTACGGATCAGGTCTTCCGTCAAATCCATAATATCATTATAGTCCGCATATGCCTGATAGAGCTCCATCAAGGTAAATTCCGGATTGTGCCGTGTGGAGATCCCCTCATTGCGGAAAACACGCCCCAATTCAAAAACGCGCTCCAGGCCGCCGACGATCAGCCGCTTGAGATGCAGCTCCAGGGCGATGCGCATGTATAGATCCAAATCCAAAGCATTGTGATGGGTCACAAAAGGTTTGGCCGCGGCGCCGCCCGGTATGCTATGAAGGGTGGGCGTCTCCACTTCCAAAAAGCCTTTGCTGCTTAAATAATTGCGGATTTCCTGAATGATCCGGCTGCGGGTCACAAAGACTTCCTTGACCTCCGGATTGGCGATCAGGTCTAAATGACGCTGACGGTAACGGGTTTCAACATCCTTGAGGCCGTGCCACTTTTCCGGCAGGGGCCGCAGGGATTTGCATAACAGGGTCAAGCTTTCCGCATGAATGGATGTCTCTCCGGTACGGGTTTTGAAGACCTTCCCTTTGATGCCTAAAATATCGCCCAAATCCAGGCTTTTAAAAAGATCATAAGCCGCTTCGCCCACGTCATCCCTGCGAATGTAGAATTGGATCTGCCCGGTTAGATCCTGCAAATGGGCGAAGGAGGCTTTGCCCATGCCGCGCTTGGCCATCATCCGACCGGCCACGGAAACTTCCTGGCCTTCATAGGTTTCAAAATCATTGAGGATCTCGGCTGCATGATGGGTTTGGTCGTACCGTTCGCCGAAAGGGCGGATCCCCTCCTGCTGCAGCGCCGTCATCTTCTCCAGACGGATCCGGTGCTGTTCGCTTAATTCATTGCGCCATTCTTCCAATGATTCTATAAACTGCTCTTCCAACTGTGCCACCTCTTTATTCGATTTGCCGCCAAGGGATCGAAGGTCCGCCATGCAGACTATTTGATGCTGACGAGTTTGTATTTGATGCTGCCGGCAGGAACCTGCACTTCAAAAACGTCGCCTTTTTTGCGGCCTAAAACTGCCTGGCCTACCGGGCTTTCATGGGAAATACGGTTTTTCATGGGATTGGCCTCTGCGGCGCCTACAATGGTGTACTCCAGCTGGTCATTGTATTCCATATCCTTGAGCACCACCGTGGAACCAAGATGGACCTGGTTCTGGCCAAGCTCGATGTTTTCGATCACTTTGGCATTGCGCAGCATCTTTTCTAAGGTAAGGATCCGTCCTTCAATAAACGCCTGTTCATTTTTGGCATCCTCATACTCAGAGTTTTCGCTGATGTCGCCAAATTCGATGGCTTGCTTGATTCGATCAGCAATTTCTCTGCGGCGCACGGTTTTCAGGGTCTCATGCTCCTGCTCCAGCTTCAGCAGCCCTTCCTGGGTTAATACAACTTCTTTGTCTTTCATGTTCATGCTACCGTCTCCCTCAGAAAAATCATTCGGCAAAATCCAATAAAATTAACAAGAAGCACTGGTAAGCTCCAGTGCTTTCTTTGTGCTTCTAAATCTCCCGATTATTATATCGACAGGCCCTCCATTTGTCAAGGCACAGGCTCGGGGTTGGCCTGAATACCCCCTGTCGGCCCCCTGTCGGGCCTCAGCTTATTTCTGCTTCATTTAAGTGAAAATGGCTTTTTAAGTAAGCCTGGAGAAGCCCGGCAGCCTCTTCCTCGCGCTGGCACAGCATGAGCTGATGTTTAAGGGCAGCCGTCTGCGGCAGCCCCTTCAAATACCAGACAAGATGCTTGCGCATTTCCGGCATGGCTTTTTCTTCGCCTTTATAACGCACCAGCTGACGCATATGATCGATGGCCCCGGCGATCCTTTCCGAGGGCGTCGGATCCGGTCGGGGTGTTTTTCCGGCAAGCAGCTGCACCGTTTGTCCGAGAAGCCAGGGGTTTCCTAAGGCGCCTCGCCCGATCATGACGCCGTCGCAGCCGGTTTCTTCCATCATGCGCCGGGCATCCTCGGGTTTCCAGATGTCGCCGCTGCCGATTACAGGAACGCCAACCGCTTCTTTGACCTGACGGATCAGATCCCAATCAGCCTGTCCGCTGTAATACTGCTCCCGGGTGCGGCCATGGACCGTGACCAGGGATGCGCCTGCCGCCTCCATCTCCCGGGCGAAGGATACGGCCACAATATTCTCTTTGGTCATACCCAAACGTATTTTCACCGAAACGGGCACTTTGACCGCTGCGGTCATTGCAGAAACCAATGAAGACGCCAATTCTGGATTCTCCAGCAATGCGGAGCCTTCGCGGTTTTTGACCACCTTAGGGACCGGGCAGCCCATATTGATGTCGATCATATCCGCTCCGGCAGCTTCCGCCCGCAGGGCCGCTTCGGCCATCACGGCAGGCTCTGAGCCAAAAAGCTGCACGGCGATAGGCGGTTCCTCTCCGGCGAGATCCAGCAGCGCCTCAGTCCGGATGTTTTTGTAGGACAAGGCTTTCGCGCTGATCATCTCTGTATAAACCAGTCCCACGCCAAAGCTTTTCGCAATGACACGAAAGGTTTTGTCCGTAATGCCCGCCATGGGGGCCAGCACCACCGGATTGGCGGTTTCCATGGGTCCGATTCTCAACCTCATCGCTCCTTTAATTGGCGGAAATGTTACGGTTATAGATCAATCTTAATCCTTCCAGGGTCAGGGATTCGTCCACCAGTTCCACGGTTTCCGATGGTTCGGCAATCAGCTCGGCCATGCCGCCGGTGGCAATGACACGGACCTCTCCCGTCATCTCCTCCTTCATTCGGTTCACGATGCCGTCTACCAAACCAACGTACCCGTATATGATTCCCGACTGCATGCTGCTCACCGTATTGCGTCCGATCACCTGCTTTGGCTTGACCAACTCGATCCTCGGCAGTTTGGCCGCCCGCTGGAACAGCGCCTCGGCGGAAATGCCGATGCCTGCGGTGATCGCGCCGCCCAGGTATTGCCCTTTTTCATTGATGGCGCAGAAGGTGGTTGCTGTGCCGAAGTCCACAATGATCAGCGGCGCACCGTATTTTTCGATGCCGGCCACCGCATTGACGATGCGGTCTGCACCCACTTCCCTGGGATTGTCGTACAAAATAGCCAGGCCCGTTTTCATCCCCGGGCCAACCACCATGGGATCCACGTGAAAGCAGTGCCGGATCATGCGTTCCAGGGTCGGCATGAGAGGGGGTACCACGGAGGATACGATCACCGCATGAATATCCGAAGGCTTGATGTTTGCATAGGCAAGGAAGGAACGGATCTTGACCGCATACTCATCCGCAGTCTCGTTCCGGTCTGTGGAGAGCCGCCAGGAATGAACCAGATGCGCTTCGCTGAAGGCCCCCATGACGATATTGGTATTCCCTACATCAAATACAAGAAGCATGTTATTTCCTCCTTAAATGGATGAAAAGAAACTCATGAATGCAATGGCCACGCCGGTGAGGCTTTCCCCGCCAAATACACCGGAGGCCACCACCATGCCGTTGTCTGCCTGCTTGGGAAAGAATCGGCCGACGACCCAGCGGATGGCTCCGCCGATAAAGATTGCGAAGGAAAAGCTGAAGGGCAGATACATGCCGATACCCAGGGTCATGGAGGGCACCTTGAGAAGGACCAGCAGGATACCCAAAGCCGTTCCCGACCAAAACACCCATGGGTCAAAGGCATGATTCACCATCGAATAGACCATGGCAGCCTGAGGCGCCGGCAGGCCTTCCCCGAAAATCGGTCCAAACTGGCCGATCACCACAAAAATCGTTGCAGAAGCCACCACCGTTCCAAGCAAGCCTCCGATGGCCTGGGAAATAAGCTGGGCTTTAGGATCCGTTCCGATCACCTGGCCGGTTTTATAGTCAAACATCGTATCTCCGGCAAAGCCGCTGGCGACAGCCACCACAGCCGCCATCATCAGGGCGGTCTGCCAGTCGGTCTTGACCAGGAAACCGACGCCCATCATCACGATGATCCCAAAAATCTCCATAGGATCGATGCCGGTCTGTCCGGTGATCAGACAAGCCATCAGCGTGGTCAGCACCGTCCCTGCGATCACGAGGACGCTGGCGGCCAAACCCAGGCCGGCAGCCCAGCAGCAACCCAACGCAGCGAGAAAAAGAACGGCTGTGACACGGAAACCATCCAGCTTTTTGCCCTGTTTGATTTGGGTCATTTGAAAGATGGAGGCTGCAGCATTCCGGGGTTTATTCAGACGCTCCAGGAAAAATTTTGCCAAAACCCCCAGCCCGGAACCAACCATCAGCCCCAGACCCAGTGTGTTTTTGAAGGTTTCCGCAGCCGCCGCATCCGCAAAAACATGAAACGTCACACCCAGCGGGATGATCAGGAAAAAAGCCGCCAGGGCGCCCGCCATCAACACAGCGGTGTATAAAGTCCCGATCATATATCCAATGGCTGGCGCCATAGGCCACAGCATGATGCCCGCCTGAATGTTGTAAGGCGCCAGACTGGAAAATGTCAGCAATTGAGGCAGTTTCCCAAACCAGTCGCGAATCAGGGTCACCAGACTTGCCAGAAGCAGCGATCCTCCCAGCAGCCAGCCTTTCATGCCCCCGGCATCGCCGGCTTTGATGGTCTCGGCCGTGGCAATACCCACAGGAAAAGGCAGCTTTTGCTGTTCCAGCAGCATCGGCCGCCAATACCAGGTCAGAACCAGCCCCAAAATCAGGCCAGCCAAAGCCACCAGAAATATTTTCATGAACAACTGGCTGATATCCACGGTTCCAACAGCCCACAAGCCGGGCAGCGTAAAGGCCAGGCCCCCGGAAATCATGGCGCCTGCCGTCATCGCCGTCTGGGTAACATTGATTTCGTTGAGATTGGTGCCGCCCATCAGTTTCAGCACCGTCATGGAGGCAATGGCCGCAAAGACCGTAGGCCAGGGCAGCGCGCCCATGCGCAGCGCCACATACATGGAACTGGCTGTCAAAATAGCCGAGCCCAGTGCGCCGATTACCACGGCGCGCAGCGTCAGCTGCTTCCCGCCTGAGTTTCGCGGTGCTGTTGAATTTTGTTGGTCCATTGTCATCATTCCTTTCCAATTGAGGACCATGAAGCCGTCTGGTTCGTACCGTTGTCCGATCAATAAAAAAAACCCTCGGACAAAAGTCGCCGAAGGTTCAGCTGTCAAACGCTTCAGAGCATTCTGTCTCGGTCCTGGGATCCAAGCATACCTGTTCTTGAAATTAAATGTCCATTGAGTTGTCTGCTGCTGCGGCTGCGTATGCGTCGATAAAGCTCTTGGGATGCTTTTCTAAGACAGCCAGCCGTTTTGCTGCAGGAGTATTCTAACATCCGCCGCAGGGATTTTCAAGTCAATTCCCCCGCAGAGCCATGGAAAACCCCATTTTTTCATGATTTCCGGATCGATCTCCGCCAAGGGCCCCAGGACAAAAGCCCGCTCCCTCATTCGTGGATGGGGCACCTCCAGATCCGCCTCCCACATTACCCGGTCGTCGATCAGCAGGATATCCACATCCAAGGTCCGCGGCCCCCATCGTAGGCTCCGTTCCCGGCCGAGGGCTTGTTCCGCCTGGTGGCAAAGGGCCAGAAGCGCTTTGGGCGGCAAGACCGTCCGCGACTTCAGCACCAGGTTTAAGAACTGCGGCTGATCTTCATAGCCTACAGGATCCGTTTCATAGATGCCGGAACAATCGATGAATTCAAGGCCTCCAGACAGCAATATGCCAATGCCCTGCACTAAATTCTGCAGCCGGTCTCCTAAATTCGAGCCAAGGGAAAGCCAAACGGTCTGCATCGGGGCAGGCTTGATCATCTCATGCATGGCTCTGGGCTTCCTGCCATTCCTGCCGGCTGCGGTATAATTCGATGGCTGCATATTTCAAAGGGCCACCCAAGGGCGCCTGGGGTTTTTCCACCCGGACCAAGGCCGCTGTCACTTTGTAAAATTGAAAGCAGTTGTCTAGGACCTTCCCGGCCAGGGTTTCCAAAAGATTGACAGAGGGGCCCTGCATGATGATTTTAATGCCTGCATACAACGCAGCGTAGTTCAAAGTATTTTCCAAGGCATCGGTGGCCGCCGCCTTTGACAGGTCATCCATGGTCAATTCCACATCCACGTGAAACCATTGTCCTAAGGCTTTCTCTGCCGGGAGGTTGCCATGGAATCCATAGAACCGCATCCCTTTGAGGATCATTTTGTCCTGCATGGAAGATCTCTCCTTTCCCGCTCAGGGTGTTGCCCTTTTCCTTTTTTAAGCATAGAGCAAGGCCTCGGTCATCGCAAGGGCTTCGGCCGTTTCTTTCACATCATGGACCCGGATCAGCTCCACCTGCCATAAGGCACACCAAACCGCTGCGGCTAAGGATCCGGAAACCCGCTGGGATGGCTCCTTCTGGCCGGTGATGGCGCCGATGAAGGATTTCCGTGAGGCGCCGACCAAGACGGGCTTGCCAAGTCTGCGCAATGCCTGGATATGCGCCAGCATCCGCAGGTTTTCGTCGATGTTTTTTGCGAAGCCCAAACCCGGATCGACTGCGATCTTTGAGGGCTCCACCCCGGCCGTCATGTAATCCTTGACCATGCTGTCCAAGGCTGCGGCCACATCCTCTGCCACTTGTCCATACTGGGGTTTGTCCTTGGGCCAATGCATCAGGATGACGGGCGCTTTATATTTTGCAGCGATCGACCCCATGGCCCGGCTGCCGCCGCTTTCATCATTAAGGATATGGGCTCCCAATCCCAAAGCTGCCGCGGCAACCTCTGGATTGGCTGTGTCCACGGAAATCGGGATCTTCACCACCTTGAGCAAGGCCTCCAGGACCGGCAGGATGCGCTGGCTTTCTTCAGCGGTCTCGAGCTGCTGGAATCCGGGCCGGGTAGACTGACCTCCAAGATCGATGATGTCCGCCCCTTCCAGCGCCATCTGGCAGCCTCGTTCCACCGCTTTTTGTTTTTCCCAATATAAGCCGCCATCGGAAAACGAATCCGGTGTCACGTTGAGGATCCCGGCAATCTTCGGCTTCCGGCCATCCAGCACCAGCTGCCGGTCCGGCCATTGCCAATGGACGGGTTTCCAGCCAAGATCTTCTTTTGGAATGTTGTACGGCATCGCTCCACCGCTCCTCTCCTTTGGGCTCGTTGCCCCGATATAAGCAAAACCCGCTTTGGTTTCCTGCCAAAACGGGCTCTGCTGCAATTGTCATTAAGATCAAACCGGGTCCGAATCAGCGCTTTGCCTGGACCTTGGTCATGAATTTGTCAGACTGGATAACAAACCGTTCATGGGTTCCCTCACCGATCATTTCACGATCGTCAAAAGCCTCCACACGAAAGGTCAAACGGCGACCTGACACCTCGGTGAGTTCAGCCCGGGCACGCACGCCAAGACCAACCGGCGTTGCCGCCAAATGACGGACGTTCAGCGCGGTTCCCACGGTGGATACCCCTTCTTCCAGGTATCTCCCGGTGCAGTTGACCGCAGCTTCTTCCATCAGGGCGATCATAGCCGGTGTGGAGAATACGGGCAGTAAACCGCTGCCGTAAGCCTCTGCTGTATTGCTTGCCGTCACCTGGACCGCAGCCTCTCCGATCAATCCGGCCGATAATTCATAGTTCATGCTGATCACTCCTCCAAGGAAGATCCGATTGCCGGTTCCTTTTTGACATCCTCCTCGGCTTCCTCTTCGGCTTCCTTTACGGCTTCCTTTACGGCATCCTCTTCGGATATCGCCTCGGCTGCCGGGGTTGTCGGCTGGGGTTGGCTTTTTTCAAGCTGCTGGACAGCGGCGGCCTTTACGGCTGCTTTGGCTTGGTCCTCTTCCTCCCATTTCTTTTCCAGGATGCCCCAGGACGGTTCTGGTTTCTTCAGTCCGGCTGCGGTGAAAATCGCTTTGACTTCATCAGAATCCAGGGTCTCTTTGTCCATCAGGTTCCTGGCCAGGGTGTGCAGCACATTAATATTGTCTTTCAGGATCGTCTCTGCCTCATGGTAACATTCATTCATGATGCGGCGCGCTTCTTTGTCGATAGCCTGAGCCACCGCTTCGGAATAATCCCTGTTCTGGGAAAAATCTCTGCCTAAAAAGACCTGTTCCTGCTTGGCTCCATAGGTTAAGGGCCCCAGGGCTTCCGACATGCCGTATTCCGTGATCATCTTGCGGATCATTTTGGATGCCCGCTCCAGGTCATTGGTGGCCCCGGTGCTGATTTCATCTAAAACCAAGCTTTCGGCAATACGCCCGCCCAGCAGCGTTTTGACATCGTCCAGAAGTTTGCTGCGGGGTATATAATTTCGGTCCTGCTCCGGCAGCATCAAGGTATAACCGCCGGCCCGGCCCCGGGGAATGATCGATACTTTATGGATCGGATCCGTGTGCTGAAGCATAGCCGCCACCAGGGTATGGCCTGATTCATGATATGCAACCAGCCGATGCTCGTAGGCGCTGGTGGAACGGTTTTTCTTCTCCGGGCCGGCAATGACCCGTTCGATGGAATCCTCCATCTCCAGCATGGAGATCTTCTTCTTGTTCCTGCGTGCCGCGAGAAGCGCCGCTTCATTCATCAAGTTGGCCAGGTCCGCTCCGGTGAAACCGGGGGTGCGGCGGGCAAGCACGTCCAGATCCACATCGCTTTCCAAGGGTTTGCCTTTGGCATGGACCCTCAGGATGGCTTTGCGGCCAATCAAATCCGGTGAATCCACGATGACCTGACGGTCGAAACGGCCGGGCCGCAGCAGCGCCGGATCCAAAATGTCCGGGCGGTTGGTGGCTGCGATGATAATAATGCTCTCGTTGACGGTAAACCCATCCATCTCCACCAGCAGCTGGTTTAAGGTCTGCTCTCTTTCATCATGTCCGCCGCCCAGGCCTGCGCCTCTCTGCCGGCCCACCGCATCGATTTCATCGATGAACACGATGCAGGGCGAGTTTTTCTTGGCTTGTTCGAACAGATCCCGCACACGGGACGCGCCCACACCGACGAACATTTCCACAAAATCAGAACCGCTGATGCTGAAGAAAGGCACTCCGGCCTCACCGGCCACCGCACGGGCCAGCAAGGTTTTGCCGGTGCCCGGCGATCCGTAAAGCAGCACGCCCTTGGGGATCTTGGCACCAATGGCAATAAACTTGTCAGGACTTTTAAGGAAATCCACAACTTCCTGGAGTTCTTCCTTGACCTCATCTACCCCTGCCACATCGGCAAAGGTCACCTTTTTCTTTTCGTCCCCCTGAAGCTTGGCCCGGCTTTTGCCGAATTGCATGACCTTGCCGCCGCCGCCCTGGGTTTGCTGCAACATGAAGAACATCAGCACCAGGATCAGGATGATGGGCAGGAAACTGCTCAACAGCGTCAGCCACCATGGCGTTTCCGGCGCAGGATCCTGAAAGAAGGGGATCTGCTTCGCTTTCAATATATTGGTGAGTTCTGTATCATCCGGAGGTCCGGTGACTTGAAACTGCTCCCCGGTCACCAGCTCGCCGGTGATGTTCTGAACGTCAGCGTCCGTGCTGATACGGACAGACGCCACCTGGTCTTTTTGCAAAGCCTGCACAAAGGCATTGTAATTTCCACCAAAAGGGTCTGCGGTCTCCTGAGGCGGCTGGAATCCGTAGACTGCCGCCACAACCAGTAAAACCATCAACACATAGATGGCAAGATTTTTCATAAGTCGATTCACTAGGGGCCTCCTCCCAGCTTAGTTATTATCGAAGCTGCGTACAGTCTCGAATCTCTGGCAAATTGAAATCTGCTGTTCTCCTCACAATTCTAAACATAAGGATAAAACAGCGTATTTTATATGATATCATGATTTTTATTTCTTTTAAACCCGCCATCCATGATTTCCGCATAATCCTAAATATTTTTTGATAACTCAGATTCTTTCGCCTGCCCTATTGACTTCAAGCCAAAGACAGCCGCTGCAGCGCTGGGTTGGAAATGGCCCCTGGCTTTTCAGAAGACCGGGGATCCACAGCACCTGCTGTCCTAAGGCAATGATGATCGCTTGTTCTCTTTGTTCGGAAGGTATCTTTTGGTCGATGAACCACGCTTTTAATTTCTTGCGGCCATAGGGGAACTGCACCCAGTCCCCCGGCTGCCTGCTTCGAACCACGGGCAGACCCGCCGCCGGATCCCAGGGCAGGCATATGCTTTCCTTATCCGTTGTTTCTTCAGGGCAAGGCAGCCAACGCGCCTGAAGGATGACTTGGGTGTTTTGGATCCGCAAAGGTTCTGAGATACGGATCCCTTGGGGTCCCGCTCCCTGGCTGATAACCTTTTCTTCATCTGAACACACTGCAGCCGGCCGTTTCCGCAATTGCAGCGCCGTATAGGTTTTCCTCACATAAAAATGGCCTGTAAGGTCTCTCTGGCTTCCGGTTCTGCCGCTGGCTGCCAGCTCCATGACACGCTGTACGCTGGCAAAGTCCAAAGGCATGCCTGCCCAGAGCCGGATGATCCGCCGTGCCAAAACCGGGTCCTGCCCATTGAGCCCGTCCACCAGGAGCTCCGGGGCCTCGTTCTTACTTCCGGCATTGACGATGGACGATTCGATCTCTTTCAGTTTCTGCGCAGCCAACTGATCCAGATAGGCGTCCTCGGCCTGCAGAACGGCTGCGGTGCGGCATAAGGTCTGGGTCAGGGACGGATTGATTTGCTGCAGCAGGGGCATCACATGGTGACGGAGCCGGTTCCTTAAATAATCGTCGGTAAGATTGCTTGCATCCTGCCTTGGTTCAAGCCCGTGGTCACGGCAATAATCCAGGATCTCCTGACGGGTCACCTCCAGCAGCGGCCGGATAAACGGTCCCCGCACCGGCTTGATGCCGCCAAGGCCTCCGGTACCGGCGCCATTGAGCAATCGGATCATCAAAGTTTCGGCCTGGTCATCCCCGTGATGACCTTGGGCAATCACCGCCGCACCGGTCACTTTTTGGGTTTCCTGTAAAAAATCCAGCCTGGCCCGGCGGGCTGCCTCCTCCGGTGAACGTCCCTGCCTCGGCCGGTCATGGGCATCCCAATAGCCCATGGTGCAGGGAATCCCCCACTGCCGGCATACATCGGCTACCCATCGGGCTTCGGCTGCTGAAGCGTCGCCTCTTAAACCATGGTTCAGATGGGCAGCCTGCAGCGTGATGCCCATCTTCTCCTGCAGACCTTTCAGCAGATGCAGCAATGCCAGAGAATCCGGTCCCCCGGAAAGGGCAACCAGGACCAGCTCTCCCTGCCTGATCATGTTATGCTTTTTTATGGTTTCCATAACCTGATCTGCTAAGTTCCGGGTCATCATGTCATCCTCTCTCCGCCCATCCTCATCCAAGGAACACGAAAATCTCAGTCAAAAATCTCAGTCAATGAAGAAGGAGGTCTTTTCCAGGGATTTGCGGACCTTCGGCCGCAGGGCAGTATCCGCCGAATAGCCGATGGCGATCACCAATCGGACTCTTCTCTTTTTCTCGATCTTTAGCACGTCCTTGATCCGATCTTCATCAAACCAGCCGATGATACAGCTGCCCAGACCCAGGTCCGTCGCCATCAATACAATATGGGCGGCCATGATGCCGATGTCGATGGCTGCAAAATCCTGCGATTTAAATTTGCCTGCAACCGTCGCAGACAACAGCGCTGCATCTTCCGTCACAACGATAAAGGCCGGGCAGCGGGAGGCAAATCGATTCATTCCCATGGATTGCAGCGCTTCGGCGATGGCCATGGAGGTCTTGGGATGATTGACAATGTGCGCCATCCACGGCTGGCTGTTGCAGGCGGAAGGCGCACTTCGGGCAGCCTCCATGCAGGCAACCAGCTTTTCCTTTTCCACGGGATGGTCCAGGTAATTGCGGCAGCTTTCCCGGCGGCGGATCAATTCATTGAAACCATTCATCAATTTCCACTCCTCCTCGTCTTACGCCAAGGCATCGATAGCATACCCTTAAGGCAAGCTGATTTTTTCCCTTGTGATCTCCTTTAAGGAAGCGCAGCCCGTCATCTTCATAACGTCTTTAAGTTCGTCGGTGATTTTTCGGGTGTAAAGGGCCACACCCTCTTTTCCTCCGCCAAAAGCGGCGATGGAATAAGGCCTGCCGATCAGCACCCCGTCCGCGCCTAGCGCAATGGCTTTAAAGACATCGCCGCCGCTGCGGATAGCGCCGTCCACCCAGATTTTTATGTCTTCTCCGACTGCCGCGCGAATTTCCGACAGCACGGCACAGGGTGCCTGGGCATAATCCAGCACCCGGCCGCCGTGATTCGATACCACGATTCCGTAAGCGCCGGCTTTCGCTGCGGCTTTTGCGGCTTTAACCGTCATAACCCCTTTGATCACAAAGGGCAGAGAGGATGCAGCAATGATCTCGGCAAGCTCTGCTCCGGACTTTGGATAGACCGGCTTACCCTGGGCAGCCAAAAGCGCCAGCCCTGCCGAGTCCACGTCCATGGCCAGCGCCATCGCGCCGGCATCCTCTGCCAAACGGATTTTTTCCAGAACATCGCCCATGCCCCAGGGCTTGATGGTGGGAACACCGATCCCGCCAACCCTTCGAATGGCGTCAAGCGGCGCATTGAATACGGTATCGTTGACGCCATCGCCGGTAAAGGCTGCGCAGCCGGCCATGACCGCGCCTTCCACCACCGCTTCGCCATAGCTCTGCTCATTCATATTATTATTGTAATTCAGCCCAATGGCGCCGATGGGCGCCACAAAGATCGGCGCCGCAAAGGATTTGCCAAAGCACTGGAAGGTGGGATCCTGACCTTGATCCTGGTAAATCACGTCCATTCTGATCCGAAGGTTGGCCAAATATTCGAAACTTCCGACAAAACCGCTGCCAGTCCCTTTGCCGCCCAGCCCAGGGATCTCTCCTCTGCATGCCACACCGTTGCAATCACGACAAACCCTGCATTTCGGCGCGATCCTGACCTTGGCCTGCTCCAACAATTCCTGATAGTTCATAAGAGCCACTCCTTTCAATATAAAAAGAGCCGGCAACCCCATTTCTTCCTTTATGTTCAAAAGAAATCACGGCGGCACCAGCTGGTATCTTAGTTCCCTTCCGGTTCGGAACTGCCTGTGCCCAAATCAAAGAAATGGCTGTCACAGCATCTTCCGGTGATTGTAATACTAATGTAATTGAAATCGCTCATCAGGTCAATGTCTTCGGTGCAAGATCCGTCTTCCCCGACGATCCGAATGACCGGACGCAGCGTATTTCCTGGCTGGTTTTTAATGATCAGGGCGGTTTGACCATTGCTCAAGGTCACGAAGGTTCCCACAGGATAGACCGCAACGCTTTTCAGAAAGGCTTTGAGAATATCAAAATCAAAATGGATCTCTGCGTTGGCCATCATGTATTCAATGGCTTCGTTGGCAAACCATGCTTTCCGATAGGACCGATTGGAGGTTATCGCGTCATACACATCGGCAACCGCAAGGATCCTGCCGAACAACGGGATCCCGTCCGCAACCAAGGCTTTGGGATAGCCTGAGCCGTCGTAACGCTCATGATGACTCCCAACCCCTTCAAGAACCGACATCGAGAATATTTTACTTTTTCGCAGATGGTCGCAGGCGATGTCCGGGTGCTCTTTCAGTGCCTCAAACTCCTCATCCGTCAGCTTGTCCTGCTTGTTCAGAATACGGACATCGATTTTCATTTTGCCAAGATCATGCAGCAGCGCGGCCGCCGCCAGGTCGGTCAGAAGCCGCCGGCCGAAACCAAGCCGGTTTCCGATCATGATGCTTAAGATGGCCACGCTCAACGAATGACTGTAGGTATAATCGTCGTGGCCTTTCAGGTCGGACAAGTTCACCACGACCTCGTTGTTAGACAATATATTTTCAACCAGACTGCTGGCCAAATTGGAGATGGTCTTCAGGCTGGCATCTGAGACCAGGGTCTTTCTGGAGAAATTTTCAAATATCTTTTTGATGTTGGTGAGGGCTTCCTGCTTCAGCTTTCGGCTGATGGTCTCTTTGAAGGCAACGTCTTCAAACTGCTTGCTTTCAATATAGACCCCTGCGATATTCAAATCCCGGATACGCTGGATAAACCCTGGCGTCAGGACCTGTTCCTTCGTCAGCAGAGGCAGCTTTCCGATCCCGATATCGATATCCATAGCCAATACCATTCCTGCCTTTAAATGATCGGTGGGAATGAAGATCATGATTTGCCCCTCCTGTCATGACGTTGCAAATTCACAAAGTAATATAAACAAGCTTGCTATATTATAGCACCAATTTAAATCAAGATAATATTTTTTTATCCTCCTTGCAATAAAACGGGCCACTGCCGCATTATCCTATCAGAACGGTATCGACACCCATTTCACAATCAGAAAGGAAGCCTGTTTATGAAGAATTTACCGAAGATGATCGCACTGACTTTAGGAATCACCACCATGTTTGCCTCCGCCCTGATAGCCTCTCCCGGCATCCGGGAAATCAAGGACGGTCTGCCCACCGGTGCAAAGCCTGTTATGTCAGAAGCCATTTTAGAAACGACGGTTGAGGATGCCGAAGACCGGCTCTCGGACCTGCAGAACCGAGCCAATGCCCTGAAGACAGAGATCGAAACGCTGACGGCAAGAGCCGATGACCAGGAAAGGCTCCAGCAATATCTTGCCTTCTCTGCTGAAATCGACATCTTGAAGGATGAACTGAAGTCTTTGAACGTATTTTTAAAACAAGAAGTTCAAAACGGCGATCTGAGCGAAACCACCTATGAAGTGTATGAAAACCGGATCGAAGCGCTTTTAGATCTTTTGGAACAGGCTGAGGAAATGCTGGCCGTGAAATTCGACTTCGAAGACGACCTCATGGAGGCTTCCTCCGAGTCCGATTTGGAAAAAGATCCCACCATTGCCAACATCTCCGGCCAAACCATAGCCTATAGAAACAGGATCCAAGTCCTTGTCCGCGAAAAGGAAAAACTCGAGGCCATGGCCGCCGAAAAGGATCGCAATCGGCAATTTGAAGCTCTGATGGCTAAAATTGTGCGATTCGATGATAGGCTCGAAGCCCTTCAGGCCAAATTGCTGGCCGCCCTCAACCATGGCACCTTATCCCAAGCCGGCTTTGATTCGAAAACAGCCGCGCTGGAAACGCTTCGGGAAACACTGGCAGATCTGGAAGACAACATCGTGATCCCTGCCACCCTGACAGAATCCAAGCCGGACAAGATTCATAAGAGCCGCTAAGAGCCATGACCGCCATGATTTGCGCCTTTAATAGATCGTTGTTATACTATGGGAAAGGCGGAATAGGCGGACGCCTGGTCACCGCCTTTCTATGATAAGGAGTTCTTCGGTTCCTGCACAGCCGGTACCGGGGTCAATCGAGTATCATGTTCATGTTTCCCACACTGCCCGCCGAAAACGGGCCAACCCAAAACAACCGGAATCTATCGCCGCATTTTCTCGAGGCTTTGATCCGCAGGGTCGCAGAAGAGGATCTGTCCTCTTTTGAGACTCTATACCGAAGCACCGATACGACCCTCTATGCATATATCCTTTCAATCATCGGCAATCCCCATGATGCCCAGGATATCATGCAAGATACATATCTGAAGATCCGTTCAGGGGCCCATCTCTATACGCCTCTCGGCAAGCCCCTGGCCTGGATCTTTACCATCGCTAAGAATCTGGCTTATATGAAACTGCGTTCTGTCCGTGAGCATCCCGCCGCCGATCCTGAGGTATTGGACCTATTGAGCCACACCGCACAGACCGATGAAGGAAACTGGGAAGATTCCCTTATTCTCCGTGAAGCGCTGCAGATCTTATCCGCCGAAGAAAGAGAAATCCTTTTTCTTCATGCCATATCCGGCTTGAAGCACCGGGAGATCGCAGCCACCCTGGGCCTCCCCTTATCCACAGTTTTGTCAAAGTATATGCGGTCCCTCTCCAAACTAAAAAAACATTTGATCAAGATGGGGGTCATACTATGAATCATCCAAAAATCGAAGCTGCCTTAAACCGGGCGCTGAAAAACCATACCCCCGATCTGCTTGATACGCTTCTGCATACGAAGGTCGAAAGAGAGGAAGCGGTCCATGTTGCAGCCGTCCGGCCTGCCAAGCCATTCAGACGCCTCCGCAGCCATAAACCGGCCCTGGCCTTTGTTTCTCTGCTCCTGGCCTTTCTTGTCGGCATAATCAGTTATCAGAGCCCTGCAACCCTCGTAGCGCTGGATATCAATCCCAGCCTCGAAATCACAGCCAACCCCTTTGACCGGGTCATTCAGGTGGCTTCCCGCAACGATGAGACCCAAAACCTCATCGGCGCCCTGCCCTTGAAAAACAAAGATCTGGATGAAGCCATCCGCTGTATCATCGAAGCACTGATATCCAACGGCTATCTGGAAAGCCAGGAGAATGCCATTTTGGTCTCGGTCTCCGGCAAAAACCAGAATGGAACTTCCAAAGCCCAGACCCGCATCGTCGCCGATATCAAAGAAACCCTGACCAGCCACCACTCCCAAGCCATCGTCTATGATCAGAACCTGGCGCCCGCAAGAACGATGGAGCAAACAAAAGCCGAGGCTATCGAGAACCAGATCTCCACCGGAAAAATGCTTTTCATCAAGAAGCTTTCCGCTCAGGATCCTGAGCTGGTTCCTGAAGATTTGGCAGATATGCCGATGAAAGACATCGTTCATCTGGCAAAAGACCGAAAAATCAATCTCCACAAGCTGCTTAATTTCGAGGATGAAAAAGAAACTTCGACCTCCAAGGGCACTGAAAGCCGCCCCTCTGACTCCAAAAATGATCCCGCATCCGGAGATAAAGGGAACCAGAACTCCGGAAAAAAATAATGCCAAAGACACCCCGCTGATTGATTTTTGATGGATCACCAAAAACAGAAATGGGGCTGTGTGAAAACACGGCCCCT
>DIWW01000003.1 GCA_002435905.1 Peptococcaceae bacterium UBA6096
GCCGTGTTTTCACACAGCCCCTTTTTCGTTGATTTATGCGATTGCCCGTATAAGGATTTCATGCGTTGCTGTGTCCCTTTTGTGCGGGCGCCGCAGGAGAGGGGACGGTGACTTTGTGCGGCGCACGCACAAAGTCACCGTCCCCTAAATCCCCCGTCCCTCTCACTCATCATCCTCCGCCACAACCGCCTCATCCCCGGAGATGCGGTAAGCCGCCTCCCGCAACTCCTCCAGCCGGGCCTCGGCCTCGGCTTTTCCGGAGCCTTGGGCGCTCAGATAAATCTTAAACTTGGCCTCGGTCCCCGAGGGCCGGATGGCGATCCAGCTGCCATCCTCCATGATATACTTCAATACGTTGGAGGCCGGCAGGCCCTTGAGCCCCAGGAGATAATCCTCCTGCGCCTTGACGCCCAGGTCTGACAATTCCTCTTGCCAGTTGAGTCGCAGCGTGTTCATGCGGTGCCGCAGCTGCCGCTGACCGTGCTGCCCTGCTGCCAGAAAGTGCATGACCTCCTCGCCCCGGTATCCATAGGTCTTATACAGCGAATCCAGAGCATCCAGCAGCGTCATGCCTTTTTCCTTATAGTAGAGTGCCGCCTCGGCGATCAGCACCGCGCCGATCACCGCATCCTTGTCCCGGACGAAATTTCCGGCCATGCAGCCGTTGCTTTCCTCCATGGCAAAGATAAAGCTGCCGGGGGCCTTCTTTTCCTGTGCTTCCACCTTCTCCGCCGAATACTTGAAGCCGGTCAGAGTCTCCTCATGGTTGATCCCGTAACGGGCGCAGATCCGGGGGATCAGGTCCGTGGTCACTATGGACGAATAAACGTAGCCTGCCGTCCGCTGCACCGTTTGCTGCCGCGCCTCCAGCAGATAGTTGCACAGCAGCAGCCCCTGTTGGTTCCCGGTCAATAAAGTGTAATCCCCCCACTGGTTTCGGCACATCACGCCGAAACGGTCGCCGTCCGGATCCGTGGACAGAATCAGGTCGGGGAAGGTGGTCTTCGCGATGTCCCTGGCCATGCTATAAACCGCCGGCCGCTCCGGGTTGGGGTAAGGCGTAGTGGAAAAATCCCCGTCGGGCTCCATCTGTGCCGCCACTTGATCCAATCGGAAGCCCAGCTCCTGCAGCACCAGGCTCACCGGAACAGCGCCGGTGCCGTACAAGGCCGTATATAAAATATGCAGCTGGCTGGACCGCTCCGCCACCATGGCCTTGCGGCGTACCTGCAGCTTGACCTGGTCATAATAAGCCCGATCCAGCTCCGGCTCGATCCAGTGGAAAAGCCCTGCAGTCTCGGCTGCCTCCAGATCCATAAACCGAGGGGAATCAAACAAATCGCACTCGCCAATATGATCCTGGATCGCCCGGGCTTCCTGGCCGGTGATCTGCCCGCCGTAGCTGCCGTAAACCTTATAGCCATTGTATTCCCGGGGATTATGGGAGGCTGTGATCACGATGCCCGCCGTGGCTTTTTTTTCACGGATGGCGAAGGATAGCATGGGTGTGGGCCGCAGCGTCGGAAACATCCAAACCTCGATCCCGTTGCCGCAAAGTACCCTGGCCGCCGTATCCGCAAAAAGCCGGGAATAATTTCGGGAATCATAGGCAATGCAGACTGAGGGCCTGCCCTTGCCATCCAAAGCTGCGGCCAGCGCTGCGGCCGACGCTGCGGCCGGCGTTTCCTCCGACCCTCGCCTGCCCAGCAGATAGTTGCTCAGCCCCTGGGTCGCCTTGGCCACGGTGTGATAATTCATCCGGTGGTTTCCGGCGCCCATTAGGCCCCGCAAACCGCTGGTTCCAAACTGCAGTTCTTCGCCCAGGCAATCTTCTAAAATTTCCTCAGCTGCCTTGTCGCCGGCCAGCATGGCGGCCTGCATATCCAGCAATTGCTGCTTCAAAACCGCGGATACTTTGGTACTCTCCAGCCATTGGGCCAGGCTTTTCATTTCTTCCGTCATGTTCGCAGCACTTCCTTTTGAAATATTCATCAAATAATATATTTCGGTTGTTCCACTTAAACTTATTGTACCATAAAAAAGCAGGAAACGTCGATATCGACGCTTCCTGCCACAGATCTCCGATGTCTCGTTCCGGCTGGAACGATAGGGTCTTATACTTCGCTGCTTCCGGTGTTGGCCGGAGCTGCCGCCACAACGCCCTGTTCCAGAAGGTTCAGGCTGCGCAGGGACAGGTAACGATCGTGGACCGCCTTCTCGTAGTTATTCTGGGCGGTGAGGAACTCCAGTTCGCTGTTCAGCAGCGTATAGGGTGCCGCGGCGCCCAGACGGATCATGAGCTTCGTCTGATCCAGGGTTTTCTGCGCCAGTGCCAGCTTGCCTTTCAACAGGTCCAGATTCGTTTGGGAAGCCGCCAGGTTATAGATGCCGTTTTGCGTCAGAACCTTAAGGGTGTAGCTGAATTGGCTGCGGCTCAGTTTCAGTTTATCTTCCTGGGCTGCCAATTGGTCCTTTTGAGCTGCAAACAGATTTCCTTCATCGATGTCCTCTTCAAGGTCTTCGATGGCGTTGTTCAACTGCTTCAATGTCAGGCTGTTCAAATAGGCCGTTTCCGACAAGGTCTCATAATCAAAGATTTCCTTGAGGACGGGGTATTCGGTGATGCCTGCCAAAACGAAGACCGTATCCTCCGGCTGACCGATCTGGTTCATCAGTTCAAAGCCTGCCAGGATCTTGGCATTTTTCATAGCGGCAATGTTTGTCTTCAATTCGCTGATCTGGAGGGCGATCTTGTCGACCGATATCTGAGTGGTCATACCCAGCATGAGTTTGACCTTTTCAATCCGCAACATCTCAGCCTGCAGCGCCAGGGTCTTATCCATTTGGGCCAGGGTATCCTCCATCTCCAGATAGGCTAAAAAGCGGCTTTCACCGTCATATTCCGCCTGCAACTGAACCTCCAGCAACGCATCCTCGGCATTTTGCTGATTTTCAATGGCATTGTCATAGGACATGCGGGCAACTTCCAACATGGAGTCCGCACCGGGCGCACCAACAATAGACGCTGCATAAAGGGCGTCGTAATAATCCATCTCCGCGCTGAAGCGATTGGCGTCGGTGATTTTGTTTTCAGCTTCCTGGGTCAGCACCTGGGTCGCATGGAGGCCGGACAAGGTCTTGATTTCCTCTAAGGTGTAGGTCTTGACGATGGCCGGGGTCGTCGTATCAGCCGCCAGCAGCATCCCGCCGCCGCTGAGCAGCATGGTCAGGCACAAACCGGCCGCCATCCAGCGTTTCATTTGTATTTTCATATCCATCACCATCTTATTCTATAAATTATCTATGAATGTATTGGAACATTCACATACCGCTATTCAGAGTTTATAGCAAACGGCGGCTATTGTCAATGAGACGGATGAGCTCCAAGGCGCTGTCATAGTCCACCCTCGGGGAATCGTCCAGCCAATCGATCCAGCCCTGCCAGGAGCTGTTTTGCCGGGTGGCCACCCAGACCAGGAAGGTCATGGTCTCCCCCTTCATGCTGTCCACAAAGGCCGCCTCCATATGTTTTGGCGCCTGGTCCGCCGCCTGCTCCGGCTTCAGCTTCTTGGCTGGAGGCGCCGGAAGCTCCGGCTCGGCGGTGCTGAAGGTCCGTTTTCTTTGAAAAGCCCTTGGAAAATCCAGCTTGTCAAAGACACCCTCCATCTGCATGAGAAAATCCGTAATATCCTTGAACGCCACCGGTTCCGTCAGATATTGGCTGTATACGCGGCCGGTGATTTGTTCCGGATCCATCCGGTCCACACAAACCCTTAAAGGGGCCATCATGGACTTGCTTTTTGAGTTCGCCATCGCTGCCGCCTCCCCTCCGGTTGTCATGCTTCCTTCAACACCCTTCCTTTAATTAGAAAATAATTATTAAGGAAAGGTTTCTGTTCATGGCTTGCCGGCTCATGGTTTGCCGGCCACAAAATCAAAATTCTCTGTCCTGGGAAGGATCTCCTCCAGCTTCCCCCGCACAATGATGCGGTGGGTGGAAATGCCGATGGGAGTGCAGGAGGTCAGCGTCAGACAGCTGAAGCCCTGGCTGTAAATCGGCCCCCAGTCGTCGGCCTCCACCACGTAGGTATCCAAATACAGGTAGCGGTAGATTTTATCCTGATCCGCCAGATAAAGGTAATCTCCCTCGCCCAGGGTATCGATGTAATAAAAAATCGCGTCGTCCGTAACGACCCCTTTGACCCGTCCGTTGCGATGGCCCGCGATGCTCACATTGCGGTTGCCCTCCCCCGGAAGCTGGGCATATTCGTACAGGCAGGCGCCTTTATCCAGGGTCTTGGCGTCCGTGCCGTCCCAAACCCCTGCGTCCACCGCCAGCTTGGGGATGATCAGCTGAAGCTCGCCGCTTTGGTATTTCTGCCGCGCGACCGTAATAAACAATTTGTCATAGGGCAGATCATCCTCGGTCTGGGCATCCGCAACCTGGGCAGCCTCCGGCGTCACCGCCGGCGTGGGCGATTCCCCCGTTATCCCCGGGGAGAATTCCGACGTATAGGCCTGAAATAGGCTTTGTTCCAGCCGCTCCAACCACGGCCTGGCCCAGCCCTGCCGATACCCCACATAGAGACCGCCTGCTCCCAGGGCGATCAAAACGACCAGAATGAGCAAGCCGTCCAATAAGATCGTCAAGCATCCCTGACGCCGGTGTGTTGCCAAATGCTTCATCGGTCCCTCCGATTGTTATGCTTTGATGTGGTTGATGTCCACCAGATGGATGGACTGGAATTTGTAATGCAGGGTCAGCAGCATTTTCCGGTTCTGCTTGTAAAAAGCGTTGATGATCCGGTCCATCACCATCAGGCTGTCCTCATAATTGGCGTTGGGCAGCAGGATCAGGAACTGGGCGCCGCTGTATTGGGAAACCACATCCCCTTTGCGCAGGCTGTCTTTCAAGGTAAACATCAGCTGGCCCATGGCTTTGTTCAGCACATCCAGGGGCGGGACCCCGCCCTTGCTGTCGGTCATGGTGATCAGGCCAATGTGGGCGCAGGTGCCCTGGCGGGCAGCCCGCCGGGATTCCAGATTATAGGCATCCTTGAAAAAGCCGAAGTCGCAAACAAAAGCGCCGGATTGGTCGCTTTCTTTGAGGTTTTCCTGAATCACGCCCAGATCCGTTTCCAGGCTTTTCCGCTCCTTCATGATTTCCAGGTAAACGGCCCGCAGCTCTTTGGAAGGCGAAATCCCCAAATTGCGGTAAAGCAGGTCCGTGGCTGTTTCGTAATGGCTGAGGGCGGCGCTGGTCTTTCCCTGCCCTAAAAGGGCTTTGACCATCAAGGTGTGAAGCTGTTCATCATAAGGATCGATCTGGATGGCGCGGCTGCAGATATCCGCAATCTCGGCAAATTCGCCCTTATCCTCCAGAAAAGCCGCCAGGCCTTTCACCGCATCCAGGTACATGGTCTGGTAATGGGCCGACAAGGCGGCAACCCACATCTGATCCGAAAGCTTCGGTAAAAAGTCTCCTTTATATAAGGCCACCGCTTTGCGGTAGGTTTCCAGCCGTTCTTCCGCCGTATGGGTGCCGTTGCCATTCCCCGCCATTTTGCAGAGGGTTTCAAAGGCTTCGGCATCCACTGTATAATCCAGGACTTTATTCCATGTGTAAGAGCCCCGCTGGGACGCCAGGAATTGCAGTTCCTCTTCTTCTCCTTCGCTGAGGGGCGCAAGGGCCACCCGGGCCCGACTGACCAAGGTCTTCAGCGCGCTGATGGGATTGTCACTGTCCTCTTCCGGCCAGATCGTTTCGATCAGCTCCGGCTGGGTCACATACCGGCTGCGAAACATCATCAGAAATGCCAGGAGATTCCACATTTTACGGGAACGGTTTTGGGTGTCGCTGATGGTCCTGTCACCGATCCGCATGGAAAATCCGCCCAAGGTATAAACCTGGACTTGATGTCTGGGCCCGTTGATTCCCTTGGAGACTTTTGGCATGCTCTGGTCCTCCTTCCGCCGTCCGGTGCCGCTTCTTGACGTTGGCGGCAGCTCTATGAAATAAATTGAAGATTCGATTTATGATGTTTAATTATGATTCTATCTTATTTTATGTAAAAATGGTAGCCTTTCCCTTATCTGTCCAATAAAATTTAGCCTTTCGGTCACATTTTATTACTGAATCTCTCTAAATGCAACCAAAATGTAACCAGTTGACGGTATGCTATAGATAGATCAATAAAAATTCACCTGCAACTCAACGTTTTGCAAGCCCCCTTCGCGTTTGAGAGGAGGTTGAGGTATGAATGGGAAATTCGAAAAAGAAAAAAAGCGTCTTCTTTATACAGATCACCAGCTGCCAGAACGCATCCTGGCAAGGTACCATTACCTGGACCAATGGACGTAAGGCAGAAAATTTCCGCAGCGCGCTGGAAATGATCAAGCTGATCGACAGCGCCGTATCGGAGGGTGAGAAGCCATCCGAATGAACACAGAGCATACCAAACAGAGGAAAATCAAAGGCCAATTCACACGTCACCTCAGATGACGGGATGGAACGAAAGGAGAATGTATCATGACAGGAACGAATTTAAGAGGTAGAAAGTTTTTATCGATTTTATTGTTGGTAACCTTTATGCTGACCACGGTGGTCGCAGCCCCGGTCTTTGCAAAAGTAGGAACCGATATCAAGGTGCAAGTTCAGCAAATGGTGGTCAATTTAGCCGATGTTGACTCGGTAGATGTTACATTGACATCAGGCACTTATGAGGAAACTGTCAATCTGACAATGTCCGGCAATCAGGCCGTAGGCCATGTGACTGAAGATCTTTCCGGTCAAAACGTTACGGTCGAGGTCATCATTCATTGGGCCAACGGCGCGACGACCAGCATTGTCTATCATACAAGCGCTGCCAACGCCATGCTTGTTATTCAGCCGGACGGTGAAAAGCTGACCATGCCTGAAGGAAGCATCACCATCGTCAAAGCTCTGGATGGCGATACCCCTCCTGCAGCAGCCGACTTCACCTTCACCGTGGAAGGCCAGGAAGGCACCTTCACCATCACCGGTGCCGGCAGCACCACCATCGATAACATTCCTCCCGGAACCTATACAGTGACCGAGCTCAGTCTTCCGGACGGATATTCCATTGGAGACTACGATCAGGAAATCACCGTCACCGAGGGAGAGACCGCTACCGCCACCTTCACCAACACCTATACCGCGCCTCCCGTAGGAACAGGCAGCATCACCATCACCAAAGCCATCACCGGCGACACCCCCGCTTCCGACGCCACCTTCACCTTCACCGTGGAAGGCCGGCAAACACCGGTCACCATTGTCGGCGCAGGCAGCACCACCGTCTCCGGCTTGGCGCCCGATACCTACACCATCACAGAAACCAACCTCCCGGATGACTATACCATCGAAACGGCTTCCCAGGACGTAGTCGTCACCGCGGATCAAACCGCCGAAGTGACCTTCACCAACGTCTATGACGAACCCGTCGTTCCTCCCACCACCGGCAACCTGACCATCACCAAGGCCCTCACCGGTGACACACCTTCCGCAGCAGCTGACTTCACCTTCACCGTGGAAGGACAGCAAGGCACCTTCACCATCACCGGTGCCGGCAGCACCACCATCAACAACATTCCAGAAGGCGTCTACACCGTGACAGAGATCAATCTCCCTGATGGCTACTCCATTGGAGACGCCGACCAGGATGTGACCATCGTCGCAGGCCAGACCGCAACCGTCACCTTCACCAATACCTATACGAGACCGACCATCGGCAGCCTGACCATCGTCAAGGCCCTTACCGGCAGCACGCCTCCTTCAGCGGCTGACTTCACCTTCACCGTGGAAGGACAGCAGGGCACCTTCACCATCACCGGTATCGGCAGCACCACCATCAATAACATTCCCGAAGGCATCTACACCGTGACGGAGATCAATCTGCCCATTGGCTATTCCATTGGAGATAACGATCAGGATGTAACCATCGTCGGAGGCGACACCGCAACTGCCACCTTTACCAACCGGTATACAGCACCCGCGGGCCCCACCACCGGCGACCTGACCATCATCAAAGACATCACCGGCGACACACCGGGCAGCGCGGCCATCTTCACCTTTGATGTCGAAGGCCAAGAAGCTCCGATCACCATCTCCGGCGAAGGCAGCCAAACCATCTATGGCCTGGCTCCCGGCACCTACACCGTCGCTGAAATCGATCTTCCCGATTATTACTCTATCGAAGATGCTGATCAGGAAATCGTGATCGTTGCCGGACAGACCGCAACCGCAACCTTCACCAATACGTACACAGCCCCTGTCCAGGGAACCGGCAGCATCCGGATCACCAAAGCCATCACCGGCGACTCCCCTGCCTACGACGCCACCTTCACCTTTGAAGTCGAAGGCCAGGAAGTACCGGTCACCATTGTCGGCGAAGGCAGCTACATCCTCAGCGGACTGCAGCCCGGCACCTACACCGTCACCGAGGTGGATCTACCCTACCGCTACACCATCAGCGATGCCTCTCGCGAAGTGGTCGTCACCGAAGGCGAGCTGGCCAATGTAACCTTCACCAACACCTATGACAGGCCCAGTTCCTCCTACAGCGGCGGCGATGAAACCACCCCAGAGGTCGTAATCGTCGAAACACCCGCTCCGGAATCCCCCATCATCGTACCTGCACCGATCGAAGTCCCTGAAGAAGTGATCATCATCGAGGCTGATGCGCCCCTGGGCGAACTGCCCAAGACCGGTACCAGCCCGATGGCAGCAGCGCCTTCCCAGGCTCCCGCGTATTTGCCTTCCGAAATGGAACTCAACTTCAAAGATGAGGACGAGGAAGACGACATCGCATAGATCGGGTAAATCAGATTAGATTGAAATCCCACTCATAAAGAAGACGCTGCAGACTGTTGAGCCTGCAGCGTCTTCTTTATGTTCGTATCTTCGTGAAAGCTTAATATTCATAAACCTTGTCGTAAAGGTCTGAGTCCTTGATCATGGTATACTTCCCGCCCAGGTCGTCCATCTGCGCATCATAGGTGGCGTCCAGGGTGACCCACTGGTCATTGATATACACTTCGTTCCAGGCATGGTAGCCTTTCGCGTTGGGCGTGTAGCCCTTGATCAGTTTGGCCGGGATACCCACGCTGCGGGTCATGGCCGCGAACAGGGAAGCGAAGTCGTAGCATATCCCTTTGCGGCTTGCAAAGTTCCGCTCCACATCCGGCAGATAGGCGCTGGTCATGGTGCTGATCTTTGCAAAATCGTAGCTGTAATTGTCCACGATATACTGATGGATGGCGCTGACTTTTTCCGCGTCGGTTTTCAGGCCCCGGGTGAGGGCTTGGGCCTTCAGGATGGCCTTCATGGAGTCATTCCACTCAATGGACTGGACCGACTGCAGATACACATCCTTGTCCTCTGCCAGATCCACGCTGACTGTATCGGAGAGCACCGCTCTGTAGCGGCTGCCGGTGATGTTTTCGTAGATGGTGATCTTATAGTCGCCGTCCCCCATCTGCAGGGGCAGGGTTTCGTCTGAGTCGATCATATTGTAATAATATTTGACCCCATCTTTTTCCACCAGGACCTTGATCCGGATATCCTCTTGCACCGGATAGGTGACGGTGACGATGCCGGCGGCTGCCCCATCGGCGATGATCCGGGGCTCTGCCGTATCGGCCAGGGCTGCTGATACGTTGCTGGTTAATAGCATCAAGGCTATGATGAATGCACTGAACTTTTTCATATTCACACTCTTCCTTCGGTAGCTGGCTGCCACTTACTTTCGTAAAAGGCCCTTTAGCTTTGCGTCCCAACCTTTCGGATGGTTTGCTATTATCGGTGAAAAGGGTTCAAAAAACCCCTGCTTCGGCGGTGCCAAAACAGGGGCGTCTAAAACTTCCCTAACTTCGGCAACCCGACGATCATGGCCTCCGGGGAGGCTTTAGACTCGTGGCTTTGCGTCCCAGCCTTTCGACTGGTTTGCCTTTATCGATTTGTGGTTACATCATAACTGATTTTTGTGTGTATTGCAATAGGTTATGCAACCTTTTTAAAGTTCCCATGCGCTCTATATACAATTATCATCCCGAAGGAGCGGAGATTAAGCATCGCCGCGCCTGTTCTTGTTGCTGCTTCTTCTGATTGGGCATAAAGTGCACTTGAATATCCAGACTCTATACAGTCATTGAAGTCTTTGTGTTTTCTGAAGGAGTTGCTGTAATATCAAGCTTTAAGGCCAACAATATTTTAAAAAGAGTGTCTGCCCTGGGGATACACTTTAAGGTTTCCACCCGTCCCAGCATCGCTTGAGTGATTCCGCATCTTCTTGCCAGCTCTCTTTGGGAAATGTGGTTTGCATGCCGGGTTTTGATGATCAAGCTGACCATGGCGCTGAGCCGCTCAATACTCTCTATATCAGTTTTTTCTTCCGGGGACTGCTCTTTGACATACGCTTTGTATTTACTCCAATCATCCATGGCTCACGCGCCTCCTTTTTTTCTTTTGATATGGTCATCCATCTCACGCCTTGCGCGTTCAATCTCTCCTTGCGGGGTTCTATTCGTCTTTTTTACGAAGTGATGCAGAAGAACATAGGTTTCATTCTTAAAATAGAAATATAGGATCCTATTGTTCCCCGGGCGAAGTTCCCATAGGCCATGACCAATATTTTTTGTCTGAGGCTCCCCCATCCAGGTTCCTGATTTTTGAAGAAGTTCAATGTAAAATCGACCTTGTACAAAGTCCCATCCCCTTCATCATACTTTATTAATCAAGTATATGATATCTTTTTAGGCATCACATGTCAATGCCTGTGAAATAAAATGCATTCTTCGAATTCCCAGTGATCCGCCACTGCGATGACCATTTTGCCGCCTCCTGAACCTCCGCCAATTATCCCGCGTTTCGTCGGCAATTTGGCCGGTAGAACAAGTAAAGTTTATTTGTTCCGTCACTCTCTTATGGGAGGCAATAAAGCACGTAGAACATTGACAGATATCGTCTATTTTAATTGGTGTATAAATATTTTTGACATTAAATCCGTACGGATTTAGTTCTGCATGAATCAATATTCATATTCAATGGTCCTTTTCGGGTTGCAGAAGTCTAAGCAAACAGGAAGTAATTTCTTCCGCAACTTTTTGCATCGCAGTAATTTCTTCAGCTTTTGCATCTGAAATATGCACTCCTGCCGTCACAACGACTGGGATTCTCAATGCCAGGCACAAACTTTGCGCCATCGGAACCCCTACGCCATCATCCTTATGCCCAAGTATATTGATCACAGAAGTCGTTTGGCTGAGACTTCCGTCCATTTTGAGACTTGGGCGCGGCTGGCAAAGTACTATCGTACCAATATGTGGCTTTTCACCGCCTCCAAGATACACATTAAGGCCTTCTTCACTTTGTGTTGCAACGGCTTCCAGCGCATAGTGTCCTTGACCTTTTTTAACCTGGTATACCTTGAGCATACTGCTTCCCCCTTCATTTTATTCAAAGAAGCCTAGCGCATCCTGTCCCATGGCGGTCACATAGGGACAGCAGAACTGCCCCTGAATCGAAAATATACGACGTTCGCTCTTCCGCTCAGAATGCCGCGTCGTCCGAAAAAACCAGGGCTTTCCCTGCGTGGGTCAAATCCAGGTCCAGGAAAAAGGGCTCCACGGCATCGTCCTCCGCGGTAACAAAGTAGACCCCGTCGATCAGTCTGCAATCCACTAGATTCTTCAGAGCTTTGTAGAATTCCGAGTCCTCCAGGTGGTATCTCTCCTTGGTCGGGCAGGCTGACATTGCAATGTCTTCCAAAATGCGCATTTCATGTAGTTCCATGGTCATCGAACCCCCTTTCCGATTGCTGATCTGTCGCTCTGGGACCTTCCATCATGTGGCTGCCAACTTGCCAGCCATCCAGTCCGTTTCTCCTTCAGCTTGTAGCTTAAAGCCATCAGACTCTCACTGAAATGGATGTGCTCCACCGCCACATCCTCCGGCACTTCAAACTCAACGGAGGCAAAATTCCATATTCCTTTGACCCCATAGCTTACGACTCGTTCTGCCATTTCGCGGGCATACACACGCGGCACCGTGATGACCGCGATATCCACCGCATGCTGGGCGTGGAATTCCTGAAGCATGTCAATCGACCGGATCTCGATACCACGGACGGCTTTTCCGATCAGATTGGGGTTCATATCGAACATGCCGATGACTTTGTAGCCCCTTTTTTCAAAGCTGGAATGATTGGCCAAGGCCCGGCCTAATTTTCCGGCGCCGATGATGACCATGGTGTTGACCCGGTCCATGCCCAGGATCTTTCCGATTTCGTGCATCAAAGACCCGACTTCATATCCGTAGCCTTGAAGCCCATAGCAGCCAAAATTAAAAAAATCCTGCCTTACCTTGGACGGGGTAATCTCCAGCTGCCGGCCCAAGTCAATGGAGGACACCCGACCGATGCCCATCTGCCGCAGAACTGAAAGATAGCGATAATATTTAGGCAATCGTTTGATGCCTGCGGTCGATACCTTGTTTTCATCCTTCATAATGACCCCCAGATTTTCCCAATGGTTTTGTTTGATCGACGCTGGATCCTCTTTCCCTCCAATATGATTCCCCTTGCCTATATCAATCAGACAAGGGGAATCATATCGTTGGGTGGTTTGGGTGTATGGGAAGGATAGAACTTGAGGAGGTGTTCTTTTGTTCTATCCTGTATAGCCTCGGGGATCCATTAGCAATCCAACACAGTCACCTTGTTGCCGGCAACCTCGATGAAGCCGCCGCTTAACTCCATGGTCTTCTCTTCCCCGTCCGCTGTGGTGTAATAGACGGTGCCTTGCCGCAGCTCCGTGATCAGAGGCGCGTGGTGGGCCAGAATGGTCATGGAGCCCAAGGCGCCGAAAAGGCTGAGGCTTGTGGCCTCCCCCTTGAACACGCTGCGTTCGGAGGTCACGATCTCCAAAGAAAAGCAATTGGCCATCCCTGCCGCCTCCTATTCCAGATTCTTCGCCTGCTCCAAAACCTCGTCGATGGTGCCGCACATATAGAAAGCCTGCTCAGGCACCGGGTCATGCTTGCCCTGGAGGATCTCATTGAAGCCGCGGATCGTTTCCTTGATGGGCACATACTTGCCGGGGGTCCCGGTGAACTGTTCGGCCACGTTGAAGGGCTGGGAAAGGAACCGCTGCACTTTCCGGGCCCGGTTGACGGTCAGCTTGTCCTCTTCGGAAAGCTCGTCCATGCCCAGGATGGCAATAATATCCTGAAGCTCCTTGTTGCGCTGCAGCAGCTTCTGCACCGCCCGGGCCACCCGGTAATGCTCCTCCCCCAGGATCATGGGATCCAGGATGCGGGAGTTGGATTCCAGGGGGTCCACGGCGGGGTAAATGCCCATTTCCACAATGGCCCGGGACAGCACCGTGGTGGCGTCCAGATGGGAAAAGGTGGTGGCCGGCGCCGGGTCGGTCAAGTCGTCGGCGGGCACGTAGACCGCCTGGACGGAGGTGATGGAGCCCCGTTTCGTCGAGGTGATGCGTTCCTGCAGGATGCCCATCTCCGTGGCCAAAGTGGGCTGGTAACCGACGGCCGACGGCATCCGCCCCAGCAGGGCGGAGACTTCCGAGCCCGCCTGGGTGAATCGGAAAATGTTGTCGATGAACAGCAGGACATCCTGTCCCGCTTCGTCCCGGAAGTTTTCCGCCATGGTCAGGCCAGTCAGAGCCACCCGCTGCCGGGCGCCGGGAGGTTCGTTCATCTGGCCGAAAACCAGCGCCGTCTTGTCGATGACGCCGGATTCTTTCATCTCATTCCAAAGGTCGTTGCCTTCCCGGGTCCGTTCTCCGACGCCGGCAAAGACGGAATAGCCGCCATGCTCGTGGGCGATGTTGCGGATCAGCTCCATGATCAGCACGGTCTTGCCCACCCCGGCCCCGCCGAAGAGCCCGATCTTGCCGCCCTTGGCGTAGGGGGCCAGAAGATCGATGACCTTGATGCCGGTTTCCAGGATCTCCGTGGCCGGCTCCTGGTCCACATATTCCGGGGCCAGACGATGGATCGACCAATGGGCCGTCGTCAGGATCGGACCGCCTTCATCGATAGGCTGCCCCAGGACATTGACCATCCTCCCCAAGGTGGCCTCTCCCACCGGCACGGAGATCGGCATGCCCAGATCCACCACATCCATGGCCCGGCTCAAGCCGTCGGTAGAGGACATGGCCACACAGCGCACCTGGCTCTTACCGATATGCTGGGCCACTTCCAGCGTGACATCGATCCCTTTGTCCGGCACCTGGGTCCGGACCGCATTGTAGATTTCGGGCAGATGGCCGGGAGGGAACTTAACGTCAACCACCGCGCCGATTACCTGAACGATTTTTCCTATGTTAAGCAAAAGCTTGCTCCCCTTTCTGAATCCTCAACTTGCTTCCTGGCTGGCTTCTTCCGCTTCCTCTGCCTCCCGTTCGATCTGTTCCAAGGCTTCGGCGCCGCCCATGATCTCAGTCAGTTCCTTGGTGATGGCCGCCTGGCGGCTGCGGTTGTAGCTAAGGACCAGGGCGTTGATCATCTTTTCCGCATTTTCGGTGGCTGCGCCCATGGCCATCAGCCGGGCGACATACTCGCCGGCTTTGGTTTCCAGCACCGACTGGAACACCAGATTGTTGATGTACATGGGGATCAGGGCGTCCAGGACGCCGGCGGCGTCCGGCTCAAAGATGTAGTCATAATGGACTTCCCGCCCGCCCTTGGTCTCCCCGGCCAAGTCGAAGGCCAGGGGCAGCAGAGGCCGCACGCTGGGCTCCTGATGACCTGGGGACAGAAAGGCCTGGTAGACGATGTCCACCGCGTCATAGTCTCCGGCCAGGAATTTTTCCGTTACCAGCTCTGCGGCCGGCTTTGTATCACTGGTACGGGGCACATCGCTGATCTTAATAAACTCCGCGGGCATGCTTTGTTCATGGCTTCTTAAAAAGTCCCGCCCTTTGCTCCCCACCGGAATAAAATCCACAGGGCAGTCCTTGTATTTTTCCTTGGCCAAGCCCATGGCCAAGCGGATCAAATTGCCGTTGAAGCCGCCAGCCAAACCTTTGTTCCCGGTAACCAGGATGATGGCGGCCCGCTTGCAAGGACGCTGCTGCATCAACGGATTCCGGGTGTCCTGCGAATTCTCGACGATCCTCCGGATCACCTGCGTCAGTTTTTTGGTATACGGACGCGAAGCCAGGGCGGCGGCCTGGGCCTTATGAAGCTTCGCCGCGGAGACCACCTTCATGGCCTTGGTGATCTGCTGGGTGCTTTTCACGCTTTGGATGCGTTGTTTAATGTCGCGGCTATTGGCCATCCCCTCACCCCTATTCCTTTTTCAGAAAAGTTTTGCCGTATTCCTCGATGGCCAGTTTCAAGCGGCTCTCGATTTCTTTGGTCAAAACCTTCCCTGTTCGGATCCCCATGGGGACATCGTGGTAACCGCCGCTGGATAGGAATTCCCGAAGGCCCGCCTGAAAGGCTCGGATGTTTTCGGTCGGAATCTCGTCCAGGTAGCCATTGATTGCGCAATAAATACTGACGATCTGTTCTTCCACCGGCATAGGCTGGTATTGTCCCTGCTTGAGGGCTTCCATGATCTTCTCGCCCCGGCTCAAGCGGGCCTGGGTGGATTTGTCCAGATCCGACCCAAACTGAGCAAAGGACTGCAGCTCACGGTATTGGGCCAGATCCAGACGCAGACGGCCGGCGACCTGCTTCATCGCTTTGATTTGGGCAGCGCCTCCCACACGGGAGACCGAAATGCCCACATTGATGGCCGGACGAAAACCCGAATAAAACAGATTGGACTCTAAAAAGATCTGTCCGTCGGTGATGGAAATGACGTTGGTGGGAATGTAGGCGGAAACATCCCCCGCCTGGGTCTCGATGATCGGCAGGGCCGTCATGGAACCGCCGCCCAAGGCGTCGTTGAGTTTGGCCGCCCTCTCCA
>DIWW01000016.1:0-173299 GCA_002435905.1 Peptococcaceae bacterium UBA6096
GAGAGCGGCACCGGCAAGGAGCTGTTTGCACAGGCAATCCATAATTACAGCAACCGCTCAAACAACTCGTTCATCAAAATCAATTGCGCCGCGATCCCGGATAATTTACTTGAAAGCGAATTGTTTGGTTATGAAAAAGGGGCCTTCACCGGTGCTGATAAAACCCGGATCGGCAAGTTCGAATTGGCCCATAAAGGCACCATCTTTTTAGATGAAATCGGCGATATGAGTTTAAGCCTGCAGGCCAAGCTGCTGCGGGTCCTTCAGGAAAAGGAGGTTGAGCGCCTCGGGAGCAGTGATTCCCACAAGATCGACGTCAAAATCATTGCCGCAACCAATCGGGATTTAATGCAGCTAATCCATGACAAGCTGTTCAGATCCGATCTGTTTTATCGATTGAATGTGATCACAATCAACATCCCGCCCCTACGCAGCCGAATCGAGGACATTCCGATCTTGGCCGAAACCCTGTTGGCAAACATCAACCGAAAACAAAGCAAGGCCTGTGTTTTCAGTGATGAGGCCGCGGCTCTGCTGTGCCGTTATGATTGGCCCGGCAATGTCCGGGAAATGGAGAATATGCTGGAGCGCCTGGTGTTTATGGCTGATAAGGCGACCATCAGCTCGGAATTGTTGAAGCCCTATCTGTTCTTGAATCCGCAAGCCGAACCGGATGAAATCGTCCCTATGGCTGAATTTGAGCACCAGCTCGTATTGAAGGCTTTGGACAAATACGGGCACCATTATGCCGGAAAAAAGGAAGCTGCAAGGAAATTGAAGATTTCCTTGCAGACTTTGTACAACATATTGAATAGGGCTGGGCAATGAGGATGCTTATTATTCGTGTAATTCTATTCTTTTAGATAGGAGCAACAATAATCGGTTACTTCTTTTACGATCAGCTTGAATTTCGAATTTGCCTTCACCTCAAATGAATCCCCACTTTTAAAAATTTTCCATTCGCTACGATCCGGTAATTTAACTTCAAGATTTCCTTCAATTATCTCCATAAGTTCCTTATCCGCTGTCCCGAATTCATATTCTCCGGGCAGCATAATGCCTAATGTTTTCTTTTCTCCATCGTCGAACAATACGGTTCGACTCGTCACTTTGCCGTCGAAATAAATATTTGCTTTTTTTACTACCGTTACCTTTTCAAATTGATCCATAAGATTTTCCTCCATTTATTATTTTTAAGAAATTATTTTATATTGATCACTACCGCTGTCTCAAAATGCTGTGAGCTCCTTGGATTGACGTCTCAATCAAATATTTATTGCATTGGCATCCAGGAGAAAGTCCTTGATGCCGATATAAAGGATCCCGTTATCGTCATTCCATGGCATGATATCATCTTTAACCACGACTATTTTCTTAAAGGAATCTGGAATACGTCTGAGCGAGTTGATTTCCTGATAGCGTTTGCCTTCTTCATCAACATTGAGCGCAGATTGTATGTAATAGATTTTCCCACCAGCATTCGCAACGAAATCGACTTCAAGTTGTGTTCTGACGTCCTTGCCATTTTTATCCCGATGTCTGTACTCAACGACGCCAACTTCGACATTAAAACCTCTTGCTTTTAATTCAACAAAAAGGATATTCTCCATGATATGATTTTCCTCCTGCTGTCTGAAATTCAAACGAGCATTTCGGAGGCCAATATCTGTGAAGTAGTATTTAACAGGCGTACCAATGTACTTCTTCCCTTTTATATCATATCTGCGGGCAACATCGATGATAAATGCTTCTTCAAAATATTCCAGATAGACATCGATCGTTGTTGAATTGATCGATGTCTTATTGATTGACTTAAAAGCATCGGACAATTTCTTTGGATTCGTCAGTGATCCAACCGCTGATGAAATGATATTGATCAAGTCATCCAGAATTTGTTTGTCATTTCGTATTTTGTGCCGGTCAATAACATCCTTCATGTAGGTGTTCTTAAAAAGGTTTTGCAGATAATCACTCTTGTCCTTGTGGGTGATTAACGACATAACTCTTGGTAAACCGCCATAGGTATAATACTCTTTCCAGGCATTTTCTTTGTTTTCTGGAAAGGCATCATAAAACTCTTTAAAACAGAGCGGGTACAATCTGACTTCGTCTCCACGGTCTCTAAATTGCGTGACAATGTCTGAGGAAAGCATTTTTGAGTTGCTTCCTGTGACATAGATATCAGCGTTCTTAATCTTCATCAACCCAAGGAGAACATCAACGAAACTAATTTTCTCGTTTGGGTCTTCGAGATATGGATTCCTTATTTCTTTGACCTGCTGAATTTCATCGAGAAAGATGAAGTATTCCTTATCCTTATCAATAATCAAGCTTCTGATGTATTTGCCTAACTCTATAGGATTTCTGTACTGCGCATTGACTTCGTCATCAAGTGAAAGCTCAATGATGTATTTGTCTTCTACGCCTATTGAGTTCAGGCACGCGTGATAAAGCTCAAATAACAGATACGATTTTCCGCATCTTCTGATTCCGGTAATAATTTTGATCAGACCATTCTGCTTCTTTCGAATCAGCTGATTCACATATTCATCTCGTTTAATGATCACAAATACCTCCAAGAGGGATTTTTTGCCGCAAACGGCATTTTCTCTCTGAATTCATATTATCGAATTCTGTCCCAATACGCAACAGGCAAGGAGATATTTTTGCCGTAAACGGATTATTTTCTTTGTTTCGAAGCATGCTATATTCAGTTTCTGGGCGATAAGAACTGCTGATGATTCGCAAGCAAAGAAAAATCTATATATCAATCCAATTCTTGCTTTATCATGAGAAGAATATTTATCAATTATTATTTGTCAAAATTCTAGTTGAAAACTCATCTTATGATGGTGCTCTTCGACCGCCCTGCTTTTTAAGTCAATGCTGCTCCCCAACCCGAGACTGCCTACAGAGGCATCAAGTTTTAAAGCGGTACTTACACCCATAGTTGCAAAATCTGTTCCTTAAATCTCGATACAATATGTTTTCACTTCGTTTTTGCCCACGCCAGCGCAACGCATACGGATTAAATTCTTGATATTGTCATCATTGGCAAACCACAGAAGATCAGGTTGAGTAGGCTTCATGTCTCCTGAAAATTCAGCAAAGGTAATGCCTTCCTTTGCGTTTTATTTTCAGCAGTCAGTTCCCGTTCTTCTGAAGCATTGACTGAATTTTTTAAAGCTCCAACACCGTTCTTTACATTTATCTTGCCCTTTTGTTTAACAGTGCGTTGCTCGCTAGTCGTGTCGTACATTTCGACACTGTATTTTTTTGCGCCTAATGAATAAGCAATGTGCTTTAACTCAGCTAATTTTGATTCCTGCATTTTTTCAAAATAACAATCAAGCCGGATAAAACGGCTTCTGTCGTGGATATCGACATCGTAGATCGCATCACAGACCGCAGCTGGAATAAAATTCAGGCCACTGAAAGCAATTGCCTCATCATATAGTCGAAATACTTCCACGCCTTTTTCAAACGCTTTTCATCCGGTTGCGCCTTTGCACACATCGATATCTTTGCGTATAGCATCGTCAACAATCATAATCAGGTTGGGAAGACCGAAATTTGGATCCGTGTATTGGTCATGGAAAACAGGATTGAATTTCTTGAACTGTGACTTTAAGTATTCCTCTTGCGCTTTGCTGGTAAGTAAGTGTGCGAATTCTTTTGTACTATCAGCTGCTTTTTACGGATTTCCACAGCTTTTTCAATTGCATTGTCAACTTGTAGAAACTTAAATCGGTATGGCTAGTTGAGTTATGAATCATCAGCCGTTTTTCTAATGGTTTTTAAGATTATCATTCTTCAATCTTATCCGAACTTACTTTTTTCTTTATCAAAGGCTTTTTGACATTTTGTGCAATATTATGGGTTGCTTCTACAGCCCCAGCATTGATTCCTTTCAATATATCTTTGGCCGTTTTACCGATTTTATCAATTTTTTCTTGCTTATCTTTTTCTTTTTTATCTTTCAATGCCCTGCTTTCTAATATGACTTCTTCATTGACATAATAGAGCCAAATTCGATCGCCAGTTTTTAATTTTAGTCCAATTTTCTGATTGTTTGGGTAAGTGATTCTTGTAACCTGCCCATCTTCATTACTAATAAATATTAAACTTGGTTTTTCTATTTTTTCAGTGACTATCAAACCCAAGCCCTCAAGGTCTTCTCGTGCTTCATAAACATTTAGTCCAATTATTTTTGGAACTTTAAATTCTTGAACTACATTTCCTAATAGCTTTTTGCTCTTATTAATTACTTCTTGAGTAAGATAGTAAACCTTAACTGGCGTTTTTGGATTTACACGTGAACCAAATCTCGGTTCAGAGTACATTACATCGTTTTCACTTTCATCAGCAAAGGCTATACTAGGATTTGCGATAGCTGGTGTTGGAGTCAAATTAAGTTCGTCTTTTAAAACTCTTAACGCTTCATCAATATGAACATCTTTTAAGTCAGGTATTTTAATGAGATTCTTCTGTTTTTCAATGATTTCAGCACCTATTTTTGCTCCCAAATTAAAAACATCTGGAGAAACCTGTTTAGCCACAATTTTTCCACCATTCACCAATGCCTTTTTCCAGCCCATTTTTCCGTCCTCCTTTTATTAGCAAAATGGTACACTTTCAAGTGCTATATAGTTACCATCATCCACTTGGTACGCAAAGGTAGGTTCTTCTTTTATCAACTTCTATTACATTTAATTCACTCTGTAATAAATGATTGTTTGAAATGCAAAATTGGCAAAATGATAGCCGATTCCCCATCGTCATTCTCTCCATGCCAAGCTAGGACATAACCAATAAAAGCACAGTATGGCTTATATCCTTTGTTATCAAGATTCTCAAGTTTTTCCTTAAATGCCTTCGAGAATTTCGCTACATAAACGGTCCTCCCATTTAATTCAGCGACCAGATAATTATCGGATATTGCTAGTTTTCTACCGCTGCGAAGTCCCAGAATGAATTCCTTCTTGTCCTTAAAGAAGTTGAGGACAACATCTTTATATGTCAGCTGAAGTGAAATTTCCGAAGGTTCCTCATACTCTGTCGCATCCTCCGTTTTTACGACTCCTTCAACAGAATATTGGCTGAGGATATTTGTATTGCAATGAATGTATAAAGATTCTTTAGCACGGGTCATTCCTACATATAGCTTTCGTTTTTCTTCATCGTTGGTAGCAAATATGTTTTTCAGAAGTAAATAAACAGAATCAAACTCTCTGCCCTTTGATTTATGAATTGTTGAGACATATACCACTTCATTCTCATCCGAATAAAAGTCTTCATAATTGGATTCTTTGATAAATTCATCCAAATCAGTACGGTATTTTATCCGGTTCACGAATTCAAATTCTGTGAGCATGTTCAAACAATTGGTCAAGCAGGAACTCTCAACATAAACTTGAGCAAGTTGTTCTTTGGCAAAAATCCATAAGTTGTCATCAATTACTGGAGAATTAAGTTTGGAATCAATCAGCTTCATAAAAAATCGGACTTCAGCAAGATTGTATAAATTAAATCCATCATTTGATTGTATCAATTTTGCCCGTATACCTTTTCGTGAAAGCAAACCAAGCACCTGCAGAGCCTCATAGTTGGTGTTTGTAAGCACACAAGCTTTCCCACCCTGATATGCCTTGACTATATGATCTGCTACTGCTTCTTCCATATGGTCCGAGATATGACTAATAATTTCAACCGTTCCGGTTCCATCTTGAACCGACTGAATAAGTGATAACTTCATTCGATTATGTAAGGACCCGATAAAAGTATTGCTCAGAGCGACAATGTTCCTCTTGCTTCTGAAATTTTCGCCCATTTCGTATTTAACAGCACCATAATCGTCGATAAGCGCGCGCATGTATTTAGAATTAGAGCCTCTGAATTCATAGATGTTCTGGTCGTCATCCCCAACAGCAATCACACGCATGTCGTCATTGGTATGAATTAATGCTCGAATCAGCGCGAATTCATTTTCATCTATGTCTTGTGCTTCGTCAATGACTAGAACGCTCTTCATGATTTTTCCTGGTTCGACATCGCCATTGTAAATTAGTTCGGAGGCATTTTTAACGACATCCTGTATGCCGTCGAGGCTTCCAATTTTGCCTAGTAAATCAAAACAATAAGAATGGAATGTTTTGATTTCCACAAAATTAGCAGAATTACCAATGAGGTCAATCAGACGTTTTTTGAATTCCGTCGCTGCTGCCCGTGAAAATGTTAGCATCAGAAGTTGCTCATGCTTCACATCTTCAAGTAAAAGCAAAGAGGCAAGCTTATGAACCAAGACGCGAGTTTTTCCACTTCCTGGGCCCGCAGCCACAACAATATACTTTGATTCATTATCATTGATGATTTGTGATTGAATATTGGATAATTGGTCAAAAAGCTGATTGTATTTGTTGGGAGTAACATTTCGGTCAATTTCCTTTGCTCGGTCCCCTTTGAAATATCTCGAAATGAACTTTTTAAAGTCCATCTGAAAATAATCATAAACAAATTGTAAGGCCGCATCGTAATTGCGCACCATTAAATTTGCATACTCACCTACAATATGAATCTGCCTAATTCTCTGCATGTAGAACTCATCCAACAGTCTATAATCATCCACTTTGTACTTAATTCTATTATCGGTAACCAGGCGCTTGATTTCCATACCGTTATATAACACCAGAAAACCGCCTTCTAGCTTCATGGCTCCGATCTTCGATAAATAAAGCAACGCGTCAGAAACGTCGGCAATTGTGACGGATGACGAATATAAATCTAGTTTAGGAACTTTTTCATAGTCCTTAAACAAGCCGACAAGGGAAAACAAAACAGCATACTCTTCACTGAACTCGTCCATATTAGCGTCGGCCTTGCTGTATAGTACGCCAAGAATAAACTTGCATATATCTATTCTACGAATATATTTTTCAATTAGCAGTTTAGGATCCATGGACGGCTGAATAGCAGCAATACCTTTTCCAGCATCCTCAACCTTATGAATATAACCTTTTATAGTTAGATAATAGAGCAATGTTTTTATATTTTTAGCACTCGAAGTCAATACTCCAGATGCAAGTGCTGCTTCATTCCATTCTTTATAGTTTTTGGTGCAACCTTCTTCAGGCAGTTGAGAAATAATAAAATATTCCAGTTTTGCAAATCGGTCCAGAATTTGTTGTGATTTATTTTGGGAATCCGACTTAAGAATATAAGCTGACATATCCTGTGCGTCTGCAAGCAGCCCCTGTTGCCGCATTAAGTCAATTGAGGTGATTACATCTTCCTTAACAATTCCGAGAGTATCTGCAAGATAATCAATTCGTGATTCTGCCTCGTCATTCCCTGCTTTGGCTATGCTACGACTTGATATCAGCGCCTTAATAATTCTTTTTGCATCCTGCCTCTGCGAGTCAGAAAACAGAGTTGAGGATTCTATCTGATAGCTTGCTTCCTGCATATTTGGGGCGAGAATGCTAGTAGCGTATACACGGGGTACGTTGCGCCCACGCTTGATATAACCTGCGCTCTCCAACGCAGCAATTGCAGTTTTCACTCTTGTTTCAATTTCTACTGAAGCACCGTCCCAACCGGCTTGTCTTGCGATTTCAAGCGGTGAGCAGCAGATGCTTTGGCGAAGTTTTGTCAAATCCTTTATTGCCTTCCATACTTGCTGGATTTCACTGATACTGAGTTTTGTCTGATTCAGCAGGATGAAATGCTTATTGAGGTCTTCGTCGTTAAATAGGACATAGCAATCAGCTTGAAGTAAAGGATCACGCCCCGCGCGACCTGCTTCCTGAACATAATTTTCGAGAGAATCGGAAATATCGTAATGAATTACGAGTCGGACATCCTTTTTGTCAACGCCCATACCAAAAGCCGATGTGGCTACAATAACCTTGACGTCATTATGGATAAAAGCTTCTTGGTTAGCGATCTTCTCACTCGGATCCATCTTGCCATTAAAGGGTTTCGCAGGAAAACCGTCGCTTGATAGTTTCTCAGCCAAGTCTCGGGTGCGCTTTGTGCGGGATACGTATACGATGGTCGGGCAATTTTTCTGCTCTATCAGCGAACGAAGCGCGCAATATTTTTCCTCTTCTGTTTCCTTGTAAAGAACAACGTAATGTAGATTTTCACGTGTTGCAGAAGATGCAAATAATTCGAGTTCGAGATCAAGTTTACACTTGAAATATTCGCAAATATCACTGATTACCTTTTGCTTTGCAGTGGCGGTGAAGCATGAGACCGGTATCGGCATTTTATCTTTCTTTTTCTTTTGCAGTTCGCGGATAAAGTCGCCGATATACAAGTAATCGACCCGAAAATCCTGCCCCCATGCAGAGAAGCAGTGAGCTTCGTCAATTACAAAGCGAACAATATTGCGCGACATTATCATTTTTTCTATTGTTCTTGATCGCAGTTGCTCGGGGGAAATGTATAAAAGTGTGGCTGTACCATTCGCTATGCGTTCAAATGCATCTGAACGTTCAATAGGACTTAGCAACCCATTTACGGTAACTGCATCAATAATGCCGAATTCATTCAGATTGTCTACCTGATCCTTCATCAGAGACTGGAGCGGCGAAATAACAACAGTCAAACCGTGAACGGTCTTGCCCGACATCAACGCCGGCAACTGGAATGTAATTGACTTGCCCCCTCCAGTAGGAAAGACCGCAAGTAGTGATTTACCATCGACAGCTGCTTGGGCTGCTTTTTCTTGAAGAGGCTCGCCGTTATATGTACGAAAACTATCATATCCGAATATTTTTTTCAGCTCCTTGTGGATATTCAGCACTTCTGAACAGTAACTGCACCCGGCATCACAAGGAGTGTTTCGCAGAAATTTTATTACATTTTCAATCTTCGGATAATTTTTAAGAAGCCACAGAGGTGTAATTGAATGATAATCATCGCTTCCGATCAGAGCAAGTGCATAGGCTAACTCCACAGGATAATGCTTAATCAATAGCGAGATATCAGCATTTGAGCATATTTTGCCTTTAAATTCGATCGCAATGAGTTTTTCTACATTGGATCCATATGGTACAAAATTTATATAATCAAAAAAGCTTTTGAATTCCTCAAATTGATATAATAGACAGCAGTATATTTGCTTCATTTGTGATGATAGCGTGTTGAAAGCATTGACTTCATCATAAAAGAGCTTTTCTGCTTTTTGAGCGTCATTAAGCGGATTATTAAGTTCATCTGATTGGAGCTTATCATCCTTCAATAAAGCGTGGTAAGGCCTCTTTGGGAAGAGCAGTGGAGAAAGATATAAAGTATCAATATATTTATCAGTAATGCCTCCACTTATGTGAGGCTTGATGAACACCATATCATGGTGAAAAATATTGTGCCCACAGAGGAATTCTGTTCCGGAGATAAAGGCACAAAAATCTCGCACAGATGCGCTGTGAAACGTGGATCGATCACTGCGCACTGCACCTAAATCATGTATTTTTTTATCATCGACTCCTACTTCGCTATCGATAAATACAATCGATTTTGCCATTTTACTCTCCTTCGAAAATGCTTCTTGCCTCATATTTCAACAATATCTACCGATTTTGACTAATCGCCATCGTTCAATACTCAATAAGTAATATCAACTGGCGTATATCCATTACCAGTAATATCTTGCCAAAGCAAGTTGCTATGTCATAATTATCCATTGGAGAATATTGCTAGCCAATTGATCGCGGCGACGTAATTTCTAATAACCCCGTCCTTCTGGATCATTTTATTTATGGGGCAGGCATTCCTTGCTCCCCCTGCAATTTATAAATTCATCAAATCAATTCTCTAAATAATTGAGCATATTGTCATCTACCGGTACCTTGATATAAAATTTAATATTTACAATTGAAAGTTCAGCACCTTCATTATTCTTAATTTTTTCTTGCTTGAAATCATAGGGTTCCAAATCCCCCATATAATAGAAATCCGCCCCTTCCCCATCGCTCTTTTTGACAAACAAAGGAATTCTTAACCCCTCTTTATAATTCTTTATTTGAACAACCTCGGGTGAGGATAATGTCACTCTATTACGAGTCATCCAGTTAAACTGGTATTTATTGATAAAGTAATCCTCATATTTTGTGCTTTCGGTAATATCATCTTTCTTTTCATAAGTTACAAAAATCGGACATGTTTTATTTTTTATCCTATATCCATACATGGTTGATGCTTCATCTTTTTCCCAATTTAATATTTTACAAACATCCTTACGAGAATACTTCTGATAAATCAAAAATCCATCATAGTATTTATCTAAAGAAAATGCAGCATCAAATTTCTGGATGGCATATTTTAGAGTATCCAGAAGAAAAAGTTTGAAATACTCGTTGCTCGTTGCATCATATAGACTTGAAGAAATTTCAAACAATTTTTCCTGAAACGATACACTACCTTTTACCTTGTATTTTTCTTGATCCTGCGCCTTGAGGAATTCTGCATTTAGGCATGCCACTGAAGATGTTATTGTCTTATCACTCGGAAAATAACCAAATTGTTCGTTGATGGTTTGCATAAAAGCATCATACGAAACCTTGCCCTTATCAATGAGCATTTTCAGAAGCAAGATATCCTCGATTCTTTTGGCATTACAAATTTCTTTAGAATAAAATTCTAATAACTTCATTTCATTCTGGGATAGTCTTCCCATAATGGACGTTTCAATTTTAGATATAAAAGAATAATATGACCCCGCATATTCTACATAAGCGTATGGATCTCGACTACCGTGCTCAGTAAAATCACACATATCAGGAATTTTTCCAAGTTTAAACTTTAATAGTCGATAGTCTTCAACCATGTCTTTTTTATTTGAAAGATTGGTCGAATTGATTGCATCAAATATTCTCTGTTTTGTTATGAAATCAAAATTGATTGTTGAAGAACCCGGAATAAAGCTGCTTCCACTATTAATGAGCTTTCTAATATTATCTTTATTATATGAACTATCTCCATAAAGCGCTATAGGCACTAAATAATTATTTGCGTAGTTGCCGATAAAATCAACGACTGTGAGATATTCTTTCTCTGAATTTTTTCTCAAACCTCTTCCTAGTTGCTGTACAAAAACGATTGCTGATTGAGTTGGTCGAAGCATAATTATCTGATTTACGGATGGTATATCGACGCCTTCATTAAAAATATCAACTGTAAATATATAGTCTAATGCATTTTTACCCTCATCTTGCTCAAGACGTTTAATACTATCTTCTCTTAGTGATTCGCTACTACTCCCATTCAGAGCTATGGTCCTGTACCCATGTTTTAGAAACTCGTTTGCTAGATATTTTGCTTCTTCATTTCGACTACAAAAGACCAGTCCTTTTATTCTACCTTTGTCACAACCATAAAACTCCGCAAAATTCTTAATTTTGTCAATGCGCTCATTACTCGTCAAAATATTGAAATCCGCCTTATCATCGAGAAGAACCCCATCAACCTCTATGTCGCTAACCCCGTAATAATGAAACGGCACTAACATGTTTTCTTCTAGTGCTTGGTTAAGCCTTATTTCATAAGCAATATTATAGTCAAATGTTTTATATATATCATATCCATCTGTGCGTTCTGGTGTAGCAGACATCCCAAGAAGAAACTTAGGTGTAAAATACTCGATTATCTTTTGATAGGTGTTGGCACCCGAACGATGTACTTCATCAATTACGATGTAATCGAAATAATCCTTAGGAAAACTACTGAGTGTATCATCCTTTGACAGGGTTTGGATTGTTGAAAAAATGAAATCAGCATTTATTGATCTTTCATGACCGCTTAAAATACCCATTGTTTTTTTATATCCAAATATTGTCTTATAACTTGTCATTGCCGCTTTTGCAATATTCTCTCTGTGAATAATAAACAATAGGCGCCTTGGATCAAATTTTAAAGCATCAAACGCCGATAAATATGTCTTGCCGGTTCCTGTAGCAGAAATAAGCAACGCTTTATTTTTACCTTCCAAACGTAATTTATCCAACGAGGCTAAGGCATTGATTTGCATTTTATTTGGACTAATTCGTTTAATATTTAAAATATTTGATTCAATCTCACCATTATATAAACTGTTGGTTTTTGAATTACTATTTCGTATAAGCTTTTGATCATTATATATTTTTGCATATTCATCGATCCATGCTTCATCTACCATTGTAGCGTTTTCATAGGTTTGATCAAATTCCTGTAGCGTATTGATAATTAAAGCACCTGCTTCTGATGTAGATACTTTAATGTTCCATTCCTTATTCATAGATAAAGCATTCTGTGTTAAATTACTGCTACCAACGATTAAAGAATAAATTTCGCCTTTTTTAAAAATATATCCCTTGGCATGAAAGTTACCCTCCGTAACAATCTTAAGCTTGATATTTTTTAATGATAACAATCGTTTCAAAGCTGCAGGCTCTGTAAAATTTTGGTACTGTGATGCAACAATTTTCCCCTTAATGCCTTTCCCCTCAAGCTCTTTTAATGTATTTATCAATACTGCAACACCGCTATTGGTCACAAATGCAACTGAAAAAAAGAACTCCTCACAATTCCGAAGTTCTTTGATCAAGTTGGTTAAGATTTTTAGGCCGCGCTTGCTGTCATTTATTAACAAACATGGTTGATACTCTTCCAAAGAAGCTGTCGTACTATTAATAAATCCAGTATATAAGCTATCTGATAAATTCTTTTCAGTATTCATTATTTATTTCACCATTTACTATTTGTTTAACAATCGGAATATCGGCCGCTGCCCAATCGAGTGTCAGCAGTTTATCTTTTGTTAACCACACATGATCCGCATGTTCTTTTCTAACAAATTCTTTTTTATTGACGTTGCAAATATAGCTATGCATGATAATCCCAAAATCAGGATACTGGTGTTGTACAGTCAAAAAGAAGTTTTTCTCTTCTATATTTACCTCGATATCCATTTCTTCTTTCAGTTCTCTTTTAAGTGCATCAACACAACTTTCCCCAGGTTCGACCTTTCCCCCTGGGAATTCATATTTATGGGATAAATATTCATGCTGATTCTCGCCTCTTTGCATACATAGGATTTCTTTGTCATAAATTATTACTGCGGCAACAACCTCTATTGTTTTCATAATCGGCCTCGCTTAATAAAATTTAATAAATATCACTATCCAGTCCTAACAAGTTAAGTATATAGAAATTTCCCTATTCAATAACCTGCCCTGCATACTCGATTCATTCTCAATAAATATTTTTATATATTCCACGAAAATTATAATAACCCTTTAATTATCATTTAGACGTCATATAAAATATTAAAGCAATATTTAAGGATTGTATAATCACTCCCAGCAATCAATGCTATACTTATATTGACATAATTTCAATATAAGCGGGGCACGCAGCAATGAACGAGATCTTGATCTTCCAAAACATCTCCCCGTCCCTGGAATCCTATTGGCGTTCCATCATTCTGTTTGGCCGCAACGTGGCCTCCTACAAATTCGCTTTGGCAAAATCCTTGCTGGAAATCCTCCCATCCGGCCAATCGGAAATAACCCTGGAGGCTTTGGCGGAGCCCTTTTCCCGCAACCTTTGCGAACATTTGAAGACTGCTCCCAAACAAGCCACCAGCAGCAGCAGCCAATTCCTGGATTCTTGCAGAGCCTTCAACGACGGTGGGATTTCACAAGAAGAATTACTTGATGTCACGCGTAAAAAAGGGTTTAATAATGTCATTGATGCTTTTCATGTGGTCAACGACGATCCCATCCCGCTTCAGTTCTATACCAAGGACTACTCAGGCCGCAGCAAAAAAATCATCCTCACCGATGATCTATTCAGACTTAGTGAATCACTGGCCTTTGATGATTTTTCCTCCGAAGCCGAATCCCGCTGGAATCTGGTGGAAACCGCATGGGAGCTTGGTGTATCAAGAAATCTGCTGAATGTCCAATACGACGGCCAAAACAAACTGCTGTTCATTTATGGTAAACTTCGCCGAAAGCAGGTCACCTCGGCCATCAGCGCTTTGAACGGCTACCAAAAGGGCAAATGCTTCTACTGCTTTGGCGACATCGCCATCCACGGCTCCCTCCATCTCGCCTGTGACGTGGATCATTTTTATCCCTATACCCTGCAGCCCTTTCATCCTCAAATCAATTTCAATGGCGTCTGGAATCTGGTGCTCAGCTGTCCCAACTGCAACCGCGGCCCCAAGGGAAAATTCGCGCGAATCCCAGCCCTCAAATACCTGGAACGGCTCCATCGCCGTAATGAATTCCTGATCAGCAGCCACCATCCCCTCCGGGAAACCATCATGAACCAAACCGGCCAAACCCCGCCAGACAGAATAAAATTCCTCAAAGATATGGACAGAATATCCATCGATCTCTTGATCCACCGCTGGGAAACACCCCAGACTGGCCCAACCACATTCTAAGAACACCAAGGAGCATCATATGGACAAAACCCTCCAATACTACAACGAAAACGCCAAAGCCTTTGTGGAAGGCACCTGGGGCGCCGATGTTTCCGGTCTCTACGCCTTCTTGCAGAAATACGTCAAACCCGGCGCCGCCATCCTGGACCTGGGCTGCGGCTCCGGCCGGGACAGCCTTTATTTCCTTTCCAAGGGCTATCAAGTATGCGCCGTGGACGGTTCAGAGGAACTATGCAAAATGGCGGCGGAGCGGATTGGCCGGCCGGTAGAATGCAAGCTGTTCCAGGACATCGACGACGTAGACCAGTTTGACGGCATTTGGGCCTGTTCCTCCCTGCTTCACGTCCCATATGACCAGCTGCCGTCTATCCTGGACAAACTGCACACCGCCCTCAAGGCCAAGGGCTATCTGTACCTATCTGCCAAGTACGGCACCTTCTCCGGCGAACGGAACGGACGCTACTTTACGGATCTGGACGAGGCCCGGCTTGAGGATCTCCTCAAAAAAGCTAAGGGCTTCAGCATCGTCGAAACCCGCATCACCACCGATGTCCGGCCCGGACGCGAAGACGAAAAGTGGCTCAACGCCATCCTTCAAAAGCTATAGCGCAAAAATCATCGAACCGTAAGGAGGCCGCCCATCATGATCGCATGGAAAACCGAGTACAAAGGCACCAAAATCGAGGTTCGCAACAGCCACCAAAAAATCGAGCTGGTCGTAGATGACAATATCGTAGATGCCTGCCAGGACTTGAAATTCAAAGGCAAATCCATGGAGCTAAAGGCTGATCACGATGGTCACCTGATCCGCTGCGTCTTTGAAAAAAAGGTTCTGTGCATGATGGCCAAAATCTATTACGACGACCGGATGCTGGAGGGCAAAGAAATCGTCATCTGAAAACAACGCAAGCCATGATCTATGTGGCTTGCGTTGTTAATTTATATGCTGTTGATGCGACAGCCCCGCTCATAATTCATCCATGTTATTTCCAGCTGAAAGACTTGATCAGCTTATACAGCACAATGATCGGCAGCAACAGAATATAGAATATGACTCTGATCATCCACCGCCTCCCTGCCTTCATCTAGTCAGTACTCTGCCTCAGCAACCAACCATAGCCTTCCATCCCTCATAGATCATCACCATGGCAAAGGTGTCCAATTCACAATACTTCAGCAAGGCCTTCTCGATTTCCCCCCGCTCATAATCCGACATCTCTTCAAACTGCATCCTGGCGTAGGCGGTCATGGCAGCGCCGCCGTCCCGCAATTCATTGGCCGCGCTGAGCAATTCATAATCCTTATCCGAGACATCCTCAAACATTTTAGGCAGCAGCTTATACGGATCCAGCACCTTGCCATTCTCCATGACGATCCATTGCCAGTCCTTATAGTTCAAACTGGCAATGCCGCCAGCCGCGCCATAGATGGGCTTTGAATATTTTTGCTGCAGATAGGGAGAGCTGTTGAGGATCGCCGGCAGCACATACTTGATCGAATTTGAGCCTTTGGTGGCGGGATCATAGTAGTATCGCTTTTCCAACTCACAGAGGTCGATCATCGAACGCGGCCCCGACCAGGCGTCCACACAGCCGTGGGTCGATGTCGTAATGCTGCGGATAAAGCAGCTCAGTGCCTCCCGATCCGGGATGTCGCTGGGATCCTCCTGCAGCTGCCTGTAGATCAGGTTCAAATAGCTGTTTTCGTGGGCGGCATAGCGGAAGATGCTGCCTTCGTCCTGCTCCAGTGCCTGCTTCAGGCTGCGCAAAAAATCATAATTAGGAAACACCCCCGGCACTGCATTCAAATACTGCCCCCGGTGCTCGATCCGACCGTCTGCATGGACCATGTGGTGCGAATATTGAAAGGCGATCCCTTCATAAGGGTGTCTTCCCTTGTTGAAAGGAATGGCCATCATGGAGGTTTCAAAGTCAATAAAATGCAGCGGATAGATCCAAGTTTCCATTTCACGGCGCAGATTCTCTGCATCGATCCAATACGTCATGTCGTTGAACTTCGCTTTGCTCACCTGAAGCCATTGACGCTGGCTGGCCGACAAGCCCGGTTTTGCGTCGCTTTTGGGATGGATATCCTCCTCCTGAAGGTTCTCCAGCTTGATGCACCGGTCACTCAAATATTGATCTTTCTTCCGGAAATTCCAGATCTCCAGAATGTTGGGCTCTTGAAAATCCTCCTCCTCCCAACATAGGCATTCCTTCCAACATTCCTGGAAGCCGCTCTTGAGGCCCTTCGCTGCATCCTCCGCAGTGACCTTAAATTCGCAGCCGGCGCATACCTTGGTCAAAACGGGTTGGATTTTCATATCCTTCTCATAGCAATCGGCCAAATAGGCCGCATAGTCCCCAAAGCCGGCCGGCTGCCCATCCATTTCATAATTTTCACTGTAAATCATATCGCAGCAGTCATCTGCGTTGATACGGCATAGGATCGGCACGGAAAGGTCCTCGGCGCTCAGCCTTGGCGATACCGCAATGCTTTTTCTTCCCCTGGCATCCGTTATGATCCGAAACTTCTGGTTCAGACCGTTGGTAGGACAAAGGGCTTTTTTATCTGCAAGCATCAAGTAGGCCGCCACCGAGCATTCAGGCATTGCCTGCTGGAGGACGTATTTCTGAAAAGCTACATCATAGAGATAAGGCATCCATTCCGAGGTAATGGAGCCATCTTTATTGAGAAAGGCTGCATCGGAAGGGAATTCCACAGACTTAGCCTTGACCTCCACCAGCTCCAGCCGGGAACCCTTTTTGATCAGGATATCAACCCGCACAAACAGGTTCTCATAACAAACAGCCGCCTCATAGATGATCGCTTGATCTTGCTTCAGCAGTTCGCTGGTTTGCCGCAGCGCTTCCCTCTGCTCCAGCATCTTGACGTCATGACCGCCTGGGAAATAATGCTTGGCTAGCTCACCCACCTGAAAGCCCCCTTCGGCCAGGGCTTCCAGAAAGGAATCCTCCAGCTTCTGGTTGGCGTACGCCGGTTTACCGGTGTAGTAAAGCTTGGTGGGGCACTCCATGGCCAGTTTGAATCGGGATTTGGTCAAATATCTGGGCTGCATACACACGCCTTCTTTCTGCATCGGCTTGGATACACACAAAATGCTTCCAATCTCAAAGATTCCATGGATCATCGGATCCAGGTTCCCTAATTTCTATAATACACCCATTTTGTGTGCGATGGATCGCACAGATTAAATCGGCTTCTTGCCTGTTCTTAAATTCAAAGGCAAATCCAGGGATACAAAGGTCTGATCGATGCAAATTCTCTGATTATTTATGGTAAAATAGAACCAACACACCCACTGACTGAATCCCAAGGACGAGGAGGATGGAACCATGACCATTTTCAAATTGCCGGTGGATCAACGGGTCATCGACATCGACTCCCGACGCTTTGCCTCGGTGGAAAAAGCCATTGTGGAGCTGATCACCAACAGCGACGACAGCTACAGCCGCATGGAGCAGGCAGAGCTGCCGGTCAGCGGCACCATAGCCATTCGCTATGAACGCCACCAAAGCGGCGCCGTGCTCATCGTTGCCGACCAGGCTGAAGGCATGTCCTTTGAGCAGCTTCATTCCGTCCTCTCCTATGGCGGGGCCTACAGCCAAATGGCCCGGGGGCTTGCCGGCGGCCGCGGCTACTTTGGCCGGGGCCTGAAGCAGGCCATCTACGGCCTGGGCCATGGCTGGATCGAAACGATCTACAAGGGCCGCTTCGGACGGGTCGATCTTTTTACGGACGAAAACGGCGCCTATTTGTTTGATGACGGGGATCAGGACCGGGCAGCCCAAGAAAGAGACTATGCCCGTCTGGGCATTCCGGCCGAAGGCAACGGCACCCAGGTGACCATCATCATTGAAAATCCCCAGACCAACATCCCTTATTTTAATTCTCTTGTTTTTTCCATTTCCAACAACATCTATCTGCGGGATATCCTGGGGCGGCGCCAGGTCAGCATGATTAATTTGAATCAGGCCAAAAGCAAGCAGACGGCCTTGCCCTTGGTTTATGCGGAACCGGAGGCTGATCTGCTGGTCGGCCCCGAGGCCCCGGGCCTGTTCCGATATCAAGAGGTCCAATATTCCTTTGACCTGACCTTAAAAAAGGCCCTGGATGCGGATTTGGTCCTGAAAGGCGACGAACGGACCAACGGTCTGCTGGTGATCTCCGGCACCGCCGTCTTTGACTGCCAATTTTTCCGTTTTGAAAACCAACTAGGCACCGAATATTTATTTGGTACGGTCCATTGTCCGGGATTGGCCAAAATGCTGGTTAATGGCAAGCCCATCATCAGCGACGAACGAGAAGGCTTGAATATGAAGGAGCCCTTTGCCGCAGCTTTTGGTGAAGCGGTGAGCGACATGATCGCCGGATACATCAAGAATGAACAAATCAGGCTGAGCCATGTGGATTATGCCAAGACCTCCATGCGCACCCGGAATATGATCCGGCAGGTTTTGCAGCGGATGAATCAGATCGCCATCGAAGATCTGGGGATCATCCTGCCCCCGGGCCCCGGTTCCGGCCGCTATGGCCAATTTGATACGGGACGGCCTTCCGTCCTACGTTTCACGACCCCCTTCTATTACCGAAAGGTTGACCATCCCTTTCATGTCAAGATGATCGCGGACCGCAATCAAATTCAGGACCAGGAGCTTTTGTCAATAACCTATCAATTGCCGGACAGCATCCGGATCGAGCCCAACTTCACAGGCGTGATGGTGGCGGATCTGCCAGAAAATGGCCATTTGGAATGGACGGTCATCGGCAATATGATCGGCGCAAAAGGGATCATCGAGGTGGCCACGGGAGATTTTCGGGCCTCAGCGGAAATCGTCATTGCAGAGAACGCCTCAGGGAAAGGGTACGGCAATGTCTCCAGCAAGCCCAGCATCCCATGGAATATGGACAACTCCATCGATATCTTCGCCGGCTATGAACTGCGGAATCTGGACAATGATCTGGACCGGGCGGTTTATCTTCCAGAGGAGCGTCTGATCATCATCAACACAGAGGCCCCCACCGTTCGGCTCTATGTCAACGGGCAAGGCCATTTCAAGGATGGCGCCCGGCTCTTGCTGGCGGAATTGTTGTTGGATGTCATCACCGATGAGCTTTCCCGCCGCTACGTGGACCGGACCACCCAGAAGGGGCAGGCCGAAGCCTACAAGCAGGCGAAGCATGATTTGATCCGGCGCTACGGCTTGGAGATCCATTCGATTCTACTGGGGGAATAGTTCCATAAGGCTACGACAAGCGACTGCTTGCTTATGGTGAATAGATGAACTCTCCTCTATGCTTGCCCTAGACCCTTTTCTGAAACATAAGGCATAATTCGCATAAAAAAACTATCGGATCTTTTTCCGATAGGTTTTTTATAGCCGCTAGCGGCTTCTATATCATTGAGGGAGGGTTGAGCAACAGGATTGTTCGATCAGATCAGCCAAGCAGCGTGGGGAGCCAGAGTGTTAAGGACGGTACGAAGCTAACCAGCGCCAGGATGAACAGTGCAATCACCAGAAATGGCAAGCATGCTTTGAAGGATCCACCCATGGTCGTATTGCCCAGCTTGGTCCCCACCAGCAAGGAAATGCCAACGGGTGGCGTAATGCAACCAATATAAATATTGATGCAAGTGATAATACCGAACTGTATCAAATTGATTTCATAGGCATTGACCAGACTCAGCATCAGCGGCACCATCATCACGATGATACAGTTGCCTTCCATCAGGCAGCCCAGCACCAGATAAATGACGTTGATCAACAGGATCACCGCCACCTTAGAGCTAGCCACCGCCTGTATCGCCTCAGCAAACAAACTTGGGAGCTGAGAAGAAATCACAACGTAAGCAGACGACTTGGACAAGCCCACCAGGATCATAATCGCCGCTACCGAGATCGTTGTTTCATACAGGGTATTCAAAAGGTTCTTGAAGCTGATTGTTTTGTAAATGAACATGCCGACAAGTCCGGCATAAACCGCAGAAATCGCAGCAGCCTCCGTCACCGTGCAAATCCCGCCGAAGATGAGTCCCAGCACCAGGATCGGCATCAGCAGCGCCCAGACGTTGTCCTTCATGGCCGCCATCTTTTCTTTCATGGTGGTGGCAGGCTGCATCGGCAATTGGTTTTTGTAACCGTAGTAAAGTGTATAAATCAAGAAAAGGATCGTGCAAAGAATCGCTGGGGTCGCCGTCGCCATAAACAGTTTCTGAATCGATGTCTCTGTCAGGCTGGCGTACACCACCAGGGAAATGGAAGGCGGTATCATCGGTCCTAGCAACGATGAGCAGCTTGCGCAAGCCACAGCATAGTTGTCATCGTAACCCTCTTTTTTCATGGCCGGTACGGTCATGCCGCCAACCGCCGCCACCGTGGCAACGGCAGAACCGGATATGGCGCCGAACAGGGCGGAGGCAAGGACAGTGACGGAACCAAGGCTGCCTCGGACCCTTCCCAGGGCAATATTGGATGCGGAAATCAGTTTCTGCGTGATCCCCTGGGCCATCAGATTACCAGCGAGAATGAACAGCGGAATCGCCAGAAGAGACGCTGAATTCAATCCAAGAAAGGCTTTTTGCGCAATTGCCTGCAGCGGAAAACCCACATACATCATCGCGGTCATCGTAGCAACCCCAATGGCTAAATAAATCGGCAAACCGAAAAATGCCAATACAACCAATAATAAAAAGACGAGTAATCCTGCATTCACGCGTTGTTCGCCCCCTTCTGTAGGGCGCCGCCCTTAAATTTCCTGAACTCCCCGAAGTTCTTGGCAATGTTTTCAATGGAAAATAAGATCAGCAGGATCGAGCCGATGGGGAAGGCATAATAAACGTGCCGTATTAAAATAGGCAAGGTGGTGGAGGCTCCGGTTGCATGCTGGATCAGGCTGATGCTATAAGCGCAAAAAACAATCATAAATGCGATGGCTACGATGGAACTGACCGCAGTGATCAGGCAGCGGGTGCTATATTTCATAAAGTTTAGGAGGAAGTCCACCTGCAAATGGCTTTCCTTCCGCACTGCGATGGAAATACCCAATAAGACGCTGTATATGCATAGATATAAAGACAGTTCCTCACACCAGGGCTGTGCATTTGAAAAGATATATCTCATGATGCACTGGTAGCACATGATCAGGGTGATCCCGGACAATAAGCCGATTTCAATGACCCTCAGGATCTTTTCAACGACGTCCAGAAAACCGGAGTATTTTTTCAGCACTAATTTCATCTCCATCCATCTGAAATGCTTCTAAGGATAGGGCTATGACGGCGGAACCGCCGCCATAGCCCTATGAATTAATGTTATTTTGAGGGATCGGCAGCCTTGATTGCGTTGGCATATTCCACAAGGCCGGGGTACTTCGCTTCCAGGAAACCGTCAAGGGCTTGCTGCCACAGCGTCACATCGGTATCAACAAACTCTAAACCGGCATCAACGCAAATCTTACGTTTCTCTTCGGTAGCCGTCAGGATGGAGTCCGTGCAGGATTTTCCGGCCTCAACCGCGGCATCCCGGATGATCGTCTGGTATTCTGCAGGAAGAGAGGCGAAGTATTTCTTGTCCATGATGAAGGAATCCGTCGTATACACGTGCTCGGTTTCAATGATGTAATCCGTGGCCTCATGCCAGGACAAGCTGACAATGTTGGTCAGGCCGTTTTCTGCACCGTCGACGGTACCCTGCTGGATCGCAGTGAACACTTCACTGCCGCCCAGAGGGGTCGGGGAAGCCCCCAGCCATGCCCAAGTGTCCAGATACATGGGGATGGTGGGCGTACGCAGCTTAAGACCCTTGACATCCGCGGGACTCTCTACCTTCTTGTTGGTACACATCACGCGGATACCCTGCAGGGCGGCGCCCATGATCTCCATGTTGCTTTCATCGCCCATATCCTTCAGGATTTTTTGTCCGACTTCGCCTTCCCAAACCGCTCTCCAGTGATCGACGCTGGAATACATGTAGGGTGCAGCGTCAATGTTCGCCAGAGGAGAAATCGATGCCAGGTTGGCAGTCGCTTCATACACGATGTTGCAAATGCCCATGCTCAGGCCTTCCAGGCAGTCCGCGGTGTTGCCCAAAGAGGAGCTGGGATACAATTCCACGGTGATGTTGCCGTTGGTCTTCTCATTGACGGTCTTGGCAAACAGTTCTGCAGACTTGTATACAGGGTCGGACTCGCCGATGCTCAGATGCATCTTCATGGTATAGGCTTTATCGCTCGCCGCCGCGGTACCGGAAGCTGCCGCAGCAGTTGTCGTAGCAGTAGCCGCCGCGCTGCCGGAAGAACCGCAGCCCGCCAGTAAAGACAGGCACATGATGGCGCACAATACGATGGAAACAACCTTTTTACTCATTTTTATTTCCTCCAAATTTTATTGATTTTTGTAGGGAACTTTGCATGTTTACTATTGTACTATTTCTGCGTTCTCTTTTCGATAGCCAAATGCTCGAGATTCAAAGGGGATATAATGCGATACTTAATGCGCTTGTGCTTAGGGCTTCAGAATCGTTTTAACACATTCCCCCTTCAGCATCATGTCCAGTCCCTTTTCATAATCTTCCAAGGGCAGAGTATGGGTTACGATCGGCTCCAAATCCAGGCCGGCAGCAAACATACCGTTCATGTCTTCCCAGGTATTGAAAATCCTTCTGCCCGCAATACCTTTTAATGTAATGCCTCGATAAATAAATTCAGAAAAATTCACATTGGGCCTCTCGCTGGGCAGTCCCACAAAAACGATTTTGCCTTCCGGCCGGACAAAGCGGAACACACTTTCGATGCCCTTGGCATTGCCGGAGTATTCCAGCACCACGTCCGCTCCATACGTTGCGATGCTCTTGATGACTTGCTCCGCATTTTCTTTCGCTGGGTTGATCACCACATCCGCTCCCATATTCTTGGCCAACTCAGCCCGGGTGGAATTCGGTTCCACTGCAATCACCCGCGCGGCCCCGCATAGCTTGGCAACCGCAACGGCCATGGCGCCGATGGGTCCGCAGCCATTCACAACCACCTTCCGGCCGGACACCGGATATTGCATCACGCCGTGGACCGCAGCGCCCAAGGGCTCCATCAGGCATAAATACTCAGGCTTCACGCTGGGATCGCAAACCACGACGTTTTGATACGGCAAGGAGATATATTCCGCAAAGCAGCCGTCCCGGTTGACGCCGATCAACCCGCTGTGGGGGCACACATGCCGCTCGCCGATCCGGCAGATTTCGCAGCTGTTGCAGGGAATATGGGTTTCAGCGGACACCACGTCGCCAACCTTGACGCCTTTGACCTTGGCGCCGACCTTGACGACTTCGCCGGAAAACTCGTGTCCTATCACAATCGGAGGGGTTACATAGCGTTGCGCCCAGTCATTCCAGCCCTGAATGTGCACATCCGTGCCGCAAACCGCCGTGGCCAGGACTTTGATGAGAACATCGTCCTCGCCATATTCCGGGATTTCTCTTTGCACAAACTGCAAGTTCCCAGCGCCTGCAGCCGTCTTCATTACACATTTCATCATGGCCTACTCTTCTTTCTGTCGTTTATTCGTTGGCTGCAATCACCAATTCAAACAGGATCAGGACAGGATTCTCTCCTCTGCGCAGCTTGCCGAAATGGATGGTCCCCGCGGCATCGATCAGTGCAGTGTAAAAATCAACCTGAATCTCTCCGGCAGCATCGGTCCATACCTTGCCGTCCAAGGCGATCAGTTCCGTCGGGATTTCCTCGATGATGTTGCCATCCTGGAAATCACCGCCCACCGTGCTGCCAATCGCGGTCCAAAGCGTCCCATCCGAAACACCGTGTTTCTTGCAGATCGCGGCAATGGTCTCCAGCAGATCCTCATTGGCTTTGACGGTGGCAATGATGCACTTCCTGCCGCCCTGACCTGCTTCATTCTTCTGCAGGGGATCGTAAATTGTGAAGTTCGTTTCCGGATCGTAGACCGAATTGATCTCGACGGACTTGGTATAAAAAGCAATGGCCACCGCATCCTCCGCCACCATGCTTTGAGCCGGGAGAATATGCCCTCCCTTTTGTATTTCCCCATCCTTCCATAGTCCGTGAAAATGCATGGAGGGGATATTTTCGCGAATCCCATACGTGGCGTTCGCATAGTCAATATGGATCCCTTCCGGGACTGTATAGGTTTCGCTATAATAAGCCGCATGCTGGTCATCCGAAGAATAGGTCGGCATGACATAATTGACCGGAGCAAGCTTCAGTCCTTCGAACCGAATGCCGGCGCCGCGGATCCCCATGGGCTCCAGCACCTGAGAAACCGCATCGATCAATTTGCTGCCTTTCCTCAATGGAACTTCAACAATGCTCAAAGGGCCTTCCTTGCTGATCACCTTTTCTGCTGACACAGGCCCCGGATGTTTGATTTTCCTTGCCATTCTAAATTCTCCTCATCAACGTGTTGACTCCGATGGGCGGCTATTTGACCCAGTCTCTGACCTGCCGGATGATCGCCTTGGTGGAAACGCCGTAAGTATCCTGGAGCGCTTCCAGGGTGCCTGCTGCAAGGTACTGATCCGGCAATGCGATTTTTTTCAAGTCGCAGGATACCTTTTCATCCATAAGCAAAGATGCAACCAGACTGCCCAAACCGCCTACAATGGTGTGATTTTCTGCTGTAATGACCAGACGTCCAGACTTTTTCACTTCGTTCAGAATCGTCTCCTGATCCAGCGGCTTTATGGTGGGAACATGCAGTACCGCCACATGGATGTTGTCCTGCTCCAGGATTTCGGCGGCATCGAGACAGCGCATGGTCATCAATCCGGTGGAAATCATCAGCGCATCGTTACCCTCCCTCAGCACCTTCGCCTTGCCTAGTTCGAACTTGTAATCATATCGGTCCAGGACCATGGGAACCCGGTTGCCGCGAAGAAGTCTCATGTAGACCGGCCCGTCGTATTCAGCCATCGCCCGGGTCGCTTGAGCCACTTCCACCGCATCGCAGGGGTCTATAATCATCAAATTGGGCATCGCACCGAGGATCGCAAGATCATCGGTTGCCTGGTGGCTGGGACCATAGCCGGACTGCAGGCCCGGCAGACCGCCGATGATTTTCACATTGCTGTTATGCTCGCAGATGGCCTGAGAAATAAAATCATAGCATCTTCTTGCAATGAAGGAAGCATAGGTGGTGGCAAAGGGGATGAAACCCTCCTTCGCCAGGCCGCCCGCCGCGCACATCAGCAGCTGCTCGGACATGCCCACATTGTAAAAACGATCGGGGTACGCATCTCTGAAAACATGAATGTCTGTATACTTTGCCAAGTCAGCACTTAAGCCGACAATTTTATCATTTTCTTTTGCCAGTTCGATCAAGGTTCTTCCAAATGGCGCATCGGCTGTCGGATGATTGTTTTCGATGTTCGAGTCACTGATGACACTCTGAATGCCAGGCTTGCCCATTAATTCTCTCCCCTTTCCAGTTCTTGATATGCACGCACCCAGCCTTCATCGTTCAAGCTGATGAAATGGCTCTTGGGATCGCCGATCAGGAAAGGGATTCCTTTGCCGGGAACTGTATCGCAAAGGATCACACTGGGCTTTTCCTCAGCGGAGGCCTTCGCGTTGTCGATAGCGGTCATCAATGCAGATATGCTGTTGCCGTCGATCCTTTGAACGTAAAAATTGAATGCCTTGAACTTATCGGTTAAAGGCTCCGTGTCCAGCACGGTGCTGGTCTTACCGTCCGCCTGAATCCCGTTGACGTCGACCAACGCGATGATGTTGTTCAGTTTATAGCTTCCAGCGGACATGGCGGCTTCCCATACCGGGCCTTCCGCCAGCTCGCCGTCGCCCATCATCACATAAACACGGGCATCCGATCCCTTTTTTTTCAGCCCCAGCGCCATACCAACCGCAATCGGCAAGCCGAGGCCGATGGATCCGCCGGATATCTCGATCCCGGGCGTATAGGCAGGCATGCTGGACATTGGCAGACGGCTGTTGTCCAAGCCGTAGGTATCCAGTTCTTCCTTCGGTATAATACCTGCCTCTGCCATGGCCGCATACACCGCAATCGCGTTATGACCGGCCGACAGCAGGAAACGATCCCTGCCTTCCCACTTGGGATCTTCAGGACGATATTTCATTGCATAAAAGTATAAGACCGTTAAAAAGTCAGCCGCGCCCACCCCCTGGGCAATGAAACCTTTTTTGTCGATCTGGGCCATTTTCAGCACATTTTTCCGAACTTCAAAGGCCTTTTCGATGAGTTCTTCCTTCTTCATACGATCCCCCTTCGGTGTTGTTTCTTTTAAACATCCAACATAGGATGTTCACATGTTGAATGTTACCATACGTCAATTTATCTGTCAATCATGAGCATAAAAAAAACACCCCTGATTTTTTCCGTCGAATCAGGGGTGTCGTTTATTTATCGTTGCCATATTTACCTAGGGTATTAAACCAGAAACAATAGCTGCGATCGATGGTTTTGTAGAGTTCTTCCGGATCATCCCCTGCCAGCTTTTCCAAAATGTCGCTGTGGCTTTTGATGATATGTTCGGGACTGTCTTTTAGAATGTCTTCGATTGTTTTCAAAAGGAAATCCTTGGTGATCTGAACGATGGTGTCGTAGGTCGTCACCACCGCGATGTTGTGAGTGGCCAGCGCCAGTTCATGGTGGAAGGCGATATCTTTTTCGGCGATTTTATAAGGATCCTTTTCCCCTTGTGCAAAGCAATCCACTAAATCCTTATGCTTCGCGTAGAGTTTTTTCCACTCGTCCTCGCTGATTCCTGTTTCATAAAGCAGCTGCAGGATCCCGTTGTCGATCAGTTTTCTTAACCCGACCAATTCTTTGTAGGCGCTCTCTTTTTGAAGGATGATTCCGTAGAGCATGGGATCGAGCACCTTGGGAGAGAATCCATCGCAGACGTAGGTGCCGTCTGCACGACGGATTTCTAAAATACCATAGGCAACCAGGATCCGGATGGCTTCTCGTATCGTATTGCGCCCGACGCCAAATGCATTCGCCAGCTCTGTCTCTGTAGGGATCTGGGTTCCGGGCTTCAACTCGCCGTTCATAATGGCGTTGGTCAGGCGCGAAACCACCGTATCGACCACGGACGTTGCTTTGATGGGGGCAAGGTATCGTCCTTTCATTTCTTCCATTCCATTTTTAACCTCTGTCTCTATTTTAGTACTCAGGCACCAGGGCCCTTTTAGCCTGAGTATGCCTGTCGACCTTTTCCCGAATGCAATCCTGAATCTAACAAATGAATTATAAAAAAACTTGCTTAATTATAAACGATTGATTTTATCCACGCAAGGAAAGATGATTAAAAATTTCACATGCATTGTAAGATTGCCGTCTGTTTCTCACGGATACTGTAACACAATAAATGAAAATTCGGCAATCCCTATTTTTTCTCTCAAGGGCGTTGTGCGGGTTGCAGCCGACAAATGCCGTCCTTCTGCCTTCGTCCAGGACTCGGGCTTCCACTTTCCGGACAGGAAAAGGGCACCGCCTTTGCGCACAAATGGTTGGCGGCGCCCGTGTCACTTATTGTTTTTCTACCGCGATCCAGACTTCGCAGCCATAATCCGGCGAGGCCATGTCCCCCTCGGGGTAAACCTCCATATCGATCTCGTTTTTCGGCGCATACTCCGAGGTTGGAAAAAATTCGGAATAGATGCGGCGCCAGAGATCTTGGATGGCGCCCGGCATCGGGCCTTTGCACTTAAAGATGGCCCAGGTCCTTGCGGGGATCTCGCGGATTTGGAAGCCCGACCGCAGCGGCGTTTTCCCGTTATAGCCTGCGCCGATCCCATAGGGGAACTCCCCTTGGCAGCCGTCGCCGTAGCAGATTCCTAAAATCCTGCCGTCGAAAACACCGCCGCCGCTGTAGGCGCACAGGGTCTCAATGGTGCCGTCGGCATGGGCGCTGGCCCAGAATTTCGGGATCTCCTTCAGGTTGGAGTCGTCCTTCGTCGAGAACAGCCTGACCTTCTCGATCACCTTGAACGCTTCTTTGTCTTCAATTCGGTAATCCATCATATGACCGCCTTCCATCACAAGTTTGACGGAGAGTCTGGAAAAGGATTTGAGCGGGGCGCCGGCTTTTTTCGCCTGGGATGGGGTGATGCCGTGGAATTTTTGGAATGCCCGTCCGAAGCTTTCCGGACTGTCGTAGCCGTATTTCAGGGCTACGTCGATGACCTTGCGGTCGGATGCGGCAAGCTCCATGCCGGCCAGGGTGAGTCGCCGGGCGCGGATGTACTCGCCCAGGGTACAACCGCAGAGGATCCCGAAAATGCGCTGAAAATGAAAACTGGAGGCGCAGGCCTGCTTGGCGATGTCGTCATAGTCCAGCGTCTGGGTGATGTTCTCCTCGATGGTGTCGATGGCATGCTGGATGCCGATGATCCAGTTCAAATCATTTCACCTCCCTCCGTTTAATGTGATTATAGAAGGTTCCATCATAAATCTCGTGACTTTTTGTGCGGAGCTGTGCGGGGTGCAGTGTATGAGGGTGTGGGCCCTTCCCCTAAGGTCATCATAGAGAAATGGATTTTTAATGTCAATTCTAATCTTGATCCCTGATTTGCCGGTATCGGCAATATTTTCGTATTTTTGTGATCGCGAATTTTGCATTTTTGCCGATAGTGGGGTATACTTGATTTATCCGATTCAAAGGGCGAGGAGGAATTTGCGTGCAGTACCTGTCCGTTGCACACATCGCAAAAAAGTGGAAGCTTTCCGAGCGAAGCGTTCGAAATTACTGTGCCGAAGGGAAAATCCCCGGTGCTTTTCTCACGGGCAAGACCTGGAACATCCCGGCGGACGCACAAAAACCGCCCCGTAAAAATAAAGCCAACGAGCCCAGCAATGTTGCCTATCGATTGAAAACTGAAAAGCAGAGCCGGCTGTCCGGCGGCATTTACCATAAAGTACAGATCGAGCTGACCTTCAACTCAAACCATATGGAGGGCAGCACCCTGACCCATGAGCAAACACGGCATATCTTTGAAACCTCCACCATCGGCATCACAGACCAGTCGGTCAATGTGGACGATATCATTGAGACCGCCAACCATTTTCGGTGCATCGATTCCATCATCGACCGTGCCCATGCTGCACTGAGCGAAAATTACATCAAAGAACTGTATCTCCTCTTGAAAAGCGGTACCGGAGACAGCCGAAAAGACTGGTTCGCTGTGGGGGAATACAAAAATAGGCCCAACGAAGTCGGGGGCATGGAAACGACGCTGCCGGAGAATGTTCACAAAGAAATGCAGTCGCTCTTGTCCGCCTACCTTGCCAAAGCAACAAAAAGCCTTGAAGACATCCTCGACTTCCATGTCCGTTTCGAGCGGATCCATCCCTTCCAGGACGGCAATGGCCGCGTCGGCCGGCTGATCATGTTCAAGGAATGCCTGAAATATGGCATCGTCCCCTTCATCATTGAGGATGCCTTGAAGCTGTTTTATTACCGTGGGCTCAAAGAATGGGGCTGTGAGAATGGGTATCTCACCGACACCTGTCTGACCGCACAGGATAAATTTAAGACCTATCTGGACTATTTCCGGATCGGGTACTGAAATGCAACGTCTGGGCTCCTTTTCGCCCCTATTCTAAAAGTCCTTCGTTTTTTTGTTGTCCAAGCTACAAAAGTCGTTCGACTTTTTGTATTATGAGAATGAACTGACGTGCCATATTTGCATCCATAAATATTTGAAAGGGTTCTGCCATGAATAAAATTCGTTTTCAAATTGAAAACATACCGGCAATCCTATGGGGTGAACCATCCCCAAAAATCTATCTTTATGTTCACGGCAAGGGCGGCCGTAAAGAAGAATCCGAGGGTTTCGCTGAAATAGTCTGCGGAAAAGGCTGGCAGGTTTTGAGCATCGACTTGCCGGAACATGGGGAACGCAGCTTCGAAAAGAACACCTTGAAACCCTGGCAAGCTGTCCCTGAACTGCAAAACGTGATGCAGTATCTTAAGCTCCGATGGGAAACCATCGGGCTGCGGGCAAACAGTCTTGGCGCCTGGTTCAGCATGCTGGCTTTTGAAAATGAGGTTTTTGCGAAATGCCTGTTTGTTTCCCCCATTCTTGATATGGAGCATCTTATTTGCAATATGATGCAATGGGCTTCCGTATCCGAAGAAACCCTTCGGCAGAAACAGGAAATCCAAACGCCTTTTGGCGAAACTCTGTCCTGGGAATATCTTGCCTACACCAGAAAGTATCCGATTTTAAAATGGCCTTCGCCCACCTCCCTATTGTATGCCGGGAAAGACAATCTGACAGAGCGTTGGGTTGTGGATGCCTTTTGCGCACGTTTCCATTCGGACGTATCGTTAATGGATAACGGGGAGCATTGGTTTCATACCGCCCAGCAGCTGGCGGTTCTTGACCAATGGACGGAGAGCAACACGTAACTGCCCAGACTTCAAGGAGGTCCATGATGGGTAAAAGAAGATTCATCAACGATAGCATTGACTACATCCTGCAGCATCTTGACGGGAACCTTTCGGTCAAAGATGTTGCGGATCACTTTAATTATTCGGAATTCTATTTCAGCAGAGCGTTCAAGGCAGCAACCGGCGAAAGTGTCTACGCCTTCATCAAACGTCTGAAAATGGATCAAAGCGCCATTGATCTTAAACTGGAGAGGCATAAATCGATTACCGACATAGGGCTGGATTATGGATACAGTTCATCGAATTATAGCTCTGCCTTCAGAAAGCACCATCAACGGTCGCCTGTGGAGTTTCGTAAATCCACCCGTGAAACGGTCACCGCGAATCCTTTTCACCCCGAAAAGCTGGAAAGCTTCATGACCTTTGAGGAATACGCCTCCAAAATAAGCATTCAAATTCTGGACGAAACCACCGTCCTTTATGAGCGGTTTATTGGAAATTACGAAGAACTTAAAGAGAAATGGTTTCAGTTTATGGAAACCTACAAAGACTTCATCAACACTGAAACGCGCATGATTGAACGCTTTTTTGATGATCCAGCGATTGCCTCCCCAACCTGTTGTCTATGCGATCTATGCATCACCGCCGAAGAAAACTGCAATTTGGAAAATATAACCAAAATCAAAGGCGGACGCTTCGCTGTCTATCGATTTGAAGGGGAAATAAAGGACATCTTCTGCACCCTTCAAGGTGTTTTTTGTGTTTGGCTGCCCCACAGCGGATACGAAATGAGCGAACGATACGGCTTGAATATTTATCGGGCGATGGATCGAACCCATGGCAGGGTCGTAATGGATTTATGCATTCCCATCCAATAGGGCAAGAATTCAGAAGTAAAACCTCGGGCTTTTTTTTATAATGAATTATCCGATGAAGGTGGTTCTTATGGAAAGAAGCCTGCTTTCGTCGGAAATCAACAAAATACGGAGGTTCTCTATGTTTGATATTCGAAAACTTCAGGAACAGATCATTTTTGATGCCGTTAAAAACCACAGCGATTCTGATACAGCAAAGGAAATCGTCTATGGGATCGACCCGTCTGCAGTGCGCGAGGAAAATGCCCACTGGGTAAAGTCCACCATGGGCCGAATGGAAAACAAATTCGATCATGAACAAGTTAAACAGATCCGGATGAATTGTCAGTGCGGCTACGGAATGGACGAAAAGCTTGCCCTGGTCAAAGAACTGATGTCCGGCGCCTCCAATCTGGAAGAATTTGCAAATTCGGAGCAAGCCAGAGCGGCAGGGCTGTTTTGCGAAGACGGGACCCTTTATCTGCAGTTTACATTCTGTCCTTGTCCCATGGTTGCCGACGTCGACAAATTCGAAACGAATACCTGGTGTCAGTGCACCACAGGCTACAGTCAGGTGCTTTTTGAAAAGGCCTTCGGCTGCAAAGTCGACGTTGAATTATTAAAAAGCATAAAAATGGGGGATGAGCGTTGTCTCATGAAAATCCTTCCTTCTGGTCCAATCTGGGAATGAGGAAATCCAAAGGGCTGCCGGCATGGTTTGATCCATCGGCAGCCCTTCGTCATTTTCTACATCCCAATATGCTCTAGAACGTCAGCCCAAGGCCTCCGAGCCGCTGCTTCAGCTCGTTGATGATTGCCCGCTCCGCTTCCACCCCATCGGCTTCAAAGGTCACGGAAAATCGCAAAAAGCCGCCGCAATCATCCCAGGGCACCACCGAAACGTTGGCCTTTAAGATTAGGTATTCCGCCGCCTCGAAGGCGGAGTTGAACTGAACGCCGTGTTTCGCGCCCATGGGCTTTTCCACGTAGCAATAAAAAGAACCTTTCGGCTTCTTTGCATGAAAGCCCAGCTCATTCAGCGCCGGCACCAGCAGATCGAACCGTCTGGAATACTTTTCGCATATCGCATCCGTAAGCTCCGGATGGGACAAGGCGTACACCCCGGCCTTTTGGATCGCCCGGAACTGGCCGGAGTCCGTATTGTCCTTGATGTTGGCATAGGCAGAAACCAGCTTCGGATTCCCGGCCAAAAATCCCAGCCGCCAGCCGGTCATATTGAAGGCCTTGGACATGGACTGGATTTCCGCACCGACCTGGATGGCCCCCGGCATGGACAAGAAGCTTAAAGGCTTGGTTCCGTCATAGGTCAGGGCCGCATAGGCCGCGTCGTGGATCACCGCCACATCCTTCTTTTTGGCGAAGTGGATGACTTTTTCAAAAAAGTCATCCGTGGCCACCTGCCCCGTGGGATTGTTGGGGTAGTTGATGTACAAGACCTTGCTGCGCCGGCATACGTCGTCAGGGATCCCTTCAAGGTCCGGATAAAAATCATTTTCTTCGGTCAAGGGAAGACGATAGACTTCGCCGCCTAAATATTTGGTGTAAGTGCCAAGCACCGGGTACCCCGGCACGGTCATCAGGCTGATGTCCCCCGGATTGATCAGGCAAAGGGGCAGCATGGCCAGAATAGGCTTTGTTCCGATGCCGTGGACAATGTTCGCGAAGGGGTCCAGTCCTTTGACATGATAGACCCTTTCCATATAGCTTGCCGCCGCGATTTGGTATTCCGGGATCCCGTTATCGGAATAAAAACGGTTGCAGGCTTTTCCGCTTTCTTCGTTCAGAATCGCAACCACCGTTTCATCCGCCGGTTGGTCGGGCTCGCCCACGCCCATGTCGATCAATTTCAACTCCGGCATGATTTTCGCGGCTTCAGCCTTCAATCGCTTGATCTTCTCAAACTTGTAGATCACCGTGTCTTCTCCGAAGCTTTCCCCGCCCAGACGTTGGGCAATTTTATTTCTAAAATGATCCATGGTGGTCCTCCTGTCTTTTCGATAAGTTCTTGAAATTCGATGATCATCTTTCGGTACGCCTCCCGCCTAGAGCCGTGAAAAATCCAGGGTGGCGAACAAATCTTCCATAGTCTCCGCCCGGCGGATCAGGCTGCTTCGGCCGTTGCCGTGCCACAGCACTTCGGCGGAGCGGAGCTTGCCGTTGTAATTGAAGCCCATGGCGTGGCCGTGGGCGCCGGTATCATGGATCACCAGGATGTCGCCCCGGTCAATGGGCGGCAGGGCCCGGTTGATGGCAAACTTGTCATTGTTTTCGCAAAGCCCGCCGGTCACATCGTAGATATGGTCCAGGGGCAGGTCCTCTTTGCCCACCACGGTGATGTGATGGTAGGAACCATACAGCGCCGGCCGCATCAGGTCGGCCATACAAGCATCCAGGCCCACATACTGTTTGTAGATATCCTTCTTGTGCAGAACCTGGGTGATCAGGGTGCCGAAGGGTCCGGTCATATAGCGGCCGCATTCCATGGCGATTTTCATGGGGTGGAGGCCATGGGCCGTGATTTTTTCGTCATAGGCCTGCTGCAGGCTTCGGGAAATCAGGTCCAGGTCCACGTCCTGCTGCTCCGGCCGATAGGGTATCCCGATGCCGCCGCCCAGGTTGAGCAATTCGATGCGGATGCCCAATTCCTGGTAGATCTCCACCGCCAGGTCAAACATCATGTTGGTGGCGGTTTCAATGAAATAATAGGGATCCAGCTCGTTGGAGATGACCATGGTATGCAGCCCGAAGCGCTTGGCCCCTTTGGCCTGCATGCTGCGATAGGCCTCAAAAAGCTGGGCTTTGGTCAGGCCGTACTTGGCTTCCTCCGGCTCGCCGATGATGGCGTTGCCGCCGGAACGCAAAGGTCCCGGATTGTAGCGGAAACAGATCATCTCCTGGATCCCGGCATGCTGTTCCAGATAATCCACATGGCTGATGTCGTCCAGGTTGATGATGGCCCCCATTTGGCTGGCCTTCACGTATTCCGACCCCGGCGTATTGTTGGAGGTGAAAAGAACCTCTTCCCCCTTCATGCCCACCCGCTCCGCCAGCAGCAGCTCCGCCATGGAGCTGCAATCGGCGCCGCAGCCCTCCTCCATGAGGATCTTCATGATGTAGGGATTGGGCGTGGCTTTCACGGCAAAATAATTTTTGAAATCCGGCGCCCAGGCAAAGGCGGCAGATAGTTTTCGCGCGTTCTCGCGGATCCCCTTCTCATCATAGACGTGAATGGGGGAACCGTATTCCTTGATCAGGGCCTCGATCTGGTTCCGGTTGTAGGGCAACGTTTTGCTGGTCATAGGGAATCACTCCTTCTAGATCGTCACCAGGAAAAAAAGAACGGTTGGGAGAGAGATCTCTCGCCAACCGTCGTCATGCCTGAAAAAGGGCAATCGCCAAGGCCTGCAAGATAGCACTCCACCCGTTAGGTGACAGTCCTGCACCTCTTCGATGCAGACCCGGCCATGATCCGCCAGCCCGCGAACCAATACCTCGGCGATCATTCCTTTCCCTGTCCTTCATCGCTGGCTAGCTCTGGACAGGTACTCTTAATGGATCGCACCTCTATCTTTCCTGTATGAATTTATATCAGTATCTTACAAAAGATTTGTTCTGTCAACCTATTTTTTGAATTATGGAGGGTATTTCCTCATGATGCCGCTCCGCGGCCGTGGTGGTTTCAACAAAATAGGCTGCGGAACGCAAGGTCGCCTTTTCTAATATTTTCTTAAAATGCTGCCCATATCACGGATAAACTCCCGGATTCGATATAATTCGCTTTCACGGCTGACGCCTCTCCAGGCTTGGCAGTAATCCATGATCCAGCTTTCCATTTTTCTGGCCATGTCCCAAGGCGTGTCTGCGGGCTGGACATCCTGTCCATATTCCTTTTGCTTAATGATCAAGGCGATTCCCTGAACCAAGGCAACGCCCCGGACAGCCAGATAGAATTCTGTTATTTCTTGCTGAAGGCCTTTTCGCGTGATGCTGTCATTTATTTTAAGCTGCTTCATGATGTCCGCACAACTGGAAAGAGCTGTCTTGAGCTGGTCTTCTGAGATCTGCATCATCTTGGTCTTGATCGTTTCATGCATCCATATCCCGCAAAGCTCATACGTCTGGCCCAGGACTTTGAAGTCCCTAAAGTAGACCAAGTCCTCGATGGTCACCAGCTCATGATGGGAAAGTTCCCGCAGAATTCCTACAATTTCCTTGCGCTGATCCTTATATTCCAAAGAAGATATCAGCTGGTCGATCTCTTGAATCGATCGATGGTCATCCACATTCCAGCTTTGCGCCGCGCCATAGATCATGCACGGTATGCTGAGCGCAGGCATATTGATACCGCCGCAATCTCCCCAATCCGTATTTAAAACCCCTTCGGCATGAACGGTTTTACCCAATAAGGCCATTTCTCGGATGTTGGAAAAACTGAGGTCATAGGCATTGACCAGCCGGTTGTGTCCGGAAACACTCGGGCACACATATTGTTTAAGGCCCTTGTCTGAAAATATTTTTACGGTTTCTTCCTTCGCCCCACTGTCATAATACCAGTTCAGGCATGTCACTTCCGTTCTGAATCGGCTGATGATATCCGGATTGTTATGTAAAACATCTCCCCATAGCATCACCTCTTTGCCCTTGCTTTGAAGATGTTCAATTAACTGATCGACAAAAGAAAAATACAATTCACCATACGTCATTTTTTCAGCCAGTTCAGCGCTTCTCCCTTTGCCTAATTCAAAGGTTTCATCACAGCAGATATTGATTTTCTTGCTTCGGAATAAAGGAAGATACTGGTCGATCATCCCGGTGATCAGAGCCAGACTGCCCGGATCGGCCACATTGATCGTATAATGCCTCATCCGATTATGCCAGGCAAAGACCTCTTCCTGCCCAGAATCGATTTCTCTATATTTTTTGAAACTGACCGAGCGGAGCAAATCATAAAGATGCCCAAAGGTGGCAATACAAGGCACAAGTTCAATGCCCCGCAAATGACAATATCGATCCAGCTCAAGGATCTCTTCCTGGGTCCATGGGTCCGTTTGCGACCAAACTTCTTCAAAGCCGTCCAGTCGCAGGCTGCTCTCCATATACAACTGAAGCTGGTTGATTTTATACAGTGACAATTTATCGATAAAAGCCTTCAAGCTCGATAGGGAAGGTACCCTTCCGCGGCTCACATCAAGCAAATAACCTCGGTTTGAATAGGATGGGTGATCGATGATATGAACACAACCGATCTCCCCTCCGGATGTCTTGCAGAGCTGGACCAGGGTGGCCATACCATACAGGAAATCCTTGCTGCAGCCAACGGCGATGGTGATTTTATCCGGCGTGACGGTCAGATGATAGGTTTCTTTTTCACTGCCGGTTTCATTTAACTCAAAATAAATGCAATTTTTATTGCCGTTGCTTTCCTGATGCGGCAGGATCTTCACAGGGAGCTTGATGGAAAGGATTTTTTGGATCTCCTCCTGCAGAAATTTCGCAGTTTCCAAAGCAAAATCATCAAAGGCTGCATCCAGATGAATCGCTGTATTGTGGTCCATGGAGAAGATGCCTTCGCAAGGTATGATGTGTTGCGGCAAGGGTATCAGCTGCATAATTTTCCCCTTTTTCATGATTTTATTCGCATCTTGTCTCTTTTTTATGTAAATAACAAGCACCCTTCGTTACGGAAACCTGGTTGATGATCAGGTCGGTCAGCCCCACCTCGCGCTCTAAACAATGCTTGAATTCATGGCGGACGATATGGATTTGTTCAAGGATGCTGCCGCTGACGCCCACAGGAACCGGCTCATGAATGCCAAGCTTTGGATAGAGTCTCTGCGTCATAAGGGCCAAATCTTTTCCTGCCTGCTTAAGAATCTCCATTGAAACTTCATCCGAAGCTTCAGCAAGCTCTGCCACCATGGCTGCATAGGCTGCGATCTTCCCCTTGTCTGCTGAATGAACAAATCCTTTAAGATCATTGACCTTTCCCAAATGAAGGGCTTTGAAAAGGGTTTGAGTGAGCCGGCTGCGCCGGAGGCCTAAATCTTCTTCCAGGGTCATACGTTTGAATGCCTGGAGGGCGATATGATAACCGCTCCCCTCATCCCCTAAAACATGGCCCCAGCCACCCGTGGTGGCATGCTTCCCTTTGTACAGACCAAAGGCGACCGAGCCTGTTCCGGATAGAGTGACGATTCCATCTTCACCCCCAAGGATCGCCGCATGGGCAAGTACTGAGTCATGGAGTCCGCAGACCCTGCAATGATACTGATTTGTAAGCAAGGCATCGATTTTCGCGGCATAGTCCTGAACCTCAATGCCTGCAATGCCTAAATAAATGCCTAGACATTCTTCAGCGCCCTTTCCGCAGGCATTGATTCTGCACTGCTCGATGGCCTGGATGATATGTTCTGTCGCCTTGTCATAGTTCATGTAGAGGTTCCCGTAACCTGACAAACCGATGCCCAGTTCTTGGTCTTCTAAACTGTAGGCAATGGCCTCTGTTTTGGTACCCCCTGCATCGACGCCGATGATATAGTTCATCATATTATTTCCCTTTTTTGTATTTGTAAAATCATGGTCATCACAGCAAGCCTGCGGCGTTCTTTTTCATGAACATTGTCAGCGATGATGATTCTCACGGTTGCCTCCCTAATTCGACTGAAAAATTGTTTCTCCTGCAGATAAGGTCCGTTTTATATTCAATGCCTCATCAAAAATAACCAAATCGGCATCTTTTCCGATTTCTATGCTCCCTTTTGCATGATCCACATGAAGTAATTTGGCTGGATTGAGGCTGGCTAAAGCAACCGCCTCGAATATTTTTATGTCCGTATATTTTAATATGTTCCCTACGGCTTGGTTCAGCTTCAGAATACTTCCGGCTAAGGTTCCATCCGGCAGTCTCACTGAATCCTGATTGACCATGACCGTTTGCCCGCCAAGATCCCAGCTGCCCGGCTTCATAAAGCCCGCCCGGATGGAATCTGTGATCAAAATCATTTTATCCTTTCCCTTCGCATTGAGCAGGGTCTGGAAGATGGCCGGATGGGTATGCACCGTATCGGCAATCAATTCAAAACTTATATTGCTATTGAATATAGCGCCCAGGACACCGGGTGCCCGATGATGGAAAGGCGGCATGGCATTAAACAGATGTGTGGCATGGCTTACCCCATGCCGTATTGCTGCCATGGCGGTTTCATAGTCCGCAGCGGTATGCCCCATGGACAGCACGATATCGCAATCCTCCTGAACACGCCGGATAAAATGAAATTGAGGATCTTCCTCCGGCGCTAAGGTGATGATTTTGATGATATCGGTATAGTTTCGAATAAAATCAAAATCCGGTTTGCATAAATACGCTTCCTTATGGGCCCCCTTATATTGAGCACTTATAAAAGGCCCTTCCATATGGGCGCCCAATATTTTGGCTCCTTTGAAATCTGCCTTCATGCCCTCTCCAATGGCATCCAGCGCCTTCCATATTTTTTGTTTTTCCATGGACATGGTGGTCGGCAAAAATCCTGTCACGCCGCTTTTCGCAATGGTTTGGCTGATGATTCTTAACGCGGAAATTTCGCCGTCCATGGTATCCCTTCCGCCTGCACCGTGGATATGGATATCAATGAATCCCGGAGAAACGTAGTCCCCCCGGGCGTCGATGATCTCCATTTCATTCGTCAAGCCCCTATGGCTTAAGTTTTCTTCCTCCAGGATATCAATGATTTTTTCATCAAAGAGCAATGCTTTATTGAGCAGGATCTCATTTTCTAAGATGATTTTCCCACCCTTTATCAACGTATATTTTTTTTTCATGATCCGTCCTCAGCCTTCACCGATTTTACAATGCTCTGCAAGAAACAACTCAATCCAACGTTAAGATATAAAATCCCATAAGTATCAGGTTGGCCAGCACATAAATCGCCAGCAAAGCTTTGCTGACGACATTCCATCGTTCCCCATGCAGGAGCGATTGCCCAATGGCATAGGATGAATGGAATGTGAACGCCGCCTGGGCGGGAATGAAAAGATATTTCAAATGGATCAGCGAAGAAATTTGCGGTATGGCGATCCTTTTTAGGGTATCCAGGCCGGTCAGCATATAGATCATAAAACAAACCATAAGGATCCATGCAGAGATTCGGTTAATTGTCGACATCCGCTTCATTGCTATAGCCTCTCTCTTCCCAATATCCCTTATAATCCGCATCCTCCGACAGCTCGATCCGGTTGATCCATTTGATCCACTTATAGCCCAGTTTATCTTCAGCAATCAGCTGAAAGGGATAGCCTCTTTCCGCAGGTAGAACCACCCCATTGATTTTGTAAGCCATGATCATTTCTTTATCCAGAATCGTTTGCAAGGGCAGCGAGGTGGTATAGCCATCCACCGAATAGAAAATCACCGTGTTGGCCTCGGCTTTGACCTTGGCCCCATCCAACAAGTCTTTCAGTAAAACCCCTTCCCAGAGGATCTTCGCACTCCAGCCTTCCACACAATGCAGCGTCACCATTTTCGTATAATTTTCATAGGCAAGCACCTGGTCATAGGTCAAGGCTGCCAGCTGTTCCACAAGGCCGTCGATCTGCAGACGATAGGTGCTGATATCCACCGCTTGAGGACCTTTGATCGAATTTTCCCTGAAATCCAGGATGGAGTTCAAGGCTTCGCCCTCATATTCGAAGATTTCGATTTTTGTCAGCTCCGAAAGGTCAGAACCTGTCGGGAGGCTTGTTTCCCCCGGACTGCATCCTGAAAATCCGGAGACAAGGGCTATACTAAGAATTAGCAGACTAAGCGCTTTTGCCATGGAATGTCTGGGTTTACGATCCTGCGTCACGATATGCATCGGTGAACCCCCTTTCCCGTCAAAAGAAACAAATCATCAGACTGCAGCGACTCACTTCTTGCCTTGTCTGAACATATCCAGCACGGAAAGTGCGATACCAATTCCCATTAAACTATAGCCCACCCATCGGTTTTCACCAAACATGATCCCTGCCAGCACAAAGACAAAGGCCACGGCGGCGAGGGGACTCAATCTTTTTCTTTTCGGATTCTTTCGATTCACTAATATCCAAAAAGCAAGGAGCGCCAAAATGATGCCGGCGATGGCCAGCCAGGTTTGATCGATTTCCATGTTTTACCCCTCTTTCTTTGCCGTAAGGTTATCGTTTTGTTTCCCTGTTCGTATCACACAGGTCCCAGTCTGATCATGTCATCCCCCAAGGTCATTCATCCGAAGCCGATCGATCCTCATGATCTACGAGGGTAAATTTCCAGGAACAATTGCAGGTTTCATCGGTGATTTCAGGATAGCAGCTGATGGCTTCGCATTCGAATCGATCATCGATCGTTTTGGCGAAATGAGCGTATTCAATCATGCCCACAGATCGGCAGGGATGAAAGTCCATGCCCTTTCGTTTTCGGGCGTTTTGAACCCGGCAATCCAAGGTTCGATAAATCAGCACCTTGTCTTTGGCCAGGATCTCGTCCTTGTTAATATTGGCGTACATTCGCAAGGATAAGGCTTTCTTAAGCCCATCAATTCCCGACCGTTCCGGTAATTGCAAAAAATTCTTGATTCGGCCAGCCTCAATCACTGTAAAATTTCTCCAGGCATTTTCATCATGCTTGATGGCTTCTTCCATCCCGTATTTTTGTTCGATGGACTGAAACCAAACACCATCCATAGCCAGCCAATTCTTGGAATAGATATCGAGCAATTCAAGCAATTCAGCTTTTTTAAGATTTTTGATCGCTACATTTCCCATGCATGCTTTCCTACAATTCCTTGTAAATTTTGCAATTCGGCCTTCCCCATCACTGCAATCTATAGATAATTATACCATCTTTCGAATCAATAAAATATCCTTCTCCACTGCCGGTGTCCGCATCCAGCTTGATGATCCATCCATGCGCTTCGGTGTTAAAAATTCACCCTTGACTGTAACGCAACGTCATAGTTTACTATAGTACATGAAAGGGGGCCTTCCCATGAATGCCAAAGACGTTGCCGGCCTGGCCGGCATCAGCGTGCGCACGCTGCATCATTACGACCACATCGGTTTGCTTCGCCCCAGCCGCAACCATGAAAACGGCTATCGTGAATACACCGACAGCGACCTGGATCAGCTGCAGCAGATCCTCTTTTTTCGGGAATGTGGTTTCCCCCTGGCCAAAATCCAGAGCCTGCTCCAAAATCCTGCCTTCCATCGTGAAGAAGCCTTTCAGCTGCAGAGGAAGTATCTTCTCCACGAAAAGCAACGCATTGAAACCATGCTCAACACCCTGGAACGAACCATAAAATCCATGAAGGGAGAAATCACCATGAGCTCAAAAGAAAAATTCGGCGGCTTTGACATGAACCATAATCCTTACGAGGACGAAGCCCGCAAGCTGTGGGGTGACGAATCCGTCAACCGCAGCAACGCCTTTATCCAATCCCTGTCAGAGAATGAAAAAGAATCCGTGGCCAAGGGCATGGACGACCTGTTCAGGTCGCTGGCTGATCTCCGCCATGAAGATCCTGCCTCGGACATTGCCCAAAAGGCCATGGCCTTGATGTTCAAGCACTTCAACCAAAACTTCGGCCATACCTACACACCGGAGGTCTTTGCCGGCGTGGGCCAGCTCTACGTTGCCGACGAACGCTTTACCCAAAACATCGACCGTTATGGCCATGGGCTTTCCACATTCCTTGCCGAAGCCATGGCTATCTTTGCCCAAAGGCAAACAAAATAGCCGCTTCGGCAGCGGCTATGGATTCCTTTAGGGTCAATCAATCGAACCAAAGCAACGGCAAGCTTCGCAGTCAGGGCGGCTTGCCGTTTGTTCATTCCTTATGGATGTCCAGGTCATCGATTTTGACCGCCCTGGTATGCTTGATGGGCAGCCATACGGTTTGCTTTTTAATGAAGCACAGGATATTGATGGGCAGCCAGCTAACGATAAAAAACCAGAAGGCCAAAATCCCCCTGAGCATTTTACCGATCTTCTTGCGTTCGATCACAATAACAGCCAGCGCCAAAGCGGTGGTCACCACATAAGAATAGACAATGGGCAAAACAACCTGGTATAAGAAATCCGTTTTGGATATGCCGGCCAGTCCCGCAAAGTTTAGATGATACAGGGAAATAAAAATCAAACCGACCAGCACCAGGACCTGGATGACAGGGACCATAGAAAACATCGCTAGGTCAAAGCAGGTTGCATTTCTATGGAGGATCGCACATTTCATCAGCTTCTTGAAATAGAGCTTCATGCACTGCAGCAATCCGGCAGACCAGCGGATCCGCTGGTCCCAAGACTGAGCAAAGGTCAGGGGTTGTTCATCATAGACGATGGCATCCGGGATCCAGTGGATTTTTTCTCCCGCCATGGCGCATTGGATCGTAAATTCCACGTCCTCCGTAATGGCCGTGGTATGCCAGCCCTTATGTCCTTTGATCACTTCTGCGCTGACAAAAAAGCCGCTGCCATTGATCAACGCCGATAAATTCAGGATGCTCCTGGCGTGGTTAAGGAACCGGTTGTCCATGTAATAAAAAATGGTGTAGCAGCTGGCAATGACGCTATCGTATGGATTTTTGCTTTCCCGATAACACTGTCCGACCTTAGCGCCCCGGCTCATGGCACGGTTCATTTCCAACAGGAAATCCTCATGGACCAAGTTGTCCGCGTCAATGATACAAAATGCGTCATAGACATCGTCCTGCTGCAGGATGCTGTCAAAATATTCGTGAAGCACATCGCCTTTGGATTTGATGACGCTTTTGCACTCATAGACCAGAGCCCCTCTGGCCAGGGCGAATTCTTTGGTGCGGTCGGTGCAATTATTTGGGATCACGACGATGTCATAGAGTTCCTTGGGATAGGTCTGTTTTTGCAGGCTGTCAATCAAATCCCCGATCACCAGCTCCTCGTTTCGGGCCGCAATCAGGAAGGCGAATTTGTAATGGGGCGAATAGGCCTCGCCTTTTTTATGTGGCAGCAATGAAAAAAGTGCGACCATCACGTAATAGGAGGCAAAGATGGTTAATATTAAGCCCATGACCCACAGGGTGCTTTGAAAAATATCTGCCATGCTTAAGTAGCCTCCGCGCTGTATTTAATGCTTTAGATTTACATTTTATCATTATTTCCTATAAAACTATAGCAATATTCGCAAGATCCGCTTTTTTCTTTTGGAGCGTCCGCCGACTGCCGGTGCCTCATGAAGCACAGCCGCAGTCTTGGCTTGCGGTGCTCAGATCATCATGGGAAAAGACCAGCGCTTGCCGAAGGACCGGGTCCCAGAGAATATGCCCGCCGAAGGCTTCAACCAGCGCCCTGGCCGGGAGCATGATCCTTCCCAGTTCCAGGATCTCCGGTGAAGTATCCATGGCCCTTTCTACCCCGTTGATCCGGAGCAATTTTTGGCCCAGCGCCAGTTGGACGGTTTGGTCACCTTTGGTCAAGGTCACGGTTCTGTTCCCCCCATCCCAGAGAATATCCCTCTCCCTGATCCCCATGGCTAGGGCGATAGGGCGCAGGGGGAGATAGGTGCGCCCCTCACGGATATAAGGCGCCGCATCCAGTGTGCTTTCTTCGCTTCTTAAATCATAAAGCACGCTGCCGATGGTAAAGCGGGAATAGTCACACTCAATGGGAAGGGAAAGGTCCCTGCTCCAGGCCACCCAGGAGGGGTCGTAAATTGAAACGTTACCATAATCCAGGATTTGTGTCAATACGAAATAATTCAGGGATGACTGGAAACCGCTGTGGCAATAAACGATGATCGGAGTTTCTTCGTTGATGCCCTTCTGAAGGTAAAGGGCTCTGAGCTCGTCCACGCTCTTTAACCGTCCTGCCCCATCCAGCTGATCCCTCCAATCGATGTTGATGGCGCCGGGGATCCTGCCTCTCCGTGCAGCGGGGGCTGTCAGGATCTGCCCGCTGAACTCTGCGGCACTTCGGTTGTCGATCAACTGAATATTTCCGCTCATGCTGGAACGAAGCTGGGATGTGCTGGTGTTGATTTTTGTCTGAAATTTCAGCGGGTCCAAGTTGAAGTCGCTGGGCACAAGGTTCGGTATTTCCTGGGAAATCCCATAGCCCAGGTCTTTCCAGGTCTGCAGGTTGCCATTCAAAACATGGACCGGCCCAATCCCATAATGAGTCAGGGTCCACCAGAGCCGCGTGGCGTCATAAGCCGTTTGGCTATAGATATAAAGCGCCGCCCCATTCTGGATGCCCAGCCGGCTGAAAAGCCTTTCCATCTGGGAAACCGTCAGCAGCTCGCTGGGAACCGGATCCCAGGGATTGGCCAGATCGGAACGTTGGAGATTGATTGCGCCGGGTATATGGCCTGCAGCATATACTTCCGCAGGGCTCACATCCAATACGGCCGTGTTGGGATCAGACAGAACAAGATTGAGCTCCGCCTCGGTGACCAAAACGCCCGGTTCTGCCAAAACCGGCAGCGGATTCGTCAGTAAAATCGCGGCTGTAAATACAGAAAACAAAGCTGCTTTGAATTTCCTCATTATGGATCCTCCTCTTATCATGATCGTTGATTTGATTCGTATGCCCTGAAATCGGAAAAGGTATCGGTTTCGATCATTTGCGGCCGCCAAAGGCTTGAATTGGAGAGGACCGCCCTTCGCTCAGGGTCCTCCGTCAGCACTTTGGTCAGGAAGGGACTGCCCTCTTTTGAAACGTTGCTCTTGAGAAAGCCTAGCTCTCGGGGAATCCTGCCGCCTTTTTCGTAACAGGTATCCCAAATGCACAGGAGGGTATGGTCCCGCTTCAAGTCCAGCATAAGCTTGGCATAGGCAGCCGTCAGCTTTTCTTCATCCTCTGTATCGCAGTGAACGGCGGCTAGGTTGGCGGTGACGAACCGGTCGCTGCGCCGGTAGTCTTTGACCAAAAAAGAAGCGATGGGCATCTCTCCTTCCCTTGCTTCGTAAAAGACATATCCATCGGCAAGCTTCCAGTCCTGCATTTCGGGGGTGGCGTAAAAAGACAAAGCGTCTGGGTTGCGGACGCCCTCCATCCAGCCTTCCGGCATTCGGTCACGTTTTTGCACCCTGATATTTTTAAGGCCGGCGGCCTTCCAACGGATTTTCAGCCACAAAATCTCCATAGCGGCGTTGGCCAAAGAGGGAACGCGGCGGCTGAACCGCTCCTGCAGCACGGTCTTTGCGTCAATGGGCAGATATAGCTTTTTGATCCGGCAGGTCACCGTCCAACCGAGCTTGATAAAGGCGCCGTAGGATTTGTTGTTGGGGAAGGTGATCATCACATCCCAGCCTTGGTCTGCATAATAGGCTTCGGCGTATTTCAGGATTCCTGTGAAGATCCCCCGGCCCTGATAGGCCGGATCCACGCAGACATCACAGGGCTGGATGGCGCTATAAATTGTGTTTTGGTAGATATATTGAAGGGGCACATAGGTGCTCAATCCGATGATCCGTTCTCCCTCTATGGCGCAAAAAACATTGGATGCTTTGCTGAGAGGATTCATATAATGTTTTTGATGCCACATGGATTCCGTTTCACTGCTGCCAAAGGCTTTGTTGAAAAGAGCCACCTGCTGTGGAATCGAGTCTTTTTCAGCCATTTGATAGGTATAGTCATCCATGCCCATCCCCCCCTTTTCCTGCCGGGCTGGCCATCAGAAGTCCCCCCGGGCGATTTCTTGCATATTTCTGCTTAAAAAGCCGTATTGTTGCTTCAGACTCTGATAATAATCCAGAATGTCCCTTACCTGTTCCAGGGATATTTGGGGGTTGAAGCCCATATTATGAGGGTGCCACCACAAGTGGAAGACCAGTCCTTTTTGGGCGGCCTGCCGCATTTGGCCTTTGATCCGGGCAAGCTTGAGCCCCTCCAACCCGGCCAGTTCCATTGAATAGGGCCTGAAAAAGCGGGACCCGGTGATGTTCACCATGTGTTTCCCGTCAGGGATCGGAGGCGGATAGCCGTTGTGGCCCGTCAAAGGAAGATAGGCATCCAGAAGCCGAAACATACGCTTAACCGGAACCGGCTTGATCCTGTAGATCCAGTTCTCTTCCTGCCCTCGATAGGCTGTGAACCCAATTTCAAAACATTTTTCGATGTAGTCGCTTCTGCATTCGTTCCTGGGAAATATAATCGATGTGATCCGGCAATCCACTTTTTCGGCAATGCGGAGAGCAGCCGCCAGATCAGCTTCGAAGGTCTCCGAGGTTTGCCCTCGTTCATTGCAATAATAATGGGAAAAGGTATGGGAGGCGATTTCTTGATAAGGGGTCTTTTGAATGGCTTCGATCAGGGATTTTCCATAAAATATCGGATCGCTGGACTCATCCTCCCCAAGGGAATCCAGCAATCGATAACCAGAGCGTATAGGGTTGGTGTACTGGGGCAGCTGGACTGGCAAATATTTTAAGATTTCTTCTTTGTTGTCCGCGAACAGGAATCCGACCACCGCCCAGGTCCCATGGATCTCATAAGCCTTTAATAGCTCCAGCATCTCTTTGGCCGCCTGTTTTCCCGCAAGGATGGCAGGGCCGAACCGCTGGATCTTCTGCGAATCATGAACTCCCCAAAAATGTTCAACATCCATTGAAATGCACAGGATTCCGGGCCTGCTCATAAAGATTATCCTTTCATTTTTTACTTAATTCTAACATATTTCAGACTATTTGCATAATTATCTGGAAATTTCTTCTTGTTTCCCTTGCCTTAAGGCAAAGCGTCAGCATCCTCTTTCAAATCATAAAAAGGCAGCGGCGCCTTCTTCGCACCGCTGCCCAAGGGAATGCTTGTGATTTTTAATGGCAGCAGCCATGATCGCAATCAGCGCACTCGCTGAAAAGGCTGGGATCGTAGGCAATGCCTTTACGGTCATAATAATTCTTCACGGCGGCCTTTACCGCTTCCTCCGCCAGCACCGAGCAATGGATTTTTTGGACCGGCAGTCCATCCAGGGCCTCCACCACCGCTTTGTTGGATAAGGTCATGGCTTCCTCCACGGTTTTTCCCTTGATCATCTCCGTGGCCATGCTGCTGGTGGCAATGGCCGAACCACAGCCGAAGGTGTTGAATTTTACATCCTGGATAATGCCCTCTTCGATTTTTAGATACATCCGCATAATGTCGCCGCATTTGGCGTTTCCCACTTCGCCGACGCCGTCCGCGTCCTCGATTTTTCCCACATTCCGGGGATTGGTGAAATGATCCATAACTTTTTCAGTGTATAACATAGTCAGCCTTTCCTTTCTGTAAATCGTCCCAGACGGGTGATATGGAGCGTAAATAGTCTACAACCTGTGGAACGGTTTGGATCATAGAATCAACTTCTTCTTTTGTATTATGTTCACAGAGGGATAACCGCAAGGAGCCGTGGGCCACCTCATGGGACCTTCCAATGGCCAGCAGCACATGGCTGGGGTCCAGGGATCCGGAGGTACAGGCGGATCCGCTGGAGGCTGCGATCCCCTTCATGTCCAGAAGCAGCAGCAGGGATTCTCCTTCGATCCCCTCAAAACACATATTGACGTTGCCGGGAAGTCTGTTTTCCATATCGCCGTTCACCACGGAATGAGGAATTTTTGAAAGCCCTGCAATCAATTGGTCTCTTAGGCTGGTCACATAAGCAGTCTGCGGGCCCATGGATCCGCAGGCTTCCTCCAGCGCCGCGGCCATGCCCATGATGGCGGGGATATTCTCCGTGCCTGCTCTTTTGCCGCGCTCCTGGGCGCCGCCATGGATGATGTTCGTCAGCGGGATGCCTTTTCTTGCGTAGAGAACGCCGGCACCCTTGGGGCCATGGAATTTGTGGGCGGACAAGGAAAGCATATCAATGTTCATACCCTTGACATCGATGGGCAGATGCCCTGCTGCCTGGACAGCGTCGGTATGGAACAAAACCCCTTTTTCCCGGCAGATGCTGCCGATTTCCGCGATGGGCTGGATGGTGCCGATTTCGTTGTTTGCAAACATAATGGTCACCAGGGCGGTATCCTGCCGCAGGGCAGCGGCCACGTCTTCGGGCTTCACAAGCCCTTTTTCATAAACATCAAGCAGGGTGATCTCAAAGCCTTGCTTTTCCAAATTCTCCAGGGTGTGCAGGACGGCATGATGCTCGAATTTTGATGAAATGATGTGTTTCTTGCCTTTCGCCGCGCCCATCATGGCGCCGGATAGAATGGCTTGGTTATCCGCTTCGCTGCCGCCGGAGGTGAAATAGATTTCCCGGGCTGTGCAGCCCAGATGACCGGCCACGACTTCCCTGGCTTGACCTAAGGCCTCTGCCGCTTCCTGTCCATGGGAATGGAGGCTGGAGGGATTGCCGTAAATCTTATCCATGTACGGCAGCATGGCATTGATGGCCGTCTGGCTCATTTGGGTGGTCGCCGCATTATCTGCGTAAATTCTCATATTTTTCATTCCTCGCATTTCCTATAGGTTTTATAGGAATTATACACCAAGGCTCTTTGGGTTGTCAATACTTCCCTATCATATTTATAGGATTTAACAGCAAGCACACTGAGTCGGGAAAAAGTCGCCCGATCACCGAAGCCTATGAGATGCAATCTTCTGCTGAGCTGCTGCCGGCTTGCAGGACCAAATCCGCAAGGGTTACACTTTCCAGATAGTCTTCGATCCGCCGATCCAGCTCCCGCCACATGGGAAGGGTGGCGCATCGGCCGGCACGGGGGCAGAGACTCTCGACCATATCCAGGCAAGACACAGGGGCAAGACTTCCCTCCGCCGCTTTTAAGATGGCGCCGACCGTATACTTTTCCGATGACTTGGCAAGACGGTAGCCTCCACCTTTGCCGCGGGAGCTGAGTACGAAGCCCGCTTTGCTCAATAGGCCTATAATCATTTCCGAGTATTTTTCGGAGATTTCCTGCCGCTGGGATATATCTTTCAAGGGTATGTACGCACCGGTATCCTGCTGCGCCAGGTCTACCATGATTCTTAGGGCATACCGTCCTTTGGTTGAAATCTTCACACCGGCCACCTCCTTAATATTTTCTATAATACTATAGGTTTTGTAGGATTTCAAGCCGCACCCCCCAAACAAAAAGAGACTTCCAATGAAGTCTCTTTTTGGAGGCAAACCCCTGCGGGAAGGCAGAGTTTCATAAATCACTGGATCGGCTAGTCCATGCAGCACTCGGCGCCGATCTGGTCACTGATTTGATTGAGGGTTGTAAACAATTGATTGAAGGCATGCTGGATTTCCCAGGTCATTTCCGTATCAAAGTCGATGTTCTTGTATTTGATCCCCAGCAAAGTCAAATCGGTGTCGGTATCGCTTCCAATGTAATCGATCATGATTTTTTCCATATACATTCTCCTTCGTCTCACGTGGCACTGTTCAGCAATGTTGGCCTGACCGGTCGATCGTGGGCCTATGGGTGTATTCTATTTTGAATGATAAAGGATTCATCGGACCGCATCAACCATCGTTATTATTTAGACTTTCTCTCAAGCTGCAATTAACAAGGTTGCAAGCCTCGCCAAGATGGATTGCTATTTTATTATGAAACTTTGCGATTAATTTAACAATCGACCCGAAATGAAAAAGGCCTCTCCGGATTCACCCGGAAGAGGCCATCGCTTTCTCACAACCCTAAGTTCCATTGCCGAAACCTATCTTTACATCATATCGACCTTCCCGGTGACCGGGTCCATGATCATTCCATAAACCTGGATATCCCCGGGAATCAGAGGATGCTCCAGGATATTCCGCATCGTGGCCTTCACCGAGCTTTCCACGCAGTCAAAGCCCCGCAGCCAAACGTCAAAGTCCACGCCGCAGAATTTGATCAAATCAATGGTTTCCTTGTGGATGCCTCGTTGCTGCATTTTTTCCTGGATGGCTTGGTTGTCGATGTTTTGCATGCCGCAATCCCGGTGGCCTACCACCAGGATGGTGTCCACCTCCAGATTGTAGATGGCAATGATCAGACTGCGCATCACGCTTCCGAAGGGGGAGGAAATCACGGCGCCGGCGTTTTTGATCATTTTCACATCGCCGTTCCGCATGCCCAGCGCAGCCGGCAGCAGCTCGGTCAGCCGGGTGTCCATGCAAGTCAGGATGGCGATCCGTTTGTTGGGCAGCTTGCTTGTCATGAATTGCTCGTATTGCTTTTCTTCAACAAATTCCTGGTTGCTTTTCAAAATATCCCGGATCATTCCGCACCTCATTTCTTTTCTGAAGAATAACTCAGAATAAATTTTCCATAGGTTTTGATCATATCCAGCACCACCCTGGCCTTGCCGCTAAACAATAGGGAAAACTCCGCTGCGAAAAAGAATCTGCATTCTTCACATAGACCCGGAATGTCGATGCAGCGGCCGCAAACCCATTGTTTCCCGTTTTCGATGACAACACACTGGTAACAGGGTGTCTTGAATCCATGGATTTTGCGAATGTGTCTACGGTCAAGGGCTTATCGTTCATTAAACAAGCGCAAAAACTCAGGGGGTATGGGCGCTTCAAAATACATAGGCTGCTTCGTGACTGGATGGCGAAAAGCCAAAATCTGGGCGTGCAGCGCCAGCCGTCCCATGGGGTCCGTCTTGGCGCCATATTTTTTATCCCCGAGAATGCTATGCCCGATATCTTTCATGTGCACACGGATTTGGTTTTTTCGGCCGGTTTCCAGGTGGATCTTCAGCAGGGAACGGGTCCCTGTGCTTTTCAGCACCTGATAATGGGTGATGGCGACCGCACCTTCCCCGGGCTTGGTGGTGCTGTACATCATTTTAGTTTTGGTCTCTGCCAACCTTGATGAAATGGTCCCCTCTGGTTTTCTGACCGGTCCTTCCACCGCGGCAAGGTAAGCCCGTTCCGTCACCATGCTTTTCCAGTGGTTCTGGAACTGGTTTTTCACCGCTTCGCTTTTGGCGAACAACATGACGCCGGAGGTGTCCCGGTCCAGCCGGTGTACGATAAAAAGCCTGTTGCCGGGATCCGTCCTGTGGACATGGTTCATGAGCAGATGATAGGCGGTTTTTTCTTTTTCTGCTTCCGAGGCAATGGTCAGCAGACCGGAAGGTTTGTTGATTACAATAAGGTAAGGGTCTTCGAACAAAATTTCCAGGCCCTTCACCGTTTCCGGCGCCTTGGCATGGGACCAGTCAATGACCACCTCCTGGCCCGCCGAAAGCAATTGATTGTATTGTTTGACCACCTTCCCGTCGGCAGAGACCTGCCCCCGGGTCAGCAAGGCTTTGATGTGGTTCCTCGTTCGATCCGGCAGCTTCTCGATGAGAAATACCATCAATTCAACCGGCGCCCCGACCTGCAGACGTGTCTTTTTCTCTCGGGGCTTCAGGCCTGCCTGATTCCCGGAATTCTGTTGCTTCATGAAGTCCTCCTTGGCGCGTTGGTCGGGTCCGGCAACCGATTCATTTGCTGAATTTCAGCATTTCCTTCCACTCCATCAAGGTGTCATGGTCCCTGCTGACATCCTTGATCACCAGGTTTTCAAACCGGCTCAGCCGCTTTCTGGTCAAAACCGCCATCTTCAGGACATCCCTGTTTTGGGTGGTGGTGGTTCCTTTGATGATTTCGATAAGGGCTGAGTCATTCACATAGACGATGATTTCCTCAGCCGCGTGATCCTTCAGCTCATTCAAAAGTGTCTGCAAGGCGACTTGGCCTACCACCGCCGGCTTTCTGTAGTCCAGCATCAGGGATTTCTTGAAGATCAGCGTTTCATCGCTGAAAACGCAGTATTGTACCTGGATATCCTCACCTTCATAGGTGGTCGAGATACCTGCCAAATATGCTTTGATCATTTGCTGCCTCCGTCTCAATGATTCGTAGGATCGCCCTCCGGGGAGGTGCCCGGCCAACGATTCTGTTTCCTACCCATCAGTATAAACCATCCGGCAAGAATTGTCTGCCTCTGTGTTCAGGCTGGCGCGGCCTTGCTTGCTAAAGATCAGAAATATTCTTTAAAATAATGAATTAGAGCAAGCATTTCATGATTCCTGAGGAACCAATCATACTTGCCCTAATCCTTGGGGTGGCTTTGCAACTCTGCATGCCTCCTTAGTGTATTCCTTGAATTTCGCTTCTGCAGTTTGGTTACTGCTTTGCTACTCTGTTTGCCTGTCGAGCCTTCCGGTTTCTTCTGAGTGCTTGTTCAGGTGATGTTGAGATATATCCAGTTATCTGGAGGATGTGTATCTCAAGGGGGAACCTGGCCACATCTGCAGACTATCCTGTACATTCTCTGTGCAGCCTTGCAGCTTTCACCTTAGCCTCTTTGGGATTCCTTCTGGTCGGGCAAACTCTTCAAGGTTCCCTAGTACTTTAACTTTCGTTGTTTCCTAGGTTGACTTTATTATAAAGGATGAAAGGGAAAAAAGCAAGGGCTTTTGCGCGAATTTTTTAATTATTTATGTTTTTCTGTGTCTTTATTTTTATATATTCTGTTTATTTACAAGAATTAGGGGAGAAAGAATTAAGAAGGGACGGTGACTTTTTGCGCGCCTCGCACAGAAGGGGACAGAGCAAAAAGTGAATAAATCCCGGGGTTTCTTTGCTTTGCTCTGTCCCTAATCTGCGTCCGCCGCAAAAAGTCACCGTCCCCTAAAAGGTAAAATGTTAAGCCTTGGCTGTTTTTCTTGCTTTGCTGAGATCAGCTTTGCGATTCTGCCACATGGTCCACAGGGGGCCTGCAATGCAGATGGTGGAGTAGCAGCCGGAGATCGTGCCGAACATCATGGGCAGGGCAAACCGGCGGATGGATTCGATGTCATAAATCTGAGCAAAGATATAAACGATGGTGATGCTCAGGAAAACTGCTACGTTGGTGTTGATGGAGCGGGACATGGACTGGTTGATGCTGATATCCACCAATTCTTCCATGGAGACCTTCTTGCTCATCAGGCGCTCGTTTTCCCGGATCCGGTCGTAAATAACGATGGTATCGTTGATGGAGAAACCGATGATGGTCAGCATGGCCGCGATATAGGAGTCGTTTAAGGGAATTTTGAAAACAATGAAGGTCGCTGTCACAATGAGGGCGTCATGGATCAAGGCCACAATGGCCATGGCGCCGGCAGACAGACCGCCGATGTTTCTGAAGCGAATGCCCACATACAGCATGATCAGCAGGAAGGAAAGGCCGATGGCAAACAGGCCGTTTCTAAAGAACTTCGCGCCGATAAAAGGCTCAACCGTCAAGGACTCGGCCAGTGCCAGCTTGGAATCCGGATAAGCCGTCAGGATCGTGGCAGTAATGATCTCTTGATCCTGGGTCGTAATGGCCTCGTTGCTTGCTAAACTCACGGTGATCTTCTGCTCGTCTTTCGCCATGTTGGACTCCAGCAGACAATCGGTGGGTCTTCCGATGGCTTCTTCGATCAAATCGCCGGTTTTCTCAGCGTCGATGGTGCCTTCGTAGGTATATTTCAGAATCGTGCCGCCTCTGAACTGGATATCCAGCTGGATACCGTTCACAAACATAGCCACGACCCCCAATAGGATCAAGGCAATGGAGATGGCGAAATAGGTCTTTCTATGCTGATAAAATCTGATCATTTGACGATCCCCCTTGCACCGAAATATTGCGGCTTGCGCAGTTGATTGAAATCACTCAAAGAGCGGATCATGAGCCGAGAGGCCGTCACGCCGGCGATGAAGTTCATAATGACGCCGCACAGGAGCGTGTAGCCGAATGACAGCGTAGAGCCGGAGCCAAAGATGATCAGCATGATGGCAACAATGATCACGGTGATGTTGCCGTCGAAGACGGAGGAAAAGGCTTTGTCGAAACCGGCGTCGATGGCGCCCCACAAAGTCTTTCCGGCGTTCAATTCTTCTTTGATACGCTCGGCTACGATCACGTTGGCGTCCACACCCATCCCGATGGACAGGATGACGCCGGCAATACCGGGCAGGGTCAGGGTGAACTGCGGAACGGATAAAGCCAGCAGCTGACCGGCGACCTGCAGCATCAGGGCGATGCATGCCACCAGGCCGGGCAGGCGATAATAGAGCAGCATGAACAGGCAGATCAGGCCAAAGGCCACTTTGCCGGCAAGCACCATGATGGTCAGAGCGCTGCTGCCCAGGGTGGGGCTGATGATGTTGGAGTTTTTGGCGACCAGGGAGAAGGGCAAAGCGCCGGAGTTGATTTGGTCAGAGAGGGCTTTGGCAGATTCCAGGCTTTCCATGTTGGTGATGTTGGCCATTCCGCCGGTGATCTTCTCTTCAACGGTGGGTGCGGAAATCAAGGTGTCATCCATAAAGATGGCGATCCTCTGTCCCACCAGCTTGCCGGTGGCTTCTTCGAATTTCTTGGCGCCCTCACTGGATAATTCAAGAATTACGATGGGTTGTTGGTTCTGGGGACTGAGCTGGGCATAGGTATTGGCAACATCGGTGCCCTCCAGGACCACATTGTCTTCCGGATCCCTGAAGGTCAGCTTGGCAGTTTGGCCAAGCTCCGACACGGCTTTCTGGGGATCGAAATCCGCTTCATCGGATTTCCAGGGAAAACGCACGATGATCTTGCCGTTGCTCTTGTCGATGGTCACATCACGGTCTGTGATGTTGGCCGCGTCCATACGGGTCTCAATGATGGCCTTGGCTGATTCAAGTTCGCTAACGGTGGGCACCCGATCCAGATCCTTGGGTTCGTAGGTGGCCTCCACACCGCCGCGGATATCGATGCCGTAACGCATCAAGCCGGCGCCTTTGATTTCAAAATCACCGATCTTCAGGCCGAATACAGCCAGCAGCATCAAGGCTGCTGTGATAAATGCTACAATAAAGAACATGTATTTCGAACGAAAAAATTGCATTGATAATTCCCTCCATTTTGTTTTCTATGGTCCACACCGGATTCTCCGCCGGCACCGTCACTTCATGCCGTCTTTTTTATGGAGGTGGCTTACGATCCGGCTGCAGGCCGGTTCGAGGTTGATAACCTCTGAAGCCTTGATATAACAGACCAGCCACGCTGCCATGGTTAAGGAGAGCAGGCTGAAGTCAGAAGATCCGTGTTTTGCCCGGGTTCCCCGTGACAAACCGCCTTGAGAAAGGCTTGCCGCCGGGAAAGCCTCCCGGAATTCCAAACGATCGAACCAATCATAGATCAGGCTTTTCATCGAAGATGGATAGGCGGCGTTTCCATGATCAGCAGCCTGGGCTGCCAGCACATCCTTCAAAAGGCTGTGATCCGGGGAAAGTACGGTATGATCAACCACTGCACCAAGGATCAATAGGCACAAAAGGAGACCTGTGAGCATGCATCGGCGATTGATCTTGATCTGCATCTTCCACAGTCCTCCTTTCATTTCACGCCTCGGTCCGCCGGGCCCTGCTGAATTTGCCATACTTGGTAATTATAGATAGATTGATATCTGATGTCAATCCTCTCCAAGCCTGGAATGGCAACAAAAAAGAGCCCTGCTGAAGCTTCAAAGCTTTAACGGGCCCCTTCGATATGTGAAACGCTCCGCCGCACCCCGCGGCGGTCACTAAAACTTTCTTGTGAACAGGTCGCTGTGCTCCAGCAAGCTTTCCACCGTATCGAAACCCAGCTGATGCAGCATTTCCGTGACATTGGGATTTTCCACCGGTGTTGCGTAGATGGCTTCATTGCCATAGGTTTCCACATTTTCTCTTCCGAGACTTCGGTCTATGATGGCCTTGGGCCCTCCGACACAGCCCCCCACGCAGCCCATGCCTTCGAAAAAGTTTGCCGTGGTCTTGCCGGCCAACAGGTCATTGAGCATGGCCTTGCAGGCAACGACCCCATCGGCCTGCTGGGTCCGGATCTGGATGGTGCGCTGGGGGTTCAGATGCTCCACCGTTCGCTTCACCGCTTCACTGACGCCGCCGTTGCGTGCATAAATCCTGCCGGCCCGGGAGGAATGATCGCTTTCGCTTTCCTCCAGGGAGACCGGGTCAATCTCCATGGCATCGAAAATATCCTGCACCTCCTGAAAGGTCAGGACAAAATCCACCGCGCCGGCCAGATCCGCCTCCCTGGCTTCTGATTTTTTGGCGATGCAGGGCCCGATGAAGACCGTGACGGCTTCCGGATGCATTGATTTGATCATCCGACCGCTGGCGATCATGGGGGACACGGAGCCGGGAACATAAGGCATCAGCTGGTGGTACACCTTGCGGATCATGGCGATCCACATAGGACAGCAGCAGCTGGTCAGCTGATAGTCCGATTCTTTTTGGATGTTGCGGTCAAATTCCAGGGCTTCCTTGAGGGTCAGGATGTCGGCAAACAAAGCCACTTCCACCATGCCGTAAAAGCCGACACGCTTCAGCGCTGTTCTCAGTCTGCCCGGTGTGACCTCAGGCCCGAATTGGCCGTAAAAAGCCGGGGCCACCAAGGCATAAACCAGATTTTCACCAGAACAGATCGCATTCAAGGCTGGAATGATATCCTTGCTGGCCATGAGCTTTTGGGCATGACAGCGGTCGATGCAGATACCGCAGCCTACACAAAGGGTGTTGTCAATGGCGATGCTTCCATCCTTGCCCGGCCGGACAGCTTCAAAATCACAGCCTGCCGCGCAGCGGTCCTGTTCCTCCGGCGAGCAGTCACAGTTTCCCAGGCGCCAGACCAGAGGATGCTGCTGCGGCCGCAGAAGGCAGTCCAGCTGGACCGCGGCTTCGCCCTCTGCCTTGATCGCTATGGAGCCGCCGCCCTTGCTTTGGATCGTATCCTTGACCAGCCGCCGATACAATTCTTGAAACGTCGTCATGAGGGTCCCTCGCCTTTCTCTTGAAGCATCAGGTTCTTTTGACTGGGCAGCTGTGAGCTATTTGTCCTGGTCTGCGCTGCCCTGGGGAAAGACCTCGTCATGAGGAAGCTGCGGCGCATCGGCCCAAAGCCGCTCTAAATTGTAGAAACTCCGCTCGTCTTCCTGGAAGATGTGGATGATGACCGCGCCAAAATCCAGCAGGATCCAACGGCCTTCCTGAAATCCTTCCACCCGGCTGATGGTAAAGCCGGCATCCTCAAGGGCATCTCTGACCGCATCGGCCAAGGCTTGGGTCTGCGCACGGCTGTTGCCTGTACCGACAACGAAATAATCCGTGATCACGGTCAGGTCTTCCAATTTAAGCACGGTGATCTTGGATCCTTTTTTTGCATCCATGGAACGGGCGGCCAAGATGGCCATTTCTTTACTGTTCATGAGGGTCTCCTTTCAAAGTCGACACATTTTTTGTTCGCTTCGGGATGGTTTGTTTGATATTCGAATTCAGTCTCCGCCAGCCATTGCCGGCAGGCCACCATACCTTGGTGGACCGGTACTTTTTTTCGATCCAGAAAGATGAAGGTCTGGTCGATGGATTCCAGCATGGCGACCTTCAGATCAATCAGCGCCAGGGCCCGCAGCTCGGCGATTCCCTGATAGCTGCGGCCAGGCTCGATCAGATCCGCCAGAAAAACGATGCAGGCTTCGATGCTCATATGGGGCGCGGCCGTGGTATGATAACGGATCGATTCCAGAACGATGGGGTCTTTAACACCCCATTGGGTTTCCGCCATCCAGGCCGCCACCGGTCCATGCAGGATCGAAGGGTTCTCTTGCTCTGCCGGGTCCGTGATCATACCTTGTTCTTCGGCGATGGCCAAAAGCTGGCGGTCCTTCATTTCCTTGGCACTGTCATGAAGCAAGCCGGCCAAGGCGATTTTTACAGGATCGCCGCCATAGAGCCGGCTTAAGGCCACCCCGGTCTCCGCCACCTTCAGACTGTGCTCCAATCGTTTGGCGCTCAGCTGCCGGGTCATGAGTTCCAGGTAATAAGGCCACTTGGGATCGTAATCTTCAGGGCTCATGATGAAATCCTGCAATTCAGTCATTCATTGTCACCTATTGTCTGATATAAATCATTTTTATAAATATAAACCTCGACAGATTCCGGCAGGAGATACTTGATGGTCCTTCCTTCGGCCACCCTGCGGCGGATATCCGTGGAAGAAATCGCCATGGCCGTGACCTCGATGGGGATGATTTTCTTGAGGTATTCTGGCTTCAGGTGTTTTTTGACGTTCCGCTCCATTTCGGATAGATTGTAGCCGGGGCGCGTCGCCGCAATGAAGGTGCAGTTCTCAAAAAGGCGGTCCACGTCTTTCCATGTGATGATCTCCAGGATCGCATCGGCGCCGGTGATAAAATAAATCTCGCTGTCTGACCGTAAAAGCTCCCGGAAATACATGACGGTATCGATGGCGTAGGAGGCCCCCGGCCGGCTGATCTCAACACGGGATACTTCAAAATACGGATTGGTCACTGTGGCCAGCTCCGTCATGAGATACCTTTTTTCTTTGGAGGTAATGGGTTGGCCGGCTTTATGGGGCGGCTGCCCGGAAGGAACAAAAACCACTTTGTCCAGTTCAAAACAGGAGCGGACTGCTTCCGCGGTGACCAAGTGTCCTTGGTGGATCGGATCGAAGGTCCCTCCCATGAGGCCCATGCGTTTGACGTTGCTGAGATGAAGTTCTTCATGGCTAAAGGCCAGGTCTTCGCTCATGGTTTTATCCTCTCACTTGTCCGTTTCCGCGGATAATATACTTGATGGTGGTCATTTCCTTGAGGCCCATGGGACCCCGGGCATGCAGCTTCTGGGTGCTGATGCCCATTTCGGCGCCGAATCCGAATTGGCCGCCGTCCGTAAAACGGGTGGAGGCGTTCACATACACCGCCGCCGCGTCCACCTGGGCTGTAAAGCGCTGGGCGTTGGCATAGTTGTTGGTCACAATCGCTTCTGAGTGTTTTGTGCCGTAACGATTGATATGCTCGATGGCTTCTTCCAGGCTGTCTACCACTTTCACCGCCAGGATCAAATCCAGGAACTCGGTTTCATAATCGGTTTCCGTGGCCTCCAGGATGTCCGGGATCCAACGGCAGGTCTCGGGACAGCCCCGGAGCTGGACCCCTTTATCCATCAGCGCCCGGCCGGCCAGGGGCAAAAAGGCCTCGGCAGCCTCGCGATGCACCAGCAGCGTTTCCGCCGCGTTGCAGACTCCGGTGCGCTGGGTTTTCGCGTTGATTATAATGTCGCAGGCCATTTGCAGGTCCGCAACCGCATCCACATAAATATGGCAGTTGCCGGTGCCGGTCTCAATCACCGGGACGGTGGCGTTCTCCAGGACAGATCGGATCAGGCCGGCGCCGCCCCGGGGGATCAGCACGTCCAGATATTGGTTCATGCGCATCATTGCGGAAGCTGCTTCCCGGCTGGTGTCCTCCACCAGCTGGATGGCTCCGGCGGGCATGCCGGCGCGTTCTCCTGCTTCCCGCAAAACATGAACGATGGCCCGGTTGGATTCCAGGGCATCACTGCTGCCCCGCAGCAGCACGCTGTTGCCGGTCTTCAGGCAAATGCCCGCAGCGTCCGCAGTCACGTTGGGCCGGGCCTCATAGATAATGCCCACAACGCCCAAAGGGACCCGGACCTTGTTGATTTCGATATCTTTAGCGCCTTTCCAGCCGGCTTCCACCTCGCCCACCGGATCCTTCAGGTCCACCAGGTCCAGCAAACCCTTGGCCATGTCTTCGATCCGGTCCTGGTTCAGTCCCAGCCGGTCAATGAAGGCATTGGCGGCTCCTTTTTCTCTGGCAGCGGCCACATCCCTGCCGTTGCATTCGATGATGTAGCCGCTGCGGTCTTTCAGTGCTTTGGCCAAGGCTTTCAATATCTCATTTTTTTGAACGGCGCTCATCTGGCCCAAAATATAGGCGCTTTCTTTGGCTGTTTTTCCTTGTTCCAAGAGTGTTTCCTTCGTCATAATTGCCTCCTCAAAGCCATAGGGACAGGTTGTCCCGGTGGATGACCTCTACTTCGTGTCCTTGTCCAAGAATGGAATCGATTTCATGGCTGTGCCGTCCCATGATCCGGACAATGTCTCCATCACTGTAATTGACAATGCCCCGGGCAATCACACGCCCCTCCGACAGGACTTCAACAACAGCCCCTCGGGTAAACTTGCCCTCCACCTGGGAAATGCCTTTGGGAAGAAGGCTCTTGCCATTCTTCACAATGGCCTCCGCCGCGCCCTTGTCCACGGTCAGGCTCCCTGCCCGCCGGGTGCTGAAGGCCAGCCAGCCTTTCCGGCTGCCTAAGGGATGCTGTTTCGCAAGGAAGAGCGTCCCCTTCCCTGGAGTGCCGTTTAAAAACTGCAGGCAATCCGATGCGGCGCCATTGGTCAGAACCATGGGGATCCCTTGGGTCACAGCGATCCTTGCTGCCGCGATTTTCGTCTGCATGCCGCCGCTGCCAAATTTCGATCCCGGATCCCCAGCCAGGGCCTCGATCTCCGGAGTGATCTCTTCCACCAAGGGAATCAGCCGGGCATCGGCTTCTTTTCGGGGATCGGCCGTGTACAAGCCATCGATGTCCGACAAGAGGACCAAAAGATCCGCATCCACCAACCCAGCCACCATGGCAGCCAGGGTATCGTTATCGCCGACCTTGATCTCATCAAAGGTCACCGTGTCATTCTCATTGATGATCGGCACTGCCCCATATTGGATGATTTTTTTTAAGGTATTGCGGGCATTCAGGTAGCGGCTGCGATCCGCCACGTCATCCTTGGTCAGCAATACCTGGGCCACTGCGGTGCCATATTCGCTGAAGAGCTTTTCGTAGGTCTGCATGAGGATGCCTTGTCCGATGGCAGCCAGCGCCTGTTTGGCGGGGATCTCTTTGGGCCGCTGCCGGATCCCCAATCGGCCCATGCCGGCGCCGATGGCGGCGGAAGTCACCAGAATGACCTCACGGTCCTGGTTTTTCAAATCCGCCAGCTGACGGACCAAATGCTCCATCCGCATCAAATTCAGGTTGCCGGTCTCATGGGTCAGCGTGGAGGTGCCCACCTTGACCACGATGCATTTTGCATTTCTAAGCTGCTGCCATGCGGTTGCTTTGTCCATTTTACCCTCCTGCTTATCCGAAAACCATTGCTTTACATTATACCATGGATTGAAAAGAAGGGCACACCTTAGAACAGGTATGCCCTCATTCTGATATCTTTGGCCGTCTGCTCACAGACGCTGCTGGATCTTAATAATTAGGGTTCGCTTTCAATTCAAAGAAAGCCTGGGGATGATCGCAGACAGGGCATTTATCCGGCGCCATTTTGCCGAAATGGATATGGCCGCAGTTCCGGCAGAACCACACGGTTTCCTCGCCTTTTTGGAAGATGATGCCGTCTTTCAGATTGCCCAACAGCTTGCGGTAACGGGCTTCATGATCTTTTTCGATCTTGCCGACGCCTTCGAAGAGTTCGGCAATATGATCAAAGCCCTCTTCTTTGGCCTCTTTGGCAAATGTGGCGTACATATCGGTCCATTCGTAGTTTTCGCCGTCTGCGGCGTCCGCCAGATTGACGACCGTATTGGGGACACATCCGCCGTGGAGCAGCTTGAACCAAATTTTGGCGTGGGCCATTTCGTTGTGGGCTGTTTCTTCAAACAGGGCGGCCACTTGCTCCATACCCTCTTTGCGGGCTTGGGATGCATAATAGGAGTATTTGTTGCGGGCTTGGCTCTCGCCGGCAAAAGCAGCCTGGAGATTTGCTTCGGTTTTGGTTCCTTTGATTTCTGTCATGATGTTTCCCCTTTCGTATATAAATTTCTCTACTGAAAATAAAGAACAAGATCATTCATGATTTTTTCTTTATTAGTAATATTTTATAATAAAGTTCGGCTTTTTACAACAAGAGAAAACACCCTCCGGGCCCGGAAGGTGCTTGATCTGAACGTCAAAGGCTGTTTTATGCTTGGTTTTCCCGGGACTCCGGGATCCTGCCGATATTGCGGAACCGTTGATACCGCTGCTCCAGTAAAGTTTCCACAGGCAGCGCTTTCTTTTCGGTCAATTTTTCGTTCAGTGCGATCATCAGCTGGGCGTAAAGGGTCTTGAAGTTCCCCCTGGGTTCCTTGAAGATGCGTTCGATCACACCAAAGCCTAAAAGATCCTCAGCGGTCAGTTTTAATTGTTCGCTGGCGTCTTTGATCTTTGAAGCGTCTTTCCAGAGAATGCTGGCGGCTCCTTCCGGAGAAATGACAGAATACACCGAGTTCTCCAGCATCCAGACCTCGTCGGCTACAGCCAGGGCCAAGGCGCCGCCGCTGCCGCCTTCACCGATCACGATGGATAGGATCGGTGTTGCCAGCGTCGACATTTCCAGAAGATTTTCAGCGATGGCCTGTCCCTGGCCCCGTTCTTCCGCCCCAATCCCGCAGTAAGCGCCGGAGGTGTCCACAAAGCAGATCACCGGCCGTTTGAATTTTTCTGCCTGCTTCATCAGGCGCAGGGCTTTACGGTAGCCTTCCGGATGGGCTGAGCCAAAGTTCCGGCTGATCTTGTCCTTCGTATCATGACCTTTTTCAAGGCCGATCACGGTCACGGGCATTTTCCCCAGACGGGCAACGCCGGCGATGATCGCCTTGTCATCGCCAAAGCACCGGTCCCCATGGAATTCGATAAAATCGCTGAACATATTCTGGATATAATCCAAGGCGGTGGGCCGGCCTTTGGCCCGGGCCGCACAAACGCGCTCATAGGCTGTCGTCATATTAATTCTCCTTCTTCCGATGGAGCGTCAGCAGTTTCGCCAGCAGCTTTTTCTGCTCCCGGCGATCTACGATCCGGTCGATATAGCCTCTTTCCAGCAAAAACTCCGCCCGCTGGAAACCTGCTGGCAGTTTCTGTTGGATGGTCTGCTGGATCACCCGCGGTCCCGCAAAGCCCACCAGCGCCCCCGGCTCCGACAGGATGATGTCTCCCAGCATGGCAAAGCTGGCCGTTACGCCGCCGGTGGTCGGATCCGTCAAAACCGGGATGTAGAGATTGCCGGCATCGCTATGCCGTTTCACGGCACCGCTGGTTTTGGCCATCTGCATCAGGGACAGGATCCCTTCCTGCATCCGGGCGCCGCCGGAGACCGTAAATCCGATCACCGGCAGATGATCTTCCGTTGCCTTCTCAAAAAGCCGGGTGATTTTTTCTCCGACGATGGTTCCCATACTGCCCATCATGAAAAAGGGCTCCATGATGAATATTCCGCAGGGCTGTCCGCCGATCATTGCGAAACCGGTGATCACCGCTTCGTTTTCAGCGCTTTCCAAGGTGGCATTGCGAAGTTTTCTGTCGTATTCAGGGAAATTCAGCCGGTTGGTGGAGGTCAGCGCTTCATCGATTTCCCGGAAACTGTCCTGGTCTGTGATCAAATTGAGCCGCTGACGGCTGTTGATTCGAAAATGATGTCCGCATTTCGGACAGACATGCTCGTTTTCTTCCAGCTCCCCTGTGAACAGGGTTTTTTTGCAGGCAGGACAATTGACGCACATTTCATCCGGAACGCTGGGCTCGGCAAACCGTAACGCTTTATCCTTAAGCTCCAGCTCAATGACAGGTCTTTTGAACAAACTCTTTTTTAACATGGTTATCCCCTGCCTCACTTCAGCTCATTGAGAAAGTTCGTTGTGTAGGTGCCGTCAATAAAGGCCGGTTCGGAAATCAGCCGAAGCTGCAAATCCCGGTTATGGTGGATCCCTTCGATGACCAGCTCACACAAAGCAGCCTGCATCTTGACCAGGGCCTCTTTCCGCGTCTTGCCGTGAACGATCAGCTTTCCGATCAGGGAGTCGTAAAAAGGCGGAATTTCATAGTCCTGGAACAGCGCCGTATCAAACCGCACCTCCGGGCCTCCCGGAATGTGCAGAAGGCTGACCGTACCGCTGCAGGGCTGAAAGTTTTTTTCAGGATTCTCCGCGTTGATCCGGCATTCCAGGGCATGGCCGGAAAATTGGACGTCTTCCTGGGTAAAATTCAGCTGCAGGCCGCCGGCAACACGGATCTGCCATTTGACCAGGTCCAAACCCGTCAGCATTTCCGTGACCGGATGCTCCACTTGGAGCCGGGTGTTCATTTCCATGAAATAAAATTTGCCGTCACGGGCCAATAAAAATTCTAAGGTGCCCAGGCCTTGGTAGCCAACCGCCAACGCTGCCTTCACCGACAAGTCCATCAGCTTCTGGCGCATCTTCGGCGTCAGGGCCATGGAGGGGCTTTCCTCGATCAGTTTCTGGTTCTTACGCTGCATGGAGCATTCCCGCTCCCCCAGGCAAACGCAGTGTCCGGCGCTGTCGCACAGGATTTGGGTCTCAATATGCTTCACAGGGAACAGGAACTTTTCAAGGTATAAGCCTCCGTCACCGAAGGCTGCCTGGGCTTCCGCCGAGGCCGACATAAAAGCGCCGGCCAGTTCCCTTTCTTCATTCACGATGCGGATCCCCCGGCCTCCGCCGCCGGACCGGGCCTTCAGCAGGACCGGGTAGCCGATCCGGTTTGCCAGGGCCAGCGCTTCCTGAGGATTTTCCAGCCGCTGGCTTCCGGGAATAATCGGCAGTCCGGCCGCTTCCATGGTCTGGCGGGCTTCGTCCTTATCACCCATTCTGCGGATCACATCCGAGGCGGGCCCGATGAATACCAGATTGCAGCGGGAACATAAATCTGCAAAACGAGCGTTCTCCGATAACAAACCGTAGCCGGGATGGATGGCCTGGGCGCCGCTGGCGATGGCTGTGGACAGGATTGCCTGGATATTTAAATAACTCTGCTGTGCCGGTGCCGGTCCGATGCAATAGCTTTCATCTGCCAGCTTCACATGCAAAGCTTCCTTGTCTGCCTGAGAATAAACAGCCACGGTGGCAATCCCCATCTCTTTGCAGGCTCTGATGATTCGTACTGCGATCTCGCCCCGATTAGCGATCAATACTTTTGAAAACACGCCGTGGCCTCCTTCCGATTATTTGGTTTCATGGTCAACCAGGGCAAAGGAAAATTCGCCGGTGATGGCCACCACGCCGTCCACCGTGCCCCGGCCGGAGGCAAAATAAAAAGGCGGTTTGGCTTTGGTCATCTGACAATGCATTTCCAAGGTGTCTCCGGGCTTCACCGGCTTCTTGAACCGGACATTGTTGAGTCCCGTATAATAAGGCGTCTTGCCGATGGCTTTTTCCACTAGAAAAGCACAGCATACCTGGGCCATGATCTCACAGAGGATGACGCCGGGCACCACCGGATTTCCCGGAAAGTGACCCTGCAAAAACCATTCATCCCCCCGAACCGTATAGCGGCCCAGGGCATTGCCTTCGGCGTCTTGTTCCACCTCATCCAACAGCAGCATAGGCTCCCGATGGGGCAGGATCTTTTTGATTGCTTCGCGGTCCATCGCTTACTCCTTTGCCAGCTTGAACAAAACCTGGCCGTATTCCACGACCTGTGCGTTCTCCGCGCAGATCTCCACGACCCGGCCGGAGGTTTCAGCTGTGATTTCGTTCAAAAGTTTCATCGCTTCAATAATACAGACCACATCGCCCATATTGACATAGTCGCCCACTTTCACGAAGGGCTCAGCCTCCGGAGAAGGCGCCTGATAAAACAATCCCACCATGGGCGACTTGATTTCTTCGTAGTTGCCGGCTGCCGCGGGAACCAAAACAGGTTCAGCCTGGCTTGGCAGCGAAACCGCAATGGGTTTCTCAGCGGCTGCCACGGGTTGGCGTTCCAAATGGATAATGGTCTCGCCTTCCGTAATTTCTACCAGGGACAAACCGCTTTCTTTCATAATGGCGGCAATTTCCCGGATATTTTCATAATTCATGCCATCACGGCCCTTTCAAATCATTCTTAGGTTCTTGCGCTGGTTATTATTCAGGCCACCGCTTAAAGGCAACGCAGCCATTGTGGCCGCCGAAGCCAAGGGACAGGGACAAAGCAAGATCCGCTTGGGTTTTTCTTGCTGTATTAGGGATATAATCCAAATCGCAGGCCTCGTCCTTTTCCTGATAACCGATGGTGGGCGGCAGGACCCCGTTTTGGAGCGCCAGGACAGAAGCAATGGCTTCCACCGCGCCAGCCGCGCCCAGCATATGGCCTGTCATGGATTTGGTGGAGCTGATGGCGGCTTCGTAGGCTTTTTCACCCAAGGCATTTTTGATGGCCTGGGTTTCTGCCTTGTCATTAAGGGGGGTGCTGGTCCCATGGGCGTTGATGTAGATCATTTCCGTTCCGATCAAGTCGGACTCTTCCATGGCCTGCTTCAGCGCGCGGCCGCTGCAGAGGGCCTCGGGATGGGGCGCTGTGATATGGTACGCATCACAGGTATTGCCATAGCCGGTGATCTCCGCGTAGATTTTCGCGCCGCGGGCTTTGGCATGCTCATATTCTTCCAGAATGAGGGTTCCGGCGCCTTCGCCCATCACAAAGCCATCCCGGCGTTTGTCGAAAGGGATCGAGGATTCCGCCGGCAGGTTCCGGGTGGTCAATGCCATACAATTGGTAAACCCTGCAACCGCCAGGGGAACGATGGTGGCTTCGGTGCCGCCGGCAATGATGGCGTCGGCATAGCCGTGCTTTATGGCTCGATAGGCTTCCCCGATGGCATGGGTGGATGTGGCGCAAGCGGTCACCACCGGCAAGGAAGGCCCTTGGGCATTGAACCGGATGGCAACATTTCCCGAAGCCATGTTGGCGATCATCATGGGGATAAAGAAGGGGGAGATCCTTCCTGGCCCATTGGTCAGGTACTTTTCAGCTTCTTTGAGATAAACCTGCATGCCGCCGGTGCCGGAGCCTACATAAACCCCCAGACGCGCCGGATCGATCTTGCCCTCCAGGCCGCTGTCCGCCATGGCCTGGATCGATGCCGCCATGGCATACTGAACAAAGGGATCCATTTTTTTCGCTTCGCTTTTATCCACCCAAGCTGCCGGATCAAAATCTTTGACTTCGGCGGCAATTTTTACCTTGAAGTTGGACGTATCGAATTTCGTGATAAAATCAATGCCGCATTGGCCGTTCACCAGATTCTGCCAAAACTCGGGCACACTGTTGCCCACCGGTGATATAACGCCCAAGCCTGTTACAACGACTCTTTTCATAGTCATAATTTCCCTTCTGCATATTCAAGCGCCAGGTCTTGAAACAATTGCTTAACTGAAACGATCTCTTTGATCCGATAGCCATTGGCTCCGATAAAGGCGAAACCATCCTTCATCCTGCCTCTGCAAGCATTGATCAACGCAACGGAAATACAATAGGGACTGGAATCCGGTTTGCAGGTTGAGATGCAGTGGAAGGGACAGTTGGCCGGCCGCTTTTCCCCCTGACTGACTTTCTCCAGGAACACATTGCGAATGGCTCTTCCCGGCATGCCCACCGGACTTTGGATGATTTCGATGTCTTCTTCTTTACAATTCAAATAGGCTTGTTTAAATTCCATATCCGCGTCGCACTCGTCGGTGGTCACAAAGCGGGTCGCCATCTGCACTGCGCTGGCACCCATCTCCAGGAACCGTTTCATGTCGCCGCCGGTAAAAATACCGCCTGCCGCAATCACCGGGATCTTCCGGCCGCTCTCTTCTTCCAGGGGCCGGACCGCTTCAAGGACCTGCGGCACCAGTTTTTCCAATTGGTATTCCGGATCCTCGATCTGCTCTCGTTTGAAGCCCAGATGGCCGCCGGCCATGGGTCCCTCCACAACAAAGGCATCCGGTATATAGTTGTATTTTTCCTTCCACCATTTGCTGATCACCTTGACGGCTTTGGCAGAAGATACGATGGGCACCAGTTTGGTTTTGCCGTCCAAGCCGGCGACTTCCGGCAGATTCAAAGGCAGGCCTGCCCCTGCAAAAATCACGTCAATGCCTTCCTCAACAGCGGCCTTGGCCAACTCCGCGAAGTCCGACAAGGCAACCATGATGTTGATGCCCAAAACGCCCTTGGTCTTGGCTCGGGCGTTGCGGATCTCTTCCTTGACCGCCCGGACGTTGTCGATTTTCCCGGGTTCTTCGCTGTTTTTCCGGATCATGCCGATGCCGGCCGCCGAAATAACACCCAAACCGCCTTCATTGGCGACGGCGGCGGCTAATCCCGACAGGGAAATGCCGACGCCCATACCGCCCTGGACGATGGGGATCGGTACGGTCAGATTGCCGATTTGGAGTGGTTCACAATCAAAATGCACCATGGTTTCCTCACTTCTCCGGTCAACCGGAATAAATTCATTTGCAGCTCCGTCCATGGTTTACATGCAAAGTCCGCCATCCACCTGGATCACAGCGCCTGTCATATAACCTGCCTCATCGCTGGCCAGAAAGGCCACCGCGTGGGCAATGTCTTCCGGCGTCCCCATGCGCTTCAGGGGGATCGCCGCCACCGTGGCTTCTTTAACTTTTTCCTGCAGTCCCTGGGTCATATCCGTTTCAATGAATCCCGGGGCCACTGCGTTGCAGGTCACATTGCGCAAGGCCAGCTCTTTGGCCACCGCTTTGGTCAGCCCGATCATCCCTGCCTTGGCTGCCGAGTAGTTGGCCTGCCCGGCATTTCCGGTGATCCCGGAGACGGAGGCGATGTTGATGATCCGGCCGCTTCGGCGCTTCATAAATAATGGATAGGTATGCTTGATCATATTGAAGGCGCCCTTAAGATTGGTGTCAAGCACCAAGTCAAAGTCCGCTTCTTTCATGGACAGAACCAAGCTGTCCCGGATGATGCCCGCATTATTGACCAGGATGTGGATGTCTCCGCATTCCTGGGTCACTTGTTTGACCAGCTGGGCCGTGGCCTCAAAATCTGCCACGTTGCAGCAATAGGCTGCCGCTTTAACGCCCAATTGGCGGATCTGCTCACAGGTTTCGGCCGCGGCCGCTTCATTGCCTGCGTAGACGATCACAATATCCGCGCCGCAGGCTGCCAGCTTCAAAGCGATAGCTTTGCCGATCCCTCTGGAACCTCCGGTGATTAACGCTGTCTTTCCCTTCAGCATGGCTGCCTCCTTATTTGCTGTCATTGTCGAACAATGCCTGAACGGCGGTCACACCCTGCATGTCTTCCACGTTCAGGGCCTTGGCCTCCGGAACGATCTTCCGGATCAGTCCGGTCAAGGTTTTCCCCGCGCCGACCTCCACAAAGATTTCTGTGCCGGCCGCCGTCATGGCTTCGATGCTGCGCTGCCAATAAACAGGATGGTTCACCTGATCCGCGATGGTCTCTTTGATCCGCTGCCCGTAAGACTCTGCGTTCAGGTTGGAGTAAACCGGCATCACTGGTTCTTTTAGTTGGAGGGGCTCCAAGGCCTGAACCAAACCGGCGTGAACTTCATTCATAAAAGGGGAGTGAAACCCGCCGCTGACCGGCAGGAGCAATGCCTTGCCGCCCGCAGCCTGGATCGCTTGGCTGAATTCAGGCTGCTTCTCTTTGGAAATGGCCACCACCGTCTGCTCCTGGCTGTTGTAATTCACAGGATAGGCCGCTTCAAAGGCTCGGCACACGTCTTCCACCTGGGAACCTGACAGCTTCAGGACCGCCAGCATGGCGCTGGGATTTTTTTCAGAGGCAGCTTTCATAAGCGCAGCCCGTTGGCATACAAAACGGAAGCCTTCCGCGAAATCGAAGACGCCGGCAAAGGTCAAGGCTGCGATCTCTCCCAAAGAAAATCCCGCAACCCAGTTCGGCTGGATACCGCTGGCTTGCAGCGTGTATGCCGCGGCCAGGTCCACGCAAAACAGACAAGGCTGTGTATTCGCGGTATCTGCCAGTTCCGCCGGAGTACCTTCAAAGCATTGTGCGATGATTCCGGGCCGAATGGCTTCCGCCTGGTCAAAGACAGCCTTTGCGGCTGCGCTTCCTTCGTAAAGGTCGCGTCCCATGCCGCTGTATTGAGCGCCTTGACCTGCGAAAACAAAGGCAGTCTTAACCATTGGAAGGCCTCCTTAACAAAGCTTCGGCCTCCTCAAACATTTCCCGGATGATTTCGGCGGCTGGCAGTTCTTTTTTAACCATGGCCGCGATTTGTCCCGCCATAAAGCATCCTGTTTTTTCATCACCTTCCACAGCGGCCCTGCGCAAAGCGCCGGCGCCCATGGCCTCCAGCTGTTCGTTGGAGATGGTGCTGTCAAATTCCTTCTGGGCGAAATCACGGGAGAACGGGTTTTTCAGAGAACGCACCGGATGGCCCAGCCGTTTTCCGGTGGAGATGGTATCAATATCTTTGGCCTTTAAAATCTTGTTTTTATACGTGCGATGGACTTGGCATTCATCCGCAACCAGGAACCGGGTCCCCACCTGGACACCCACGGCGCCCAGCATGAAAACAGCTGCGATACCCCGACCGTCGGCAATCCCGCCGGCTGCGATCACAGGAATACTCACTGCGTCACAAACCTGGGGCACCAAGGTCATGGTGGTCAATTCACCGATATGGCCGCCGGATTCACAGCCCTCTGCGATCACTGCGGCGGCGCCGTTGCGGGCCACCAGCTTGGCGATGGCCGTGGAAGGAACCACCGGGATCACTTTGATGCCGGCAGCCACCCAATCGGCCATATATTTGGAAGGATTCCCTGCCCCGGTGGTGACCACCGGGATCTTTTCCTCAATGACCACCTTGGCCACTTCGTCGGCAAAGGGGCTCATCAGCATGATATTGACGCCGAAAGGCTTGTCCGTCATGGTTCTGGCCTTGGCGATCTCCTTGCGCAGCCAGGCTGCGTCGGCATTCATGGCTGAAATGATCCCCAATCCGCCGCCATTGGATACTGCGGCCGCCAGATGGGCATCGGCAATCCAGGCCATACCGCCCTGGATGATGGGATAATCAATTCCCAACAGATCACAAATAACAGTCCGGATCATTGGATTACTTCCCTTCGTCGATCAGTTTTACAATATCTTTGACCTGATGCAATTCTTCTTCCATTTCGATGGGACGGCCGAATTCTTCTTCCATGGTCATGATCAGTTCGACCATGTCCAGGGAGTCCAGTTCAAGGTCCCGCAAATTGGTTTCCAGGGTGATGGTGGCTGCGTCGATTTCCTTGTAATCCGCCAGGATTTTTGCTACTTTTTCAAATGTCATATGATTCATCCTCCATTTTTTTGTTTTTTTGAATATCCTTAATGCTTTTGGCATTAATGCGGTGTTGCGCGGCCTGGGGCCGGTAGGCGTCGTTTCGTTAGACTAACTAATTAATGCATCGCTAGCATTGCCTTCAGTGCGGGATTTGATGACCCCCTTGGTCTCATGCCAGCGAATCAGGCAGGCGCCGGTGGTCAATCCGGCTCCGAAGGCGCTCAAGGCCAAGAGCTGGCCTTCCTTGATCTGGTCTGCCTTGTTCAGCTCATCCAGTAAAATCGGAAGGCTGGCGGCGGAGGTATTCCCGTAGCGGGCGATGTTGGATGGGAATTTTGCCTCCGGCTGGTTAAGCCGGTTCCGTACAGCCTCCAGGATCCGGCGGTTGGCCTGATGAAGAAGGAACCAGTCCACATCATCCAGGGATGCGCCATCCTTTTCAATGACCGTTTGCAGATCCCGCACGGCGGCGGCCACAGCGAATTTGTAGACTTCAGGTCCGTTCATGACCAGCCGCTCGATGGGTTTGATTTCCGGAGTCAGCGGGCAGTTCCCCCCATCCGGGCGGGCCCGAAGCAAGGCGTCATCGCCGCAGGCGGTCAAATGGGTGGTTTTTAGCCCCTGGCCTTTGGTCACCACCACAGCGCCGGCGCCATCCGCAAAAACAATGCAGCTGCCCCGGTCCGTCCAGTCCACGATTCGGCTCATGGCCTCCGCGCAGACGATCAGGATGGTTTCAGCCCGGCCGGTCTCCAAATAAGCTGCCGCAATGTCCAGGCCATAAATAAAACCTGTGCAGGCACAGTTGATGTCAAAAGCGGGACAACCGGCGCCGATCCTGCTTTGAACCATGCAGGCCTGGGATGGTGTGATCAGGTCCCCCTGCATGGTGGGGCAAATGATCAGGTCCAAGGTGCCAGCGTCGATCTGGGCATCTTCCAGGGCTTTCATGGCTGCCTGTGCAGCCAGGTCGGTCAGTGACTCTTCGGTAAGGATCCGTCTCTCCCGGATACCGGTGCGACTGGCGATCCAGGCATCATCGGTTTCCAGGAAACGGGTGAGTTCTTCGTTGGCAAACGCCCGGACCGGCATTGAACGGCCGGTACCTATGATTTTCAAGTCCATGGGTGTTCCTTTCCGGGGACCGCTGCGGCAATCTTCTGCCCATTCCCCGCTGTGATTATCGTATGGATTGTCGTCTTCCCATGATTTCGATTTTTCGGTTGAAAAAATGATTGAGGTTGCGCATGCCATTCAGAAGAACCTTTTTTTCATCATCATCGATCATTTCGGCCACGGAGCGGACCATCTGCTCATGAAAATAGCGATGGGCCATATTGATACGCTTCCCTTGCCTTGTGAGGACTACATGGATGACCCGGCCGTCCTTTTGGCTCCGCAGTTTTTGCACGTAGCCCTTCTTCACCATTTTGTTGATGGCTACGGTCACGGAGGGCAGGGTGATTTCCAGCTTCTGGGCAATGTCGCTGATGGTCAGGCCCAGGTCGCCGCCTTTGCTGATGGCGTCCAGCATATGCAATTCGCTGATGCTCAGATCGATCTGGTCCTCCACGCTTCGGAGGATCAGCTCTTCTAATTTCATCACTGACCGGTAAACGCCGACCAGCAGAACGTCCAGCTCGGAAGAAAATTCATCCATCATTTTTGTCACCCTGCATTCGTTTAAAATACTTAGATAAACTAACGAACTAAATATACAAAGAAAACAGCCCGTTGTCAAGTCCATTCAACGGGCTGCCCGGTCTTGCAGAATTCATTGGCTATATTATGGAAGGTCGCTTCCCTCCAGGATCTGATAGATCCGCTTCATATCCAGACTGTCGCGAAGGGCCGAGGCCAGCAGATCATATTGTGATTCCTTGTGATCTTCCCAGTTTGTGGCCTCAGTGCAAGGCTCCAGTCCCTTCGCCTTCAACAGCGCATTGACTAAGCCGGCAGCGCTTGCCTCATGGTCAAAAATCCCGTGGATATACGTGCCGCAGAGGTTGCCGCAGGCCAGGCCTTCATGGATCGCTTGGCCTGCCTGGTCTTTGCCGCAGGTCAGGCAAGCAGGCATTTCCTGGGGCCGGCCTTTCTCCGTTTCGAATCGGGTTTGTCCCATGTGGATCTCATATCCTTTAAAGGGTACGCCCTGCAGCGAAGCAAAAATGCCTTGGGGATTTTCAAACCGGCCTTCCACCTGGGTACGGGTTTTCTCCTTTGAAAAAACCGTCCGGGTCTTCAGCAGTCCCAGGCCGGCCATGCTCCCCCCTTGCTCGACCCCCTCCGGATCCTCTAAAAGCTGTCCCAACATCTGGAAGCCACCGCAGATTCCCATAACGGCGCCTCCGGCGGCAGCGTGGCGGAGAATCGCTGTTTCCAAACCGTTTTGCCGGAGCCAACCCAGGTCCGCCATGGTGTTTTTGGTTCCGGGAAGGATGACCAGATCCGGCCGGCCCAATTCTGCTGCAGCTTCCACGTAGCGCAGGTTCACCTCCGACATCCGGCTCAAGGCATTGAAGTCGGTAAAATTTGCGATGCGCGGCAGGCGGATCACCGCAATGTCCGCCAGACCATCCTGTGCGGATCCTTCAAAGCGGTCGGACAAACTGTCCTCATCATCCAGATCCAGCTTCAAATACGGCACAACACCCAGCACCGGTTTGTCCAGCAGCTTCTCCAGCATCTCAAGCCCGGGCCTGAGGATTTCCGGATCGCCTCGGAATTTGTTGATGACGGTCCCTTTGATTCGGGCTTGTTCCTCAGGCTCCAGCAACGTCACGGTTCCGTAAAGGGAGGCAAAGACCCCGCCCCGGTCGATATCCCCCACCAGGATCACGGGTGCATCGGCGATTTCAGCCATGCCCATGTTGGCGATGTCATCCTGCCTTAAATTGATTTCCGCCGGACTGCCGGCGCCTTCGATCACAATGATGTCGTACTCCGACGCCAGCGCTTGGTAAGAGGCCGCAACCAGGGGGATCAGTTCTTTTTTATGCTGCCCGTATTCATAAGCCGTCATATTGCCCATGACCTGGCCATTCACAATAACCTGTGAACCGGTTTCATTGACCGGCTTCAGAAGGACTGGGTTCATCCTCACCGACGGCAGGATCCCCGCCGCCTCCGCCTGGATCACCTGGCCCCGGGCCATTTCCAGGCCTTCTGCGGTGATAAAGGAATTCAGGGACATATTCTGGGCTTTGAAGGGCGCCACCTTGTAGCCATCCTGCCGGAAAACCCGGCACAAACCGGCGGTCAGCAAGGTTTTGCCGGCGTTGGAGGTGGTTCCCATGACCATGATGACGTTTGCTTTTTTTTCTTGCTTCATTGCCCCGCCTCCACGCATCGGCTCAATGCTTCGATCAGCCGTTCATTGTCTTCATGCCGCCGGACCGCCACCCGAAAAAAGCTTTGGTCCAGCCCTTCATAATTGCCGCAGCCGCGGATCAAGATTCCCTGAGACCTCAGCGCATCCCGCAGATCCTGTCCTTGGCTTGTGCGCAGCAAAAGATAATTGGCCGCGCCTTCACAAACCCATAAGCCCAGCCGACCCAAGGCGGCCAAGAGCCAATCCCGTTCCTCCGCGATGTAGGCCCGGGATTTTTCCAGAAAGCCATCTTCCTCCAAAGCGGCCAGACCAGCCGCCATGGCCGGCACGGAAACTGCCCAGGGGGGACCGCACAAAGCCATTCGGTCCAACAGCGCAGGATCGCCGCATAATCCATAACCCAGGCGCAGACCGGGTATGGCAAAGCCTTTGGTAAACGCCCGCAGCAAAAAAAGATTGGGCATTTCCAAGATCCGTTGGGTCAGGGGCTTTCCATCCCGGCACAGCTCCAGAAAACACTCGTCCACTGCGACAAAAATGTTGTTTTCACTGCATCGGTCCAGAATCTTGTCCATCAATGCCCCGTCGATCAGCCGGCCGCTGGGATTGTTAGGATTGCATAGCCAAAGCAGATCCAGATCTTCCGTAAGATGACCCAGGATTTCTTCGGTCAGGTCAAAGTCATTGGCCGCAGAAAGCCTGTGATGGACCACCTGGCAGCCGGTCATCTTCAGGGCTTCTTCATATTCTGAAAAGGTCGGCGCCAGAACCATCCCACGCTTTGGCTGCAGTGCCAGGGCCAAACGATAGATCAGGTCTGCAGCGCCGTTGCCGCAAAGAACGTGCCCGGGCAACAGGCCTTCCTTTCGGGCGATGGCCAGTCGCAGCTTCCGGCATAGGGGATCCGGATACTGTTCAGCGTCAAGGATGGCGTCCTGAGCCGCCCGGATGACTGCCGATGGCATCCCCAGGGGATTGATGTTGGCCGAAAAATCCAGAAGCTCTCCGGAATAATAGGCCTTTTCTGTTTCGATATCACCGCCGTGGCGATACTGGGTCATGATAGGACCTCCCTTTTTTCAAACCTTTGACCGAAGCGGGCACAGGCTCTGACGAAATTGGCCGCAGCCTCCGGCGCGCCGCACAAATAGAGATGGGGAAAACCGGCATACAAGGTTTGGCTGCTGTGGACGCACCCCCATGCGCCGGGTCGCTCCGGCTTTTCCGCCATGAAACCTTGGCCGTTGTTTTCGCTCTCCCAATAGTGGAATTCATGAACATTCATTTGACTGCCCTGCGGGCAGAGCATATCATCCCTTTGCGCTGTCAGCGTCATATAGCCGAAGCGCTGCAAACGATCTGTCCGGTGGGCATCGGCGGGGATCACACCGGCCATGGGATACATTTTGCCATCGCTTCCTTCTAGTTTTTCGTGAAGATAGAGAAAGCCGCCGCATTCGGCGATGCAGGGCATGCCTTTTTGAATAGCCTGGCGTATCGACTGACGCATGGCCGCGTTTTCTGAAAGCCCCTGGGTATAGATCTCCGGATAGCCGCCGCCCAGCAAGATCCCTGTGCAATTGTCCGGAAGCCCGGCATCCTTCAGCGGCGAGAACATCGCCAGCCTGGCGCCCAGCTTTTCAAGCAAGGTCAAGGTATCCGCATAATAAAAGCTAAAAGCCAAGTCCTTCGCCACGGCGATGACCGGCTTCCCCGGAACCGGATCCGGCAGATTTATGGGCTCATAACGCAAGGGTGGCGCCTGACAGGCTATGTCCATCATACGATCGACATCCAGGGTCTTTTCCGCCTGTCCGGCCAGATGCACCATTTTATCCTTCAGATCGCTGATTTCTGCAGCCGTAACCAGTCCTAAATGCCGGCTCTCCACAGCGCATTGGGGCATGGGCGGCATATAGCCCAGAACCGGAAGCCCCGTTTCTTTTTCAATTCCCTCTTTCAACAGGCTGTAATAGCTTGCCGTGGTCTGGTTCAGGATCACACCCTTGAGGTTGCTGTCATTCCGCAAAACCTGGATACCCCGTATCTCTGCGGCCAATGAAAGTTCCTGCATATTTCCCTGAACGACCAGGATCACCGGTGAATCGGTGCAGCGTGCTAAGGCATAACTGCTGGCTTCTCCGCTCATGGCAATGCCGTCATAGTAGCCCATGGCGCCTTCGATCACCGCCAGGCTTGAGGCTGCGGCATTTTCCCAGAGCAGATTCCGGGCCAGCCTTTCGGACCCTAAGAAAAGATCCAGGTTCCGTGACTTGACGCCCATCAACGCACTATGAAACATGGGGTCGATATAGTCAGGCCCGCTTTTGAAAGCAGCAGGCTCCAAACCCCGCTGAATCAGCGCTTGCAATAAGGCACAGGTCACCGTGGTCTTCCCATGGCTGCTGGCGGGGGCAGTGATGAGCAATCGAGGTAAATTTTTGTACATAAGGACCCTCCCAAATTAAGATAAAGGTTCAAAATCCAGGCTCAAAGCGCATCGGCAGGGTTTTACCCAATGAAAAAAAGCACCTGTCCGCAGGACAGGCGCTTTAACTTGCATCGATTGCATTTGTGCAGCCACAGGGGCAACACCCCTGGGGCCAATACCGGATACCCTCCTGCCCAGGGCTCGCGGGAATACACCAAACGGCAGGTCTCCTGACTTAAGAATCATCCTCAAAATCGCCTTCCCGGAATCATCCAGTGGCTGCACTAATCGCAGGGTTTTCGTTGGGTTTGGTATGAACGAAAACGCCGCGCCTCACGCCTGATTTCTTGTCCTCTAATACAGTAAAGGTCGCTGTGCAGGATTCTCACCTGCTTTCCTTTTCATGGACAAAACGCTGCAATGCGACTTGTCCAACCGTTGGCTTATCAAGTTGTAGGATTACACTATACCAATTTGGGGGTGTTGTCAAGGAGGGGGGGGGACGGTTCCTTTTTTGCGGCTGACGCACAGGAAGGGACAGAGCAATTCGATGCAATTCTCCCTTTTCCTCGGTATATCGCAGGATATTGCTCTGTCCCTTCGGTTACTGGCCGCAAAAAAGAACCGTCCCCAAAAAGAAAGGACAGAGCTTCAGCTCTGTCCGCCCGCGAAGCGTAAATTAAGGGGACAGAGCTTCAGCTCTGTCCCCTTTCCTTAATGCCGTCCGGCGCCGCCGCCGCGGGTTCCGCCGCCACCGCCAAAGCCGCCTCGACCGCCGCCGCCTTTAAACCCTCCGCCAAAGCCACTGAAGCCTCCAAAGCCGCCGGAGGATCTGCGACCGGTGCCGCCGCCCCGTGTCTTACCGCCGCCGCCAGAACCGCCGCCACTGCGTGAACTGCCTCCGAAAATGCTGCCGCCGGTGCCGCTTCGAGGACTGCGGCTGCTTCGGGAGCCTCCGCTGCTCAGCCTGCCCAGGAGGAAAGGCCAAAACCACCCGCCAAGCCCCCCTCCGGACGAACCGAAAGGCTTGGAATCATCATCATCATCCTCATCCTCTTTGGACCGGGCGGTCTCATCCCCGATTTTTCGATCCGACGCTGATTCCCGGGTTCTGCCCCAGATGGTGTCTGCCTTTCTCTGGTTTTTCTGCCGCTTCTTCGTCTGCCGGTTGAGGTAACTGAAGATAAAGATGATCACCAAGGCGATCAGTAAAGCATTATCAAACTTCAAACCGCCGCTTTTCGGACTCTGCGGCTCCGGGGTGATATATTCTTCGGTGGATTGGCTGCCTGTTGAGCCGGTCTGCACCCCGTAGATGCCTTCCAGCTGATCGACCAAGGCCAGAAACGTCTTGCGTACGCCGTCATCATAATCGGCTTCTGCAAAATCGGGTTCCAAATACGTCTGGAGGATTCCGTCCAGGGTGCCGCTGCTCAAGGTTTTTTCCAATCCCTTGCCCTGGACTGCCCAGTAATTCTCTTCGCCGATCACCAGAAGCAGCAGGACCCCGTTGTTTTTCTCATCGTCTCCGATTTGCCATTCATTGAACATCCGAAAGGCATAGTCTTCGATTTCCGCGCCGTCCAGAAAATCCACGGTGGCTACCACGATCTGAGCACCCGTTGACTGATACAGCGCATCATTCCGGTCAATGATCAGGTCTTCGGTGTCCTGGCTCAACACATTGGCAAAATCGGCCACATAATAAAGCTCCGACGATGCGGGAATATCGATGGCTCCGTAAGCCGGCAAAGCGGCAGCCAGAATAAGAAGCAGCACGCCAAGCCATGCAGCGGTTTTTTTAAGCAATGTTTTTTTGAAATGACGCTTTGTATCCATGCAGCCTCCTTGCCTCAGTTTCACACAAAATTATTGATAAAGTTCCATCGGGCCGATAAACACCAGCTTGCTCAGCACGCTGGCAGGAAAAGCCTCCAGCTTCTCATTGAACTCCGACGCGTATTGGTTGTAGGGATCGTGGCTGATGGTATCGTTTCTTGAATTGAATTCCGCATAAAGCTTATCCGGATAGGGCGCGTCCACCGCAGACAGGCTCCTTCCTTTTAACGCCTTATACAGGTCCGTTACCGCCAGGGATAAGGCTGCATTGGCCTCATATTTTGCCTTGGGGCTTTGGGCCTGCTCTAATTGTTCCCGAGTCCCTAAGACCTTGGTGAGCATAGGATCCTCGGCGGAAAGATACTTCCGGCCGATAGTCACCAGGTTATAGGCCAGATCCAGCCGTTCATTCAAATCGCTTTGAATGCCGATCCCATCACCGGCCTCACCCAATTGAAACACCGCTTCCGCTTTTCCCTGGAGTTTTGACAATCCGCGGTGGGTGCCGGTCAAGGCCGAAAAAAGCATCAGCAGCACCATCACCAGGATCCCGATATTTTTGCGATACAGCAGGTTCATAGAATCCCCCCTGTTTTATGCCTGTTGGTTCAGCCCCGGATATCCAGAAGCTTCTGTTTCAGCTCACCTTCGATACGGCCCAGTTCCACTTCGGCCTGCCGCCGTTTTTGCCGGCCCTCTTCCTGGATCTTGACCACCTCGTCCAAGGTGGAGATCAAGTCTTGATTGGTTTGCTTCAGGGTCTCGATGTCCACAATGCCCCGTTCCGCTTCCTTGGCCGTCTCGATGGTCCCCATCTTGAGTTTCTTCGCATTTTCCTTAAGCAATTCATTGGTTACTTCGCTGACCTCCCGTTGGGCCTCCATGGCTTGCTGGGAGTGGGCAAGGCCCAATGCCAAAACCATCTGGCTCTTCCATAAGGGGATGGTGTTGACCAAACTGGATTGGATCTTCTCTGCCATCAAGGTGTCGTTGTTTTGGATCAGGCGGATCTGCGGGGACATCTGGATGGAAACGATCCGCGTCAGTTCCAGGTCATGGATCTTTTTCTCAAAACGATCGCATCGATTGGCTAGGTCGTTGGCGGCCTGGGCATCCTCCGGCAGCCCGCTGGTTTTCGCCTTGGCGGTCAATTCCGGCAGGATCGTGGCCCGGACCTCCTCCAATTTCTGCTTGCCGGCGATGATGTACATGGCCAGTTCCTTAAGGTAGATCAGGTTCATATCATACATTTTATCCAGCATGGCGATGTCTTTCAGCAGTTGGATCTGATGGTTCTCCAGCACAGTGCTGATTTTTTCCACGTTGACTTCAGCCTCGTCGTATTTCGCTTTTAGCATGGACAATTTGTTGGTGGCCTTTTTAAAGAAGCTGAAAAAGCCTTTATCTTCTGCGTCCACATCGAAGCCTTTGAGTTCCACCACCAGTTCGGCGATGGCGTCCCCCACTTCGCCCAGGTCCTTGGTCCGGACGCTGGTCAGGGCCGCCTCGGAGAAGCTGGCGATTTTCTTCTGTGCGCCCGCACCGTACTGCAGGATCTGGTTGGCGTTTTGAACATCGATCTTATTGGCGAACTCCCGCACCATTTGTTGTTCCTGAGGCGACAATAATCTTTCATCCAGGATCACCGGTTCCACTTCCGGCTTCATTTGCGGGGGAGCCGACGCCGCGGCGGCAGATCGGATCAAAGCCGTTTCGCTTTCCGGGTCCAGGGTCAGCGCCGGGATCTCGATCACTTCATCAGGGTTCAAGGTCAACACATTGTCATCCTGGGAATTGCTCATAAGGTTCACCCTCCTTTTCACATTTTACAGTTTCAGCTCGATTTTATCCGGTTCCACCGCTTTGAAATCCTCGCCGGCAAGGCCTTCCTGGGCCAACATACCCTCCAGGACCGTAATGTCGGTTGAAATATCCAAGGCTTCATCCTGGAAAAGGCGGTCCAACTGTTTCTCGAAGGCCGTGACCACCGTGGTCATGATCTCTTCGATGCGTTTTAAGGTCGATACGATGTTCTCTCCCTGGACTGACTGCTTTGTCAGCTTATCGTAAGAATTTAGAAGCTTTAAGACCGTGGGCAGATAATAGTTCAGGAATTTCCGGACCTCTGGCACTTTGCGGGGATTGGCCGCAATAAATTCGAAGATTTTGCGGCTGATCTCCTCGAGCCGGCTGATATGCCCGGAAATCACAGGCTCTTCGATCCGGTCGTTTGCCGCCCTGATTTGGGTAAGATAAGCCTGGCCTTCTGAAATCATCTTGTCGCTGTCCCCATGGCCGGTGCGGATCACAGGCTCCGAAACTTCAACAATAACTTTCTTGGCGGGAAATATTTTTTGGCAAAGGACAAAGACAACCGCCGACAGGGCCAGCACCAGGACAAAGTCCATCAGCCGGTACAAAGGAAAGACCATACTGTAAACCAGCCAGGATAATCCCGCCGCGTAATAGGGAACCGCGGATTTCTGCAGAACTTCTTTTTGCACAAAAACACCTGCCTTTGTCGATGATTTGACCGCCGATTGAATCACGAAACCCTTCGTTGCTCTCTCTACACTATATTCCATTCGACTTGCAGAATCAATACACATTCTGTCCCGGGTCCCTCATGAAAGCGTCACTCCACAAGGCCTGTCCGGAACTGGCTATTGTACAAGTCGGCATAAAAACCGTTCCGCTGCAAGAGCGCCTGATGACTGCCCCGCTCAACGATCCGTCCGTCATGGACCACAAGGATCTGATCTGCATTGCGTATGGTGGAAAGCCGGTGGGCGATCACAAAGCTGGTCCGGCCTTCCATCAATTTCAGCAGGGCTTCCTGGATCTTCAGCTCAGTCCGTGTGTCCACAGAGGAGGTGGCTTCGTCCAGCACGAGGATGGCGGGTTTGGCCAGAATGACCCGGGCAATGGACAGAAGCTGCCGCTGCCCTTGGGAAAGGTTTTCTCCGTTGTCTGAAAGGATGGTGTCATAGCCCTGCTCCAGCCGCTCGATAAACGAATGGGCATTGGCCATCTTGGCTGCTTCGATGATCTCCTCGTCGGTAGCGTCCAGCCGGCCATACCGAATGTTGTCCTTGACGCTTTCGGAAAACAGGAAGGTGTCCTGCAGAACGATGCCGATGGCTTTACGGATGCTGTCCCGGGTCAGGCTGGCCACATCCTTGCCGTCAATGGAAATATGGCCCTCATCCAAATCATAGAATTTCGCCAGCAGGCTGATCAGGGTGGTTTTGCCGGCGCCGGTGGGGCCCACGATGGCCGTCATCGTGCCGGGATGGGCCTCCAGGCTGGCATGGCAAATGATGGGTTTCCCGGGCTCATAGGCAAAGCAGGCGTCGTCCAGTCGGACATGGCCTTGGACCCCCGTCAATTCCACAGCATCCGGCCTGTCCTGCTCCGCCCTTTCATCCATCACCTCAAACACCCGCTCCGCGCCGGCCAACGCGCCTTGAATCGTTGTAAAGAGGTTCGACAGTTCGTTGATGGGCCGGGCAAAGTTGCGCATGAACAAGAGAAAGGAGAAAACCACGCCGGCGGTGGTGCGGCCCTGGACGACGAAGTAGCCGCCCGCCACTGCCACGATCAGGTACGTCAAATTGTTGATCAGGTTCATGAAAGGGCCCAGGGAGCCTGTGCCGATAAAGGTCCAGACCGCGCTTTTTTTCAGTTGTTCGTTATATACCGCAAAATCTGCCTTGGCAGTTTCTTCCCTGCCGAACAATAAGACGGCCTTCTGCCCGGAGAGCATTTCCTCCACATAGCCGTTCAGGGCGCCCATCTGTTTTTGCTGCTGCCCGTAGATTTTCCGCGTAAAACGCGACAGGATCATGGTCAGAATAAACATGAACGGCAGCGTCACCAGGGAAATCACAGTCAAATAAGGGCTCAGCAGCAGCATGGCGACGAGGATCCCGGCCACATTGATGATTCCGTTGAAAAACTGGGTCAGATTCTGGGACAAGGCCATGCTGATGTTGTCGATGTCATTGGTCAGCCGGCTCATCAGATCTCCGCTGGCATGGGTGTCGAAATATTTGATTGGCAGCCGCTGCTGTTTGACAAACAAGTCCTGGCGTAGAAGCGCCGTGGTGTTTTGGGAAACATGGATCATGATGCGGCTCTGTACGAATATGCCCAAGGCGCTGGCCAGGTACATGCCGGTCAGAAGGATACAGATCATCGCCAGACCGCGGACATCGCCTTGGACCACATAACGATCCACCACCAAGCCATTGAGCCGCGTTCCGAGAATGGTCATGGCCGTGGAGAAAACAGAAATCAGGATCACAAAGAAGAGAAGCCTTCTTTTATCCTCCAGATAGCCCAGCAGACGTTTCATGGTTTTGGGAGAGTCCTTCAGCTTCACTTTCGCTGTCAGCATGCCGTGGCCCGGCCCGCCGCCGCCAGGGCCGCCCCGGGGGCCAAATCCCGTGGGAGGTCCAGTTTTCACTTCAGCCTTGCTTTTATCAGCCCACATCGGCCAGCACCTCCTCCCCTAATTGGGATACAGCGATGTGCCGGTAGATTTCGTTGGTTTTCAGCAGCTCCCGATGGGTGCCGAAACCCGTGACACAGCCTTCATCCATGACCAGGATCTTGTCCGCATCCTTGATGGCGGCGATCCTTTGGGCAATCAGCAGCAGGGTACACTGCCCCATTCGCTGACGGATGGCTTCCCGGATTTTCGCCTCGGTCAGCATGTCCACCGCGCTGGTGGCATCATCCAGGATCAGGATTCGGGGTTTGCGCAGCAAGGTACGGGCGATGGACAGCCTCTGTTTCTGGCCCCCGGAGAAATTACGTCCCCGCTGGGCTACCTCTGCATTCAGTCCATCTGTCTTATCTTCGATGAAATTCCATGCTTCCGCAGCTTCCGCCGCTTCCTTCAATTCCGCCGCAGTAGCCGTCTCTTTGCTGAACCGCAAGTTATCCTCGATGGTGCCGCTGAACAGAATGCTTTCCTGCAGCACCATGCCGATGTGGCCGCGCAGGGCTTTCAAAGGGATTTCCCTCACATCCATACCATCCACCAAAACTTGTCCCCGGGTGGCTTCATACAGCCGGGGGATCAGGGAAACCAAGGTGCTTTTTCCCGAACCGGTGGTTCCAATGATGCCAATGGTTTGGCCGGGAAGGATCTTCAGGTCGATATGCTTCAGCACCCATTCGCCGGAATTATGATGTTTAAACGATACATCTCTAAATTCAATGGCACTGCCCTTGCTCCGGGTGGTTTCATTATCTTCTGCCCACAAGCTGGGGGCGGTGTCCATATCCCGGATGGAAGTTTCGGTTTCCAGCACCTCGTTGAGCCGCTCCGCCGAAACCTGGCTCCGGGTCAAGGAAATGCTCATCATCACCACCATCATAAGGGAAGACATGATTTGGATCAGGTAGTTGATAAAAGCCATGATTTTGCCAATTTCCAGGCCTCCGGAAACCACCATCCTGCCGCCGAACCATAAAACCGCCACCACGCTGAGATTCATCACCAGATTGACCAAGGGAAACAGCACGGTCATGATCTGCATGGCCTGGACGCTCCGGTCCATCAGCTCTTGGTTTGCTTTTCCAAAGCGCTGCTGCTCCTTCTTTTGGCCCACAAAGGATTTGATGACCTTGATGCCCAGCAGATTCTCCCGCATCACAGCGTTGACCCGGTCCATTTTGATTTGCATGGCCAAGAAGAGGGGCATGGTCTTCCAAATGAAGTAGGCCGCCATCAACAGCATAAAGGGCAGTCCGATCATCAGGATCAGACTCAGCCGCGGGCTGAGCCAATAAGCCATGACCACACCGCCAATGCATATGAGGGGGGAACGGACCATGATCCGAAGCCCCATCAGCACGATGCTCTGGATCTGGGTCACGTCGCCGGTCAGCCGCGTAATGAGGGACGCAGTCTTAAAACGATCTAATTCCACAAAGGAAAAGCCCTGGATCTGATTGAAAACCGCCTGGCGCAGCCGGCTGCTGAAGCTGACGGCGGCCTGGGCCGAGCAGGCGACGCATCCCAAGCCGCCCACCACGCCGATGAAGGCCATGAGAAGCATCCTGCCGCCGGTGGCCCAGATGTAGGGCAAATCACCCTGGGCAATGCCCACATCCACGATGTTGGACATCAGGGTGGGCTGCATCAAGTCCATAATGACTTCCAAAAGCATAAACAAAGGCGCTGCAATGGCAAATCCATAGCTGCCTTTCATGAAGCGCAGCAACTTGATCATGGCTTAGCCTCCCCTTTACACTCCAATTGCTTCATGTTGCGGATGATCCTGTCCAGCAGCGCTTCGGCCTGCTTTTTTTCTTCCGCCGAAAAGCCGCTGAAGCAGCCTTCCTCAAGCGCCTGGAAGACCTCGGCCACCTGGTCAAGAACATCGTATCCTTTAGGCGTCAGCCAAATACAAATGCTGCGGCGATCCAACCGGTCGGCCTCACGGCGGATCAACCCTTCTTTCTCCATGGTCAGGAGCGCACTGGTCACCGTGGCCGGTTCCAGATGGCAATTATTGGCCAGATCTTTATGATGGCAGCCCTCGTGTTCACTGATCCATTTTAGCAGAGGCGGCGCGCCGAAAGGGATCCCCCGCTCCGCCATTTTGGCAAAGGTCAGCCTGTATTGCAGACGGCTGATTTTTATCATTTGATGACTTAATCGACTGATCATGACGTTTGTCTTCCTCCATTTAGTTAGATATCAAACTTTTAGACTTCTAAAGTCTACCGCCGGCGAAGAAGACTGTCAACCGACAATCCTGCAAGCCGGGGTTTAAAAATGAGCAAAGCAGTCCAGAAGCCTTAATCGGGCTACGTGAACTGCTTTGGGCTCGAAATCTGACAGGGGATGGAGATGCGGCCTCGACCCCGGAACAGCGATTCGGTTTTACCAGAATCTAAAGACGCTTGAAGTCTTCGGGATAGGGCCAGAATTTCCGGACTGCATAGAGAAGCGGCAATCCCAGGATGTAACAGGAGACCAACTGCCCTGCCCCCACCTGAAGCGCCAAGAGATACCAGGGGATCCCCAGGATCACATGGAGCACCGCCCCGATCACCAAGGCATTGATCAATACCGGCGGAAGCGGCACCAGCCAGGGATGGGGCATCCGGCGGCTCAGCCAGGCCGCCGACAAGGTGGCCAGACTGCCAAAAACAATATCCAGAAGCCCGTTGCCGCCAAAGAGGTTGGCGATCAGACAACCGATAAACAAGCCGGGCACCGCGGCAGGAAAAAAGTAAGGCAGGACGGTCAAGGCTTCGGATACCCGTACCTGGACCTCGCCATAGCTGATCGGCGCCAGTGCAATGGTCAGTGCCGCGTAAATGGCTGCGATCATGGCGATTCGGGTCAGGTTCCTGGCTGAAAAACGGTCTGTTCCCGGTTTCTGCAGGTTTTTCGGCAAAGCAGTCTCCTTTCGGCCAGGTCATCCGGCATCCTTGACAGGCCTGTCATTCCATTTGTGATAATATCTGATATAATCAACTTAAACAACAAGCTTTAGTGGCCAGCCTTGTCGCAGTATAGCTCGCCCCCCACAGCATATTGGGCCTTGTTGATTTCCAGGATGGTGATGTCCACCCCTTCCCGGCGGGCTCCAATGGTCTCAACAATCGCATCGGTCACTTTCGCAACCATGGCTCTTTTCTGTTCAAGGGTTCTTCCTTCGAAAATCTGGATCGTAACTTTTGGCATGAAAATTCCTCCTTTTGCGATTTATTCCCATTAAATTATAGACGGCATCGAACAGCCGGTCAATCCAAATACGTCATAAAGTTGGTGCGTTATGCCTTCCAAGAAAAAGAAAAACCTTGTTTTACCCCCCAAAATCATCGATGTATTCAATATGTTCGAATCCATCGGCCTGCCCGCCTGGCTGGCCGGCGGCTCTTTGCGCGATCTCCTTCTGGGAACGGAGCCCCATGACTGGGACTTTGCCTCCCCCTTTCCACCGGAAGAAACTGAAGGTCTGCTGGTCCGGCATGGCGTCGCAGTTTTTCCTACCGGTCTGGCCCATGGTACCCTGACCTTCCGCTTTGAACGCGCTTCCTATGAAATCACTTCCTTTCGCCTGGACGGGCCCTATGAGGATCACCGCCACCCTACCTGGGTACAGTTCACCTCCAACTTGCAAGAGGATCTGTCCCGCCGGGACTTCACGATCAATGCCATGGCTTATTCACCCCAAGGCGGCCTGCAGGATCCTTTCGAGGGGCAACAAGACCTGGACGCAAAGCTGATCCGCTGCGTAGGAAATGCCGATCAGCGTTTTCGTGAGGATGCCTTACGGATCCTCCGCGGCATCCGTCTGGCCGCTCAGTTAGGATTTGAGCTGGAGCCCGATACCGCCTGGGGCATGGAAAGCCAGGCTGAGCTCCTCAAGAAGATCAGCCAGGAACGTATCCGGGACGAACTGGATAAAATGCTGCTTTCCGAGCATCCGGACATCGCCTTCAAATGGCTCAAGGAACTGGAGCTATGGCCCTATATCCTGCCGGAAATGGCAGCCTGCATCAACTTTGACCAGCATTCGGACCATCATTTTCTGGATATTTACGATCATACCATGGTCGCAGTCCAAAACACGCCGCCCAAACTTGAGCTGCGCCTGGGCGCTCTGTTCCATGATATTGCCAAGCCGGCGACCTTTACCATCGACAGCAAGGGAAAAGGCCATTTCTATGGCCATCAGGATGTGGGCGTCATGATGGCACAGGGTGCCATGGCCCGGCTGCGTTACAGCAAAGCCCTCCAAAAGAAAGTGGGCTTCCTGGTGGAAAACCATATGCTCCATTTGCTGGATATGAAGGATATCACCTTGAAACGCTTTATCAGCCAAGCCCCCAGGCCGGTCCGGGAAAATCTGGAGGAACTCTTCCTTCTACAGGAAGCGGATCTGCGGGCTTCGGCCAACCAGGCAGGGTCTTTGGCCCAGCTGCAGACCTTTGTCCACCGCTGTTATCAGATCCTGGATAGTGATTGCCCCCTGACTCTGCGTCAGCTGGCCATCAATGGCCGTGACCTGGAGGCTATGGGGATCCCTCCCAGGACCCGGGGGGTCCTGCTTAATCAATTGCTGGATCTTGTCCTTGCCCAGCCCAATCTCAATGAGCGGTCCAGACTGCTGAAGCATGCAGAGAAATTTCATGAGCAGCTGGTGACCGCAAAAATCATCGATTCCAGCCGCAGGCTGTGATCCCGCTGCCATTCACAATCAATAAGGGCCCTGCCGAAAGCATGCTTTCAGCGGGGCCCTTCATGGTTCTTCAATCCATTCTACTCGTTGCGTATGGCGGTGATCGGACTAAGCTTGGCCGCCCGCCGTGCCGGATACCATCCGGCAACGATGCCGATCATAAACGCAAAAATCAGGGCAAAAAGAGCCAGCCAGGGCGGAATCACGGAAATCTCCATGGCGGTCTCGCCAGGGCCTGCCATACCGCCCCCAAGGAGGCCGCCTGAAAAGTGATTGATGATGGTAGACAGACCGTAACTGCAGCCCAGACCCAGGACACCCCCGGTGACGCCGATCAAGCCAGCTTCCATAAGAAACATCATCCGGACGTCGTACACGCTGGCGCCGATCACTTTCATAACGCCGATCTCCCGGGTACGCTCGTAAATCGACATCACCATGGTGTTGGCGATGCCAATGGAAGCCACCAGCAGCGTGATGGCACCGATTCCCCCCAGAACGGCCTGGATGATCAGCGATTGCTTCTCGACCCCTTCCATATAATCGGCCATGGCATAGATATTGTAGCCCTGATCCCGCAAATCTGTAGCCACGGTCCGGGCCGCCGCCACATCCTGGCAGCGGATCATGATTTGGTCATAGTCCTCCGGGTCCCTTGAGGTGCTGCCGGCTTCTTTCTGCCATTGGGCTTCCTGGTCAATTTGTTCCTGGGTCATCATGGACGTATCGTTGATATATTTTCGCCATTTTTTTACAGAAGCCATGGGGGCATAGGCCGAATAGGCATGTTCCTTGAATTCGCCCTCCAAAACACCGACGACGATCACCGGCTGTTTGCGGGGCGCGGTTTCCGGATTATAGTTGTTCTGCAGCTGCATATAAACCACTTTTTCCAGCATTTCCAGGGAATTGGACTGTTCCTGGGGGCCGCCCATCATCATGCCTTCGTTCCCTGTTTGGTTGGGATCCCAGAATTGATTGACCACCTGCCAACCCACCAGAATATTGGTGCTGTCAGTTTCGGTCAGCATCCGGCCCTCGGCGACGGTATAAGTCATTTTGGAAAACTCTGCCGGGTCCACACCCACCAGCTGCAGATAACCTTCTTTTTTGCCATACTTGGCGCTAACGCCAATCTGATAGCTGGGCATGACGGCGGTGATCCCGGACATGCCCCGGATCATTTCCACCGCTGCGTCATTCAGGCTTTGCGCTTCACCCATGGTTTCGCCGGTTTCCGGATCCCAGCTCCGTCCCTGGTTCACCGTCACGATGTTCAGGTCTCCCCAGGATTCCATGCTGGCCCGCATGGACTGGTCCAACCCGATTCCCAGGGACAGCATAACCACGATCGCCATGGTTCCAATAAAGACACCGACGATCGTCAGAATTGCCCGGACTTTGCGGCGAAACAAATTGCTGTAGGCCATCCGAACAATGTCAAGCTTATTCATCAAAGAATTCCTCTTTTGCTTTTCGCTTGATTCGCAGGATATAGTAAGCTTCTCCTAAGATTGCCAGGCTTAACACGATGGGCAGCCAATGCGCTTTGAAGGCGCCCAGGATCCCGGTGCTGCCGCCATCGATGGGCAATCCGTCCGGCCCCAGGATCTCACCGTCCGGCCCGATCATGCCCCCCTCTCCCATTTCCGGCTCCGTCATGGCCATCACATTCATCGAAAAAGGATGCTCGTCCGTCACCGACTGGTTGTTGTTGTCTGTATAGGTAAAAATCAGCTTGCCTTGGATGGTGCCCTCTTCCATGGGAATGATCATGCCTGCATAAGAATTCGTGGCGCCGATGGCCAGCTTGGCAAGATACATGCTGGCATCCTGGGCCTCGAAGTTCCCCTCAAGGCTCACGGTGAATTCTGTCAGGTCCACTTTGCCTGCATTGGCGAATTCAGCCGTGACCGGTATCGGCTGGCCGGCAAAACCTTCGGTTGGGATATTCAGTGTCATAATCTGAAGCTTCGCTTGCTGAGTGACCGGAATATTGACATTGTCGGACACTGACAAATCCGTCTTGGTTCCTTTGTCGTCCTCATATTTTATGACCACCGGCACGATGTAGGTCTTCGCCGCGGCACTGGGATCCACGAAAAAAGTGATGGTTTTGCTGACCGTGGTTTTCCCTTCAATCTGATCCAAATGGAAGGTGTTGCTTGAATTGACCGGAGAAAAGACGGTGGTGCTGCTGGTCCCGGTGTCGGTTTGGATATCCTGGACGCCAAACGAAATGAGAATGTTCCTCACCGGTTTTTGGTTGGTGTTTTCAATGGCCAGCGACAGGTCGATCCTGTCTCCTGCCAGAACCTGGTCCTTGGATAAGGTGTACTTCTTGATGATGACCCGGGGAATCGCTCCATTGCTTGCCACAGAATCGGTGGGCAAAGGAATGAAAAGCTCTTCAATGTTATCCGCCAAGGCCACCGTGCCGTTGGCGTAACTGTAGCCGGTGCTCAGCTTGATGCTGTTGCTGGTCCGGCCCTCCAGCTCGCGAAGCCTGAAATCGATCCCCACCGTATCGTTGGTGTAGATCTTGGCTAATTCCTTTTTGTTGCTGATATCCATGACCTCAAAGTTCTTATTGCCGTCCAGCAAAAATTGAACGTTGCGCAGGTCATAGAGCAAGCTGCTGTTTTTGACCATGATGCGGATATTGAAGCCGTTCAGGACATCCGGCGCCTGATCCAACAGAATGATGTCTTGGATCGTCAAGGTCGGTTTGACGCTGGTGAAGGAGGTGCTGACGCTGCTCATGGCCGTATAAGTGCCGCAATTCTGCATCATCGCATTTTGGCAGAGGACCCGGCCGATCAGTCGATAAGTTTTTTCAGTCGAGGTTTCGGCATCCACCGCGAATTTCACGGAAAGGGTGGCGGTGCCGCCCTCATCCAGCATGGTGATTGTTTCCGGCGGTGTGAAGGTAAAAGGTCCTTCCGTAAAATCAGAGATCCCTTCAATGGCTGCATCGAAGGAAAGATTGAAGGCGGGTTTGTTGCTGATGTTTTTGATGGTATAGACAACGGTGAATTCTTCACCGATCACCGCCGGATCCTGGCGGGTCACTTCCATAGTCAAAATCGGATTGATGGAATCGGTCACGTCCACCTGAGCCCCATAGGCAGGCAGACTCAAACTGAGCAACATCATCACCATCATGGCCATTGCAGCCCAAGCGCTGCCTTTTTTACCCAAATTTGTCATACTGTGTCTCCTCGTCTTTCGTCTTTCTAACCGGGTCATTCCGCCGAAGCTTCTTGGTCCCCTGAGGTATGGTCGAACTCAACGGCTTGGCCGGTCCTTTGATCGAGGATTCGATTGATTTCGCCGTCCCGCATATAGATGATGCGGTCAGCCTGTACCGTCAGTTCCTCGTTATGGGTCACCATCACCAGGGTGACGCCGTTTTCCCGGACCCGCTCGATCAGGATATCCATGATTTCTTTGGTGTTCTTGGTATCCAGATTGCCTGTGGGTTCATCCGCATACAATATCTTGGGATCGTTGATCAAAGCTCTGGCGATACTGACCCGCTGCTGCTGTCCGCCGCTCATTTCCGTCGGTTTGTTTCTCAGCCGTTTGCCCAATCCAATCTGCGTCAGCAGAGCCTTGGCCTGTTTTTCCCTTCGGCCTTTAGGCATCCCATCAAACATAAGAGGCATCGCTACATTTTCCACGGAGGAAAACGTCGGCACCAGATTATAGGCCTGAAAAATAAAGGCCATATAACGGCGCCGAAACAGAGCCATGTCTCTCTCTTTGATTTTATTGATACAGATACCCTTGACAAACACGTCGCCCCGGGTTGGTTTTTCCAGTCCGGCGATCAAATGCAGCAATGTGCTTTTGCCGGAACCGGAAGGGCCTAAAATGCAAATAAACTCCCCGGCGTCGATGGTTAGATCCACGTCTTTGACGGCTGTAATCACTTCATGCCCCAAACGGTATTTCCGGGTCAATCCCTTGATCTCAATAAGCGGCGTCAAAATCCAGCCTCCTCGCTAATGTTTATATATCCATTATCATAGACGAGGGTTGCTTCGAATAAGTTCCATCTAAAATCGATTTTACTAAATTTTTCATCTCATTTTTTTCAGCCACTTTGGTATGATGAACTTCCCGATGATCCAGTCCTTCCAAGGCAGGATGCACCGGGATGCCGGCATATCCCGAAAGGGCTTCCAGAATCTGGAGTTCGTCCAATTCCTCCGGTGCCTTTTCATCCCCTAAGGCTTCCATCACGCTTTTGCAGAATTTGAAGGGGCTGGCCGTTGCATCCAATATGGACAGGGTTTCGTCACCCGTTGCTTGTTTATACTGTTCGTAGACAGCCGCGCCCACGGCCGTATGGGGATCCAACACATAACCATAGGTTTTGAAGACATTCCGTGTCTGAGCCGCGGCTTCCGCCTCATCGGCGGCGCCAGCCCATAGGATCTCCCGCATTTTAGCCAGCAAGGCGGCATCCACCTGGAATTTTCCGGTTTGATTGAGCTCATCCATCCAGGCGTTGATCAGGGTTCCATCATGGCCGGTCATCTCAAAAAGGAACCGCTCCAGATTGCTGGAAATCAAAATGTCCATGGAAGGGCTTTGGGTCTTATAAAAAGGCCGGTTCCGGTCATAGATCCCGGTCTCGAAGAAATCCGTCAGAACTTTGTTGGTATTGGACGCGCAAATCAGCTTGCCGATCGGCAAGCCCATGGATTTGGCATACCAGGCTGCCAGAATGTTGCCAAAATTGCCGGTGGGCACGACGAAATTCAAGGGTTCCCCCATTTCAATGCAGCCGGCTTCTGTCATGGAAAGATAGGAATAAAAATAGTATACGATTTGAGGCGCAAGACGTCCCCAGTTGATGGAATTGGCAGAGGAAAGCTGCTGTTTGCGGAGGGACAGTTCACGAGCCATTTCCTGATCGCCGAAAATCCTTTTGACTCCATCCTGGCAATCGTCGAAATTGCCTTTGATGGCAACCACGTAGGTGTTGTCGCCATCCGTGGTGCTCATCTGCAGTTCCTGGACCTTGCTAACGCCCTGATGGGGATAGAATACGACGATTTGGATACCGGGAACATTTTTGAAGCCTTCCAGCGCCGCTTTGCCGGTATCCCCGGAGGTAGCCACCAGGATCAGCACCTGCTTGCCTGAGCCCTCCTTGACCAGGGCCTTGGACAGGAGGTGCGGCATGATCTGCAGCGCCATATCCTTAAAGGCTGCCGTGGGGCCGTGCCACAGTTCCAGAATGCCGCCCAGATTCTCCAGGAGGGTCACCGGCGCAATGTCTTCATTGAAGAAATTTTTTCCATAAGCTTTATCTGCGCATTCCTGCAGTTCCGTCTCGGAATAATCGTCCAAATAGAGCTTCAGGATCTCAGCAGCCAGCTTGGGGTAATTCAGTCCCTCCATGGCCGTGATCTCAGACAGGGTCAGATGGGGGATCTGTTCAGGTACGAATAGGCCGCCCTCCGGCACCATGCCTAAATAAATCGCCTGGGATGCCGTGACCGGCGCGTGATTTCCTCTGGTACTGATATACATTCAAAGCACACTCCTCAATTTGTTTTCATCATGCTGTCGTAAACAGCGCCTAAGACACTCAGCAGCTGTCCGTAATTCGGAACCGCCGTCAGGTCACGGCATTGATTCAGGATCAGCGGGCTTAGGATCCCATTGTCCTTCAGATATTCCCGGGCCTCTTCAGGCAGCATATTTTTGCCGGTCATCCCGAAGGCAGCCTTCTGGAGTACTTCCCCCACAGTTACATTTTCGGAAACTTCCACCGTCCGTTCCGGGATGGAACCGGTCCGCTCCGCAACCAGCCGCAGCACTTTGTTCAGTTTATTCTGAAGCGCCCATTTCGTAATCGCCTTTTCCAGATGATAATCGTTGTCATAGCCGCCTTCCGTCAGGCCCAGTTCACGCATGGTCCGCACACCGGGATAAGCCCAATGATCCATCACCTCGATGCGAGGGGGTACGTATTCGATCAGATAAGCGCCTTGGGCAATCAGCTGGCTTTGGATCCAGGGAATGGCGGTATCTTTCATTTGAGTCATTTGCCGGAAGGTATTTTCATGGTCCACCGCCCAGGCGCAGGCAACGCCGGCAGCTTCGCCTGCCGCCATCCCCACCGGGATGACACGGGTGCTGCCATGGGGCAAAGAATCATAGGAAGCGCTTCGTCCAACCACCAACAGTTGATCCACGACCTTGGGGACGATGCTGCGGAAAGGGATGCTATAGATTTCAGGGTCCCCGATCACATTGCCGTAATTGTTGGGTCCCGTAGGCTGGACATCCACCGGATAGCTGCCATGGGCGATCCGGTCCCATTGGTCCCGGTTCTCCAAAACATCTGTAATGGTCAAACGATATTCGCCCTGGATATGCCTGGTCTCCCGGACATAGAGCCTCGGCGCGGTGTCCACGAACTGCGCTTTTTCAAAGCCTGTAAAATTCGCCTGCATAAATTCCACAATATGGGGTATCTCGTGCCGACCGCGGAGGATCCCGGCGGCCCTGGACAAGGGATTCAGCCCGTCCACGCCGAAAATGACCAAGGCATTGATCAAAACATCACCGTTTTCCTGGCGGGCAATATTGGGTCCCCGTAAACGCATCATGGCATCCACAGGTTTGTAATTCAGGGCGATTTCGCCATATCCCCAGGCTGCCACCTTCGAAGCGCCGGTGCCTTCATCGCCGTCGTTCTTAAGATATTTGACCACGTTGTCCCAGTTCACACCGGAAAGCTCAAAAACCAGCGTGACGCCCTGCCGGAGGCCGGCCTCCCCGTAATCTTCGCCGCCCACCGTATAAGGGACGCCGGCGGCGGCCGCGATATCCGCATCCACGGTGGCATCGATCACGGTCAAGGACCTGTAGGTTTTTGCCTTTCCCGCTTCCTGGACCATCAATCCTGAGATGGTATGGTCTTTCATCACCGGCTTTATGATCTTTGTATTCAGTAAAACCGTAAGGTTTTGCTCTGCCCGGGCTTTTTCCAAGAACCACCCTTTCGCTGTCTCCACGTCAAAGGCATTGCCCAGGTCATTATAAAACTCCTGGAAGATCCCCTGGGTCAGCAGGGTACCCTCCGAGTCGTGGTTCATATCCAGGAAATTCAGCATGCCCAAAGTCATCAGACCACCCAGCGCAGATGATTCCTCTATAAGAAGCGTCTTCATTCCGTTTCGGGCGGCAGACAACGCGGCAGCCACACCTTCCGGTTCACCGCCGGCCACGATCACATCATACCCTTCCACGCCCTCGATCATCGGAGCCTCCGCCGGCTCAGTCTCCACCGGTTCCGACGGCTGAGTTTCACCTGGTACGGAGGGGGCTGGTTCGGTCACCGACGGTTCCTGTTCAAAAACACGACCTGCAAATTCCAGCAGTCCGCAGCCGGTCATCAGCATCATCGCCGTGAGCGTCACAGCCAGCAGCCGGACGGCCGGTCCTGTCTTAGATTTTATTGAATTCAAGTTGACCCTTCGTTTCATGGGATGCTCCTTTAACCGAGTTTTAACGTCATTCGATGGACTTCTATTGTTGTTATCAAAGGAATACACATTGCAGTTTTAAGGCAATGTGTATCAGCGTCTAATTATTGCCCATTGAGAAAGCGGCGGCTTAAGCCTGATAACGGAGCAGGCAGAGCATAACTTCCCGGGACTGTTCGATGTGTTCAAAAGCCGCATTCCGCGCAGCTTTCGGATCCCGGGCTTCGATGGCGGCCAAAATCTTGCGGTGCTCCTCCAAGGCAAATTTCAGACGTCCCGGGGTCGCCAACGTGGTTGAACGAAGGCGGTAGGTTTGCTCCCGCAGGTCATTGACGAGATTTTCGATCCGTTTATTCTTGGATGCCCGGTATAACTGGGAATGGAACTGCACATCGATTTCGATGGTTTTTATAAGATCCGAACTTTCCCACATGCTGCTTTCCATTTCCATGCTGTGCTTCATCGCCTGAATGTCTTCTTCCGTGGCCCGAACGGCGGCATTGTAGGCAGCCAGGGCTTCCAGGGCGGCACGGATCTCAAAAACATCATTGATATCCTGGATCGATAAAGAAGCAACGTAAGTGCCTTTTCGGGGAATAACGGCCACATAACCTTCGGTTTCCAGTTTGCGTACCGCTTCCCGCACGGGGGTTCGGCTCACTGCCATTTCGTCGGCAAGCTCGGTTTCCATGAGACGTTCGCCAGGCTTAAATTGGTTTTTAATGATGGCTTCACGGATTGCTTCATAAACAGCCTCGCCAAGAGGCTTGGCACAATTGAAGTCAATCACTAATTGAGGTCGTTCAGTTTTCTTTGTCATCTGGCGAGGCCTCCTTTTTCTGTTAAAATATATATCAAACGTCAAATACTAATTTGACGCTTCTACTTATCCTATTATTTTAACAGAACATTGATGTTTTGTCTTTAGAATTGTTTATTTTGAAGCGGATTTGCGGATGCCGCAGGCCCTGCCCGTTCATTCCCCGGCTATCGGATGGCGGCCGCCGGACACAGTCTGGATTTGCGTCCTTTTCACTGATTTATTTTATTATTTTTTAGGCTTTTCACTTCCCCTAAAAAAGCATATAATTAATAAGCTTAGGGCCCATCGATTAAAAGCGCAGGGAGGTGAATTCCATGTTCTCCATTTATCGTTCAAAAGATGGCAGAATGTACGAAACCAGTTTTATTGAGAAGAACGTTTGGATCAATCTTTTTGATCCTTCCGAAGAAGAGCTGCGGCTGGTCGCAAAAGAAACCGGTATCTTTTATGATTTCCTGCGCTATCCTCTGGATGATGAAGAGCGCCCCCGCGTGGAGATCGAGGATGACCAGATCCTGACCATCATCGACATCACCAATTATGACTATGCCCATTCCACGTATGATACGGTACCTATGGGTATTGTGACAACGCCGGATTTCGTGATCACCGTATGCCTTAAGGACACAGGACTTCTGGATGATTTCGTCCATAGCCGCATCAAGGGGATCTCCACTGCAAAACGGACCCGCTTCCTCTTGCTGATTCTTTATAAAAATGCCATGCTGTTTCTGCGTCACCTGCGTGAAATCGACCGGAAAACCACCGATGTGGAATCAGAATTCCATAAATCCATGGGAAATAAAGAAGTCATCCGTTTGATGAATTACGGAAAGAGCTTAGTTTACCTGTCCACATCCCTTCATTCAAACCAGGTGGTGCTGGAGCGGCTGACCCGGACCCGTGCCCTGAAAAAGTACGAAGAAGATGAAGACCTGCTGGAAGATGTCATCATCGAGAACAAGCAGGCTTTGGAAATGGCGACCATTTATTCCGACATCCTCAATGGCACCATGGATGCCTATGCTTCGCTGATCTCAAACAACTTGAACATCGTCATGAAATTTTTGGCAGCCATCACCATTATCATGGCGCTTCCCACCATGGTCTTCAGTTTTTTTGGCATGAATGTGGATCTTCCCTTGGCTGGATTGCTTTATCCTTATGGCTTTCTGGTGATCCTGGGCATTTCCGTCTTTTTATCGGTGATCGCCACATGGCTGCTCTACCGGAAAAACATGTTTTGATGCTTTCAAGAGGCTCTTGCGTCGGGTCGGCAGACCGAGCATGGCTGATAGATCCTCGCCAAGGCTTCCAGACGGCAGGGTATCTTGCTTCTCATTAAGTAACGGCAATCTTCCTGATGATAATGGGTCCCCCAGCGTGTGATAAACACCAGGGGGCCCTTTTTTTGCATGGCGGCTGATTCTTCAAGGCCGCGGAAAGGCAGCAGTTCCCTTCCCACCAGCCAGGCTCTTTGTTGTTTCGTCAGCGTATAGGTAAGATGTCCCGGTAAAAGCGCCGCTGCTGCGGATTTTACCCGGGAGGGGCAAAATACCAGGGTGAGCTGGACATCTTCGGTGCCCCATGGGGCAAAATTCGAAGGGCATATGGCTGTTTTCCAGATGAGTGCCGGCTTCAGCCTGTCGTACGCCTCCAAATGAGCCTGCAAGCAGCGGTCCGCCCAAAGGGCTGTGGCCGCAGCCGGAAGGATCCCTTCCCCCGCATCATGGTCCACGATCCTACCGATCCCTTGCTGAAGGGTATAGGATGCCGCTGTCATTTCCTGGACTGACGCCGTCAGAGCCCGGTCCAGATCAAGAAGCTGTCCTGCCGTCTGAACGAAAGCGATCATCAGCAATGCAAAAAACCATGTCACAGATAGGGCCAACAGTGCTTCAACGGTCATACTTCCGGCTTCCGGCGCTTCGCTGAAGGCTTCATTGCCTCTTCTCATCGATACCTCCCGGAGGCTTCCAGCCCCCTCTCTATAGACCGAAAACCCTCTGCGACTTCATCGAACCAGGGAGAAGGGAACGTCAAAACCCATTTCCCCCTGTTTTGTCAGCGTAAAACTGCCCAAGGGCCATAAGGAGATACGAACTGCGGCGCTGGCACTAATTTTTGTGTAATAGTCCGAAAGAACCAGGCTTTCAGGGGATGCGTTATGCCCCCAATAGCGGATGTTTGCCTCCAGAAGATCCTGCAGCCTATCCAGCTGTTCCCCTTCGGACTGCATCAGCAAAAACAGCCTGAGATGATCCCGATAGGACATTTTTAACTTTGTCTGCCCCGGAAACGCAGGGATCTTTTCACCGCGGAACAAGGCTTCAACATCCGCCCGGCCGCGAGAGAAGCCTTCGACCATCGCAGCGCCCAGACGCAGAGACGGGTCGGCCGCCGCATTTTGGCTGAACTGATACGCACTGTGCAGGATCATCCGAAATAACAACATTCGGAAAGCTGACTGGCGAACGTTGTTCCAGTCATAAGCGTCGCCCCACAGGATATATTCCGTTTCGCAGCGTGAAAAATAGCGCTGCCTTACTGTTTTGGCCGTCATATAATCCAATTGGTCCAAAATATAGGAGCCCCGAAGGATCCGCTCCCCGCCCTCAAGAAGCCCCGCTCTGAGACGTGTCTTTATGTCCACCGCCAATTGATTGAGAACCTGGCCCTCCCCTAATGCGCCGACCAACCAGGAAGCTGCTTCACCCAGGCTATGATCTTCAGCCGGTCTGACTTGATTTTCCTGCATTCCGGCGCCGGGGCTATTCCTCAGCCGATGGCTTGTCCAGCCTTGGATCGGCCACGGTGCCAGCAGCTGCCATAAAGACAAACCGGCGGCATCCTGAGCATTGGCCGTTTCAATGGAAAATGCTGCGTTGCCAAGGCCGTGAGGGAACGGATTGATTTCCAGGAAATCCAGGATTTCGCTGCCAAAGCTTAACCAGCCTTCACAGGATTCCAGGTTCAGGATCTGTTGGTTAAGGATCGGCTTTCGGCTTAAACTGCCTGCTGGGTCATAGGTCAGCCGATAATCTTCCACCGTCATCTGCAGCGGGGCGCAAAGACTGTTCAGATTGTACTGCAAATAGTCCTTCCCCAGACCGGTTTGCTCCGGGCTTTGATGCAAAGCGAACAATCCCAGCTCCCGCATGATATCCGGATCATAACCTGCCAAGACAGAGGACAGTGAAGCCTGCAAACCGCTTTCGATCTGCTGCGTGGCCAATGAATAGATCCCATAGTCATAGATCATCAGGAACGTCATGATCAGAAGCCCCGCCGTCAACAAGCATAAGATCGTCACGCTCCCTTTGTGTTTCATCAGAACCACCCTGGCAGCAATGAGGTCAAGCCGCGTCCCCAATCCAACAGCAGGTCCGTCTTCCGGATCCATGTGGCAGGCTGCGAAGGCATGGTCTGGCCTGACGGATCCTCCGGCAGGCTTTGGCGCTGCAAAGCATCATAAAGAGCATGACCGATCTGAATAAAAAGCACCAGGCACAAAATAATCAGCGGCATGATCAGCAAGGCTTCCACGGACAGGCTTCCCTTTTCTCTGCCAACGCCGGTCATCCCTGGACTAAGGGGTTGTTACGGATTTCGCTGAGGGAATCACCCAGGATATTTGCCATAATATCATTGACGAAGCTGAACAAATATGTGCGGAATATCAAAGCGATCCCAACCAGAACTGCCAGGATCAGCACCACCTCCACCGTTCCCATGGCCTCCTCCCCCTGGCAGTTTCTCAATTGCCTACGGATTTTAAGCTTTGAAAAAACCATTCTGTTTGCGATACGATCGATCATTTTTCTCCCCCTTTTTTACATTGGTCTACAGGCTTAGAAGGGCAGGCGCCGCAGCCAGAAGCAGCGATGAGACCAGCATCATCATCAAAGGAAATATAAGCCATATCTCTCTTCGGCCGCCTTGCCGCTGCAAGAAAAGCAACCGCTGCTGGCGGAGACAGGCTGCTTCTTTTTTTAACAGGGTCCCCAGGTCTGAGCCGCCTCGCTTGTGATTCTGCAAAATCATCCCAGCGAGCCTTGAGGCTGCGGCTGCAGGACTTTGGGCCGCGATCCGGGATAGGGCTTCTGTCAAAGAGCCGTTAAAAGCCAGGGCTCCGCCGACTTGGCAAATCATCCGGTCAACCTCATGATCTTTGCCAACCCTTCGCTTGGCTTGCTGCCGCAACCGCCGCAGGGTTTGCTGCAAGGATGCAGCATACCGCCAGGCAGCTGGCAGGGTCAATCCTGCATGGATAAGTTGAGCCAGGCAATCCATGAAAACTGCCATGACCAAATCACTGTTTCCGGAATGGTCTTCCACGATCAGTACGTAAAAGCAACCGCTGCCGATTAACTGCATCAACAAAACAGCCATCATCACCCAAGGGCCTTTGCCTTGATACATCGGCTGCAGATAGTCTGACATGGTCATCGAAAGTAAAAAAGTCAAAACAAAAGGCGCCGCTGCCATGATCAGCGCCTCCAGGCGTCTGGTCGCAAGCTGTGCCCACCGCTGCGCTTCGAATTCAAGATGGGCCTGCAGCTGTTCTTCGGTTTCCAGCACCATGGCGACAAGATTTGCCCCGGATTTGGTACCGATATTCAGCATCCCAGCCAGCCAAAGGGCTTGTTCCAGTCCTAATTGCTGGGCCAATTCCTCATACACCCGACCGATGGGCTGGTTCAGATCCAGCTTTCGGGCAGCATGCTGCCATGGGTTCGCAAAATCTTCATTCCGGCCGGCTTGGCGCTGCATTTCATGCCCCACTGCCTTGGTCGCTTCCGAAATGCTAAAACCCGCCCGCAGATAAAGAGCCAACAAATTCAGGCTGTCCTTGAGCCTTTGTCGCTCAAGCTGCTGATTCTTTTCCCTGCGGAAGCCCTCGAGCATTTCATGGATCAACAGGCACATCACCGTTGCTGTGATCAGAATCCAAAACGTTTCACGAAAATAGAGACAGCCTGCAAAGATTCCGGCCGCCATCCCGCCGCACCAATCCAGCAAATCATCCCGACCGCTTTGATCCATTGGTCTTTTTCTGCTTTTCAGGGCTGTGTTGAGTGTCAAGGCGGTCAGTGGATTGCTGAAGGATGCCATTGTTCTCCGCTCCTTTTCTTGGGCATCGGTTCCGCGGAACGCAGAAGCTGCCTGCCATCATAATAAAAGAGCAGCCGGCTTTCCACCCTCTCGCCTTGATGTCCAAGAATTTGGCGAATCTCGACCACCTTCCGGTTCCCGCTCTGATCCCTGGCCAAATGCACGATCAAATCCAGAGCGGATCCGATTTGTCGCCGGATCGCAGCAGCCGGCAATCCCACATTGGCCATCAAGGCCATGGTCTCGATCCGGGCGAGCATATCAAGGCTGGAATTGCTGTGACCGGTGGACATCGCACCTTCATGGCCCGTGTTCATCGCTTGGAGCATATCAAAGGCTTCCGCTCCCCTCACTTCACCGACGATGATACGGTCCGGACGCAGCCTCAATGCCATCCGGATCAGCTGCCGCAGGGTGATTTCTCCCTTTCCCTCTGTGTTGGGAGGCCTTGCTTCCATACGAACAAGATTGGCCTGGGCTCGGATTTGCAGCTCGGCGGCGTCCTCGATGGTCACCAAGCGCTCATTGTCAGGGACCATGTTGGCTAAGGTATTCAAGAGCGTGGTTTTTCCAGAGCCCGTGCCGCCGCTGATGAATAGATTCCAGCGCTGCAGGACCGCCTGCCGTATGGTTTCTGCCGCTTCCGACGTCAAGGTGCCCCGGTGGACCAGGGTATCCAAGGGAATGTTTTGCGGGGAAAACTTCCGGATGGCCAGGATAGGGCCGTTAAGCGCAACGGGAGGCAGCACTGCCCCCATCCGTGAGCCGTCGGGCAGCCGGGCATCCACCAGAGGACTTGCTTCGGAAACCTGCCGGTTGACCTGGGCGCAGATCCTTTGGATCAAATCTTCCAAAGCTTCCGCATTAGGGAACGTCAGGCTTGTGCTGCAAAGTTCTCCCTCCCGTTCAACAAAGATCTGCTGAGGACCGTTGACCAGGACATCGGTCACCGCCTCATCATCCAGCAGCGGCTGAATGAGATCCATGCGACGCATCTGGTTAAACAAGCTTTCAACCAAATCCTGTTTCTGCTCCAAGGTCAGATCATAAGGACGGCTTTGCGCCAGCACCAAAGCGGACAACATCTGATGGATCTCCTGGTCTTGCCAGGTTTTATCGAAATGAAGACGGCTGCGCAATGCCGCCTCCACATCCTGAAGGCAGGCTCGATAATCGGCAGAAGGCATAATTTCTTCTCCTTTTTTACATATTTTACCATTTTCCTATGCTTGTGTAAAGCGTTGCTGTAAATAATTGGAATTTTTTTATTTTTCGAATCTGCCTCACGCTCTGCATAAAAAACCCGCAAACAAACCATCCTGCCGAAGGGCTTGCTTGCGGGCGCTTTTAATACGATGAAGCTACAGAAGCTAAGATTCCAGGATCAAGGTGACAGGACCCTCATTGGTCAGGCTTACCTTCATATCTGCTTGAAATTCCCCTGTCTCTACCCTAGGGAATTTACTGCTTAGGATTTTGCAGAAGGTTTCAAATTGGCTGCGGGCCGTTTCCGCAGGAGAGGATGCACTGAAGCTGGGCCGGCGGCCTTGGCGGCAATCGGCATATAATGTAAAGTTGGGCACCAGAAGAAGGCTTCCGCCGATGTCCAGGACCGACCGGTTGAGCTTTCCTGCCTCATCTTCAAAGATTCGCAGGTTGATCAATTTTTCGGCGATATATTCGAAAGCTTTCACATTGTCTTCAGGAAGAAAGCCCACCAAGACCAGGATCCCTTCCTGGATTTCACCGATGATTTTGCCTTCGACCTTCACATCAGCAGACGATACGCGCTGAATCACTGCTCTCATTTCCACACCTCTTTTCCACATGCTCTGTCCCCCCCTTGTGCGGCGGCCGCACAAGGAGGGGACGGTGACTTTGTGCGGTGGCCGCACAAAGTCACCGTCCCCTAAAACTCAATCAAAGGCGATCCCCAAATACCCCAGATCCTCCGCCCTGATCTCTCTTTCCTTTTCATTATGGACCCGCAGCATCCCGAAAGTTTCCACGGATCCCCCGAGTGGCTCTCCCTCAAAGGCCGGCAGCCGCAGCCGATAGACATCCGCTTTCAGCTGCTGCGCGATGATCTGAAGCCCGCCGTTTAGCTGGGCCGCAGGCAGCAGAAGCTCCTTGATCACGATGTCCCGGTCCCCGATTCGCTCAACCACCGCACAGCCCTGGACGGTTCCATGCTCCACGCCGTAAAGATCCGCACCGCTCATGTTGGAGAGCGCTTTTTGGTAAGCCAGGTCTTCATCCGAATAGGCGATGTGCAGGCGGCCTTCCAGCTGTCGGTTCCGCCGCCGGTTATATTCCTCCGCCGTGATGGGGTACAGCTTGAAGTCTTCCGTTCCCGACCCCGGCAGTTCAGCGATTTCTTTTGAATCCAGGCGAATCCTGCGCATAAAGAACATTTCGTGATAGGCGTAGCGTTCATAAAAGCCGAACAGGGATTTTTCCGCCGGAACCAGAACGGAGAACCCAATATCATTTTCATTCAGGTACTGATCGCAAAATCCCATCAGTTCCGAGGCAAAACCTTGTCCCCGGTATTGGGGATCGGTGGCCACCGCGAAAACCATCACCGCTTTGGCCTTATGTCCATCCGCGGTCACCAGGCTGACCGGCAGCAAGGTGGTCATGGCGGCAATCTCATCACGGTGAAGCAGCAACAGGGTCTGCTGTGCTTTATAACGCTGCGTGTAATAGATTTCCATATCCTGTCCGCTGTCGCCGAAGCAGAGCCGCCAAATTTCTTTCTGGCGTTCCAAATCGTTTTTCTCCGCAAATCGGATCGTGCTCACAACCAACACCCCCGCTCATTTCCTGATCAGGTCTTCCTGCCTGCGTGACCTGCCGTTAATTGTCGATCTGAATGTATTTCGCCAGATATTTCTCTTCCATCCGTTCCGGATAGTAGGAAAGCTTTGCTTTTCTCAAGCCTTCCAGTCCCATATCCTCTTCCCGGTTGACGTACACCAGGTCAGGATATTTCTCTTGGAGATGGGACGCAAATTCATGATTGATCATCTGATACGACCCGTGGATCTCCGGGAAAGCCTTCTCAATATGGATATCATAGGTATCGGCGTTCAATCGTTCCCCCATGGTATAGGCGATCACCTTTCCATCCACCCGAAGCAGCCCGCCCTCCAGCCCAAGTTCCCAATAATAATCAAAGCATCTGCGAACGGCGCATTTTTCATTGGCAAGCTCCGGGTCTTTCCCGCATCCATGCTCTTTGCACCATTGCACGTTCATTTCCCAGCACGCATCCTTGTTTTCAGCGGTGATCAGTTCAAAGGTCCATGGGTTGGTTGCCTTAAACCGGTTGATATGATTGCGTTTGGACTGTAATTTCTTTCCGGAAAGAGATACCAGTTTATCCAGGCGATAGACATAGTCAAAAATATCCGGCAGCGCCTGATATTCAAAGCGGTCGGGATAAATCTGCCGGAGGGCTTCCACATTTTCCACCGATAAGCCGATCAGGGAAAAGGGGTGCTGCCGTTCCTCCGCATCCGCCTTCATGGTTTCGATCACGGATTTCAAGTCGCCGGTGCCTGCGGGAAAATAAAAGTGGGGGGCCAGGCTTTCACTGTTTTCCTTGACTACAAGGAAACCTTCCACCTGGGCCACTTCATACTTATAGACCTCGGTCCAGGCAAACATATTGGTGAAATTCTGGTGGCATCCCCGAAAATTAGCTGCGGCAATAAGCGGGTCGATCCACTTTTTGTCATTGATTTCGATGTCCTTGAGTTTGATCATTTTGGTCCCCATCCATTCTTAAATCGTTTAGGATCACTTTATAGGCCTTGACAAGATCCTGAAAGGTGCAGCCTGCGCAGTGGGCAGGGCTGGTTGACGGCAGATAAACCGACGGCATGCCTGTATCCGCGGCACAGTATTTTCTGTAGAGGGCTGTGGACCTTCTACCGGTTGTGTAGATCTGGCCGATCCTGGCACAGGACAGGATCTTTTTCAGGTCATTGACCTGAGGGTTTCGGATGCTGCTGTCCTGGGCGCCGGTGATATCGCAGGACTTCAGCACATCCCATAAGGCGATGTGCCGCTCTTTCAGAAATGATTTTTTCTCTTCGTTGCTTATGGGTACCTTCTCACCAAACACTTCAGCCAAAACCCGCCAGAAACGGTTTTGGGGATGTCCGTAGTAAAAACCGGTTTCCCTGGATTTCGGTGAGGGCATTGTACCTAAAATCAGGATTTTCGAGGCGCTGTCATAAAACGGTTCCAGAGGATGCATAATGTTTTCTCTCATGACGGCTCCTTCTTCGCATAAAAACCCTCTCAATCGAAAATCTGTTTCACTTTTATTATAGAATCTTTCACATCGCTTTGTCTATCTTCAAATCATCAGGAGATTTCGCCGCATCAGGCCTTGGACGATCCGGTGCATCGAGGGATCGAAAAAAAGTGTGCTGCAGACTCCCCAATCTGCAGCACACTTATGTTCAATCTTCCGTCCCAGGAGGATTCACTCAATTTTAGGAGGACCTAAACCGGCGGCCGTCGATCAGTTCCTATTCCTGAATTTCATAAAAACGTTGATTGCCTTTATCCAGGAGCTGATAGAAACCCTCAGAGTCCTTGGCATCTTGCTTGGTAAGCAGGCTGATCACGACCATACAGATGGCGGAGCCAAGCATACCGATGGCGCCATACCAGGTGCCGCCGATTTCCCAGACAGAGTAGGTCATCAAAACCAGGATGGTACCCACGATCGAAGATACTAAAGCCGCTTGCTTCGTGGCCCTCTTCCAGTAGATGCCGAAGACCAGCACAGGGAACAAAGGCATCACGATGGCGATGGCGAACATGATCAGCGTGAAAATCAGGTCCGGTGGATTGAGGGCTATCAACATAGAACCCAGTCCTAAAACAGCAATGATGATCCGGTTGACCAGGGTCTCTTTTTCTTTGGGAACATTGATTTTGAAGGTATTTTTGATCAAATCGGTGGAGACGATGGCCGAGGACACCGATAAAAAGGCATTGGCGGTGGAAAGTCCGACGGCGCAAGCGCCTACGAAAAAGCCAACCATCAGAACAACAGCCAAGGTCGGACTGTACCCAGTCACGAAGTTATGGATCATATAAGGGATGATCAGCTCGCTGTCAGATTTAGCAAGGTCGTTGACCAGTGCAAGGCCGACCAGGCCGATAAACATGGTGCCGGTCCAAACGATACCTTGAAGAATGGGTGTGAAGTAGGACAGCCGTCTTTGTGCCCTGAGATTGTCGCCAAAATAGCCGGCCCGTACAAAGACATGGGGCAGCATAATAGTCCAGCCGATAGCACAGGAGAAAGGATAGCCGAAACGGCCGCTGTAAGGCACCCATCCGCTGGGTCCGGGATAAGAGAAGAAAGCCGGCGTATTGGTTTTAAGGGCTGTCAGCGCCGCACCTAATGAACCGCCGAAGCCGACGATCAGGCAGGCGATCACAATGAGCCAAAGCAGCGCGATAAAAATCAGACCCTGGAAGGTGTCGGCTAATGCTGCGGATTTTACACCGCCGACGCAGACGAAGACTGTCATGATTAGACCTACCACGATGACGGCCATTTGATAGTTGATGGCACCGCCGGTGGCATACTTGGCAGCCGAAGCAATGGCGACCAAAACCGAGGCGATATAAGGGAAGGAGGCGCTAAGGAAAATCAGGCTCAGCACAGTGGTCAGCGGTGTGCTTTTGAAACGCTCATAATAGAAGTCCGCCGGTGTTGCCCAATTGCCGCCCTTGACTTGGTTTACGATCCAGACTTTGTTCATGGTAAAATGAGCAATCACAGGAAACAGTGCAATATAGCTCATCTCTGAAAGCCAGTATCCTAAACCTCCCCGGTAATAGGCGCCGGGTCCGGCAAAAAACACCCAAGTGCTCATCAAAGAGGCAATATACGTCATGACTAAAATCGGCCAGGCTACAGAGGCTGTCAGAAGGCTGCCGGTCTGGCTTTGCTTCTTCTCCTGCTGCGTTACATAAAAGGCCACGCCCATGAGGAAACACATGTATAAACCGAAGGCGATCCATATGACTTGTGGACTAAGCATGCGTGTTTGCCCCCTTATCCTTATTCTGTTCTTTCAATTTATACACTTTGTAGACCCGGTTCATCCCTGCATAGGCCAAAATCCAAAGAGGCACCACGGTCAGCACACCATGAACAAGCATGCCCTGAGCGTCTCCCATGGCTGGTACACCGGGTATATTATAAAGAATATAAAAGATTGCCGTTGCGATGAGCCAAAGCCGTTCTGATTTGGTCGTTTTCATGTTCTCTCCTCCTCGTTATTGGAATATTTCGATAACATTGATTCGGTAAGATGTTCCCTTTTTGCCGCCGGGGGGAAAACGATGGCCGGTATTCTCGTTGACAGAGGCCGGAGGCGGGTGGACGTCACAAGGTTTCGATCCGCTTGTGTTCCACCCGGAGGGGCTGCGCCCTCTCCCCGATCCTGTCAAACCAGTCCGTAAAATCAATCAGTTGAAACTATTTTACCAACGCCTTATGGGCTTTCTCCAAAGCGGCGTCAATGGCCTGGATCCGTTCGGCGGAAAGATCAACCTTGACAGGTGATTTCACCAGCTCTTCATAACGTTCTGTGGCCAGATCCAGAAGGGTCTTCTTGCCGTTTTGTTCCCACTTGGCCATACCATCCCGGTTGAATAACCGAGGACGATGGGGCTCGGTGAAATGGCGCATGGTATGATCGCTCACGATGAAGCCGGCTTTGTCAACCTCATCAATGAGTTCCTGATAAGCAAGGGTCTCATCATCCACCACCAGGCCTTGACGCAGACGGTGGGCAGTCCCAAAGATTTCATTGTCGATGATCAGCTGCAGGGGGCTGATGGTTTTCGCCGTTTCCAATTGGCCGGCGCCGCCCAGCACGCTGGCATCGGACATGGCCATCATGTGGATCAGGGAGGTACGCTCGATGAAATTCTGTTCGTCCAGGATCAGGCTGTCGGTTCCGGTGCCGTAGGAATGGGCCCGGATATTGTAGCCCTGCTCAAACAGCTGCATGCACATCAGACGGGCCATGGTGATCTCCGTATTGGACTGCAGCGTATAGGTGGTCATCATATCCATGGAGAACAGCAAGGTGGTGGCAATGACTGGCGTGCCGGGCCCGATCAGCTGGATCATGATGATCATCGCCATAACCTCGGCACAGGCAACCAAAGCAGTGCCCTGGGCAGTGACCGGCGTATTGGCGCCTGCCGTAGGCAGAGAACAGGGCTGCACAGGAACGCCAGCCTTGGCGCAGCGATACAGGACCTCAGCGTCCATCCGCTTCCAAATCAGAACAGGTACGCCGCAGGAGATGAAGCTGACGATGGGATTCTTACGCAGTTCATCCAGGCCGCCCACGGCAGCTGCAGCAATTTCGATCAGCTGCTGCACATTGTCGGTTTCATAAGGCTGGATCCAGATATGTTTTTTGCTGTGCTTCAGCACCTGAGCCAGTGTATAGACGTCGATGGCGTCCACCGGCACTTCTTCGCCGGAGGTGGAGGGCAGTGTGCAGTAATCAATATTCTCCATGGAATTGATCAGCTGGGTCCACTCTGCAACTTCATCCAACGTAATATAGTGAGAATCATTCTTCGTATCCAGATAATTCATGGCGCCGGTATTGGTACGGACATAGAAATCACCTGTGGGATTCGGGAATTTCAGATCACGTTCGCCGGAAGGGGATTTCAAGGTAAATTCTGCGGGCACTGAAGCCAATGCCTTCTTGATCAGCGCTTTGCTGAATTTTACGTTGTGGCCGTTCACTTCGGCGCCGGCTGCCGCCAGCTCGGCCACCAGCTCAGGATGGTCCACCTCAATACCCCGGATCGACAACAGGTCCTCGATCCGATTCTTCATGAGTTCCAATTCCTGGGCATTCATCACATCATATTTGATTCTGCCTCGCATGTTGTGCTCCTTTCGAATGGGCTTTCTTCATCGCCCTGTACGCATGTTTTTCTATTCTATTCCGGTCCCTTTGGGACTATGCCACATAGCCCTTGGCCAGTCTTGCGGCTTCCGCTGCATCCGCAGCAAAACAATCAGCGCCAATTTTATCCGCCCAGGCCTGATTGATAGGGGCACCGCCAACCATGACTTTGACCTGATCTCTAAGTCCCTCTTTGACCAGGGCTTCGATCACATATTTCTGCTCATACATCGTCGTTGTCAGAAGCGCCGCCATGCCGATAACATCCGGTTTATGTTCTTTCACGGCTGCAACAAATTTATCGGAGGAAACGTCGGAGCCCAGGTCGATGACCTCAAGTCCGGCGCTGCGCATCATTAAAGCCACCAGATTTTTACCGATGTCATGAAGATCGCCCTTGACCGTACCCACGACCACCGTGCCGATGGTGGTGACGCTGCCGTCCAGCATCAGGGGTTTGATGACCTCCACGCCCTCGTTCATGGCTTTCGCAGCCATCAGAACATTGGGAACAAAGACCTCGTTTCTTGCAAAACGCTCGCCGATCAGATTGATGCCGGGCATCAGACCCCCATCCAGGATCTCTTTGGCGGTCAGGCCCTGATCGACAGCCTCCTGAGTCTTTGCCTTGATATTCAAATAATTTCCCGCGATGACCAAATCTGAAAGTTCCTGTAATATACTCATGTTTTTTCCTCCCTTTATTGTTTGCTGAGATGCGGTACTAAGGGATCTCCCGTATGATCTTCAAGACCTTTTCTTTGGCTTCAATAGCGTTGTCGGAAAACAATGCGTGGATTTCCCGGGCAAATTCGCTGGTCACAGGATTGCCGCCTACCAGGATGATGACAGGTTGATCAAAGGTTTCCCTCTGTATCGCCTCCACGACATCCTTCATATTGGGCATCATCGTGGTCAGCATCGCCGAAATCAGCACCACTGAAGCTTGGGTCCTTCGGATTTCCTGGATAAATTCCTCTTTGGTGACGTTGGTGCCCAGGTCAACGACCTCAAGGCCGGCACTTTCCAGAAGCATCTTGACCAGTTGTTTTCCGATGTCGTGGATATCACCTTTTACCGTACCGATGATCACCTTGTCCAGTTTGGGCAGTTGAGAGTCTCCCAGATAGCGTGCGACCTGATCCATCCCTTTGGCAATCACCCGGGCTGACATTAGGATCTCCGGGATAAATTTTATCCCGCTGCGATACTCTGCCTCTACAACATCCATTCCCGGAACCAGGCCTTGACTAATGATCCCCATAGGTTCAAAGCCTTGCTCCAGCATGGTTTGGCAAAGTTCTGCTGCTTTTTCCTCATCTCCGGCAACGACTGCTTTTGTGATTTCCTCAAATAGGTCCACTTCTACCTCCCGTTGACGCATCCACCGCCAAAATGGTTCAGGGGTCTTTCTAACTGCATTATCCGATAACAGGGAGAAAAAAACTAAAATAATAACCGTGTATTTTTGTAAATATTTGCACAACATGCCGGCAGTGTAATATTTCCCTCTTGCCGGACTGAATTTTGGTCAAATTTTTGACTTCCGATCCACTTTACCTTTATTTTATTACAGTGCTATAATAAAACAAGCTTAAAAATTTTATCGATAAAAGCAGGTGAAGATATGCCGGAAAACCTCTTTGATATCATTAAATTAACGGAGATCGCCCAGTGTTTTTACGAATGCACCTCCGTTCCCGTGACGGTTTTCAATGAAAAAATGGAGATTCTGGCGGAAGCCGGACGGGATCAAAAAATTTGTAAATTCTTTGACATCTATAACTCCAGAGGACCCTGCACGAAAGTCCTAAAATTTTCCGGGGAGATGGCCTTAAGCCTTGGGGAACCCTATATTTACTCTTGTCCCGCCGGTTTTCTGAATCTATGTGTGGCGCTGATCTCCGAAAAAAAGTTCCGGGGCTGCTTTATCGCCGGGCCGATCTCCATGAACACCATCAGTGAAAAAAACATTAATGCCATCATGGATCTGAACAAAAACTCCAGCGGCACTGCCGGCATGTTCAGCAAACTCAGCCTCTTTATCCGGGATATGCCTGTTTATTCACCGGCCAGGATCTCCAGTCTTGCCCGTCTTTTATTCAATAATGTATTGAGTCTTTACAGTGATCGGGCAGATTACCTGTACCTCAGCAACAAATATGATACCTACACGCATATCTCCGAAACCATCAAAAAGCACAAAGAAGAACAGCGCCTGACGCCGGAAGCGATTCGCCAAAGCAACAGCGATGACCGGATCCGGGAACTGCTCAAGCGGATCCAGGCCGGTGACCATTCCGGCTCCCGTGATCTGATCCGCCTGATTCTGGAGGATATCCTGATTACAGAAGCCGGCAACTTTGAAATCATGAAAATCCGCCTTTTTGAGCTCTATATGAGCCTTTCCAGGGCTGGCGTCGAAAGCGGCGCCTCGATTCAGAAGGTCTTTGGAATCCAATTTGAATTGGTCTCTTCCTTGACAAAAATCTATACCCTTCCGGAGCTGCATCTATGGTCCCAGCAAGTGGTCGATCATTTCATCGACAACGTCTTTTCGACCATTTATGCCGGCCATTCTCTGATCATTATCAATGCCATCCAGCATATCAATACAAATTATATGACCAAGATCAACCTAAGAAACCTGGCAAACCTCCTGCATGTCAACGAATCCTATCTTTCCAAGCTTTTTAAACAGGAAATGGGAAAACACTTCACCGATTATATCAATGAAATCCGGATCAATAAAAGCCTTTCCCTGATCCGGGATACAGACAACAACCTGTTGGACATCGCCGTTGCCGTCGGCTTCGAAGATCAAAGCTACTATACGAAAATTTTTCGCAAGGTGATGGGTGTGACGCCCAAGCAGTATCGCAACGGAAACAGCCAGACCGCCCCATCCTAAGACGGATTTTTGTCACTTCCCCTCAAGATAAAAATATTACTAAAAAAAGTGGATATTTTCTGAAACCGATCCGGGATTGCAGGATTAAAATAGAAGATAACATATTATGGACAGGGGGCTTTGCATCGTGCTTGAATCTGTGAATACCGTTTGCACCGCTGCACAGGACACTGTGTACCAACGCCTGCAAATTACCGGCGATTCCCTGGCCGCTTTGCATTCCAGGGAACTCTATCCTCAATTGTTTGCCCTTGCAGAAAAGTTAAGCCAATTGACCTGCTTGTACAGTCTGCTGCCCCGCACCGGCGTCTTAGGTATCCCGGAGCTTGATCGCTGCTCCCATTTGGTCTACTGCTTTGTTTCGACCGGTCCCCACCTGGGGCAAGCCATTGGGGATTTTTTCCTAAAAAAAGATTATTTAGAGGGTTTCCTTCTGGACCATCTGGGAAACGAAATTTTATTTAACGCCTCCGAACAAATGAATCATACCATCGCCGAGCGGCTGCAAGCCCAAGGTCTGAATCTTACCGCCCGGTTTTCCCCGGGAGAAGGAGCCCTGGACCTGGAATACCAAGCTGTCATCCTGGAAGCGCTGCAGCGCCAAGGGGAAATCCCAGCCCAGCTGAACGACCATTTCATGCTCTCGCCGGAAAAAACGATTTTGTACGTATTTGGCGCAGACAAAGACATCTGCGCTGGCAGCATCCGACATGATTGCCGGCTCTGTGATCGGCAAAGCTGTTACTTCCGTATCGAATCGACCGCAAAGGAAGTGTGATCATGTCGAATCTGGAAGTCCTTTTCCCCAACCAGGGCCTATGCCTTCTGCTGCCTCAGGGGATCACCCTGGCAGAGGCCTGCGATGCCGCCGGTCTTGCTTTGGATTTGGTATGCAGCGGCCGAGGCACTTGCGGCAAGTGCCGGATCCGGATCCAGGAATCTGACGGATGTCAGCATGAGGTTCTTGCCTGCAAGACAAAACTGGACCGGCCACTGCAAATTCTTTTGAAAGAATCGGACTATGTCCACTGGGCACAGCTTCTGACGGCCGGTTATAGCGGTCGGTCTTTTGATTTTTCCCCGGCCCTGACCAAGCGTTTTCTCTCACCGGAGCAGCTTACCCCCGCTTATTGTGGCCAATATGCGGATCTGGACGCTCCCTTGCTTCTTGCAGAACTGGGCCGTCAGATGCAGCAATGCCAGGCTGCCGGGCAACCTCAGCCCACAGACCAGGGCCTTACGCTGGTCTATAACGAAGAAGCCTTGTTGGCCATCCAAAACGGAGACACCACGCCCCGGCTCTATGGGGCTGCCTGTGATATCGGAACCACCAGCGTCGCGCTCTATATTTATGATCTTACTTCCGGAAAACTGCTATGCACCGGCTCGGCCCTGAATGGCCAAATCATTCATGGAGCCGATGTCATCAGCCGGATCAGCTATTGCCAGTTCCAGCCGGAAGGTACCCAGACCCTTCAACGCCTCATTTTGGATACCCTGGATCAGCTTCTGACCGAAACCGCCGCACAGCTGCCGGGACTGCTTCAGGATCTTTATTCTCTGGTGGTCTGCGGCAACACCACGATGCAGCATCTGTTTTTTGGCATCTTTCCCGGCGCCTTGGGCCACAGTCCTTTCGCCTCCATTTCCCACCATACACAGACCTGCAGGGCCAAAGGATTAGGCCTGGCACTGCCTGCCGATTGCATGGTGACCTTCTTGCCCCTGATCGGCGGCTTCGTGGGGGCCGACACCACCGCCGTGCTTTTAACGCTTCCGGAGGATGACAAACTGCGTCTGGTGATCGACCTGGGCACCAACGGCGAAATCGTTTTAGGCAAGAACGGCAAACGCCTGGCTGCTTCCACCGCCTGCGGTCCTGCCCTGGAAGGCGGATGCCTGGCCTGCGGCATGCGCGGCAGCAACGGGGCCATTGACACCGTCGAAATCATCGATGACGAAGTGCACTTCCATTGTATCGGCGATGCGCCGGCTAAGGGCCTCTGTGGTTCTGGCATCGTCGATCTGGCTGCCGTTCTGCTCGTTGCCGAAATCATGGATCCCAGCGGACGGCTGCTCTCCCGGGAGGAATACCAAAGCATTCATCCAGGCTCCGCTTTGGCCCGGCATTTGGCAGTCCACGAAGGAAGCAATGCTTTTTTTCTAACAGAAACCGTCTTTCTTACCCAAAAAGATATCCGGCAGATCCAGTTGGCTAAAAGTGCAATTTGCGCCGGCTGCCTGGCTTTGATGGCAGATTACGGCTGCACCCCGGAGGAAATCCATGAGCTGGTCTTAGCCGGAGCCTTCGGCAATCACATCCAAATCGATTCTGCCCTGACCATCGGCATGCTGCCGCCAGTCTCCAGGGAGCGTATCCTCTCCATTGGCAACGGCGCCGGTCAAGGTGTCTGCCAATACCTTCTGGACCGTCAAGCCCAGAATCGGGTGCAGCGCATAAGGGGTGAGACAGTCCACCGGGAGCTGGCCTGTGATCCGTTCTTCATGGAAGAATACATTATGCAAATGAACTTCCCCCTTCGGATGACCTCCCAGGAAAGGAGTTGCTCTGCATGACCGAGCTGCTGCTGCTTACCGGTTTTTTAGGCGCCGGCAAAACCACCCTGCTCAACCGTCTCTTAGAAGAGCAAACAGTAAAAACCGGTGTGATCGTCAATGAATTCAGCCAAACCGGCGTGGATGGCCAGTTGCTCAAGGCTCCAAGGGGCATCGATCTGGTCGAGTTGAACAATGGCTCCATCTTTTGCGCCTGCATCAAGGACAACTTCGTCGATGCCTTGATCCAGCTTTCCGATGCGGGTCTGGACCGCCTCTTCATCGAAGCATCGGGACTGGCGGATCCTGCCAGTTTTGCCACCATTCTCGAAGGAATCCGCCCCCACATCCAACAGCCCTATCATTATCTTGGCTCTGTCTGTCTGGTGGACGCCCTCTATTTCCCCCGTTATTTCAAGCTGCTGCCGGCTCTGCGCCGCCAGCTGGAATACAGCCAGGCTGTCTTGATCAACAAAACGGATCTGGCCGACGAGCCCCAACTGGAGCTCTGCCGAGGGTTGATCCGGGAAACCGCACCGGAGGCTTATCTTTGTGAAACCCGCTATGCCCAGGTCCCCTATGATCAATTGGTCCGGGAAATGGCGCGCCGCAGCAGCACCTCCCGTGATGCCCAAACCAGCAGCAATACCGAGGGCACCCGTCCTAAAACCGTGACGCTCTCGACTATGGAAGCCATTACGCCTGAACAGCTAGCTCAATTTTTACAGGAGATCGCTCCCCACACCTACCGGATCAAAGGCTTTGTCCTAACCACCGACGGTCTTTATCTGGTCAGCGGCACCGGCCTTGTCTTGACCAACAGTCCGGCGCGCCAGTGGGAAGGTCAAAGCACCACCTCCCTGGTGATCATCTCCAGCGTCGGTCTGTCCATCGTCTCGCGGGTGCTGGAGGCCGCCCAAAAGGTCTATGCTACACCGGTGAATCTCCGGTAAAAGCAGAATTTTACAAAAGGAAGCGGTCTTTATCCTAGAATAAAGCCGCTTTTTTTTTTATGATTAAACCACGCTAAAGGCTTATCTGATCCCCGTAAGACTTTAGCCCTATCTTTAAAAAATACATTGCTCTGTTATTGAAAGGAGTTTCATCCTATGGGTAAAGAATTAGTGTTCCAGACGCTGAGACACGAACAAACCCCCTCGGTTGCCTGGGTGCCGTTTGCAGGCGTTCATGCGGGAAAATTGAAAGGTTATTCCGCCCAGGAAGTCCTGGAAGATGCGGACAAGCTTTATGAGTCCCTCCTGGAGGTCCACAAGCTTTATTCTCCCGACGGCATGCCCATCGTGTTTGACCTGCAGCTGGAAGCGGAGATCCTTGGCTGTGAGCTTTTATGGGCCAAGTCCAATCCCCCTTCCGTCAAAACCCATCCCCTGGCCGGCAGTGAGTACAACCTCCCCTGCAAATGCAAAATCCCCACCAAGGAATCCGGCCGGATTCCCATGATCCTGGATGTCATGAACCGGATAAAAACGGCCGTTGGCGCCGATACCGCCTTATATGGTTTGATCTGCGGCCCCTTCACACTGGCTTCCCATCTCAGAGGCAGCGATATCTTCATGGATATGATCATGAATGAGCAATATGTCCGAGATTTGGTGGAATTCTGCGGCGAAGTCTGCATGCGGATGACCGATTTCTATGCAGAAGCAGGGATGGACGTGATTGGCATCGTGGATCCCCTGGTCAGCCAGATTGCCCCGGAGCACTTTGTTTCCATGCTAAGCCCCACCTTCACCGCCTGCTTTGATTACGTCCGAAGCAAAGGTCTCTATTCTTCCTTCTTTGTCTGCGGCAATGCCACCCTGCAGCTTGAGGTCATGTGCCACACCAAGCCTGACTGCATCTCGGTGGATGAGAACGTGGATATCATCAAAGCCAAAGATACCACGGATAAATACAACATCACCATTGCCGGCAACATTCCTCTGACCACCGTCATGCTTCACGGCAACCAACAGGACAACATCAAATGTGTGGTGGATCTGCTGGATGGCATCGAGCACCATAATTTCATCCTGAGCCCCGGCTGCGATATGCCTTATGATGTACCCATCGAAAATACGGTGGCTGCCATGCAGGCCGTTAAGAACACGGATATCGCCAGAGCCATGGTCGCTGACTATGAAACCAACTGGGATGACATCGCCGTTGAACTCCCTGATTACGCCAAACTGAAGAAGCCCTTGCTGGAGGTCTTCACCCTGGATTCCGAAAGCTGCGCTGCCTGCACCTACATGTGGAACAGCGTGAAGGATGTCCAAGAAAAAGTTTTTGGCGACAAGATCGATATCATCGAGTACAAATATACGATCAAAGAAAACATTGCCCGCACACGCAAAATGGGTCTGACCAATCTGCCGACTTTGGTGATCAACGGCCAGATCAAATGGGTCTCCATCATTCCCAGCCGGGATAAGCTGGTCGCGGAGATCGAGGAACTTCTGTAAATTTATACTGCTTACCCCTCCGAAGGATAGTACCATTCGGGTGTTGGCCCACCCAAATGGTATCTATCCTTTTTTTCCATGGGCCCATGCCGTTTTAGGGTCTGGTTGGCTTTTTGAACGAAAATTGCCGTCGAAACAGCTCGGCGGCAATTGAAAGGCTTTCTTGATTCTCTTATCCCAGCTTCAAAAAAAGAGGGCACCTGGCAGGGGGTCATGATTTTTCCGGCTCCCCCCGACCCAGGCGCAGGGCGGTCAGGACGACCCCTAAAAGGCATACTCCCGCCGCCGACAAATAGACCACCTTCATCCCATAGAGGAAGGCCAGATCCTGTCCTTCCGCGAAACTGGTCACCCGGTAGCCAAGGTAATGGCTCATGCGGTTGTAGAGGAGCACCACAGACAAGGATATCCCTGTCACCATGCCCACATTGCGCACCAAGCCGTTGATGCTGCCGGCGATGCCCATTTTTTCTCTGTCCACCGCAGCCATAATGATCACATTGTTGGGAGACTGAAAAAGACCGTTGCCGATACCCAGCAAACCGGTTCGCAGAATGATATCCAGATTGGCGGAACTCTGGTCCAGAAACGCCATGGAGACCAGGCCCGCCGATATCATCATCAAGCCAAGAAGGGTCAGGCGTTGGGCACCCACCTTATCGGCAAGATAACCGCTCACCGGGGCGGTCAGCATGATGCACAAAGGAGATATCATCATCAGAAGCCCCGACTGTCCCGGCCTTAATCTGAGAACAAATTGCAGATAAAACGGCAGGATGATGTTCAGGCAGAATATGGATACAAAGGAAAGGAAACCACAAAACAAGCTGCTGCTAAACAGGCTGTTGCGGAACATGGAAAGGTCCAGCATCGGGCGGGGCGCTTTATGCTCCACCGCAAAAAATATCAGGGCGCAGACAAGGCACAGTGCCAAAGCCCCCAGAATCAAGGGATTGGACCAGCCGAAATCTTCACCGCTTAAAAACGCCCAGAAGAGCGATACGATCATCATGATAAAGAGAAGCGCGCCGGCGATATCCATGGTTTCGCTGACATGAGGGTGCGCTTTTTTGGGCATCAGCCGCATCCCGTAATACAAGCCTGCCAGGGCAACCGGCACATTGATATAGAAGATCAACTGCCAATTGTACCATTGAACGATGAATCCGCCCAGGCTGGGCCCCACCAGCGTTCCAACGGCCACCGCTGTGCCCAGCAATCCCAAGGCCCTGCCCCGCTCGTTGGCAGGAAAGGTTTCTGCCGTCAGACCTTGGTTTGAGGCCATGAACATGGCTGCGCCCACCGCTTGCACCACCCGGGAAAACACAAGGAACTCCAAGGTTGTGGAAAGGCCGCACAGCAGGGAACCAACGCCGAAAACCAGATAGCCCAGCAGGAAGATCCGTGATTTACCCACACGGTCCCCGATTTTTCCAAAAATCACGATCACAGCGGAGATGGCGATCAAATAACTGGTCACCACCCATTGGATGCTGTTCAGGCCAACCTGCAGCTTTTCGGCCATGATCGGCAACGCCACATTTACAATGCTGCTGTCCAGGGTGGCCATAAATCCGCTTAAAATCACCACCGGCAGGATCTGCCAACGCTTGGCATAAGGGTCGGATATCTTATCTTGGGGTATCGCTTGATTTGTCATGTCCGGTCTGAACCCCCGATCCATCTGGTTTAGGCTAATATCATCCGGTCGTTGGCAGCCGCTTCGCCGCTGGCACTTTCGAATTTTTTCAACAGATCTTCCACTCTGAGGGATCTTTTTTCCTCTCCGGCCACATCATAGATGATCCGGCCCTCGTTCATCATGATCAAGCGGTTGCCGTAACGGATCGCGTCTTTCATATTATGGGTGACCATCAGTGTGGTCAACTTGTTTTCAGTCACGATTTCCTCCGTGATTTGCAGGACCCTGCGGGCCGTTTTGGGATCCAGGGCTGCCGTATGCTCATCCAGCAAAAGCAGCTTGGGCTTCTGTAATGTGGCCATCAACAGCGTTAAGGCCTGGCGCTGCCCCCCGGAAAGCAGGCCGACCTTAGATTTCAGCCGGTTCTCCAGTCCCAGGTCCAGAATTTTCAATTTCTCATGGTACAATACCCGTTCTTCGTGGCTTATTCCCCAGCTTAAGCCACGTTTCTTGTTGCGGCGGTAGGCCATGGCCAGGTTTTCTTCGATGCCCATGTCCGCGGCCGTCCCCATCATAGGATCCTGAAAGACCCTTCCCAGATTCTTGGCCCGCACATATTCGGGATCTTTGGTAATGTCTTGTCCGTCCAGGATCACCTGGCCGGAATCGCTGATATGCACGCCGGCAATGATGTTCAGCATGGTCGACTTGCCTGCGCCATTGCCGCCGATCACGGTGACGAAATCCTCTGGATGCAGATGCAGATCAAAGTTGACCAGAACCTTCTTCTCGTTGATGGTCCCGGCATTGAATGTTTTATTAATATTGAATAATTTCAGCATGTTCGTTCCTCCTTCAATCAGAACTCATTCCGTTACCTGACCGCAATCTTCTTCTTGACCACCGGGATCGACAGCGCCATGGCCACGATGACGGCTGTAAGGAGTTTCAGGTCGGAGGATTTCAAGCCCATTTGAAGCACGATGGCAATGATCATTCGGTATATCGCAGAACCCAGCACCACCGACAAGAGCTTGTAGGCAAAGTTGAACCGTTTGCCGAAAATCACTTCGCCGATAATGATCGAAGCCAAGCCGATCACCAGGGTCCCGGTGCCCATGCCCACGTCGGCATAGCCCTGGCTTTGAGCCACCAAGGCGCCGGATAACGCCACCAGCCCATTGCTGATCAGCAGGCCCAGGATCTTCATCTGGTCGGTGCTGGCTCCCAAAGCCCTTACCATATATTCATTATTTCCTGTGGCCCGGATGGCGCAGCCGATTTCCGTGCCGAAATACCAATACATAATACCTGTGATGACTGCGGCGAAGAGGATACCCAGCAAAAGGGAAATCACACTGTTGGACAAACCGGTCAGGTTCATGATTTGGGTGACCACCGTGGCCTCCCCTAGCAAAGCCACGTTGGGCTTGCCCATGATCCGGATGTTGATGGAATACAAGGCGATCATGGATAGGATACCGGCCAGGATCGCGGGGATCTTCAATTTGGTGTTCAGAAAGCCGGTGACCACACCAGCCATCATGCCAGCCACGATGGAAAAAATCAGCGTCAAATAGGGATTCATCCCTTTGACGATCAGGATGGCGCTGACCGCGCCCCCTAACGCGAAACTGCCGTCCACCGTTAAATCCGCATAATCCAGTACTTTATAGGTAATATAAAGGCCCAGGGTCATGATCCCCCAAAGGACGCCCTGGGATACTGCGCCTTGCAGCGCCATGATGATACCGGATAGGTTGTCCATATCTTTCCCCCCGCATTACGTCAAAATGGGCGATGAGGTCCCCCTCATCGCCGCCCTTGTTTTTGTTCGGTTCTGATTCCTCAGACCTTCGGTTATTGTTTGGCTTTGGCTGCCAGTTCTGCCGGCACCTGAATGCCAATTTCATCCACCACGGCTTGATTCAAAGTGAAATTCAAGTCGCTCAGGTATTCGATGGGCATGTCCTTGGTGCTTTTGCCATCCCGAAGGACCGCCACAGCCTGGACTGCCGTCAGCTTGCCTAAATTATAGTAGTTGATGCCGTAGGTTGCCAGCCCGCCGTTGGCCACCATGCCTTCTTCGCCCACAATCACGGGAATCTTGGCAGGATTGGTCACTGTGGCAACGGTTGCCATGCCGGCAGCCAGCATATTGTCTGTGGGAATGTAGAAAGCCTGCACCTTGCCAACCAAAGATTGGGCAACCTGCTGGATTTCATTGGAGCTGGATACAGAGCCTTCGATGACTTCGATACCCAGAGCCGCTGCCGCTTCCTTCGCCAGGTTCACCTGGAAAACGGAGTTGGCTTCGCTGGAACTGTAAAGAATGCCGATGGTTTTCACATCCGGCACAAATTGCTTGATCAAATCGATTTGTTCCTTGACGGGTGTCAGGTCAGAGGTTCCGCTGACGTTGCCGCCGGGCGCCTTGTTGTCCGCAACCAGCTTGGCATCCGCAGGATCGGTAACGGCTGTGACAAGGATCGGAATATCTTTGGTCACGTTGGCTACCGCTTGGGCCGCAGGTGTTGCGATGGCTAGGATCAGGTCATTTTTGTCATTGACCAGCTTGGTGGCAATGGTCTGGCAGTTAGCCTGCTCGCCTTGGGCGTTATTGAAATCGATGGTGATGTTTTTGCCTTCTTCAAAACCTGCTTCTTTCAGGCCATCAATAAAGCCCTGGTATGAAGCATCCAAAGCGGCATGTTCCACCAGCTGGATCACGCCGATTTTGTAGATTTTTTCCGCCGCTGCCGTGGTCTCTTTGGTTGCAGTCCCTTGGCTGGCACTGCTTCCGCAACCTGCCAGGCTTCCCGCTACCATCAAACCTGCCAGCAAGGTCGCGGCCAATTTGCTTAGTCTTTTCATCTCTGTTCTACCATCCTTCCGTTCTATTCAATGATTGGTTTAATTGATACGTCTTCTGAAAGCCTTTGAATCCCCTGCTTTCGGAATGCGAATACCGTAAAATTATACAATACGCGGCTGACAGCGTCAATCTTTGTCTTCTGAGTCCAGGGTCCGCAGGTCATAGGGGGTCTCCTGATAGACATAGTAATTCAGCCAGTTGGCGAACAAAAGATTGGCATGGCTCCGCCAGCGCACCCGGGGTATTTGCCGGGGATCATCATTAGGGTAATAATTTCTGGGGATTTTGATGGGCAGCCCCCGGGACACATCCCGGTCATACTCTGCTTTAAGGGTCAGCGCATCGTATTCGAAATGGCCGAAAATGTAGATCTGCCGTCCATTCAGCGCCCGGACGATGTTGACGCCGGCTTCCTCGGACTCCGCCACCATGTCCAGCTCGGCGCAGGCCATAATGTCATCCCGGTGCACTTCCGTATGCCGGGAATGGGGGCAATAGAATACATCATCAAATCCTCTCAGAAGCCGTACATAATTACGGGTGGCCTGATGAGGGAAAACCCCGAAACACTTTTCGGGCAGATGATATTTCGGGATGCCATAATGATAGAACAAGCCGGCCTGGGCCCCCCAGCAGATGTGCATGGTGGAATAGACGTGGCGCGTGGACCAATCCATGATCTGACACATTTCATCCCAATAATCCACATCTTCAAAGTCCAGGTCCTCCACAGGGGCTCCGGTGATGATCATGCCGTCGAAACGCTCTTTTTTGATTTCCTCCCAGGTTTTGTAGAAGGTGGTCAAATGGGCTTCCGGCGTATTTTTGCTCACATGGGATATCGACTGAAGCAAAGTGATGTCCACCTGCAAAGGCGTATTGCCCAGTAAACGCAGCAATTGAGTCTCTGTGGCAATTTTTGTGGGCATCAGATTCAGGATCGCAACTTTCAGGGGACGGATGTCCTGGGCATAAGCCCGGTGCTCCGACATGACAAAAATATTTTCGTTGCTTAAGGTCGACGCCGCCGGCAAATTGTCTGGTATTCGTATGGGCAATCGAATCACTTCCCTTCCGTAAGATTTAGCTCAAGAAATCTATGCCCGGACCGCAGCCGGTCATTCCACCGTCATCCCCATGGCTTGGGCCATATCGGCAATAATATCTTTGGCATCTTCCAATCCCAGGGAGACACGGATCAGCTCCGGATTCACGCCTGCGGCAATTTGGTCCTCCTCGGACATCTGCTGATGGGTTGTACTTCCGGGATGGGTCACAATGGAACGGGTATCCCCTACATTGGTTACATGGGACAGCAGCTGAACCGATTCGATGAACTTTTTGCCGGCTGCCAGTCCGCCTTTCAGACCGAAGGAGAAGATGGCGCCGATTCCCTTGGGCATGTATTTCTGGACCAGGGGGTAGTCCGGATGATCGGGATCCGCCGGATAGTTCAGCCAGGAAACGTTGGGATTGGTTTTAAGCCAGGCCGCCACGGCATTGGCATTTTCAACATGCTTCCGCATCCGAAGGGACAAGGTTTCGATTCCCTGCAGGATCAGCCAGGAATTCATGGGACTGATGGCCGGGCCCATGTCCCGCATCATTTGGACACGGGCTTTGACGATAAAAGCCGCCGCCCCGAAGTCCTGGACGTAACGGATGCCGTGATAGCTTTCATCCGGCTCCGTCAATCCCGGATAGAGGCCGGAAGCGTTCCAATCAAATTGACCGGAATCCACAATGATGCCGCCCAAAGAATTGCCGTGGCCGCCCAAATATTTGGTGGCGGAGTGGATCACAATGTCTGCTCCGAACTCAAAGGGCCGGCTCAGATAAGGTGTGGTGAAGGTGGCATCCACCAGGAGCGGCAGCCCGTGCTCATGGGCAATGGCCGCAACGGCTTCCATGTCCACCATGGCCATGCTGGGATTGCTGATGTTCTCCACATAGACCGCCCGGGTCTTTTCATTGATGGCCTTTCGGAAGCCTTCTAAATCTTTAGGATCTACAAAATGGACTTTGATGCCTAGCTTTTTGAAGGTCACTGCAAAGAGGTTGAAGGTGCCGCCGTACAATGCGCTGGAAGCGACGATCTCCTGACCCGTTTCGACAATGTTCAAGCAGGCCAGCATGATTGCGGACATGCCCGAGCCGGTGGCCAGGGCGCCAATCCCGCCTTCCAAAGCCGCCACCCGTTTTTCCAGCACATCCGTGGTCGGATTCTGAAGCCGTGTATAGATGTTGCCCTCCTCTTTGAGAGAGAATAGGTCGGCGGCATGCTGGGCATCCCGGAAAACATAGGCTGTGGTCTGATAGATGGGAAGGGCCCGGGCTCCGGTTACAGGATCCGGCACTTGGCCGGCATGGACTTGCAGGGTGTCAAATCCCCAATCTTTATTCGTCATACATTTCGCCTCCATGATTCATGAACGGTTGAGCGCACGATGGGCAATATCCCGGCGATACTGCATTCCATCAAAGGTAATCGTCTGAACGCCGGCATAGGCTTTTTGCAAGGCCAGGGGCAGCGTTTCCCCGGTGGCTGTCACAGAAAGCACCCTGCCGCCGCTGGTCAGCCAAGCGGTTCCGGCCTTCGTTGACTGCAGGGACGTGCCGCAATGGAAGACCATCACGTCCGGCCGTACTTGTTCCAAACCATGGATCTTATCTCCTTTGCGGACCATACCCGGATAGCCATGGGCCGCCATAACGATCGTGACGCAATGGCCAGTCTGCCATTCCAACGGCAGCTGGTCCAAGGTTCCGCGGATACAGGCCAGCAGGGTGGAAACCAGGTCGGTCTTCAACATGGGCAGCACCACTTCCGTTTCCGGATCACCGAAACGCGCGTTGAATTCCAGAACCATGGGACCCTTGGCAGTGATCATCAATCCGGCATAAAGGACGCCCTTGAATTCCCGCCCTTCGGCGGCCATGGCGTTCACCACAGGCTGCAGGACGGTTTTTTCGACTTCGGCCACCAACGCGGCAGTTCCTACAGGCGCCGGCGCATAAGCGCCCATGCCGCCGGTGTTGGGTCCCTTGTCGCCGTCAAAAATGCGTTTGTGGTCCTGGGCCGTCATCATAGGGATCACCGTTTTGCCATCGCTGAAAGCCATCAGGCTCAGTTCTTCGCCTTCCAGGAATTCTTCGATGACCAGGGAGGCGCCGGCTGCTCCAAAAGCGTTTTCGGCTAAAATATAGTCGATGGCCGTATCGGCCTCGGCCTCTGTTTCACAAATCAAAACACCTTTGCCGGCGGCCAGGCCGTCTGCCTTGACCACGCAAGGACCGCCGAAGCTGCGCACAAAGGCTTTGGCCGGCGCAACCTCCTGAAAAATACCGTATTTTGCGGTAGGGATCCCATGGCGTGCCATGAAATCCTTGGAAAAAGCTTTGCTGCCTTCCAGCTGGGCCGCCGCCTTGGAGGGTCCGAAGGCCGGGATCCCGGCAGCCGTCAAGGCATCGACCAAGCCCAGAGTCAAAGGCAATTCCGGTCCAACCACCGCCAATCCGATGTGTTGCTCTTTCGCAAAGGCAACCAAAGCCGGGATATCGTCGGCCGGGATCGGCACATTCACCGCAAGGCTGGCGGTGCCGCCATTGCCAGGGGCGCAATAGATCGTATCCGTCTGCGGACTTTGCCGCAGTTTCCAGGCCAAGGCATGCTCTCTGCCGCCGCTGCCTACAATCAGGATCTTCAAGGGCTTCCCTCCTATATCATGCTCTGCTATTTGTTTTCTTCAAGATATGCCGCAATGCAGGTATCATAAGCCGCCGTATGGGCAAAAGCCTCCGCGGCCAGCTGCCGGCGCATGACCAGGGATACTTCCCCTTTTTCCCGGAGCTCCGCCAGCAATTGGGCATACCGTTCCGGTTTCACCACGATGGCAACCCGTTCATGGTTTTTGGCCGCTGCCCGGACCATGGCCGGTCCGCCGATGTCGATCTGTTCCACGGCTTCTTCACGGGTGATGCCCGGCTTGGCAATGGTTTCACGGAAAGGATAAAGATTGACCACCACGATGTCGATCATGTCGATGCCTGCCGCGGCGGCCTCGCTCTGGTGCTCTGGGGTGGGCCGTGCCAGGATCCCGCCGTGGATCTTGGGATGCAGGGTTTTGACCCGGCCATCCATGATCTCCGGGAATCCAGTCACAGAGGACACAGTGCGGACAGGAATGCCTGCAGCCTGCAGGGCTTTGTAGGTCCCGCCGGTAGAAATGATTTCATAGCCTAATTCGGTCAGTGCCTTGCCAAGCTCCGTGATTCCGGATTTGTCGGATACACTGACCAATGCTCTCTTACTCATGCTGATCGGATCTCCTTTAATTTGTATTTTCTAAGCCGAAAAACGGTTCGCTTATCGGTCGATGGTGACGCGGCGGCCTTCACGACGGATGCGTCCCTGGCTGTATAAGGCCAACACCTGGGAATACAGCTTATGTTCTTCCGAGAGGATACGGGCTGCCAGCGTGTCTTCTGTATCCTCGGGCAATACCGGAACCACCGCCTGGTCGATGATGGGCCCTGTGTCCACGCCTTCATCCACAAAATGGACTGTACAGCCGCTGAAGCGGACGCCGTAGCGGATCGCCTGGGCCTGGGCATGCAGTCCCGGAAAAGAAGGCAGCAGCGCCGGATGGATATTGAAGATCGGCTTGCCTGCCTGATGGACAAAATCGCTGCCGAGGATCCGCATATAGCCTGCCAGTACGATGCAGTCCGGCTCATAAGCCATGACAGCGTCCAGAAGGCGCCGTTCATAGCCGGCTTTACCATCGTCCAGCTTGGGATTGACCCATAGGGCAGGAATCTGTCGTTCCCTGGCATGGTCCAGCGCCTTTGCGTCTTCTTTATCACTGATCACCGCGGCCACCTGTCCCGCCAAATGGTTTGCATCGATGGCCGTGAAAATAGCCTGTAAGTTTGATCCCCTGCCGGAGGCCAAAACCACCATGCGAAGCATGCTTATCCCTCCAAGCCTTTCACGATCACGTCCCGGTTGCCGGGCACGACCTTGCCGACGGCCCAAGCCGATTCTCCTTTGGAAGCCAGGTAATCCAACAGCGCAGCTGCCTGATCCTCCGCCACAAAGAAGCAATAGCCTATGCCCATATTATAAGTCCGCAGCATTTCCATGGTGTCCACATTGCCTGCAGCCTGCAGCCACTTGAAGACCGGCAGCACCGGCCAGCTGCCCCAGCTGAGTTCAATGGCCATGCCTTTAGGCAAGACGCGGTTTGGATTTTCCAGGAGACCGCCACCGGTGATATGGCTCATTGCTTTGATCTCAACACCCAATGACCGCAGCTCCGCTAAAGCTTGCAGGACCAATTTGACGTAGATACGGGTCGGTTTAAGCAACTCATCCGCCACAGTGCATCCCCATTCCGGGATCACTTCGTCCAGCTTTTTGCCTGCATGGTCAAAAACGATCTTGCGGGTCATGGAAAAGCCGTTGGAGTGCAGGCCTGAGGACGCAATGCCGATCATCACATCACCCGGCAGGATCTTGCTGCCGTCGATCATTTGATCTTTGTCCACCACGCCCACCGCAAAACCGGCGATGTCATATTCGCCCGGCTTATAGAAGCCCGGCATTTCGGCGGTTTCGCCGCCGGCCAGGGCGCAGCCTGCCTGGCAGCAGCCCTCCGCCACACCGGAAACGATGGCTTCCGCCTGGGCTGGGTCCAAATGCCCTACAGCAAGGTAATCCAAAAAGAAAAGGGGTTCAGCGCCGGAAACCAGGATGTCATTGACGCACATAGCCACACCGTCGATCCCCACCGTATTGTGCCGGCCGGCAGCCTGTGCCACCGCCAGTTTGGTGCCGACACCGTCTGTGCCTGAAACCAGGATCGGCTGTTTATATTTCTTCAGATCCAATTGGAAAAGGGCGCCGAAGCCGCCGATGCCGCCCAGCAATCCCGGCCGGCGTGTCTTTTCCACCCAGGGTTTGATCCGTTCCACGGTCTCATTGCCCCGGTCAATATCCACCCCGGCAGCGCGGTAGGTGATTTTTTCTTGGCTGTTGCTCATTTCGTCCTCCTTCAGCAAGGTCGCTGTCATGATGTTATTATTTATTTGCTTATATCCTTCAGCTGCGTCTGCAGCTTTTCATCCTTGGCTTCCACTTCCTTGGCCATTTTGGCCTTGTGCTCCAGGAATTTTTGGCGCAGTGCCGCATCCTTGATGCCCAGCATCTGGATCGCAAGCAGCGCAGCGTTTTTTGCGCCATCGATGGCCACCGTAGCCACCGGCACGCCGGAAGGCATCTGAACCGTCGCGTACAATGCGTCCAAGCCCTGCAGAGAGGTCCCATTGATCGGGACGCCGATCACAGGCAGCGGGGTTTCCGAAGCTAAAACACCGGCTAAATGGGCTGCCGCGCCGGCACCCGCAATAATCACATCGATGCCGCGGCCATGGGCTTCCCGTGACAAGGTCAGGGCTTTGGCTGGTGTCCGATGCGCAGACGCCACATGGACCTCATAGTCAACCTGAAATTCTGCCAATGTCTGAACAGCTTTCTCCATGATCTTCCAATCGGAATCGCTGCCCATGACGATCAATACTTTTGCACTCATCTAATACGCATCCTTTCCTTTAAATCCATTGATTGGCAAGGCTGTCCCTGTGCCGTTTCAACAAGTATTTTTTTGTAATAGTTTATTATAACATGAGTTTTAAAATTAAAAAACGATGGTTTCTGTATACACAGCCCCGATTTTTCATTTCGCCAGGAGGTTTTTCAGCTTCGCTTCAAACGCTTTGTCCTGCGCCGCCCTGCGTTTGGCCGGGCCTTTGATGCGGCCGCCGGCGCTTCGGATCTTTTTTGCCGTATAACGGGCAAGCAACAGGGCATCAATGTTTTCCCCTGTGTATTCCCTGCCGTCCTGGTTGATCGGTATGGCCCCTTTGGCCAGGCACATAGCAGCCAGGCCATAGTCCTGGGTCACCACAATATCGCCTTTTTGAACCCGGTTCACCAGGGCGAAGTCCACGCTGTCCGCGCCTTTGGACAGGATCAGCGTCACCGCGCCGGTCTTTTCGATGATATGGGCAGTATCGCACAATATCAGGCACGGGATGCTGTTCTGACGGGCCAGCCTGACAGCGATATCCACCACGGGGCAGCCATCGGCATCGAGCAGGATCTGCATGGTCAGCCTCCCATCGGTTCAAAACGCAGCATGGTCTTTCCGTCCTTAAAGACGGTTTGGTTCCACATGGATGCCGGCCGGACCCAGATCGCCCCTTCGTCATAGAGGGCCCGATAAACCACCATTTCCTCCAGGGTCTCTGAATGTCTTGCAGTATAAAGGACTTCATATTCGTTGCCTTTGTAATGGCGGTAACGTCCGGGGCGTATCGTTTCCATCAGATCCTCCTTGCAGACTTTAGATTTCTTTGGGTTTAAGTTTAGCATTGTTTGTGCAAAATGACCACTGCCCCAGCCGCGATCATAAAAAAACAGCCTGCACCACCGCCCTTTGATTTGCGGCTGTGCGGGCTGTTTTTCTGTTGTTCGATGGATGGATGGGCCCTGATGCAAAAAATCTGTCCTCTGTTCAGACCCGATCCTGCCTGTTTTTGGTTTTGTCAGTCGTTGGTCATGCCAAGCTTGTCAAACATATAAAATAAAAGGCTCAGGACCATACCGACCACGGTGGCCAAGACCATGCCCCGCAATTCAATGTTGCCGAATTTCAGCGCAACGCCGGAAAGCCCCACCACAAAGACCACGGAGGTCAAGGCAAGATTTTTGGACCGGCCCATATCCACCTGGGCATCGATCAGGATCCGGATGCCGGAGGCGCCGATCATACCATAAAGGAGGAAGGAAATACCGCCGATCACCGCGCCGGGAATCGTGCTGATGAGAGCCGTCAATTTACCGACAAAGGAGACAATAATGGAAAGAACCGCAGCGCCGCCGATGACCTGGACGCTGTAAACCTTGGTCATGGCCATGACGCCGATGTTTTCTCCATAAGTCGTTGTAGGGACCGCGCCCACCAAACCGGAAAGCATGGTGGAGAAATTGTCCGCAAACAAGGAACGGTGCAAACCGGGATCCACCAGCAAATCCCTTCCGATGATCTTGCTGGTGACCAATTGATGGCCGATATGCTCCGAGGCAATCACCAGGAGCACCGGCATCATGATGATGATGGCCTGGAGATTAAATTTCGGTGCGGAGAAATTGGGCAAAGAAAACCAGGGCGCCGTGATCACGGCGTCAAAATTTACAATGCCAAAGATCAAGGCGGCAACATAGCCTGTGATGATGGCCACCAGAATGGGGATCACCGCGAAGAATTTCTTGAAAAGCACAGAGCCGAAAACCGCCACCGCCAAGGTGATGCCAAAGACGATCACATTCTTTGGATCCACGGCGACGATGGTTTGGGTGAACAATCCAGTGGCTTGGTCCACCGTATAGCTGGTGTTCTGCAGCAAGCCTGCCGTGCTGGCTGCAGTGCCTGCCAATTCCAGACCGATCAGGGCAACCACAGGCCCCATGGCCGCAGGCGGAAGGACCACATTGATCCATTTGACCCCGAATTTATAAATGATGAAGGCCAGAATACAACCGCAAAAGCCAACGGCCGCGAAGCCGCCTAAGGCATAGGGGAAGCCCCATTTCCCGATAATGTAAAGCGCCGGTCCGATAAAGGCAAAGCTGGAGCCAAGATACGCAGGGGCTTTGCCTTTGGTGACAACAATAAATAAAAGCGTGCCAAAGCCATTCATGAAAAGAACTACGGCAGAATTGATTCCAAAAAGAAAAGGCACCAGCACCGAGGCCCCGAACATCGCAAACATATGCTGGATGCTGAGGGGAACCATCAGTGACAAAGGCACCTTTTCTTCCACCTGGATGATTTTTCTACTTACCAACCCAATCCCTCCATTTCTAAAATTGTCCAAGGAATTATAACATATTTTGGTATTATACGTCACGTTTTTTTAATAAATTGTCAATATTCCTAAAATCCTATTCGGTGATGGTTTTTGGGCAAAAAAATGGCTTTGTGCCGGCCCCGCTCAAAAGGTCCAAAGCATGCTGCCCTGTTCCTCTGTGCGGGCGCCGCACAAAGCCCCGTCTTGCTTTAGTGGTGGAATAAACGGATCCCGGTAAAGGCCATCGCGATGTGGTATTTATTGCATGTTGCGATCACATGGTCATCCCGGATGGAACCGCCGGGCTGCGCAATGTATTGAACACCGCTGCGGCTTGCCCGCTCGATGTTGTCCCCAAAGGGGAAGAAGGCGTCAGAACCGAGAGAAACCCCCGTCAGCGTATCCAGCCAGGCACGCTTTTCTTCCCGGGTCAAGGCTTCGGGCTTTTCAGTGAAGTAATTCGACCAGACATCGTCGCCCAAAACATCCATGAAATCATCGGAAATATAAACATCGATGGTGTTGTCCCGATCCGGCCGCCGGATATCCGGCCGGAAAGGCAGATTCAACACTTTGGGATTTTGGCGCAGATACCAGATATCGGCTTTGCTGCCAGCCAGACGGGTACAATGGATGCGGGATTGCTGGCCGGCTCCGACCCCGATCACCTGGCCTCCCTTGGCATAACATACGGAATTGGATTGGGTGTATTTCAGTGTGATCAAGGCGATCAGCAGGTCCCGCTTAGCTTCCTCCGGAATCGTCTGGTTGACCGTGGGCATCTCCTGGAGCATGCCCCCATGGATCACCAGCTCGTTCCGTCCCTGCTCGAAGGTGATGCCATAAACGTCTTTTTGTTCGATGGGCGCCGGCACATAACGCTCAGACATCTGAACCACGGTGTAGGTGCCTTTGCGCTTTTCCTTCAGGATCGTCAGCGCCTCATGGGAATAACCGGGCGCAATCACCCCGTCGGAAACCTCTCTGGCAATCAAGCGGGCTGTCTGGACATCGCATTCGTCTGAAAGCGCAATAAAATCGCCATAGGAGGACATCCGGTCCGCGCCTCTCGCCCGGGCGTAAGCACAAGCCAATGGAGACAATTCAAGGTCCTCCACAAAATAGATCTTCTTCAGGGTTTCATCCATCGGCAAGCCCACCGCGGCCCCTGCCGGGCTGACGTGTTTGAATGAGGCTGCCGCCGGCAGGCCAGTTGCCGCCTTCAGTTCTTTGACCAGCTGCCAGCTGTTGAAGGCATCCAGAAAGTTGATATATCCAGGCCGGCCATTCAGCACCTGAATCGGCAATTCGCCCTCCTTCATAAAAATTCTGGACGGCTTCTGATTCGGATTGCAGCCATATTTTAATTCGAGTTCCCGGGCCACCAGCATTCACTCCCTTCACAATGATGGTTCGTTTACAATACCCTATATTATACACTCTGCCTCTTGGATAAATCCAGCACTGCTTTTAGTTTCAGCAGCATTCTCCCAATAATAATGGCAGCGGCCCTGTCGATCCGAGGCCGCTGCCATATTGAGCATTCTTTAGTTTGCCAATTCGGTTTCTTCAGCGGAAACCGTTCCGAAGATGACGCCTAGATGGCTTTCTGTAAATCCTTGAGTTACCAGGCTTACGGCCGGTACGACGATCAGGGAAACCAGCATGGCTGCCGCACCGCCAATGGGCACCAGGGCTGCGTTAAAACCGCTGAACAGCGCCACCCCCAGACTGGTGGCCAGACCGCCCAAGGCGCCTGCCCAGGCGCCCAAACGGGTCGTCTTAGGCCAGAACAGCCCCCATAGGTAAGGTCCCAGGAAAACACCGGCCACCGTGCCCCAGGAAAGGGCCATCAGATTGAGAATGACCGCCGGCCTTTTCAAAGCGATCAGCAGAGACAGGAAGATAAAGACAAGACATAGACTCCGTAAAAGCAGGATCTCATTGGCTTTGCTGATCTTGGGCGCCAGCTTCGGTTTGATCAGGTCCATGACAAGGGTTGAACTGGACACCAGCACCAGGGAAGACAGGGTGCTGATGGAGGCTGACAAAATCAGCAATAAGATCAGCATGCCCAGAAACTCCGGTACGGCGGTGGCAATCACTTTCGGCATCAGCAGGTCCACAGTGGCTTTGCCTGTGGCGGGATCCACCGGCAATTCGCTGAAGAAAAGCCGCACCACTGAACCGGAACCGTAGGCGCCGCAGCCGATGACCAGGGCGAACAAGGTAGAGATCCATGTGGCTGCCTTGATCTTCTCAACGTCTTTAATGGCAAAGAATTTTTGGACCATCTGCGGAAGACCCCAGGGACCGATGCTGGTCAGGAGGATCAAAGATACCAAGGAGATGATGCGGGTCTTTTCAGTAGGAAAGACCATGGCCAGCTGAGGATCGATCTGACCCAGCCGGGTCAAAGCCTGTGAAAAACCGCCGACGGCCGGATTGCCGAATAAGCGCACGATGAACAAGACGATACCGCCGATCATGATCAAGCCTAGAACAAAGTCCGTCAGCGCCACGGCCTTGTAGCCGCCCATGATCAAAAAGGCTGCGGTCACCAGCGCCATGATCGCCAAAACAATACTGTAATCGATCTGAAGAACCTCGTTGATCACATAGGATAAACCCATATAGACCGATGCGGAATAGGGCACTAAAAAGATAAAGATGATGACGGCGGCAAAGGTCTTCAATCCAGGGCTGTCAAAACGCCGGTTGAGCAGTTCCGGCATCGTCACGGCGTGGAGCCGTTCCGACATCTCCCGAGTCCGCTTGGCCATGACCTTCCATGCCAGGAAACTCCCCAGAATTGCGTTGCCTACACCGATCCAAAGGGTGGATACCCCGAAGCCCCAGCCCAATTTTCCTGCGTAACCCACAAAAATCACCGCAGAAAAATAAGTGGTACCATAGGCGAATGCTGACATCCAGGGGCCGATGGACCGTCCGCCCACCACAAAGTCCCCCACAGTGCGGGTTTGTTTCATGGAAACATAACCGCCAAACAGCAATAAAGCCAAAAAGGTACCAAACATCATTAATTTCATATAGACCATCCTTCCATTCTACGTGTTCTCAAGTCCAACCGGATCCGCATGATCAAACGCTGCCTGCAAACCTGCAGACCCTATCCATGGCTCATAAGAGCCCTACTATAAAAAATAGTATATTACCCGCTGATAAAGAAATCAACCTTTTTCCATGGAATTTCAAGCAAATCAAAGGTTTCAATCCAGCCATTTATGGATATAATGATCATAATAAGCCAGGGCGTTGTCCAATTCGGATGAACCCCCTCGCAAGGAGGCCGGAATATGAAATTCAATGGATTGATTCCCGAATTGTCTGTCTCTGATATCAATGTGTCCAAAAGCTTTTATCTCGATGTCTTAGGGTTCCACTTGGAATATGAACGGACAGCTGACAAGTTTGCTTTTCTTTCCCTAAATGACGCCCAAATCATGATCGAAGAGGTCAACGGTCATTGGGAAACGGGGGAATTGACCCATCCCTTCGGCAGGGGGATCAATCTTCAAATCACAACAGACCATGTTGAAAAAATAAAAAAGCGACTTGAAAACCACCAATCCCCTTTATATAAGGACGTTTTCGAGAGCCGGTACCAGTGCGGCCATGAAACCATTTGTGAAAAAGAGATCCTGGTGCAAGATCCCGATGGATATTTATTAAGATTTTCTCAAACATTGGGTGAATTGAAATAGTAAATTCCTGTTTGAAAAAGTAACTTCCACCTTGTGGTGCTTGAGGGGTGGAATTTACTATTTCAATTCAGCTATCAAACATTGACGAGATAATATTATAACAGTTGTTGACATTATTGTTATTTCGCGCTATAATTCATAAAAATACAAACCGTTGAGCAAGAGAAGTACGAAAAGTCGGGTGTATCCAGAGAGCCGCCGATGGTGGGAGTGCGGCAGCACAGATTTTTCCGAATGGACTTGCGAGGGCAGCTTGAAACTGTAGGGCAGGAGTAGACGCTGACGGGAACCTCGTCCGTTATCAGTGAGGTGCATATGATGGTATGCAAAATGAGTGGATGATTTCGGTCATCAATTTGGGTGGTATCGCAGAAGTTTAAAAGCTTTTGTCCCTTAAGGGGGGCAGAAGCTTTTTTTATTTCCCATCCGACACTCGCAAAATAATCAGAAAGGAGTTTTCATCCCATCGCTTGATGAAAATATGTGGCGAACATGATTCAACCATCTTGTGAAAAAATCGAGGAACTGGCCAAGGACTACAACACGATCCCTGTTTGCAGGGAAATCTACGCCGACGTGGTCACCCCCATCACCTTGCTGCGGAAACTCAAGCAAATCAGCCAAAAGTATTATCTTCTGGAAAGTATCGAGGGCGGGGAAAAATGGGCCCGATACTCCTTTCTCGGTTTTGACCCCATCCTTCGCGTCACCTGCAAAGACCATACGGTCACCATTGAAGGTACGGAAACCCAACGGATCCGGACGGACAAGCCCCTGGATATCTTAAGGTCTTTGCTATCAAAATACCGGGCGCCAAAGCTCAAGGACCTTCCGCCCTTTACGGGAGGCTTTGTAGGATACTTTGCATACTCCATGATCGGTTATGCCGAGCCCACCCTTAAAATCAAACAGAGCAGCTTCAATGATTATGATTTGATGCTCTTTGACAAAGTCATCGCTTATGACCATCTAAAGCAGAAAATCTGTATCGTTGTCAACGTGGATACAGCGCATCTTATGGAAAACTACGGCAAGGCCGTCTCAGAGATCGAACGCATCCGCGGTCTCATCATGGATCATCGGCCGCTCCCGTCTTTGCATTCCTTGGAAAAAGCTGATTTTAATTGCAATGTCTCCAAAGACGCTTACTGCGCCATGGTAGAAAAAACCAAAGAACACATCCGGAACGGGGATATTTTCCAGGCAGTGATCTCCCGACGCTTTGAAAGCAGCTATCACGGCAGCCTGGTCAATGCCTATCGTGTTCTGCGCACCACCAACCCTTCGCCTTACATGGTTTACATGCAAATCGACGATCTGGAAATCATGAGCGCTTCTCCCGAGACCCTGGTTCGGCTGCAGGACGGCCGTCTCTCCACCTTCCCGGTTGCAGGCTCAAGGCCAAGAGGCGCCACCCTCCAGGAGGACTTGGCCCTTGAAGCGGAACTGCTGGCTGACGAGAAGGAATTGTCCGAACACAACATGCTGGTGGATCTGGCAAGAAATGATTTAAGCCGGATTTCAAAAATCCCTTCTGTAAAACTCATGGATTATATGATGATCCACCGTTATTCAAAGATCATGCATATTGCATCCTGCGTCGAAAGCGACATCCGGCCCGATTGCGATGCGTTCAATGCGGTTGAAGCCATTTTACCGGCGGGCACCCTCTCCGGCGCGCCAAAGATCCGGGCCTGCGAGATTATCGAAGAATTGGAACAGGAACCCCGGGGCATCTACGGCGGAGCCCTTGGTTATATGGATTTTACCGGCAATATGGACATTTGCATCGCCATCCGGATGGCTGTAAAACAAGAGGGCAAAGTCTATGTGCAGGCGGGGGGCGGCATCGTCGCCGACAGCGTTCCCGAGCTTGAGTACGCAGAAGCAGGGAACAAGGCCAGCGCTGTGATCAACGCAATTCTCAGAGCAAGCGAGGTGGATGCGGGATGATTTTACTCATTGACAATTATGACAGTTTTTCATACAACCTGGTCCATCTGGCAGGGGCCATCGACCCGGATATCCGGGTCATCCGCAACGATGAAATGACCATCGATGAAATTAGAGCCCTTGTCCCCTCCCACCTGATCCTCTCCCCCGGGCCGGGCTATCCGAAATCGGCCGGAGTTTGTGAGGAAGCGGTCATCGCCTTCAAGGGCGTCATGCCGATCCTGGGGGTCTGCCTCGGCCATCAAGCCATTTGCGAGGCCTTCGGCGCCAGCATCGTTCCTGCGGTCCAACTGATGCACGGGAAAAAAAGCTCTATCTGCCTGAACAACCGCAGCCCGATTTTCAAAGGCCTGCCGCCCGTTATCGAGGCAGCCCGCTACCACTCTCTGATCGCCAAAGGGGACACCCTCCCTGCTGAACTGGAGGTCATTGCTGAAGATTCCCTGGGAGAAATCATGGCGGTAAGGCACCGGCATTATCCGATTTATGGACTGCAATTCCATCCCGAATCCTTTTTAACCCCCCAAGGCAATATCATGATGCAAAATTTTTTAAGTCTGGAGTGTGGCGAAGATGATTAAAAAAGCCATCCATCAATTGATAAAACGTGAAGATCTCTCCTTCGAAACAGCCCGGCAGGTTATGGATGAAATCATGCAAGGCCAGGCGACGCCGGCCCAGATCGCATCGTTTTTGACCGCCCTGCACATGAAAGGTGAAACCATCGAAGAAATCACAGCCTGCGCCACGGTCATGCAGGATCATTGCACCAAGCTTCCCCATAGCGGAGAGGTCCTTGAAATCGTAGGCACCGGCGGCGATGAAGCCTACACCTTCAATATTTCAACCGTCGCCTCCTTTGTGATCGCCGCCGCCGGCATGCCGGTGGCAAAGCACGGCAACCGGAGCGTTTCCAGCAAATGCGGGGCGGCAGATTTTCTGGAGGCTCTAGGCGCCAGACTGGATCTGACAGCTGAGCAAAGCAGCAAGATCCTAAAGGAAACCGGCCTATGTTTCATGTTCGCACCAATCTATCATGCTTCCATGAAATACGCAGCGCCTGTCCGCAAAGAAATGGGTGCGCGGACCATTTTCAATATCCTTGGCCCTTTGACCAATCCGGCCGGTGCGACGATCCAGCTTCTGGGTGTCTTTGACCGCAGCCTGGTGGAACCCTTGGCGCAGGTCCTGGCCAATTTAGGCGTCCGGCGGGCCATGGTGGTCTACGGAAACGACGGACTGGATGAAATCACTTTAGGCGCAACCACCACCGTCTGCGAATTGAAGGACGGTCAACTGAGCACCTATACCCTGGATCCCCGGGAATTTGGCTTTTCCTTCTGTGAACCGGGGGATCTGGTGGGCGGGAACGCCGCCGATAATGCGGCCATCGCCCTGAAAATCCTGGAGGGCGAGCAAGGCCCCAAGCGGGATGTTGTGCTTCTCAACGCCGCCGCCTGCTTATATCTGGCAGGCAAAGCCGAAACCATCGCCGACGGGATCCGTCTGGCTGCGGAGATGATCGACAGCGGCAAAGCCTCCAAGACCATGACGGCCTTTGTCAAGGCCACCCAAGAGGTGCCCCATGTTGCTTGACACCATCGCCGCTTCGGCAAGAAAGCGGGTGGATGCCGCCAAAACTGCGATATCCTTCGAAGCCATTCGGCAAAAAGCCCTGGCCCTGCCCAAAGGGAATTTCGAATTCGAGGCTGCTTTGCGAAAACCGGGCCTCTCCTTGATCTGCGAAGTCAAAAAAGCATCCCCCTCCAAAGGCGTGATCGCAGAAAACTTTCCCTACCTTGAGATCGCCCGGGATTATGAGGCAGCCGGCGCCGATGCCATCTCTGTCCTGACAGAGCCCGAATATTTCCAGGGAAATGACCGTTATTTAAGCGAAATACGGCAGCAGGTGAAAATCCCTTTGCTGCGCAAGGACTTTGTCATCGACCCCTATCAGATCTATGAGGCAAAGGTCTTGGGCGCCCATGCCGTCCTCCTCATCTGCACCCTATTGACCGTGGAAGACCTTCCTCGTTATTTAGAAATTTGCACTGAGCTTGGGCTCTCCGCCCTGGTGGAAGCCCATACGGAACAGGAAGTGTTGGCTGCCGTGGCCGCCGGCGCGAAAATCATCGGCGTCAACAACCGGGATCTGAAAACCTTCAAAGTGGACTTGGAAACCTCGCTGCGACTCAGGCCCTTGGTCCCGGCGGATCGATTGTATGTGGCGGAAAGCGGCATCCAAACAGCCGAAGATATCCGCCGCCTCCGGGCTGCAAAAGTGGATGCCGTCCTGATCGGCGAAGCCCTGATGCGGAGCGAAAATAAAAAAGCAGCCTTTAAAGCCTTGAAAGGTGGGTCGGCCTCGTGACGAAAATCAAGATCTGCGGGCTCAGCCAATCTCAGGACATCCTGGCAGTGAACAAGGCAAAACCGGATTATGTCGGCTTTGTTTTCGCCGAAAGCCGCCGCCAAGTGACACCGGCTCAGGCCAGAGCCTTGAAAAGCATTCTGGATCCGCATATTCTGGCAGTGGGTGTCTTCGTGGACGCCAAGCCCCATGAAATCATCCGCTTATGCCGGGACGGAGTCATTGACCTGATCCAGCTTCACGGCCATGAAGACGCAGCCTATATCAAGGCCCTCAAAAAAGCGGTTCCAAACCTCATCATCAAGGCTGTCCGTGTACAGGATCCCCAGCAGGTCCTGGATGCCCAGAAACTGCCCTGCGACTATCTGCTTTTGGACAGCGCCGATCCCAGTGCCGCCGGAGGCACCGGTAAAACCTTCGACCACAGGCTGATCCCCCCCTTGGAAAAACCATTTTTTCTGGCGGGCGGCCTCCATGCCGGCAACATCAAAGCGGCAGCCGGCTGCCGCCCCTATGGGTTGGATGTCAGCAGCGGCGCGGAAACCAACGGATCCAAGGATCCGGCGAAGATTGAAGAAATCGTCAAGATCGTAAGGAGTGAGATATAAAATGACCAAAGGAAGATTCGGTATCCATGGCGGGCAATTCATCCCTGAAACCCTGATGAACGCCGTGATCGAGCTGGAAAAGGCTTATGAATTCTACAGCAAGGATGCCGCCTTCAACCAGGAGCTGGACTCGCTGCTGAAAAACTATGCGGGCAGGCCCTCCCTGCTTTACTATGCTGAGAAAATGACCCGCGACCTGGGCGGCGCCCGGATTTACCTGAAACGGGAAGACTTGAATCATACCGGTTCCCATAAGATCAATAATGTGCTGGGACAGGTCCTGCTGGCCAAACGCATGGGGAAGACCCGGGTGATTGCAGAAACCGGCGCCGGGCAGCATGGCGTTGCCACCGCAACCGCCGCAGCCCTCATGGGGATGTCCTGCGACATTTATATGGGCCATGAGGACACCCAGCGCCAGGCCCTCAATGTCTATCGTATGGAGCTGCTTGGCGCGAAGGTCCACCCGGTAACCAGCGGCACCCAAACCCTCAAGGATGCAGTGAACGAGACCCTTCGTGAATGGACCTCCAGAATTGAGGACACCCATTATGTTCTGGGTTCGGTCATGGGACCCCATCCTTTTCCCACCATGGTCCGCGATTTTCAGCGGGTCATCGGCAAGGAAGTTAAAAGCCAGCTCCTTGAAGCCGAAGGCAGGCTGCCGGACGCATTGATCGCCTGCGTGGGCGGCGGCAGCAATGCCATGGGCCTATTTTATGATTTTATCCAGGATGAATCCGTGGCCTTGATCGGCTGTGAAGCCGCCGGACTTGGGGTGGATACAGCCCAGAATGCCGCCACCATGGCCAATGGGACCCTTGGCATATTCCACGGTATGAAATCCTACTTCTGCCAGGACGAGTACGGCCAGATCGCGCCGGTCTACTCCATATCCGCCGGGCTGGACTATCCGGGCATTGGGCCGGAGCATGCCAATCTCCACGATATCGGGCGGGCCAGCTATGTACCGGTAACCGATGACGAAGCGGTGGCCGCCTTTGAATATCTATCCAGAACCGAGGGCATCATCCCCGCCATCGAAAGCGCCCACGCGGTGGCCTATGCTCAGAAACTGGCGCCAACCATGAGAAAAGACCAGCTCATTGTTATAAACCTATCTGGACGGGGAGACAAAGATGTGGCCGCGATCGCGCGGTATAGAGGAGTGGATCTTCATGAGTAGGATCAGCGATGTATTCAAAAACAAGAAAGCTTTTATTCCCTTTGTCACGGCTGGTGATCCGAATCTGGCCGTTACGGAACAGCTGGTCCTGGCCATGGCGGAAGCAGGCGCCGACCTGATCGAGCTGGGGATCCCCTTTTCGGATCCGGTGGCGGAAGGCATCGTGATCCAAAAAGCCGATGAACGAGCCCTGGCTGCAGGCACCACCACCGACAAGATCTTCGAGATGGTCTGCAGGATCCGCTCCAAGACGGAGGTGCCTTTGGCTTTCATGACCTATGCCAATCCCATCTTTGTCTATGGCGCCGACCGTTTTCTCAGCCGCTGCCGCCAATGCGGGATCGATGCGCTGATCGTTCCGGATCTGCCTTATGAAGAGAAAGGCGAAATCCTTCCTTACTGTGAAAAATACCAAGTTACTTTGATTTCCCTGATTGCGCCCACCTCGAAAGAGCGAATCGGCATGATCGCAAAAGAAGCCCAGGGCTTCATTTATTGTGTTTCCTCCATGGGGGTCACCGGTGTTCGCAGTGAGATTGCCACAGACGTCCGACAAATGATTGATTTGGTTAAGGCGGTTCGGGATATACCCTGCGCTGTGGGTTTTGGGATTTCTACCCCTGAACAGGCAAAAAAAATGACGCAGTTCGCTGACGGCGTCATTGTGGGCAGTGCGATCGTGAAATTGGTTGAACAGTTTGGGGAAAAATCCGTCGGTCCGGTTCGTGATTATGTCTTTGAAATGAAGCGGGCCATCACCCTTTGATCTGGCCGTCCCTGGCTATAAGCCGGACGCCTCAGTCCAAAGACTTCACGACGCCGATAAAAGGCAATTCACGATATTTCTCCTGATAGTCCAAACCATAACCTACAACAAAATGATCTTCGATCTCCAAGCCGCTGTAATCCGGTTTAAATTCTACTTTACGGCGGGAAGGCTTATCCAAAAATGTGCAGAACTTCAAGGTCGCCGGTTTGCGGGCCAGCAAATTTTCTTTGAGGTAGCTCAGGGTCAGACCGGTATCAATGATGTCCTCCACAACCAAAACCTCTTTGCCGGTGATTTCCTGGTCAAGGTCCCGCAGCATCCGGACCACACCGGAGGTTTGGGTGGACTTGCCGTAACTGGATAAAGACATAAAGTCGATTTCCACAGGCACCTTGATCTGGCGAATCAGATCCGCCATGAAAATGGATGCTCCTTTGAGGATGCAAATAACAAAAAGCTCCTTGCCAGCGTAGTCCCGGGTGATTTGGGCACCCATTTCCGCCACACGGCTTCTGATTTGTTCTTCGGAAACGATCACTCGATCCAATTCCATTCTGTATACGCCTCACATTCTGATCAAATTCAATTCACCGATATTTGTATTATATCAAAAAAGTCGGGCCGGTAAAAGTCAGAATACCTCCCGGCAAGATCCTCTGACAAGATGTATCTTGTCAGAGCCGAGGGCACGGAGATATAATTGAGTTATGATCCGTTAACTGCACCGCCCTAAGCAGAACCATGATTTGCTTTATGAAAAAAGGAATCGTTGTTATGAATTATCAGGTTTTAAAGGAACAATGGAAAGCAGAGGAACGCGTTGCTCATATTCAAGGATGGGATTTCTTGCATATTCAAGGCCGCTATGAAGCGGAACAAGATCTGCCTTGGGATTATAGAGCAATCGTCCGCAATCATTTAACACCCGATTTGAAGTTATTGGATGTGGATACAGGCGGAGGCGAATTCTTATTATCTTTAAGGCACTCGTTCAGCCGTACAAGCGCAACAGAAGGGTATCCGCCGAATGTTGAGATGTGCAAAAAGGTTCTGCTGCCGCTTGGTATTGACTTTCATGAAGCAGCCGATGTGTGTCATTTGCCGTTTCCCGATGGTTCCTTTGATCGCGTCATTAACCGCCACGGAGACTTCGACGCCCTTGAGTTGTTTCGCATTTTGAAGCCGGCGGGTATCTATATCACAGAGCAGGTGGGCGCTGAAAACGATCGCGAATTCGTCGATTTGCTTTTGCCTTGTTCGGAACGGCCCTTTCCTGAGCAATATCTTGAGAAGGCCGTCGAAAAGTTTGAACAGGCGGGATTTAAGATTCTTGAAGCACAGGAAGCCTTCCGACCCATCAGGTTCTATGATGTGGGTGCATTGGTCTGGTTTGCCCGCATCATTGAGTGGGAATTTCCCAGCTTTTCTGTTGACCGATGCTTTGAGCAATTATCCAGAGCGCAGCAAATCCTTGAGAAAAACGGGTTGTTGGAAGGTAAAATCCATCGATTCCTCCTGATCGCCCAAAAGTCTACATAGGTTTTTCTTTACGGACATTCAAAGCTTTGGGCGCAGCAAAGGCGGGTATCGGTTCAGCCGGTACCCGCCTTTTTATGATATCCTTGTGAAGGGAGCGTCCATTGCACGCTTCCTTGTCTTTTTATGACTTCTTCATCTTTGAAACAGCCTGGTTAGCCGCCACCAGCAAGGGCTCCCATACGGGGCTGAAGGGCGGCGCATAGGCCAGGTCAAGATGGGACATTTCCAGCGGGGTTTGCTTCAGTTGGACCATGGCTGCCAGCACGTCAATCCGTTTGCCGGCACCGGCCGCGCCGAAAATCTGGCCCCCCAGGATCCGGTGGGTGCCTTTTTCCATAACCAGTTTGATGGTAATGGGTCCGCGGCCCGGGTACCCTGAGGCCCTGGTTTTAGCTGTGATCTTGGACTCCCAGGTCTCAAAGCCGTTCATGATGGCTTCACGGCTGCTTAGCCCGGTGCGGGCGCCCTCCATATCCATCACCTTGAAGATGGTGGTCCCCACCACGCCCCAGAATTCACTGGGTTGTCCTGCCGCATTTTCCCCGGCGATCCGCCCCTGCTTGTTGGCCGTTGTGCCCAGGGGAATATAGGCTTCCTTGCCTGTGACTTGGTGATAGACGGTGACGCAATCGCCAGCCGCATAAATATCCGGAATATTGGTTTCCATATGGGCGTTGACACGGATGGCTTTGCGAAATCCTAATTCAATGCCGGCCGCTTCCGCGATCTGGCTGTTGGGCGTTACCCCAATGGCCAGGATCACCATGTCCGCCGGGATGGTTTCATTTTCCGTCCGCACCCCGGTCACCTTCTCCGTACCTTCAAAGGCCAGGACTTTGGCGCCCACCTTGACCAACACGCCGTGTTCTTCCAGCTCAGTCTGCACCAAAGCAGCCATGTCTTCATCCATCAGTGTCATAATTTGAGGCGCCATTTCTAAAATGGTCACTTCCATTCCGGATCCGCTGAGGGCTTCTGCCATTTCCACGCCGATAAAACCGCCGCCGACGATCACCGCTTTTTGCGCATCTTTCTGACGCATCCAGCTTCGGATCGCATTGACATCCGGGATCTGTTTGACCGAAAATACGCCGGGCAGTTGAATCCCCTCCAGGGGCGGCACCACCGGGCTGGCGCCCATAGCAAGCACCAGCTTGTCATAAGCTTCCCAGGTCAGCCCACCGTCCTCATGCCGGATGCAAACCGTTTTATTGTCAGGACGGATCTCCGTCGCCAGGCAGCGGGTATAAACTTTGACGCCCTGGTCCCCGAATTCTTCAACGGATCTGGCCACAAGGACTGCTTCATTGTTGATCACACCCTGGGTATAATAGGGCAGGCTGCAGGCTGAATAGGCAATGTAGGTCTCATCCGTATAAACATCCACCTGTAATTGAGGATCCAGCCGGGCGGCCTTGCTGGCGGCGCTCATGCCGGCGGCCACACCGCCTATAACGACTAATCTGCTCATCTTACAGCTCCTTATTTCTGACTATATTTTTCGATAACACCCAAGTCATCCATGATGGCTTTCAATTCATCCAATTTCTTACCTTCCAGATCCTGATAAGGCTTCCGCAGGCTGCCGCCGGGCAGTCCCATCAGGTTGAGGGCAGCTTTGATGCAAATAGGATTGGAGAACCAGTACAAGGCTTTCAGCAGCGGATAATATTTGAAATAGGCTTCACGGCAGGCATTGACTTGTTCAATGTTGTCCCAGGGCTTGGACATAAAGGCCATTTCCTCGGGAATCACGTTGCCGCCGATGTTGGCTGCGCCGTTGCCGCCCACAGCCATGGTGGGCAGCAGAATGGAGTATTTGGGGAAGTCACAGCACATAATGTTGACTCTGTCGCCAATGCGCATTTTGACTTCGCAAAGCTGGCTGACGTTGGGCATCGCTTCCTTATCCACAACGAAGTTGGGGCATTCGTCCGCCAAGGCCGCCAACGTATCCACTTCTAAAAACACTCCGGTCCGGCTGGGGTTATTGTACACACCCACAGGGATCGATACGGATTTCATCGCCGTCATCATGAATTCCTTGACCGCTGACTGAGGGGGCAGCAAATAGTTGGGTGCTGTGAACACCAAACCATCGGCGCCTGAACTTTCAGCATGCTGGGCAAATTTGACGGTGCCTTCCGTGGTGGGGAAGGTTGCGCCAAAAAAGCAGGGGATACGTCCCTTGCAGATTTTAACCATTTTAGGCAGTGTATCGTAACGTTCTTCGGCAGTCAGCATGGAAACTTCACCGGCTGATCCCATGCAGAAGAGCATGTTCGTGCCGTGCTTGATATGGAAATCCACTAAAGCTTCGAAACCACCCATGTCGATTTTGCCTTGGGAATCAAAAGGCGTGGGGATGGCAACCCAGGAACCGCTTGGTTTAAACATAGAAATTTCCTCCTTTAATTAGGTCCATATGAAATGATACCTCTTTATTCATTTTAGCTGCCTTTATTGGAATTATATCCTTATTATCCCGGCATTTCAATGTGAAAAGCCGAAATAGCGCACCAATCATTAAATATATAGCAAATCTTGTGCCAAGCGCATGCCCTGTAAAACCATGCAAGTGCAGATTATATTTATCATTTTTAATAAAGCCGTCTTGCCAGTAATTTGCATCGCTTCACCAACGCGCATGGGTCCCCAATCGCTTCATGTCACATTCTCATTAATGATATTTAATTATCAATTATGCAAATGCTTCGGAGGCTGCTTGCCGCAGGGTTTCCCAAGGCTCGATCCGTAAAGGATACTGCCCGGTCGTGGGATCCTTTTTCCGATAATCAGCCACAACGACGCTGATCGGAAGCAAAGCGTACAACAGGGCAAACCCATAGGGCTTGACTCCCTTTGGAGGGCTTGGTTTCATGCGCTCCAGCCAAGCCAGGGCCCTCGCCGCTTCCTTATGCCTGGGATCTGCGCTTTGAAGAAACCGGGGCAAACGCCCAGTGTTGTCACAGCTCAGACGATCACAAACCATCCGGTCCCTCAACTGGCTGCGATCGATTCCCGGCATTTGCTCGGCGAAGCCATAGAAAAGCTCGGTATACCGATCCAGGGGCATTCCGATGCTGCTGCCTACGCGTCCGCCGAATTCACAAAAAAGCTCGAAAGGTCTTAGCTTCGGAACCGCTGACAATACATAATCCAGGGTTCTTGAAAAACGCCCGCTGTTATAGAGCCGCTCCAAGGCATCCTCACAATCCTTGAGGCGCCGGGTTTCTTCCGCATCAAGCCATGAAGTCCTGGTGTATTGATAGGGTGCCTCCTCCGAAAATTCATAGCCCAGTTCGGTCTGCCGCTGCCGCAAACCGCAACCGTGGAGCAGTTTCAGAAAGCCCAATTGAAGCATATGCGGCTTGAGCGCAAAGGCCTGATCAAAGGATCGGCCAAAGCTTTCAAAATCCTCAAAGGGCAGCCCGGCGATCAAGTCCAGATGCAGGTGGATGTTGCCACCGGCCAGCACCCTGGCGATATGATCAGAGGCTTTTTTCAGATCTGTTCGGCGATGGACCGCCTCAAGGGCCTGTTCATTGAAGCTTTGCAGGCCGGCTTCCAGCTGAAAAAGGCCCAGCGGCGCCTGCTTCAGCAGATCGAGGGTCTCCTCGTCAAAGAGGTCGGCGCCAACCTCAAAATGAAAACAAACCCCTTCGGGGATCTCTTTGCCTGCCCGATCAAGGATAAACCGGATGATTTCCTTGGTCCGGCCTATATGGCAGTTAAAGGTACGGTCTACCAATTTGATGGTTTTGCTACCCGAATTGGCCAACTGCAGCATCTCGCCTTGAGCTTGTGCCAAATCAAAGAACCGAACATTCCCGGGGCGGCCGGAAAGGCAAAATTCACACGCAAAGGGGCAGCCTCTGGAGGTCTCAAAGTAAGCGATCCGCCCTTGCAGCCGCTGGAAATATTCCTCAGTATAGGGGCTGGGGGGTTGCCCATACGGCTCAGCGGCCGGATTGCACCGCAGGGTATCCGGATCGTCATGGTCCCGATAACACAGACCTGCAATAGAGTCCGGCAGGCGCCTTTCCTGCACCCCTTGCTCCCTTTGGGCAGCGGAGGCTTCCTGTTCTAAATCATGCAGCAGCTGCGTAAAAGGCTCCTCGCCCTCGCCGCAGATGATATAGTCCACCGAAGGCAGCTCGCCCATGATTTCCCGGGCATTATAGGATACCTCCGGCCCGCCCAGCATGATCTTTACTTTTGGAAGCTTTTGGGCCAGCAGCCGCACCAAATTTTTAACCATTCGGATGTTCCATATATAACAGCAGAATGCCACCCAGTCCGGTTCGAATTCTGCGATCCGGTCCATGACAGACCCTTCCGATTGGTTGATATTGGCTTCCAGGATCTCAATTGCAGTGCTCAGGTTACCTTGGATTGCCGCCGCCTTAAGATACCAAGGGGCCAGCGATGAATGGATGTATTTTGAATTGACCGCGCAGATCAGCAGTTTCATGGTTTCCTCCGGATACGGTTTATAGTTTCGCAGAAAGCATCTTTTAATTATAACACGAAATCCCGCCGGCGATGAGGCCGATGGGATTTTGCTCCGCCCTCCGTCTAACTGCCCGGACCGCAATAGGCATGATAAAATTCTTTTCTCAAACGCCGGGTGATCCTGTTTTCTTCCAGATCATAGGATTTTGTATGAATTTCCGCTACTGGCATGATTTCCATCCGCGAATTGGTCAGGAACACCTCGTCCGATTCCCATAGGTCGTCTTCCCGGAATTGGCCTGTTTCCAACCGAAGCGACGATCGATGGATCAGACCAATCACTTTTTCCCTTAGAATCCCCGGCAAAAGGCCGCAGGCAATGGATGGCGTAAAAACAATGCCTTCTTTGACAAAAAACAGATTGGTGCAGGCGCCTTCGCTTAGATAGCCGTCGGTATTCAAGAAAATGGCTTCGTCAAACCCCTTGACCGCAGCCTGTTCCTTTTCCAGCAGGTTTTCCATATAATTGCTGGACTTGATGTAGGTCAGCTTGGCGTAGGGATTCCGTTTGGCGGAAGCCATGCAGATCCGGAACCCCTGATCATAGATTGCTTCGGGATAAGGATTCTCCTTTGTGGTGAGCAGCAGATCAAACTTCTTATGATCCTTCGTATATAAGATTTTCAGGGTGCCGCGACCCAGCCCGTTGGCCAGGATCAGCATGCCGATGGCACCCCGCATGCTCTCGAAATCCAAGGGCAAAGGCATTGCCAATTCCTTGCAGCTCCGGGAAAATCGACGACAATGTTCCTCCACAAAAAAAGCCCTGCCGCCGGCGACCTTCAAGGTTTCAAAAATTCCAAATCCATAAGCGCAGCCTTCCGCCGCTGCGGAGATGAGGGCTTGATCCGCCCAGATCAATTCCCCATTGAATAAAGCATACATAAGCCTCTCCCTTTCATCGGTTTTTCAGAACCGCCATCAGAGCTTTTGCTTTGTGCATGGTTTCCTCATATTCCAGTCCCGCCTCCGAATCCCACACAATGCCTCCCCCTGTATGGAAATAGGCCTTCTTGCCTGTGCAAAGGATGGTTCGGATGATAATGTTCAGATCAGCGTCGCCGTTGAATCCGATGTAGCCCATGGACCCCGTATATAGATCCCTTGATGTGGGTTCCAGCTCGTCAATGATTTCCATGGCTCTGATCTTCGGAGCGCCGGTGATCGATCCTCCCGGAAAGATGGCTTTCAGGCAATCCACCACATCATAGCCATCGCAGCGCTCCCCGAGAACGGTGGCGGCCAAATGATGAACCGTTGGATAGGACTCAGGTTGAAAAAGCTCTGTGACCCGGACAGTGCCTGGTTTTGATACTTTTCCCAGGTCGTTGCGTTCAAGATCCACGATCATCAATAATTCGGCCCGGTTTTTTTCGCTAGCCAGCAGGGTCTCTCGATTTTGCCTGTCTTCTTCCAAGGTGTTTCCTCTGGGACAGGTCCCCTTGATGGGCCGGGTCTCAAGGGTCCTTCCGCGGATCCTGAGAAAGCGCTCCGGCGAACTGCAAAGGATGTGTCCTTGGCCAAAGTCCATCATGCCGCCAAAGGGCGCCGGATTGATTTCACGGAGCCTGGCATAGATATTGAATGGATCCTCGTCGGTTTCACACTGGAAGCGTTGGGCAAAATTGACTTGATAGACATCGCCGGCCAGGATATATTCCTTGATTTTGGCAATCGCAGCCCCATAGGCTTCCCGGGTCATATCGGTTTTCAACGCAGAAAAGCTTCCGGCGGGCGTTCTATGCTCTCCCTTGGCTTTTCCTTCCTCTGCGGCGATCCTTTCTTCGATGCCGGCGATCACCCTGTCTTCCTTTGCTTTGATTCCTAAGGCTGCAATCGATACTTGCCCGCTCCCGTGATCGATGGCAACGATGCCGTCATAAAACCCCCAATGACAATCCGCAATCTTCAAGTCATCCTGGGGCTGCCGGGACCGATTGTCCAGATGACGGCCCATATCATATCCAAAGCAGCCCACCGCGCCGCCGATAAACGGCAGCTCCGATTTGTAATCCATGACGTGGTCAGACAGCACGTCTCTCAGCGCATCAAAGGGATCACCCTTCAAAGCATCAACGCAGCCGCCATGCTGCATCGTAATGTGCCTGCCCTTGCTCTGAAGTACCAGAAAGGGATCAAAGCCGATGAAAGAATATTGGCCGAGTTTTTCATGGTCCATCCCGCTGTCCAGAAAAAAGCTGTAAGGCTCATCCTTGAAAATTTTATAGATTTGAAGACCGCTTAAAGATGTTTTAATTTTTTTGATATGCATTGTCTCACCTGCCTGACTGGACTCTGACCATACCGAGGAAGTTTTCCAGCAGCTTCATCCCGCACTGGGTCAGGATCGCCTCCGGATGGAATTGGACGCCTTCGATTAGGTACTGCTTGTGCCGTATCCCCATGATCTCCCCTTGGCTGCTTTCCGCTGTGATCTCCAGGCAATCCGGCAAAGATTCTTTTTCGAGGATCAAGGAATGATATCGAGTCACCGCCAGGGGATTTGGCAAATCCCTGAAAAGCCCCTTCCCATCATGAATGATTGGGTGGACTTTGCCGTGGACAGGCTCTATGGCCTTGAGAACACGCCCGCCCACTGCCTCTCCGATGGTCTGATGACCGAGACAAATGCCCAGAATAGGGATCTTGCCCTGAAAAACCGAAACGGTGTCGCGGCATATCCCCGCTTCCTTGGGCGTACAAGGTCCGGGGGAAAGAACGATCATCTCCGGCGCCAGTCTCTTGATTCCCTCCAATCCGATGGCATCATTCCGATAAACCATGACATCTTCCTGAAGGCACTTCAGATATTGAACCAGGTTGAAGGTAAAGGAATCGTAATTATCGATCATTAAAATCAACGCGTTCTCACCTCCTGCAATCCATCCTATCCCTTTGCCGAATCCCGTGTCAAGAGGCGGCGTCAACAGCAAAATGCGCCCTTTCGTTTTACGTTCCAAAGGGAAAAAGGACAGCCTTCATCGATCGGCTGTCCTCCGTTCCCGGGAAAGAGGGTTAGATTATTCGATTTGAGGAACTTTCCAGGTCTTCTCTCTAAATACCTCGGTTGGTATACTTTGTATGGAGAAGATGGTGAGATTTCTCTCCCAGCGGTTCCTTCAAAAAGTCTGCGTAGATTTTGGTGATTGAAGGATTTTCATGGGATTTGCGAATCGGCATGTTGGCATCGACCTCATAGAGGGAATCGATTCGTTTTTGCCGAACCTCATTGGTCGATCCATAGGGCTGTCCGCCGCCGCCGATGCAGCCGCCTGGGCAGCACATGACTTCGATAAAGGTGAAGTCCGCTTCCCCGGACTTGATGGATTCCATGATCTGTTTGGCATGGGCCAATCCATGGGCCACCGCCACATTGACCTTGGTGCCGGCCAAATCCACCGTGGACTTTTTAACGCCTTCCATACCGCGCACCCCTTCGAATTCAAGTTTCTGCAGGGTTTCTCCGGTCACCACTTCGTAGACTGTCCGCAAAGCTGCTTCCATAACGCCGCCGGTGGCTCCGAAGATTGCCGCTGCGCCGGTGGATTTCCCCAGGGGATCGTCGAATTCGCTGTTGGGAAGATTATTGAAGTCGACGCCGCCTTGCTTCAGCATTCTGCCCAGTTCACGGGTTGTGAGAACCGCATCCACATCACGATAGCCGCTGTCCTGCATTTCAGGCCGGGCTGCTTCAAACTTTTTGGCCGTGCAGGGCATGATGGATACCACATAGATATCCTCCGGTGCGATACCGCTGACTTGTGGATAATATGTTTTAGCGACTGCGCCAAACATTTGCTGGGGGGATTTGCAACTGGAGACATGGGGCAGCAATTCCGGATAGTAATGCTCGATGTATTTGATCCAGCCGGGGCTGCAAGAGGTCAGCATCGGCAGGACGCCGCCACTTTTCAAACGGTGCAGAAGCTCATTGCCTTCCTCAATAATTGTCAGGTCCGCGGTGAAATCTGTGTCGAACACCCGGTCAAAACCCAGCAAACGAAGTGCAGAAACCAACTTTTGGGTCGCAATCGAGCCCGAGGGCTGGCCGAATTCTTCGGCGATGGAAACTCGTACGGATGGAGCGATCTGCACGACCACATGCTTTTGGGGATCGTTTAAGGCATCCCAAACCTTGTCGATGTCCTCTTTCTCGTAGATGGCGCCCACCGGGCAAGCCAGTACGCACTGACCGCACAAAACACAGCCCACATCAGACAATTTTTTGCCGTATTCAGGGGAGACGCAGACATCCGTACTCCGGTTATGGGTGTAGAGGACGCCCACTTCCTGAATATGATGACAGACTTCAGCACAGCGGCCGCACTTGATGCACTTGTTGGGGTCCCGAATCAAAGCAGAGGTTGAAAGATCTAAAGGCAGGAGGTTCTGGGTCTTCTCGCCCTGGACTTCCTTCATTCCCAGTCTCGCAGCCAGCTGTCTCAGCTCGCAGTTTCCGCTGCGGACACAGGTCAGACAGTCTTGAGGATGATCGGCAAGGATCAGTTCAACGATGGTTCTCACCGTATCCCGCACCTTTGGCGTATTAGAATTAATCTTCATCCCTTCCGCAACCATCGTGGAGCAGGAAGACATCAGGTTTTTAGAGCCTTCCACTTCAACGACGCAAACGCGGCAGTTGGCTTTCACTTTCTGGTCCGGATGGTTGCAAAGGGAGGGGATCAAAATGCCGTTCTGCTTGGCTGCTTCCATGATGGAAATGTCAGACGGCACAGACAACGCTTTTCCATTTAGGGTGATATTGACATTTCCCATTATGCAATCTCCTCTCGACCGCCAGCTTCATTGGCAGCATGTCCGCTGTCCTGGCAGTGGTCCAAATATTCTTTGCGATAGTAGTGCAGCGAGGAACACAGACTGTTGCCTGCCGCTGTTCCGAGACCGCAGAAGGAAGCATGCTGCATCGCGTCGGTATACCGTTCCAAACGATCCACATCATGGGATGTTGCAGTTCCTTCAAGCAATTGGTGGATGATCGTGTGAGTCTGGCGCAGGCCTTCCCGGCAGGGCGTGCATTTTCCGCAGCTTTCGTGAAGGAAAAACCGGGTCCGGTTATGCACGTTTTCCAGAATGGAACGGGTGTCGTCCAATACAAAGACAGCACCGGATCCGATGGTGATCCCTGCCTGAGCACAGGCCCCGTATTCAAGAGGCGTATCCAGCATTTCCTGAGGGACCAGGACGCCTGAGGCCCCGCCGATGTTTACAGCTTTGATGGTTCTTCCGGGCTTGGGCCCGCCGCCATATTGCTCGATGATCTCTCTGAACGTGATTCCGAAAGGCACTTCCACCAAACCGCGTTTCTGGATATCCCCGGACAAAGAAATCAGCTTGGTGCCGTGACTGTCCGAGGTACCTAAGGAACGGTACCATTCCGCTCCATTTTTCAGGATTTGCGGGATATTGGTCAGGGTTTCCACATTGTTGATCAGTGTGGGCTTGCCCCAGAGACCCTGTTGGGTCGGATAAGGCGGTTTGAGTCTGGGTCTGCCTTTTCTGCCTTCAATGGAGTTCAGCAAAGCCGTTTCTTCCCCGCACAGGTAGCTGCCGGCCCCGGAAAATATCTCTAAATGAAGGGAAAAACCGCTTCCGAGGATGTTGTCCCCCAAAAGGCCGGCTTCAGTGGCTTCTTTAATGCTGGCACGCAATTTATTCTGGGGCTCCCAATATTCATGACGCACATAGAGAATGCCTTTGGAAGCACCCGCCAAGTAGGCCGCGATGGTGATCCCTTCCAACAATTGAAAGGTAAGGTGGGTTATGATGTACCGGTCCTTGAAGGTGCCTGGCTCTCCTTCGTCAGCGTTACAGATCACATAACGCTCTGTTTCGGCATTATCGCGGACCATTTCGATTTTCTTTGCCGTGGGAAAGGCCGCGCCGCCGCGTCCCCGCAGACCGGAATTCTTCAGTTCTTCGATGGAGGCTTCAGGCGACTGCCCAAGAACCTTTTGTAAAGCTGTATATCCGCCGCGGCTGCGATACAGGTCCAGACCTACATACTCTCGGTCGGCAACATTAAAAACCAGATTTTTCTTAAGCAGTACGCTCATTTTTGAATACCTCCCTCAACCTGCGGATGATGGAGACCGCTCCCTCCGGAGTCAGGTCGCCGTAAACCTCATGGTCCACCTTGATAGCCGGGGATTTGTAGCATGCCCCGAGACAATTGACGCTCTCCAAAGAGAAGATCCCGTCTTCTGTGGTTTCTCCCACGGAGATGCCCAGTTCATCCTGAACTGCATTCAGGATCTCCCCTCGACCGGCATTCTCGCAAGGTGCGTTGCAGCAGATCCTGATCAAATGGAAGCCTCGAGGCTTCAGCGCAATCTCACTGTAGTATGATGCCGTCGAATAGACCCGGCAACGTGACACCTTCAGCAATTTGGCGATCTCATTCACTGCTTCCTCGCTGATATACTTATGCGGGCTGGCTTCCTGCACGGCCAGCAGCACCTGCAGCAATGGCGCCCTTTCGAGTCCCATACCATGGACAATGTCATAAACCCCTGCTGAACTCATATGTTTCCTCCCCCTCATCCTCATATAACCTGTGCGACTGATTTTTCTACAGTGTAAGGGGAGTCTTTCATCACATCAAGAAAAGTCTTTAATTCAACAAGGCCGCAAGGTCATCGTGGAATGTTGTCATGCTTTTATTGCAATATTTGAAAATTTCTTAACAAAGTCTGCAAATAACAAAAAGACCGGCCTCCTTGCGGAAGGACCGGTCTTCATGTTTGCTTCTAATCCTTATTTCGATTCTGTTTTTTTCAGCACTTTGGCTTTCCTGTTTCGGATTTCTTTCATTTTGTAGGTCAAGGCCATAAGACTTTCGCTTAAATGAATGTTTTCCACGGCCACATCATCCGGGACTTCCAATTCTACCGATGCAAAATTCCAAAGTCCCTTGATGCCCAGCTTGACCACCTTGTCCACCACTTCCCGGGCATATTCACGGGGAACGGTGATAATGGCAATGTCCACGGAATGGTTGCTCATGAATTCTGTCAGCCGGTCGGAATGCATGATTTCGATGCCTCTGACGATATCGCCTACATGCCGGGGGTTGTTATCAAACATACCCACGATTTTGAAGCCTCTTTTTTCGAAACTGGTATGATTTGCGATGGCCTGGCCTAAATTGCCCGCGCCGATCACAATCATGTTATTGATTTTGTCCATTCCCAGGATATTGCCGATTTCTTTGACTAAAAGCGTCACATCATAGCCATAGCCTTGGAGTCCGAAGCCGCCGAAGTTAAAAAAATCCTGCCTGACTTGGGACGATGTGATCTCCATCCGTTTGCTCAGGTCATTGGAAGATACTCTGCTGATGCCCATTTGCTGAAGGATCAGCAGGTAGCGGTAATATTTGGGCAAGCGTTTGATCACTGCACTTGAAATCTTTTTCTCGTCTTTCACTGGTTTCACTCCACCTATCGATTTCTTTTAATATTACCGGTTACGTTCTCTAGAGAATTTTATTTTTTAAATATAATATAGATACAATTCTTTTGCAAGTGCGCTGCATGCCTGTGTTTAATTATACATGATGATAGCGCTTAAAACATTGCATCGGACAGGGTTTGGTGATTATAATGAAGGATGAACACGTTGCCGATTTTTCGGAGGAGGAGAGCCAAGTGAAACGTATTTTTACTTTAGGTCTGTATTTGCCGCCCGTCTATGAAGACAGAGACCCTGAATGCATTGAGGTCCTTGGGCAGTTTGACCACTATAACGAAGCTGCCGAAGCGATGGAGCGCTATACAGTGACAGGCGATCAGTATTTTTGTATCAAGGAAGAGCATGTTCTGGATAATGGCGAAACAAAACTCGTCGGAAGCTGGAATCATGACGGCGTCCGTTTTCGGTTGTAGTCCCTGGATCATGGATCGGCCATTAAAAAGAAGCCTGCCGGAATCTCCGGCCAGGCTTCTTTTTGGATTCAGGGTTCCTTGATCTGTCTATTTTACGCCGTAATGCTAGCGTGCCGGTTGGGGTTAATGGCCTTTGACCACGAAGGAGATTTTGGCATTGACCCGGTACTTCACAATTTTATTGTTTTCCACGATCCCCTGGAAATGTTCAATATAAACATGATGGATCTGGTCGATGGTCTCTCCAGCTTCGGTAATGGCTTTCTGTGCGGCGTCCTCCCAGCTCACTTCGGATTCTGCAAGGATTTCGATAACTTTCATAATTGACATCTTCGATCCTTCCTTTCGTATCTTTCGATTAGCATTTTAAGGGACGATAGGTTCCTAAGCGGTCTGCGTTTTTTTAATTTTCTGATAATATTATACCACGAAAGCGGATGTGCAAACAAAAAAATTTGTAAACCGCCGCCGCGCGTGATTCTTGACATCCCTTACGGGACATCCTCCGTGATCACGTCCAATTCCTTCTCCAAAAGGTGAAGATCCTTGAGGTACTTCTGGAGGAGTCTTAACGAATTCGAAAAATAAAGGCCGTCACAGATCCGTTCATCCAGGACGTACCCGATTTCGCAGCAATTTTTTACCACCACAGCGCCGTGCTCCACCATGGGGACTTTTTTTGATTTGCCCAAGGCAACAAAAACCCCGGTGGTTCCAAAGTCGTAGAGATGGTGATAGATATAGTCAAGATTGATGGACTTCAGATAGGTAAAAAACAGCGACGTATGAAAGGGGCTTGCCTGAACGATTCCGCCGGGCAGCATGTTGTGCCGGTCCATCCATTTCAAGGTCCAGACCAGCAGCTTGACCAGCCCATTGGGCAAGGACATGATTCCGCCTGCAAGCCGGTCCGTAGCGTTGGAGGTTCCTGCCGCAATGCTTTCAGCGATGGTCCGGCGGACGATGTCGCTGACCTGAAAAATGTTTTCCTTTCCGGTAAAAGCAAATTTCACCGTGGTTTCTTCACCCTCATCATTGAGGGATCGCTTGACCGCCATGGAAACATAGATGCCGTTTCTCGCATACAGCTGCTGATTCATCACGAATCGGTTCAAACAGGGTCTTTGGGCCAGAATACGGACATAGAGCGCAATCAATAAATGCAGGTAGGTGAGCTCGATGCCCTGGCTCCGTTTTTCCTTGATATAGGCATCGATGGTCTCTGTGTCGATAAGCTCCTTGCTGAAAATCTGGGCATCGCTGCGCCGGGTCATCACATAAGGTATGATCTTCACAAAAGGACTGATCGATTTGAGTTTTCTCCCGTCACTGCGATGCATAGGCGTCCTCCTCATTTTTTTCATAGGATCCGATGATGCGCCGGGCCAATTCCGTCTTCCTCAGGCCGCTTGACATGCTTCTTCGCTGAAGAAATTGATGGGCTTCCTCTTCGCTGACTTGCTCTTTCTCCATAAGAAGCGCCTTGGCCTTTTCGATCACAAGCTCATCTTCCGGGCTTCTGCGGAGGATCGTCGCCCGGTAGCGGATCTCCTCCATCTGCTGGAGATTTTCCAAGGCCGTCATCATATCGTTCCTGGAAACCGGCGGCGGCAGCTTATAGACATTCTCCTGGTCAAAGAAATCCAGCTGCAGCGGCTGGGCAATCAACAGGAGAAACGCAGCGTCTTTCAGTTCAAAGGCTAGCTCCAGTGCTGTCATGTCCGCCAGTTTATAACCGCAGATCACAATGCCGCTGCCCATATTCATGATTTCCCGAATTGTCTCGGCACCGCTTCGGCAGCAGCTTCTGACCTTGACGCCTTCCGATTGCAGCATACGGCAGACCTTGCTGCGATGACTTTCATTAAGAAAGGAAACAACGATTCTATTCAGAGTTACACCCCCCGTTCCTGTGTATCTCTTACTGCCTGCTTCACCCATGTTCGGTAAAAGCATCCGCTCCGCCGGATCCCGCTCAATAGGTCACCAGGTATTTTTTGCATTCCCAATCACTGACATGGACCCGGTATTCATCCCATTCTGCCTTTTTCCCTTCGATATAATTCTCCAGAATATGGCTGCCCAGGGTCTCTTTGATTAATTCATTGTTTTGCAGCGCCTGGAGCGCTTCGTTCAGGGAAACAGGCATACTATCAATCCCTTTGAGCGCGCGCTGGTCCGCATCCATATGAAAAATATTTTCTTTGATCTCTTCCGGTGGCATGAGGCCTCTCTCGATGCCGTCCAGGCCGGCGGCAAGGCAAACGGCCAAGGCCAGATAAGGATTGCAGGTGGGATCAGGGCTGCGCAGTTCCACCCGTGTGCTTTGCCCTCTTGCCGCAGGAATGCGGATCAATGCGGTGCGGTTGCTGGCCGACCAAGCCAGATAGCAAGGCGCCTCGTAGCCCGGCACCAATCGTTTGTAAGAGTTTACCAGCGGGTTGGTGATGGCGGTCATCCCCTTGACGTGGTCAAGAAGTCCGGCCATGAACTGATAGGCCTCCTTGGAAAGTCCTCTCTCGTCCTTTTCATCAAAGAATATATTCCGGCCCTCCTTAAACAAGGACATGTTGAGATGCATACCGGAACCGCTGATGCCGAAGATCGGCTTCGGCATAAAGGTGGCATGGAGACCGTTTTTCTGCGCCAGTGTCTTCACGGCCAGTTTGAAGGTCATGATATTGTCCGCGGTTTTCAGGGCGTCGGCGTATTTAAAGTCGATTTCGTGCTGGCCGGCAGCCACCTCATGATGGGAGGCTTCGATTTCGAAGCCCATTTCCTCCAAGGCCAGACAGACCTCGCGACGGGTGCCCTCCCCATGGTCCAAAGGTCCCAGGTCAAAGTAACCTGCTTCGTCGCTGGTCTTTCGGGTGGCTTGCCCGTTATCGTCGGTCTGGAAAAGAAAGAACTCGCATTCAGGCCCCACATTGAACACATAACCCAGATCGGCTGCTTTTTTGACAGCCCGCTTCAGGACATTTCTGGGATCGCCCACAAAATGGGTCCCATCGGGATTATAAACATCGCAGATCATTCGGGCGACCTTGCCGTATTGAGGCCGCCAAGGCAAAATCGTGAAGCTGTTGAGATCCGGATATAAATACTGGTCCGATTCATGGATGCGCACAAAACCCTCGATGGCGCCGCCATCGATCATGATCTGGTTGTTGACTGCTTTCTCGATTTGCGAAGCAGTGATCGCAACGTTTTTGAGCTGTCCAAAAATATCCGTAAATTGCATGCGGATAAATTGGACATCCCCCTCTCTGACCATGTGTATGATGTCATCTTTAGAATATGTATACATCCTGGCAGCCCCTTTCTGAATAAATATAGAATTAAATAGGACACGGCCGGCAGGGCCAAGGCCGCTCTTTGTTTTTCATGCCTGGCATCGCGGCGATCGATCCGATTGCGTAGGTTTGACCGGCTGCGGCCCCAAAAGCTTGGCGATGGCCGGTCATGTTCATATTATACCATTTAATGTAATCTTTGAAGATAATTTTCCAAGGCTGCCAAAAGGCCGTATCTTCTTATCATGTATACATGTCCGCATGATGTAAAATGCCTGATTCCATCTTGACACACAGCCTTTCTCCGCCTTATAATACGCTCAAGAAAAGAGCGAAGGTGCTCCTCTGTCGAAGAGGCATGCCCAGCTCTTTTTTTTGTTATACGGCTTTTTATAAACTGAAAGGAATGGTCATTTTGAAAGAAAGCAAAGTTCCGCAACAACAAGGTCTCTATAACCCGCAATACGAACATGACGCCTGCGGGATCGGCTTGATTGCCAATATTCAAGGGGAAAAGTCAAACCAAATCATCCGCCAGGCGCTGACCGTCCTGAAGAATCTCAGCCACCGCGGTGCGGTGGGGAGTGAACCCACCTCTGGGGACGGCGCCGGGATCATGCTGCAGATCCCTCACGAATTTTATCAGAAAACCTGCCGTACCGGCGGCATCCAGCTTCCGGAGGCCGGAGATTATGGAACCGGTCTTGTCTTCCTTCCGACGAATCCTGAGATCCGCAGCCAATTTGAGAAAGAATTTCAGGAAATCATAGAAGCTGAAGGACAGGTCCTGCTGGGATGGCGCAATGTCCCGGTCAATGCATCGGGGCTTGGCAAAACCGCCTACTGCAGCATGCCTTTCATGCGTCAGGTTTTTATCGGCCGGAGCAAGGTTGCCCAAGGCATCGAGTTCGAACGCAAGCTGTACCTGATCAGAAAAAAGACCAAAGGGATCCGGCAAAGCGAATATTCCGACCAGCCCTTCTACCTGCCCAGCTTATCCTCCAAAACCATCGTCTACAAAGGGATGCTCATGTCCGAGCAGCTGGATGAATTTTTCATTGACCTCTTTGACGAGGAAATGAAAACGGCGCTGGCCCTGGTCCATTCACGATACAGCACCAATACGTTCCCCAGCTGGGAGCGGGCCCATCCCAATCGCTGCATCATCCACAATGGCGAGATCAATACCCTCCGGGGCAATGTAAACGCCATGAATTCCCGCCAATTCATGCTGAAAAGCGCAGCTTTTGAAGGCCAGATGGACAGTCTGCTTCCGATCATCAGCAAATTTGGCAGCGACTCCTCGAGCTTTGATAACGTTGCTGAATTTCTTATGCTTTCCGGCATGCCCATCGAGCAGGTCATGATGCTGATGATCCCGGAACCCTGGGCCAATCATGAATCCATGAGCGATGAGAAAAAAGCCTTCTATGAGTTCAATTCCTGTCTTATGGAACCCTGGGACGGCCCGGTGGCCATCGGCTTCACCGACGGCGTCAAAGTCGGGGCTGTTCTCGACCGTAACGGTCTGCGGCCGGCCCGCTATTATGTCACCACGGATGACATGGTCATCCTTGCCTCCGAGGTGGGTGTTCTGGATATCCCCGCCGAAAAAATCATCAAAAAAGAACGTCTGCATCCTGGCCGCATGCTGCTGATCGACACCGAAAGCAAGCGGATCATTGAAGACGAGGAAATCAAGCACAACGCCGCCGCTCAACATCCTTACCAGGAATGGCTCAGCCAGAATATGATCAGCCTCGAAGCGCTTCCCGCTCCGGAAGGCTGTGAAGAAACCTTTTCACAGCCCTTGAGCGTCCTGCAAAAAGCCTTTGGTTACAGCTATGAGGATCTGCGGATGTTCCTGGCGCCGATGGTCCTCAACGGTGTCGACCCTGTTGGCGCCATGGGGAATGACACGCCTCTGGCCATTCTTTCCCGAAGACCTCAGCTGCTCTATGAATACTTCAAGCAGATTTTTGCCCAAGTCACCAATCCGCCCATCGACGCGCTCCGCGAGACGGTGGTCACTTCCTCCATCGTGCTCTTGGGTTCCGAAGGCAATTTGCTGGATCCCAAGCCTGAAAGCTGCCGGCGGATCAAGCTGAACCAACCTATTTTAGACAACCTTGGTCTGGCCAAACTAAAAGCCTTGAATCAACCGGGCTTCAAGGTCGTTACTTTACCAATCCTGTTCAAGGCAGGCGGGGACGGGGAAGCTATGGCTTCTTCGCTTGATACGCTTTTTGCCGATGCGGAACAGGCTGTCCGGGAAGGCGCAAACATTCTCATCCTTTCAGACCGCGGCATCAATGCAGAACACGCCGCCATCCCTGCCCTTCTGGCCGTTTCCGGCCTGAACCAGCACCTGATCCAGAAAGGCCTGCGCACCAAGTCAAGCATCGTTCTGGAATCCGGCGAGCCCCGGGAAGTGCATCACTTTGCCTGCCTCATCGGCTTCGGCGCCACGGCGATCAACCCCTACCTGGCCTTGGCTTCCATTGAATCCATGGTGGAGGACGATTTTATCAGCGGTTACCCGAAACCCTTAGCCATCGAATGCTATATTGAAACAGCCTATGAAGGCGTTATAAAAATCCTCTCAAAAATGGGCATATCCACCATTCAAAGCTATATGGGCGCTCAGATTTTCCAGGCGCTGGGCCTGAGCACCGAGTTTGTCGAGAAGTATTTTACCTCGACCCCTGCGCCTGTGGGCAGCGTGGGCATCCGCGAAATATCAAAAGAAGCCGAGCAACGCCACGAAGCAGCCTTCGGAAGCGACAATCTCGATGAAGAATTGGAAAGCTCCGGCAACTATCAGTATCGTAAAAACGGAGAATACCATCTCTTCAATCCGGAAACCATCTACCAGCTGCAGCGTGCAGTCCGCACCGGCAATTACGATCTTTTCAAGGAATATTCCAAAACCATCCATCAAAACACTAAGCAGCAGGCGACCCTCCGCTCACTGATGCGGTTCAAAACAGGCCGTGGTCCTATTCCTTTGGATGAAGTGGAATCGGTGGAAACGATCTGCAAACGCTTCAAAGTCGGTGCCATGTCTTTCGGCTCCATTAGCAAAGAAGCCCATGAAACCATTGCCATCGCCATGAATCGTATCGGCGGCAAAAGCAATACCGGCGAAGGCGGTGAAGATCCCGCCCGCTATATTCCCGATGAAAACGGGGATTCCCGCTGCAGTGCGATCAAGCAGGTGGCTTCCGGCCGGTTCGGCGTCACAAGCGAATACCTGGTCAACGCACAAGAGATCCAGATCAAAATCGCCCAGGGTGCAAAGCCCGGTGAAGGCGGCCAGCTTCCCGGCCTGAAGGTTTATCCTGAGGTCGCCAAGGTACGGCATTCCACGCCGGGCGTGGGCTTGATTTCGCCTCCGCCCCATCATGATATCTATTCCATCGAAGACCTGAAAGAACTCATTTTTGACCTTAAAAACGCCAATCCCTATGCAAGGATCAATGTGAAGCTTGTTTCAGAAGCCGGTGTGGGCACCGTTGCCGCCGGCGTTGCCAAAGGATTTGCCGATGTCATCCTGATCAGCGGTTATGACGGAGGTACCGGCGCCTCACCACGGACCAGCATGCGTCATGCAGGCCTCCCTTGGGAGGTCGGCCTGGCCGAAACCCATCAGACCCTGATCCTGAACAATTTGAGAAACCGGGTCGTTCTGGAAGCAGACGGCAAGCTCATGACCGGCCGGGATGTGGCCATCGCAGCTTTGCTAGGCGCTGAGGAATATGGTTTCGCCACGGCGCCCCTGGTCACCCTGGGCTGTGTGATGATGCGTACCTGCAACCTTGACAACTGCCCTGTGGGCGTCGCCACCAACAATCCGGAGCTCCGTAAAAAGTTCGCCGGTGAACCCCAGCACATCATTAACTTCATGCATTTCGTCGCCCAGGAACTGAGAGAGATCATGGCATCCCTCGGTCTGCGCACCATCAACGAAATGGTTGGCCGCACCGACCTCCTGGACCAGGATACCTCCTGCGCCTCCTGGAAGGCCCATGCCCTCGATCTTGCCCCCATCCTTTACAAGCCCGAGGTTCCCGAAGGCACGGCCCTCCATCAAACCCTCCGGCAGGAGCACGGTTTGGAACGGACCCTGGATATGAGCGTCCTTCTGAGCTTGTGCGAGCCGGCAATCCAAAATGGCCAGCCCGTCGAGGCCGACCTGCCGATCCATAACTCGGACCGGGCCGCAGGCACTTTACTTGGCAGCGCGGTCACACGGAAATACGGTTCAGCCGGGCTTCCTGACAACACGATCCAACTTCGCTTCAAAGGTTCCTGCGGCCAAAGCTTCGGCGCCTTTGTTCCGAAGGGCATCACCTTAAATCTCACCGGCGATGCCAACGACTATGTAGGCAAAGGTCTCTCCGGCGGCCGCATCATCGTAACCCCCACGCAGGATGTCTCCTTTGTCCCTGAAGAAAACATCATTATCGGCAACGTGGCTTTGTACGGAGCAACCAGCGGTGAAGCCTATTTCCGTGGTGCCGCCGGTGAGCGCTTCTGTGTCCGCAACAGCGGCGTCAAAGCCGTTGTGGAGGCTGTCGGCGACCATGGCTGTGAATACATGACCGGCGGACGTGTTGCCGTTCTCGGCAAAACCGGCCGCAACTTTGCAGCCGGCATGTCCGGAGGCGTGGCCTACGTCTATGATGAAGACGGAACCTTCCCCTCCCGCTGCAACACTGAAATGGTCGAATTGGCCAACCTGGACGGAAAGGGCGCCGAAGAATTGAAACAGATGATCAGCGACCACCTTTCCCATACCGGCAGCGAAACGGCGAAGGCGCTGCTTGCTGATTGGGACCGTTCCCTTTCAAAATTTGTCCGTGTCATGCCAATCGATTACAAACGCATGATGGAAGCTTTAGACAAAGCTTACAGCGACGGTTATACCGGCGATGAAGCTTTGACCGTCGCATTTGAAACCAACAAGCGCAACCTGATGCGTGTGAACGGGAAATAAGGGAGGGATCGTCAATGGCTAAAGTATTTGGATTTATGGAATATAACCGTGAGCTTTCTGCCGACCGTCCTGTGGCAGAAAGGATTCAAGACTGGCAAGAATTTCACACCGCGCTGCCTTTGGATGCGCAAAGAAATCAAAGCGCCCGCTGCATGGATTGCGGCACGGCATTCTGCCAGATGGGACTGTTTCTCGGAGGCGTTGCCTCAGGCTGTCCGTTGAACAACTACGTTCCTGAATGGAACGAACTCCTCTATCTTGGCTTAGATGAAAAAGCCTACCATCGCCTCATCAAAACCAATCCTTTTCCGGAATTCACCTCAAGGGTCTGCCCTGCGCTCTGTGAAGGCTCCTGCACCCTGGGACTGAACGATTTTGCAGTGACCACCAAGGCCAACGAGTTCTCTATCATCGAACAGGCCTTTGAGCAAGGCTGGGTCAAGCCCCGTCCGCCGAAGACCCGCACCGGCAAAAAAGTTGCGGTGATCGGCGCCGGCCCCTCCGGCATGGCTTGCGCGGACAAACTGAACCGATACGGCCACAGCGTCACGGTCTTCGAAAAAGATGACCGGCCCGGCGGCCTTCTGATGTATGGCATTCCCAATATGAAGCTGGACAAAGAAGTCATTCTGAGGCGCAAGGCTGTTATGGAGGCAGAAGGGATCCAGTTTCGCACCTCAGTGGAAGTCGGCAAAGACATTTCCGCATCCAGTCTGAGGGATGATTTTGACGCGATCGTTCTTTGCATCGGCGCCAAAAAGCCCCGTGACCTAAGTGCTGAGGGCCGTCAAAGCAAGGGCATTTACTTCGCGGTGGATTTCCTTGCAGCCAATACCAAGAGTCTTCTGGACTCGAAGCTGAGCGACGGCAAAGCCATTTCCGCCAAAGGCAAGGATGTGATCGTCATCGGCGGCGGCGATACCGGGACTGACTGTGTGGGCACCGCCATCCGTCATGGCTGCAAAAGCGTGGCCCAGCTGGAGATCCTTCCTGCGCCCCCTGTCAATCGAGGTCCGAACAATCCCTGGCCCGAATGGCCCAAGATCCAGAAGACCGATTACGGCCAGGAGGAATCCATCGAGCTATTCGGCCAAGACCCGCGAAACTATTGTCTGACCACGAAGAAGATCGAAGGTGACGAAAACGGCAATGTCCGCAGCCTCCATACGGTTGAAGTGGATTGGAGCACCGGCAGCTTGAAAGAGATCCCCGGCACGGAAAAGGAATGGCCGGCGCAGCTTGTGCTGATCGCCATGGGCTTTCTCGGACCGGAGGAGACCATCATCAAGGAACTGTCCCTTGCCCAAAACTCCAGAAGCAATATCCTGTCCGAGGAAGAAAGCTATGCCACCAATGTGGAAGGTGTCTTTGCAGCCGGCGACGCCCGCCGTGGCCAAAGCCTTGTGGTATGGGCCATCAAGGAAGGCTGCAATGCCGCCCAGGCCTGTGATGGTTATCTCAGGGGCAAACACAGCCGGCAATAAAACCATGCCATTGATCTGAAGTCAAAAAGGATATTCTAGCCAAGGCAAAAGAGCTGACGGCCCGATGGGTCCCAGCTCTTTTTGCATTGATCTTTGAAGGCAATTTTAAAACCTTTTAAAAACATGATTTCCAGCATAAATCAATTGACAGAATATTTGTTTTATTGTAATATTAAATCAATCCCAGAAACGATCCCAGGATCGGAGTAAGAGAGACCCCATAAATCGGAAGCAACGACTTTGTAAACTGTGATCAGAGCGAAGTCAACGCGAAAACCTTATAGGAAAGCATCAAATGACGATTTGAAGACTTTCTTGCAAGACAGACCGATGAGTTCGAAGGCGCAGTTGGTACTGCAAAGCGAACGCGGGGTAATAACCAAAGGAGGCGTACTCTATTGAAGTATCGCTTCGAATGATGGGCAGGTCAATTCCGCAAGGAATTTGAAACCTGTCCATTATTCGTTGAAACAGCTGTTTTTCTTTTGAATCGATTCTGGCCTGTTTGCATCGCCTTGGCCGGGCTGGCTGCATACTTCATCCATCCAACCAATAACAAAGCAGAGGCCTTTCAGGCGTCCACAACGCTTCTGAAAGGCCTCTGCTTTGTTATTGGGGATTCGGTCATCGGGCCGGCTTGCCCGGCTCTCCTGGCCCAACAGGGCCTTTAATGCGGGCCCCCATCCAACCGGACATTATGGTAAACCCTTATTCGCATTTTCTTAAAACTGCGCAAAGCAAATATTTGCGATTTCCGATGTCTTATAAATTTTTCCGTTATCGACACCATGCAGCATTTCGTCGGCCCGTGAAATGACTTCCTCCCGGGAAAGCTTTTCTGAAGGTGCCTCCAAAATTTCACGGGTGATCCCAACGCTTTCCAGTTCAATCCAGGCGTTTTCCATGATTCGATCCATTGCAATCGGGTATCCCATGGCCTTAGCAATAGATAATACCACAGGAGAGCAGCCGATATGCAATCCAGGCACCATGCCAGCCTCTAATGCGCGTATCGTGAAATGAGCCAATGCCTTCTTGGTTCCAACGATGATAGGAATGCCAAGTTTTACCGTTTTAGCATAGACACCCGACCGATGCGCCGTCATCCCGGCATCAAAGGCCCAATCAAAGATTCTGCCATCGTGCTCGCGAACCACCATGCCTATGCCCACGGAAATTTCAGGACCGCATAATCCAACAAGCACCTCATCGTCCTGCATCAATGCCAGCATACCAAAATGGGGTGTCAGAATTTCGGTCATTTCAACAAGGTTCATCATCTCCGAGCCTGTATTGTTATTGGCGATGCGGCCGGTGATCGTCATGTTTTCATTATAGGAAGCCCGCGGACGCTTGTCCGAAGGTTTTGGTCCCCGATACAGCCGCTTGCCCCGATAATCAATATCCCACTGCTTAAGGTGGGGCTCCGCTTCAAGCAGTTCATAGGAATAAGGCATTTCACTGACACTGATGAATCCAAAATCGGTGTTGATTTTACCGTGATCGGCAGATGCGAATGCCACCACGGCGCCAGGCGCCATAATTCCATCACTTGTGACGGTCACAGCATCCAGGTCCATAACATTGATGGTTGTTTCTTGTCCATAGTGTTTCGCAACCAGCTCGCATGCCTCACGCGCCGTCATGCCGGCTTCGTCAATATCTTTTTTATCGATAAACGTTAGATTTAATGGGATAACGCCTTCAGCTGATCCCTTCGGGATGACTTTATACTTCAGCTCACTCATATCAATCGCTCCTCGTATCGTATTGCCTCGGTTAGGAAATCGGGAATCTCCTGTCATCGATCTCTTCCACATCAAACAACTCGCAATCTTCCGATGGCGATGTGATTAACATACATTCCAGGATGGCTTTTTTGCAGCTGCCGTCTTTCCGAACAGCTTTGACAATGACGGTATTCAGCGTTTCTGGATTACGAGGCACGACGATGACCTCTACTTTTTCTACATTAGGATCTTCCGTGAGTTCAACAATTTCATCCTCAAGTCGTCCCACTCGCAGCGATGCGAGTTTTGCGCTTTTCAGGTTCTCTAAACCCCGCACTTCAACCATCGTTTCTTGTCGGCGCTTTTTTCCGGCAGCCTGCATCTTATCAATAAAATCCGGCAGCCTGGTATGCATAAGTCTCATGAAATCCACTCCTCTCAAATGATATGGGCTGTAATTTATATTATTAGGGGCCCTAAAATAAAAACGCGATGCTTGTCTAAACCTCCTCCATTGAGTCATAGCCTTGATACGCCGGCTTGTTGTTCCTTTATTTAGAACTGTATTCTTTTTTTGATAATAACACCCCTTTTATGCTCAAGTCAATGCGTATTATTAATTATTTAAATGGCAACTTTTTAAATCTGATAAAGCGGTTAAAAAAGGCTTTCAGAAAGATTCGCTTCTGAAAGCCTTTATCTAAGGCTTAATCAAAGCCGCCCGCATTGATATGCCGGCGGCTTTGATTGACACTTCGCTTAAATTGCTTGGATACGGTGGATAGGGATCATTCTCCAAGGCTATCCAATACCCTTGTAAGCATGCATGCGGCCTCAGCCCGGGTGACCAGTCGATCAGGATCGTAGTTCCCATTGTACCCCACAATGAGCCCCAGTGTCCGCAGCGCTTGGATATAACCTAAATCAGCGGCCGGAATCATTTCCTGGTCAAGAAAGACGACCGTCCCTTCCGGCAAATCCGCAGGCTCGATGCCCAAGGCTTTTGCGAGCATGAAACCAAACTGGTACCGGTTCAGCTTCGGTTCGGCATAATATCCGGTCTGTGCCATGATTCGCAAGGCATTTCTTTCCTGTGACATTGCCTTTGCCCAATCCGGGAGGGCATCCCAATCAATGGCCCCATTCGTTGCCAAACCCGCATCAATGCCTGTAAGACAGTTCATGAGCCGGGTCATCATGACCACGCCTTCCAAGCCTGTGATATTGCCGTCAGGCTTGTATCCACCGTCAGGATAGCCAAAGGCAAGGCCCCAATGATACGCTGACTGAATTTGCACCTGCGCCCAATGATATTGAATATCGGAGAACTGCCCTTGAGTTTGGTCTTGATCACGAAGCCTTTCCATCATTTGGGTTTTTGCAGAATCAATAATTTGCAGCCTTTCCCTGAGCTGGATCCTTGCCTGTTCTTGATCTACCGGATTAATTTGTGTCTGCACACGGTCTCTTTGCTGGATTTGAATTTGAGGCATCTCCTGGGCTTGGTCTTGCAGCATATCTCCGGAGCCTGCAGCCATAGCCCACCCCGGCATACTCATCATCATCATGCCGGCTAAAATAATTGTAAGCAATTTTTTTGTCATGGCATATCACCTCCATTTTTTAGTTCGTTTCACGCTGTGTTTTGGTTAAGCTTTGGCCTTCCTCGGGCTGGTCTGGATCCTGGATTTGAGTCTGTTGTTGATTCTGCATTGGTGCTTCTTCTTCCTGCGGTGAATCCTGATCCTGTTCTTGGTTCTGGACCGGCTCCATTCCTTCTTGAACCATGAACCGTTCTTGATCCTGGACTTGACTTATATCCTGTTGTTCTTGAATTGGACCCTTTTCTATAGATTGATTTTGATCCTGGATCTGCAACGGATTCCGCAGCTGAGTCTGCATTTTCTCTTCCCCTGTCTGGGTCGGCTTCTGCGTCTGCATTCCTTCTGGCTGCCCATCCGATTCGCTCGGATTCCTGTTTATCCATTGCGACTGCACCCCCACCCCAGGAACCATCCTTATTTCTTGAGCCGCTGCTATGATTTTGGCGCAGGTCCTCTCAAATTCGCCTGAATCTGCATCGGTCTTCCCGGATAAAGCAAGCAGTTCACCGGCTTTAATTATAATTTCGGTAATTCCGGCATCCTTATAGCTCTCCTTTGGGATACTTGGATCCAGGTTTTGCAGAAAAGCAATCAGCTTATATTTACCCGGAGAAAGCCCCATCTCCCGGGCAGGGGTTCTGATCTGGCTGCTCGAACAGTCTGTATAAACGATTGCGGTCAAATTTAGTTTGGATAAAGTCTGCCAAGTTCTCTCCTCGATCTTATCCTGAAGCAGCATCGCCTTTTCTTGATGATCTGATACGACGGTTAACGAAATGACCGTTGTTCCGTCTTCTGAAAGGTAACCTTGTCTGGCCGCTGTCCGCACCAAAGCCTCGACAGATGCTTCAGAAGATAAGTTTTTTAATGGCGTCTCTATCAGAGACTGCCCGTCTTCATTAATTCCCTCAACAGTTACGACCCTGTTCAATACGTTGATGCCCAGTTCGACGCTCGGATTGATATCCAGGCTGATATAGTTCACGGGGGCTTTATAATAAGCATATGCGCCGAAAAAAATCATAGCACAGGCAGCGACTGAAGACACTGCACGAATCACTTTACTTCTTGAAGATTTTTTGTCGTCGATGCGGATAATTTCTTGTGCTCCGCATACAGTCTCGCTATGAATTTGAGCCGTCATGACATAAGCTCTGGTTTTCTCCTTTAACGCCTCTTCAGCTTTGATCTGGTCCAGAAATCGAAGCAACGTCTCCATGGCTTAAAGATCACCTGCCTTCTTTTTTAGTCTTTCCTTTGCCCGTCTAAGCTGTGAATAGACAGCATTAACATTTTGCGTCCTGATTTCCGCGATTTCCGGAATGCTAAATCCTTCATAATAATGAAGGTAAATCAGTTCCTTATCTGAAGCCGGAAGTTGAAGCACCGCCATGATGAGCTCCCTCTGCGCCTGGCTTTCAATGGGTATCTCCATGTTATCGAGGCTAACCACATTCCGACGCCAATAGCTTTTGAGCAAATCTTTGCATTGATTGAAGGCCACACGGCAAAGCCAGGCTTTCTGATGTTGCTCACTTTGCATCGAACCACGATTGATGTAAAATTTGAGAAATACTTCTTGAAACACATCATCCACATCGGCTTGGTTTCGAAGGTATAGGAAACAGATGCGCCGGACCATATCGCCATATTTTTCAATTGCTACAGAAATATCTTCGCTTGCAGCAAATGGCTGGTTCAATTGCTTCACCTCCGTTCCATACTAAATACGAATCATGTGCAGGAATCCGTCCCTCTGAAAAAAATATTTTGACTCCAAAAAGGTCAAGATCACCCTGCTATTAATATATTTACAGGAAAAGTCTTCGATTTCAACCGATCAAACATAATTCTGCCACAATTTTCTTCTAATCTTAAGCCATAGATCTTGGATTCAGGGTCTTAAAAATTCGATAAGAGGTGTATATTATGAAAAAGTGGAAAAAAGCGATCGCCTTAGTGACCATGCTGGTTACAATCAGCGCCCTCTCTGCCGTAGCTTATGCAGCGACAGACAATTCTCCCGCATCTGTACAAACTGAAACCCTGGAGGAACGCCAAGCGGCCCGTCTGGAAGCCAAAAAGGATATTCTGGCCAAGAGAGTGGCTGACGGCACCATGACCCAGGCAGAGGCCGATCAAATCCTGGCGGCCATCCTTGCAAACCAGGAAACCTGTGACGGTACCGGTTCTGCCAGGATCGGCCAGAAATTCGGCGCCGGCTTCGGTTTAGGCAATGGTCAAGGCCAGGGTCGCGGCGGCCGTATGGGCATGGGCCGCGGACAAGGTGCTTGCGGCGGAGTTTGCCAAGCCCAATAGATCATCCAATCTCCTCATCTCCCCTGGAACGCTAAACCAGGCAAAAGAGCTGATGGCCCGATGGGTCCCAGCTCTTTTTGCATTGATCTTTGAAGGCAATTTTAAATCCTTTTAAAACATGAATTTCAACAAAAATAAATTGACAGAATATTTGTTTTATTGTAATATTAAATCAATCCCAGAAACGATCCCAGGATCGGAGTAAGAGAGACCCCATAAATCGGAAGCAACGACTTTGTAAACTGTGATCAGAGCGAAGTCAACGCGAAAACCTTATAGGAAAGCATCAAATGACGATTTGAAGACTTTCTTGCAAGGCAGACCGATGAGTTCGAAAGCGCAGTTGGTACTGCAAAGCGAACGCGGGGTAATAACCAAAGGAGGCGTACTCTATTGAAGTATCGCTTCGAATGATGGGCAGGTCAATTCCGCAAGGAATTTGAAACCTGTCCATTATTCGTTGAAACAGCTGTTTTTCTTTTGAATCGATTCTGGCCTGTTTGCATCGCCTTGGCCGGGCTGGCTGCATACTTCGACCATCCAATCAAAACCAAAAGAGGCCTTTCAGGCGTCCACAACGCTTCTGAAAGGCCTCGGCTTTGTTATTGAGGGGATTCGGTCATCAGACCGGCTTGCCCGGCTCTCCTGGCCCAACAGGGCCTAAATACGGGCTTCTACGTATGGATTACATCATGCCCATGCCGGGCATTCCGCCGGGCATTCCGCCGGGGCCGCCAGCGCCGGCAGGTTCCGGCTTGTCGGCGACCAGACATTCTGTGGTCAGCAGCAGGGCAGCAATGGAAGCCGCATTCTGCAGCGCAGAACGGGTCACTTTGGCAGGATCCACGATGCCGGCTGCAATCATGTCTTCATAACGATCAAGCAAGGCATTGTATCCGATACCCGGTTTGGAAGCTCTGACTTTTTCCACCACAACAGAGCCTTCGGCGCCTGCATTGAAAGCGATCTGTTTGACAGGTTCTTCCAAAGCTTTGCGGATGATCATGATGCCGGTATCTTCGTCAGAATTGTTGCCTTTGACGTTATCGAGGGCTGCTTGGGCATCCAGAAGGGCCGTGCCGCCGCCGGCGACGATGCCTTCTTCAACGCCGGCCCGGGTTGCGGCCAAAGCGTCTTCAATGCGATGTTTCTTTTCTTTCAGTTCGGTTTCGGTGGCAGCGCCGACTTTGATCACGGCAACACCGCCGGCCAATTTGGCCAAACGTTCCTGATATTTTTCTTTTTCGAATTCGGATTGGGTCTCTTCCATGAGGTTCTTGATCTGGCTGATCCGGGCGTCGATGGCGGCTCTTTCGCCTTTGCCTTCAACAATGGTGGTGTTATCCTTGCCAATACGGATCTTCGCAGCCTGGCCCAGCATCTCCAGGGTGGCATTCTCCAGCTTGGTGCCCATTTCTTCGCTGACCACGGCGCCGCCGGTGAGGATAGCGATGTCTTCAAGCATGGCTTTACGGCGATCGCCGAAACCAGGGGCTTTGACCGCAACGCAGGTAAAGGTGCCTCTCAATTTATTGAGAACCAAGGTTGCCAGCGCTTCACCTTCGATGTCATCAGCAACCAACAGGAGGGGTTTGCCGATTTTAACGACCTGTTCCAAAATAGGCAGGATTTCCTGGATGTTGGAGATCTTTTTATCGGTAAGCAAAACCAGGGCATCGTCCAGGCTGGCTTCCATCTTGTCTCTGTCTGTGGCCATATAGGCGGAAATGTAGCCGCGGTCGAACTGCATGCCTTCCACGACCTCCAAAAGGGTCTCCATGGTCTGGGATTCCTCAACGGTGATAACACCTTCGTTGCCCACCTTTTCCATGGCTTCAGCGATCAGCTCGCCGATTTTGGGATCTGCAGCGGAAATGGAAGCGATCTGGCAGATCGACTCTTTGGATTCAACCGGTTTGGCTTGTTTGCGCAATCCTTCAACGGTGATCTCAACAGCCTTCTCAATGCCCTTTTTCAGGATCATGGGGTTGGCGCCGGCGGCAACGTTTTTCAAGCCTTCGCGAATGATGGCCTGGGCCAGCAGGGTGGCGGTGGTGGTGCCGT
>DIWW01000016.1:173311-225312 GCA_002435905.1 Peptococcaceae bacterium UBA6096
GGTGATGGTGGGGGAACCGAATTTAGCGTCTAATACAACGTTCCGGCCTTTAGGTCCTAAGGTTACTTTAACGGCATCGGCTAAGGTGTTGACGCCTTTTTCCAAAGATTTGCGGGCTTGTTCTCCAAACTGTATCTGCTTGGTCATGTTTAATCATTCCTTCCAATCGAATCTTTATATTTTACGTAATCCTATTTTAAAAGCTGCCCTTACAGGATGGCGTGGACATCCCGTTCCATGAGGATGAGCAGATCCTGTTCGTCGATTTTGATTTCAGTGCCGGCATATTTGGAATACAAGACTTTATCGCCGACCTTGACTTCCATGGGGATGCGGGTGCCGTTGTCCAGGAGTCTGCCGCTGCCCACCGCCAGCACTTCGCCCTGCTGGGGTTTTTCTTTTGCGGTATCAGGCAATACGATGCCTCCGGCTGTCTTTTGTTCGGCGACAATAGGTTTCACAAGCAATCTTTCGCCAAGTGGTTTAATGTTCATATCAAATGGACCTCCTTCATAATATCCCTTTTTAAGGTTTTATTAGCACTCGATGTTGTCGAGTGCTAAACTGCTCTTTAATAATAGACAATGGGCAAGCTTAAATCAATGGCTGAAAATGGCTGTTTTTCGTATTTGTATTGTATTTTCTCTTGTTTTCGCTATTTATCTCGTTTTTTCTCCATTTGCTGAATTAAGGGTCTGTTTAGCCTGGAAATCCACCGATTTTGGGGCGATCCCAGTCTTGGCTCAACCCATGAAAAAACCGGAGAGAACATGTCCCTCCGGTTTTTTGGTTCAAATATTTTGAGGATGATTAGGCTTTGACTTTAACGATCAGTTCAACTTCGCAAGCAGCGTTGATGGGAAGTTCGTTAACGCCCACTGCGCTTCTGGCATGAACGCCTTTGTCGCCGAACAGCTGGCCCAGCAGCTCGGAAGCACCGTTGACAACCTTAGGCTGACCGTTGAAGCCTGCAGCGCTTTGCACGAAACCGGCAACTTTGACGATCTTTTCAACATTGTCCAGATCACCAGCCAGGTCTTTAACGATGGCCAAGCAGTTCAAGCAGCAAACCTTTGCAGCTTCATAAGCATCTTCAGGAGAAATTTCGGCACCAACGTGACCGGCATATTTCAAAGCGCCATCGACCAGAGGAATCTGACCGGAGGTGTAGATGAAGTTATCTACTTTGACGCCAGGAACATAAGCTGCAATCGGTTTTGCAACTGCGGGGAGTTTGAGGCCCATTTCTTCCAATTTCTTTTCGATTTGAGACATGTGAATCATCCTTTCGACTATAAAATATTATATGGTTAATCTGCATCACGTCGCCGGCTGATCAAAAAGATCAGCCGGCGGCACGAATTCATATTAACGTCTACATTATACTGCGATCAGTCGAATTTAGCAAAGTTTCTGGCTGTAAATACCAGTCATTCCCAGCTTAGCGACTTTTGCATGGATCGCGGCCTTATCAGCAGTGTACATTCCCAGTTCCTGCATACGTTTGAAGTATACGGATCCGGAGAAAGTATATTTGAATTTGATGCCTTCTTCGGTTCTCATCTGCTTGCCGACATAGTCGATGGCATCGCCGATGGCCAATTCGGTGGGCAGTTCCAGCAAATCTTTGCCGGCTGCGAAAGCAACCGCATTGCGGCCAGCCAAGGTACCGGTTACGATGGCTTCGGTATGGCCAACCAGCAGACCGGCTTTTTCACCGCCGCAGAAGAGGTTGTCAACGCCTTCAACTTTGAGGAAGTTGTCTCTGAAGGAAACTGCCATGTAACGCATGGAGTTGCCTTTGCCGCCGGCATAGGGATCTTCGAAACGAGCGTTCTCGAAGCCGGGGACCTGGCGGAGTTGATCCAATTTGTAGTAAGGGGTCATCAATTTGGCATGGCCGGTATCCAGAAGAATGATGTTTTCTTCGAATTCAGGCAGAGCGTACTGCTGGCAGGCTTTCTTGGCCAGAACGCCGGTTTTGCGCAGTTCCACAGGAATGGGGATCACGGCAACGCCTTTTTCGTTCAGTTCTTTCTGAATGTCTTCAGCCAGGGAATCCTTGTGCAGTTTGCAGGAACCGGACATTGCGCCGAAGGAACCGTCGCCTTTTTTGCCCATGAATTCAGTCGCACCGGCTTTGCCGGCCAAGCTGACGCGGGGTCCGAAGGAGGGGCAGCGCAATACGCACATTGCACAGCCATTGCCGTACTTGGCGCAGTTGCCCTGAGGACCTGCAGTACCGGTGGCGTCAACAAAAACGTCGGCTTCGAAGGTTCTGCCGTCTTCGGTTTTTACTGCAACAATCTTTTTGCCATCCATGACAACATCGTTGAAACGCGCTTCGGTGAAGTATTCAACACCGGCAGCATCCAATTTTCTGCGAACAGCGGGTTCTACTTTCGCAACATCGTATACAGTAGCATGTTTGTGGCCAGGGAATTCGAAGTCCTTATGACGAGCGGTTTCGTCGCAAGCGTCGAAAAGCTCGCCCCCGCCCATCGCAATGGCTTCTTCAGTAGCAACCATACGACCATTGTTACGCATGATACCACCGACCAAACCTGTACCCAGAAGCATGTCTGCTCTTTCAAGCAAAGTAACCTTTGCGCCAGCTTTCGCTGCAGCGATCGCAGCACCGGTGCCAGCCCAACCTCCACCAACAACAACAACTTTAACCATAGCTTACCCCGTCCTTTCAAAATAAAAAATATATATTCAATCGAAACCCTTAAGCCTTCTTTACAATTCGAACTTTGTCACCCAGTTCCAGGCCCAATTCAGCGCCAGGGATCCGTTCCTCCACTTTAATGACAACATTCAGATGGTTTGGCATATGAGTTTCATCGAATCCAGCAATACGTCCTACCGCTTTGTCGCCAATGGTGATCTCGTCATCGACAACAACAACGGTTGCTTTGTCGACTTCGAAAAAACCCCAATACGCAATGCGGTTGACTTCCGTGCCAGGTGCAGCTTCTTGTTCATCGGTCACGATCAGTTCATGTATATCACCCACCAGGAATGCTCTGGAGCGGGGCACCATTAGCTGAAGCTTTCTGCCTTCAAATTTTCCGTCCAGAACGACACATAACTCGCCTTCGCAATCCTTTTTCTTAAAGTAAGGATCTTTCTTGAACATACCGGACTTGTAAGGATCAACCACTGCCATGTTCTTCTCCCCCTTTTCTACTCATCACTGATGAGTAGGTTCGATGATATTAGAATCTTGCTTTTTTCATGGAGCCCCCTCTAAAAAAGAAACTCACACGCAAAATTATTGTAGCTGTTTTTTGTACAAATTGCAAGACAGAACCGCAATATACAGGATTTGAATGCTCCTATCCACACAATCCACATAGTTATCCACAATAAAAACGCCCATTTTTAAGACAATAATTGGGTTTATCCACAGAATTCACTTATGCAAGACATTCTTTTTATGCATGTCACTTGCAAATATTCCCTCCTGAAAACCCTCCCTCAATGCCATTCCTTGACAAAGATGATAATAACTGTTTGTTTTTTTTAAGAAACATAGTGTTTTACATCTCTTCAAGCCCCAGGGAGGGATTCGCGTTCAGATCCCAGCCTGAACGATGACCTTGTTTTAAACGGTGGTAACCCGCCACCGCAATCATGGCCGCGTTGTCCGTGCATAAAGCAAGGGATGGATAGTAGAGCTTATATCCGGCCTCCTGGCAGCGCTTGCCCAAGGTTTCCTGCAGGCCCTTGTTGGCCGCCACCCCCCCCGCCAGCAAGATACGGGAAACATTAAATGCCTGGGCAGCTGCCATGGTCTTTTCTGTGAGGACTTCCACCACACAGCTCTGAAAGGAAGCTGCCATGTCCTTTGGATCGATGGTCTCGCCCCGCATGGCTGCCTGGTTGATCTGATTGAGGACCGCTGTCTTCAGGCCGCTGAAGCTGAATTCCCAAGGATTGTCTTTGAGCCAGGCCCTGGGCAGTTCATAGGCTTTCGGATTGCCCTGGGCAGCCATCTGCTCGATCACGGGGCCGCCGGGATAGCCTAGCTTCATCGCCCGGGCAACCTTGTCGAAGGCTTCACCCGCCGCATCATCACGGGTCTGTCCCAAAAGGCGGTAATGGCCATGGCCTTCCAGCAGCATCAGCGCCGTATGCCCTCCGGAAACGATGAGACCCAGGACCGGGAACAGGATGGGGCCGTGGGAAAGCCAATTGGCATAGATATGGCCCTCCATATGATTGACCCCAAGCAAGGGGATCCCGAGTCCATAAGCAAGGGCTTTGGCCGTGCTGACGCCTACCAGCAAAGCACCCACCAGACCGGGTCCTTTTGAAACGGCGATGCCGTCGATTTCTTGCAGTGTAATGCCCGCCTCTTTGAGGGCTTCATCAATCAGGAGGTTGATCACTTCCATATGCTGGCGGGAGGCGATTTCCGGAACCACGCCGCCATAGAGCTTATGGATCGGTATCTGAGAGGTGACCAGACTGGCCGCCAAGGTCTTGCCATCTTTCAGGATCGCCACCGCCGTCTCATCGCAGCTGCTCTCGATCCCCATCACCCATTTAAAATCATCGGTCATCCTGTTCTTCCTCTTCTTTCTCTCTGTGCAGCCACATGATGACCGCATCCTCGCCATTGTCGTCATAATAGCCAGGCCTCCGTCCCACACTTCGAAAGCCGGCAGCCTCGTATAAGGCAATGGCTGGCTTGTTGCTGGGACGAACCTCCAGGGTCATGTGGCTCATATGATTGGACCAGGCCCACTGGATCATGGCGTGGATCAGAAGACGTCCTAATTTGCGGCCCTGATGCTCCGGATGGATGGCCACGTTGGTGATGTGGGCTTCATCGAAGATCTGCCACATCCCCCCATAGCCGATCACCTTATCCGGTGCGTCCTCCTCCACTAAAACAAGGTAAACCGCCAAAGCGTTGTCCGCCAATTCGCTGCGGAAGGCATGTTCGGTCCAGGGCGTGGGAAAAACCAGCTTTTCGATTTCGGCCATCTGTGGAATATCGCTGTCAACCATGGCCCGGATCATATATCTCGTCATATCAGATCCCCCGTATATAAAGCGGTTTGATTTGATAGAAATCCTGCTTTTCGCCGGCCATATAACGCTGCCGGGCCGCCAGTGCCACAAAGCTTCCTCTGGCAAGGCCCAGATAGGAGGGCAGGATCCTAGCCTGGCTTCCAAGCTTTTCCCGCCAAATGGGCGCATAAACCATGGCCCCGTCACCCATCAAGGCCACCGGTTCCTCATATTCCCTTAAACGCAGGGCCCAGTCTTCCGGTGCTGCGGCTTGTGCCGGGAGCAATTCTTCTAAAACAGGAAACAGGGCGCCCTCAGGCGTCTTCCAGCGATAGAGTGCGCCGTAAATCTGGTTCCGCCGGGCATTCTGCATCGTGGAGATCAGTCCGTCCATACCGCTTTGCTGCCAGGCCATGGCTTCCAGTGTGGGGATCGCCAAAACAGGCATGTGCCGGCTTTGGGCTAATCCTTTCGCGGTGGCCATTCCGATCCTTAGCCCAGTGAAGGAGCCGGGACCGGAAGATATCCCAATGCAGGCGACATCAGAAAGCGGATGCCGGGTTTGCTGCAGCAAGTCATCCAGCATCGGCAACAATTGTTCGGAATGGGTCAGTCCGATGTTTAAGGTGATTTCTCCTACAAGGCCCCGCTCATCCGCCAAAGCCACCGAGGCAACCGGGGTTGCACTTTCAATTCCTAAAATCAGCATCAGCTGCAGGCTCCTTTGTCAATGGATTCGTCTTCCTCCAGGGTGTGAGGCTGCAGTCCGCAGGCCTCTTGAAGGGCCTCCAGCAAGCTGCCGAAGCCCTCGCCCATAGGGATGAATTGGATCAGACGCTGCTGAGGGCCGGCTGCCGTAAACCGTATCTTTAAGTAATCAACCGGCAGATAAGCCTGGATCTGATCACTCCATTCAACCGCCGTCACGCCGGAACCGTAAAAATACGCCTCGTAGCCCAGATTCTCCAGTTCTGCCGGAGAATCCAGCCGATAGACGTCAAAATGGGCCAGGGGCAGACGGCCCGAATATTCGTGGATCAAATTGAAGGTTGGACTGGTCACCGTTTCGGCAACGCCCATCCCTAAAGCCAAGCCTTTGATAAAATGGGTCTTGCCGGCCCCAAGGTCCCCTTCCAGGGCCAAAAGCTCACCACCCTGAAGCAACGTTCCCAGGGCTTTGCCCAAGGCCATGGTTTCTTCGGGCGTTTGGGTCATATAAGAGAGTCTCTTTGTCATGCCGCGCCCCCTTAACCTTGCCAAGCCAGCATGCCGTTGACATAGGTCCGGCGGGTGCGGGTCAAATAATGAAAGGGATCCCCGTCAAAAACCGCGAAATCCGCATCCTTTCCTGGTTCCAGGGAACCCAGCCGGCGATCCAGCTTCATGATCTTGGCCGGATTGATGGTGATGGTTTCCAAGGCCTTGTCCCATGGCAAGCCATAACGCACCGTCATGGCTGCGCAAAGGGATAAATATTGGATCGGTGTGCAGCTGTGATCCGTGATCAGGGCCACCATGACACCGGCCTCCGCCAGATCCACAGCGGTCTTCCAGCCGATTTCTTTCATTTCGACCTTTGCCCGGTTGGCAAAACTGGGACCGACCACCACCGGCACCTTTTCCTTGATCAGAAGGGGGATGAGTTTTCCCGCTTCCGTACCGTGTTCCAGAACGATGTCCAAATTAAACTCTTTCGCGATCCTTAAAGCGGTCAGCAGATCGTCGGCCCGATGGGCGTGGGCCCGCAGGGGGATCTCCCGATTGAGGAGCCGGACCAGAAGCTCCATCCCCAGATCCCGTTCCAGGATTTCTCCGTCGGTTTCATCTTTCCGCTTCTTCATTTCATAATCCTGGGCATCGATCAGGGCTTGCCGCAGCAAAGCAGCGATGCCCATGCGTGTGCTGGGAAGTTTCTTCAGCTCGGCATAGACCCGCTTAGGATTTTCTCCGAAGGCTGCTTTGACGCCGGCTTCCGAATCGATCACCATCTGATCCAGATCCGGGCCAGCTGTTTTCAGGATGCTGATGGAACCTCCGATCACATTGGCGCTGCCGGGTGCGATCATCACCGTGGTCACGCCGCCGCTGAGGGCATCCTGAAAAGCCAGGTCATAAGGATTGATCCCGTCGATGGCTCTCATTTCCGGGGTCAGGGCAGACTCGGCGATTTCGTTCAAATCATCCCCTTCAGACTGATAGATCTCCTCCTGAATCCCAAGGTGGGTATGGGCATCCACAAATCCGGGGGTGATCACCCAGCCGGTACCGTCGATGACCGCGGTATCCTCTGGAAGATCCACCAGGGGACCCACCGCCATGATTTTATCGTCCTGCCATAAAAGCGTCCCTTTTTCAATGGGCTCTGAAGTTACCGGGTATATCTTTGCATTGGTAATTGCGAAATTTGCCATTTTCCTGCCGCCTTTTTCGATTCGTTCTCACAGATCAATTGTTTGCGTGCCGCCGGCAGCAATTCTGCCACTTCGCCGGACAAGCCGCCTCGTTCTCCATGACGCAGAAGCAGCTGATCCCCGGCTGCTCCATGAAGATAAACCGCCAGAACAGCGGCTGACAAAGGATCCAATCCCTGGGCCAGCCAGGCTGCCACAGCGCCGGCCAGAACATCGCCGCTGCCCGCCGTAGCCAGGGCCGCATTGCCGGTGGCGTTGATAAACAGTTTGCCATCGGGATCCGCGATCAACGTGGAAGCCCCCTTGAGGATCACAATGCTGTTATATTGTTTGGCTGCCTGCCGCGCAGCCCCGCAGCGGTCTTTTTGCACGGCCGCGGCGTTGGTATTGAGCAGGCCGCCCAATTCACCGGGATGGGGCGTTAAGATGCAAACACCTCTGGCCTCCCGGGTCATGTCAGGATTTTGCTTTAAAGCCCAAAGGGCGCCGGCATCCAGGACTGCAGGCACCTCGGTCCGACGCAGAACCTGCTCAAGGATCAGCGGTAGATTTTCGTGGTGTTTGATGCCCGGCCCTGCCAGCAATGCCTGTTTTTTCTCCAAGGCTTCCGAAATCACATCCGCCGCAGACAAGGCCAGTCCCTCCTCTTGCGCAGAGGGCAGAGGAAGCGTCATGCCTTCGGGAAAAGCAAGATCAAAGCCATCGGCCAGCTTGTCTGGAACCCCGCTGGTCACCAGCCCGCCGCCGCTGCGAAGGATCGACCGGGAGGCCAGCACTGCGGAACCCATCATCCCTCTTGAACCGGCGATGGATAATACATGGCCGAAGGTGCCTTTGTGGGCGTCCGACCCTACTTTGGGGAGCAGACTGCAAGCATAGGCCGAATCGACCCATTCTGTAGGACAATCCAGCAATTCGATGGCCTCATTGGGCAAAGAGATGTCTTCCACAAAAACCTCTCCGGCGTATTGGCGGCCGGGATATAAATACAGCCCTTGCTTGCCGTAAGCCAACGTCACGGTTTTCCAAGCCTGGACCGCTTCGTTGGCTTTCTGGCCGGTATCGGCATCGATCCCTGAGGGAATGTCAATGGCCAGGACCGGCGCACTGCCTTGATTTAAAGTTTGAACGGCTTGAAGATAGTTCCCTGCCAGCTGGCCCTTAAAGCCGATGCCCAGGATCCCGTCCACGGCGATCGCCGCGGTTTCCAGGCAAAGCTTCAGGGGATAGAAGCTGTTGGCATCACGCAAAACATACCAGCGGATCCCCGCCGCTTCGATGAAGCCCCAATTTTCTTTGGCAGCGCCTGAAAACTCGTGGGGGTCATTCAACAGAAAAAGCCGGACATCCGCCCCCCATTGGTGCAAATGCCGGGCTGCCGCAAGGGCATCCCCCCCATTGTTGCCCTTGCCGGCCAGGATCACCGCTTGATTTCGTATTTTGGTCAGGCTTTGCCATGCATGGGAAGCAACCGCCCGGCCCGCGTTTTCCATCAGTAAAAGTTCCGGTATGTGACGGACTTCCATGGCCCAATGGTCCATTTTTTTCATATCCGCGCCGCTGACGATTTTCATAAATGCTTCCTCCTCATGCTTTTTGCAGGATTGTATTATCGGCTGCCGGTCCCGGGCTTTGTGCCCAGGCAACGGCAGTGGCATAGGCTCTGCAGTGTGATATGCTCACTTCGATCCGGTTGATTCCCTGCCGCTCCATGAGTTCCCGGAGCGCAGGTCCCGGATGGATGCAAGGTCTTCCTGAGGCGTCGTTCAAAATTTCGATCTCATTAAATTTCAAAGCGCTCATCCCCGTTCCCAAGGCCTTCATCACAGCTTCTTTGGCGGCGAAACGGCCGGCCAGGCTGTGGATCCCGTCGCCCGCAGAACGGCAGTAACGCTGTTCATCCTCTGTCAGGATCCGCTGCCAGAAGCCAGGATGTTCCTTGGCGATCCGGCGTATCCTGCTGATTTCTACGATATCTGTGCCCAATGCCATCGAATCACTCCTGTCCCAGTTCCTGACGGATCAACTCGGCCAATTGGCAGGCCAGGATTTCCAGTTCTGGAAGTTCCGGTCCCTCCACCATGACGCGAAGCAAGGGCTCCGTCCCGGAAGGTCTCAGCAATAAACGGCCATAGCCTGCTAAAGCGGCCTCCACGGCTTCACAGCCTTCCCGGATCCGGGCATTATCCTGCCAGCCTTCCTTGGACCGGACCGGTACATTGATCAGAACCTGCGGGTAACGTACCATTTGAGAAGCAAGGGCCTCCAAGGTTTTTCCGGTTTGCTGGATGACATAAAGCAAGTGCAGGGCGGTCAGGATGCCATCCCCCGTTGTGCCATGCCGGGTCAAAATAATGTGCCCGGATTGCTCACCCCCAAGCCAGCTTTTCGTTTCCACCATTTTTTCGAAAACGTAACGGTCTCCGACCCTGGTTTCATGGACTCTGACGCCTGCCGCTTGAAAAGCTTTTCTCAAGCCCAAATTGCTCATGACGGTCACCACAACCTGGTCATCCAGTTTACCGATTTCATGCATATACAGGCCCAGGATCACCAGGATCTGATCTCCGTCCACCACCTGGCCTCGGCTATCCACGGCCAACAAGCGGTCTGCGTCCCCATCAAAAGCCAGCCCCAAATCGGCCTGATAATGCAGAACCGTCTGCTGCAGGCTTTCCAGATGGGTTGAGCCGCATTGGTCATTGATGTTGCAGCCATCCGGCATATCATGGAGACTAATGACCTGTGCGCCCGCTTCCCTTAAAACCCGTGGGCCCAGCTCGCTGGCCGCTCCGTTGGCGCAGTCCAGGACGATCACCATGCCTTTTAAGTCGCAGGGCGCTTTTTCATGAAGATATCGGGCATAGCGATCCCCGCCCTCCGGCAGCGCTTTGATCCAGCCTACCTCTTCGCCCACCGGACGACGATAGGACGCCATGGGCTGATCCATCAAGTCCTCGATGGCCGCTTCCATCGCATCATCCAGCTTACAGCCCTCATGGCTGAAGAATTTGATGCCATTGTCCCGGGCCGGATTATGGGAGGCGGAAATGACCGCGCCGCCGCAATCCTCCATGGTCCGGGCCAAAAAGGAAATTGCCGGGGTCGGCATCATGCCGGCCTCATACACATTGATGCCGGCTGAACATAAGCCTGCGGCCAGGGCTGCCCCCAGCATAGGACCGGAACGGCGTGAATCCATGCCGATCACCATATAACGGATCTTGCCCTGTAGTTTGAGAAGCGTTCCCGCTGCTAAGCCCAGCCGGAAAACCAGTTCCGGCGTCAATTCCTGGTTGGCGATCCCCCGGATCCCATCCGTTCCAAAATATCGGGTCAATATGATTCCTCCTTATGTCAGAAGCCCTGTCTTGGACCGGCTTACTCTGAATGGTTGTTTTTTTATTGATGGATCCTGACGGTTTCAGGCGTGATTACGGCGACCTTATAATCCGCAGGGCACTCCACCTTGACGATGTAGTTTTGGGAGCCTGCCGGCTGTCCTTCCAGATCCACATAAGCAATAACATCGATGTTATAGCCTTCGGAGGTGGAAGCGTTGGCAAAAATCCACGGATAGGCCTGAAGCTCCACATTCACCTTTCCCGGCATGGTCCCATAGGTCTTGCCGCTGGGCGGGTTGCGCACTTCCACCGGCAGATCGCTGATCACACGGGTCGTCAGGTTTTCGACCACCGTAATGTTGACCTGCACCTCGGTGCCGTCCAATACGCCCACGCCTTCAGGGATGACCAGGGCCACACTGCCATTGAAGCTCTCGGTCATTTGGGTCAGGTCAAGGGGCGCCGTGGTCAGATACTCGATGTTTTTGATGATATCAAAGGATCCGGTGATCCGGACTGACGTGGGGACCACTTCCACACTGCTGACCATCCAGTTTTTCTGGATCTCTCCGGAAAGGGCCGGCCGTACCGGCACGCTCTTTGAGGACATGTTTTCTGTCACGGCCACCAAGACCTTCGCTTTATCCTGGGACAGAGACACCATGGAATCCTGGATCGGCGTGCCCTCCTGGCCGACCAGCTGGATCGGCAATTCCCCTTCGAAGTTTGTTTTTAAACCGGTCAGGTCTATGTTGACCACGCCGTGGCTGATCTTATCCAAGAGCAGTTTCGGACCGGAAACCTGGATCTGTGTGGGTTCCACCACCGGTTCAAAATTGCCGAAGCCGGTTTCCACAGCGTTGGTCGTGGTGTATTTCAAGGCCACGGTTTTAGCGCCGATCTCATCCAGATAGATTTCCATGGTGCTTGGCTTGACCCATGCGATCTCCACACCGTCCGGCAATGAGTACTGAACTTTATAAACACTCTTCCCCGCTTTGGCTTCTGCTAGATCCACCCAGACTTTGATGTCTTTGGATGAGGTGTTGCTGACCAAGCTGCGAATGCCCTTGATCCTGAAATCCACCGTCTTGGGCTCTCCATCCAGGATCAGCTCGGAGGGCTGGTTGTTCATGGCCACGTTCACGGCGTAAAATGTTCTTTCCGAGTTGGGATTCTCCAAACTATGGACATAAAACATTAAAAAGACTGCAAGGACCACCGATGCAAGTCGATAGAACATATTGCTCTTTATAAACTCTTTCATCGCTTGCTCCTCCAGAAGTTCAGAAGGGAGAAGTTCTTCTCCTCTTTTTTATTTTGGAAACGATCCATCAGCATTTCCCGCAAGGTGACGTCGTTTAAGTATCGGGTCATTCTTCCTTCCTCAACCACGCTGATCACACCGGTTTCCTCAGAAACGATGATGATGAAAGCGTCGGATTGCTCCGACAAACCCAACCCCGCACGATGCCGCGTTCCTAGACTCTTGCTGATATTGGGATTCTCAGACAAGGGCAAAAAACATCCTGCCGCAACGATCCGCTTGCCCCGGAGGATGGCGGCGCCGTCATGAAGGGCCGCTTTTGGAAAAAAGATGTTTTCCAGGAGCTCCGAAGTGATCTCCGCGTCCAGACGAACCCCGGTGGTGATAAAATCATTGAGGCCTGTTTCCCGCTCTAAAACCAGCAGAACACCGATTTGGTTGTTGGACATGATTTTGACAGCGCGGATGATTTCCTCGACTATTTTTTCGAAGTCCTCTTTGTTGATGCCGTGACGGGAGAAAAGGCCGCCTTGCCCTATTTGTTCCAGGCCGCGGCGAAGCTCAGGCTGGAAGACCACCGGCAAGGCCACGATCAACGCAGTCTGGATTTGGGACAAGATGAAACTGACGGTCTGCAGCTGGAACCAGTTGCTGACAAAGGCGATGACCAGCAGAACCAGCAGCCCTTTGAGCAGCTGAACAGCCCGGGTTTCCCGGATCATCATCATCGCTTTATAGATGAAATAGGTAACGATGAGGAAATCTATGATATAGACAGGGGTCAATAGCGCCTTGATGCTTTCCAGCATGGGGTCACTCCTTTTCGATCCTGTAATTTGGTCCTTTAAGTTCATTAATCAGAATTGTTTTCGACAATATGGCCATGGATTCCTTTATGCTCCTGAGAATATTCTTCTTTATTTTACAATGATATTGTGGTAATAACACCGTGTGATATAATGAAATAATCATGATATAGGAGGAATCTCCTTGAAGCAGACCCTGCGTTCCGTTTTGTCCGTTACCTTCATATGCTTCATGATCGGCGGGTTGTTCGCCCTTTATATCCGATCTGCGCCCTCGAGCCAGTCTCAAACCAATGTTTTGAGCCAAAGAATGGATAATCTGGTCTCCACCATCAACAATTTGGAACAGGAGATCGCCGCTTATGAAGGGATCGTTCAAACATCCCGAGATGAGCTGGCAGGACTTGAAAGCCAGGTCCAGACCGGCTGGTTGAGACAGCTTCAGGAAGAGCTTCATATGGCCAAGTTGCGGGCGGGATTGACTTCCGTCATCGGGCCCGGCATTGTCATCGAGTTGGATGATAACGTTGCAGGGCAAAAAGCCAATCCAAACGACGACCCGAACTTATACATTATTCATTATGAAGATCTGCTGGCTATTGTCAGCGAGCTCAAGTCCGGAGGGGCGGAAGCGATCGCCATCAACGAGCAGCGTTTGGTCACCACCAGCGAACTGCGCTGTGTGGGCAATGTGATTCTGGTCAATACGACCCGTATCGCACCGCCCTTTGTTATCCAAGCCATCGGCAGCCCGTCGATCCTCATGGACATGGTGTCCTACGGCCGCCTGGAATATATGATCACCAGCGGTTTTCCCGTCACTTTGACAACAGATCAAGCTTTGATACTACCCGCTTATAAAGGCGGTCTGCAATTCAAATATACTACGTTTTCCTGAGGAGGTCAAAATATGTGGTGGTTCGTCCCGATTGCCGCCCTGTTTCTTGGTATTTTTGCAGGGCAGCATGCCGGCATCCAAATTCCGGCTGAAATGGTCAAGTATTTATCTATAGCGATATTAGCCGCTCTGGACTCCGTCTTGGGCGGGGTTCGTTCCCTTCTGGAAAAGTCCTTCAACAGCACCATCATGTTATCCGGTTTTTTTGCCAATGCCCTTCTGGCTGCTTTGCTGGCTTATATGGGGGACCGTTTAGGCGTCGATCTCTATTATGCGGCTGTTTTTGTGTTCGGTGTCCGGCTCTTCGATAATTTATCCAAGATCCGGCATTTTTTGATCAACTTCATCCGCACCAGGAAGCAAAGGCATGCAGCCGACTGGGATGGCGCGCCGACCGGTAAAACTTCTTCTGTCTTGAAGGAGGATCGTTCATGAAGCGCCATCGGAAAACCTTGGCTTTTTCATGTGCCATGGTCATCATGGGCATTCTGCTTTCGGTCCAGTTCAAAGCACAAAACACCGCAGAACGCGAGCTTTATCAGCAACGACCTGAAAATCTGATCGCCATGATCAAAAATCTGACCGACAAGCGTTCAAAATTAGGCTCTGAAATGGCTGATTTATCGGACCAGCTTTACGATCGGCGCAACGCTTACGAAGACCAGACACTGGTCGGGAAATCCCTGGAACAGGAGCTGGCAAAGCTGGAAATCGCCAACGGAACCCGTCCGGTCCATGGCCAGGGTCTTGAAGTGACCTTCTTGTCGACCTCCATGGTCCAATACAGTGATCTGATCACCCTGACCAACGAGCTTTGGGCTTCCGGCGCCGAGGCCATAGCCATCAGCGGGATCCGGGTCAACAGCAATTCCTATATTCATTACCGTCAGGCCAATGGCGGCCTGGAAATCACCGTGAACAACCAGCCCGTGACCTGGCCTCTGAAAATTCTTGCCACCGGCGATTCAAACAACCTTGAGAAAGGGTTGACGCTGCCCGGCGGCTATGTGGATATGATGGCCTACAATAAAATCTACCCCACGCTCCGTCAGAAAGACGATTTGGAATTGCCGGCCATCAAAAGCCCGCCGCACTTTTATTATCTTAAGGAATATGTGGTTGAGGAAAACACCAGCGGACAACCCGGCGAAACTGCAAATCAAACAGCTCAATGAACCGGCCAAAAGAGCCTGAAGCGATATAAAAGCACTCTGCAATTTTGCAGAGTGCTTTTATATCGTATGAGTTGTCTCAATCATGGAAGTCAAACCGGCATCAGAATTCCATCTGGTCCAGGCCACGGCCCCCAAGAACCATGGGATAAACATTCTCCTCCGGAGCAACCCTAGCTTCCAGAATTACCATGCCGGGATGCTGGATGAACTTGGCCAGAGCCGCAGGCAATTCCTCGGCTTCCTCAACCTTAAGATATAAGGCGTCGTAGGCCTTTGCCAGATACTTGAATTCGGGATTGTCCGTAAAAGTCACCGCCGTATGGCGGCCTTCAATATAACAGTCCTGCAGCTGTTTGACCATCCCCAGGAAACTGTTGTTCAGCAGCAATACCTTGAGAGGCAGCTTCTGCTCCTTGGCTGTGCCCAATTCCGGCATTCCCATCTGAAAACTGCCGTCCCCGGTGATCACAACCACCGGATCCTTTGGGCAGGCTAATTGGGCGCCCACCGCAGCCGGAATTCCATAGCCCATGGTGCCTAAGCCCCCGGATACAATGAAGCCCCGTGGCCTGCGATGCCGCAGCCTCTGGGCTGACCACATCTGGTGCTGCCCTACATCCGTGGTTACGATGGCCTGATCCGGCAAGATCTTGGCTAATGCTTCCAATACCTCGATCTGCGTCAGCATACAGGTCTGTTTTGGCCTGGGGAGCGGCGAAGCCTTCAAGTCACGCACCTCTGCCATCCATTCCGGGTGCTGTCGGGGCTGCAGCTTGCTCAACAACTGGTTCAAGACGATTTTCAAGTCTCCAACCAACGGAATGTCGACCCGCACGTTCTTGCCGATCTCCGCAGGATCCACATCAATATGGATGATTTTGGCATGGGGTGCAAAACGATCTACATTGCAGGTCATCCGTTCATTGAAACGAGTGCCCAGGGCCAAAATCAAATCGCAGCACTGCACTGCGTAATTCGGCGCCGCAAGACCGTAAGAACCCATCATGCCTAAAGCCAGGGGATGGTCCAAGGGTATGCTGCCCAAGCCCATGAGGGTATTGGCGACTGGTATTTCCTGGGTTTCCGCCAATTGAAGCAATTCATTCCAGCAATCGGCAGACAGGATGCCGCCACCGGCAATGATCAAAGGCCGGCGGGATTCGCTCAGAAGATGGGCAACCTGTTTGATCTGCCCGCTATGTCCGGTCAGATTTGGCTTATAACCCCTAAGATTGATTTTCGACACACTGGTCACGTCGGAAAAAGCCATGGCCACATCCCGGGGAATATCCAGGAGAACCGGTCCGGGCCGGCCGCTTTCTGCAATATAAAAGGCTTCTTTCACAGAGCGGGCAAGATTGTCCACATTTTTGACTAAATAATTATGTTTGGTGATTGGATCGGTGATGCCGGTCATGTCCACTTCCTGGAAAGCGTCGGTTCCCACCATGCTGGTGGCAACCTGGCCGGTGATTGCGATCACTGGGACCGAGTCCATGACAGCCGTGGCAATACCGGTCACCATATTGGTGGCGCCGGGGCCGGAGGTCGCCAGGCAAACCCCCACCCGGCCGCTGGCTCGTGCATAACCACTGGCTTCATGAACAGCGCCTTGCTCATGACGGACCAACACCAGACGTATGGAGGACTTTGCCAGCGCATCCAGGATCTCCAAATTGGCGCCACCCGGATAGCAGAAGACGACCTCAACGTTCTCTTGTTCCAAACATTTCACGAGAATTTCCGCACCGCAAAGCACTGTCCATCACTTCCTTTGTTAAAAATTAGGCTAAGTCTTTTTTAGCCTTCATCCAAGGCATTTGAGCCCGCAGCTCTTTGCCCACGGTTTCGATAAGGTGTTCCTCGCCTTGACGTTTCAGGCTTGTGTAACGGGTACGTCCAGCCTGATTCTCAAGGATCCATTCTTTTGCAAACTTCCCGGTCTGGATATCGGTCAAAACATTCTTCAGTTCCTTTTTCACGGAATCGTTGATGATGCGGGGTCCGGTAATCATATCGCCGAATTCCGCCGTATCGCTGACGGAGTAGCGCATGCCGGAAATGCCATGCTCATACATCAGGTCCACGATCAGCTTTAATTCATGGAAGCATTCAAAATAGGCAGATTCAGGCTGATAGCCTGCTTCGACCAAGGTTTCGAAACATGCTTTGCATAAGGCAGTCAAGCCGCCGCAAAGGATGGCTTGTTCGCCAAAAAGATCGGTTTCCGTTTCTTCTTTGAAGGTGGTCAGCAAAACGCCGGCCCGGGTGCTTCCGATGGCTTTGGCATGGGCCAGGCCGATCTGCATGGCTTTGCCGCTGGCATCCTGAGAGACAGCCACCAAAGAGGGGATCCCGGTACCTTCCTGGTACAGCCGCCGCACCATATGGCCGGGGCCTTTGGGAGCGACCATATAAACATCCACATCTTTGGGGGGTACGATCTGGCCGTAATGGATGGAGAAACCATGGGAAAATACCAGCGCGTCGCCGGCTTCCAGTCCGGGGGCAATTTCGTTGTTATAGACCTCGCCATGTTTTTCGTCGGGAAGCAGGATCTGAATGATCTGTGCTTTCTTTGCTGCTTCTGCAACCGGGTATACCTTAAAGCCGTCGGCTTCCGCTTGTTTAAAGCGGGCACTGCTGGGTCTGAGTCCGATCACAACATCCAAGCCGCTGTCTTTCATATTCTGTGCCTGGGCATGGCCTTGGCTGCCATAACCTATGACAGCAACGGTCTTCCCCTTTAATAAACTTAAATCTGCGTCCTGATCATAAAACATTTTTGCCATACTACTTCATCCTTTCATCCTTTGCGTATAAATTTATAAATGAAGGCTCAGGGTCGAAAAATTTCCTGAGCGCCTGCACCTCTTGGATTTGTCCGACAGGTTATTTTACACCGCGGACCATGGCCACTTTGCCGGTTCGCACCAGTTCCTGAATTCCGAAGGGCTTTAAAGATTCGATGATCGCCTGGATCTTGATTTCGTCGCCGGTGGCTTCGACGATCAGAGACTTTCGGCCGATATCCACGATACGGCAGCGAAAGATTTCTGTGATTTGCAGGATCTCCTGCCGGCTGCTTTGGTCTGCCGCAACCCGGATCAAGGCTAGCTGGCGGTTGACCGATTCATCATCCGTGATATCGTTGACTTTGATGACTTCGATCTGTTTGTTCAGTTGCTTGCTGACCTGTTCCAGGACTCTTTCGTCTCCCTCGACCACGATGGTCATCCGGGAAGTGGTCTTATCCTCTGTCTCGCCCACCACAAGGCTTTCGATATTAAAGCCGCGGCGTGAAAAGAGTCCGGCAACCCGTGACAGGACACCGGGATTATTCTCCACTAATACAGCAAATGTGTGTCTCATCTTGCCACCTCCCTATCATATCTCCCGGTTTACCGCCGGGAGGGACCATTGGAAAAACATATTCGTTTGCTTCGATCTGGCAATCGATCAGCATGGGGCCCTGGGTCTCTAAGGCAAGCTTGACCTTTTCATCCAATTCAGCCGGTGCGTTGATCCGAACTGCAGGAATGTCATACGCGCCTGCCAGCTTGATAAAATCCGGATAGGCCGGCAGGTCGGAAGCCACATAATGCTTTTCAAAGAAAAGGCCCTGCCATTGCCGGATCATCCCCAGATTTCCGTTGTTCATGATAAATATCTTGATAGGAAGCCGGTATTCCCGAATCGTTGCCAATTCCTGAAGCGTCATTTGGAAACCGCCGTCACCAACAAACAGAAGGATCTCTGCGCCGGGCCGGCCGAAGGCCGCTCCCATGGCAGCCGGCAAGCCGAATCCCATGGTCCCCAGTCCGCCGGAAGTCAGAAAGCCCCGGCGGCTGCTGATGGGATAGTTCTGGGCGACAAACATCTGATGCTGACCCACATCGGTTACCACCACCGAATCCGGGTCCGCCATCCTGGCCACCGCCTGAATGACGGCTTGGGGTTTGAGCAGCGGCCCGCTGAATTCTGTTGGCTGCTTGTATTTCTTTTGCCATTGATGGATGCGGCTGATCCATTGGGCGTTCGCCTCACTTTTGACCAACGCGGGATCTTCCAGCAGGATTTTGAAGAATTCGTTCAGATCCCGATGGACCGGAAAGTCCGTGATCACATTTTTCTGTAATTCCGCAGCATCCGTATCCACATGGATGATGCAGGCTTTTTCTAGAAAATTTCGGCGATTGCCGGTCACTCGGTCGCTAAAGCGGGTGCCCAGACAAAGGAGGACATCGCAATGGCTCAGTGCCAAATTGGCCGGGGCCAGACCATGCATGCCGACCATGCCAAGGGCCAGCGGCTGGTTCTCGGGATAGGCCCCCTTCCCCATCAAGGTATTGACCACCGGGATCCCTGTTCGCTGTACCAATTCCGCCAGGGCATCCCATGCGCCGGCGGAAATCACACCGCCGCCTGCCAGGATCAGAGGCCGTTTGGCCTGGCTCAGCCGTTCCACGATCAACGGCATCATTTTTTCGGTATTGTCTTCCCGCGCTACTTTCCGGGTGATCAAATGGCTGTGGATCGCGGCCATGTCCTGCTCTTCAAGAAACAGGTCTTTGGGCACGTCGATCAGCACAGGTCCGGGACGCCCTTTGGTGGCAACCTGCCAAGCCTCATCCAATACGCCCGGCAGCTGGCTTAGTTCCTGGATCAAATAACTATGCTTTGTGATCGGAGTGGTGATCCCTGTAATATCCGCTTCCTGGAAGGAGTCTTTCCCGATATCCTGAAGCTTGACCTGTCCGGTGATGGCAATCATCGGGATCGAGTCCAGATAGGCATCGGCGATCCCAGTCACCAGATTGGTGGCGCCGGGACCTGAGGTGGCAATACAGACACCGGGCCGTCCCGTGACACGGGCATAGCCACAGGCTGCATGGGCTGCCGCCTGTTCATGCCGGACAAGAATATGTTTCAGATTGGACCGGCCCAGATACTCATAAAAGTTGAGGATCTGCCCGCCCGGATACCCGAAAACGACTTCAACACCTTTTTTTTCTAGAAATTCGATGATATATTCCGCGCCATTTTTCATGTGTTTACCTCAACTAAACCTATACATTTGTTCTTTTGCAGAATCAGGGCTTGCGCAAAACAGCGCCCTGATTGGCAGATGTCACCATGGAAGCATAACGGGCCAGATACCCGCCAAAACCCCGGTCAGGTGCGCCCTTCCAATTCTTACGTCTTTTCTCGATCTCATCCTCCGAAACGAGCAGTTCCAGTTTCCGGTTGGGGATATCGATATGGATCCTGTCGCCTTCTTCGATCAGGCCAATGAGCCCGCCGGCAGCGGCCTCAGGGGAGACATGGCCGATGGCGGCGCCCCGGGTAGCCCCGGAAAAACGTCCGTCGGTAATCAAGGCCACCGAGCTTCCCAACCCTTGTCCAACCAAAGCAGCCGTGGGGGTCAGCATTTCCTGCATGCCCGGGCCGCCTTTGGGTCCTTCATATCGGATCACCACAACATCACCGGCTAGGATTTTCTCTGCCATGATGGCTGCTGTGGCCTGTTCTTCACTTTCATAAACTCTGGCCCTTCCTTCGAAGTCCATCATTTCCGGGACCACGGCGCCCTGCTTGACCACTGCGCCGTCGATTGCCAGATTGCCCTTCAGGATCGCGATACCGCCTTCTTTGCGGTATGGCTTTTCAATGGTATGGATGACTTCGCCGTCGGCGCCTTCGTATTTTTCCAGGATATCCGCCAAACAGCGATCTCCCACAGCCCGGACTGAACCGTCGATCAGACCTGCCTTGGACAATTCCTTCATAACGGACATCACCCCGCCATGCATGCCGACATCCTCAATGAACGTGGAGCTGGCCGGATTCAAAATGCAGAGCTGCGGTGTTGTATGGCCCAATTCATCGATCATATCCAGCTCCAGTTCAAGGCCCGCTTCATGGGCAATGGCCGGTAGATGAAGCACGGTATTGGTGGAACAGCCCAAGGCCATCTCCGTACGCAACGCGTTGCGGAAGGATTGCATAGTGAGGATATCCCGAGGTCTTCTGTTTTCGGCAAGCAGCTCCATGATACGCTCACCGGCCATTTTGGCCAGTCTCTTACGGGCGGCGCTGTTTGCCGGGATCGTTCCGTTCCCCGGCAGACCCAAACCAAGCGCCTCCGTGAGGCAATTCATGGAATTGGCCGTATACATACCCGAACAGGAACCACAGCCCGGACAGGCTTTCTCTTCGAATTCTTTGAGGGCCGCTTCGGACAATTGACCGGCGCTGTGCTTGCCCACCGCTTCAAAGACTTCACTCAGGCCGACCCGGCGGCCGTCGGACATTCTGCCCGGCGCCATGGGTCCGCCGCTGACCATGAGGGTCGGTATATTCAGCCGGCAGGCTGCCATCATCATGCCGGGCACAACTTTGTCACAGTTAGGGATCATCACCAAGGCATCCATGGGATGGGCTTGGATCATCACTTCAATCGAGTCGGCGATCAATTCACGGCTGGCCAATGAATATTTCATGCCGCTGTGGTTCATCGCCAATCCATCACAGACGCCAATGGTCTGGAATTCAAAAGGAACACCACCGGCATTGCGGATCCCGGCTTTGACGGCTTCACCGATCTCACCCAGATGCTGATGCCCCGGCACATAATCGCTTTTTGAGTTAACAACGCCAATAAAAGGACGTTTCATTTCTGCTTCTGTAATTCCCAAAGCCGATAACAGGGCGCGGTGAGGTGCTCTGGACGGGCCTTGTTTGATGGTGTCACTGCCCATTTTTTTCCCTCCTAAAATAAAACCTTGTGCGATTTATATTTACTTATCATAAGCTTTTATTACGTGTAATGTCAACTGGCTCATGTATACAGACCTGTATACTTATATAAGGAAAGAAAAGAGGCCGCAACCGGCCTCCTCTCCCCTTTGGTTCATATTATCAAAAGCCTCCGGCATGACCGCCGCTGCTCCAGACATCAGGAGCGCATCATTGATTGAACCTGATTCCGTGTCAGAACCAGTCGTTGGTCCATCACTTTCCATAGCTCCTCATGGGGCGGATTCTGGATACCGTGTCCCAAGGTCATGATGACGCCTTCATTTTTGGCCATCATGATGGCCGGAAGGAAATCGCTGTCACCCGTAAATAGCGTCGCATGGGTGATTCGCTGCTTGGCCGCCATAAGGACCAGATCGATGCCCAACAAAATATCGACCCGTTTCTGAATAAAGAGCGGTTCGTTCCCGTCCTTGAATCCGCGGAATTCTAATTTGCCCAGCCGTACATCAAACTGCGGCAGATTGGCGATCCGGTTGAAGAAGGCTTGCTTTTTGACAAAACGGCCGCGCTGGTCCTCCGTGGGCGGATTGGCCTGATAAGGCAGGCAATGATAGTAGTAGGATCTGAACAGCGGCACACCCAGGGTCATCCACTGGGCTAATTTCTCATAATCGATCCTCGGCGATTTAAATTCTTCCTGTAATACTTTATCTAAATAAGCCCCGTCGATGAATACCGCAACTCTATCTGACATTTTCTTCCACCTCCTTTCCCATCATATCCGGCCCGGGAGCATTTGTCAATATTTCCTTTTATTTCTATTTTTTCCCATTTATTTTGCCAAATCCGCCGTTATGTGCTATAATTTCATTGCTTATCGAAAAAAGGAGCGTGTTTATGTCTATCTGCAGCAACCACACGACGAGGATCTTGCTGGTCTTTGCCCTTTTGCTTCTGCTGCTCAGCGCCGCCCCCATTCTCTTGCTGGGACAGTCAGAACCAAGCGATCTCCGCTTTGTGATCAATGACAGCAGCCTGATGTCCGTGCCGGCCGAGATCAAAGACGGCTTCAGCATGGTTCCCGTCCAACATTTTGCACAAGTTACCGGCGCTGATTATGACAGCCTCCGGTCTGAAACGGCAACTCTGACGAAAGAAAATAAAATCTTGACCTTGTCTGCGGGTTCCCTGTCGTTGGTTTCCCAGACCGATCTCCAGCGTATGCCTGTGGCCCCCTATCTTAAGGATGGCCAACTTTATGTTCCCCTTCGCTTTCTCTGCCAGCAGTTTGGGATTGCGGTTCAGTGGGACAACGAGACCCGGGTGATATCCCTGACCCTGGAGGACACCCGGCAGGGAATGACTGCGCAAGAACTGCTTGCTAAAACTGAAACGGTCTCAGCAGGCCGCATCAGCTATAAAGTAACCTCCCACAGTGCCTCCAAAATTTTTCAGTCTGACGGCACTGTCCTTTCGGATCTCGTGATGGATGGACAGGAATGGGTTCGCCAATCGCCCTTTGCCTCCTATCTGGATCAAACAACCAAAGACAACCAAACCAGTCTCGTCACCGAACATCAATTCATTGTTACCGATAAGCAACTATTTACAAAAACCGGTGAAGCTCCCTGGTTGGCATCTGCCTCAAACGTCAACAGTCTCCTGGATACGCCGGATAAAACTTCCGAGACCCAGGCTGCCGAAGACACAGCAGCGCTTTCAGAAGACCGTCCGGTTTGTCTTTTCGGGGATGATACGGTTTATCAGGGCAGGGACTGTTTTGTGATCAAGCAGTATTTCTCTCCGGCGGTTTTTCAGCAAAATCTCCAGGCATTCCTTCCTTATCTGGACAATGCCACCGCCGACCAGGATCTTGAGGCACTCTTCAGCGGTCTGACGATCCTTCAATTCCAGACGCTGTACATCGATAAGATGACCTTCCGACAGGCCGGAAGCGAGATTTTTGAAGCAATCTCCCTTCACGTGCCCGGTCAGGCTGCACCTTATGCCCGTTTCCATACTCAAACCACCTTAAGCTTCGCGGATGCGGAATTTTATGCCCCGGCCAATTGTCCGGGACTCTCGTAACCTTTTTGCTTTTTCCTGAAACCTATTATTTATTAAGGAGTTGACTTATGAAAAACCTCATCCTGGCAGCCCTGCTGGCTTTATCTCCAGCCACGGGCATGCAGGACTCTTTGGCAACCGCGGCAGCCGCCACCGTCAGTATGGAAGCTGCTCAAGAGGATCTCACCGTTGAAGCTCAGGCTATCGAAGCTGCACTGAAAGCGCAGGCCCAAGCGCCGGTCCTATCGGAACCCTTTGAGGTGGTCATAACCTTTTATGTTCCCTCTCGTCGAAACGGCAGCTTGACGGCCTCCGGCGCCTATGCGAAAACAGGGACAATTGCAGCCGATGCTTCCGTTCCCTTTGGAACCCAGTATTATCTGCCGGGATTCACCTTTATCAAATCGGACGGTCTATTTACAGTCCAGGACCGGGGAAGCGCCGTCTATGGTAATGTGGTCGATATTTTTCTGCCAAGCACCGCGCCAACCGATGCTGCAACGAAAACCGCCCTGCAAGCCGGAAGGATCAAGGCCATCGCATACCGTGTCCTGACCGGTGAGGAAGCTGCTCAGAAAAAGGCGCTCCTGTCCGCCGTGGCCAGCTCCACGGAAGTGGCTGCCCAACGGCAGACCATGGTTCCGGACTCGACAACCACCCTGCACAACGGCGACAGCACAGCACCAGTATCATCTCCGGATTCAGGGCTTCCTCTGGATCCCCTCGATCAAAACACGGTGCCTATAGAAAACCTGAGCAATCCACTTCAGGTCCAAAGAAGATCCAGAAGCAATTAACGGTACCAAACCAAACTTTAACACTCTTGCCAAAGAGTTCAGCCAAAAGGAAAGACCGTCGCGATCATTCGATTGATCCGGCGGTCTTTCACACTTTGCTTATTGCCATTGAACGTGTTACTATCTTTCTATAAAGATTCGAAAGGGTATGATATCAATGCAGACGCCGCTTTCCAAGCGCTTGCTCAGCCCGGTCATCCTTGGTCTTTTTTTGTTATGGACGCTTTGCCTCGCGGCCGGCTGTTCCGGAAACCGGGATGTCCCCGCGGAGACTGCCATCTCATCGGGCACCTCGAAATTTTCCCTGAAATCCAGTACCTTAACGCCCTTATACGATAACCATGAACTCAGCTCCCTTCTTTTTCCCATCGAAAGCGACGCGGTGTCCCTGGCTGCCGACGGTTTTTCTCTCGATTTGACGTTTTCCGAGCCGGTGGACTTCACACAGATCCAATATAAAATCACGATGATGGGCTCAGACAAGCCTTACACCGTCGGACAATCCAGTAACGGTTCCGACGCGACAGATCGCATGGTCAACATAACGGCTCCAGATCTAGCGCCAGGCACTTATCAGCTGATGATCAGTTCCCAGCTTCTCAGTACAAAGGGCCATCCGCTGGACAAGGCCATCACCCTGACGGTGCGTCTGGAATCCCGAACCAAAGCAGAGTTCTTTCTGATCGACAGCAGCGGGCTGCCGCGGCCCCTGACCTATGCGGAATGCAGCAGCGGTCTTGCCCTTTCCGATACAGATAAAACCTTTCTGATCCATTTCACCCAGGACATCTATCAAAGCTCCGTCGAAGAGTCCATTCGTCAGGGACTGAAAGCCCAGTCTGTCAAGACCTCCTTTTCCTGGCTGACGCCCCGGCAGCTCCGCGTCACATTAAGCGGACTGCAAACCGGCGCACAATATGAATTGGTTCTGAATCATGCCCAGGACTATAGGGACTTTGCAATCATGGGACTTTGCAAGTTTCATGCCGATAAACCTTCCGATGTGGGTAAAATCGACCTGACCACCCGCAAAACTGTGATGCTGTACCAATTCAGCGAAGAGCGATACGCCGGCTTAAAAGATCCCTTCGTCAAAAATCAGCTTATCCTGCAGGCCGGCAGCGATCGTTCCTGGGTCTTTGGCTTAGGCACACGGCTCCTGACAAACCTTCCATCCCTTCACTATGATTTATCCGTTTCCCAGAGCCAGCTGGGGCCAGTCTGGATCGATTACGAAACCCTTCTGGCCTTTGATAAGCAAGCCAAAGAGCTGGTCCTGGTTTCTACAACAACAGGCATCACCACGCCGATTTATTCCTTGCTTTCAGAGCCTTTGGAATGCAGTCTGTCTCCGGATGGCAGCACACTGGCCGTCGTGACCCGAAATCCTTTGATGACCGTCAATGTGGATCTTTTACTTTTAAATATGAAAGATGCTTCATCAGTGGACTATAAGGAAAATTACGCGAAAGGCTATGTCACAGAGGATGGTCTGCTGACAGTCAATCTGGCATGGGAAGACAATTACCATTTTGTTTATTTTGATGAGAATGATCTTAAAAGGGCGTACCTCAACACCAGCCATTCCTTGATCAACCGCAGCAAGCTCCTTCAGAGGGATGCCCGGCTTGTGGCTTGTCTTCCAAACCAGGCATCGCTGCTCTATCAAAGAACCGATATGGGAAAAGACAATGTCTATTTGCTGCGCGGGGATGATAATATCCTTTTAAAGGGCTTGGACCTCTCCGAACCCAACGCCTTCTGCATCTTCATCGATCCAACCATCGTCGTTTATCAGAAAGGACCTGACATCTGCCGCTACGATACCGATACGCAAAAGAACCAGACTCTGGGTTCCGGTATGCTTTTAGGCGGCTCCGGCGCCAACAAAGCCGTCTACTTCATGACCAACGCCGAGGATTTCGAAAAAAGCCATTTATCCTGAGCCGACTCCCTTCTTTTACCGTTAACACTAAAAAAGCCGGTGCGAATTTATCTTCGCGCCGGCTTATCTTATTCGTCAAGGTAATTCACTTCATATAGGAATAAGCCCTGTGGGCCTAAGGTTTTACCGGTCTGGCGCCGGTCTCCCAGCCCGATCAAAGCAGGCATATCTCGGGGACGCCGCTTACCGGCTCCTACTTCAAGCAAAGTGCCGGCAATGATCCGGACCATGTTCCATAGAAATCCATTTCCCTGGACCTGAAGTGTCAACAAACAAGGCTCTTCGGGATGGTCTGCGGTCACGCTGCATTCATAGATTTCCCGGACAAAATTCTCCACAGGCGTCGCCGCCGCGCAAAAGCCTCTGAAATCGTGGCTTCCTTTCAAGTACGCTGCCGCCTGGTTCATCGCCTCCACGTCCAGCTTGTAAGGCACATGGCAGGCATACCGTCGGTAAAAAGGGCTCATTTGACGGGCACAATAATATTGATAACGATATGTCTTGTTTTTTGCGCCAAAACGCGCATGAAACGAAAGCGGCACCGCTTTGCCTTCCCGGATGGTGATGCTGTCCGGCAAATAAGGCAGCAATGCCATGGGATAACGTTGCGGCGGGATCGTACTGACCGTATAAAAATTGATGACTTGCCCCCAGGCATGGACGCCGGAATCGGTTCTGCCTGAACCGAAGATCTGTACCGGCGCCCCGGTCAGCTTTTCCAGTGCATCCTCCAAGGTTTCCTGGACAGTCGGCAATCCGGTTCCCCTTTGAGACTGGAACCCGCAAAAATCCGTTCCGTCATAGGCAACCGTTAAGCAAATGTTTTTTTGAGACATCTCTGAATCCTTATTCTTCGGCACTGGTGTGATCATCCCATCGTCCATCGTTAAAATCCTTTGATCCAAATACGGTCGGCAATGCAAAATACCACAAAGCACATCATGATCATCATGGCTGCCGCATCGCTTCCCTGCAGCTTCAGCTGACGCATCCGTGTTCTTCCCTCTCCGCCCCTGTAACAGCGGGCCTCCATTGCCATGGCCAGCTCATCCGCCCGCCGGAAGGCGCTGAGAAACAACGGAATCAATAAGGGGATCAGATTTTTTGCTCGCGTCATCAGATTGCCGGTTTCGAAATCCGCGCCCCGGGCGATTTGTGCCTTCATGATTTTCTCGGTCTCCTCGATCAAGGTGGGAATAAAACGCAAAGCGATGGTCATCATCATGGCCAGTTCATGGGCCATGGGAATAAAACAGACTTTCATCAAGCTCTCCAATCCATCGGTGAGAATGATGGGTGTGGTGGTCAAGGTCAGAAGGGCTGTGATGTTGATCAACAGCACCAGCCGGAATGCCATGAAAAAGCCTTTGGCAATACCGGCGTCGGTGATTTTGAATATCTTCCATTGCCAAAGGATGTTTCCCTCAGGCGTCATAAAAAAATGCAGGATCATCGTGAACACCAAAATGATCCACAAAGGTTTGACGCCTCTGAGCAGCACCTTCAGCGGCACACCGGAACAGGCAATGATCAGTCCTGATATCACCAGCACATAGGCGTAATCCCATAGCTCCTGAATGATAAAGACACTGATCATATAAAGGACCAGCCCCAGGATTTTTGTCCTGGGATCCAGCCGGTGAAGCAGGGAATTTCCAGGATAAAATTGTCCGATGGTTATATCTTTAAGCATTGGCCAACACCCGCTCAATTTCTTCTTTTGCTTCTTCCACAGTCAGCACATCCGCCCGCACCGGCAGCCCCCGTTCTTTTAACCGGATCATCAGTTTCATCACGCTGGGGATGTCCAGCCCCAGATCCTGAAGCTCCCGGGCCTTGCCGAACACCAGCCTTGCTGCGTCATCGAAAACAATGCTGCCCTGATTGATCACGATCAGACGATGGACAAGACGGGCCACATCGTCCATGCTATGGCTCACCAAAACCACAGCCAAACCCTTTTCATTGAGACGCTTGATTTGCTGCAGGATCTCGTCTCTGGCACGGGGATCCAGCCCGGCGGTTGGCTCATCCAAAATCAGATATTTTGGCTGCATGGCCAGGACCCCGGCAATAGCAACCCGCCGCTTCTCACCGCCGGACAGGCCGAAGGGTGAAGCGTCTTTAAACTTTTTATAGTCCATGTCGACCATTTTCATCGCCCAGCGGACCTTTTTGTCCACCTCTTCCTCGGAAAGGCCCATGGCCTTCGGGCCGTATCCGATATCCAATGCCACAGTTTCCTCAAAAAGCTGGTGCTCCGGATACTGGAATACAAGGCCAACCTTTTGGCGGACGGTTTTCAATGCTTTGCTTTTTGGCAGAAGCGCGATTTCATCCACTGTAACTTGTCCGGAGGTAGGCATCAGCAAGCCATTGAAATGCTGGATCAAGGTGGATTTGCCGGAACCGGTATGCCCGATCAACCCCACAAACTCCCCGCTTTTGATTTTCAGGGAGAGATCCTTGATCGCCGCCACTTCAAACGGCGTATCTTTCTGATAAATATAGGATACATTCTCCAAGACTATGGGCATAAGGCCACCGCCATTTCTTCGACTGTAAGGATGTTTTCAGGCAACTTCAATCCGCCCTTCTTTAACTGCTGCGCCAGGTCCACCATGGCCGGCACATCCAGACGCAGGGCGCGAAGCTGGTCAGCCTTCCGAAAAATCGTCTGAGGGGTACCTTCCATGACCAGAAGGCCTTCCTCCATGACCACGACCCGGTCCGCCGTCACCGCTTCTTCCATGATGTGGGTGATGTGAACCACGGTGATCCCTTCTTCCCGATTCAGTTTATGGACTGCTTCCATCACTTCACGGCGCCCCCTGGGATCCAGCATGGCTGTAGGCTCATCAAGCACTAAAATCTTGGGGCGCATGGCCATGACGCCTGCGATGGCGACCCTCTGCTTCTGTCCGCCGGACAACAAATGAACGGCTCGTTCTTTATATTCTTCCATGCCTACGCTGTGAAGCGCCTCGTCCACTCTCTTCCGGATCTGTAGCGGCTCGATGCCGAGATTTTCCGGGCCGAAGGCTGTATCTTCTTCCACGGTGGTCGCAACCAATTGATTGTCAGGATTCTGAAAGACCATGCCCACATGCTGCCGGATCTGCCAGAAAACCTCCGGATTCCTTGTATCCATTCCATCCACCAGCACTTCCCCTTCACTAGGCTGCAGAAGCCCGTTCAAGTGCTTGGCCAAGGTGGATTTGCCGGAGCCGTTATGCCCCAGTATCACAAGAAACTCTCCGTCTTTTATATTCAAGCTAACCCCTTTCAGGGCTTCTTGGGGCGTCTCTTCGCCGGTCTGATACCGGTGCACCAGATTACGAACTTCGATCAAAGGTTATGCCTCCTGTCCAACGGCCATTGCAGAATCGGCCGACCTAAAGCGATAGGATTATATCTCATTCTAACCTTAATATTTTACCATGTTCATTAGCATATGTCATTCCATAAATCAAAACAGGGCTGAGGGCCGATCCTTTTTTGATAATAAAATAATTATCAAAATTAAACATGAATTTCCCGGGAAATATAGGGTTTACAGAACCTAGTTTTGCATATATAGTATATGTATACGCATCGGGCACTACATATTGTGGCCGAAGGTTGATTATCGGAAATATGACAGGAGGCTTGCGATCCATGGTAAAACAAATCGTCAAAAGAGACCGTATTCCGGTCCCCTTCAAGAAAGAGAAAATCGTCCTGGCCATCTTTAAGGCAGCCACCGCAGTGGGAGGCGATGACTTTGCCACCTCTGAAAAGCTTGGAGATGAAGTGGTTCGCATTGCCGACCTGCGTTATCCTGAGGGCGTCGCGGACGTTGAAGGCATCCAGGATATTGTCGAAAAAGTCCTGATCGAAGCCGGCCATGCCAAAACCGCCAAAGCCTTCATCCTTTATCGCGAAAAACGCCGTTCTGCCAGGGAATCCAATGCGCTGGTGGGCGCAACGATCAATATGTTCACGGAATATCTGGATGATCAGGATTGGCAGATCAACGAAAATGCCAACACCCAGAAATCCATCAATGGCTTAAACAACTATGTTCGGGAAGCTTTTACAAAAAATTATTGGCTCCATGAAATATATTCGGAAGACATTCGCAACGCCCATGTTTCCGGCGATTTGCATATTCATGACCTGGGCTTCTTCGGACCCTATTGCGCCGGCTGGGATCTTCGCCAGGTTCTGATCAACGGCTTTGGCGGTGTTCCCGGCAAGGTTGAATCGAAACCAGCCAAGCACCTTCGGTCCTTTTTAGGTCAAATCGTAAACTCCACCTTCACAACCCAGGGAGAAAGCGCAGGCGCCCAAGCCTGGTCCTCTTTTGATACCTATTGCGCACCTTTCATCCGTTATGACCGTATGGACTATCATGCTGTCCGCCAGGCCCTTCAGGAATTCATCTTTAATCTGAATGTGCCCACCCGGGTCGGTTTCCAATGCCCTTTTTCCAACCTGACCTTTGATTTGGTTCCACCCAGCACCCTGAAGGACCAGGCAGTGATCATTGGCGGCAGGATGATGCCGGAGACCTACGGTGAGTTTCAGGCAGAAATGGATCTGCTGAACCAGGCATTTTGTGACGTGATGATGGAAGGAGACTCCAAGGGGCGTGTGTTTACCTTCCCCATTCCAACCATCAACATTACAAAGAATTTTGACTGGGATCGTCCTGTGGTGGATAAATTCATGGAAATAACCTGTAAATACGGGATCCCCTATTTTTCCAACTATGTCAATTCCGATCTGTCGCCTGAAGATGCCTTATCCATGTGCTGCCGGCTCCGCCTCAACACCTCGGAGCTGCGCAAACGGGGCGGCGGTTTATTTGGGTCAAATCCCTTGACCGGCTCCATCGGTGTGGTCACCATCAATTTGCCTCGGCTGGCCTATTTGTCCAAAAGCGAATCTGAGTTCAGGACCAGACTCTGGCAGCAAATCAATTTAGCAAAAACCAGTCTTGAAATCAAGCGGAAGGTCATCGAGACCCAAACTGCCAAAGGCTTGTATCCCTATTCTGCCAATTATCTTAACGACGTCAAGCTGAAAACCGGCTGTTATTGGTATAATCACTTCAACACCATTGGCCTGATCGGTATGAATGAGGCCTGCCAGAACCTGCTGGGCAAGGATTCTGATCTTACCACCGAGGAAGGCCAAGCCTTTGCGATCCGCTCTCTGAACTATATGCGGGATATTATTATGGATATCCAGGATGAAACCGGCCATTATTATAATCTGGAGGCAACGCCGGCGGAAGGCACCAGCTACCGTTTGGCAAAGCAGGATAAAGATCGTTATCCTGATATCATCACAGCCGGCGAACAGATTCCATACTACACCAATTCCACACAGCTGCCCGTTGGATTCACCGATGATATTTTCGAAACCCTGGATTTGCAGGATGAACTGCAATCCCTTTATACCGGGGGCACGGTCCTGCATCTCTACCTGGGTGAAGAAATCAAGGACCGCCAAGCAGCCAAACACCTGATCCAGAAGGCTTTCACCCATTACAAGCTTCCGTATATCTCCTTGACCCCCACCTTTTCCGTTTGCAATGACCATGGTTATATTTCCGGTGAACATTATACCTGTCCTCAATGCGGAAAAAAAGCCGAGGTATGGAGCCGTGTGGTAGGTTATCTGCGTCCCGTGCAAAACTTCAACAAGGGCAAAAAAGAAGAGTATGCCCACCGTAAAAAATATGTGATGAAGGATGAGATTATGGCATGATCATCGCCGGCATGGTCAAGAGCTCCCTGGTGGATTTTCCGGGATTGGTCGCTGGTGTACTATTTGTTCCGGGGTGCAACTATGACTGTTTTTATTGCCACAATCGTTCTTTGCTGGAGAATGGCCCTGAGCCCATCGATCCGGAGCTCGTTAACGCCTTTCTAATAAAACGTTCCGGCTTTCTGGATGGAATCGTGATCACTGGCGGTGAGCCGACGCTGCAGCCGGATCTTATCCCTTTCATACGAAGCCTCAAGACCCTGGGTTACCGAGTCAAGCTGGACACCAACGGCGCAAAGCCACAGATCATCAAGGAGGTTCTGGAATCCGGCTTATGTGATTATTTTGCCGTGGATTATAAAGCCCCCTCCTCACGCTACGCCGAGATCTGCGGCTGCAATGCTTCCGGGCGAGCGGTTTTGGAGACCATCGAAACGCTGCGCCGTCACCATGCCAGTTTTGAAGTTAGAACCACCGTGATTCCCCAGTTAAGTCAAAACGATCTTCTGACGATGGCCAAGGAGCTTCCCCCTTTACCGCGGTACGTTCTGAACCGTTATCGTCCGCCTGAAATATACCGCGGGTGCGACAGGACGAAGATTGAAGAAAAGCCCTATACACCATCAGAAATCCAAGGCTTTGCACTGCAAATGCAAAAGGATCAGCCTCATATCGAAGGCTGATCCTTTTCTTTAGGCTTTGCCAATTTTTAAATTATAAAAACAGGGAAATCCACAGCCAGCACCTGTAGTGTCTGGCCTTGGATTTCCCTGCTTCGTTGTTTGGATTATCGATGGAGTCTGACTTGCAGCGCTGGTTAGACTAACTCGATGTAAACCATCATTGCGGCGTCGCCCTTACGGGGTCCGATTTTGATGATACGAGTATAGCCGCCATTGCGTTCAGTATACTTGGGCGCAATTTTGTCGAAAAGATCTTTAACAACCGTCTCGTCCATCATGTAAGACAGAGCCATACGGCGAGCAGCCAGATCTCCCTGCTTGCCCAAGGTAATCATTTTTTCAGCAATACAGCGAAGCTCTTTCGCTTTTTGCTCCGTGGTTTCAATTCTTCCGCAACGGATCAGTGCAGTTGTCAGGTGCCGCAGCAATGCTCTGCGCTGGCCATTGTTTCGGTTTAGTTTTCTCTGTACCACAGTTTTACCCCCTATTCGTCGAACTTCCTGAGACCTAATCCCAGGGAGTTAAGCTTTTCATCTACTTCTTCCAGGGATTTTTTGCCCAGGTTGCGAACCTTCATCATGTCATCTTCCGTTTTCATCACCAGTTCGCCGACGGTATTGATACCGGCACGTTTCAGGCAATTGTAGGAACGGACGGACAGGTCCAGTTCTTCGATGCTCATATCCAGAATCTTATCTTTTTCTTCTTCTTCCTTGATCACCATGATCTCCACATCGCCCACCTTTTCCGTGAGTCCAACAAAGATCTTTAGATAATCATGGAGGATTTTAGCAGAAAGGCTGACTGCTTCATCCGGAGAAATCGATCCGTCTGTCCAGACTTCCAGCGTTAGCCGGTCGTAATTGGTGCCCTGGGCATCCCATGCAGCGGTTACCGTATAATTGACTTTGGTGACCGGAGAAAAAATGGAGTCCACAGGAATAACACCGATTATATGGTCATCTTTTTTGTTTTTGTCACCGGAACGATAACCCCGTCCGCGTTCGACGCTCATTTCCATCACCAGGTGGGCATCTTCCTCCAGCGTTGCAATCAGCAGTTCCGGGTTCAAGATTTCCACTTGGCTGTTGGGTATGATGTCGCCGGCAGTGATTTGACCGGGTCCGTTCACATCCAACCGCAGAGTATGGGGTTCATCATCGAAAATCTTCATGGACAGTGCCTTCAGATTCAGGATAATGTCCGTCACATCTTCTACTACACCGGGAATCGTGGAGAACTCATGGAGAACTCCATCTACCTTTACAGATGTAACCGCTGCTCCCGGCAAGGAAGATAATAGAATCCGCCGAAGAGAATTCCCCAGGGTAATGCCGTAGCCTTTTTCTAATGGCTCAACCACAAATCGGGCGTAGGTTTTGTCCTCGTTGATTTCCACGCACTCGATCCTGGGCTTTTCAATTTCTATCATCGGTTACCTCCTCTGAGTTATCTGGAATACAATTCAACAATCAGATGTTCCTGAACCGGAATATCGATTCCTTCGCGGCTCGGCATACCGACCACGCGTCCTGTCATGGCTTCAGCATCAGCTTCCAACCAGGCAGGAACCGTCTTTGTTGCAGCCAGTTCTTTGATTGCTTTAAATTTAGGGGAATCCTTACTTTTGTCTTTAACGCTGATGACATCCCCGGGAGTGACCAGGATGGAAGGAATATTCCCCTTATGACCATTCAAAGTGAAATGGTTATGGCGAACCAACTGTCTGGCTTCGGACCGTGAGTTGGCAAATCCAAGACGGAATACCACATTGTCTAAACGGCGTTCCAGCATTACAAGGAAGTTTTCGCCGACGACGCCTTTTTGGCGCTCTGCTTTATTGAAGGTCAGCTTAAACTGTTTTTCCATCATGCCGTAAATCCGGCGGGCTTTTTGTTTTTCACGAAGCTGCATGCCGTATTCAGTAGCTTTCTTACGGCTTTGACCATGCTGTCCGGGAGTCACTCTGCCTTTTTCAATCGCACATTTCTGTGTGTAGCAGCGGTCTCCCTTCAAAAACAGCTTAACCCCTTCACGACGGCAGAGCCGGCAGACGGGTCCAGTATATCTTGCCATATCTATTCTCCTCCTTAGACTCTTCTGCGCTTGGGCGGACGGCAGCCATTGTGGGGAATGGGGGTAACGTCTCTGATCACGCTGACTTCCAACCCGGTTGCTTGCAGAGAACGAATGGCAGCTTCACGGCCACCGCCCGGTCCTTTGACAAAGCATTCCACTTCACGCATACCATGTTCCATGGCTGCTTTGGCAGCTTTTTCTGCCGCCATCTGGGCAGCATAGGGCGTGCTTTTTCTTGATCCCTTGAAGCCCATGCCACCGGCGCTGGCCCAGGAGATCGCATTCCCGGTGGTATCTGTAATGGTAACGATCGTGTTGTTAAACGTGGACTGGATATGGGCCACGCCACGATCTATGTTTTTCCGTTCCCGGCGCTTAACCCGCACGGCGACGTTTCTTTTGGCCATTGATCTGTTTTCCCCCTTTACTTCTTCTTGCCTGCGATGGTACGAGCAGGACCTTTACGGGTACGGGCATTGGTTTTGGTTCTCTGTCCGCGAACAGGCAAACCTTTTCTGTGTCTTAAACCGCGATAACAACCGATCTCCATCAGGCGCTTGATATTCAAAGAGATCTCGCGGCGAAGGTCACCTTCAACCTTGACATCCTTGCCGATGGCATCACGAAGCTTACCAACTTCGTCTTCGGTCAGGTCTCTGATCCGGGTTTCCGGGCTCACGCCTGTGGCGGCCAAAATGTTCTTGGCAGTGGTTCTGCCGATGCCGAAAATGTAAGTCAACCCGATTTCGACCCGTTTGTCACGGGGCAAGTCGACGCCTGCAATTCTAGCCATTGATATACCTCCTATATCTTAGTTTCAAACTACCCTTGACGCTGCTTGTGCTTGGGATTCTCACAAATCACCCGCACGCAGCCTTTACGCTTGATGATCTTGCATTTTTCACAAATGCATTTGACGGACGGTCTGACCTTCATGTGTATTACCTCCTCTGACGCCAGTCTATTTAAAACGGTATGTAATACGTCCCCGGCTCAGATCATAGGGGGACAACTCCACTGTGACGCGGTCTCCAGGTAAAATACGGATAAAATTCATCCGAATCTTTCCAGAAACGTGAGCCAGAACCTTGTGGCCATTGGCTAATTCGACTTTGAACATGGCATTGGGCAATGGCTCAATGACTGTTCCTTCTACTTCGATCACATCCTGTTTGGACATGGAGCATTTACCTCCTTAACATAACCCTTACCGAGAGCTTCGGCAGCTTAAACGTTTGCGTACCGTCACCAGGTTGTCAGTATCTATTCTGATCATTCTACCAAATCTAACCTATTTTGAACGGGTCTCGGTCTCCCGTCTGCATTGCCGCCGCCTTCTCACCCAGAACCGGTGTGCCCGGTTCAGCCAGCCGCCAGATGACTTTTGTGTAGCGGTATAAAAGCCATCTAAGGTGAACCGGCTTGGCCTCGCAGAGGATCCCGCGCCCGGGCAGCCCATTTTTTTGCTTTCGCATCCTTTTGGCAGCCCGCCGCCTAAACGACGTTCATTACTTATTTTTAATTGCAGCCATGATATCTTCGGTCACCTTCTGCATGGGCTGATTGCCATCCACACTGACCACAATGCCTTTGGACTTATAGAAGTCCAGCAAGGGCAAGGTCTGTGCGGAATAAACCTCCAACCGTTTGCGTACCGTTTCTTCCTTATCATCGTCCCGCTGATACAATTCGCCGCCGCATGCATCGCACTTGTCAGCGACCTTCGAAGGACTGAAGGTTACATGGTAAGGTTTCCCGCAGTTCCGGCACATCCGGCGGCCGGTGATCCGGCCGATCAATGCTTCGGAATCCACATCGATATTGAGTGCCAAATCCAATTTCGTGCCAAGCTTTGTTAGGATATCTTCCAAAGCTTCTGCCTGGAAGACCGTCCGGGGAAAGCCATCCAGCAAAAAGCCGTTGACACAATCTTCTTCAGCAAGCCGTTCACGGACGATTCCGATGGTCACCTCATCCGGTACCAGCTGGCCGCTGTCCATATATCGTTTGGCTTCGACTCCCAGCGGTGTCTGTTCCTTAACTGCTTTGCGGAACATATCCCCCGTAGAGATGTGAGGAATCCCCAGCTTTTCGGCCAAAACCACCGCCTGAGTGCCTTTACCGGCACCCGGAGGTCCCATAAGCAAGGTCTTCATTGAAATGCCACCTTTCTACTTTTTAAGGAAGCCCTGATAGTTGCGCATCATAAGCTGGGATTCCATCTGTTTCATGGTATCCAGCGCCACACCGACGACGATCAGCAAACTGGTGCTGCCCAAATATAAGGACAGACTAGTCATCTTCATCAGCAGGGTGGGAATGACAGCGATACAAGCCAGAAATATTGCTCCAGCCAGGGTGATCCTTGAAGAAATCTTTGCCAGATAATCGGAAGTGGGACGGCCGGGACGAAGTCCAGGAATGAATCCGCCGTACTTTTTCATATTGTCGGCAATGTCAATCACATTCAGCGTAATCGCCGAATAGAAGAAGGTGAAGAATACGATCAGCAGCGCGTAGATGATTTGATACCAGACTTTGTTGAAATCAAACACTGCTGAAACGGTGCTTGCAATGGGGCTGTTGGGGAACCAGGAAGCAATCGTTCCGGGGAACATCAACAGCGTCATCGCAAAGATAATGGGAATAACGCCGGCTTGATTGACCTTCAAGGGAATATGGGTGCTTTGGCCGCCATACACCTTGCGTCCAACCACGCGTTTGGCGTATTGAACAGGAATTCTGCGCTGGCCTTCATTCAGACAAACAACCGCCGCCACCATAAGGATGGCTGCAACGGCAATCAGAAGCACCACAAGAATATTGGTCGTGCCGGCCTTCAGACTCGCGAAGATCGTATAGATCCCGCTGGGCAGCCTGGAAACGATACCGGCGAAGATGATGATCGAGATCCCGTTGCCGATGCCTTTGTCATTGATCAATTCTCCGAGCCACATCAGGAAGGCAGTGCCTGCCGTCAGCGATAAGGAGATCAGCAACACAGAGGTCCAGCCGGGAGTGATCAGTGCGCTTTGCAGACCGACGGAAATACCGATGGCCTGGATAAAAGCTAAAACAACGGTGAAGTAACGAGTGTAGGAAGCGATCTTCTTGCGCCCATCAGGATCCTTGCTCAGTTTTTCTAAGGACGGGATCACCACTGCCAGCAACTGTAAAATAATCGAAGCATTGACGTAAGGGGTAATACTCATTGCAAAAACTGAAAACTTCTTGAAGGCACCCCCGGAAATCACATCAAAAAAGCCCAAAAGCTGACCACTGTTTACAAGGTTCTCAATCACCGTACGGTCGATGCCCGGTACCGGAACATGAACACCGATCCGGAAAACGAACAGCATAGCCAAGGTAAATAATACTTTTTTGCGCAGCTCAGGAACCTTAAATGCGTTTTTCAAAACCTCGATCAAGCTAAATCACCTCAATTGAGCCGCCAGCGGCCGTGATTTTTTCTTCAGCTGTCTTAGAAAAACCTTGGACCTTTACGTTCAGAGCTTTGGTCAGTTCTCCTTTTCCCAGGATTCTGATTCCGTCTTGAACGTTTTTGAGCAATCCGCATTCGATAAGAGACTCGGGTGTAACCGTGGCCCCCGCCTCGAAACGGTCTTCCAACTGGCATACATTGAGGATCGCGAATTCTTTTTTGAAGATATTGGTAAAGCCCCGCTTCGGCAGACGACGCTGCAGAGGCGTCTGACCGCCTTCAAAGTATGGACCTTTTCCACCGCCGGAACGAGCTTTCTGTCCCTTGTGGCCTTTACCGGAAGTTTTGCCTAAACCAGACCCAACACCCCGGCCAAGCCGCTTAACAGTTTGCCGTGAACCAGGCGCCGGCTTTAATGTAGAAAGTTTCATAGCCTATTGCACCTCCTTGATTATTTGACTTCTTCCACGGCAATCAGATGCTGCACTCGGCGTACTTTGCCCAGGATATCCGGTGTCTTCGCTTGGATGGCACTGGATTGCAGCTTGCCCAAACCTAATGATTTTACAGTTTCCCTTACGTCACTGTTGCTGCAGATGACGCTTTTTTTCAGGGTAATTTTGATCTTACCCACGTTTTCATTAGCCATGTTCTTCCTCCTAGCCCAAAAGTTCTTCCACGGTAAGCCCACGGAGTTTGGCTACGTCTTCGGCCCGCATTAAGTTTTTGAGACCGGTCAGTGTGGCCTGAACCATGTTGTTTGCATTATTGGATCCCAAAGATTTTGTCAGGATGTCGCGAACGCCGGCCAACTCCATAACTGCACGGACCGGACCGCCGGCAATAACGCCGGTACCGGGTGCTGCCGGCTTCATGAAGACGGCGCCTGCCCCGAATACACCCTTGATTTCGTGGGGTATACTGGTTCCCTTTAAGGGAACTGTAATCAGGTTTTTCTTGGCATCTTCAATGCCTTTGCGAATCGCTTCGGGTACCTCGGTGGCTTTGCCTAATCCGGCGCCAACGCGGCCCTTGCCATCGCCAACCACAACCAAGGCGCTGAAGCTGAACCGACGTCCGCCTTTTACGACCTTGGCAACACGGTTGATATATACAACGCGTTCGGTAAATTCACTATTGGTTTCTTCCATTCTTGCCATTCCCTGTTTTTCCCTCCTTTACAGTGATTTAGAATTTGAGTCCCGCTTCACGGGCTCCTTCAGCGACTGCTTTGATGCGTCCGTGAAAGAGATTTCCACCCCGGTCAAAAACCACTTCGGTGATTCCTTTTTCCAGGGCTTTCTTAGCAATTTCAGCGCCGACCATTTTCGCAGCGTCAATGTTGCCAGTGGATTCAAGGGATTCCTTCAGGGGCGCTTCCAAAGTGGAAGCGGAAACTAAAGTGACGCCCTTGGTGTCATCGATGATTTGTGCATACATATGTTTCAAGCTGCGGAAGACCGCCATGCGGGGTCTCTCGGCAACACCTATGATATGCTTGCGGATCCGCAAATGCTTTTTCTCGCGAATGGCTTTGCGGCTTGCTTGTTTAATCACAGTTATTTTCACTCCTTTTTGAATGGAACAGTCTTTGCCGTCCCTGAGTGGAACGGGATTGGCCTCGTTGCGATGCAACGGGCTGCGCCAGCTGTTGCGGACGCTCTCCCCCGGCCAGATGCCCTACTTATTTCTTTTTACCGGTCTTGCCAGCTTTTAATTTTACGATTTCATTCGTGTAGCGAATGCCTTTGCCCTTGTAGGGTTCGGGCTGCCGGATCTTACGAATGTCTGCGGCCAATTGGCCGACCATTTGCTTGTCAGCGCCTTTGACCACGATCTTGGTGGGTGCCGGGCATTCAATGCTTAAGCCTGCGGCCGGTTCCACCTCAACAGGATGGGAATAGCCGATGGCCAGGACCAATTTGGTGCCTTGCATCTGAGCACGATAACCAACGCCGATCATATCAAGGGTTTTCTCATAGCCTGTGGTAACGCCGACGACCATGTTGTGGATCAACGATCTGGTCAAGCCATGGAAAGCACGATGCTGCTTGTCATCGCTGGGACGGGTTACGAGGATGTGGCCATCTTCGAGAGCCACGTTCATTTCGCTGCTGAAATCACGTTCCAGCGTACCCTTAGGTCCTTTGACAACAATATGGTTGCCATCGATTTTCACGTCAACTCCTGCGGGCACAGGAATAGGCAGTTTTCCAATTCTAGACATACTGTACCTCCCGCCTACCAGACGTAGCAGAGAACTTCTCCGCCCAGTCCGCTTTTTCTAGCTTGCTTATCCGTCATAACACCTTGCGATGTTGAAATGATGGCAATCCCTAGTCCGCCCAGGATTTTGGGAATTTCATCTTTTTTTGCATAGACCCGAAGACCGGGACGGCTGATGCGTTTCAAGCCGGTGATGACCTTCTGCTTGTTGGCACCGTATTTGAGATATACACGAAGAATACCTTGTTTGCCATCTTCAATATATTCGAAGTCTTTGATCATGCCTTCTTGTTTGAGAATTTCTGCCAATGTTTTTTTGAGTTTTGAAGCAGGAATTTCAACCTTTTCGTGATGCACGGAATTGGCATTACGAATGCGCGTTAAAAAGTCCGCAATCGGATCCGTCATAACCATGTTTCAAAAGTACCCCCTTCCAATCATGCTTTTGCTTACCAGCTGGCCTTTGTGATACCAGGAATTTGGCCTTCGTATGCCAGCTCACGGAAACAGATACGGCAGATGCCGAATTTCCGCATATAGCCATGGGGACGACCGCAAATTTTACAGCGGTTATAGGCCTGCACCTGAAATTTCGGTGCGCGTTGTTGTTTGCAAATCAGGGATGTTTTGGCCACAATGTTCCCTCCTTAACTTAACGATCCGTAAAGGGCATACCCATCAGTGTGAGCAGCGCTTTGGCTTCTTCGTCGGATTTGGCTGTTGTAACAAAGACAATGTCCATACCACGAAGCTTATCGATCTTATCATATTCGATTTCAGGGAACATCAGCTGTTCCTTGATGCCTAAGGTATAGTTGCCGCGTCCATCGAATGCTTTGCCGGACACGCCGCGGAAGTCGCGGACACGAGGCAGCGCTACGTTGAACAGCTTGTCGGTAAACTCATACATCCGGGTGGATCTGAGTGTCACCTTGACACCAATCGGCATGCCGGCACGCAGTTTGAATGCTGCGACGGATTTCTTAGCCTTGGTGATGATAGGCTTCTGGCCGGTGATCATGGTTAAGTCTGAGACGGCACCGTCCATGGCCTTCGGGTTTTGAGTGGCTTCCCCCATGCCAATGTTGACTACGACTTTAACCAGCTTGGGGATCTCCATGACGTTGGTATAGTTGAATTTCTGCTGCATAGCAGGAACGACTTCGGTTAAATATTTGTCTTTCAAACGAACCACCAGATATGACCTCCCTTCCGGTCAATTATTTATCAAATTCTTCACCGCATTTTACACAAACGCGGGCTTTCGTACCATCTTCCAGAATTTTCTTGCTTACCCGGACCGGTGCTTTGCATTTGCTGCAGTAAAGCATGACGTTGGAGCTTGCAATAAATCCTTCCTTTTCAAGGATACCGCCTTGAGGTCTGGTTTGAGTCGGCTTCATATGCTTTTTGATCATATTCACGCCTTCAACGACCACACGGCCTTTGTCGGTATCGACGCTGAGGATTTTTCCTTTTTTCTTGGCAGCAGCATCTTTGCCGCTGACAACCTGGACCATATCACCTTTTTTGACATGGATTTTCATCTATTTCACCTCCGGACGTTTGGTTCATGGCTCTTCTTACAGCACTTCAGGTGCCAAAGAAAGGATCTTTGTAAAGTCATGTTCACGCAATTCACGGGCAACAGGTCCAAAAATACGTGTGCCTCTGGGGCTCTTGTCATCTTTAATGATCACCGCTGCATTTTCGTCGAAGCGGATATAGGATCCGTCTGCGCGGCGAACTGCGCTTCTCGTTCTGACCACCACTGCCTTAACAACATCGCCCTTTTTTACGGTACCGCCGGGAGAAGCTTCTTTGACAGCTGCCATGATCACATCTCCGATAGCGGCATAACGGCGGTAGGATCCGCCGACAGCACGGATACACAGAAGCTCTTTGGCACCGGTGTTATCCGCGACTCTTAATCTGGTTTCTTGTTGAATCATTGTGGAGACCTCCTTTCAGAGATGTTATGCTTCGACGCCGGGGGCTTTTTGGATGATCTCCGCCACTGCCCAACGTTTTTCTTTGCTCAGGGGACGGCTTTCTTCGATGGAGACCTTGTCGCCAATGCCGCATTCGTTCTTTTCGTCATGAGCTTTATACTTCTTCGTGACTCTGATGGTTTTACCATAAGTGCCGTGTTTCGCTGCGGTAGCGACAGCAACGACGATCGTTTTGTCCATCTTGTCACTGACTACGATTCCCGTCATCGTCTTGCGATTGCTCTTTTCCAAGACAATATACCTCCTTTATTCATTACAGATGCTATTTGCCTTGCAGTTCCTTTTCCCGGAGAACCGTTTTGGTCCGGGCGATATTTTTGCGAACTTCCCTAAGACGCATGGGATTTTCCAATTGTCCGGTGGCAAGCTGGAACCGCAGGTTGAACAGTTCTTCTTTTAATTCGGTTACTTTTTGATTGAGCTCATTTTGAGTCAAATCCCGATAAGTATTAGCTTTCACCTGCTTCACCACCCATTTCTGTTTCATGCTTCACGAACTTCGTCTTGACAGGCAATTTATGTGCTGCGAGACGCATCGCTTCTCTGGCCTGATCCTCGGCAACGCCGGAGATTTCGAACAATACACGGCCAGGCTTCACAACGGCGACCCAATACTCAGGTGAACCTTTACCACTACCCATCCGAGTTTCGGCAGGTTTTGCGGTGATCGGTTTGTCAGGGAAGATTTTGATCCACACCTGACCACCACGCTTGATGTAACGGGTCATGGCGATACGGGCTGCTTCGATCTGGCGGTTGGTGATCCAACCGGCTTCCAGAGTTTGAAGACCGAATTCGCCGTAAGTAACTTTGTTGCCTCTTAAGGCTTTGCCGCGAATGACTCCGCCGCGATGAGGCCGGCGCCATTTAACTCTCTTAGGAATTAGCATCGATCGCAGCCTCCTTCCGGATTTTCGCCTCGGGAAGTATCTCTCCTTTGTAGATCCAGACTTTTACGCCGATCTTGCCGTAGGTTGTATTGGCTTCGGCAAAACCGTAATCCACGTCTGCCCTTAAAGTATGCAGCGGTACTTTTCCTTCGCTGTACCATTCGGTACGGGCAATTTCAGCTCCGCCCAAACGGCCGGCGCAGGAGATCTTGACGCCCTGGGCACCCAAACGCATGGTGCGGTTGACGGATTGCTTCATGGCGCGGCGGAAAGCGATACGCTTCACCAGCTGCGCGGCAATGCCTTCTGCCACAAGCTGAGCATCCAATTCGGGTTTTTTGATCTCCGAAATGTTGATATTGATTTTTTTGCCGGTCATTTTTTCCAATTCTTTACGGAGCACTTCAACTTCAGTGCCGCCGCGGCCAATCACGATGCCGGGTTTAGCGGTGCTGATCGTGACTTTGATCCGATTGGCAGACCGTTCAATTCCAATACCGGATACGCCGGCTTGGAACAGTTTATTCTTTACGAAATCACGTACTTTAACGTCTTCCAAAAGAAAGTCGGAAAAATTCTTTTTATCCGCATACCAGTTGCTTTCCCAGCCGCGGATAATACCGACCCGTAATCCATTGGGATGTACTTTCTGGCCCACTCGTAATTCCCTCCTTATTTCTCGCTGACGACGATGGTAATATGGCTGGTCCGCTTTTTAATGATATCGGCCCGGCCCATAGCCCGAGGCATGACCCGCTTCAACACGGGACCGCCGTCCACATATGCCTCTTTTACAAAGAGGGCGTCGCGATTCATTTCAAAATTGTGTTCCGCATTGGCGGCTGCGGACTGCAGGACTTTGCCAATGGATTCAGTCCCTTTATGGACTGTAAATTTCAAGATGGCTTCCGCTTCTCTCAGATCCTTGCCCCGAATCAAATCAATGACCGCGCGGGCCTTTCTGGGAGAGATACGTACGTGCCGTGCGATAGCTTTGGCATCTTTAGTCATACTATTTCCTCCTCTCCCTGTTATTTAGAGCCGCTGGATTTGTCACCAGCGTGACCTTTGAAGGTCCGGGTGGGAGCGAACTCACCCAATTTATGTCCGACCATGTCTTCAGTGACATAGACGGGAATATGTTTCCGGCCATCGTAGACCGCAATCGTGTGGCCTACCATTTGGGGGAATATCGTAGAACGACGAGACCAGGTCTTGATGACACGCTTCTCATTGACATCGTTCATTTGCTTGATACGATTGATCAGGCTATCTTCAACATAGGGGCCCTTTTTCAGAGATCTACCCATGGAGGCGCCTCCTTTCAATTAGCAGTTATTTCTTTTTACGGGAAGTAACAATATATTTGCTGCTGGGGTTCTTCTTCTTGCGGGTATTGCCGCCGATGGCCGATTTGCCCCAAGGCGTAACCGGTCTCTTGCGTCCTACAGGAGAACGGCCTTCGCCGCCGCCGTGAGGATGGTCACAAGGATTCATAACCACGCCGCGGTTGGCAGGACGGACATTCATCCAGCGGGAACGACCGGCCTTGCCGATATTGATGATGTCATTTTCAGGATTGCTTACCTGGCCAATGGTTGCCCGGCAGGTGATATGCACCATGCGTACTTCACCGGAAGGCAAACGCAGGGAAGCATAATCTTTTTCTTTGGCCATCAGCTGAGCAGAGGAACCTGCGGTCCGGACGATCTGGCCGCCCTTTTTAGGTTTCAGCTCAATGTTGTGGACAACGGTACCGACGGGAATGCTGGCCAGCGGCAGGGAATTGCCGATTTTGATGTCAGCCCCTTCACCGGACACGATGCTGTCGCCGACTTTCAGGCCGATAGGCGCTAAAATGTAGCGTTTTTCACCGTCCACATAGTGGAGCAGCGCAATGTAAGCGGAACGGTTCGGATCGTATTCGATCGTGGCAACCTTGGCGGGCACGCCGTCTTTGTTGCGCTTGAAATCGATGATCCGGTACATCCTTTTATGCCCGCCGCCCTGATGGCGAACGGTCAGCTTGCCTTGATTATTACGGCCGGCCCGTTTCTTCAGAGGCTCCAGAAGGGAGCGTTCGGGCTTGTCGGTTGTAATTTCATCAAACGTAGCAACCGTCATATGCCGAAGTGACGGTGTAATGGGTCTAAAGCTTTTTACAGCCATTTTACTCTTGCCTCCTTACGGTTTGTTTCAGCTTATTCATCGAACAACGGCAACCGTTGTCCATCCTTCAGCGTCACAATGGCTTTTTTCCATTCGGAGGTCATCCCCGAGGTCTTGCCTTGCCGCTTCAGTTTTCCTGGCATGTTCATGGTCTTAACATCCGTCACATCAACCTTGAAGATAGACTCAACTGCATGTTTGATCTCGATCTTATTGGCTGCTTTGTCGACTCTGAAGGTGTATTTGTTTTCAGCCATCAAAGCGGAGGTTTTCTCTGTTACGATCGGCTTTACCAGCACATCATATGGATTACGCATCTGCCAGCACCTCCTCGATTGCACGTACAGCTTCCTGGGTCACAATCATTTTGTCATGGTTCAGGATATCGTAAACATTGATGCCGTCCGCAGTCATAGGCAATACGCCTTCGATGTTGCGCGCAGACGTTCTGGCATCGATGCATCCGGTCACGACCAATGCTTTTCTTTCAACGCCCAGATTGTTTAAAATACGAACCATTTCTTTGGTCTTGGGGCTTTCCATTTTCAAATCATCCACAACGATCAAATTGCCGTTGGCCAATTTGTCGGAAAGAACGGATTTCAGCGCCAAACGGCGTTTTTTACGGGGAATGCTGTAAGCATAGCTTCTGGCCTGGGGTCCGAAGACCACGCCGCCGTGTCTCCACAAAGGAGAACGGGTGCTGCCGGCACGGGCTCTGCCTGTACCTTTCTGTTTGAAAGGTTTTCTGCCGCCGCCGCTGACTGCAGCGCGGTTTTTGACCCCTACGGTTCCCCGGCGCAGGCTGGCCAATTGCATTACAACAGCTTCATGGACGACAAATTCGTTGGGTTCGATGCCGAAAACGGTATCGTTCAATTCGAATTCGCCCACTTGCTTGCCTTCTACGTTATAAAGGGCAACTTTAGACATTCAACTTTCCTCCTTAGCGTGCTTTCGGTTTCTCGCAAAGCTTAAGCTTTGACGGAATCCCGAATCGTAATGATGCTCTTCTTCGCGCCAGGTACTGCGCCGCGAATCAGAATCAGGTTTCTCTCGTTATCAACCTTAACAATTTTCAGTCCCTGCACAGTGACCTGATTGCCACCCATCCGGCCAGGACCTTTACGTCCAAGGAATACACGAGCCGGACCCTTCGCACCTAACGAACCGCTTTTGCGATGGTACTTGGAACCATGAGACATAGGTCCTCTGCTGTAGCCATTCCTCTTGATGGAGCCTTGGAAACCTTTGCCTTTGGATACGCTGGTGACATCCACCATATCTCCGGGGGCAAAGACATCCGCTTTGATTTCCTGCCCTAATTCATAGGCAGAGACATCGTCCAAACGGAATTCTTTAAGATGCCGCATGGCTGCGACGCCCTGTTTGGCGAAGTGGCCTTTCAACGGCTTGGTGATCTGGGATTCTTTGGCCGTAACATAGCCAACCTGAATGGCTTCATAGCCATCATTATCCGCGGTCTTCTTCTGCGTGACCACGCAAGGTCCGGCCTGAATTACAGTTACAGGCACAACCCGTCCAGTTTCATCGAAAATCTGGAGCATTCCAACTTTTGTTCCTAATATGCCTTTTTTCACTTTGACCTACCTCCTAAAGCTTGATTTCAATATCGACGCCTGCCGGCAGGTCAAGACTCATCAGGGAATCGACTGTCTTCGGCGTGGGATCGATAATGTCAATCAAACGCTTGTGAGTTCTCATTTCGAACTGCTCCCGGGAATCTTTGTTGACGTGGGGTGATCTCAGGATGGTGTACAAGTTCCGCTCCGTAGGAAGGGGAACCGGTCCCGCCACGCTGGCACCTGTGCGCTTGGCAGTGTCCACGATTTTCTCCGCTGAGGCATCCAGGATCTTGTGATCGTAAGCTTTCAGACGGATACGAATTTTTTGTTGTTTGGCCATAATGTTTTGTTTCCTCCTTTTCGCCCGACTTATTATTTTTCGGACATACTCTGCGAAAATTCCCCGGCTCTGCACCATTTTTCGGCCGTTTCATGAGCAACGCCCTCCGGCGTATCATGGCCATCCGGCAACCTTCCGCTTCATCGCATGTAGCCATACCCTAGGATTATACCAGCATAAATGAGACAGCGCAAGGGGTTTAGCCTTGCGCTGAAAAATATTTTTAGTTATTCTGCCGGGTGGCTTTTTCTATCGAAATACGGGATCATCCAGTGCCCATTTTTCTTAAAATAATCCTTCCCGCAGCATGGATTCTTTTCACTTTATTAAATCGAAGAAGCCGCACCGCCGGTCGATTTGCTTTTCCGCCATTGGTAGAAAGCTACGATTCCCACAAGGGCAACCCCCGCCACATCGGTCATCAAGGAGGGATCGATGAGCATGACACCGCCTGTGATCGCAATGATGCGCAGCCATGGTTTCAAGGGCCCCATAAGATATCCTGCCGTGCAGGCGTTGATGCCGAACAGACCGATCAGGGAGGTGATGATGATTTGTATCACCTGGACTCCGTTCGTATTGAGCAAAATCAAGGCCGGATTATACACCATGATGTAAGGGATCAAGAAAGCCGGCAGCACAAGTTTGGTGGCCGTAACACCTGTCATAAACGGATTGCTTTTGGCAATGGCCGAACCGGCATAGGCTGCCAACGCCACCGGCGGCGTGATATCTGCCAGAATGCCAAAATAAAAAGCAAACAGATGGGCTGCGATGGCCGGCACCCCCAGCTTCATGACGATGGGCGCAGCGATGGTCGAGGTGATCAGATAATTCGCGGTTGTGGGTACGCCCATTCCTAAAATGAGGGATGTGATCATCGTAAAAAAGAGAGCGATCAGCATGTTATTTCCCGCCAGACCGACCAGGCCCTCGCCCACTTTCAATCCCAGTCCAGTTAAAGTGACCACGCCAACAATGATGCCAGCCACGGAGCAGGCGCAAGCGACGCCGATCACATTGCGTGCCCCGGTGATCAGCGCGGAAGCGATCACATTGGGGGCGACCCAAGTTGTCTTCCGCAAAAAGGGAACAAAAATAGTGCTGACGATGCCTCCCATCGCGGCAAAGGTGGGTGTGTAATCCATCAAAAGCAGGGTGATAATGACGACTAAAGGCAGAAGGAGATGGCCTTTTTCCTTGAAAAGCGGGGCGAGCTTTGGCAGTTGTTCTCGCGGCAATCCCTTCAAACCAAGTTTTTTAGCTTCAAGATCAACCATGATCCAGATGCTTGTGAAATACAGGAGAGCAGGCAATATGGCTGCTTTTGCCACTTGTCCGTAAGGTACGCCCACGGCTTCCGCGATTAAAAAGGCAGCAGCGCCCATGATGGGCGGCATCAGCTGCCCGCCGGTGGAGGCAGCGGCTTCAACAGCCCCGGCAAATTCCGGTTTGTAGCCCAAGGATTTCATGAGCGGGATCGTAAAAGAACCGGTTGATACGGTGTTGGATACGGATGATCCCGATATGGTTCCCTGCAGCGCACTGGTCAGCACCGCCACCTTGGCAGGTCCGCCGGCAGCCCAGCCTGCAAGGGAATTGGCCACATCGATAAAAAATTGACCGATACCTGTTTTTTCCAGGAAGGATCCAAACAGGATAAACAGGAACACAAAGGTTGCGCAGACACCCAAAGGCATACCGATGATCCCCTCGGTGGTATAAAACAGGTGGGAGATGATACGCTGTATTGAATAGCCGCGGTGCATCAGAAATCCGGGCATGCTGGCGCCAAAGTATGCATATAATATAAAGCTTATGGCAATAATGACGATCGGCCAGCCAACCACCCTCCGGCAAGCCTCCAATACAAGCACGATTCCGATGGCCGCGACGATCAAATCGATTTGGTTGAAAGCGCCTGAGCGGCCCATCAGTCCCTCATAATTCACGATAAAATAGGCTGCAATTCCTAAAAAGACCAATCCTAAGACAATGTCCAAAATGGGCAGACTGTGTTTATCTCCTTTATCGCTCGCAGGGTACAGCCAAAAGGCCAAAACGATGACAAAGCCTAAATGGGTGATCCGCTGCAGCTGTGCCGGCAGCGTACCAAAAACAGCAGTCCACAATTGGAACAGAGAAAACACAATCAAAACCAATGTGATGATGGTGTTCCATTGCCCTTTAAGGATCCGGAAAGCCGATTCCCGGTCCACACTGCGCAGGATCTCTTCCTGCTCCTTTGTCAAGATCTCAGCTTCGCTCAAGGGTCTGCTCGCTGCATTCCCTTGCTTATGGTTCGTTTTCATAAATATATCATCCTTTCCCTTTTTTTCTCAAAAGGGTGGCTAATGCAGATGCTCCGCCACAACAAGAATATTAAAAGATTTCATGGGGATCGTTTTATAAATCGGCAGGACATCTGTCCCGTATAGGATCGTGTGCCCGGCTTCCGGGCCGGCGCGGTAAGTAAATGAGTCCTGATAACGCAACGGAAAATCCAAAACCAAATAACTGTCTTCGTAACGGAACCCGATATCCTCCGGTACAGTATCCAGCATACCTGCCCCATAATTTTCAAAATAACCGGTCTTTAAGGCAAGCTGACATCGCTTCCTGTCGATCTGATAGATTTCCCTGATTTTCCCTTTATTAACAGAGTGCCTGAAGTCCACCTCGATGGTGTCCGTCTCAGCCGGTGCATCGTAAAGCACCGTTCCATCCGATGTGATGCACACTCGATACCCTATGACAGGATTCGCGAACCAAAGGACGCCAAAGATCAAGACAGTAAAAAAGGCGGACAGGCACACATAACCTGCCCGCCTTGACGGCTTCCACACTGGTTATTTAAGAATTCCCTGCTCTTTATAATACTTTTCTGCACCCGGATGGAAAGGCACAGACACACCCTGGACGGTCTTTTCGAGAGCGACTTCCTTGCCTTTTGCATGGGCTTCGCCCAGCTCAGTCAGATTCTCAAAAATTGCCTTGGTGATATTATACACAGCATCTTCGCTCATATCAGCGCCGCAGACCAAAGTAGCCTGGATGGCAATGGTTTTAATGTCTTCTGCAGTATTATATACATCCTTGCCGATGGTGAATTCAGTATAGAAAGGATATTTCGTCTGAAGGGATTTCATCGGGTCGCCCTCGATATTCAGCAGCTTTACCGGGTTTTTGACTGCAAGCTCAACAATGGCCGTGTTGGGGATGCCGGCGGTGACGAAAAAAGCATCCAACTGCTTGTTGCTGAAAGCGTCCCCGGATTCTTTGAAAGAAAGACGTCTTACATCAATATCTTCGAAAGAAAGACCATAAGCCTCCAGCACCTGTTTGGCGTTGGCTTCAACACCGGATCCGGCGTCGCCGACGGAGACCTTTTTACCCTTTAAATCGGCAAGGGTCATGATGTCGCTGTCAGCAGCTACCACCAGCTGAATAACTTCCGGGTACAAAGTCCCGATGGTCAAAACGTTTTCGATCTTCTCCCCGTTGAAAAGTTCGATGCCCTTATAGGCATAATCCAAAACGTCATTTTGCACAATCGCCAATTCCGCCTCTTTTGTTGAAACAAGACGGATATTCTCTTTTGAAGCGCCTGTGGATTGAGCGGTGATGTTGGTTCCTGCGGTTTTGTTGATGATTTGAGCCATGGCGCCGCCAAAGGAATAATAGGTTCCGGAGGTTCCGCCGGTGGCCAGGATATAGTTGCCGCCGTCAGCAGGTTTATCGGTCGCTGCCGGTGCTGTCGTGCCGCTGCCTGTGGTGCTTGCGCTGCTGCCGCAACCCAATAAAAATGTTGCCGTGAACGCAACCAGGAGCAGCATGGTGATCCATTTCGTTTTCTTCATTGTTTCAGCCTCCCTCTTTTTTAACAGCTTCATTCTATTAAATATCACACATAAAATCAAGAGTATTCTTGTATACAGATATGCAATTAATTCGCAAAATAAGACCGGCTGTTATCCAGCCGGTCTTTAAGGCTCTCGATCCTTAGAGGCCAGTCACCATCAAAGGTTCAGCCTCTGTATGATCCATTACTACCTTGTTTGAATTACTCGACGATGTCGGAAACAACGCCTGAACCAACGGTCCGGCCGCCTTCGCGGATAGCGAAACGCAATCCGGTCTCGATGGCGATGGGGGTGATCAGTTCGATGGTCATCTTGATGTTGTCGCCAGGCATGCACATTTCAATGCCCTCGGGCAAGGTTGCAACCCCGGTCACGTCGGTTGTCCGGAAATAAAATTGCGGACGGTAACCTGTGAAGAACGGGGTATGACGGCCGCCTTCTTCTTTGGTCAGGACGT
>DIWW01000005.1 GCA_002435905.1 Peptococcaceae bacterium UBA6096
ATTGACTTATTACCACAAGTCTTATTCTTACTTATAACTACAATAGGGCGTCCGAATCTGCTGGTTCGGTGCTTTTAAAAAACAAAAACCAGCCTTTTTAGGCCGGTTACACAAGGAGATCATGACAAGTGAAAAACCCCCAATACACGATTGTGTTCACCGGTCTAATTTCTTATTCAGTTCTTATTCTATTGTAGCACGATATGGATCATTTTTGGATACTTCTGTGCTCATGCTTTATTTTCTTTATACAGCAAAATAATGCACCTCCCGCTGATCCAAGGGACTGCCGTCACGTGATTCACGCCATTGCCTTTCCCTATGATCCCTTGAGGTGCATTATCTGTTAAATGGCATCTTTGTCTTTTATGGAAGCCTGGATTATTGTTTAATGGCATCCGCTTTGATGGCTTTGCAAAGAACCGCTTTCACAACAAAGGCTGCAACCACGGCGTTGACCACGGGCAGACCGATGCTGATATAGGACACCAGGAATCCAGCGATCCATGCGACAAAACTGCCAATGTTGACTTTGGGCAACTTGATTTTATCAAAATCGGGATAACCATTCTTGAAAAGAAAGAGATAATCGGCAAAGAAAATACCCGCCAGCGGCGGCACGGTGGATGCCAGGAAGTTGATATAGGAACCGAACAGATTATAGAATCCAATCAGTGCAAAAACGATGCCCACGGCGCCGAAAGCAATCACCAGCTTGGCCCGTGAGATTTTGGTCGCGCTGCTCAGGCTCAAGGAACCGGAATAGACACAGCCCTGGGCTGTGGACCAAATGTTCAGAAGCATGACGAGGAATGCGGGCGCCAGAAGTCCCTGGATCGCTAAAACTTGGGCAATGTCCCCATTGCCTGTGGCCATAGCACCAATGGTGCCCATGAAGACCACGAAGGAATTTCCCAACACCATGGTAATGACCATCGCTAAGATGGTTTGGCTCATACCTTTTGAAAATCTTGTGATGTCAGGTGTAAACATCACAGCCCCGACTGCAAAGGACCCCACACCTAAAGAGACCGCTTTGGCAAATGTCATGGTATCCTGCTGAACTGCATTCATCATGCCTTGGACTCCGCCTACAGAATTGACAGCCATGACCATGGATATGACGCCAAAAATCACGATAAGAGGTACGGCGATGTCGGCTAGGAGTGACATCCATTTCACGCCTTTAAGCGCAGTGATGGTCATGCCGATACCTCCAAGAATTGCGATTGGAAAAATAGGGATATTTTTCCATAGGGCATTGGTGGTGGATCCTATCAAATAAGCATCGATTGAAAACCAACCCACCGTCGTTAGTGCAACAATCACCACCGGGACCCATGTACCGGCTTCGCCAAAGGTGTATTTACTTAACAGTCCGAAGGTTAAACCACTTTTTGTGCCGATGATGCCCATGATGCTGGCCAACACAGCTAATATTACGCTGCTTAACAGGATAGCCCCAAAAGCGTCCTTGAAGTTCAGGGCAACACCGATGCTTCCGCCAACCTGCATACTGGTGACGACGAACACATAGCCCAAGGCAATGACGAGAATGTTTCGAAAGCTTTTGCGTTCTGATTGAGGTACCACAGACGCGCTAAATTCATCCGCCTGAGTCTGCTTCATCATTTCTTTGGTTTCTAAGGTTTCAACACTCATATTTAAGCCTCCTCGAATATTCTTGATTAGGGACCGAATCGTGCGCTTTGGATCGCATCCCCCCCCCTTTTCATAAGCTAATTCCTGGGCCTTCGCGAGCAGCGCCCTTCTCAAATATCTTGATTACTTTGATTGCTCTCATCGAAGCCGCTTAATTCCTTCATAACCTCTTTTGCGGATAGTACCCGGCCAAACGCCTCCGCAAATAAATTCAACTCCATTTTGCACCAATCCTCAGCCGATGCACCTGCATGATCAAAGGAACTAACAGCATCTGAAACCACGACTACGTTATAATCCCTGTGATATGCGCCTCTCACCGTACTGTCAACGCACCAATTAACAACCGTTCCTGCAATCAGCAAGGTTTGAATGCCCATTGAGCGAAGGATACCGTCCAGGTCAGTGCGGGCAAAACAATCATAACCGCATTTTTTGATGACCGTTTCTCCAGGGAGCGGGCGAAGAGCTTCTGCAATATCTGTTTCGGTTTTTCCTTCCCAAAATGCACAATCGGGGTTTGTAACCTTTAGCCCCCTTTGTTCTGCCATTTTCCAATAAAAACTATAATTGAAATCCGGTCCAATGGTAAACGCTGAATACACCACCGGGATTTTCTTTCGACGGCAAAACGAAATAAGCCCAGCTAAAACCGGAACTTGATCGCGAGCCATCGGAACCTCCAGAGGAGCGCCTTCATCCAAAAAACCTTTTTGCATATCAACGACCAGCAGCGCAGTTTCTTTTGGCATCAGCTGAAAAACCGGTTCCCATTCCCAATATTTTTTTCCCATCGCTAACATCACCTTCAATTTCATAGTATTCGAATCAAAACGATCTTCACATCAACTTTGTATTGTGTTGCTGGCTAATGCATAAGATGTCTCCACCCATCATTGATGCTGGAATCCACGCTTCCCATAAAAGGGATAACGTATGGACGGATTACCTTCACTTTGGGTATGAAAAATTAAACACAAATCCTACATGTGCCTTTTAATTTGCGTTTTTCGTAATGTATTCCTTTTTTTGATTATAATAGTCGTTTTTGGTTTTAAGTCTCATTCACAAAATGATTTGGCCATTTTGCTTCTTCTTATTACATTTTGACGCTGATTAGACTTCTTATTTTTCTTTTAATTTTTAATTCCGGAACCTGGGTTCAATCTATCATATGGATTTTCGAAAATCAATCGATGCGCCCAGGTAAACCTTACCCTGGGTTAAGGTTTACCTGGGCTGTTTCATGGATTCCATACTTGTAAGCCTTCGCTTTTATCGATATCATGGAGTTGTATAATTATAATGATCAGCAAACCATTTTCAATAAAGGAACGTTTTCGAACACTTTTTTTGTAAAAGGGAGTCCTCTCATGATAACCATTAAAAAAGCTGCCGAGATTACGGGTTTGACCCCTAAAAGCATCCGGTACTACGAGGACATTGGCCTGATCCACCCCGGCAATAGAACCGGGTCTGGATATCGCCAATATTCCGAGGATGATATCAACCGTCTAACCCAGATCCGTTATTACCGCGACCTAAAATTCTCTTTGGAGGAGGTCGCCTCTCTCATCAATGCCTCCCAGCAGGATATTGAAATCGCGCTGGTACGTCAGCTAAGAATTTTAAGTGAGCGACTGGACGAATATTATTATGCGCAATCGATTATTTATTCAGCGCTTCACAACCGCAATCGGATTCATGCCCGCAATCTGGAAGGCCGTCGCAACTTAGCCATTATCGCCATTGATCTGCAAAATGATATTTTGGAGGGTGGCGCCTTGCCCTGCAAACGCATTCATACCATACTCGGTCCGCTGCAAAAGCTTTTTTCCCAGGCCAGGGTGCTGGGCATCCCCATCATCTATATTTGTGACTGTCACAAAAAAGGAGATCCGGAGCTGCTGATTTGGGATGACCACATGATCGAAGGCTCCTACGGCGCCCAGATCATCGATGCGGTCGCGCCCTGCGAAAAGGATTTCGTCATTAAGAAAAATCTATTCAACGGCTTTGTGAATACCAACCTGCAAAATACACTGGATTTGCTGGGTATTGACACCCTGCTGTTTACAGGTTGGCGTACGGATGTCTGCATCGCTCAAACGGCCATTGACGCCTTCTACCGAGGATATCGTATTGCCATTGCTGAGGATGGCGTGAATTCCACGACTCAAAATGAGCACGAATTCGGCATGTCCCTCATGGGGATCAATTATGACTTTGCAGTTTATCCTTGTGAAGACGCCATCGAATCGCTTCTCGGCGGGGAGACCTAGGGGTTATGAAGATCGGCTTCCCTCAAAGGGTATTCTGCATAAGTTCCAATTCTTAGTCTGCCGTTAATTTAATCATTACATGCTAGGCAAGTAAAAGAGCATCCCGTTTCATCGACGAAACAGGATGCTCTTTTACGCAATCATTTCACTTTGGTTTCCTATGAATTGCATTCACTGCCTTGAGAAGAAAAAACATCTCAATAATATGAGCGGATATTTACCGTGGCTGCCATGAATTCAAGCAACTGATTGATTCCAAACACCGGGACTTTTGCAATATCCTGAACTTGGCGTGAGAAAGGCCCGAAATTGGTGCACTCGAAAATGATGGCACCCGTATCCGGATGCTCCTTCATGTGACGAGTCGTCAGCTCAATCATACATTCCTCTAAGACTTCCCTTTCTTCCTGCAGGCCGTTGTCAATAAACAGGGCGGGAAAGGGGGAACCCTCCAGCATGCCGCTTACACAAACGGGAATCTCTTTTGAAGACCAGCCAACTTTTTGGAAATGGTTTTCATTCATGTTCCAGGCCCGCTCTGTAAAAATGCCGATTTTCTTATCCTTGTTGATCATCGCCCGAACCAAGGGAGCCAGGATCAAGGCTGAGGTGAAAACAGGAATATTCACAGCATCCGCCAGTTCTCTTTGAAAGGCAGCCAAAAAGCCGCAGCTGGTGGTAATCGCTTTGACGCCTTCGGCCTCCAATTCCCGGGCTGCTTCGATGAAGGGCTTCAATAGTTCTGCGTCCGGCGCTTTGCCCATGATTTTCGAAGCATAGGCGTCCTTGACGATCTTGTAGCGCACGGGGATATTTTCATAGGTTCGGGCATTGCCTATATCCCCCGGGATCCTTGGGAAAATTGTGTCCAACATCAAAATCCCGATGTCCTGTCCGTAGTTTGTGTAACCACCCGTGAGATGCATTGAGTTTCCTCCTTTAATCTGTTTATATATACAGGAAAATGAATCCAACAATGAAGAGATACAGACACATAGGAAGGTTGAGGATCATGGTTTTTACCGGGTCCACCTTAATGTTCAGGACACCGCCAACCAAGCCGCAGACCACAAAGGTAACCAAGTCGGCAGGCGGCATACCCTGTCCGGCGGATGCAATATGGGAACCGGCGATGGCAACATGCACCGGATCAAGTCCCTTGGCGACCAGCGCAGGGCCAAAGAATGAAAAGATTACATTCTGGGCTGTGGACTGGGAACCGGTCAGCATCCCAATTGCATTCAAAGCCACTGATCCTCCGACTTTTAGAATATGGTCGTTGAGATTCATTGCAAACGTTTTGACGGCTTCGATTTGTCCTGCAGAGTAAAAAGCGCCTAACATAAAGCCTGCAGCGCACATAACCCATATGCTTTTATTAACGTTCTTCAATCCGGTCAGCAGTGTGCCGCCAACGTCCTTGCGGGTTTGGGGGTAGAAGAAACTGATGATGGTCACGATGATAATCGATGCCACAATAAGGTTTGTCAGGCCTTTGATGATCTTGATTCCTTTGAGCACAGCGAAGACGGATCCTAAAGCCATGGTCACCAAATCAATTTTCAAAGCCAATCTTAAAACAATCAAAAAGATCAAAACCATAAGAGGAATCAATACGGTCCAATTTTTCTTGAGTATCTCCCCTGCTTTTTCTTTGGGAATCAAATCCTCCGGCAAGGCGTCAACTTTTACAAAAGCCTTAACAACATAGATCGTACTTAGAATGATTCCGACGCCAACCGTCAGGTAACCCATTTTTGAGACAACATCAGGATCAACGCCAACTAAGGATGAGGCAAGGAAAATTGACTGCGTAACAGGGGGCATAATGGAACCCATTGCACCGCCCATGACGATCGTTGCAGCAATTTGTTCGCCGCTCATTTTCATTTCCGCTAAGATTTTAATAACCAGAACGCCAATGACAGTGGTGGCCGCCACGGAGTCACCAAGCAGAGATCCCGCCAAGACTAAGGATAAAATAATGCAAAGCACGAGCCCCTGAGGCTTGTGTCCAAAGGCTGCTCTGAAGATGTTCAGAACCGTATCCATGGTCCCGATTCGAACCTGGGTTTCCGCATAAATGCTTCCAAAAACCGACAATGCCAAGACCCAGGCAATACGGTCCATACCATCCACCCAGGCAGTGACCCAAGACACCGGATTGTATATGCCACCCATTAACAATGCCGAAACCGCTGCTGCCAGCAAACCAATCTGAATACTTCCGCCAATATAAGGAATTTTTTTAATAAGAACAATCGTTAGAAGCAACGCAAAAGGCACTATAACAATAATCATGAATAAACCTCCTTCATTATCCTTTAGAATTCATACGTCTTTTGCAATAAGCCCGCGGCAACATAACGTGTCATCGTCACAATATCAAACACAGGTAATTTAGTATCTTTCTGGACTGCTGCCGCAAAGGGCGGCATATTGGTACATTCAAATACGATCGCGCCAATTTCAGGGGATTTCTTCATCAGCTTTTTTATCGGCTGACCCTGGTTGGTGAAACCTCCTTGCGCTATGTCCATGGCATTCCTCCTTTCTTTTTTAATTGTGACGGTAACTACTCCTTTCATTTTAATCTAAAATTCATATCGCTGATTAATATAATCAAAAAGGATGCCAACAAAGAAAATGATTGGTTTTCTTTGCTGACATCCCATTTTTCGATTGTTTTGCTTTTCTAAACGACGATGGACATTCTACGCTGTAGAATGCCTTTTCGACCCATTCTACCTTAGCATCATTGTCCAAGACGATTCTTGAGGCATTCTCTATCATGGAAATATTCTCTCCCATAGAATGTTCAGTGCCCCTTTCAAATCTAACGCGCATCCTCGAGTTTATATTCCTTGATTCGCTTGTATAGAGTTGACAAACCCATGTCCAGCTTTTCCTTTTTTTCATATAATTTTTTTGCTTTCACTCAAATTCTAACCTAACCTTAGATAAAATGCCATGGAATATTTAAGCGCTTCGCTGAATTGAATGGACTAAGCGATCCCCATAGGTTGAAGCGGTGGAACCTATCAAATAAATAGATAGTCAAGATTGAAAAGCCAATCCTCGTATAATACAATTGTATTATACACTATTATCGAGGATGAAATCATGTTTATATATGATATTAGTGCAATTTCGGAGGATATGCGAAGCAATTACTCAGAACCTTATGAAAGCGTAGTGGGCGTAGAACAGAAGGAGGTTTATTATGGACAGCACAAAAAAAGCATGGATCAATGGGCTCTTTTTGGCAATCACTCTGGTCATCAATACGCTGGGGGCTATCGGGCGAATCAATGGACTCTCGCAAAAGCAAATTTCAGATATGTATGTCACCCTCATAACACCAAGCCCCGCCACCTTCAGTATTTGGAGTGTGATCTACTCCTTACTGATCATTTCTGTGATTGTGATGATCGCAAAAAAAGATGAGCCCTATTATCAAAGCGCTGTCACTCAGATTACTTTACTTTTCAGAGTTTCCTGCGTCCTCAATGTCGCCTGGATTGTTGCCTTCTCCTATTTACTGATTGAACTGTCCGTATTCTTTATTCTTGGATTTGTAATAACATTATCCTTGATTTGCCGGAAACTATTGAGCATTCATGAGAAGAAACGCTGGCTGTTGCCTTTGGGCTTTGGACTTTATACCGGTTGGTTGTTTATCGCCTCGGTCGTTAACATCGCGGCAGCCCTCGTCAAACTAAAATGGGATGGTTTTGGATTTCCCGACAGTCTATCGGCTATCGCCATCCTTGTAATTGCTGTTCTGTTGATTATCGCAGTGCTTTCGAAATTGCGCAATGCCGCCTTCCCACTGCCTGTCGCCTGGGCATATTTCGGAATCCATCAGTTTTTGAGCGCACCGGAAGGGTTTAAAGGAGAATACCCTGCTCTGCAGACGATCGCGCTTGCAGGAATGGTTGTTCTGATTGGTGTTGCTGCGATTCAGCTTTATCGGAACAATTTTTCATTGCTTCCTAAGACTTCAAATAATAATTAAGCCCACGGAACATCGCTCTCCCTGAAATGCATCCTTTACGCCAGCATTTCACAAACCTTTTGCAGCTCAGACTGCTGCCTGCTAAAAAATTGACAAAAAAATCAGCACATTGTTGGACTTGACTTGAATCTTTATGGTATATTTACTGCAAATAAACTATTTTGTGAGGTATTGCATGACTCTTTTCAGCCTTTTTCTTAATAAATACGTCAACATTGTGATACTTTTCTTTGAATATACCGGTGTTACGGTGATGTTGATATCAGGCGTTAAAGGCGCTTACGATTGCTTCGTAAAAAAATGCCCAGAAACTCGAATCAACCTCGCCAAAGGCATGGCAACAGCGCTCGAGTTCAAAATGGGCAGCGAGATCCTGCGAACCGCGATTGCACACGAATTAAAGGAAATCATTTTCATCGGCGGGATTATTGTTCTAAGGGCCGCTCTGGCATTTTTGATTCACTGGGAAATCAAAAATGAAGAAGCTCGTTCCGAATCGTGCCTGACCAGTCCTTCCGAGACTCACGAATCATCTAAGTAAACCAAAACGGCTTTCGCTTAAGGGCGGAGCCGTTTTTGATTTCAACGCCTTCGTTTTAGCATTACCAACAAAACAAAACATACTATTTTAAGTTGTCAGAATATTGACAATTCTGACTGCCCAAAATACTATGATAATAACTGAGATAATGCATTCTATTTTGATGAGATTTGAAAGGAGCATAAATATGTATAAGTATCTTTCACAACCAATCACCTTCCGTGGTATGACCGTAAAAAACAGGATTTTTGTTCCGCCCATGAAGACGAATTATATAACCGCCAGCCACGAGATGAGTGAAGAAATCACACAGTATTACGAAGAAATGGCCTGTGGCGGCGTAGGCCTCATCACCACAGAGGCCGCGGAGGTGGACGGTGAGCATCTCTATGATGCGACCATTCTCGGGATATATGATGATGCTCAAATCAGTGGTCTCAAAAAGCTTGCTGATACGTTGCACAACTATGGCGCCAAACTCTCCGTGCAGCTCATACAGGGCGGCCCCTATGCCAATTCAAATAACAACGGAGGCCGCATGCCGCTGGGACCCTCTCCAATCGCGCACGTGTGGAATCCTATGGAGACCCCCATCGAAATGACGCAGGAAGACATCCAACGCTATCACGGCCTCTATGCCGCGGCCGCAATGCGCGCCAAGAAAGCCGGATGCGACGCGGTGGAGATCCACTGTGCCCACGGTCATGCACTTCTAGGGTCTTTCCTGTCCCCTTTGGTCAACCATCGGACGGACGAATATGGCGGCGATATCCGACATCGTACGCGTTTTCTTATTGAAGTCGTACAAGCCATCCGAACCGCCGTCGGCGAGGATTTTCCGATCAGCGTGCGTCTTTCCGCCGATGACCTTGAAGAGGGCGGCAACACAGCTTTTGACAATGCTTTCGTCGCCCGGATGTTGGAGGATGCAAGCGTCGACTACATCCATTTCTCGAATGGTACGCTGTACGACGTCGGCACGCTGCTGCCCCCCACCGGAAAGCCGGCTGCCCTGAACGCGGTTTATACAGACATTATCAAAAAGGCCGTCAACATCCCCATCGGTGTCGTCGGCAGGATCAAGGAGCCCTGGGTGGCTGATATGCTCATCGAGCAAGGCCGTGTGGATATCGTATACGTTGGCCGCCAGCACATTGCTGATCCGGAATTCGTGAATAAATCTCTGGAAGACCGCTTTGATGACGTACGGCCGTGCATCGGCTGCCTTACTTGCCTGATGACCTCGGCCATGGGCCTCCCCATGCAGTGCACGGTCAATCCGGGCATCGCCAACTACAAGCTGAAAAACATCACGGAGGCGACGGTGAAAAAGAACATAGTCGTCATCGGCGGCGGTCCCGCCGGTATCGAGGCAGCGACGACAGCAGCCAAGCGCGATCATCAGGTCACGCTCATCGAAAAAGAAAGCGTGTTGGGCGGCCAGTTCCGCTTCAGCAGTTACCCGCCCGTCAAGCAGGAACTTTCCGCCGCGCTCAAATACATGATTCGCGAGCTGAAAAAGACCAATGCAAAGATCCTTTTAAACACGGAAGCTACGGCAGAGAGCATTAAGGCCCTCAACCCCGATGAAGTGATCGTGGCCACCGGCGCAAAACCCGCCATGCCAAAATGGATAACAGAATCTGTGCATGGGAACGTCGTCTCGGCATGGGATATCTTAAGAGGTGTGAAACCTGCCGGTCTCAATGTGGTCATCATCGGTGGCGGCTCCGTGGGCTGCGAAACCGCCGAATTCCTCTCCGCCCGCCACGACTACCGCGCACTGGGCGGCCGCAAGATCACCATCGTCGAGATGCTGGATAATATCGATACGACTGACTTTACGGCAAACCGGGATTACCTCGTGCACCGTCTTCACAACAAACCCATTGATATCGTGACAGGCGCGAAGGTAACCTCCATCAAGGCGGATTCTGTGGCATATGCCAAGGACGACTGTGAGGTGAACCTAAAAGGCGTGGATACCATTGTGGTGGCCATGGGCTCGCAGTCTGAGGGCGATTTGGCGGAGAAGTTGAAAGGCACCTTTGCGTCGGTGCATATCATTGGCGACGTAAACGAGATCGGTAAGATCGTGAATGCCGTCGCTGCAGGGCGTGAGATTGCCTTGGGTTTGTAACCTCGGCAATGCCTCAAGCTAAAATTCATCGTTGACCATTCTGCATTCGTAAAAATCTTAATGATGCAAGAATCCCTGCGCGTGTTGGCATACGGGGATTCTTGCATCATCCTTACCCGCCTCGTTCATCGGGGCAATTTTATAACATTCTCACTTTATATTAATCCTTATGTTATTCATCCATGAGAGAAATTATGTCCTTTACAAATTCCATCGTCTTCTTTTCAATCTGCTTCTTGAGCTCCTCCGGATGGTCAAAATCCGGCTTATCAGCCAGGATTGATTCAATAATGGAATCCACGCCTGGAAGAACCTGCGACAATTTATAGTCTCCCAGATATTTGCAACGCATCAACTCGATATAATCTGCCTGGATTTTTCTGTTTACACCTCCAAGCCAAGCTTCAAACCGGCCCACTTCATGCAAATATACGATGGCTATCTTTAACTTCTTATTCTTCAAGGCCAGGGGTGTAAAAGCAAAGTAGGTCATATCCATCGATCCGTAATACAAGGCACTGGCGGTACAATCCGGATACCTACCCTCTAAATATTTACGCAAACCAGACATAAAGGTCATGATTCCTTTGTATGCTTTTTGAATTTCTCCTTTGCTTAACTGATTTCTATATTCCTGAATATGGATGTTTAGCGAGTCCATAAAGTCTGCACCTCGTTTCAATGATGTTTTTTATTCCCGCTCAACGCATCTGACTTTTTTTTGAAATCACACCTAAAAATGTGGTCGTATAAGACAAGGTTTCGGTTGTGCAAGCATCCACACAATGACCGCAGCCTACACATCTTAGCGAATTCACCGGTTCTCCCTTTAATGCCTTGCTTTTAATATCAATTGCCATCGGACAGGCTAAATTACACTGATTACAGTTTATGCATTCTGTATTATTTGTAATTATTTTCATTCCAGAGATCTTTCCTAAGAATGCCAACACAGTGCCTAAGGGACAATAATAACAATAGCCTCTGCCCCTAAAAGCAATCCAGAAAAACATCATCATCAATAATTCTGCGCTCAGATATTTATAAATCTCAAGTTTTCCTATCAGCTCATAATCTCCTAATACCGGCATTTCAAATAATATGAGAACCCAATAAAAAGTAAATAATAATGCAAGCGTAAGATTAAACCACTTGAGGATCATCAATACCCTGATCGTTTTTGGCTGAACTTTTTTCTTCGTCCCGATCAAAGGAAAAACAGGTGCAAACACCTCTGCCGCAAAACCATTAAACAGGCATAGGGTTGAACATTGCCAACGCCTGCCAAATAAAAGGGTGCCTAAAAACACAATTCCACTAATCAATCCATAAAAGATCAGAACCGCCGTTATTCCGGTTATACCCCAGAGCGGGAATCTGCTGGCGTAAAATGATGAATCCTCAAATAGCAACTGTAACGGTGTCGTCGTCCATGGCAACGGCATTACAAAAAAATACATCTCATTGTTATTTAATATCAACGGGGCAAAGATGTGGACAATGAGAGCAGAAATAATAAAACCTGTCAAATTCCTTTTTCTCATTTGAGTACGTTGAGTTCTTTTTATGATTCGTATCGTCAGAATACTGGCTGTGATAATGAAAATCGATTTAATCCAATTTTCATAGAAGTGCCATGTCCATGTAATCAATTTTGCAATCGATTCAGGCGCGGTCTTAACATAACCATAGTTTAAGCCTGCAATTATGAAACATAGGATGATATATGTCCAAAGGATTATTTTGAGAATGGTTAATTCCTTGTCTGTTTCTTTTGACATAAGCATACGCCTCCACAACCAACAAACCTGTCGTCATCAAAAACTAAATAAGCATACACTCTCAATTTTTTGCAACATTTCAATCTTATTCCGTCACATTGTACTCTATCACTGTATCGCGTCCGTCAAAATAAACCAAGTCTCCTTCGGGTAAATGCCAGACTGCTTTGAGTGATTTTGGTTGCATGATTCCGTTGACCTCTTGATAGTTTCCGCAGATTGCAGACCATCGAACGTTTTTAACATTCCCTTCTGTATCAACATACAGTCGATCCTCCGTTGTAAAAGTCGTTAAATAACCATTTTCATCGAAGGTAAAGATACCGCTTACAGAAATTCCGTAGTATGACATGGTGCCCTTCACTCGGTCTGCATCAACCATTTCCCATTGAATAAAGTCCTGTAAAGCAATGCCGGGAACCATCAGGCTTTCTGCCAAGCAATTAACGAGACTGGATTGGTTCATCGCTTCACCTGACTGGTTAAAGAGCACAACGCGTTTCGCGATCATTCCTTTCATTGAACCAATGCCATTTTGATACGCATCGATACCCTCAAAAGGTATTCCGTACAAATGTGAACCAATGAGTGCGATTCTTTCAGGCCTTTCGCCAGAGTTATATTGAATACATTGAATGATTAAAGCTTTATTATTAAGAATAAAGTTCACATCGTTATGTTTGATTTTGATATTTAGTGTCTTAGGCTTGCCGATATACCCGCAGCTTTCAAAATATTTTTGTAATGGGGCAGGAAGACCAGCAACATCCTCCACAGTCAAAACCTGCCCTGATGGCTGCCGATTTGAGATTTGATTGTTTTTAAGTTGCGAAAACTCAGCTTTCATTGGTGAATAGGGAATTGAAAACCATACTGCGATTCCCAAAATAAGAAATACTAAAATTCCTATAGCCCAATACATCATCTTTCTGCCCCTCTTCATGAATCAACACTCCCATAAATATAATCTTAAACTGCTAGGTCCTTTTATCTCAAGCCTTTTCAGGCGAACCGTTAAACCTGCTCATTTAATGGTCGTGTTTGCACCCTTCTCCGTCATCTGAGCTAAGGCCTTTTCGGATTGTCGGATTGTCGATTGCAAGGATTTTATTGATTACAATTTATTTACATTTGATACGTTCTCCATGTTCGTCCATTCCTCTCTGTTGCTCCCTATGGAACATTATACCGATCCGCCGATCTTGTCTTCATTGAAGGCATCATCGGAGGTGACCTGGTCCCTGACCCATACGGAAACCTGACCGCCGTTGCAGGGGAAGACGCCATTGCCATCCTGATCGATGGTGACCTTGTCGTTTCGGTTGCCGGTATAATCGGCATAAACCGCGCCCTGATTGATGGAACCGATATTCATCTGTTTTTCGCCGCCTTCGCCGTTGCTCATGACAACAGCACAGCCGTAGGGATGCACTTCATCACCCATCCGGACCCAGCCGACGATATGATTGTGGTCAAAATAGTCCGTCTCTTTGCCGTAGGCATGACGGGTCCGCAGATACAGCAGTTTGTCAATGATCGCCTGCTGCCCTTCAATGGACTCCGTCGCTTTGATGCCATAATAATCCCCATAGAAGATCTTTGGATAGCCGTCCTTGCGAAGCAGGATCAGTGCATAGGCCAGCGGTTTGAACCAAGGTTCCACCCAGGACTGCAGGGTTTGAGTCGGCTGAGAGTCATGATTATCTACAAAGGTCAAAGCATGGCCCGGATGTTCCTGGACCAGGGTTCCTTCAAAGATCTTGCTCATATCGTAACGGTCACCGGAATGACTGGCTGTATGCATATTGAAATGGAGCTTAACATCGAACAGGTCCATCTCGAAGCCTGTGTTGTCCAGGTAGCCGTTGATCTCTCCATTGTTCTGACTCCAGTATTCGCCGACAGCATAGAAGTCTGTGCGGTATTCGTCTCTGATTTTGCGGATTAGATCGCGTATGAAATAATCATTGATATGCTTGACTGCATCAAAGCGGAAACCGTCCACACCCGTCTCTTTGACGAACCAGAGGGCCCAGCGCCGGATCTCCCGGACCACATCGGGTCGCTTGTAGTCAATATCATTAAACATGAGGTAGTCATAATTACCGTATTCGTTTGAGACACCCTGAGACCAGCCCTTGTTGATACCTTCGATCCTATAGATGCCAGGTTTGCTGTTTCTCGCATTAAAGTCTGTTCCGGAGAAATGGTTCCAGTTCCATTTGAATGTGGAATACTGACCACCGCGCCCCGGGAAGGTGAATTTTGTCCAGGCTTCAATCTCGTAGGATTCAGAAATCGTCTTGGTCCGGTCGAAAGGATCCACTTCCCAGGCCATGAAAGTCTCCTTTTCATCGCCATTGGCTTTATGATTCAGGACGACATCAGCGTATACTTGAATCCCATGTTCGTGAAGCACACGAATGGCTTCCAGGAGCTCTTCCTTGGAGCCATACTTGGTTTTGACCGATCCCATCTGATCAAACTCACCCAAATCATAAAGATCATAGCTGCCATAGCCTGTATCAAAGGGGGATGTCGCCTTGAACACCGGCGGGATCCAGACACTGGTGATGCCAAGGTCCTTCAGATGCCCGGCGTCCCCCTTCAGACGGATCCAGAGGTTATTCTTAAGGTCCCCCATATACCATTCAAAATATTGAAACATGATTCCGTTTCGATCCATAGATCATTTCCTGCCTTTCAGTGGCCCTACCCATAAGATCTATATAATGTTTCTGGTTTATTATCCCTTAAAATGCCGCACATCCAAGAGAGTATAGTGGTACACTTATATTATACCATATCTAATAAACGCCTCAAATTTGAAACAAAATTCTATACTTCTTAATTACATTCCACGGCATCGGATCGATATTTCATACGATTGATTTGATGATAAAATTCTGTTGTCTTATAATATAATTTGGAGCATAATTAATATAACATCTTCAATAAAATACAATTTTTCTCTGAAATACAATCACAGCTCAATTTTTGTTAGGAGGTGTGGGAAATGGTTCTAGGTATCAGTCTAATTATTATTTCTCTTCTATGTTTGATGTATGGAATAATAAAAAAACGCAAAGTCTTAATCATCTCGTCTGTCGTTGCGCTGATCCTCATTGCAATCATATACATAGTCTATTCATATCTTTACTCGTTAAATCCGTATTGATCATAAAAATTACTTAGTAATTATCAGAGATAAACAGGTTCGCATGCCTGGAACAATTTTAGACACAGAGAAGCCGTCTGGCAGGAACATCCCTACCAAGCGGCTTCTCTGTGTCTATTCGATGATCTCCACCTTGTGCCCATCCCACGTTATGACGTGATCTTATATCGCCAAACTGCATTTTTAAAATTCTACCGGAGGAAAAACACGAGGAAACTTATCATTGAAGACGTCAATATCTTCTCTTAAGCCAACAAATAACTTTAAATCATGCTGTTTTTCAACACTTGGATGATTTCATCATAAGTTAAGACCTTGTATCCACCGTCCAGAATGAAAGAGCCTTTCGCAATGCCTTCAAGCATATCTTCGGTGACACCCAAAGCCTTGATACTCATCACAAGGCCGATCTCTTTCATATACGCCTCCATTTGGTCGATACCCTCTTTTGCAATTTGTTCGTCTGTTTTTCCCTCAGGGTTTACGTTCCACACATTGATCGCATAGCGTTTGAATTTATGAAGCCCATAAGGCATGATAAACCGGTAGTACGGCAAAGAGATGGCGGACAAAGTCATTCCGTGCGTCGCATCGGTATATGCGCCGATAGACTGCCCGATCATGTGAACCATCCAATCTGCCGGTTTACCTTTTGAAACAAGTGTATTGAGCGCCCACGTTGCGGTCCACATGATATTACTTCTTGCTTCGTAGTTTGCGGGGTTCTTTTTCGCAATTTTGGAACTGTGGATCAACGACTTTAACAGTCCCTCCATGATATAGTCCGAGGTATTGTCGTCTTCACCAGAGAAATACTGTTCCAGGATATGCGACATGATATCAAAGAATCCGGCTACCATCTGATATTCTGGTAAGGAATAGGTAAATACAGGATTCAAGATTGAAAATTTGGGAAAAACATTTTCGCCGAATACATGGCCGATTTTCAACTTCGTTGCAGGGTTGGTGATCACTGAACCCCCGTTCATTTCAGAACCAGTGCCAACCATTGTTAGAATGCAGCCTACAGGAATGATTTTATTATCAACGTCCTCCATACTAAGATAGTATTTATCCCATGGATCTTTTTCACAATAGGCCGAGACAGAAACGGCTTTCGCATAATCGCATACTGAGCCACCGCCCACTGCCAGAATCAAATCAACATCATTGTTTTTAGCCCTTTCGCAGCCTTCATAGAGCTTTTCGACTGTAGGATTTGGCATAACCCCTGCATCCTCAAAGACCTCTTTACCGTTGTCTGTGAGAATTTTGATGATCTCGTCATAGAGCCCTGTTCTCTTGATGGAACCGCCCCCAAAGACAAGCAGTACATTTTTCCCATACTTGGGCAGTTCCTCATTTAAGCACTTTAATGATTCCTCTCCGAAATACAATTTCGTTGGGTTTGAATAACTGAAATTTCCTAACATTTTTCATCCTCCATAGAAATTTTATTTTTTTCTGTACAAAAGTATTCGGCATCAGAAACTTCACCAAGCCATCCAACCGGACCCTTTTGGGTGTTCGGACGAATGCCAAACGTTGCGGCAGCCTGCCTTAAACAACACGTCATAAACTTGGAAATTGTAATCTCCGTTCGAGTCCGGTATCAGAAAGTTCACAAAAGCCGTTCCTTTGAATTTTGTGTCCATTTTGCTGCCTTTGGTAAAAATTTGATGGTTAGCCATTATCTCATCACTCTAATTCTCCATGTTGATTGTGACTTCGAATTCTCCTGATTGATCAGCGAGATATTCTAAACCGGATTCGATATGCGCCAGAGGAACAAGTCCCGTCGTATTTCCAAAGTCTTTATAGAACACGACGAAATTCCCCCATGGCGCATAGGTGCAGATATCGCCCACCTCAGGATCATAACTCGTTGGCGCACCGTCCAGGCTTAATTTTCGAGGCAGATCCGCAATTTTCTCAGTGTGATTATAATCGTTCATCATGAGCGTCAGCGGCAAAAATGACATGAAATCTCGCGCAGTCTTGCTATCAATCATCACTGCCAGGGCATGGTTTTCATCAATTGTAATTTTAAGTTTCACGGATTTTGCCTCCTCAGTATCGTCTGAGCCCCCATGATTGCTTTCGGATGGTTCCTTCAGCAGCACATTTTCTGCTGAACTTGCTGAACTTTCCTTCGCATTTGGCAAATTGCTTGCTGAATTATTGTTTCGACAACCAGTTCCACTAAGCATGACAAAAAGGGCTATTATTATAATCAAAAACCTGTTCATATACGCTTCACCTCCTCTCGAAGAACTGCATATTGCTTTGGAGCCAACTCCAGGTCAAGCTTTATTCGAAAATATTTTTTGGGGGAGTCGATAAAAATGAATATTGCAGAGGTTGCGAAAAGGTTTGATTTAACACAAGATACGCTTCGCTATTATGAAAAAGTGGGACTTATACCAAGAGTCAATCGTACTTCTGGCGGTACAAGAAATTATAATGAGTATGATTGTGGCTGGATTGACTTCATTAAATGTATGCGCAATTCAGGCGTGCAAGTCGATGCACTTGTTGATTATGTAAGGCTTTTTGAGCAAGGTGATGCAACTGCTGATGAACGAAAGAAAATACTGGTAAGGGAACATCATCGAATTGCGGAACAAATTGCTGAAATGCAGCGCACCTTGGATCGTCTGAACAAAAAGATCGAACTTTATGAAAAGGATGTCATCCCAGCAGAGAAAGAACTGATCATTGACAAAAAAATTAAATAAACACATAAAGGCATCCTGACGATAGGCCGCTGAACTGGTCCGGAAAAGCATCTTCAGCCAAACAAAAAACGCCGGAACATTTGGCCAAAAGCCATATATTCCGGCGTTTTTTTGAGACCGAAAATCACTTTTCGGAGGGTTTGTGGCGAAGGCGAGGGGAAGCGGCGCTCCGGCGCGCCAATCTGTTACGCTCCGCTCTTCCTATTCAATTGCGCGCCTATCACGTAGAGGCCTAAAAACGTGCCGTACGATTCCTCAATCAACGCCCTAAAAAATCAAACTACTCAACCGAAGGTGTTCTGCACCCCAAACGTTAAACTTTTTTGTCCAACGTTTGGGGTGCACACCCAGTTGTCCTCAGCAATGTATATTCCACCATCTGTGATGATATTCTCCGGCGCTTCAGACAGAAATTCATAATTCATACGATACATGTCTAGACATCATACAATCTGCCTCGGCACTTGTTATTTGAGCTCCACTCCTTAAAGTCCATTGAACAGCCAGTCCCGCTTGTATTCTCAAGAATAACAATACTACCTCTTGTTGCGCTGCAACCTGTGAGTGCAATAATGACGGCGATGATTACAGCGAGAAAAATAACGATGTTTAAATTTTGAATTCTCCTTAATCCTGAAATTCGTTTTCCAAAAAGCATGAAATCAACTCTTCCATAAATTTATCTCTTTCATTGATCCATGGGCTATGCCCTGAGTGTTCAAACCATTTAATTTCCGTGTGAGGTGTATCTACCACCTGTAAGTATTCTTCAACCAATGATGTAGGTGCATTAAGATCATGCCGTCCAAGAAAGAAGTAGATGGGGACATCCAAAGTGGTATAATCCGTTCTGAGATCAACGGAATAAAGCTGTTGGTAAACATGATTATAGGTATTGATAATACCCCTGAAATAGTTTATTTTATCCAAAAGCCCATATTCAGAGGAGCCTATATCCCGGAGAGTGTTGTAACCAGGGTTGTGAATAGCTGAGTTGTTGGCCATATATGAGCTTAGATAATTTAAATAAACCGCACTTTTCCATGTGACATTATCCCCATAATAAGGAGGCAGGCCATTTTCTTCAAGCTGTTCGACAGTTGCTTTATCATTTTTCTCGTTTGCGATTTCCAGAGCCTTTTCATAATCCATTTGTTCAGTTTCGACAAAGTCAATCATCTGCCCCGTGCCGATAAACGCATGATAGGAATCCGAAAAACTGTCAATCAAAAAAATTCCCAATGCGCTCCCCCATGATTCACCCACCAAATATATCTTTTCCTGCGTAAAACGCTCCTTTAAATATTCCGTCAAGGCATAACCATCCTGAATATATGTTTCGATGCTGATATTTTCTGTTTTCTCTGCATAATAGGATTTTCCTGAGCCGGGTTGATCCCAATTGACTACAACAAAATGTTTTTCCAGTTCAGACAGTTCATACCGAACAGCTGCCATTTGGGATCCCCCCGGTCCACCCGCCAAGAACAGAAGGACAGGTTTGCTCTGATCCCAACCTCTTAGGCTGATCCACTGCTCTCGACCGTTGAGTTCAATCTCCGTTAACTCTGCAATACTGTTTTCGGGAGTATTTCCTTTCTCGTCAAGGATACGTGGTGTGTAAGCAGTGTGTTGTGAAATGGCAACCAACCCAACATTAAGAACCACAACGATAACTAAGAAAATGGCCGTCTTTTTTAGATGTGTGATTTGCCTAGGATTCGCGTTTTTCTTTTTCACGGCGATTAGGCGACAAATCGCCAAAATCAAAATCCCAACAAGTGCGGCAACCGAAAAAACGTTTAGAATTAAAAATGCTAATGTTTGAATCATAATATCCTCCTATAGTTTTACATACTTCCCTCATTTTCCAATTTTATCTGCTATTTTTCCAATTCGCGCCACCAAAAATCCATTTTGATCTAACGATTCTATCAAATAAAATATACGTCCCCATTATGTTCGATGCCGGATTGAGTTGCGCTAGGGGAAGGCTTTAGAGCCCTCCCTGTGCTATCCAATGTTATTGAATGATGATATCTTCTATGAAGTGTCTTGGGTTACTGTTCGCCTTTTTGCCTGTTTTTTCTTGCAGGCCAATTATCCAGACTACTTCACCATCATTACCATACTCTTGCTGAAACTGCATATTCAAACTTTTCATTGCTTCAAAATTCTCCAGTGCTTGCATAGCAGGCCTAAGATCATAATCACTTACTTCAAATATTAACCTCTGATAGATTTGACCACTATATAGATATTCTAAACTTCCGGGATTGTCACTTTTTATCAGAATGTACTTGATCTGTTTATCCAATCTATCCTTAAATTGGGTTATGCCGCTCTCTCCAAAAGCTTCCCAATCGTTTGAGGAAAGTTTCATTATTGGCTGTATAAAGGGTTTTAGTATTCCTGGCATCGTATTGAGTGATAGGCCGTACCGATACTCATTTTTTTCCCATTCTGTCCAACGAAACACATCTAATAATTCTTTTGTTGCTGCCTCATCTTTCGATTCGATGCTAGTCCCCTCCAGCAATACACCTTCCAACTTTTCTACATCAGCATTCGATTCTATCATTGTGTAATTGAAACCAGGATGCTCTGCGAAAACTTCATCTAGAGTTTTTCTTAGATCGTAATCTCCCTCCGAATATTCAGCATCATATGTAGCGCTGGATATCGCATCCACCGTATCCATATTTGCTTCCTTGTGCACCTTTATTGTCGCTATCAGCGGCATCGTTTCGTCAAAGTTTGGAACGCTATAAGTAACCTCCACACCATAACCGTATTTCAATGCACCTTGCTTATAGCTTTCGATAAAGGTGCCTTGACTCATCATCAGTTGTTTGTAGTCGCCATCTACCACATTCAACGCTTTGTCCATATCTGCATAGAGTTCAATTGTGTCCGTACTTATTAATTTAACACGCCAGGGTTGCGTATTGTGACTGCTCGCTGCCCGGATTCCATAGGCAATCATCTTGTATTGTTCATTTTCCAATTCCCCGATATACTTATCAGACCATACTGAATCGTATTTTTTGGTGAGAAATGTTCCGTCCAAACCAATAAATACCAAGATCGCGGTCAATAGTAAACTTCCGATAATCATCATAATCTTATTTCTCTTTTTCATTTTCTTTACCCCAATTTAAATTTTTAATTGTTATCATTAACATATCTAAGCCTTCTAATAATAGCTTTTCAGAATTTCTCTTGTGGTAATGCTCAATATAATTTCTCTTTTTGATTAACATATTAAATAAGCCAATCGTACAAGACCAAAGGATTATAGCGGTATCAATGATTTCAATATCACCTCGAATTACCCCTTCTTCGACACCATCCGCCAATGCAGCTGCTAAATAACCAAATATTTTTTCCCCAAGCGCATAGCATTCTTCTCTTGAATTATCTGGTATCCCATTAATAAAATCCTTTTCACCGTTTTCATAACACATAATAGCGTCAAAGTAATTAGGATATTCAATGTTAAATTGGTAAAGCGTCTTGCTCATTAGCTCTATTCTGTCAATAGCATTCATGTTCTTCCGTTCTGCAAGAACTGCTTCCATCATTTCAATCAAGATTTTGTACCCTCTCACCATGATTTCAAAATAAAGCTGTTCTTTGCTGTTGAAATATACATACACTGTCCTTTTGCTAAATTCAGCCTTTTTTGCCACATCATCCATGGTAGCTACATCGTATCCTTTTGAAAAAAATACTTTTTCGGCTGCATCAATAATATCATTTCTACGAATTTGTTTTTCTTTCTCCTTGCGTTCACTTATTCCCATATGCTCCACCTTTCATTACATCGAGTGCATTTTTGTATACTTTGAGTTTACCTTAATTCAGTATATTGCATTTTGCGTGCTTGTCAAGTCTCTTTTTGTGTAATTTATTTAAAAAATCAAAAGGCGGTTGAATTAGAACTTTCATTCCTCCTGCAGCATGGTAGAAGGATCCAAATTGATCAAAATTCTAATGTGAAACGATTATATCAACTGCCGAACGATTTGACTAAAAAATGCATACCCCTCTAATGTCAAACGATTTGAAACCAAATTTTCGACTTCAGTAAGCGGATAACCTCAAATAATAGCTATCCAAAAGTGAAACAAGCGACTCCCTAAGAACACTGGAGACCGCTTCTTTAAGACATTTCAAGGCAAAATAAAACCACCAACTGATAAAATACTTTTTATCAATTGATGGTTTTACTTTTAGCGGAGGCGAGGGAAATCTTTGCCTGTCTTCCTGTTTTTAGCATGGCGCTCAAGCTTATTCCGCGCCAAAGTCAAAGGTGCTTCCTAAGCCTTTTTCCTTCGCCTTGTCTAATACATATTGAGCGATTGCAATATCCATTGCACCGGTTCCAATGGGAACACAGACAACGGTCTTGCTTTCCATGTTCTCAACCTGCTTTGCGCCAATTGCTAGTTCCCTCAATCTGTACGAGTCCATTTTCCCACATGGCTAGTGGGTTGAACAGATGCCCTGTCAGAAAGATTTCTGACCAAGATTAATAAACAAGGAGGCCTAATATTGACAAAAAAGGGAATCTAGATTGAGGCACTCCCCAAGATAATGGAGTCTAAATTGACAATATTCCGGATTAAATGCTGACGAGGGCTTTCAGAAACTTCAAGCAAAAGGTGTGATGAGTTCAATCGCATGATCGATGATGCGATTAACTGCAAATCTGATTTCAAAATCACAAAATTTATATCTCGATTTGCCCATAACACTGTTGATACATTGTTGACCATTCGAAAGCTTAAAGATACTGGCGTTGAGGTTCTTTTTTTAGCGGAGTAAATATTCACCCAAAGCACATCGTTTTTTCTGTCTGGAATGGATGTTTAACTATCCAGTGCGATAGATGCTTCTGCAGCCAATAGCAGAAGCCGTTTAAATTCTGCTCGTTCGGTATCCGTCATTTGCTGAGTCATACGCTGGAAACACACATCCATTTGCTCTTTCACAAACGGATATACTTCCCGAGCCTTTTCTGTTGGGCGGATATCGTAGGTTCGTTTGTCCTTTGCATTGATAGTGCGAATCATAAATCCGGTCTTCTCCAGTTTTGTCAATGTCTTTGCAATTACACTTTTGTCGAGCCCAAGCCGCTTTGTAATACCATCCTGTGTCAGCACTTCAAAATCACAAACGATTAAGATTACAACAGCCTGCGCACCTGTAAGGGCATATTGCGCACAACCGTCGTTGAACCAGATGTGTGATTTCCTGTACAAAATAGAAATGGATTTAAATGCACTATCCATAATGTTGGGCATACTTTGATCCTCCTATATATTATGAGATTATTCTAATCCAATTTGGTGGCATTTGCAACTAGTTATTGAAATGGGGGAATTCTTGTGCTATATTAAAGAGGTGGCATTTGCCACCATTTCTATGTCTTATGCGTATAAAGGAGTATAGTTTACATGGAAAAAACCGAAAAAATCTGGAACAAGAATTTTATTCTTCTCTTTATCACAAACCTACTGGTGCTAGCAGCGTTTTATGCATCCATTCCAATTATCCCGATTTACTGCCAGCAGATTGGAATCACCGGATCCAAAATAGGAATTGTACTGACGGCAATGTCCATTGCAACCATCCTGTTTCGCCCAGTTGCCGGATACTTACTGGACAATTTCAATCGCTATCGTGTGTATTTACTGTTTTTAGGCTTGTTTTGTTTGGCATTTCCAAGCTTTATTGCATTTCCCTTATTTGGCGTGTTAATTATAATCCGTCTGTATATGGGTGCCGTGTATTCCGTATGTGGCTCTGCGACAATGACGCTGGCCAGCGATGTTCTACCCCGTACTAAAATTACACAGGGCATCAGCCGTTTTGCCTTTACGATATCAATCGGTATGGCAGTTGGTCCTTATGTGGGCATACAGGTACAGAACCACATGAGCAGCAAAGCATCTTTCCTTACAATTTTTGCTATTACGCTGGTTGCCTTGATTTGCGCATCCTGCTGCAAAATCAGTTATCCCAAGGCCGAGCGAAAGAAGTTCGCGCTCAGGGATGCTATATACAAGCCTGCGCTTCCATTCATGTTTAATATGATGTTTTTTATGATCCCTTACGGCGCTGTAATCGCATATTCTTCCATGTTGGCACAGGAAAAGCAGCTAACATCTGTTATCCCATACTTTTATATCTGCCTTGTCACCGGTATGCTGGTATCCAAATTCACAACACAGAAAATGATTGATGCCGGCAAGCATCGCGTTCTGGTCTATGCCAGTTTGGCGATTTTGATTGTTCCAATGGCCAGCTATGCATTTTTGACAACCGGAATACATTTGCTTATTGCCGCATTATTTTTGGGACTTGGTTACGGTATTTTGCAGCCGCTGTTTCAAGCTTTTGTTACGGGAACAACCCCGGCCCCAAAACGAGGCGTGGCGAATGCCACCTATTTGCTGTCTTACGATATTGGCATCGGAATAGGTGCCCTCTTGATGGGCTTCCTGCAGGAAACCCTCGGGCTGTCGATCGGATTTGCTTTGACTGCCGTTGCATATGTAATCGGAGGGCTCATTTATGCAGCATACGTGGATTGCTATTATCTTAAGCTGAGAAGCAATCCCGGCGTTCATAGTGACCGTTTTGATTCGTTGTCACAGCATATGGAGCATGAGGTATATGCTTTGCAGGAAGACGCAACCGTGCAGGATGCCCTTTTCTATTTTTCGGATAAGCATATCAGTGGAGCACCCATTGTTTCCGTAAACGACGCAGCAGTTGGATTTATCAGTGATGGTGATATTATGCGATATTTGCGAGAGGATGATCATACACCATTTGTAATTGACAGCTCGGCATCATTCATGAGTTTTTGGAACCCTGACGATGAATTCGAACAAAAGCTGGATTCCATAATGAATCTAAATGTGCTTGAAATCGGCACCAACAAATCGATCACAATATCAGCAAGTGCATCCCTTGAAGACGTTTGCAAGTTACTGAGTGAAGCAAATGTCAAGAAGGTGCCGGTGGTTGATGGCGGTAAAGTAGTCGGTATCATTACACGCTCGACTATAACACCTTATTTGACAAAACGTTATCTTGCGCGTGCTCAAAAGAGTCTTTCCGCTTAAAATGCAACAATATTCTCTATTTCATAAGCGGTAGAATTATGCTCTTCATATGACTAATAATCTCACAAGGAACCGGAATTCATCCGTTAATCACTATGGGGTTTCGTCATATCTATATTATCATGCTACTAAAACGGTATGAGAAAGGCCAGAAATCCTCACTTTTATCCCTTCTTGATTGCAATATTCCTCTCAAGCGACGCAAAGATGAACTGCTAAAGGATTAACTGGTGACAAGGGGCCAGGGCTTTGGCATGCATTCGGGCGGCCCAGTTTCTTGCGGCCTTCAAGCTCTGTCTGGACCGCGTCAAACTCATCCGGTTCGATAATTGCAGGGGGGCTGTTCTGGATATAATATTGGGGAACTTCACCCTCGTTTTCCTTTGTCTTTTTACTCAAAAAATCGACTGTGAAGCTTTTTTTGTAAAAGGGCATCGCCCTTATATTTTTCGTTAGTACGAATGGAATTCACCGTTGCAACATGCCACTGCTTTTGCCACCCGGTGTAAGAATGCCGTTGGCAAAGAACTTGTGCTGTCCCCAGGTCACGTTCTCTGAACTGGATCGGCTTTCCTCCTGACTTGTCTAGGGGATCTATAAATCCCAAAACCAATCATCAAACGATTCTTCAAACATTCAACGATTTGTCTTAAAAATGCACACCCCTTCAAATATCAGACGATTATCCGGCAATATTTTCCATGGAAAATCATGCTCAATAAAAACTCTCTTGGTAATCCTCAAAATATTCACCAAACAATTCTCTGTCCAAGCTTTGTATGATACTTCGCATAGTTCTCAGACTGAAAGGTAATAGAGGTGGAGCAAAGTCCACAGACCTAGTGTCCAAGTTGTCTCCCGGCGAGGACGAGATTCCCCTCGCCTTCCAGCATAACAAAAAATCCCATCCCTCACACGTTGTGTGAAGAGATGGGATTTCCATTTCATGGTGGAGGCGAGGGGAATCGAACCCCTGTCCGAAAGAGCAACCACAAGAGCATCTACGAGCGTAGTCTACATTTTAGATTTCGCTTTGACGGCTCCCATAGACAAGATCCGGCATTGCTATCCCCGTTAATTTCCCTTCAACTTACGGAAAGCTGGGTTAAAGGTAGTCCGCTAATCGTCTCCCTAGTCCTCTTCGCAGACACAGAGGGTAAGGAGTTAGCTGCGATTAAGCAGCGTAAGCTAAATTTTTGTTTGCAATTATGCTTTTGTACCTTTTTAACGGGCTGGCACCAACCCGGCTCGCTTCTCTTGCCATCGCGTCCCCCGTCGAAACCAGTACGCCCCCTTTATATGCGGACCAGGTTTGTCCCTGAGAGATTAGCATTCATAGATATCTTAGTATTCCTTGCCCCGGAAAACCCGCGCCATTTCGCGCTTGGCATCCTTGGCGGCTTCGGCGTCCCGCTTGTCGTAGAGCTTTTTGCCCTTGCAGACCGCGATTTCCACCTTGACCTTGCCCTTGGTAAAATACAGCTTCAGCGGAATCAGTGTGAGGCCTTCCTGCTTGACTTGGCCATAAAGCTTCATGATCTCCCGCTTGTGCATCAGCAGCTTGCGTCGGCGCAGCGGGTCTACATTAAACCGGTTTCCCTGTTCGTAAGGGCTGATGTGCATCTGCTCGATGAACATTTCCCCGTTGATCACCTGGGCGTAGCTGTCCTTCAAGTTGACCTTGCCGGCCCGTAAAGACTTGACTTCGGTACCGGTCAGGGCAATGCCGGCCTCGTAGGCTTCTTCAATGAAATAGTCATGACGGGCTTTGCGGTTTTCCGCGATGATTTTGATGTCTTCTTTGGCCATGACCGTCATCTCCCTCCAGGCCTGTGAAAATGTATTGGCTGTTAAATCAGAAAAATAAAATTTTTATAACATTGCCAGTACAAGATTCATTATACCATATTCGTAACGATTTGCAAGATGAGCAGGCGTGATCTCAATAATTTCTTGCTGTGCTTAGCTTTTCAATCTACCATGCATAGATATTAGTGTCCCATGCAGGGATGTAAGGATGCTGCCGCAGGGCGATTTTGTAGGCTGGGTTCAAAGCCTTAATTACTTGGGGCAGGGTCACCAAATCTCCGCTGCGATGGTACGCCGAGATGATCAGCCGGGGCTTGTCCTGGCACAAAATGCGGCGGCTGCCTTCCAAAGCTTCCTTTTCAACGCCTTCCACATCCATTTTAAGCAGAGTCACCGGCTCATGGACCAAATCATCCAACCGCTCTGCTTGAACGACTTTATTGCCCTGCCTGGTCAAAAAGGCGCCCCGCCCTATTTTAGCATTGAAGGACAGACTGGCCTTCTCCTTGAACAGCGCTGCATTGACAAGCTGAACATCGGGAAGGCCGCTGCCCTCCGTAAAGTGCTGCAGTTTGCGAAAATTCTTGGCCTCCGGCTCAATGGCAATGATTCTCCTATATTGGGGAAACCCTTCCTGAGCAGGTGGCAGGTGTTCTAAAAACTCCCGGATCGTATCCCCGTCGTAAGCCCCGGCATCCACGTAGACCTCCTTCGGTCCAAGCTTGAGCAAATCATAAGCCTCTTCCTTGGGTGAAGTGGCCGCCCGCAGGTAGGGCAATTTGCCGGTGATTTTATAATTCAGAAGATTGATATAAACGGCCCTGGAATCCGGTTCGTACAGCCCATAGGCCTGCTCCAGTTCGTCCCCGAAACTCAGAATGCTGCGGTCCTCGCCGAACAAAGCCAAATCCGGCGCCAGCACCGTGTAGTCCTGCTCCATGGCTGTGATCCTCTCCAGCACCGTCGGATCCGAGGTGCCAAAGGCAATGATCACCAATGCTTCCGGATATTCCTGGCGTATCTGGCTATAGCTTTTGACCTTGAAGCCGGCAAACTGCTGGCCGCGCACGAACGCATCGCTGGCAAACAAACCGGACACGGCTACCCCTTCATCACGGCATTTTCTCAGGATCTTTTCGGCGCCGTTCCCCATGCCGTACAGCAGAACAGGCCGGCTTTGGCCGGCAGCGGCTTGGAACCATTCAATTGTCTCCAACTGCAGTGTCATTCTATTTGTCGATTCCTTTATGTTTTTCTGTCCTAAAACCCGGCTTCATCATAAAAGCGTCTGAACCAAAGAATTATCTCCCCGGGATGCCTCCGCTATGGATTCCCAGATCTGACCGGATCTGAAGCAAACACCCTACTTGCTCCGGGGAAAAACACTGGGCCTTGCCTAGAATATTCTCGGTGATCATCAGCAGCGTCGCATAATATTCCAAAGTCTCCATCCGAAAATAAGCCTCCATGAGGTTCCGCCCCCACGTCAAGGCGCCGTGATTCGCCAGTAAAACTGCGTTGTAGTCATTGCAGTAGGGTGCAATGGAATCCGGAACCTCTTGGGTCCCCGGCAGGGCGTAAGGCGCAATGGGCACGGAGCCCAGCTGCACCACGGCTTCCGCCAAAATCGCCCGGTCCAAGGGTATCCCGGCGATGGCAAAGGCGGTGGACACCGGGGGATGGGCGTGGACCACAGCCTGGATCTCCGGATTTTCCTGATAGACCCGCAGATGCATCTTCAGCTCGGAGGAGGGACGATAGCTGCCTTCCAGAACAAGGCCGGAAAGATCTGTTTTAACCAGCATAGCTTCGGTCATATAGCCCTTGGAAACACCGGTGGGCGTGGTCCAAAGACAGTCTTCTCCCACTTTGCAGCTGATGTTTCCGTCATTGGCTGCCACAAAATTCTTGGTGTACATACGTCGCCCCACTTCCAACAGGGTTTCTTTGGCTTGGGCGTCGGTTGGGTAGGCCTTGATTTCTTCCATCGGACATTCACTCCCGGCCGATAAATTCTGGCTTTATGAACTGTAGAGAATTCCTTCTCGAGTAAACTATGCTATATTTTACCATAGAGCGCACCGATTGTAACCAAAAGATATGCCGGACCGCCTTGCTTCTGCAAACTGACGGCTCGAAGGATCATGACAGAGAAAGGGATGGCCCCAGAGGGTCATCCCTTTCTCGACTTATCCCCATACTTCACTTCAACTGAGTATCCGTAATATGTTTCTCTTTGTAAGGAAATCTCTTTTCAAAAGCCTCCAATTCCTTCGGGTCCACGTGGAAAACGGGATCTTCATAGAACTTTCCGGTGATGCCTTGAAGGGCATTTTCATACAATTCCAAGGCCATAAAGGGTTCGAAATTGCTTCCATCGGAAGTGGTGATACGGTATTTTTCCGCATTTTCAAACCCGAATCGATGATAATAGGCAGGATTGCCAAAAATAAGGATTGCCTTGAAGCCCATGGCTTCCGCCAGCTTGAGCGTGTGCCGGACCAGCGCTGAGCCAATGCCCTCCTTTTGGTGGGCTGGCAGGACGCTCAAAGGACCGAAGGTCAGCACCTCATGCCCGGTTCCCTGCGCATCCACAACTTTGGCTCTGCTGTACATGATGTTCCCCAGAATCCTGCGGTCATGTTCAACCACATAATCCAGCGCCGGGACAAAGGCCTTGGCTTTTCGCAGCTTATGCGCCAGCAAATGCTCGTCGCACCCCGGCTTATAGACATCCCAGAAGGCTTCTCGCGTCAGGTTTTCAACCGCTTCGTGATCTCTTTCGATTTCTAAGCGCAGGTTCCAATTCATGCTTCCATTTCTCCTTCTTTTCTGATAATGATATTTCCCTCTTCGTGCCTTCTTTCCATGATGCGCCTGGCTTTTCTGTTGGCCACGCTGTCAAAGATGATCGAGAAATCATAATTTTCCGGGTACAGCTCCTTGGCAGGGATCTGCAGCTTGATGCGCTTATGATTGACCAGCTTTTTGACGCCCTTGACCTGAACCCCCACTTCTCCTTTTTGATTCGGAGAAGCGTAAACAATACCGGTTTCCTTCTGCGGATAGACAAGGACGCTGTCGCCAATGCCGAACGCTGGCTGGAACGCTTCCTTGATCGGTCCGGGTTCTTGCTGAGCAATAATTTTTTGCGTCGCGACTTCTTCAGCAGCTTTTTCTTTTTCGGCAACTGGCAGCGAGAACCTTTCTCTTTGATATCCATAGCAGGCTTCCTGGGCTCGTTCCAGGATTTTCCGCGGCATACCCAGCTTTTCTGCAATATGAAGGGCGCAGCTTTCCCCTGCTTTTCCCAACTCCAGGCGATAGAGGGGCATCAGGCTGTTTTGATCGAATGCCATCCGCGCATTGACCAGTCCGGTTGTGTTCAGCGCATACTCTTTCACTTCCGGATAATGGGTCGTAACCATAAACATGCATCCCTTTTCGCAGAGAGCGTCAAGCACTGCGATTGCGATCCCCATCCCCTCTGCCGGATCCGTTCCGGAACCGAGCTCATCAAAAAGGACAAGGGATTCATCACTCACCTGCTTCAAAACCTCAATAATATTTTTCATGTGGGAAGAGAAGGTGGATAGATTTTCAGCGATGCTCTGTCCATCGCCGATGTCGCAAAGAATCAGATGATGCATGCAAAAGCTGCTGGCAGGATGGGCAGGAACATGCAGCCCGCTTTGGGCCATGAGGGAGAGAAGACCGACGGTCTTCATGGCAACGGTTTTTCCTCCGGTATTTGGGCCGGTTATGACAACGCCTTTGTTTTCCCTCCCCATATCAAGGTTCAATGGAACCGCGGAATCCGGGGATAGCAGCGGATGCTTTGCATCGATGATGCGGATCTCCCGCTGGGTATTGATGCCCACGGGGGAGGCATTCATGGACAAACTCAATTTCCCTTTGGCAAAGAGAAAATCAAGGGTCTCCATGGCCTCCATATTCAACCTGATTTGCGGTAGGCAGTCGCTGATTCTAGCTGTAAGAACGTATAAAATTCGTCTGACTTCGCAGTCTTCTTCAACCATGAGGTCTCTGAGCAACGTATGCAGCCTGCCAACGGAAGCAGGTTCGATAAAACAGGTGCCTCCTGAGTTAGACATTTCGATGACCGTCCCGGCAACATCTTTTTTGTGCTCACGTTTCACCGGCAGCGTGTAGCAGCCGTTTCTCACCGAGATGAAGCTCTCAGAAAACCAGAGCTTGTTTTTTCTCAGGAGGGCATCAAGCTTCTCCTTGATCTGACAGGATGTTTCTGCCGCTCGACGGCGAAGGCCCTCCAGCTTGGCAGAGGCTTTATCCACCACGATGCCGTTTCGGATGCATTGTTCAATCTCGGTTTCAAGCGCCTTCAATTCTTCGATGGAGCGGCCATACCAGGCAATATCCGATTCGCTGGTCTCCGCTCTCCGGAGATACCCTTTCATTCTTCTGCAGGACACGATAAAGGCAAGGACATGGGTGATTTGGTCTGGCATCAGGATGCCTTCGATGTTCATTAAAGCGATGATTTGCTGAAGATCTGTCATGGATGAAAGGGGTGGCGGGCCTGCCAGTTCGATGATGCGTTTTGATTGGGTCGACTCGTCCATCCAACGCCTGGCCTCCGCTTCTGTCAATGACGGCCTCAGTGCAAGGCAGCGGCTTTTGGCTGTACTGGTTTGTGCATTTTCTGCAAGTTTCTCTAGGATTTTATTAAACTCAAGGGTTTTTATTGGATCCATTTGAATTTCCTCCTAATCAATAAAGCCCGCAAGGACATACCACACCTGTAAAAGTGCAGAATGCTCCCTGCGGGCGAAAGAACTCAATGATTGTAAAAAAACAGCGCGATAAGCACACCTTACCGCGCAGCAATAATTGATGGTATTTGAGCAGTCTGTCCGGTATGTCATTCAAAAAGGCATCAAAAAACAGGGGGTTTTTCCCCTTTTGACGCACCTTTTGCCACAATATTTAATTGAGGCTTACCTCGAACGACAGAACCGACATCCATACCCTCCTTCGATATACTACGATGCAATTATAGAATCACCTTGCTGGATTGTCAACATGCACCTTCTTGGAAGCTGTTGACAAGGGCAACTCTTAGCCTCGGTTAAGAAAAATAACCTATGTTATTTCATTAGACCAAGGATTAACATATAATGATGCTAAAGATTGCATGAGGAGGTTCGTTCTATGGAAACACTGCAGATCCAAATGATTCTGAATCATCAGCCTGTGGAGATCCGCTTCGCGCCCGGAACCACACTGCTGCAATATTTGCGGGGCGCCGCTTGCCTTAAGGGCGCCAAGGAGGGCTGCGGTACCGGCCATTGCGGAGCCTGCACCGTTTTATTAGATGGCAAGCCGGTCCGGGCCTGCATCACCAAACTGGACAAACTCTCCGGCAAGGAAGTCCTGACCATTGAAGGCCTGGCCCCCGAAGGAATGCTTCATCCAATCCAGAAGGCCTATCTGGAAGTCGGCGCCATCCAATGCGGTTTTTGTACCCCCGGCATGATCATGGCCACCAAAGCTTTATTGGACCTGAACCCGAAGCCTTCCAGGGACGACATCATAAACGCCTTGAAACATAACTATTGCCGCTGCACCGGCTATGTGAAAATTATCGAGGCGGTGGAACTGGCCGCCCAGTGGTTGTCCGTTGGCGAAAAGACAGCCGTGGAGGAAAACCGGCCGGCTCTGGAATCAACTCAAATTTTCCGGCAAACCGAAACCTGGCCGGTGCCGGTCCTCTCTCCCTCCGAGCTTTCCGTCGTGGGCCAGCCCTTATGGGATGCGGACGGCCTTGCCAAAGCCGGCGGCAGCCTTTGCTACGCCGACGATCTGGAACTGCCAGGCATGCTTTACGGCAGCCTGGTCTGGTCCGAATATCCCCACGCTAAAATATTATCCATCGATGAATCCCCCGCCTTGGAGGATCCCCAGGTCCTTCGGGTGCTGACCTATAAAGATGTCCCGGGCGTCAATGGCTTTGGTTTGCTTAAGCCGGACCAGCCAGTGTTTTGCCGGGATGAAGTGCGTTTTATGCGGGATATGGTGGGCTTGGTTGTGGCAGCCACGCCGGAAGCCGCCAGACAAGCCGCCGCCAGGGTTAAAGTCGAATACGAGCCCTTGACACCCATCTTTAAAATGGAAGAGGCCGCGGCTCAAGGCATGATCCTCAAGGAACTGACCCATGAGGTGGGGGATCTGGCCCAAGCCCGCCAGGAAAAGGATCTTCTGATCCTGAAAGGGCATTTTGAAACGCCTTGGATCGAGCATGCCTATTTGGAACCGGAAAGCGCTCTGGCACAGTGGGATGAGGAAAACGGCCTGACCCTGCAGGCGCCCACTCAATCCCCCTTTGAACTGCGCCGACAGTTGTCGGCGATTCTGGATTTACCTCAGGAAAAAATCCGAATCATCGTCACGCCCCTGGGCGGCGGTTTCGGCAGCAAAGCCGACGCCACGGTGGAACCGGCGGCGGCGCTTGCTGCCTATTGCCTGAAACGACCGGTCAAAATCACCCTGACCCGGGAAGAATCCATGGGTCTCAGCACCAAACGCCATCCCTACCACATGGATTACGAAGTTGGCCTCGATGCTGACGGTCTGCTGCGATACTATGAGGCTTATCTAATATCCGATGGCGGCCCTTACACCAACCTCAGCGCCCGGGTCATCGACCAGGCCTGTATCTTCTCTGTGGGACCCTACCGGATCCCCAACGGTCGGGTCCATGGGATTGCTGCCGCCACCAACAATGTGCCCAGCAGCGCCTTCCGTGGCTTTGGCATCAACCAGGTGGCCGTGGCCATGGAATCCCTTTTGGATGAAGCCGCCCGGCAGCTGAAGATCGGTCCCTTCGAGCTTAGGATGCGCAATGCCCTGAAGCCGGGGGATGCCACCCTGTCCGGAGAGATCCTGCAAAAAAGCATCGGCATCCGGGACACCATCCAGCTCTGCCGCGACGCCACCGCAAAAGCTGCCGAAGAATACCAGGCCCTTTATCCCCAAGGCACCAAGGTCCTGGGCATCGGCATGGCCAGCGGCTTCAAAAATGTGGGGGCTGGCAAAGGCAAAGTCGACGATGCCGGCGCCATCATCACCCTCAAACCCGACAGACGCCTGGAGCTGCGTGTTTCCGGCGTCGATATGGGCCAGGGCTTCCGCACTGCCATGCTGCAGCTGGCAGCCGAGGCTCTTGAGGTGGAGCCCGGTCGGATCGACCTGATCAGCGGCGATACAGATCGGACGCCCCATCACGGCAATGCTGTCGGCGAACGCCAAACCTTGATCAGCGGCAACGCGGTGGTGCAGGCGGCAAAACAATTTAAAGAGAAGCTGGACAGCCTCAAGCCCGGGGAACCCCTCTCCGTCCGTTATGATTATGTGGCGCCAAAAACCTTTGCCTTATACGACGTGGAGGGACGCAAGTCTGTCTCCGCCGAGGAATACAAGAATTATCCAGCTTATGCCTACACAACCCAATCTGCTTTGATCGAGGCGGATACCGCTACAGGTAAGATCCGTGTCCTGAAAGTGATCGCCGCCCACGATGTGGGGCGCGCCATCAATCCACACATCATTGAAGGCCAGATCGAAGGCAGTTGCTCGATGGGAATCGGCTATGCCCTGTCTGAATCTTTTCCGATGGAAGAAGGCAAACCAAAGGTTGTTCATTATGGGAAGCTGGGACTGCCCACCATCGCCGACACGCCTCTTTATGAACATCTTCTCCTGGAAGATCCCGAACCGCAAGGTCCATACGGCGCAAAAGGCGTTTCCGAAGTCGCCACGGTTCCCATGACGCCGGCCGTGCTCAATGCCATCCGCGACGCGTTGGGAATTCGCATCGATTCGCTGCCTGCAACACCCGACAAAATCCTGCAGGCGCTTGCAGATCATAGGTCAAAAGAAGAAAGGTAATCATATGAAGATTACGGTGATCAACGGCAGCATGCGTCATGGCAGCACCTGGCATTGCATGGACGCGATAAGACAGGAACTGGAGAAATATGATAAAACAGACGTGACCGAATTTTCCCTCCCGAAGGATATGCCGCAGTTTTGCATTGGCTGTTACGCCTGTTTCTACAATGGAGAAGATACATGCCCTCACGCCGCCTACATCAAGCCCATCGTGGATGCGATGACAGAATCCGAACTTGTGATTCTAACCTCACCCGTTTACGGTTTTGATGTATCGGGTCAGATGAAAGCGCTCCTCGACCACCTTTGCTTTATGTGGATGAGCCACAGGCCAGACCCAAGGATGTTTCATAAAATCGGCCTTACGATATCGACGACCGCCGGCGCCGGCCTTAGCCACACAACCAAAACAATGAAAAACAGCTTGACCTATTGGGGAGTGAAAAGAGTTTTTACTTACAAGATTCCCGTCGCGGCCATGAAGTGGGATGATGTATCCGAGAAGAAACAGAAAAAAATCAAAAAGGATGCAGAAATCCTGGCTGCACGAATCGCAAAATGCATCCAAAACGCCCATAAGCTCCCGAATCCTCTGTTTAGAAGCTGCTTATTCAAAATAATGGCAGGCATGCAAAAAAAGAATGACTGGAATCAAACCGACCGATTCCATTGGGAAAAGCACGGCTGGCTGTCCGGAGGGAACCCTTTTTGAAGAGGAATAAAAGCAAAGACCATCGAGCGCATAGGCTATAGCGTTCGATGGTCTTTGCTTTTATCCGTTTGATGGTTGTCACCCTATATTATGTGATCGATGTTCTGATACGAAAGCTTCTCATGGATGCTTTCCTTTTAAACTTTTCAGGCCAAATCAGCCGATTTTCGGCAAAGTGGCAAATCCGACTTCCAAATCAGCATCCGTAGGAACGTAATCGGTCATCGTCCCTTCCTTATAGGCCATATAGGCCGCCATGTCGAAATAACCGGTTCCAGACAATCCGAATAAAATCGTTTTGGCCTCGCCGCTTTCTTTGCAGGCAAGGGCTTCATCGATGGCGGCCTGAATGGCATGGGCAGATTCGGGGGCCGGCAAAATGCCTTCGCTGCGGGCAAACTTGGTGGCCGCATCAAAAACCTTGGTCTGCTCATAAGACTTAGCCTCCAGATAGCCGTCCTCATGGAGCTTGGAAAGAACGCTGTTCATACCATGGTAACGAAGACCACCGGCATGGTTCGGCGAAGGAATGAACCCACTGCCCAAGGTGTACATTTTCATCAGCGGCGTGGTCTTGCCCGTATCGCCAAAGTCATAAGCCATACGGCCTCTGGTCAAAGAGGGGCAGGAAGCAGGCTCCACCGCGATAAAGCGTGTATTGCTCCGGCCCTTGATTTTTTCCGACATATAAGGAGCGATCAGCCCCCCCAGGTTGGAACCGCCGCCGGCACAGCCAATGACCACATCGGGGTACACATCGTACTTATCCAGTGCCGCTTTGGCCTCCAGACCGATGATCGACTGATGCAGGAGCACATGGTTCAGGACGCTGCCCAAGACGTAACGGCAATTGTCCGAGGTGACCGCCACTTCGATGGCCTCCGAGATGGCACAGCCGAGAGAGCCGCCGGTGTTGGGGAATTCAGCCAAAATCTTTCTGCCGATCTCGGTGGTGGTGGAAGGCGACGGGATCACGGTAGCGCCATAGGTTTCCATTACCGCTTTACGGTAGGGTTTTTGTTCGCTGGATACTTTCACCATATAGACCTTCAAACCCATTTTGAAGAAAGCGCAGGCCATGGACAAGGCCGTACCCCATTGGCCGGCTCCGGTTTCTGTGGTCACGCTGCTGATCCCCTGCTTCTTCGCATAATAGACCTGGGGAACTGCGGAATTTAGTTTGTGGGATCCTGAGGTGTTGGAGCCTTCAAATTTATAATAGATATGGGCCGGCGTTCCCAGTTCCTTTTCCAGATGGTAGGCGCGCACGACGGGAGAAGGACGATACATTTTGTAGAAGTTCTGCACCTCTTCCGGAATATCGATGAAACGCTGGGTGGTGTTCAACTCCTGGGCAATCAATTCGTCGCAAAAAACCGGTGCCAGATCCGCAGCGGTCACAGGCTGCAGTGTGCCGGGGTGCAGCATGGGGGCAGGCAGTTCTTTCATGTCAGGACGAAGATCAAACCACTGCTTGGGCATCTCCTCTTCGGAGAGATAAATTTTGTAAGGGATTTGATGCTTGTTTGTCATAGGTATCATCCTTTCTCTTAATTTTAAATATAAAAAAACTCTTGTCCTCTAAAGGGACAAAAGTTAATAACTTCTGCGGTACCACCCAATTTGGCGAAAACGCCCACTCATCTCGCATACCAACATATGCGTCCTCAGGATAACGGGCAGGATTCCCGTCGGTGCCTACAGGATCCCTTTGCCGTGTCCGGCAATGCTGATCTTTCGGACCGCCCTCATAAGTCCATTCAGCAGGGCCTCCATCACCGCACTCCCACCACCGGCGGCTCTCTGTGCACTTCGGCATCTGCTTACTTCTCTTATTCATCGGTTTAACGTATTGAATTATTTATGCCATCATACCGTTTTGCTGAATGCTTGTCAACAAAAAAGTTGGGGGGGACGGTGACTTTGTGCGGCCGACGCACAAAGTCACCGTCCCCCCCTCGTGCGGCGCCCGCACAAAAGGGACAGAGCAACCCAAAACAAAACATAAAGGGCGCCGCACGCCTGCCCGGCTCCCTTTACAATTTTTACTCTGCTGCGAACCCGGCATTTTTCAGCAGTTCGTTGATTTTCTGGAAACTGGTTTCGCTGATCACATGCTCGATCCGGCAGGCATCTTGCTCTGCAGTTTTTTGATCGACGCCGAGGATATCCGCAAAGAACCGGGTGAGCAATTTGTGCCGGGTGTAAATCTCATTGGCCTTGGCTCTTCCTTCTTCGGTCAGATGGATTTGCCGCTCCCGGTCCATCGTAATATATTCCGCTTCCTTTAGGATGCCCATCGCACGGCAGACGCTGGGTTTTGAATAGTTCAGCTCGTTGGCAATATCGATTGAGCGGACATAACCCTTCTGCTTTTCAAGAACCAAAATGGTTTCGAGATAGTCTTCCCCTGATTCCTGTATCTTCATGCCGGCCTCCTGTTTGACTCTGCCCGATTGGCAATAGAAATTCTATTTATATTTTATCACCCATAATAAGTCATATCAAGCCAGGGCAATAATAACTTCAAGGACGCTATCTGCCTATTTTGTCCATCAGGTTGAGCAATTCCTCGATTTTTTCCTCTTCTTTGCCGGATTCAAAAGCCTCCTTGACGCATCCTGCCATATGGGCCCTCAGCACTTCTTTATTGATTTTATGCAAAATCGATTCTGTGGCCAACAATTGATTGGAAATATCCGTGCAGTAGCGGTCTTCTTCCACCATTTTAATGATCCCGTCGATTTGCCCTCTGGCTGTTTTCAGCAAAGGCATTACCTTTTGTTTTTCCGCTTTCATGCCATCAACCTCTTAATACAAGTTTTTTACAGTATAGCCGGCTTCGGTGACGGCATCGATCAGGATTTGATCCTCCGTGGGCTGCTCCATACGGATAGCTGCCGTTCCCGCCGCCAGATCCACAGCGGCTGAAACGCCAGGCAGCGCATTCAAGGCTTTTTCAACGCGCCCTGAGCAATGGGCACAGGTCATTCCTTCGATCACCATGGTTTTTTCTGTCGTTTTCATCATTTTTTCTTCCCCGCTTTCGTCTTTGATTTCAAAGTTCGTATGATAGGCCGGCTTGAAAAGCTTCAATCGCAAGGCATTGGACACCACAAAAATGGAGCTTAGGCTCATCGCCGCCGCAGCGAAGATCGGGCTTAGTTTCCAGCCCAATGCGCTGTAAAACACCCCGGCCGCAAGGGGAATCCCGGCGCAATTATAAAACAAAGCCCAGAACAAATTCTGTTTGATGTTGCGGATCACCGCTTTGCTAAGCTGAATCGCCGCGACCCCATCCAGAAGATTGCTTTTGATCAGCACGATGTCCGCCGATTCGATGGCGATATCCGTCCCCGCGCCGATGGCGATTCCCACGTTGGCCCTGGCCATGGCCGGCGCGTCATTGATCCCATCGCCGATCATGGCGACTTTTCTGCCTGTTTCCTGAAGCCGTCTGATTTCTTTCTCCTTGTCCTGAGGCAGGACTTCCGCGACCACCCTGCTTAATCCCAGCTGTTTCTGTACAGCAGCCGCCGTTTGACGGTTATCTCCTGTCAGCATAACCACTTCGATCCCCATGGCTTCCATCTCCCGAATGGCTTGATAGCTGGTGGGCTTGATTGGATCCGCCACGGCGATCAGCCCCAGGATGTGCCGTTCATCGCCGAAGTACAATGGTGTTTTTCCGGCGGCTGCCAAGTCCGAACCCATGGTTGCAATGGCTGCGGTATCCAGTCCTTTTTCTGCCATCCACTGGAGATTGCCAGCATAGATCATCCGGTCTTGGATCCGACCTGCGATGCCTCTCCCCGGGACTGAAGAGAAACCAACGACATCGACAAGGGGCAGTCCCTGGGTCTCCGCCGCCTTCAAAATTGCATCGGCCAAGGGATGTTCTGAAGGCTTTTCCACGGATGCCGCCAGCTGCAGCAGCTGCTGAGCTGTTTTGCTGATGACCGGGTCGCCTGCCACCGCGCCCTCTTTGGATCTTTTTTCGAAAGAAATCTTCTGCCATGCAAGGTTGCCTTCTTCTTCGGAGGCGTAAATAATATCTGTCACTGCAGGCTTGCCCTCGGTGATCGTCCCTGTTTTATCCAGCACCACCGTATTCACTTGGTGGGCTGTCTCCAAGGCCTCCGCCGATTTGATCAGAATCCCGTTTTCCGCGCCCTTTCCAGTGCCAGCCATGATTGCTGTGGGCGTTGCCAATCCCAAAGCGCAGGGACAAGAAATGACCAGGACCGAAATGCCAATGGTCAGGGCAAATTCCAGGTCATATCCCAAAGCCAGCCAAACGCCAGCTGCGACGACCGCAATGGCGATGACCACAGGAACGAAGACCCGGCTGATGCTGTCCGCCAACTTGGCAATGGGTGCCTTCGAGGAGTTGGCTTCATCCACAAGACGAATGATTTGAGCCAGGGTGGTATCGGCGCCGACCTTCATCGCTTCAAAATGGAAATAACCGTTCTTATTGATGCTGGCGCTGATGACCCGGTCACCCTTCTGTTTTTCAACAGGAATGCTCTCCCCTGTGATTGCTGATTCGTCTACGGAAGAACTTCCTTCCAGGACGACCCCATCCGCAGGGATCCGCTGGCCGGGCCGCACCACCACCACGTCCCCTTTGACCAATTCTTCTGCTGAAATCTCTTCCTCCTTGCCGCCGCGAAGCACCCATGCGGTTTTCGGCGCAAGATCCACCAATTTCGCGATGGCTTCCGAGGTCCTGCCCTTCGCTCGGGCTTCCAGATATTTTCCTAAGGTGATCAGGCTCAAAATCATGCCGGCCGATTCAAAATAAAGATCCATGGCCAGATGATGCACCATGTCCATATCGCCCAACCCCATACTGATGCCGATCTTATAGATGGCATAGATTCCATAGACCACCGCGGCGGAGGTGCCGATGGCGATCAGAGAATCCATATTCGGCGCGCCCCGCAGCAAGGTACGAAACCCCGTCTGATAATACCTGCCATTGATGATCATCACAGGAAGAACCAGAAGAAATTCGGTAAAGGCAAAGGTCAAGGCATTGGCCCTTCCCAGAAAAAATGCCGGCAAAGGCCAGCCGAACATGTGGCCCATGGCCAGATAAAACAGCGGCACCGTAAAGGCAAACGATCCAATCAGCCGCTGGCGCATTTTCTTTTCATCATCCTTGGCAGTCAGAACCGGCGCTTTCGAAGCTGCTTTTCCGGAAGCCGGCGTCTCACCGGCAGTATCCGCAGCACCATCGTAGCCAGCCTTGCGGACAGCCTGCAGGATCTGGTCCGCAGTGACTACCGTCGGATCATAATCCACCATCATACTATTGCTGAGGAGATTGACGGAAACCTCGGATACACCCGGCAATTTCTCGACACTTTTGTTGACATGGGCAGAACAGGCAGAACAGGTCATGCCTGTAACACTGAATTTTTGTTTCACCAGGTTCACCTCCCTTAATACCCCACCCACGGGGGGGTGTTCGTGCTTATATGCCTACTATAAACCCCTCGTTCCTTTTTGTCAACCGGAGGGTTTCGGCAACCTGCAGCCGCAGGGGCTTTGATTTTTCTTTCCTTATTTATATAGAGCAAAAATCATGCCAAAATCATGCATGGGATTGTTTTTTTCAGGCAAAAGGACTTCAATATCGCTCCTCATCGTTGACAAGCCAGGGGGTGCTTTATATAATGGTAGGTGGTCAGCAAGCTGGCCGCATACCAGTCGGTGCCAGAGGGACTTGGGGCCGGCCGGTCTCACGTCTTGTCCTGTTTCAATTCTATTTTTTGAGGAGGGTTCCATATCATGAGTAAGAAAATGACCATCGATGGGAATACCGCTGCAGCGCATGTCGCTTATGCATTTAGTGACGTTGCCGCGATCTTTCCCATCACGCCTTCTTCTCCGATGGCAGAGTCTGTCGATGAATGGGCGGCCAAAGGGACCAAGAATTTATTTGGTCAGAAGGTTCACGTTGCTGAGATGCAATCCGAGGCCGGTGCTGCCGGTGCAGTTCACGGCTCTTTAGCTGCCGGTGCATTCACCAGTACCTTTACGGCATCCCAAGGCTTGCTGCTGATGATCCCCAATATGTACAAAATCAGCGGTGAATTGGTTCCCTGTGTATTCCATGTAACCGCACGCGCCCTGGCCGCTCATGCTTTGTCCATCTTTGGCGATCATGCTGACGTCATGGCCTGCCGTCAAACCGGTTTTGCAATGCTGGCTTCCAACTCTGTTCAGGAAGCCATGGACATGGCTTTGGTTTCTCATCTGAGCACCTTAAGAGCCAGAGTTCCTTTCCTTCATTTCTTTGACGGTTTCCGTACCTCTCATGAAGTACAGAAGATCGATTCCATTGACTTCGAAGATATGCGTTCCCTGGTCGACTGGAAGGCCGTTGAAGCTTTCCGTGCCCGGGCCTTGAATCCTGAGCATCCCCATCAGCAGGGTACTGCTCAGAACCCGGACATCTACTTCCAGGGCCGTGAAGCTGCCAATAAATTCTATGATGCCACCCCTGCCATCGTTGAAGAAGAAATGAAGAAAGTCAGCGCCCTGACCGGCCGGACCTATAATCTCTTCGACTATGTGGGCGCTGCCGACGCGGAAAATATCATTATTATGATGGGCTCCGGCGCCGAAGCCGCTGAAGAAACCGTTAACTACCTCAACGCCAGAGGCGGCAAAGTTGGTCTGCTGAAAGTCCGTTTGTATCGTCCCTTCAGCATCGCACACTTCAGCAAAGCCATCCCTGCTTCCGTTAAAACCATCACCGTTTTGGACCGCACCAAAGAACCCGGCTGCGTCGGCGAACCCCTGTACACCGACGTCTGCTCCGCGCTTAAAGAACTGGATCGGAACGAGATCAAGGTTCTGGGCGGCCGTTATGGTTTGGGCTCCAAAGAATTCAATCCGACCTTGGTCAAAGCCGTTTACGACAACATGGCTTCCGCCAGCGGCAAAAACCATTTCACCGTGGGTATCAATGATGACGTGACCTTTACGTCTCTGCCCGTGGGCGAAAAGATCGACGCTTCCGCTGCCGGCGCCATCAGCTGCAAATTCTATGGCCTGGGTTCTGACGGTACCGTCGGCGCCAACAAAAACTCCATCAAAATCATCGGCGATCATACCGACATGTATGCGCAAGCCTACTTCGCTTATGACTCCAAAAAATCCGGCGGTATCACCATCAGCCATCTGCGCTTTGGTAAAACCCCGATCCATTCCACTTACCTGATCGACTCCGCAGACTTCATTGCCTGCCATAATCCTTCCTACGTGACTGTTTACGATATGGTCTCCGACCTCAAAGAAGGCGGCGTCTTCCTGCTGAACAGCCCCTGGACCACGGAAGAAATGGACGCCCAGCTGCCCGCCGTCATGAAACAGAAACTGGCCCAGAAAAAAGCCAAGTTCTACACCATCGACGCCATCGAAATCGCCGGTAAAGTTGGTATGGGCAACCGCATCAACACCGTCATGCAGGCTGCTTTCTTCAAATTGTCCAACGTCATTCCTTACGCCGACGCTGAAGGCTACATGAAGGGCGCTGCCAAGAAATCCTATGGCAAGAAGGGCGACAAAATCGTTCAGATGAACTATGACGCCATCGACAATGCCATTGCCGGCCTAGTCGAAGTCAAGATTCCTGCTGAATGGGCAAGCGCAACCACCGGTGCGGTTCCCACAAAGGTTCCCGCCACCGATTACTTCTACAATGTGGTTGCCCCCATCCTGGCTCAGGAAGGCGACAAACTGCCTGTTTCCGCTTTCGAGCCCTCAGGGATTGTTCCCACCGGTACCACCAAGTACGAAAAACGCGGCATCGCCGTCAACGTACCTGAATGGATCCCTGAAAACTGCATCCAGTGCAACCAGTGTTCTCTGGTTTGCCCCCATGCTTGTATCCGTCCGATCCTGGTCAAGGACACCTCCGGTGCGCCTTCGACCTTCGTGACGAAGGACGCCACCGGCAAGGAGCTGGCCGGCTACAAATACCGCATTCAAGTGAGCCCCATGGACTGCACCGGCTGCGGCAGCTGCGCTGAATCCTGTCCTGCCAAAACCAAGGCGCTGGTCATGAAACCCCTGGCTGAACAGAAGGTTGAAGAAGCCAACTGGGAATACGCCATGACCGTTCCACCCGCTGATGTACAGCTCAACCTGGCCACTGTCAAAGGCAGCCAGTTCAAACAACCCCTCTTCGAGTTCTCCGGCGCCTGCGCAGGCTGCGGCGAAACCCCGTATGTCAAACTGGTCACCCAGCTCTTTGGTGATCGTATGATGATCGCCAATGCAACGGGCTGTTCCTCCATCTATGGCGGTTCCGCGCCCACCTGCCCCTACACCGTCAACGAAAAAGGCCATGGTCCTGCCTGGGCCAACAGCTTGTTTGAAGACAACGCCGAATTTGGTTTTGGTATGTTCCTGGCAACCAAACAGCGCCGGGCCAAACTGGCTGATCTGGTCACCGAGCTGGCCGCTTGCAGCGACGCTGAAGGCAAAGCCATCTGCGAAGCTTGGCTGGCTGGCATGGACAATGCCGACGCCTCCAAAAAAGCCGGTGCCGCACTGAAAGCTCTGGTTGCCGATTGCAAAGGCGACAGCTGCAGCGACCTCTGCAAAGAAATCGCCGGTATGTCCGACTTGCTGGTCAAAAAATCCCAATGGATCATTGGCGGCGACGGCTGGGCCTACGATATCGGTTACGGCGGTTTGGACCACGTGCTGGCTCAAAACGAAGATGTCAACATTTTGGTCGTTGACACCGAAGTTTATTCCAACACCGGCGGTCAATCCTCCAAAGCCACACCCACCGGTTCCGTTGCGAAATTCGCAGCTGCCGGCAAACGCACCAAGAAGAAAGACCTGGGCATGATGGCAATGAGCTATGGTTACGTTTACGTTGCCACCGTAGCGATGGGTGCCAACCCCGCTCAACTGATGAAGGCGATCACCGAGGCCGAAGCTTATCCCGGTCCTTCCTTGGTTATTGCCTACGCTCCCTGTATCAACCATGGTATCAATATGGCCAAAACGCAGTCCGAAGAGAAAAAGGCTGTGGATACCGGCTACTGGCAGTTGTACCGCTTCAATCCCTCCCTGGCCGAGGAAGGCAAGAACCCCTTCATCTTGGACAGCAAAGATCCCGTGGCGGATTACAAAACCTTCCTGGAAGGCGAAGTTCGTTATACTTCCTTGACCAAGATGTTCCCCGAAGTGGCCGAACAGCTCTTCGAACAGAACGCCAAGGACGCCAAGGCTCGTATGGAATCCTACAAAAAGCTTGCTGCTGACTGCTAAGTCAGTTTAAGCTCCCGTTGGTTTTCAACGAAAAACATTTTCAAAATCAACGGCTTCTGATCAAGAAGCAAAAAACAACAGGCAGGGATCATTCCCTGCCTGTTGTTTTTTCTCTTTAATCGATTCGTATTCTGTTGAATGCATTATGCGCCTGCGGAATTGGCCTTAATGCCGCGGATGGTCTTTCACAATTTTGGCCGACCTCAGCAACGCCGTGGTGATATCTGTCTCGTATTGGAGTTTCAATGCTTCCGCTCTGGAGTAGAGCTCTCCCTGATGCGTCACCACATATTTGGATGGCAAACTGTTCAAGGTGTAGGCGGCAATATCTTTTTGGCATTTTTCACAATGGCAGCAGTCCAGAATATGCAGCATGTTGTGCAGCTTGTTGAATACCAGAGTCTCCATAACATTTTGAAATGCGATCTCCATCCAAAGAGCCTCCTCAAGTGATATATTTAAGTTGTCTCTTTCAGTATTACATAGAGTCTATCGATCCACAAGATAAAATTAGCAAAAAAAATGACAGAACCGCTGCATTGATTGCAATCGCTGTGTCCCTCTTGTGCGGCGGCCGCACAAGAGGGGACGGTGACTTTTTGCGTCGCCCGCAAAAAGTCACCGTCCCCTTTTCTTACCTGCTCATAAAGTTATGCAGTATCACCGCCGCCTGCTGCCTTGTGGCTATAGCGCCCGGGAGGAAGCTGCCATCCGTCGGCTTAACCATGCCCAACCCCTGGGCGATGGCCGCATAGCCGTAATCGGCCTGGGCAATACTGGCCTGATCCGCGTAGCTGCTTTTGAAGATTCCTGGCAGCTCCGCCGTTTCATCAAAACCTGCCATGGTCAGAATGGTCTTGACCAGCTCCATGCGGCTGATTTTTTTGTTATCATCCCGCTGGGCCCGTTTCAGGATCCCCAGCTGGTAAGCCCGTTCGTACAAATATTTCAGGCTTTCCGCATCACCAGGCTCATACAGATAACCGTCGGCAGAAACCAACAGAGCAACCATATCCAATTGAGTCAATTCTTTACTTGGTTGGAAACGGCCTCCGGTATAGCCAATACCGTATTGTGCCAGCTTCAGGATCTCCTGGGCGTTCCCGGCCAAGTCATTATAGGCCAGTCTTTGGTTGCTGACCGACTCTGAATAGAGCGGTTTTCCGGTTTTGGCGTCGATTGCCCAAGGAAGCTTTTCGCTGGTCAAAGTATATCCAAGACGCAGTTCATACAAGTAGGAAATGCCTCTTGCCAGGTAAGGCTTCCATTCCGGTGCGGAAAGATCCAGTTTTTTGGGTAACTGGAGATAGGAAAGGGTGGTTTCCTGAGTGCTGTTATAGGTATCCACCGCGTTGGCCATGCTGATGATGCCCGCGGCTGTGTCAAACGCTACATCACGGAAGCTTCCTGAGAAGCTGTCGATCATTCCGCTTCCCTGGTCAATGGCAATGGAATAGGCGTTGGCAGGGAAAAAATATCCGTTCTTCTGCTGCGCAAAGGTGTAGCGGTAGATAGAGCTTTCGGGCCAATCCATGGGCATGATCCGGAATGGGTCCGTATCCTGATAAGGCTTCATCTGTGCATATTGTTCTTTGAAATATTTTCCCAAAAAGCTCTGGGCTTTGCTCAAGGCTGTGGTCTCACTGATGGTTCTAATTTCTTCGCTAGGTACCTCAACCCTGCGCGAGGTGGTAAAGGACTCCAGCACCCCTGTCTTGGCGTCCACTTGGGCATATTTACGGCGGGTCTGCAGTTCATCCCCTGTGCCTTGGGTCATGGCATACGTCAAGGTGCAGGAATATTGATCCTCTGCTTTATTATAGGTATATTGGGCATCGGCCATAGAGTAGCTGGTAAGCCCGAGCTCTGTCATGGCCCGTATTTTTTCATCCAAGGCCTGGCTGCTCAGGATCCCTTTGATCTTCTCGATTCCTGCCAGTTCTGTGGGCGTGAGCCCCATGCCTTTGGCTGAATCGGCCTTCATCTCCTCCAGGCTCGCCCCGGTGGGATTTTCGTTGATATTCTTATAGAGCTTGTCAATGTCAATGAGATTGCCGCTTTGGGCATCCACCATGTTGTTCCCGTTATAGACAGGAAGGAAACGCAGCATGGCCATTTCTTTTCCGGTTTCCTTATTGGTCTCCAAAACATATTCGATTTTCAGTTTCAATGTTTCTTTTAGCAAGGCTGCGGACCGGGATTGGGACGCGGCCGGCTTTGCACTGGGTATCCCGCCGATATATTGGGTGAAACTGTCACCCCGGTCAAAATAGCTTACCTTGTTATCCTGACTGCGGACCTGAATGGATGCCCGAATGGGCGAATCCAGCCCGTTGAGCCGGATCGTGCCATAAAAGTAATAGGCTCCGGTGCCGCGGGGTTCGGCAGTGTTGGTGTCTTCTGAAAACGAAAAGGTTTCAACCGGGCCATCCAAGACAATGCTTAGAAATTCCTGCGCCGTTTTCTTTGCGTCCGCTTGGGTCAGTTTGGGGAAAGCCGGTGCAAAATGATTGTCATACCGGCCATCATATTCATCACTGACGGTACGGTAATACTGCATGATTTTACCGCTTGCATCGGCCTGGATACGAAGGGCATCACCCGTCTCGTTGCTCCAGTTCAGATTCCAGATCTTCTGCAGCGAATCTTCCTGGACTTCACCCTGAAAGTCTGTGTATTGATCCCCGATGTTCAAACGATCTTTGACCTTTTGGGTCACAGCCGCCAAATCCTCCTCAGCCGTTGCCGCAAACAACGGCAGGGGACAGCTTACCAGCAGGAAGGCACCTGCCAATAATAATGACAATAGCTTCTTCACAAAAAAACCTCCTCTTCCTTCAATGGTTTCGGATATGCTCCATTTTTGATGAAGATCCGTTCATATGTCTTTAGACGCAGGCTTCCCCGATCTTGTTCCTAAGAAAATGAATTCTGAACCATACAGGTTAGGATTACTTTGACAAAACTTTTCAAATTCCTTCTTATTGTCGCAATATTCTGACGTCTTCACCTTCAAGGATTTTATTCAACGTCCGCACCGCACACATTTTGCCGCACATGGTGCAGGTCTTTTCATCCTCAGGATTCGAATTCTTTCTGTATGTTTTTGCTTTTTCAGGGTCTAACGCCACATCGAACATTTTATCCCAATCCAGCTGTTGCCGGGCATAGCTCATTTCATTGTCCCGCTCCCTCGACCTGGGGAGCTTTTTGGAGATATCCGCCGCATGGGCGGCGATCTGGGATGCAATGATGCCTTCCTTCATATCCTCCAGCGTCGGCAGTCTAAGATGCTCTGCCGGCGTCACGTAGCACAGGAAGTCTGCACCGGCCGCGGCTGCGATGGCCCCGCCGATGGCGCCTGTGATGTGGTCGTATCCCGGCGCGATATCCGTCACCAGCGGCCCAAGAACGTAAAAGGGCGCACCGTGGCACAGGGTTTTCTCGAGCTTGACATTGGCCGCAATTTCATCCATGGCCATATGGCCCGGCCCCTCGATCATGACTTGAACGTTTTTGCGCCAAGCTCTTTGAGTGAGTTCCCCCAGAATCATCAGTTCGTGGATCTGGCTGGCATCGGAGCTGTCGGCAATGGCTCCCGGTCGGCAGGCATCGCCCAGACTCAAGGTTATGTCATATTCAGCACAAATATCCAGAAGCTGGTCAAAATATTCATAGAAGGGATTTTCCTGGCCATTAAGGCGCATCCAGGCAAACAGCAGAGACCCTCCTCTGGAAACGATGTTCATGAGTCTTGGATTCTTTAAAAAGGTTACGGCGGAGCTCTGGTTCATGCCGGCATGGATCGTCACAAAATCCACGCCTTCCTCCCCATGCTTTCTGACGATGTCCAGAAATTCTTGAGCCTTGATCTCCTTCAATTCTTTCTCATAGAAACCGATGGCGTCATAGATGGGCACCGTTCCGATCATCGCGGTGGAAAAGCCGATCAGCTTTTTCCGGAAATCCTCGGTTTTTCCGTAGTTGGACAGGTCCATAATGGCTTCAGCCTTCATTTCAATGGCTTTTTTAGCCTTGGCGATTTCCTCTTCAATGTCATTGGCATCTTTGGATATGCCTAGATTGACGTTGATCTTCGTCCTCAGCCCTTCTCCGATCCCCTCCGGATCGATGGCCTTATGGTTTTTATTGCAGGGGATCACGACCTTCCCCGTGGCCATCAGCGTCATAAGGCGATGGATATCGATATGTTCCTTATCTGCGACGATTTTCATTTCCTTTGTGACGATGCCTTTCCTGGCAGCATCCATTTGGGTTGTAAATTGCATCTTCTTCCTTCTCCTTTTCGGATCTCTTTTGGGAACTTGATTTAGTTAGTCCTCTGTCCTCAGCGATTGGTTTCGATCATTTGCTGGAGAACCGTGGATTTCAAAACAATAGAGGCGATCATGGCCCCGCCCAGGGAACTGACAGCAAAGGGGATCACCAGCGCAAAGGCTGCCTTGGATGTCCCCAGGAACAGATTTGCCATGGGAACCGCCAGCAACGCGCCGAAGATGCCAGTTCCCATCAATTCACCAAGGGCTGCTGCCTCAATTTTTCCAGTTTTGAGATAAAACAAGCCCGCAAAATACGCCCCGATCATGCTCCCGGGAAAAGCCAGGATCGTCCCCGTCCCGGAAAAATTCCGGATCATGGAGATTGTCAAAGCAGTTCCCACGGCATACCATGGCCCCAATAATACACCGGCGATCACATTCACCCCATGCTGCATGGGAAAGCACTTGGCAATCCCCACCGGCACATAAATGAGATGCGACGTCAGGACGCCGAGGGCAGCCAGCATGGCGGCCATAACCATTTTCTTCATAAAAAAACCTCCCTTTCCTTTTGGAGGGGAGGCTAACCTTGAACTGACAATAAAAAAACATATTTGCAGGCAAATATGTTCATCATATTCCTACGCTGGCATTACCCAGATCAGGTTCAAGGGTCAGAAAATCAAGTTTCCTTTCTCAGCCGACATCATCAGCTCCCCGTCCATATGTTGTTTTTTATAAAATATCATATTTGGCGGCCCGGCACAACCCTTTTGTTATTTTTCTGTTTCCATAGGGTGCTTTCTCAAACAGCCTGTATCAAGAAGATGAACATGCCGACAAAAGCCAGAAGGATCCAGGCCGCTCCGACGCCCACCGGCATACGGTAAAAGTCCGGCCGAAATTCTGCGTTTCCGCAATGCTTCCAAGGCATCAGCAAGCGCATGGGATTTCTGAAGAACGGCAGGACCCCGCCCAGTCCGTCCATGAGGATCTGCCAAACCGCCAGACGGAATTCATTGATTCCTTTGGAAAGAGACAGGCAAAAGCTGACCAGAGGCTTCCGATAAAACCAATCCAGGTCCAGCGACACACCGGATTTTACTTTGAATAAATGGTGAAGCACCACAAAGGCCAGCAAACCGCCCAGCAGCAATTGAAATTCCGACAGAACGTGATCCAGCGTATAGGGCGAATAAGGCGCCGCATCCGTCCAGGGTAAGTACTGATAGAACAGGCCTGGCTTAATGCCAAAAGCGATGATGAACAGGGACAAGATGGCCATGGCTGCATACATCATAGGCTTCGCATTTTTTTTCTTGACCGGTGCTGCATTGATGCCGAAAAACATATTATACCCAAGCTTCATGGTCACGGAAAGAAAAGTTCCGATGCTGGCGAAATACAACAAGAAGCTGAGCAGTGCCATTTTTTGTTCACCGGAAGCAGCCATGACCATGGGTTTGCAGGCAAATCCCATAAGGCCCGGCATGCCGGCAATGGCCAGGGCTCCGATAAAAAAGAAGCAGGCATTGATTGGAACCGTTTTGACTTGATGACCCAATTCCGTCAGTTTCTGCTTGCCGGTGCAATAGTAAATACTGCCCGTGCTCATGTACAGGATTCCCTTATACAGCATATTCCCAAGAACAAGGGCGACCGCCGCATTGCTGGCCAGGGGGGTCCCGATGCCCACCGCTGTGATGATCATCCCGACCTGGCTGATGATATGATAGGAAAGCAGACGGCGTATGTGGTTCTCCCTCAATGCATAAACAACACCCCAAAAGGCCATTAAAAGCCCCATCCCCATCAAGAACTGCTCCCCGGCAAAAAGCCGAAGCAATGTGATGGACGCCACTTTGGTGGTCATGCTGTTCATCAGCACCGATCCGGCGATGCTTGCATTGGGGTAAGCATCCACGATCCAAGCATGAAAAGGGATCATTCCGGCTGAAACACCCACGCCGGCCAGCACCAGCCAATAGGCCGCTCCCATGCTGCGGGACAGAGGTTCCACAAGGTAAAAACCTTGTTTCGCCAAAAGCGCAACACCGAACAGCAGAAGGTTGCCGCCAAAGAAATGGATGACCAAATAACGAATCCCTGCATTCACCGCATGCTTGTCGTGCCTGGAGATCAGCATAAAGGCTGCTGCCACGGCCATGATCTCCCACCAAATCACCAGCATCATCAAGCTTCCCGAGAGCAATGCGCCGCAGGAAGAGCCGGCATAAACCAAACCCCAAGTTGCCTCTCTGTGCCCGATTTCGCCCCAGCCGTAAAGCAGGGAAAGCAGCAGCATAAAGGTGGTTGCGATGGTCATGATCCAAGCGAGCTGATCAACTTTTAGAATTACTAAAGCCATCCCGTTGATAAAAGGAACCGTGATTTCTGTTCCAACGGGCAAACGAAGGGCCAGCGCAAAGCTGATGACCCCTGAAACCAACACAATATATTTTTTAAGTTTTTGAGGGATAAACGCTGTGATCAAGGCGCCCAAAAGCAAAATAAAAGACGGATGAACCATCAATCTAATCATGGCGGTCCTCCTTCTGTGTCTCAAAGGCCTTCCCAGCTGCGTCCCCCGGTGTTTCCGCGCTGTTATAACCTTTGGGTGCATAAATTTCCTCATAATAATCTTCCGGCCGTTTCACAAGGCCGTCGATCAGGGGCTTGGCAATCAACACTAAAACTGCGCTGCTGATAAACCCAAACACTGCATCGTACCCGGCCCAGGCTTCCCAAAAGAAATTTGCGTGGGGATGCACAAAAAGGAGTTCGATTCCAATCAGAATCATGATGGGGATCAAAAGATATAGAAGTTTTTTACTCCAATACATGGGCATCCTCCTCTCTAATAGGTACCGGTCATAATATTGTCAGCCGCCATTTGGGCCAAGGTATAAAAATGTCCTGCCGCATCCGGAAAAATCCCCAAAATCAGCGCAATGACTGTTGTGGCCAGCAAGGGGACCAGCGTCCAGAGATTGGGTTCACCCTTGATATGTTCCATTTCCGGAACCACCTCGCTCCGAAAAGCACTGTAGGCCACGGGGAGAAGGTAGGCGCAAGCCAGCAGGCCGCTGATGATCAGCACCACCGCAAACCCTCCTTGACCGCTTTCCACCGTCCCCAGCAGAAGATTCCATTTGCTGATGAAACCCACCGCCAAAGGCATCCCTGCGATGCCTAATGCGCAGAAGGTATAGGCGCAAAAAGTCAGTGGCATGGTCCGGCCAAGGCCGGAAAGCTTGCGGATCTCCAAGTCATGGGTCTTTGTATAGATTGCACCGGCTGTAAAGAATAAGGTAATTTTCATGATGCCATGGGCAAACAGATGGTAAAAACTGCCCAGCAGGGCTGACGTCGTCCCTAAAGCCGCGCCAAGGATGATATAGGAGAGCTGCCCGATGGTCGAATAAGCAAGCCGCTGCTTCAGATTCGGCCGGGTCAAGGCAATCAGGGAGGCAAGAATGATCGTTGCGCCGGCCAGCCATGCCAACGGCTTCGCCACGCCGATGGCCTGCAGGGATTGGGGGCTGAAAACGTAGCCAGTGATCCGAAGCACGCCAAAGCATCCCGCTTTCACCACCGCCACCGCATGAAGCAGCGCGCTGACCGGCGTGGGCGCCACCATGGCAGAGGGCAGCCAACCATGAAAAGGCATCATACCGGCTTTGACAGCCGGTCCCGCCATCAGCAGCAAAAAGATTCCCACCAAAGCCGGCGTTCCAGCGATTCCGCTCATAAAGCCCCCCGGCATGAAATTGCCGTGCCCTGCGATTTGGTAGACCAAAATGATTCCGATGAGGGTCAATTGGCCGGAAATCAAGGTGTAAACAAGATACTGCCGTCCTGCCCTCAGGGCTTCATCGGTGCGCTCATGAATGACCAAAGGATAGGTTGCCAAAGTCAGCATTTCAAAGAACACAAAGAAGGTCAGCAGATTGCCGGCAAAGGCAATCCCCATGGCTGCCGTTAAGCACAAAGCAAAACTTGCATAATATCCAGTCTGATGCGCCTCGTGGAGAGACCGCATGTAGCCGATGGAGAAGATCGATGTCAGAAACCATAAAACCGATGCAAGGGCTGCGAAGAGCATGCCTGCGGCATCCACCTGGAAAAACAATTCGATCCCCGGCGATAAGATCAACGGATTGCTGATCAGAATGTTTCCCTGCAGGATCATGGGGAGCATCGAATACACGATCCCGATCTTCAGGAGTGCCGCGGCAAGGGTCCAGAATTCGCGAAGATTTGGTTTGCGGCCGCTGGCCATGATCAACAGCGCCGCAGCGGTGGATATGAGCACAGCCCATACTGGCCGTGCGGTCATGATTACATCTGCTGCCATTCTTAAACACCGCCTCCCGCCAGATCGATCAGACTGAAAACGTGCTCGGTCAGCCATCCGCTTCCTACACCCACTGCCAAAATACCAAAGGTCAGAATCAGCATGGCTGCCAGCATGGGAAGGGGCAATTCCGGTTTGATCCCTAATACCGCGCCATGGGGCCCCTCGTCAGCGTGTGCTTCCTGATTCGGTTTTCGGATAAACACATTCTCCAAAATACGGAAAAAATAGACCGCATTCAGCAGACCGCTGAGCACCAAAACGATCATCATCCAGTTTAGACCGGCTGCAGAGGCGCCGCGAAGCAACTGCCATTTGACGAAAAAGCCTGATGTGGGTGGAAGTCCAATCATGGAAAGGGCTGAAACCGTCAAGGCAAAGCTGGATATCGGCATGCTCCGGCTCATCCCCCCCAGGTCATCGATTTGCGTTGTATGCAATTTTAAATGCATTCCGCCTTTGACCATAAAGAGACAGCCTTTGGTCATGCTGTGGCTGATCACCTGCAGCGCTGCCCCGGCAATGGCTGCCGGCGTACCGATGGCGATCCCCAGGGGAATGTATGAAATCTGTGCGATGGTGGAATACGCCAGCATTCGCCGGAAATCCTTCTGGGCGATGGCCATCACGGATCCATAGAGGATCCCGGCGGCCGCAAGCCCGCCCAGGACCTGCAAAGCAAGGGCCGTGACCGGCTGGGCGTGCCCCCCAAATATTTGATACATAAAGCGATAAATCGCATAGGAAAATGCCTTCAGCAGGGCTGTGGCCAGAAAGGCAATGGCTGGCGTGGGCCCATAGGTATGCGCGTCAGGCAGCCAGGAATGCAGCGGCACCATGGCGGTCTTTGTCCCAAGTCCCAGTATAATAAAACACATGCCGGCGATGATCGCCGGGGAACGCATCAGCGGCGGCAGCATTTCGCTGAGCTGCGCCATGTTCAGGGTCCCGGTCATGGCAAAAATCAAGCCGATTCCAATCAGATAAAACGTCGCTGCCACGGTGCCCAGAATCAAATAACGATAAGCGGCAAACGCCGCTCTGCCGCCGCCCATGGCTACAACGCCGTATGAAGAGATCGAAGCGATCTCGATAAATACATATAAGGTGAAAATATCCCCGGCAATGGCCACGCCGATCACACCGCTGGTCATCAACGTAAACAGCACATAAAATAGAGTCCGCGTTTCCATTCCGGCCTCGTCCAGATTAAAAAATGGCCGGGCATAGAGCGCCACCACAAAAGCCATCCCGGCGGCAACCAAGACGAGGGTGGCAGACATGGCGTCCAAAACAAATTCGATGCCGTAAGGCGGTTCCCAGTTCCCCAGCCAATAATGCCAGGGCCCTTCGGTCACTACATGGCGCATGGCCAAAACCGCCAAAACCACATTGGCCAGCAAAGCGCTTTTAAAGAAAGCCTGAGTTATGCGTGGCAGCAGCTGATTGATTGCCGGCAGCACAAGCGCCGTCAGCAGGGGGACCAGCACCACCAAGACCGGTATGTGCGCCATCACTTGTCCATCCTCCGCATGATCTCAGATTCGTCCAATGTATTCCAAAACTTTTTGATCACGATCAGAAAGGTCAAAGCGATCCCCGTGGTGCTCAAATTGACCACAATGGCCGTCAGCATCAAGGCTTGCGGCAGAGGATTGGCATAGGCGTCAATGTCCGTGATCCCCGGCACCGCGATGGGGGTGATGCCGCCGATTTTTTGACCCAGAAGCAGGAAAAAAAGAATGACCGCTGTTTGCATCAGATTCATCGCCATGAGTTTTTTTACAAGATGGTTGTGTTCCATCATGCCAAAAAAACCACTGACATAAAGCAGCGCAATCAGCCAGAATATCACATAGCTAAAGAAGATTGCCACGCTCATCCGGGTCCCCCACCTTTCCTAGAGAATCAAAAATTGAAATGATCGTTGCCATAACACCCAGGGTCACACCCACTTCAATAAAAAGAATGCCATAGAGATGTCGTTCTACTTCATGAACAGGCAGCGGCAACAGGCCATATTCCAGAAAATGACCCCCGAAAGGAATCGACAGAAGACCGGTCATCATATAAATCACAGGTCCCATGCCCGCCAAGGCAATGGTTTTGTAGGTCCAATAGTTTTTTTTAACATCCGCAGGCTCCAGCACACGATTCAGGATGACAGCCAATGCCAGGATGACGCCGGCCTGGAAGCCCCCGCCGGGACTATACTCCCCATGAATCAGTACATAGACGCCAAAGACGATCAGCACAGGGATCAGCAAACGGTAGGCGACCTCCAGAATGATGCTGCTATGCTTCTGTTTCATGGTCTTCATCGCCTCCCCATATGTAATTTTTACGTCGGCGGATGGCGATCATTGCATAGGTTACCACGCCTGCCGTAAAAATCACCGTGGTCTCGATCATCGTATCAAGGCTGCGGTAATCTGCCAAAACCGCGGTCACCATGTTGGGCGATCCGGTTTCAGACTCTGCTTGGGTCATATATCGTTCCGCCACATTGCGATGCACCGGTGTGTCCATCTCAGTATAGGAAGGCAAAAAGGACATGCTGTAAGCCATGATTGCCAGAACCGCCAGGCAAAGGCCTCCATAGAACAGGCTGCGCTTAGAGAAAGTATGTTTCATTCCAGATCCCCCTTCCGCAGCTCACGGATCGCAATCACATAATATGCGATGGAAATCACGCTGATCACCGCTTCCGTAAAAGCTACGTCCGGAGCGGAAAGTAAAAGATAGGCCAATACAACAAAAAAACTGAAGGCACTAAATAAAATCCCGCTGCCAAACAGACGAGGTAAAAACACTGCGATCAGACCGGTGATCAAGATGATCAGCAGCAGAAGACTTAGAAAAATCACGAACATCATGGCTGCCCCCCCTTTTCCCAATGCTTTAGGCCTGCACGGTATGCGGCCCTGCTCAGCAAATGGGTTCCAATCGGATTAGCAAAGAGAATAAAAAGAATGATCAGAAGCATCTTAAAGCTGGTCAGGCTGATTCCATGATAAAATGCCAGCCCCAAAAAGGACAGCAGGATTCCCAAGGTCTCACTTTTGCCAGTGGCATGAAGGCGGGTATAAAAATCAGGCAGCCTGACAACACCGACAGCGGTGACGATAATAAAGAACAATCCTCCGAATAAGAGGAAGATCCCGATCCATTGGTTCATAGGCCTGCCTCCCTCTGCTGATCCGCCTGAGTTCCCCCGACTGCAGTTTCTTCAGTCTTTTTCTCCTCAGACGATTTCTGTTCGCCTGACCATTCCTCGTCCGACTGACGGTCTGTGATATATTTTGCGATCAAAGCCAAGCCGATAAAACCCGTCAGCGCGTAAGTAATGGCAATGTCAATATAGTGGTCGATTTGGTTGGTCATCAGGCCTAATAAAACCACCAGCAAAATTGTATCGGTCCCGATCAAAGCCAGGGCATTGAGCCGGTCATAGGCGGTGGGCCCCCTCCATATCCGCTGCACCATGATGGCCATGGTTCCAATGACCCCTATACAAACAATCCATAAGCTGATTTCGATAACATCCATTTTATGCTTCCCCTTCTATGACCGCCGGCTCCGGCGATTCCCCGAACAGCCGGGCGATCCTGCGTATCATTTCATTGGACTGGCCGGCAGCAACCATTTGCCATTCGGCGGCAGCCGGTCCGGTCAGGGCATGGATCGCATAAACATCCTCTTCCACATCCAAGGTGATCGTGCCTGGCGTTAAGGTAATGGAATTCGCCAACACAAAGATGGCCATGGGATTTTCAAAACGCAGTTTGAAACGAATGACCTTAGGTTCGATGGGCAGCCGGGCATCGAGGATCACAAGGGCGATCTGAATATTTGCGATCACGATTTGATACACCAGCCATGCGCAATAGGATAAAAGTTTAAAAAAATCCAGGGGGCGGGCAGCAATGTGCAATTGCCGTCCGTCGCCCCGGATCGGAAGCTTAAATCGATTAACACCAATACCCGCGCTGACTGCACAGGTCAATCCTCCATAAAATACATATTTAAAATCGTAATGTCCTGACAATAGAAGCCACATGCCCATGAGGACAAAAAAGTATGTCAAAAAAAGAAGGACCGTTGATGTCGGGTGACTGCCACGCGCTGGTCCAGGTTTTGCTGTCATAGTGTCCTCCTAAATCAGTTTCAAGCTTTTGTAAAAAAACTTGCTATCCCCGTTTCAGAATAGCAAGTCGCTTTTTAAATGTAATCTGCACATCTCTAGAGGAAGTTCTTAATTCCCTTCCTGTTTAAAAAGCACTGCTTACTTTTAATTCTAAACACTTTCTTCATTATACTAAGGAATAAAAACCCCTGTCAACCTCCAGCCTGCAATCGACTTGCATTTTATGTTTTAGGGGGCCTTTCTTCCAGTACATTGCCATCGAAAGCCTTATTTTTTGAAATTCTCCACAGCATCCGCAGCCTGATCCAGGGCATTGCCGGCAAACAGCTCGATCAAGCCTTTATCGCAGGCTGAAGCCACCGCCGGGTCCATGGGAAGCTTTCCTAAGACGTTCAGACCATATTTGCCGGCCACTTCCTCGATATGGCTTTCGCCGAAGGGTTTGATTTCCTTGCCGCAGTCGGGGCATTTGAGGTAGCTCATATTTTCCACAATGCCGACGATGGGGATTTCCATTAGTTGAGCCATATTGACCGCTTTGGAAACGATCATGGAAACCAATTCCTGAGGCGATGTGACGATGATGATCCCATCCACCGGTAAAGACTGGAAAACGGTCAGAGGCACATCCCCAGTTCCCGGCGGCATGTCCACAAAGAGAACGTCCACGTCGTTCCAAATGACCTCCGTCCAAAACTGTTTGACCGCGCCGGCAATCACCGGTCCCCGCCACACCACCGGCTCCGTTTCATCTTCAAGGAGCAGGTTGATGGACATGATGTCAATGCCGGTTTTGCTTTTGACCGGCAGCATGCCGAATTCGGTGCCAATGGCTTTTTGTTGAAGGCCAAAGGCCTTGGGAATTGAAGGGCCGGTTATATCCGCATCCAGGATGGCCGTGCGCAATCCCCTGCGGTTCAGCGTCACAGCCAGCATCGAGGTTACCAAGGATTTGCCGACGCCGCCTTTGCCGCTGACCACGGCGATGACTTTCTTGATGCTGCTCATTTTGTTGGGCTCTTCTAAAAATGATTCCGGGATATTTTCTCTGGAACTGCAGCTCTCACTGCATGCGCTGCAATCATGGATACAATTTTCTTGTTCAGTCACGCTGATCCATCTCCTCATCCTTCGATACAATCTATCCTACAACATCCGTCCCTGACTTTCCAGCAGTTTTTTCCTGGCTTTGTAGTCCGGCATCACATGGGACAACAGGCTGTAAAAATGGCTGGAATGATCCGGGTGAATAAAGTGGGCCAATTCATGGGCTACCACATATTCGAGGCAGGCTTCCGGAGCCTGCAGCAGCCTGCTGTTGAGGGTGATCGCCCCTTGCTTGTAAGCGCAGCTGCCCCAGCGGCTCTTCATGCAGCGGATCTTCAAAGCGGGCATGGCCACCCCAAAAGGTTCGAAATGTGGGATCATTCGGTCCAATACGGCCTGAAAGCTTTGACTGCAGGCCCTTTTCTCATCCTTCGTCATTTTGGCAGGCATAGGCGACAGAACCGGCTGGCACTGCAGCCTCGCCAATATTTTCAGGATCCAAGGGCCTTTGGACAGAACAAAAGCGTCCACCCGTACGGCTGAAACCCTTTCGTTGGCTGATACCACCACGTCCTGCACCTGTTTGATCCTTAAATTGATGTTTTTGACCGGCTTTCGGATCAGCCGGTATTCAATCAGGGCTCCTTCAAATTCTACCTGACGGCATTGCTCTTTGCCCATGTTTCCTCCCTGTGGTTTCATCTTTATCTATTTTATAGCAATCAGGCCTTGAGTGCAAAACAAAACATGGGATTGTATCGATTCTGATTGACTGTTTTATTTGTTTAGTATATTATCTATGTTGCATAGATATTATGTTCAATAATAATTTAGAAGAAACCGAGGCGATGCAGATGGCGGTTCTAAATTTCAAAAACCAGCTCACTGACCTTCTCTTCCAAATCAACAGCCACATGAACAATACCTTTTCTCCCCTCTATTGCCCTTATGGCTTGACGCCGGCACAAATCCGGCTTTTGCTTGAACTGCGAAGACAGGATCATCGCACCGTGGGTGATCTGAGCCGCAACCTTTGCCTGGCCAACGGCAACACCTCGGCCATGTGCAAGAAATTATCCGCCGAGGGCTTTATCCTGCGCAGCCGCGATCATGATGACGAACGGGTGGTGAAGGTCTCGCTGACCCAATCCGGTTATGAGGTCATCGGCCGGATCGAAGCTTGCCTGGAGGATAAGTTCCGTCCAGTCTTTGCGAATCAGTCCGAAGACGACCTGGCAGATATCCTGAAGGGGCTTGAGAAGCTGAACGCTTTGTTGACCCGTCTGCAAGAAGTCATCGAAGAATCTCCGCCGCAAGCATAAAATAATACGAAGGAGCAACCGATATGGATTTGTCCAAAAACCCGAAAAAGCCTTTGATCTACTATTACATCATCGCCCTGCTGATCCTTCTTCTGATCAATTCCCTGATCCTCCCTACCCTGCACAACCAGTCCATCCTGCAAGTGGATTACGGTACCTTCCTCACGATGCTGGGAAACAAAGAAATCACGGAGGTTGAAGTCTCGGATACGCAAATCGCCTTCCTTTCCGGCAATACGGAGGCTCAGGGCATCGTCTATATAACTGGAAGGATGGATGACCCAGACCTGGTCAACCGTCTTCAGACGGCCGGGATCAAGTACTCCAAGATCATTCCCAAAGAAAATTCGCCGCTGACCAACTTCCTGACCAGCTGGCTCCTGCCCATTCTTTTCTTTGTGGTCGTAGGCCAATGGCTGTCCCGCTCCTTATCGAAACGAATGGGCGGCAATATGATGTCCTTCGGTAAAAGCAATGCCAAAATCTATGTGGAAGCCCAAACCGGCAAGACCTTCGCGGATGTAGCCGGCGAGGATGAAGCCAAGGAGGCCTTAAAGGAAATCGTTGATTTTCTTCATAATCCCGCAAAATATGTCGCCATCGGCGCCAATATGCCCAAGGGGGCGCTCCTGGTCGGCCCTCCCGGCACAGGCAAGACCCTATTGGCCAAGGCGGTGGCCGGTGAAGCCAAAGTGCCCTTTTTCTCCATTTCCGGATCAGAATTTGTTGAGATGTTTGTGGGCATGGGCGCTGCGAAAGTCCGGGACCTCTTCAAACAAGCCCAGGAAAAAGCCCCTTGTATCGTATTCATTGACGAAATCGATACCATCGGCAAACGCCGTGACAGCGGCCCCATGGGCGGCAACGACGAGCGGGAGCAGACCCTCAATCAGCTGCTGACCGAGATGGATGGTTTTGACGGTAAAAAAGGTGTGGTCATTCTGGCGGCCACCAACCGCCCTGAAATCCTGGACAAGGCTTTGCTGCGTCCCGGTCGTTTTGACCGCCGGATCCCGGTGGAGCTGCCGGATCTGGCCGGACGGGAAGCCATCCTTAAAGTCCATGCCACCGCCATCAAGCTGTCCAGCGCCATCGATTTCAATGCCATCGCCAGGGCCACCGCAGGCGCATCCGGCGCCGAATTGGCCAATATCATCAATGAAGCGGCGCTGCATGCTGTGAAAGAAGGAAGGACCCAAGTCGAGCAAATCGACTTGGACGAGTCCGTGGAAACGGTCATTGCCGGCTATCAGCGCAAGGGCGCCGTCATCTCCCCAAAAGAAAAACAAATCATCGCTTACCATGAAATCGGTCATGCCCTGGTCGCCGCGAAACAGGCGGATTCGGCGCCGGTCCATAAAATCACCATCATTCCCCGCACCTCCGGCGCCTTGGGTTATACCATGCAGGTTGCTGAAAACGAGACGCTGCTGTTGTCTAAGGAAGAAGCCTTCAACAAGATTGCAACCTTGACCGGCGGACGGGCAGCCGAGGAGTTGATTTTCGGAACCTTCACCTCCGGCGCCTCCAATGACATTGAACAGGCAACCAAGCTGGCACGGGCTATGGTCACCCGATTGGGCATGAGCGAATCCTTCGACATGATGGCCCTGGAAACCGTGAGCAATCCTTATCTGGGCGGCGATGCCGCCATGAGCTGTTCCAGTGAAACGGCAGCTAAAATTGACAACGAGGTCTTGCAGATCATCCGTCAGGCCCATGAAAAAGCCGCTGGCATCCTGAAAGAAAACGCCGCCAAACTGAATGAGCTGGCCCAGCATCTGCTGGAACACGAAACCATCACCGGCAGCGAATTCCTCTTGGTCCTCAACCGTTAACCGCACGAAGGGAAAACGCTCTTTCTAAATACCCTTTTTAAAAAACAAGGATCCCCCTGAAGAACAGTGCCATCCGCTGTCCTTAGGGGGGATCCTATGATTTTTCTAATGGTTATATTTCTTTGAAAGTCCTCATCCGACCTGCGTCGTTAAGAACAGGGGCAAGGTCATATGGGAGATCTGGTCCTGCATCTCTTCGATCTCGTCGATATGGCGGTCCTCGTCTTCCAAAATGTCCTCCAGCACTTCACGGGTGGCGAAATCTTTTACTTTGCCGGCCAATAGAATGGCATCGTTGTATGCTTTGATGGCGCCTTCCTCCGCAAAATGATCATACTCAAACTGTTTTGGGATATCGCTGCCGATCTTTATATCATGCAGATGGCTGACGATAGGGATCCCTTCCAAAAACAAGATTCTCTCAATGAGTTTCTCAGCGTGCTTCATTTCATCGATGGCACGTTTTTCAAAGTGCTTATGCAGTTTTTCATAGCCCCAGTTTGCGCTCATCTCCGAGTGTACAATGTATTGATTGACTGCACTGAGTTCATCGGAAAGAAGCGAATTGAGCGTACCGATTAATTCTTGGTTTCCTTTCATACTTAACATCCCCTTTCTAAGTCTATTTTGCGAATTCGATGATCACTTTTTTCACATCCCAGAGGGTTTCCAGTCTTTCCTTTGCCTCTTCTTTAATCGAAGCTGCAAATTGATGGCTTTCCGGCAAATCCACCGAGACACGAATTACACCGTCTTTAACTTCAACCTCTTTGACCAGATTGGTGGCGACCATGTCGAGCCCCTTCATGGGATTCATGACCCTTCGTAATCTTTTGCGCACGATTTCCTCGGTGGTCGCTTCCTTGCCGACCACCAAACCATGCTTTTCCTCGTAATTCTGAATGGCGCTCCGCAGGCCTTCCACGGCAAGCACAGAGCAATGGGCTTTGATGGCCGGAAGCCCGCCCAAGGCTTCCGAAGCCTCTTTCCAGGTTATGTTTTTGGCTTCCTCCAGGGTTTTCCCTTTCGCCAATTCTGTAATGATCGAGCCGGTGGCGATATTGGAAGCGCAGCCATAGGACTCAAACTTGATGTCTGAAATTTTCTTTGTGTCTTGATCGACATTGATATAGACCGATACCATGTCGCCGCAGGCCGGGCTTCCCTCAGTTGCTTTGCCGTCGGGATCATCCAGGCTGCCCACATTACGGGGATTGCGAAAATGTTCTAAAACGGTTTCATTGTACGGAAATGTCATTCGACGCACCTCCTGTTTTGCCTAAAGGACTGATCCTTCTTAAGTCCTCGATGATTTTTGCCAAGGTATCCACAACAAAGTCGATTTCCTCCATGGAATTATAACGCCCAAAGGTAAAACGGATGGATCCATGGGCTCGTTCGTGGTCGCCGCCGATGGCCATCATAACGTGGCTTGCTTCCAAAGACCTGCTGAAGCAGGCAGAGCCTGTGCTGACAGCGATTCCATACATATCCAGGTGCAGGGTGATCGACTCACCCTCTACATGGTGAAACGTGATGTTGGCATTTTGGGGCAGCCTTTGAACCGGATGCCCGTTTAAGGTGACCAAAGGGATTTTCTTGAAGACTTCGGCGATCATCCGGTCCCGCATGGCTTGGAGCCGCAAATTTTCTTCTGCCGTGATCAAATCCAGCGCTTTCGCAAAGCCCACCGCGCCGGGAATATTTTCAATACCGGCTCTCAAATCAAATTCCTGGAAACCGCCATCCATGATTTTTGAGAGGGGCGTTCCTTTGCGAACAAACAGTCCGCCGATTCCTTTCGGCCCATGGAGGGTATGGGCCGACACCGTGATAAGATCCACATTGATTTTCTTCACATCGATGGGGACCCTGCCAAACGTATGGGTCGCGTCGGTGTGAAAAAGAACCTTTCGCCGCTTGCACATTTGGCCGATGGCTGCGATGTCCTGGATCGTCCCGATTTCCTGGTTCCCGTGCTGGATCGAAACCAAAATCGTTTCATCCCGCAATAAGGACTCCAACTGCTCTATATTGATGAGGCCCTCGCCATCCACTTCCAGGTAATCCACGGCGATGCCTTGTTTTTCTAAAACCCTGGCGCTATGCAGCACCGGAAAATCCTCGATCTTGGATAGGATCATGCGGCGGCCATTTTGCATGCCCAGGGACTTGGCGACGCCTTTAAGCGCCAAATTGCTTGACTCCGTATTTCCTGAGGTAAAAATAAATTCATCGGGCTCAGCCCCTAGGGCGGCGGCGATTTTCGTCCTTGCCTCCGCCAAGGTCTCCCGCGCTTGGAGACCCTGTGAATACCCGAATTCCGAAGTGGCAACGGCGTAATTCTCGAAGTAGCAAGGCTTCATCGCTTCCAGGACAGCCTCATCCAATCGGGTCGCTGCCGCATTGTCCAGATAAATCGTGCGTTCTGTCATCATCATCACCTCTATATAAATAAGGTTATCGAGGAGTCCCGTGCTTCCTGAATGTAGGTGCCCACCGCCCCGTAATCGTCAATGATCCCTTCATTCAAATCAGCACGTTTGAGTCCCATAATTTCCATGGTCATTTCACAGGCTATGATCTTTCCGCCAAGCTCTCTGAAATCAGCGATGAGCTTATCTAATGAAGCCACATTCGCTTTTTTCATCCGATTTTTGATCATCAGCTTTCCGAGGCCAAGCATGTGCATTTTTGATAAGGGTCCTTGATCCAGCCCTCCTTTTTTTAGCCGCAGCAATCCCCAGAAGGTAAAGTACAAGGATGCTTCCATGCCCATTGCCAAAGAACCGTTTGCCACAATCAGCGCGCTGTAGATTTTGTCCAGGTCTCCGCTGTGAACGATGATGGTCGTCTTTTCACTCATATCCGCACCTCCTCACGCCGCAGGGGTTGGTATTCAATCATTTCTGCAGCCTGATCTTCCATTCGTTTCCGATTTGTTCATCGCTGATGATTTTTACGGACAAAGCATTGGCCGCCATGGGAATTTCCTTTTTGGATGCAGGATGGGTCCCGATCATTTCAATGACATCTCCCTGTTCAGCCTTTCTTAAGGCCTTTCGCATTTCCACCAAGGGTACCGGGCATGTTTGCCCTCTGACATCGACTTTTATTTCCGCCATAAGAAGCCCCCCTTAAAACGTATGGATCCACTTTGTTTCAGTTGCCCGCACGTATCGGAAGCGGGTCGTTTATTCTTTCTCTTTCAGGTATAACACATTCAGGTTGAGCCAGTAGTTGATGATGTCCTCTTGGGGATCGATGTTGATGTCGATATTGCTGAAAACCAGCAGGACCGTTACCTCAGCCGTTTCCAGCCGGAGGCTCATATCCTTTAAATCTGCCTGGTCCGATACGCCCTGCCCCGGTGGATATTTTGCAGCAATCTGGTCGATATAAGGATTCATATCCTGTTCCAGGATCAGCTGCTCACCCAAAAAGATCTTCAGCAAAGGGATTCCGTTGCCGCCGGGCATCGTCCAATGGATCCGGTAGACGCCCCGGTCGCCCTGGATGGTGACATAGTCCTGCTCTTTTCCGTAACCGCCCATCATGTTGACGGCCCAATCATAATCCGTGATTTCGATGGCTTCGGCCGGTAAATACAGATAGGTTCCCATGGCTGGTCCCGCTCCGGGATCTTCCGGCTTCGGCCAGGTTTTTTCAAAGCCCAGCTTAGTCCTGAAAAACTCGCTTTCACTCAATCGCGTATCGAACCATGCCGGCAGCTTGGCGTCTCTGGCATAGGCAAGATATTCCACCGCATCGGTAATGGATTCGCGGGCTGCGCTTTCAGGCGCGGAAACTGCAGGCGCCAGTTGGCCGCCGGACAGGATTCCCTCCTGGACCAGGAGCTTTTCCAGCCGATTGACTTGGGCGGTCACAGGCAGTGCATGATAACCGACAACCGGTAAAACCGAAACCACGGCCAAGGTGCAAACCAAGGCAACAATCACCGGGTGGGCCTTAGCCTTGATCATGATCAGCAGCACAACCGCCGCAACGGCGGCAATCCAAATCAGGATAAAAGAATACTCCGTTATTTTGAGGCCTGACTTACCGAGCTGAATCACGACGGCCCAAGCCTCGAAGGCCAGGATCACCAGCGCGGCAAAGGGATAGAAGCGCCGGTAAAATTTTGCCAGCCCGGATTCATGCTGCGTTACCATGGTATGTAGCCAAATGCCGCCCACGGCATAGGAGGACGCGATGCTGGACAGCCGAAGGAAGGAGGAACCCATGCCTTCCAGGACAGTTTTCCCTGCCCAGATCAAGAGGACCACCGTCAAAGCCAGCATCAGCGGAATCATGATGTAATCAAATAAAATCACGATGAACCGCGGCTGACTTTGAACCATAGACCGCCGTTCGTCGACCTTTCCCTTTCGGAAGTCCGGAAAATACCCCACAAAAATCGTAAAAGCGATAAAGCCCGTCAAGGTGCCGATGTACATATAGACTTTGCTGCTCATCTCGCGGTAAAGCAAAGCCTGCACAGCCCCTGCTACGCCGGAAGCGCCGCTGGTCATGACCGCACCGTAGATCGAGGCAATAAAAAACGCCTTATGGGTCATAAAAAAAGATTGGGAAAAATCGGATTGGTCTTCGGGGTAACCGGCCAAGACAATGAAGGCGGCAAAGCTCACCAGCATGGCCACGCCGACCCGGGCCGCCGCCAGCCCGGTGATCACCGCGTAACGAGCGCCGGTCAAGGCAGGATCTGTCCCGCCGAACTGATAGAGTGCAAAAAAGGTGACAATCACCGCCGCAACGCCAAGCCCATCGGCGATCAGCTCCGTCTTCAGGTCGTTAAAGCGGCTTTTCGCCCATGTGCTGACTGCCAAACTGAAAATCGCTCCCATTGCAAAGGCCCAATGCCAACAGTTGAACATAAAGTTATAAGGTTCCTGCTGCGGCCAATCCAGTTGGATCCTGATCATGGTCACCACCGCAAAGCCAAAAGCGCAGGCGATGGTCACAGGAAAGGTCTGCAGGGCCTTCGCCGTGCCTCTGAAAACCTGGGCAATGGACTGGAACATAGCGTTCATAAACGCACCTCCTTCATCGGGGGGAATTCCCCGCTGTTTTCAACGCAGCATTTCATTAAGCCTATTTTATCTTAATATTCTGATAATATTTTAGCACACCTTGCTTTCTTTAGATACAATGACTTTGTCTTGGGGATTGCTAGGCGTCAGCCTTAATGCCCAGGACTTACATTCCCCGATCCATTCGGACGATATCCTTATACACATTGGGTTTCCCCAGAATGTAATCTTTCAGGATCAAGGCGCCTGCCATTGAATAACACATTCCATTGCCCTCATAACCCAGCAGATAATACCGATTCCCTTGAACAGGGTCTTTGCCGATGAAAGGGATCCCATCTTTTGATCCATAAAACAATGCATTCCAGGCATCGTCGATCTGGATGTCCAAATTGGGAAAGATCGTCTCGATCTGACCGGCGATGCTTTTCGCCTTGATCAAAATCTTTTCCCCATCCAGCTCCAATTCCTTTTGATCTTCATCCAGTCCGCCGCCAATGATCCTGTGATCCATGGTGGTTCGAAAATAAAGGTAAGGGTTTTTTGTTTCCCAAACCATCACATTGTCTTTCCACAAATCATCCCGCATGGGCTTGGAACAAAACGCGTAAGTCCTCCGGATGATGATTTTGTCTTTTATGATTGGATAGATTTTTGAATAGCCTGTGGTCAGGATCAGATGCTCGAATTGGATGGGATAGCCCTCTTTCGTTATGATTTTATTGCTTTGGATGTTGTCCAGATCTAATTCTGTATTCTCAAAATAATGGACGCCTTGCGCCATATTCTTCCTGGTCAGGGCCTGGATCAAGCCATAGGGATTCACATCTGCGTCATGCCAAGTGCGCAGCGCGCAAGGTTTATGGATACGATACCTCCTTTTCAGCTGGTCCTCATCCAGGAATTCCACGGGGAAATCATACTTCCTCAGAAATTCGTATTCCCTTACTAATTTCTTTACATCTTTCTTTTCAGAAGCATAGTATAGGCTGTCGATTGACCTGTACTCCGTCGCCCTCCCTAAGGATTCATTCAGCGAGGTGAGTTGATCCATGGCTTCAAGGCACATCCGGTAAAACAGACGCCCCTGTTCCTCCCCGATGTCATCAACCAACTCACATAGCATTTTATCACTGCGATATTGGAGCAGCCCTGTGCTGGCTAGACTGCTCCCTTTTCCAATTTTGTTTTTTTCTGCAAGGATCACATCCATCCCCAAGGCAGACAGAACATACGCGCACAACGTCCCGCTGATCCCCCCTCCGGCAATTAAAACCTGGGTTTCTTTCCCTTCGCTGACTTTTTCAAACCGATAGGAAGGTTCAACGGTTTTATCCCAGTATAGGCTTCCAGAATAAAGCTCCATAAAGCCACCTTCTTCTAGTAAGGCCATTTCCAATTTCTGATTTCTTCCTTATCGATTCCATAGGTATGGGCATACTGTATGTTTTCCAGGATTTCGTTTCTCATCCGTTCACGGACGTATGCACCCTTCGAACCGATGGAAGCGACCAGGTCGATGGCGTCGATCACAAGGTTGAACCTGTCGATTTCGTTAATGATGGCAAGTTCGAGGGGTGTGTTGATGTTTCCTTTCTCCTTGTAGCCATGGACATGGAGCCTCTGCTGGTTGGTCCTCCGATACGTCAGCTTATGGATCAGCCACGGGTAACCATGGAAATTAATAATCACATCTTTATCTTTGGTGAAAAGGGAATTGAATTCGTCATCGGTCAATCCGTGAGGATGTTCGGAAGCCGACATTAGCTTTGTAAGGTCCACAATATTGACAAACCGCACCCTCAGATCTGGGAACGCCTCGCGCAGGATGGCTGTCGCAGCCAAGGCTTCCTTGGTAGCTACATCACCGCAGCCTGCGATCACAATATCCGGATCGGATAATTCATTGACAACCTTGTCATTGCTGGCCCAATCCCAGATACCGATCCCTTTGGTGCAATGCTGGATGGCATCCTCCACGTTCAGGTATTGCAGGTGTTTCTGCTTATCGGAGACGATGACGTTGACATAGCCTGTGCTCTTCAGACAATGATCTGCTGTTGAAAGCAGACAGTTGGCATCCGGCGGCAGATAGATACGAACCACCTCCGGATCTTTGTTTGTCAGGAGATCTAAAAAGCCTGGATCCTGATGGGAAAATCCATTATGGTCCTGACGCCATACCGTGGAGGACAACAGGATGTTTTCCGACGATATGGGGGTACGCCACGGGGTTTCGAGCTTGCTGATGCTCAGCCATTTTGCATGCTGGTTGAACATGGAATCAATAATATGGGCAAAGGCTTCATACGTATGGAACAGTCCATGGCGGCCGGTCAGAATATAGCCTTCCAGCCATCCCAGCAAGGTATGCTCACTGAGCATTTCCATAACTTTTCCATCCGGTGCCAGCTCCCCGCCGTCGGAATCCACTTCCAAGTAGTCTGCGATCCAAGTTTTCTTGCTCACTTCATAAACAGACTGCAGTCGGTTCGATGCCGTTTCATCCGGTCCGAACATCCTGAAATTGTTGGGGTTGTTTCGAAAGATATCCCGTAAAAATTTGCCAAGCTGCAGGGTGTTTTCATAATCCGCCGCACCTGGTTTTTCAACCTTGACCGCATAGTCTTTAAAATCCGGCATACGCAGTTGCTTTCGAACAAGCCCTCCGTTGGTGATCGGATTGGCGCTCATTCGCCGGTTTCCTGAAGGTGCCAGCGCTTTGAGCTCAGGAACCAGTTTCCCTGAGCCATCAAAGAGTTCTTGGGGTTTGTAGCTTTTCAGCCAATCCTCCAGCTTTTTCAAATGCTCCGGATTTTCATGGACCCCCGCCAGGGGAATCTGATGGGATCGCCAGGAGCCTTCGATCGTGTGTCCATCGATTTCTTTCGGTCCTGTCCAGCCTTTCGGTGATCTTAAAATAATCATTGGCCAGACGGGGCGCTTTCGAAAACCTTTGGAACGCGCTTCCTCTTGAATCTGACGAATCTCAAGAATCGATTTTTCTACCGATTCGGCCATGCTCCGGTGCATCATCATCGGATCATCGCCTTCAACAAAATACGGCTTGTAGCCATACCCCCAAAACAGATTTTCCAGTTCCTCGTGGCTGATCCTGGCCAATAGGGTGGGATTGGAAATCTTATAACCGTTTAAGTGAAGAATAGGCAGCACCGCGCCGTCTCTTGCCGGATTTAGAAATTTATTAGAGTGCCAGGACGTTGCCAAAGGTCCTGTCTCAGCCTCACCGTCACCGACAACCGCTGCGACGATCAAATCTGGATGATCAAAGGCAGCGCCATAGGCATGGGAAAGGCTGTACCCTAATTCCCCGCCTTCATGGATCGAACCCGGGGTTTCAGGCGTGCAATGACTGCCGATACCTCCGGGAAAAGAGAACTGTTTAAAAAACTTAGCCATGCCCTCTTCATCTTCGCTTTTGTCAGGATATATCTCAGAATATGTGCCTTCCAAATAAATCGGTGCCAGAACGCCCGGGGCCCCATGGCCCGGTCCGGTAATGTAGATCATATTCAAATCATACTTTTTGATCAGCCTGTTCAAGTGCACATAAATGAAGGACAAGCCGGGACTGGAACCCCAATGGCCCAGCAGGCGCTTCTTGATATGCCCGGTTTTTAATGGACTTTTCAGAAGAGGGTTGTCCTGAAGATAGATCATGCCTGCCGCAAGGTAATTGCAGGCGCTCCAATATCGGTGGATTCTATCCAGCTCACTGTTTGTAACCGTTTCGTTTTCAAGTGGTTTATGATTCGCCATCTTATGATACACTCCGTTCTTTTTATTGTGGAGATTGATCCGTTCCCGCTGGCTCGGCGGCGGCGGTTGCTTCCACTGGATTGGCCGGCGGGGGCGCTTCCCCATGCAGCTTGCAAACAGCATCCGGAACGGACCAGGGTTGGTCCTGAGGCACTGCGCCCTTGAATTCCTTAGGAAGATCTTTTCTGTTTAAAGGTTCCGGTCTGATGAAAAGCACCTGGGTCGCCGGGGCGGGGCAGTATGTACCTGCCCGCTGATGGGATTCAGGACAGATCTGCACCTTGGTCCATAAATCAGAAACCTCCCGAGGAACATCTTTAGCGTTGAAAATTTCTTTAATGATAAATTGCTTGGGCGTCAATGGGCTGGGCAGCAATCCTGATTTCGCGTCCACTGCCTGCTCCACAATATCGGCCGGCTTTGTGAAATCCTCAGGGCTCCAATCTGCATGAGCAGCTTCCATCACAAGCTTCCAAATGGGGCCGGCATTTCGGCCGCCGCCGATCACATTCTTCATTTCCTGCGGCGTATCATAGCCAAGCCAAATCCCGCCCACCAGGCGAGGTGTATAGCCTACAAACCAGGCATCCTTCTTATCCGAAGTGGTTCCGGTCTTGCCGGCCACGGGCCAGTCTTCCAAACGAGCCATTTTTCCAGTTCCCTCTTCCACCCCGGTTTGAAGCATGCTGGTCATCAGATAAGCCGATTGTTCGCTCATCACTTGGCGGCCTTCCTTCGTGTGCTCCCAGACCAGGTTTCCTTCGCGGTCCTCGATCCTCCGAATGACGGAAGGTTTGATATAAATCCCTTGATTTGCGAAGGTCCCATAAGCCGCTGTCAGTTCCAGGGGGGTAACGCCCTTTGTCAAACCGCCCAAAGCCAGGGATAAGCCCATATCATTTTGATACCCTTTCCGGACCAGGGTGGTGATCCCCAATTTTTCGGCAAAAGCCACACCCTTCTCCACGCCGATCCGGTTCAGCATCCGGACTGACCATATGTTGATGGAGTATTTGGCGGCCGTCCGCATGGAAACCAGACCTCTGTAGCGCTCATCATAATTCTGAGGGCACCATATCTCCCCATTGGACGGATACGCCTTGGGAAAATCATCCATCACGGTGGCCGGGCCATAGCCCAGTTCCAGAGCAGGCCCGAAGACCGCCAAGGGTTTGAATGCCGAACCAGGCTGACGCATGGCTTGGGTGGCACGGTTAAAGCCCCGTTTGCCTTTGGTACCCCTTCCACCTGTCAGGCCTTTGATTTCACCGGTATGGGGATCCAATACAACCATAGCGGACTGGATGATTTCGTCATTTTCACCCGTGGGAAAATTCTCATCCTGGCTGTAAACTTCTTCCATTTTCTTCTGGATACCCACATCCAGAGCCGTGTAGATCCTATAGCCTCCCGCGAAAAGCTCTGACGTTTCCGCCCCCTTCAGATTTAGGTCATCCAAGGCTTGTTCAATCACGCAATCCATATAGGAGCTGTATAGATAGGCTTCTTCCGGGATTGCCGGGATGATGCCCAAGGGCGCGGCTTTATGCTTTTCCGCTTCCTCCACCGTCAGACTGCCGGTTTCCGTCATGGCATCCAGCACCTGGCTGCGTCGTTTCAGCGCGGACTTTGGATTGATGCGGGGTGAATAAAGGGATGGATTCTGGACCAGACCCGCCAAAAGCGCGGCTTCCTGTGTCTTTAGATCAAGGGCGGGTTTCCCGAAAAAAGTCTGGGCAGCCGCTTCGATCCCATAAGCGCCGCTCCCAAAATAAACCCAGTTGAGATAGAGCTCCAGGATCTGGTCCTTGGTATATTCTTTTTCCACTTTGATTGCCAGAAGGCCTTCCTTGACCTTCCGCTGCCAGGTCTTCTCCCTTCGGTCCAGCTTAGCCAGCCCCACCATCTGCTGCGTGATGGTGCTGGCTCCCTGGACGATTTCCCCTTGTTTGTAATTGATCCACATCGCAACTCCGATCCGGTAAATGTCATAACCCGGATGCTCATAAAACCGATGGTCTTCAATGGCCAGCATGGCTTGGACCATCTGGGTGGATACCTGGTCCAGCTTGACGGGGATACGGTTTTCAGTTCCATGAAGCTGCTGGATCACATGATCATCCCCATCATAGACCATCGTGGTCATGGGATAGCGGTCCAGGCCAAGACTATCCAGGGGACCTGCCTGCCGAATCAGGACGACAGCCAATGCAGATAATGCGGCAGCGCACAATAATAGAAACACCAGGATCACAATCAAGATCATTCTCACTCGTTTTCTCTTAGGATGCTTCATCTTATTCATCGTTTCTTCACATCCTTTGAATTGATTTCATCTTCACCTAAGGATAACGAATAATGACTCTGAGGCTAAGACGATTATAAAAATAAGCGGTTATCGTTACAATTTTCCTAATATTCTAATAATATTGTATCACAAACTGCTTTTTATGGATATAAACTTGATCGATTTTCATTTCCCCTGCATTGGACGAAGCATTGGTCAGCCATACCGCAAAAAAGCACACCCCCGTTGAGGGATGTGCATTCGGAGCGATATGGCTATCTATGAAACGCGTTGCGCTTCAGCTGCCTTATTCTTTTTTCTGGACGCTGCATTCCTTGCAAAAGCCGTACATTTCAACCTTGTGTCCGGTGACCTGGAAGCCTTGGCCCTCCAGTTCCGGCATAAAAGCCTGCATGGGGCAATTTTCTATGGCCACCATCTTGCGGCACTTCATGCAAACCGCATAGTGGGTATGCTCATGGCGGTTGATGGCGTAGACCGCCATCCCGTTGTCCAGCACCGTTGTTTTTTGGACAATGGCTTTTTCTTCAAAGCTCTCAAGAACCCGGTAAATAGTGGACAGCCAGACGGACTTGCCGGTCTTTTCGATTTTTGAACTGATTTCCATGGCCGTCAAAGGTTCTTTCGATTGCTCTAGGATGGATAAAACCACCTCCCTGGGCTTGGTTTTCTTCAGCCCCTCCGGCCAGACGATCTTCCCGCTGTCTCTTTCCATTTCTAAGCTCACTTCCCTGTTGAAATCCATTTTTTCATACTGAACAAGACCACCAGGCAGCATACTCCAATCAGAACGATGGTGCCGCCAGGCTTAAGACCTGCATAATAGGCGGAGAACAATCCCAAAACTGTGAACAATACGGCAAAACCGATGGCATAAAACAGGGTCTGTTTGAAGCTCTTCCCCAATTGCATGGCACAGGCCACAGGTATGACCATCATGGAGGACACCACCAGGGCACCGACTGTCCGGGCGGCCACCGACACCGTCAACGCCGTTAAGATCGTAAAAATAAAGTTGATTTTTTTAACTGGAATCCCTGCCAGTCTAGCCGCCTTTTCATCCAGGGCGATATAGAACAGTTCTTTATAAAGCAGCAGAAACACCGCCATCACAGCAAAACTCGTGGCTGCGACCAATAGCAATTCCAGATCACTGATGGCAACGATGCTGCCAAAGAGGAAGCTGTTGAAATTGGCCGCATTTTTTACAAACCCGGACAAAACACCGGCTAGACCGATCCCTGCCGACATGATGACTGCGATGGACATTTCTGCGTACTGCGGCAGTTTTTTCCGGATGGCTTCAATGCTCAGCGCCGCCAGAGCGCAGGCCACGGCCGCACCGAGGATCGGGTTGACCCCTAAAATCAGTCCAGCCGCCACCCCCGCCAGGGATGTATGGGACAGCGCATCGCCAATCAGGGAAAGCCTTTTTAATACGACGATGATACCGATGCAGGGTATGATCACCGCCAGCAGGATACCGACGATAAAAGCCCGCCGCATGAAATCATATTCAAGAATGGCCATGACAGACGCCCTCCCCTTTGAATCCTGCCGTTTGCGCGTCTCTGGCAGGGTGTTTGTGTTTGTGGGAAAGCTCATCCAAGATCTGTGATTTCTCCAATTCAAGCAGAGAGTCCTCTTCCAGGCAAAAAATCCTGGATACATACGCTGAAGCCCGGGCCAAATCATGGGTCACCATGAGAATGGTCAGTCCGTTTTCCTGATTGAGCCGCGCCAACAATTCATAGAGTGCTTTAACCGTCTGGGCATCGATGCCCGTGGTCGGTTCATCCAGAATCATGATTTTGGGCTCACTGACCAAAACCCTGGCAATCATGACCCGCTGCTGCTGTCCCCCGGACATATTCCCGATCAACGTCTTGACTTCTTCCTGCAAACCAACCATGGCAAGGGCTTTCCTTGCTTTTTCACGATGGGCTTTCTTTGGGAACCGCATCAGGCCGATTTGCGGATAGAGATTGGCCAGAACGATTTCTTCAGCTGTTGCAGGGAAACGGCCTTCCGTAACAAGACTTTTTTGCGGCACATAGCCTATGCTCGGCCAATCCTGGAACTGACTGACATCCTCTCCGAGCAACCGGATGCTGCCGGCGTCAGGTGTCAGTTCCCCAAGCAAAAGCTTGAGGATCGTGCTTTTTCCGGCGCCATTGGCACCGGTCATGGCAACAAAATCCCGCTCAAACACTGAAAATCGGATGTCATCCAGGACCTGCTTGGTTTTATAGCTGAATTTCAGGTTTTCCACTTCGATCAATGGCTTCATTTTTTTGACCCGCTTACTGCAGCGCTGTTTTTAGCGCCTGCAAATTTTCTCGCATGACGGACAGATAATCGCTGCCTGCCTGCAGCTGCTGATCGTTCAAGCCCTCCAGGGGATTCAACACCGCCGTCTTGGCCCCGATCGCTGAAGCAATGGACTCTGCCACCTTGGGACTGACCAATTCCTCAAAAAATATGACCTTGACAGAATTTGCCTTGGCAAAGTCAATAATTTCCGCCATTCTGGCCGGGTCGGGTTCTGCGTCGGCGGACAATCCTTCGATGGCAACCTGCTTCAGCCCGTAATCGGCGCAAAGATAACCGAACGCTTGATGGGCAACGATAATGTTTTTATTTGGCAACGGCGACAGCGTGTCTTTGAATTCCTGGTCTAAAGCATCAAATTTCGCTGCATAGGTCTGGTAATTGGCTTCATACATTGCTTTATTTTCAGGATCTGCCTGGACGATAGCCTCTTTGATGGCTTTCATTTCCGCCTTGGCTTTCATCGGACTCAGCCAAACATGCGGATCATAGGGGGTTTCATCTTCAACCTCTTCTTCAGTACGGGTGTGATTCCCTTCCAGCAAATTGATCCCTTGGGAAGCTTCAACCACGGCCAGCTTCTCATTTTGCAATGCGCCGAGAATCTTCTCTGCCCATGGCTCCATACCAGACCCATTGTAAATAAAAACATCCGCCTTTTCCAGATTCGCAAGATCCTGCGGAGAAGGCTCCCAGTCATGAGGCTCCGTCCCGGAAGGCACCAGATTTACAAGGCGGATCTGGTCCCCGCCGATTTTTTTCGCAAAGTCATACATTGGATAGAAGCTGGTACATACGAAAAGCTTTTGTCCTGCCGCATCCTGGCTTTCGCCGTTTTCTGCGGCGTTTTTTGGGCTTGATCCACAGCCGGTCAACAGTCCGAAGACCAGCATACCAATCAAACCGCATTTCCATATTTTCTTCATGACGATGATTGCCTCCAGTGCTAAATGCTTATGATTCCCATTTGCATTTAATTATACGACCCTTGCCATACCGCGTCAAGTGATCATAAAAAAATGCCAAGCATGATACTTGGCATTCCATGACAGGACACTGTGGCCGGAGCGGCCCATCAGTCCGCATAGAGATATCCCTGGAATCTTGCATGATTGTCCTTGGTTCCGATGGTAACGATGGCATTTCCTTCCTCTAAAAGAATGGTGGGATCCACTTCGATAATGGTTTTTTCACCTTTGACGATGGCAATGGCATTCATGCCGAACCGCTTGCGCAAATTCGCTGCAGCCAGGGTCTGCCCGCAAATCTTTCCGGTGATCCGATGTTCTTCGATGGAAATTTCTTCATTCAGATCAATGTACTCCATAGCCCGGGTTTTCATAAAACTCTTGGCCAGGCGGACCGCCATGTCCTTTTCAGGATAAACCACTTCAGCGCCTATTTTCTTCAGAACGCTGCCATGGTCGGCGCTGACAGCCTTGGAAATGACCCGGGGAACACCAAGCTCGATCACGTTCAAAGTTGTCAGCACACTGACCTCGATCTGTTCGCCGATGCACACCACCACCGTATGGCAATTCTGGACGCCGGCCTCTTCGAGGGAATCCTTGTCCATATGCTTCACGATCAGCGCATTGTCCACGTAGCGGCTGACGGCTTTCACTTTTTCTTCGTCATTGTCTAAAACCAGCACTTCTTTGCCGGCCTGAGCCAACGCAACCGATAAGGCAAACCCGAAACGTCCCAGGCCGATGACACAGTATTCAATGGCTCCCCGATAATTCTTTCTCATATCTTTCCCTCTATCCCACGATGTATTTTTCTTCAACATATTCCAGATTGGACAACTGCTTTGGCGTCCAGGCATAGGCCAATGTCAACAATCCCAGCCGGCCGAAGTACATGGTTAAAACAAGGATCAATTTGCTGGCTGTACTTAAGGTAGGGGTAATTCCTACGGTCAAGCCTACGGTGGCGAAGGCCGATATGACCTCGAACAAAACATCGCTCATGGGGATCGCCGGTTCAAAAAGACAGACCAGGAAAGTATTGATTAGGAGAAGGATCACCACAAGCACCAAAAGGATGTATGCTTTATTGATAATGTCCCAGGATATCTGCCGTTTGAAGGCTGCGCAGCGTTTTTGGCTGGTCATCTTAAACGTGCTGGTCAAAATTGTGAACGCCGTCGTCGTCTTGATGCCGCCGCCGGTGGAACCGGGAGAAGCCCCGATCACCATCAGAATCATCAGGATCATCAGGGCGGCATCCGGTAACCTTCCGATGTCGATGCTGTTGAATCCCGCGGTCCTTGCTGTGACACTATGAAAGAAAGCGCTGAGCCAGCTCATCTTGTAGGTCAGCTTCAGAAGCAAGGTTCCTGCAACGATCAGGATCGACGTCATGAACAAAACGATTTTTGAGTGGAGTGAAAAATGACGTTTCTTATGGTAATGCAATATTTCCCTGATGACAATAAAACCCAAGCCGCCCAGGACGATCAGCCCGGCCGTGGTCATAAGCAGCAGCGGATTGTTTTCATAGGCAGTAAGACTTTGAAAATTGCCTAAGCAATCAAATCCCGCATTATTGAAACTGGAGACCGCATGAAATATACCCAAGCCCGCAGCCGTTCCAATCGGGTAGTCCCTCCGGAAAGCCAAGAAGCTTAAGAAAGCGCCGATGCCCTCGATGATGGCGGTGATGCCGATGATCCACCACAAAAGGCCGACCACGCCCTGGATCGTATAAAGGTTGAATGCCTCTCTCAGAAGGACCCTTCCTCGAAGACCGACCCGCTTGCCCATCATCACAATGGCAAACACGCCCACCGTGGCCACCCCCAGCCCGCCGAACTGAATCAACAGCATAATCACAATGCGGCCAAACAGACTGTAAGTCATTGCGGTATCCACCGTGACCAGGCCGGTCACGCAAACTGCGCTGGCGGATGTGAATAAGGCATCCACCGGTGCAAGGTCAATGCCTGGCTGCTGTGCAATCGGCAGCATCAGCAATCCAGCGCCGGCCAGGATCAGACATGCAAAACCGATCATCAAGATCGTATAAGGCGATAGCTTGTGCTTCTCCACCTGAATTCTCCTTCATACAACCTTTGCCTGATGGTTAGGTTGTCAATAAAGCCTTCTTAACTGCGTTATTGTAGCGCTGCATAAATTGTTTGTCAATATGCTTTTGAATAAATTATTTTTGCTGATTTCGGCGATTGCATCAGGCATATCCTGCCGTCACCTAAATAACCCTGCCTTGACAAAAAAGGCGGGATAAATCACAATGGTTTTATAAGAAATTCACAAGGAGGCACCATGTCATGAGCGATATCAAACACTCCCAACCCCTTCCCATGCGTCTGGCGAAGTTGATGGCGGAAATGCACTATTTCATGGCAAAAGAGATGCTTGAACGGCTTGGTGAAGAAGAAGGCAAGAAAGCCATCAAAGCCGCTACCGACAACATGGCCAAATCCCGGATCGAGGCGATGCAGCGGGATGCAAAGGAAGCCGGGCTGCCGCCGATCGGGAAAGATACTTACAGCAAGGTCAAGGATTTTGGGACCCCGGATTGGAAACGGGATGAAAAGGGCATTGTCACCTACTGTCCCATGGCGGAAACCTGGGCCCAGTACGGTGAAGAGGGCTTGGCCATCGGCGCTCTCTATTGCCAAATCGATTATCCGCTTTACGCCGGCTTCGGTATGCAGCTTGAAAGGCCGGAATGTCTGACCAGCGGCGATGACCGTTGTGTTTTTAACTACACGATGATTGATCAAAAAAAGGACTGATCCCAGTAGCCCCTGCATAAGAAAGGGTCCGAAGATGCCTGTTGGTATGCTTCGGACCCTTTTATGAATTCATTCGAATTGAAGGGAATGCCGCTTCGTCAGGCGGCACCCTGTTGACTATGGGCGTACGGTTCCGCTTTTCGGCTGACTTTCCTTCGCCATGATTTGTTTGAGCATATTGGCCAGCTGATCAGGGCAGGAAGTCCCGCGCCCTTCACAATCGATCCCATCCAGCAAATCAATGACTTCCTTAACGTTTCTCCCTTGGGCCAATTTGCTGATGCCCTCTAAATTACCGCGGCAACCGTCCAAAAAAGCAATGCCGCCGATGGTCTGGTCCTCTTTGATGTCTACAAAAATCTTCTGGGAGCAAACACCTTCGGGCACATATTCGTATTGCATGATTTAACCTCTTCCTGATCAATGGGATGATGCGGTTCGAAAATAACGGATTTTATTATATCAAAGGACGGGCGGTCTGTCATTCAAAATCTCCCGGATTCTTTCCTGGTCCTTTGCATCCAGTCCAAAGAGTCCCATGATCCTTTGATCCAAGGCTTCATAAAGGTCCCTTCGTTGTTCCAAGGACGACCCTGCCATGATTTGGTTGACCTGGCGGACCGTTTTCCATTGGGTAAAGCGCCCTGCTGCCGGAATCGGCAAGGCTTCCAAATGCCAGCGCAGCACTTTCAAAGAAGAGAACTGCTTTAAATAGTAATATTGGATCACCCTGGAATTCAAAATCGCCAAGACATACTTCATCGAACAGTCTTTGATTTGGGGGATCAACACATTGGCGCTGTTCAGCGTCAGACGCTGGCTGTCATCATAGGCAAAAACCGGGACTTGGCTGATAAAGCGATACAGAAGCTTATCCTCCCTCCGGTAATCTGCTTCCGGCGCAGCCTGCTGCAGCGTATCCCGGTCATATCGAAGATAAGCCTCGGCTGGGGCGATCCGATAGGCGAAGATTTGACCGCCTGTCCAGACTGGCTCCAAACCCGGTTCAGGTGTTTTGGATAAAAAACTTTGATTATCACCGGTGACGATCCCAAGGGCAAATTCTGCCTGATCGCGCAGCTTCCAGACCGGCACTTGGGAATCGATTCTTTTTAGCAACTGATAATCTTGGTCGTTTAAGTCCAGCGGCCAGTTCCTGCTGCCCAAATCCCGCGCCTCCGTAATGGTGTAAGCCTCCGAAGGCGTCGCCACCTCGACGCCGCAGGTTGAAAAATGGCCAGGTTCCTTTTTCAGGAACAGAGACAACGCTGGACACTGGATCTTCTTGAAGCTGTTGCCCCAATAACGAATGTATAAAGGTCTGCTCTCCTGGCGAATATATTCGCGGATCGGCGCGTGCAGGTCAGTCTGCATCAGGGACTCCGGCAAAATAAAGGCTAAGCACCCGCCCTCACGACAGGCCTTCAAGCCGAGTTCTGTAAACACTCCAAAGGACTCGATGCGGCGTTGTCCTGCGGCGGTTACAAAGGTATGTCTAAAATGCGCTTTCTGTTGAGCCGAAAATTGTTGTCCCCAAGGAGGATTGCCTAAAACCAGGTCAAAGCGCTCATGCATGCTATAGAGGCTATCTTCGCAGCGCAACTGCTTTTTTAATGCTGCGATATCATGGGTTCCTGACACAAGGGCCAGATTGATCCTTGCCAGAGCGATGCTGATCCGATCGGAATCACTGCCATATAATCCTTTGAGGCTGTCTACGTTTTCGTAAGCCGCCAGCAGAAAATTGCCGCTGCCGCAGCAGGGATCCCATAATCTGCATTCTGGCTGCAGGATGTTCCGATCTTTCAGGGTTTGGATCATTTGGCGCAGCAAAACACAAGGTGTATAATAAATTCCCTCTTTTTTCCGCCCCGCCAGCGGCTGCAGCCCCAGATAAAGCAGGCCCAGCAAATCATCACCGGCGCCCCAAAATGCCGGCACCAGCAATGCCGGCCGCAAGGCTTCCAACTCGGCTTCATTGATTGGCAGTGCGCCTTCCAGCAAGTCCCGGATCAGCACCTCATACACGCCCAAATCCAGACCGCCTTTTAAGTAAGCCTCTAACAAAGACTCTCCAACGGGCTGTCCAGGGGCATTATACCGAAAATCCCCTTCTTCTCCCTTTTGACCCGGCAATAGGCCGCGGGCTGCAAACTGCTTCAGGGCACACTCCGTCAGGATCAGCTTGATATGGGCAGCTCCGATTTTCGAATCGGCCAAAGCGCCTAATATGGTTTCCACGGTTTTGATGGTCGTCTTGTCCCCGGCGTAGTCGCGCTGAAGCAAGGTGCCCTGGATCATCGTCTTATTGCGGCGGCTTCTCAACTTGCCGCTAGGCTCTTGGGACATAGTTTGCAGCATCTGGCTGATTTTTTCCTGATGAAAACAAGGGATCCCGTCGATTTCACTGTCCGGAATCAGCCGGCCGCTTCGGACCCAATTTCGTCCGGTGGCTTTTGAAATGGCAAGCAAATGACAGACTTGTCCCAAATTCATTATCTCTTTGGTTTTTGTTTCTTGAAATAAACACATCTGCTCATTCATGCCGTGGCCCCCAAGCTTTGATTATTTCCTGGGAAATTGTTGAAACCAACTTTGCGACAGGCTTTCTTGTGTTCTATTGCCTTTATCATAACAGATGCTTTTCTAATATTAAAGGAAAGTATACATAGAAATGCTGTGTTTATTCATTGAAACTGATAATGGGTTGGGGTAAAATTGGAATAGTGCTATTTAGGGTATATTTTATCGGTTCTGCCGATGGTTTTTCTCTGTCCGGCAGCCAGCTGTATATGGAAAGGTGGATATTAATGGATATCAAAGTGACAAAAATTCAAACCCCGAAGGAAAAGCCGGATTGGAACAACCTGGGCTTTGGCGACTACTTCACAGATCATATGTTTGAGATGGATTACCTGGGAGACCAAGGCTGGCATAATGCCCGGATCATTCCTTACGGCCCCATTTCCATGGAACCTTCCGCGATGGTCCTGCATTATGCTGTCGAGATTTTTGAAGGCATGAAAGCCTATTACTGCCAGGACGGCAAGATCCGCTTGTTCCGCCCTTTCGAAAACGCAAAACGGCTCAATCGGTCCGGCGAACGTTTCTGCATGCCGGCTTTCCCCGAAAATGATTTCGTTGAAAGCATCATCGAGCTGATCAAACTTGATGAAAGCTGGGTCCCTAAGGAAGAAGGCACTTCCTTGTACATCCGGCCCTTTATGTTTTCCGATCAATGCAACGTCGGTGTGCGTCTGCCGATCCAGTTCAAATTTATGGTCATTCTGTCCCCTGTGGGCGCTTATTATAAAGAAGGTCTGAATCCGGTCAGCATTTATGTCGAAGACGAATACGTCCGCGCCGTCAAAGGCGGCACCGGCTTTACCAAATGCGGCGGCAACTATGCAGCCTCCCTGATTGCCCAGAAGAAGGCTAAAGAATTAGGCTACACCCAGGTTCTGTGGTTGGATGGCTGCGAACACAAATACATCGAAGAAGTCGGCACCATGAACGTCATGTTCAAAATCAACGGCGAGATCGTCGCGCCCGAACTGGGCGGCAGCATCCTGCCCGGCATTACCCGTGACAGTGCCTTAAAATTACTTGCTTCCTGGGGTTATAAAGTCACCGAGCGGCGGATATCCATTGACGAATTGTTTGAGGCGGCCAAGAATGGCAGCCTTGAAGAAGCCTTTGGCACCGGAACCGCAGCCGTTATTTCTCCCATCGGTCTTTTGAATATACACGGTGAAAACCTTAAGGTGGGCGACGGCAACATCGGCCCTGTGGCACAGAAGCTCTATGACACCCTCACCGGGATCCAATGGGGAACCTTGCCTGATCCCTTTGGCTGGACCTACGAAGTCAAATAGCGTCTTTTACCCATATTTCAAAACAATTTGGTTCTTTCCAATCAACGATCCTGCGGCCGGGCGCTCCGGTCGCATCTTTTTTGAAGAATATTTCTGAAATTTTGCATAATTATGTTCCCCTGCATTAATTCTATTGACTTTTACAAAAGTTTCAGTTAAATTAAGGTTGAGTGGTTAGCATAAGGTAACTGCTCAGCCTTAATTCATTTTTTTGCTTTAGCTAACTAGGAGGTTTTTATGACAACTTTAGATCAATTAAAGATCGGTTCATCCGCCACGATCATCGCCGTGGGCGGAGAAGGCGCTTTGCGCCGCCGCTTGCTTGATATGGGACTGACCCCTAAAACCACCGTCTTGCTGCGAAAAGTGGCGCCGATGGGGGATCCCGTCGAGCTCTATCTCCGCGGTTATTCCCTGACCATCCGCAAAGATGATGCGGCTAAAATTGAGATCAAGGAGGTATAGGCCTATGATTTTTGCTTTGATCGGCAATCAAAACTGCGGTAAAACCACCTTGTTCAATCAGCTGACCGGCGCCAACCAGCATGTGGGCAATTTCCCAGGCGTCACCGTCGAAAAAAAAGAAGGCGTGTTGCGCAAACACAGCGATGTCACTGTCATTGACCTGCCGGGCATCTATTCCCTTTCCCCTTACACCGCGGAAGAAGTGGTGACCCGGGATCTTCTCCTCAACGATCGCCCGGATGGCATCATTAATATCGTGGATGCCACCAACATCGAACGGAACCTCTACCTGACGCTGCAGCTTCTGGAGCTTGACATACCTATGATTCTTGCCCTCAACATGATGGATGAGGTCCGAGCCAGCGGCGGCACCATCGATATCGATAAATTGCAGACGGAACTGCAAATCCCTGTGGTTCCCATCAGCGCCAGCAAAAATGAAGGCGTAGACGAATTGGCGGAACGGGCGATCCTCACCGTCCATCAGGGGCCCGCAGCCCAGCGGATCGATTTCTGCAAAGGTCCGGTCCATAAGGCCATCCATGCCATTGCCCATCTGATCGAATTCAATGCCAGAAGGCGCCGCATCCCGGCCCGTTTCGCCGCCACCAAACTGGCCGAAGGCGACCAGCCTATGATCAAGACCTTGGATCTACAGGAAAACGAGCAGCATATCCTGGAGCACATCGTCAAAGAAATGGAAGAGGAGCTTGGCACCGACCGCGAGGCGGCGATGGCGGACATGCGTTATGAATTCATCGAAAAGCTGGTGGCTGATTGCTGCATCAAACCCCGTGAAAGCAAAGAGCGATTGCGTTCAAACCGGATCGACAGCCTTCTGACCCACAAGTACCTGGCAATCCCAATCTTTATAGGCATCATGCTGACCATGTTCTGGCTGACCTTCAATTTGATCGGCGCCTGGCTCAGCAATGGGCTGACCTGGATCCTTGACGGACTCACAGCTTATGTCGACCAATGGCTTACCGCGGTCCAGGTGTCTCCTTGGATGCATTCCCTGCTGATCGACGGCGTATTCTCCGGTGTCGGCAGCGTCCTTTCCTTCCTTCCGACCATCGTGGTATTATTCTTTTTCCTCTCCTTGCTTGAAGACAGCGGTTATATGGCCCGAGTCGCTTTTGTCATGGATAAATTGCTGCGGAAGATTGGCCTGTCCGGCCGCTCCTTCGTTCCCATGCTCATCGGGTTCGGCTGCTCCGTTCCCGCCATCATGGCCACACGGACACTGTCCAGCCGGCGAGACCAGAAAATGACCATTATCCTGACCCCTTTCATCTCCTGCAGCGCCAAAATGCCGATTTATGCCGTTTTCACCGCCGCATTTTTTGCGGATCACCGCCCCCTGATCTTGTTGTCCCTCTATATGACGGGCATCCTGGTGGCAGTGCTGGTGGGCTTGCTTTTGAGTCACACCTTATTCCGCGGCAATCCGGTCCCCTTCGTGATGGAGCTCCCGGTGTATCGTCTGCCGGCCGCTAAAAGCGTTCTGATGCATATGTGGGAAAAGGCCAAGGATTTTCTGGTGAAAGCTTTTACGGTTATTTTTATTGCCACGCTGGTCATCTGGTTCCTCTCCAATCTGGATTTCCGCTTCAATCTGGTGGCGGACAGCTCCGCCAGCATGCTGGCTTCCATCGGAAAAATCATCGCCCCGGTCTTTGCGCCCTTGGGTTTTGGCACCTGGCAGGCAGCCACCGCGCTGATCACCGGCCTCACCGCCAAGGAAGCTGTGGTCAGCACCCTGGCAGTCTTGGTCGGCTCCGGTGAGGAAGGGCTTGCCGCCGTATTGACCCAGTATTTTACCCCCCTCACTGCCTATGCGTTTTTAATTTTCACCTTGCTGTATATGCCCTGTGTGGCCGCCCTGGCAGCCACACGCAGAGAAATGGGCTCCACCCTGGGCGCAGCGCTGGTGATGCTGTTTCAAACCGCCACCGCATGGCTGGTTTCGTTCCTGGTTTACCGGGCAGGCGGTTGGCTGCTCAGTTTCGCGGCATATTCAAACCCAATCGACTGGCTGTTGCTGGCTTTGGTTCTTGCAGCCTTCCTGGCCGCTCTGATTTATATGATCCGCCGCCGCTCCATTTCGCCCTGCGGAGGCTGCACGGCCTGCCACAATTGCCCCCAACGCGGCCAATGTACGGATGAAAAACACTGAAACTTGATGGGCCGAGCCAAAAAGGATCGATATAAAAAAACCAGCCTTGACATGGTCTTGGCTGGTTTTTTATGATGAAAACGAGTCTGACGGTTTAATCCTGGAGCCAAGGGCTCAGATCCACCTTCAGCATATCAGCGACTGCCAAGAGGTCCTGGATGACCCCCTCCGGAAGTTCAATGCCTTCTCTCAAATTGTTCTCATACCTCAAAAAGCTTTGTTCCCCCGGAAAATAGATCGATGGGGCCCCCTCCGCCTGGGTTGAGCTTTTCATTTCCCGGATGTAGGCGTCCACCTCCGATTTGAAATCCTCCAGGGATCGGAAAGCCTCGATCTGTATCGCAATATAAAGTTGCCCTGAATCTTGCGGCTCATTGGGATAACCGCTCATGCTGCGAACCTTGGGACCGGATCGGGCACCGGAAAGCATCCCGGTCAGCAAATCGATCACCACCGCCAAACCATAGCCCTTATAGCCGCCAGCCGGCAGCAGGATCCCTTGGAGCGCTGTCAGCGGATCGGACGTGGGGTTTCCCTGGATATCTGTGGCCCAATCCAAAGGGATCCGCTCCCCCTTGGCCGCTGCGAGGGATATTTTTCCTTGAGCGACCTGGCTCAGCGCCATGTCCAAAAGGATCGGCCTTTCTTCCCCTGCCGGCACATAGACGGCAAAAGGATTGTTGCCCACCATGGGCACACGGCCTCCCCAAGCTGCCATCAGCGGCGGTGTGTTGGTCAAGGCGATGCCGATCATGTCTCTTTGACCAGCCATCATGGCATAGTATGCAGCGGCGCCGAAATGGTGGCCTTTCTGGACAGCGACAGCGCCGATGCCGCATTGAGCAGCCTTCTCCATGGCCAGGTGCATGGCTTGATGTCCTGAGAGCTGTCCCAGCCCATGATCTCCGTCAATCAGTGCTGTTGCCAGGGTTTCCTTCAATATTTTGCGTTGCGGCTTAGGATTCACAGCCCCGCTGCAAATCCGTTTCAGGTAGAGGGGCAAACGCAGGATGCCGTGAGAATGAACGCCGCGCAGATCAGCCTGCAATAAACTCTCCGCCACGATTTTACGGTCTTCTTCAGATATTCCTGCGCCCGCCATTAAAGCCAACATTATTTCGTTTAATGTCTCATGCCTGATTTTCTTCATGGCCAGACCTCCCTGCGTTTCTCTCTCGCGTATACCTTACATTATAGCCCATAAAGTCATCGATGGGTGATCATGAAAGAGGCAATTTTTACAATAAAAAAGCCGCAAACAAAATGAGTTCCCTCAAACTGTGCGTCTGAGGGAACTCGTTTTATCCGCGCTTAACCGCAATCGGTTGAACTATTTGTTCAGGATATCCATGGCCTCGTCTCTGTAGCAATCCATCAAGTAAGGAATGCCGGTAACCTTTGCACATTCTTCGGTCAGAGACATCAACTCTTTACGGGTGATTGCCTCCAAGTCGAAGCAGCGCGCGCCAGCCATGATCTGCTGCAAACCAACCTTGATTTTGTCAGCGTAGCTGTAAATACCAATGGCACCCAGGGGAATATTCTTGATCTCATTGGCGCCGACCAGATCTTTCACCTGCTCATAGCAGACGAAGATTTCTTCGGGGGTAGAGCCGAATTCGCTGACTGTTTTGGGCAGATCTTTATCCTTCATCCACTGTTCGATGTTTTTACCAACCATACCAGGGATCATCAGGGCACGGCCCATACAAACTGCCTTGACAAAGGGCGCGCCCATGGCCAAAGCCTTGAATACGCCATCTTCTGAACTGAAACCTCCGGCAAATGCCAGGTCAGGTACTCTTTCACCCTTAGCCGCAAGAATCGAGGCGAACTCGCAAGCTGCAGAATGCAGATAAAGGGAGGGAATGCCCCATTCCTCCATCATTCTCCAAGGACTCATGCCGGTGCCGCCAGAGGAACCATCGATGGTCAGAAGGTCAATTTTAGCCTTTGAGGACCACTTGATGGCCATGGCCAGCTCTCTCAGTCCGTAGGCGCCGGTTTTCAATGTGATACGTTTGAAGCCCAGGCCGCGAAGCCGGTCAACTTCTGCAAAAAAGCCTTCTTCGCTCACAAAGCCCAAACGGCTGTGACGCTCAAACTCTTTGATGGCGCCATCGCGGAATGCCGCCTGATTGACCGGATCGGAGGGATCCGGCGTGACAATATAGCCGCGTTTTTGCAGTTCCAAAGCTCTTTCCAGAGATTGGACCTTGATTTCGCCGCCAATACATTTTGCGCCTTGGCCCCATTTGAGTTCGATGGTCTCAATACCATGCTTTTCAATGATGTATTCCGCAACACCCAAACGGGTATCCTCGACGTTCATCTGGATCAAAATCTCGCCCATGCCCTTGTGGTATTTGCGATAAGCTTCGATTCTCCGATCCATATCCGGCGCTTCTTTGACCTTATTGTTTTTGTCCAAAACCAATTTGGGGTCGATACCGCATACGTTTTCGCCGCATACGATGGTCACACCGCTGATGGCGGCTCCCACTGCAAAATGCTCCCAATTCTTACGTGCGATCTCGGTTGATCCAAGTGCGCCTGTGAAGATTGGCATGCTCATTTTGACCTTTTTGTCCCATCCATAGGCTGTTTCAGTGTTAACATTCGGGAAAAGCGCATTGTCGGGATCTCCCAGCGCACCGCCGGGCAGACCTTTTGCACCAAGGGCATATCCCTGGATATTCAGGTGTGAATAATCGAGAGGATAATCCTTGTCCCCGCCGGCGGTGATTTCTCCGTACGGACCCGGATAAATCAACTCACGTCCCCGGAAAGTCGCCTTGAAGGTTTCGCAGTTACCGCGACAACCGTCGATGCAGCGTGAGCAAATTCCGCTGGACGGCACAACATTTTTAGAACGGTTTGAAGTGCGTGTCGCGTCATTGCTATTTGGTGTTTGCAAATTCATGATTTCTTCCTCCTTAATTTTCAAAACATACAGTAAATACCTTCCCTTGTCTGATTATAACAGCAGCAAAACAAATAAAAAAGTGTTCGCGAATGTATACATCTGCGAACACTTTTTGTATATATTATTCAGATTAATTCCAGCGTGTGTAGAACTCCTGCGCCATGTAATATTCGTATTTACTGTCCGCATAATAATAGGCGCCAACACCCAGGTATTCATTGCTTTCCAGCATGCCCTGACGGTGGGAGGCAGAGTCGACCCAGCCTTTCAGGACCTGGATGGCGTCCGGATAGCCGGCAGCCAAATTCTCTGTGACCTTCTGGACATCCAGCCCCCCAGCCAGGATCCGGTCCAGCGGGCCATCTCCCTCCGGATTGGTATGGGAAAAATAATCCCGCAACGCCATATCCTTCGTGTAGTTCTGCGCGATCCGGGTGGCTAACGCGCTGTACTCCACGGCAGGCTGGTTATACCTTGCTCTGAAGGCATTGGTGATATCCAGGCATTCCCGCTCGTAGGTGCGCAGCAGCAGATCGGGGTTTTTCAAAAATATCTCCTCCGCCTGGTTTTCGGTCAGCTTTTCTTTCATGCACCAAACAGCGTACAGGCCATTATTGTCGTTGGGATCAAACCAAAACTCCATGATATTGGATCCGCTGTAGGCGCTGCCGATTTCCGTAGTCGATGCCCCTTGCCCCAAATCATTCTTCAGCTTGAAATTTTTTGCGTTTGAAAAAAAACCGGCCACCTGATCCTCGGCAATGCCGATCATAATGAAGTTTTCGTAGTTTTGATTATAGACATACCATTGCAGGTTGTAGGCCGACGGGTCCACCCTGGTCGGTTGTCCGAAATTCCGGAGGACTTGGGCCTTGGCATCACCCAGTCGGAGGATGCGGCCATCGATTTGAATGGCGTCGGTCCGGGATAATACCGTACTCACGGCAGTTCTGGTCAGAGAAATTGTATCGGTCTGCGCTCCTTGCTCCCACAGGGTTTCAAATCCAAGGGCCTCTGCCGCATACCGAATGGGAAGATAGACCCGATTCAAGGTAACATCCAGCAAGGCGATGGCGTCCGGCATGGTATGGGTAAGACCGTCGATCTTATATTCTTTGGATCCTACGGTGAATTCAACCGTTTTTTCCCCCAAAGTTCCTGTGGCCTTCCTGGTGCTTGCCTGCCAATCCACGGCGGCGCCCATGCTTTCAAGACAGCTGCGGAAAGGATAGTAGATCCGCCCATTGATGTTGCGGACAGGGTCTGTCAGAACCGCTTCTGTGCCATTGACCAGCAGTCTGACAGGCTTGGCCGACAGGGTGCTTTCATAGACAAGGCCCCCCCCCGTCATCGTGCCCGCCGCCGACGCTGATGCCAAAACCGAAGAAGGTATGAACAGCAGCGTACAGAAAATCAGTCCTGCTGCGATGCTTCGTTTTAGAATCTGCAAACGTTTCATGGATTTCATCACGCCCCTTCTACAAGAATATTTTATTGGCTGCGTTGAGGTTCTCATTATAAGTTCCGCAGCGCAGCGATCTTGCGGTCCAGACACATTGCCGCTTGATCGATAATGGAAAGGCATTTTTGTTCCGGTGTCCGATATTTTTCTTTCAGTGTATTGCAGTCCAGAACACCCATCTCCACCTTGAACTCCTCAAGCAGTTCCTGAGTGCTGGGTTTAAGGGCTTCCGATTGATGGGCAACGGTCTGGACATGCAGGCGGCTCAGCACCATCACAGCCCCGCACAAGGCGCCGCACAACTCGCCAATGGCCGCTCCGCCGCCAAAACCGGCAGCAAGCTTCAAGCTTTCAGAGGACAATCCCAAGCCGTAAACCTGATTGGCACCGTAAAGAATCTTTTCCGCACAATTGTAATCCTGTTCATTTCCGAATCCTGACCGGATCAGTTCGCTCAACATCCTTAAATTCATCCTCCTGTAAGCTGCAATGATATAGCATTTTAGGTCCATCGACAAGGTTCAATCTGGAAGATTCAGTTTTTGAAGAAAGGCACCTGCCGTGAAGCAGATGCCCGAAGCTTAAGCCTCATGTGAAGCCCAGTTCTTGTATGATCCTTAGTTTGAACTTGGGGTTCCTGTGCCGCTCTCATCGGTCCCGTCCTCAGGTTGTGTATCCGCTTCGGTCATGGCATAGGGGTCGAAACCATCTGTGTACTTGATGTCGGCACTTTCCACAAGCTCATTGTAATGCGCCTCGAAGGCCGCGTCCCTGGTATCCCAAAGGATCTCGTCTTCGATGGTGCTTTTGACCTCTTCAAGGGTCTTTGTGCTGGCCGGAATGACTTCGTCAAGAACAATGATGTGGTAGCCATAGGCTGTCTTGACCGGGACTTTGGTATACTCTCCGACCGTTTCCAAAGCAAACGTTCCGTCGATGAATTCCTGGACAAAGTTGCCATCGGTGTCAAATGGGCCGATGACGCCGCCGCTTTCAACACTGCCGGCATCCTTGCTCTTTTCTTTAACTAAGGCTGCAAAATCAGCGCCGCCTTCCAGAGATTGGATGATCCCCTTGGCCTCCTCTTCCGTTTCGACCAGGATATGGCGAACGGTCCGCTGCTCTTTGGTTTCGAATTCGCTGGGATTCTGTGCGTAATATTCCTCAGCGGTCAGATCGCCTTGGGTAATGCCCTCTGTCTTTTTCGTATAGAGCCCCTGGATCATCATTTGTTCACGGATATAGTCCCGAATGGTTTCAGGGGTAAAACCTAAGGTCTTGAGAACTTCGACAAAACCGGCATCATCTACGTTGTAGGAGGTTTGCAAATCCTTGACATAAGCCTCCACATCGGTTTCACTAACGGTCACGCCCAGGTCTTTCGCTTCCTGGATGAGGATGCGCTGGCCTGTATAGGAGGTCAGATAGCCCAACCGGTAACTGTCCACCATGGACTGAGTGCTGGCATCAAGTTCCTTGGACAGGTCTAAACCCATGCTTAAAGCCATGGTCCGCATAAACCAGTCATTGTATGTCTGTTCATGGATCTCTTCTCCATTGACGGTTGCGATGACTTGGCTGGTATCGCCAGGGGTCTCCGTTTCCTTCGAGCTGCCGCAGCCCGTCAGCAACATACCGACAACCAGAGTCAGGATCAATATTTTGCTTAAACGCTTCATTGAATGGTCTCCTTTTTCCTGTATAGTATATTTAGATTTTTTCTCCCTTGCAATACGTTCTATTATACCAAACTCTTTCCCTTAGTGACAAGGGTAAATAGCTCTGTAACGATCTTTTCTAAAAACTTGATGACATCGCTTTGATCCATTTTTTGTAGCTGAACCGCGATTTCCAGTCCATGGGCCGCATCAAAGGTGACTTGACGGCGATAGCGCCGCACCAGATCCATCAACTCGGGCCCGGTCAGGCCATGATTTTCAGCCATGCTGATTTTGATTTGCTTGGGCTCCTGGGTGACCCCATTGACCTTGGCCGCTTTGGCCATGGCTTTGATGGCTCCGATGCGCAGCAGATTTTCCAGAGGGTCCGGCAGATCGCCAAAGCGGTCCACAAGTTCCTCCCGCAAGGCATCCATATCCTCTTTGTCCCGTGCGCTGTTGATCCTCTGATAGAAATCGATTTTTGTGCCCTCATCCTCCATGTACTCTGCGGGAATATACGCTTTGACCTGGAGATCAATGGCAACCACAGGCTGCCCGGCTTCCGTTTCCTCAATGGGCTGTCCCTGCAGAACAGCCTGCTGGCGGCGTTTCTTTTGGACCTCCTCCTCCAACATCCTGCAATAGAGGTCAAAGCCGACGGCCGCGATCTGCCCATGCTGCTCCGCGCCCAGCAAATTGCCGGCACCGCGGATCTCAAGGTCGCGCATGGCTATTTTGTATCCTGCCCCCAGGTCCGTAAATTCCCGGATGGCCGCCAGGCGTTTCTCCGAGATTTCCGTCAAGATCTTTTCTTTAGCATACGTCAGATAGGCATAGGCTACACGGTTTGTCCGGCCAACCCGTCCCCGGATCTGGTAAAGCTGTGCCAGACCAAGCCGGTCCGCCTGATCGATGATCACCGTGTTGGCGTTGGCAATATCCAATCCGGACTCGATGATGGTGGTGCAGACCAGGACATCGATCTCACCTTCCATAAAATCAAACATGGTGCGTTCCAAGGATAATTCTGTCATACGCCCGTGGGCGACCCCGATGACAGCTTCCGGTACCAGTTGACTGATCATTTCCCGAACCCGGTCGATGTCTTCGATCCGGTTATGCAGATAATACACCTGGCCGCCCCGGCCCAGCTCTCTGCGGATCGCTTCCCGGATCAAAGGCAAGGAGTGCTCCACCACGTAGGTTTGGACGGGATACCGTTCCTCCGGCGGTGTTTCGATCACACTCAAATCCCGGATGCCGGTCATCGCCATGTGCAGCGTGCGGGGGATGGGTGTGGCTGTCAAGGTCAGTACGTCCACGGCTTGCTTTATTTGTTTGATCCGTTCCTTATGAACGACCCCAAACCGCTGTTCCTCGTCCACCACCAGCAAGCCAAGGTTTTTAAAGATCACGTCCTTGGAGAGAAGACGATGGGTGCCAATAATGATGTCCATCCGGCCTTGGGCAAGCCGTTCCAGGGTTTCCTTCTGCTCCTTGGCAGTCCGGAAACGGTTCAACACCCCAACCTCCATGGCAAAGCCTTCAAACCGCTCCCGAAAGGTGCTGTAGTGCTGCTGGGCCAACACCGTTGTGGGAACCAGCACGGCCACTTGTTTGCCGGCGGACGCCGCTTTGAAGGCCGCCCGCATGGCCACCTCGGTTTTGCCATACCCAACGTCTCCGCAGAGCAGACGGTCCATGGGTCGTTTCTTCTCCATGTCCCGTTTGACTTCTTCAATCGAACGAAGCTGGTCTTCCGTTTCCTCATACGGAAAGGCTTCTTCGAATTCCTTTTGCCAAGGTGTATCATCAGGGAAGATAAAACCGGGCAAGGCTTCCCGGGCTGCATAGAGCTGCAGCAATTCATCCGCCATGTCCGAAACGGTCTTCTGGGCCTTTGCCTTGATGCGGCTCCACTCACTGCCGCCCAGCTTTGACAGTTTAGGCTTGGCCCCTTCCAGCCCTGAATATTTCTGAAGGTATCCGGCCTGGTCAGTGGGCACATAGAGCCGGTCTGCACCCTGATAGTTGATCACCAGGTAGTCCCGCTGGGCATCTTGGACCTTGATGTTTTCGATCCCTTCGTAGCGCCCGACCCCATAATTCACGTGAACGACAAAGTCACCGGGCTTGAGATCCTCCAACAACAGCTGTCGCTTGCCCTCCTGGAACATTTTGCGACGGGTCTTTTTCTTGGGCTGGAAAAACAGTTCGTGCTCCGTTACCACTGCCAGCCGCATCCCTGGAAAGTCAAAGCCGCCGGAAAGCTTTCCAAGGATGATGCTGATTTTCTTAGGTTCAGGTTTATAGCTGCCGGCTTCATAGGCAACCTCAACGCCCATATCCCGAAGGTTCTCCTGCAGCCGGCGGGCTCTTTCTTCACTGCTGACCACCATCAGCACGCTGTATTGCAGACGCCGCCATTCCTTGAGTTCATCCGCTAAAAGCTGGACTTTCTGTAAAAACAGCGAGACCGTCTTGGCTGTAACACTCAGCATGCCGGCCTGACCGAACCATGCCGGCCGCTTCGGCAGGAGCGCCAAATAAAGCAAGCCCCTGGCTCCAAGTTTCATCACCAAAGGATCCAGAAGCAGATAGTTCTGCATCTGGCCCGGGCAGATCCTGCCTTTATCCAGCAAGGCCAGGCAGGTTTCTTCATATTCCTTCTCCCATAACTGGCTGCTTTCACGCTGCCGGGAAGGCTCTTCCATGACCGTGATGACCTGTCCTTCAAAATAATCCGTCAGCAGGAAGGAGGTCTCCCCTGTGTAAGGAAGCAGCTGTTCATGCCCCGGAAAAAAGCTGCCTTCCTCCATGAGTTCCATCAGCTGTGCCGCCCGCTGTCCAACCTCCGCGGCTTTTGCGGGCTCCCCTTTTTTCTTTGCTTCAGGGCGTGCCGCTTCCTGTCGTAAGGCTTGCAGGATCTTTCGACGCTGGTCGTCGTTGAAAATGCACTCGCTGGCCGGCGCCAGCCATACATGGTCCATCTTATTCAGGGATCTTTGTGTTTCCTGGGAAAAACTGCGGATGGAGTCGATTTCATCATCGAAAAATTCCAGACGGAAGGGCCATTCGGCGGTGGGGCAAAACACATCCAAAATACCGCCTCGCACGGCAAACTGGCCTTTTTCCTCCACCCGCTCCACTCGCTCATAGCCATGACGGATCAGCCAGCCAAGAAACGCCTTGATGTGGATCCTTTCCCCTGTTTTGAAGGTACGAAAAGATTGTTTGATTTGGTCAGGGTCCTGCATGGTTTTACGCAGCGCCTCGACCGTGGTTACCACCGCTGTGGGTTTATCGGAAAAAAGCAGTCCCTGCAAAGCGATGAGCCTCTGCCATCGTGTCTCCTTGCTTTGGGCTAGGACCTCAAAGGGCAGGATATCCAGCGCAGGAAATGAAAACATCTGGTATCCGGGCAGCCAGAAGCTGAGATCATCGATGATTTCTTGAATCTTTTGAGCGTTTTCAGCAATAAACAGCAGATTTTTCCCTTGGCTTTGAGCGATCATCGCCGCCAAAGCGCCTCTTTGGGCGCCGGAAACGCCATAGATCAGCTGATAGGGATTGGCACCCGTATGATCCATGACAAAGGCGTATTCCGTCTGTTTTTTTAAATAGGTTTGAAGCGCTGCCGAGCCTGTTTTCACGTAAGTCCTCCTGCTCTTTCAATGGGTCGTATCCGGCCTGCCGGTGATTCACGCCAAAAGGGGGGCGCCTGATATGCAGGCCCCCCTTGATATCCTATCGTTCCTGTTTCAAATTCTACGTCTGGTCTGACGCCGGCTGCGGCGCCAGGTTCTGTGCGTTGAACTTATTCATGGATGAAACGCAGCCTTCCGCGATCCAATTTTCCAGTCCGGCCACGGCTAGATTCAGCACCTTGTCCAGCAAGAGCTTTTCTTCGGTTTGAAAGGACTGCAGCACAAACACTTCCGGCTTGATCCGCTCGAAAGGTCTGCCGATCCCGACTTTCAGGCGATCATATTCATTCGAACCCAATCGTTCCGCTATGGATTTCAATCCCCGATGGCCGCCGGTGCCGCCGCCGGCTTTAAAGCGGACCCTTCCCAATTCGATATCCATGTCATCATGGATGACGATCAATTCTTCAATGCCGTTTTTGTAGAAATTCAGCAGCTCCATGATTGAATCACCGCTGAGGTTCATATAGGTCTGGGGTTTGACCAGCAGGAGCCGCTCCCCTTTATAAACTGCCTGGGAAACCAGCGCCTGCCCTTGTTTCTTCTCAACGGCAACGCCCAGCGATGCAGCCAGCCGGTCAATCACCATAAACCCCACATTGTGACGGGTATGAGCATACGTTGATCCGGGATTTCCTAATCCGGCAATTAATTTCAAAGGAACTTACCTCCCTATTAGACGAAAAGTTTGCTGACCGAAATATCCTCATGGATACGAATGATCGCTTCCCCAATCAGCGGCGCAATGGATAACACCTTGATCTTGTTGATCCTCTTTTCTTCCAGCAGCGGGATCGTATTGGTTACAACGACCTCCGTGAGGGCGGAATTCTCCAACCGCTCGATGGCAGGTCCGGACAGCACCGGGTGGGTACAGCATGCAAAGACTTCCTTGGCGCCGTTTTTCAATAAAGCCTCCGCGCCTAAGGTGATGGTGCCGGCCGTATCGATCATGTCATCGATCATAATGGCCCGTTTGCCGCTCACATCGCCGATGATATGCATCACTTCAGCCACATTGGGTTTAGGCCGGCGTTTGTCAACGATCGCCAGCGGAACATGAAGGTCCTCCGCAAGCTTCCGGGCCCGGGCCACACCGCCGATGTCCGGCGAAACAACCACAACGTCTTCCAGGTCCAGCCGGTTTTTGAAGTAATCCACCAATAATGGCGCCGCCATCAGGTGATCCACAGGAATATCAAAGAATCCCTGAATCTGTCCGGCATGCAGGTCAACGCCTAAAACGCGGCGAGCCCCTGCCTCCGTGATGAGATTGGCGACCAGCTTCGCTGTAATGGGGTCACGTGCTTTATTCTTCCGATCCTGACGGGCATACCCGTAATAAGGCAGCACCGCGGTGATCCGTTTGGCAGACGCCCGGCGCAGCGCATCCGTCATGATCAGCAGTTCCATCAAGTTATCATTGACCGGTGTACAGGTCGGCTGGATGATATAACAATCCGCTCCACGCACACTTTCACTGATGCTCAGACAGATTTCGCCGTCACTGAAAGCACCCACGGAGGCATGGGTCAGCTCCATCCCCAAATAGTCGGTGATTTCTGCAGCCAGAGCAGGATTGGCATTGCCAGTTAGGATCTTGATATTCTTATACCTTACCATTCTGTCAACTCTCCTTGTCTTTTCTCCAGTTTTCAATATTCCGCTGTCTCCCCCGGGCGATGGCTAAAGCAGCCGGAGGCACGTCCATGGTGATGGTGGAACCCGCACCAATATAAGCACCCTCACCGATGATCACCGGTGCAACCAAATTGGTGTTGCTGCCTACAAAGCAATGGTCCCCGAAAATCGTTGGATATTTATTTTTGCCATCATAATTGCAGGTGATCGTACCGGCTCCGATGTTGACATTTTTGCCCACTTGGCTGTCTCCCACATAGCTGAGATGAGGGATCTTTGCGCCCTGATCCACATGACTCTTCTTAACTTCAACAAATCCGCCGACCTTCACATTGCTCTCAAGGATACAACCTGGTCTCATATAGGAATAGGGCCCGATCTGGCATTCCTCTCCGGTCGAGGATTCACTGAGGATCGACTGGCGCACCTGGGTGCCTCTGCCGATACGGCAATCCGTGATCCGGGTCCAGGGACCGATGGTGCAGTCCTCTTCGATGATGGTTTTTCCTTCTAAAATAACGCCGGGCTCCAGGACCACGTCCTGGGCGATCTCGACCCAGGGGCCGATGAAGGTGCTGGCCGGATCCACGATGGTCACGCCATTGAGCATATGCTCCCTCAGGATCTGGCGTTTCAGCCTGGCATGTGCTTCAGCCAGCTGGACCCGGTTGTTGACGCCCATGGCTTCGAAGGGGTCCTGGACGGTCCAGGTCGCCACCATTTGCTTTTCCGAGACCAGATAACTGATCACATCCGTTAGATAATACTCGCCTTGCGCATTGACGGGCTTGAGCTGGTTCAATCCATTTTTGAGCCATTCAATGTCAAAGCAATAGGCGCCTGTATTGATTTCTTTCAGGCAAAGGACTTCCGGCGGTGCATCCTTTTCTTCGATGATGCTGACCACCCGGCCCTTTTCTTTGACGATCCGGCCGTATCCGGTGGGGTCCTCCATCATGGCGGTCAGGATCGTAGCCTTTGCATTTTTCTCCAGATGCTCTTGGCGCAGCTGGACCAAGGTCTCCCCTGCCAGCAGCGGCGTATCCCCGCAAACCACCAGGCACTCGCCATCGCCATATTCCATGAGTTTGGGCAGGGCCTGCAATAAAGCATGTCCAGTACCTAATTGTTTGTTTTGATAAACAAAATCAGCCTGGCCCTGCAGAACTTCTTCCACTTGGCCGGCCCCATAGCCGAGCACAGCGATGATCTTCTCGATACCCGCGCCCTTCAAAGCCTCCACCACATGCAAAACCATCGGTTCGCCGATCACGGGGTGAAGGACCTTTGGCAATTTTGACTTCATCCGTTTACCGTTACCGGCGGCTAATATGACTGCAACTGAGGACATGAATCCGCCTCCTTAAAAACTTGAAAACAAGGTATTTAAAAACAGGAATGGGCTGCTTTCAAAATCCCTCTGATGAGAAACAAGCAACCAATCTATTTATATCATAAAGAAGGGGCACCGTCTAGGGCAATCGAGGAATCGCCTGACCTAAACCGGTGCCCCTTCCGGGTCACATCGCTGCGGGAGATTCTTCCTGGCTGGCTTCATGATAAGCGCCCAGCACCGCCTGCTGGACCAGTTCCCTGGCTTGGGCCGAGATCGGATGGGCAATGTCCCGATAGACCCCGTCCATGGTTCGGCGGCTGGGCATGGCCAGGAACAGACCATTGACCCCCTCGACGATTTTCATGTCGTGGATGACGAAGGCCTGGTCAAAGGTGACCGACGCAATGGCTTTCATCTTTCCTTCCTGATACATCCGGCGAATTTTAACATCCGTGACATTCATATTGGATACCGTCCTTTTCAAGTATTTACTTGAAGAATTCGGCATATTCCATTTTTTTCCTGCTTTTATTTGGAAAATTTTTACAGTATCTTCTATGCCCCTTCACTTTCCACCTGCTCAAAAAAGATCATCCGGTCTTCCACTTCCGCTTTGGACAAAGTCCGGCTGAGCAGAACATCCCATCGGGGCTGGGTCCATTGAGCCGCCAGACGGCGGGCGCCTTCTTCATCGGAAAAATAAGCCACCAGGGTGGGGCCGCTTCCCGTCATCATGACCCGGTCCGGTCGCAGAACCGACAGGTCCCTTTCCCAATCCCGAAGCCGGGGCTGCAAGTCGAAGGCCGAGTACTCCAGAACATTGCCCATATTTTGATAGATCCGGGGCAGGTCCTTTTCCTCCATCCCCCGAAGGACTTCTTCCAGATTCGGCCGTTGGGCTATATCAACGTTTTCCAGATGCTCATAGATTTCGCCGGTGGACAAGCCAAAGGGCGGCTTGACCAACACGATCCACATGGCCGGCCCTTCCGAAGCCTCCGTCAGCAGTTCGCCCCGGCCTCTTCCCACGGCAGACAAGGGGTAAAGACAGAAGGGCACATCCGAACCGATCGCCGCAGCATAGACGCTCAGTTGTTCCTTGGTCAGTTCAAGCCCGAACAGTCGATTCACACCGATCAGTACTGCCGCGGCGTCGGTACTCCCACCCGCCAGGCCAGCCGATACCGGGATCCTCTTGACCAATTGGATGGTCACCCCCGTGACTTGAGGGAAATCCCGCATCAGCAGTTCCGCCGCCTTGTACGCCAGATTATCAGGACCCGCCGACAATTCCTCATCGTCGCATTCCAGCTGGATGCCTCGTTCCCGCCGTTCCAAAGACACAATATCATACAGGTGGATGCCTCGGAACAGGGTCTCAAGCTCATGATAGCCATCTTCCCTTTTGCCTAAAACATCCAGTGTTAAATTGATTTTACCGAAAGCTTTCAGGACAATTTTGCGCATATCCGCATCCCCCTCACTTAATATATCGTGCCTTCCCAAGATCCGCGGGCCACCGCACCTTCGCCGTTCGGCGATACGCGGTTACATTCCGGAAAGCTTGCGATTTTTGTCGTATCTTTCCCGGTCGCCCTTGGAAAGGATATATTTGCGCAGCCGGACGGACTTGGGTGTCACTTCGACTAACTCATCATCCTGGATATATTCGATGGACTGCTCAAGGCTCAGGGTCCGGGGCACCTTCAGCTTGACCGTATCATCCTTGGTGGATGTCCGCATATTGCTGGCAGCCTTTTCTTTGCATACATTGACCACCAGATCCTGCTCGCGGCTATTCTCGCCCACGATCATTCCCTCGTAGACTTCGGCGCCGGCACCGATGAACAAGGTGCCCCGGCTTTCCACATTGATCAGGCCGTAAGAGCGGGCTGTGCCGGTTTCCCAGGCCACCAGCGCGCCGTTGCGGCGCTGGCTCATGGCTCCCTTCCAGGGCTTGTAGCCGTCATACGTATGATTCATAATGCCGTATCCGCGGGTGTCGGTAAGGAATTCTGTGCGGAATCCCACCAGTCCCCGGGCCGGGATCGAATATTCCAATCGGGTCCAGCCGTTGCGGGTCTCCATATTTAGCAATTCACCTTTTCGGAGACCCATTTTATCCATAATCGTGCCCACGGAATCTTCGGGCACATCCACAACTAAATATTCGAAGGGTTCCATTTTTTTACCGTCGATCTCTTTGAAAATGACCCGCGGCATGGAGACTTGGAATTCCAAACCTTCACGGCGCATGTTTTCAATGAGGATCGCCAGATGCAGTTCCCCGCGGCCCGAGACCTTCAGGATCTCCGGGCGGTCTGTTTCTTCGACTTTCAAGGACACGTCGGTTTCCAGCTCCCGCATCAGGCGGGCTGAAAGCTTCCGGGCGGTGATTGGATCCCCTTCCCTTCCGGCGAAGGGGGAATTGTTGACAATAAAGCTCATCTGCAGGGTAGGTTCGTCGATTTTCAGCAGAGGCAGTACGTCCAGCAAGCCCGGTTCGCCGACGGTTTCACCGACACCGATCTGGCCCAGTCCGGCGATGGCAGCCATGTAGCCGGCGTCGATATGATCCATCTCGACCCTTTCCAGTCCTTTGAAACCAAACAGCTTGGCGATCCTTGCCTGTTCCACCGTGCCGTCCAGCTTAGCAATGGCCACCGTGCTGCCGGAACGAAGGACGCCCCGGTTGACCCGGCCGATGGCGATACGTCCAAGGTAGTCGTTGTAGTCAAGAAGGGTCACCTGGAACTGCAGATTGCCATCCACGTCCGTCTGGGGCGCAGGCACATGCTTGATGATGCTTTCATAGACCGGCACCATCGTGGTCCCGATTTTATCTGCATCATAGCTGGCCCAACTGTTGACCGCCGAGGCATATACCACCGGGAAATCCAGATGGTCTTCCTCGACGCCCAGGTCGATCAGAAGGTCCAGGACTTCGTCCACCACTTCGGCAGGACGCGCTGCCTCCCGGTCCATCTTGTTCACCAGCACGATCGGTCTCAAACCGACTTCAATGGCTTTGCGAAGGACGAACCGTGTCTGGGGCATGCAGCCTTCAAAGGCATCCACCACCAGGAGGACGCCGTCCACCATTTTCATGATCCGTTCGACCTCACCGCCGAAGTCCGCATGACCCGGCGTATCGATGATATTGATCGTGTATCCGTTATATTCGATGGACGTGTTTTTGGCCAAGATCGTGATGCCCTTTTCACGTTCCAAATCGTTTGAATCCATGATCCGCTCCGCGACCTCGCCATGGGTTTTCAAGCTGCCTGCCTGGGCCAGCAGTTTATCCACTAAAGTGGTCTTGCCGTGGTCGACGTGGGCGATGATTGCCACATTCCGAATTTTGTCATTGCCTGCCATAAATATGCATTGCTCCTCACTTAAATAAAAATCCTATAAACAAAAGTTCTTTGACCTTACTATTTTATTCGCATTAGCAATAAAATACAACCTTTTGTTTCATTTTATTGTTCAAGGAAAATTGGAGCAAGCCAAAGGCCCTCCCAGACTGATGGTTGCCATTGTTTTTTATCAAATATTTGATATAATCTCAGTGAATACTGACAATTCAGAAAGAGGGTCGCCTGCCATGATCGATTTGACCATCCATCCGCAATCGTTAGAGAAAAACATTCAGCAAGCGCGGCAGCACCGGGTCATCATCCCCACGTATGCTCAAATGAAGGATCCCAACCTGATTCCGGATGCAATCAAAGAAAAACTGAGCACGATCGGCTTATGGGATATCAATCCCCTGAACCTTTTTCGGATCACCTGGAAAAATGAACCCAAATCCGACCGCGGGCTCTTTGGAACGCCCAACTTCATCGAGCTTCCGAAAGCCCTGACCGGCGTTGATGCCCGCATCATCTGCCTGATCGGCAAATGGTTCCCCACCGGCTGCCATAAAGTCGGCGCCGCTTTCGGCTGCCTGGTCCCCCGCTTGGTCACCGGCCAGTTTGACGCTGGCTATCACAAGGCTGTCTGGCCCTCCACCGGCAACTACTGCCGGGGCGGCGCCTTCAACTCCAAGCTCCTGTCTTGCAGCTCGGTGGCAATTTTACCTGCAGGGATGAGCCGTGAACGTTTTGAATGGCTGAGCAGCATCGCAGGGGAAGTCATTGCCACCCCTGGCTGTGAGAGCAATGTGAAGGAAATTTTTGATAAAACCTGGGAACTTCGCAACACCCGGGCCGACGTCATGATCTTTAACCAATTCGAAGAGATGGGCAACCATCTGTGGCATTATGAGGTCACCGGCCATGCCATTGCCGAGGTTTTCGAAAGCCTGCCAGGCAGCAAAAAACGTCTGGCCGGCGCCTGCTTCACCTCCGGCTCCGCGGGCACCATGGGCTGCGGCGACTTCCTCAAGGAGACATATCCGCAGATGAAGCTGGCGGTCGGCGAAGCGCTGCAATGCCCGACCCTGCTGAACAACGGGTTCGGCGACCACCGCATCGAGGGCATCGGAGACAAACATGTTCCCTGGATCCATAATGTAAAAAACACAGACATGGTCATCGCCATCGATGATGACGACAGCCAGCATCTGATCCGGATGTTCAATGAAGCAGCCGGCAGGGAGTACTTGATCCGGGAAGCCTGTGTCGCGCCTGATTTAGTGGAAAAGCTCAGCTTGATGGGCATTTCCGGCATCGCCAATGTCCTTTGCGCCATCAAAATGGCCAAATACTATGAAATGACTCAGGATGACGTGATCGCCACGGTCTTGACAGATTCCGCCGATATGTACGGCTCCCGAATCGCAGAAATGGCCGAGGCGGAAGGTTCTTACAGCCTGGCCAAAGCGGCCGTGGATTTTAACCGTCATGTCCTGGCCCTCAGGACCGACAGCATGGAGGAACTGACCTATCCAAACCGCAAACGGATCCATAACCTGAAATATTATACTTGGGTGGAACAGCAGGGCAAAGAAATGGCCGATCTCAACGCCCTCTGGTATGATGTTGAAGGCACTTGGGGCGCCGTCCATAAGCAAACTGCCGAAATCGACGCGCTGATCAGCGAATTCAACGAAAAGACCGGCTTGCTGAAAAGTCTTTGATCCATTCAATAATTTGCAGCATCGATGGGTAAGGGAGGATCCTATGAAGCATGTGATCGCAAACCTTTGCATCCGCTGCGGCGCCGAGCATGCGCCCAAACCGGATCGCTACACCTGCAGCCGCTGCGGCGGCCTGCTGGAAGTTACCTACGACTACCCGGCCATCCGCAAAAACATCTCCAGATCCATTCTGGAAAACCGTCAGGATCCTTCCATGTGGCGCTATCGGGAGTTTTTGCCGATTGCCCAAGACAGTGAGACAAGCGGCCTGCGGATCGGGGGTTCCCCGCTTTACCCTGTGCCCCGTCTGGCAGCCCAGCTTGGCCTTGCCTCTCTGTATATCAAAGACGACGGCATCAATCCCACCGCCAGCCTGAAGGACCGGGCTTCCGCCATGGCTGTGGTCAAAGCCGCCGAAGCCGGCGCCAACACCATCGCCTGCTCTTCCACGGGAAACGCCGCATCCTCTCTGGCCGGCAACTGCGCCGCCCGAGGTTTTAATACCTATATCTTTGTGCCGGAGCGTGCCCCCAAAGGTAAAGTGGCACAGCTTTTGATGTTCGGCGCCCACGTCATCAGTGTGAAGGGCACCTATGAGGATACCTTCCGTCTTTCCGCGGAGGCCATCGATCGTTGGGGCTGGTACAACCGCAACGCAGCCATCAATCCCTATTTAATGGAAGGCAAAAAAACCGTTTCCCTGGAGATCGCCGAACAACTAAACTGGCAGATCCCGGATTATGTGGCCGTTTCCGTAGGGGACGGCTGCACCATCGCCGGCGTTTGGAAAGGCTTCAAGGATCTCTATGAGACCGGTCTGATCCACAAGCTGCCCCATCTGATCAGCGTTCAGGCACAAGGCTGTTGTCCAATCAACAAGGCCTTTGCTTCCGGCTCCTCCACCCTGGTTCCGATGCCGGAGGATACCATTGCCGACAGCATCGCCGTCGGTGTTCCACGAAACTTTCACAAGGCGCTCCAAGCCATTCGGGAATCGGATGGCATCGCCGTCAACGTGACCGACGGGGAAATCCTGTCCGCCATGCAGCTGCTGGGAAAAACCTGTGGTGTTTTCGGTGAGCCAGCCGGCGTCACCGGAACAGCCGGCATCGTCAAAGCCCTTGAGCATGGGCAGATCCCCGCCACAGCCTCCGTGGTGAGCATCGTGACCGGTAACGGCCTGAAGGATATTGCCACCGCCATCAGTGCTGCCGGTGCGCCACTCAGCATCGAACCGGATATGGCCATGCTTTTGAAAGCATTCAAGGCACAGGGCTGGCATCCGTAAAACCTAATAAAAACGACGCCGTGATTGAAGTGCACCCCAAACATTGGACATGAATCTATTGTTTGGGGTGCACTTCATGATATCAACGGCGTCGTTTTTGGGGGTCGGTCAAAGACATGGATTCGATCCCCGGCAGGATGGGAACCTTGTTTTCTTATTTTTTTAACCAAGCTGTCAAAGGCTGACGCACCTTCTCTGGATCCAGAGCCTCTTTCATGGCTGTCTGGATAAAGGTGCTGCCCATGATCTTGCCGCCATGGGCTTCGATCCGTAATTTCAAGGAATCATAGACCGCTTGGGGCGTCTTGACATCACCTTGAGTGATAAACAGATAGACTTTTTTACCGGAAAGATCCGTGTTGCTGATAAAAGCATTGAGGGCCGGCGCATTACGGCCCGCCCAAATCGGGCTGCCAAGATAAAGCGTGTCATAGGCCTTCAGGTCCGAGGCAAGGGGCCGCAGTTTGCTTTTGCCCCCAAACAAGGCGGATCCGCAGGCTCCGATGAAGGACAGCGGCGATGATGAACGCGACTTGACTTCCTCCAGCCGCAGCAGATCGCTTTCGGTGATCTGCTGCAGCACTTTGGCCACAGTGTCCGTTTTACCCGTCCAGGAATAATAAATGATGGCTGATTTCATATGTTTTGCTCCCTTTCTTGCTCAAATATCCATTCGAGCTGATCCTTTTTTTATCATAAGGCGTGCCCTCCAAAGGCAAACGGTTCCGGAAGCGGCCGTCCCAATGAAAATAAGCCAGCTGCACCGCCGGGGCTGTGGGAATCGCACTGATCTCACCGATCCCTTTCGCTCCGAAGGCTAATCCGCCGTTGCTTTGATTCACCAGCTTCGTTTCGATTTCCGGCACATCCACCGATTTGAAAAGCCCCAGCGTGGCGAGTTTTGCCTTCGGCCGACAATTTTCTAATGGATAATCCTCTGTGAGGGCATATCCGAGGCACATGACCACGCCGCCGTCGATCTGGGCTTCCACGTTCCGGGGATTGATGGGGCGGCCCACATCATGGACAGCCAGCACTTTCTTCAATCGTCCCCTTTCATCCAACTCCACCAGGTGGGTGGCATAACTGTAGGCGATATGGCTGACCGGATGGGGTTTGTTCGATCCCATTTTGTCAGTAACGCCTGTATACTCGCCGAAAAACGATCTGCCTTCCAAGGCGCGAAGGCTTCGTGAAATTGCTTCGTCGCCCAGGCTGCCGGCTTCCGTCGAACTGTCCTGGGCATCCCTTATTTCATTCAGAGCGATCTTCAAAGCTTCGGCGGCACGGCGTGCTGCTTCGCCGGTGAATAAAGTCTGCCTGGAGGCGGTGGAATTGCCTGCATCCGGCGCCCAATAGGTATCGGGGGCTTCATAAGCCAGCCATTTCAGGGGAATGCCGGCTTCCTGGCAGACAATCTGGATAAGGACAGTTCCAACACCCTGGCCCATGCAGGACGCGCTTGAGTGGAGATGGACCTTCCCTTCATGGACATACAACCTGCAGCGGCCCGTATCCGGAACGCCGACGCCCAAGCCGCTGTTTTTCATGGCACAGGCGATTCCGGCCTTGGGATTTTTATCAAAGGCCTCTTTGACAGCTTCCAGCGTTTCCGCCAGGGCGGTGGTTCCATCGGCAATCTGGCCATTGGGCAAAGTCTGGCCGGGCCGGATGGCATTGCGGTAACGAATTTCCCAGGGTGTGATTCCCACCATGGCCGCCAAACGGTTCAGATTGCACTCTGTGGCGAAACAGCTTTGGGTCACTCCAAAGCCCCGGAATGCGCCGGCTGGCGGATTGGTGGTGTAAACAGCCGCTCCGTAGATATCCACATCCTGATAATTATACGGTCCGGCGGCATGGGTGCAGGCCCGTTGTAAAACCGGCCCGCCCAAGGAGGCATAGGCGCCGGTATCCGCGATCAAAACCGCTTTCATAGCGGTCAAATAGCCGTTTTCATCGCAAGCTGTGGTGAATTCCATTTCCATGGCATGGCGTTTCGGATGAATGAGGATGCTTTCATCCCGGCTGAAGGCTACCTTCACCGGACGGCGGGTATGATAGGCCAGCAAAGCCGCATGATGCTGCACGCTCATATCTTCCTTGCCGCCAAAACCGCCGCCGACCATCTGGCTGACCACCCGTACCTTTTCATGGGGCAAGCCCAGCATTTCGGCGCATTCCTTTTGTGTTTGGTAAATCCCTTGGTCCGCTGAATAGACTCTGATCACATCCGGAATCTCGGGATCCGGCATGCCAATGGACGTTTCAGTTTCCATAAAGGCATGCTCCGTAAAGGGTGTGCTGTAATGCTCCGTGACAACGTATTTGGAGTTCTTGATTTTTTCGTCGGCATGGCCCCGGACCAGACGCTCCTCCGTAAGGATGTTGCCGCCGTCATGAAGTAGAGGCGCGTCGGCTGCCATCGCCTCCTTCGGGTTTTCGACGGCCTGCAGAGGTTCATATTCCAGGTTAACCAACCGTTTAGCCTGTTCCAGGATCTCCTTGCTTTCTGCCGCGATCAGTACGATGGGATCTCCCAAACAATGGGTAATGCCGCCCAGGGGAATCAGAACATCCCAGTCCTGTTTGATATGGCCAATTTTCTGCCACCCGGGTATGTCCGCGGCGGTCAGCACTGCCACCACCCCAGGGAGGGCCTTGGCTTTACTGATGTCGATGTCTTTGACCTGCGCCCGCGGGTAGGTCAAACTGCGCACAGCGCCGCCGAACAGCAGGCCTTCAAGGCGCAGATCATCCACATATTGAGCCGTGCCTAAAGTCTTGGCCGCAGCATCCAAACGAGGGATCCCTTCGCCGGTCAAGCCTAGGTATTCGATATCGGGCGGAATCATCTTTTCACGCAGCAGCCCGGCAGCCATCCGGATGGCGTCCACGATTTTTTTATAGCCGGTGCAGCGGCACAGATTATTCTTGATCGCTTCTCTGATCTCCGCTTCCTCCGGATCCGGATTGTGATCCAGAAGCGCTTTGGCGCTGATGACCATGCCCGGTGTACAGAAACCGCACTGTACGGCCCCCGCCTCGGAAAAAGCATAAGCATAGATCGCCTTTTCCGCATCGGTGAGCCCTTCGACGGTGAGAATACGTTTACCGGCCAGTTTATCCGTCCGCAAAACACAGGCCTTCATGGCCTTGCCGTCCACCAGCACCATGCAAGCGCCGCAAGCCCCTTGAGCGCAGCCGTTTTTTACCGAAGTCAAATCCAAAGTGTCCCGAAGAAAGGCCAGCAGAGAACCGTCCTCTATAGCAACGACCCTTTGGCCGTTCACGATCAATTCGCCCATTGGTTCACCCCTTTTCTTTGGGGGGACGGTGACTTTGTGCGGCGCCCGCATGCGGGGACAGAGCCTCTGCGCGCGAAATGATGAGAATCGCCGAGTTGCATGGGCTGTTGCTCTGTCCCCTTTGTGCGGCGCCCGCACAAAGTCACCGTCCCCCTTAACCTAAACGCCCGCTGGGACCGCGGTGCACATACCGGCCCAAACTGGTCTCCAGCAACCGTCCCTGCTGAACCACATGACGGCCCCGCAAGAAAACATCCCTTGCCATACCGCGGACTGCGAAGCCTTCGTAAGGCGTATAATCCACCTGTTGCATTTGTTCCCGGGCCGTGATGGTTCCGGACACCGCCGGATCCCAGATCACCACATCGGCGTCACTGCCCGCCAACAATGTCCCTTTCTGAGGAAACATGCCAAAGATTCGGGCGACGTTTTCCGACAGAAGGGCCGCCATCTGTTCCGTAGAAATCCTGCCGGCCGCCACGCCGTAAGTGTAGATCAAAGCCGGCCGATGCTCCACCCCAGGGATTCCGTTGGGGATCTTGCTGAAATCCTGACGTCCCAAATCCTTCTGTCCCAGGAAATTGAAGCTGCAATGGTCCGTCCCGATGCTGTTCACCGCATCTGCTGCCAAGGCTTGCCAGAGGACTTCCTGGTCATCCAGTTTCCGCAGAGGCGGCGACATCACATATTTTGCGCCTTCAAAATCAGGCATACGATACTTGCTGTCATCCAGCAGAAGGTATTGCGGGCAGGTTTCCACATAGACCGTCTGCCCCCTGGCACGGGCATGCATGACCTCCATCATGCCCGCCGCGGTGCTAAGATGCACAATATTCACAGCCGTTCCTGCCAGGGAAGCGATATGAAGACAGCGTCCCACAGCCTCGGCCTCCACCTCGGCAGGCCGCGACAGCGGATGGCCCTCCGGTCCCCGGTTGCCTTTGGCTCTTTGCTCAGCCACCATGGCATTGACCAAATCACCGTTTTCGCAATGCACCCCGATGATCCCGCCGATCTCACGGATCTGTTTCATAATCGTGTAAAGCAGCCCGTCATGGACCCGAAGATTGTCGTAGGCCATATAGAGCTTAAACGAGGAAACGCCGCGCTCCCTCATTTTCACGATTTCTTTGGCGATCAGCGGATTCCAATCGGTGATCGCCATATGAAAACCATAATCGCAGGCGCTGCGGTCCGAAGCTTTACGATGCCATTCCGCCAAGGCAGCTTCAAGGTCTTCACCCCGGTTTTGGTTGGCAAAATCCAAGATCGTCGTGGTTCCTCCCAGCAAGGCAGCCTTTGTGCCGGATGCAAAATCATCCGGCGACCGGGTCACCCCGTTATCCAAATCAAAATGGGTATGCGGATCGATAAATCCCGGAAAAACCAGACACCCTGCCGCCGATATCACGTTGGCGCCTGCCGCGGGCAGGTCCTGCCCAATGGCCGCGATCGAGCTGCCGCTGATCCGCAAGTCTGCCAAAAAACTGCCTTGGGGACTCACCAGGGTCCCCTCTTTGATTAGCGTATCCATGTTTGCCGCCTCCGCTTCCTGCCGGTCTGATTCCACCAAGGACGCCCTCTCGGCTTTTCCTAAAATAAATATTGATACCGGGTAAGGATCACATCCAGAAACTGGGCGATATCTTTAGGCAGAGGAGACCCCTCCGCCTCCAGCCGGCATTCAAAAACACCGCCGTCCAAACGCAGGGCCAAGCGCTTCTGGTCCCGGTCCAGCAAACAAAATCCCGGATTTTCACTGGCGCCTAAAGCCTCCAGTGAATCAAAAAGCGTCAGCTTTTCTTTGTAGGGCGCACTGTCATAAGGACAGAACACCGCACAATTGCCGCAGCTGTTGCACAAACGGTCCATATGGAGGATCTGCCGCATGGGGCGGTCCGGGATCTCTATGGAAACATTGGCCCGATTGGGGCAGACATCCGCACAGTTTTCGCAGACCGCTCCGCATTCCAGACAGCGTTCGCTTTCCAATATCGTATCACTGCTCAAGGCCAGCCTTCCCTTTTTGCCGCGAATAACTTCTTCCGGATGACGATATTGGGCGGGGATTTTCGCCGGGCCGGCGGTGAGCCTGGGTTTCTCCTCTGTCTTGATCCCGGAGGCATCCCTTGCCGCGGTTGAAATCTCTTTGACCGCCGCTGCCGCATCCGCAATGGCATCCACCACAGAAGCCGGCCCGCGAAGACCATCGCCGATCACATACACCTGCGGCAGATTGGTCCGGCCGCCGGTTGTCACCACCGGGTATCCTTTTTCGTTCAAAGCGATCCCCAGACGGCCATAGAACCCGGTATCCGCTTTTTCACCTAAAGCACTGACCACGGTGTCCGCCGGCACCTGGACCATCACCTTCGTCGCCACCGGGCAAAGGCGTCCATCCGCATCCGCCGTACCTAAAACCATTTCGCGGCATTCCAGGATCCCGTCTTCCAAGGCAATGGGTGACAGCAGTTCAAGAAATTCGACACCCTCATCCAGGGCCATATGCAATTCTTCTTTCTCAGCCGGCATATAGCGGCGGGTACGCCGATAGACCACAGCCACCCGCTCCACACCCAGCACCTGCTTGGCGGCGCGGGCCGCATCCATGGCCGTATTGCCGCCGCCCACCACCACCACGTTTTTGCCTAAATCCAGACTGAAAGGATCTTGCTTGAATTGACGAAGGAATTCTGTTGCCGGGATATAGGATCCTTTTTCCAATGGAAGCTGACTTGGAACACCGGCACCCACCGCCAACACAAAATATTGGAAGCCTTTTTGGCGAAGTTCCTCCAGGGATGTGATCTCTTTACCCAGTTCAAATTGCACACCCATGGCGCGGATCAGCCGAACATCTTGTTCGACAGCCTCCGGCATGATGCGGAAGTCCGGTATGACCTGGCTAACCATGCCCCCCAGCCTATGGGCTTTTTCAAAAATCGTCACCTCAAAACCATCACGGCGCAGGAAGTAGGCCGCGGCCAAACCCGCCGGCCCGCCGCCCACCACCGCCGCCTTGCCCCGTTGGGCCTGGGTTCCGACCTTTGCAGCGTCCAAGCTCTGCAGCAACTCATCCATGGCCTGGGTCGCTGCCAGCAATTTTGCCTGACGGATCTTGACCGGCTCTTCATAAAAATTGCGAGTGCATTTTTCCCTGCATCGGTAACCGCATAAGGTTCCTGTGATAAAAGGCAGTGGATTCTGACGGGTGATCACTTGCAAAGCTTCCAGAAAACGGCCTTCCCCCACCAGTCCGATATAGGCCGGAATATCCTGATGGATGGGGCAGCCTGATTCGCAAGGCGCCGTATAGCAATCCAGCAAAGGCACTTTTTGATCTGTCTGCCACCGGGGCATAGGCTTGATTGCTTTTAAATAATGCTTGTCCTTCAACACCTGCCGCTCCAGCGCCTCAAGGGCCTCCCCATCGATCCCGTAAAATTCAGGATAGGGATTGGCTGCCAAGCCTTCAGCGATCTGCCGCAGACGCTGGTATCCCCCGGGCTTGAGAAGGTTGGTGGCCATGGTGATGGGCCAGATTCCCGCATAAAACAGCTTCTCAGCATTCAGCGCATCCGCGCCGCCGGAGAAGGAGATCCGCAGCTGTCCCGCAAAGTCCGCTGTCAGCTGCCGGGCTAAAGCAAGGGTCAGTGGATACAATGCCCGGCCGGACATATACATTTCCTTGCCGGGCAGCTCCTGCTTTGTTATGTCCACCGGCAGGGTATTGCTCAGCTTCAATCCAAAGTCCAGGCCGCTGCGGGCTGCTAGCGCCTGAAGCCGGCGGAACATGGGCAGGGCATCCGCGTATTGCAGATCATCCAGGAAATGATGATCATCGAATTGCACATAATCAAAGCCCAGACGATCCAGGGTTCTGCGGGCAAAATCAAAGCCCAGGAGCGTGGGATTGCATTTGACAAAGGTGTTCAAGCCTTTTTCATGGATCAGATAGGCTGCGATCCGCTCGATCTCCTCTGGCGGACAGCCATGGAGCGTGGAGAGGGTAATCGAATTGCTGATTTTCGGAGAAATACGTTCCACATAAGCCGCATCCACCCGCTTGAACCGATGCAGGTTGGCCAGGGCAAATTCCCGGCATTCCCGCCAGGCTTCGGTGCTGGAAGCATCCTTTAAGCCCTCAATAAACGCATCGATCTTGGGTGAGCGTATCCCGTCATAATCATAGCCCACGCTCATATTGAAAAGAAAGCCATTGGGATTTCCAAGCTCAAATTCACGGGCCAGCAGCTTCAGGGCAAACCAGGCCTGTACATATTCTTTGAAAGCCTCGGAGACTCGCAGTTCTGTGGACCATTCCACGTTGTAGGCTTCGTCGGGAGCAAAAATACAAGGTTTGGACACCGGCAGGTCTTCACCATCCAGGGTCTGCACGGTTTTCAGCTCAAAAAACCGGCCGCCGGCATAATAAGCCGCCACAATATTCTGGGCAAGCTGGGTGTGGGGTCCCGCCGCCGGTCCGATCGGCGTCTCCAAATTCCCATGAAACAGCGGCAGGGCTTGGGCCGTCTTAGGCCGGTACGGGCGATGGACGCCGAACACCGTGCCTCCATCCGCTTTTTCTTCAAGGATCCAATTCATCAGTTGGCTGAATGACAATGGAACCATTCGATCGTTCATGATAACAAACCTCCCCCAATCCTCGGTTCGAACCGGATTCGATAATCTATCCGTTGATGCGCTGCCAAAGGGCTTCTGACTGGGCCCGGCTCTGGACCATGATCTTCGCCTCATCCACGCCGATGATCTGGCGGTCCTGCATGCAGAGCTTGCCGTCAATGATGGTATCGGTCACACTCAAACCGCTGATTCCAAACAGGATGTGGGCGTTCACATTGCCGGCATCCATCGGCGTCAGCGGATCATAAGCACAGACAATGACATCCGCGCAATAGCCGGCCTTCAGCTTGCCCACCGGTTTTTCAAAATAACGGCTGGCGATTTCCGCGTTATTCTCAAAGAGCATTTTGGGCACTTCCGCCCAGGCGGCATTAGGATCCCCCAAATGGTGTTTATGGATCAGATTGGCTACTTTATAGGATTCCAGCATATCGCTGGTATAGCCGTCGGTGCCCAGGCCCAGCAAAATGCCTTTGGCCATGATGGCCGGCATGGGTTCGCAGCCCACCGCATTGCCCATATTGGATTCCGGATTGTGCACCACCATGGTCTCTGTATGCTTTAATAGGTCCATCTCCTGCTGGTCGATATGGATGCAATGGATCGCCAGGGTTTTGGGCCCCAGGATATTCCGGTCAAAGAGCCGGTTGACGATCCGTTTATTATACTTTTTCAGGGAATCGTAGACATCCTCCAGTCCTTCCGCCACATGGACATGATAACCTGCACCTTCCGGTTTGTGGGCGGCGCAGTATTCCAGCGTGGCATCCGATAGGGTAAAAGATGCGTGAAGCCCCATCATCCCCCGCTGCATTCCGCTGGGGTCCGCCGCCGCAGCTTTGATGAACGCCTCATTTTCCTTGACGGCCTGCCGCATTTTATCCTGGCCGTCCCGGTCCGACACCTCATAGCACAAACAGGTCCTGATCCCCAGCTTACGGGCCACTTGCCCGATCTCGAACAAGCTGCCTTCGATGGCGCCGTAGCTTGCATGATGGTCAAACACCGTGGTGACCCCGTTGCGGATGCAGCTTAAATAGGTGGCATAGGCGCTGTAACGGCAATCAGCCAAGGTCAGCAGACGATCCAAGCGCCACCACATGCCTTCCAATATATCGCTGAAATTTTTCGGATGATGGTTTTTGATGGCTAATCCACGGGCAAAGGCACTGTAGATATGGTGATGGGTATTGATGAATCCCGGCATGATCAGGCCGCCTTTGGCGTCGATCCAATCCGCATCAGGGTATTTTGCCTGCAGAGCCTTCCTTGTCCCGACTTCAATGATCTGTTGGTCTTCCATGCAGACGCATCCGTCATGGATCAGAGGGTTTTTCAGGTCCCGGGTGATCAGGGTGCCATTGCTTACCAAACGCTTCATGATGCAACCCCCTTTGCTCATTCTAATCCTATGCCAACACAGTTTATATTTTTTGCATTTTTCAAAAAGTTCTCTTCGTCCTCAGGATACCAATCTCCTGCTTAAAATACAACCCATCTAAAAATCTTTTAGGCATCCTAACTTTTTATAAGAATCCTTCTTGTATTTTTGATGCTGTATGCTATATTTAAGCCATAATCTGCCGATTCCCTCGGCTGTTTTGGAAAGAGGGCCCCCTATGGAAAATTCATTGACCCTGGATCTATTGAAACGCATGGCAAAAGGGATTGCTATGCAATTTGGCAGCCAATGCGAGGTCCTGATCCACGATCTGACGGTTCCGGACAAGGCCAGCACCATCATCGCCATCGAAAACGGCCATGTTTCCCATCGTCAGCTGGGCGGCGGCCCCTCCCGGATCGTGCTTGAAGCGCTGCAGGAAGATCCCGCCAAGCTTGAAGACCGGCTGGGCTATCTTTCCAAGACCCATGACGGCCGCATCTTAAGGTCCAGCACGATCTATATACGGGATGAAGCCAACCGGATCACCGGTATTTTCTCCATCAATTATGACATCACTCAGCTGCTGATGGCCGAGACCGCCCTCAAAACCTTGACAGGCCAACCCATCGAGGCCAGGGAACCGGCTACCATCCCCCAAAACGTCCAGGATCTGCTGGATGAATTGATCAGCCAGTCGGTTGCCCTGGTGGGTAAGCCGGTGCCCCTCATGACCAAGGAAGATAAGATCCGGGCCATCCAGTTTTTGAACCAAACCGGCGCCTTCCTGATCACAAAATCCAGCGATAAGATTGCCAAGCATTTCGGCATCTCCAAATTCACGTTATATAGTTATCTCCAATAGGTCCTGAGTCAGCAAATTAATAAGGAGGCAGTCCTATGAACTTCCAGTCCATCCAAGCGGCAGCGGCCGCCTATGAACCTCAAATGACCCGGTTTTTGCGGGACCTGGTGGCAATCCCCGGCGAAAGCGCCCAGGAAGAAGGCCATATCCGGCGGATCGAAGCCGAAATGAAGGCTGTGGGCTTTGAGAAAATCGAGATCGACGGCATGGGTAATATTCTGGGCACGATGGGCAACGGGCCTAAACTGATCGCTTTTGACGGCCATATCGACACCGTGGGACTGGGCGAAATGAGCAACTGGACCTTCGATCCCTATGCCGGTTACGAAACCGACGAAGAAATTGGCGGCCGCGGCACCTCGGACCAGTTGGGCGGCATTGTTTCTGCCATTTACGGCGCAAAGATCATGAAGGACCTGGGGCTGCTTAACGATCGCTATTCGGTCCTGGTCACCGGCACCGTTCAGGAAGAAGACTGCGACGGCCTGTGCTGGCAGTACATCATCCAGGAAAGCAAGATCCGTCCGGAATTCGTGGTCATCACCGAACCCACCAACGGAAATATCTACCGGGGCCAGCGAGGCCGCATGGAGATACGAGTCGAAGTCAAAGGCGTTTCCTGCCACGGATCAGCGCCAGAACGGGGTGACAACGCCATCTATAAAATGGCGGATATCATTAAAGAGGTCCAGTCCCTGAACGACCGCCTCCATTTTGATCCATTCCTTGGCAAAGGCACTCTGGCGGTTTCCCAAACCTTTTATAATTCCCCATCCCGCTGTGCCGTGGCCGACATGGCCGCCATCTCCATCGACCGCCGGCTCACCGCCGGTGAAACCTGGCCAATGGCTTTGGAGGAAATCAAAGCCCTGCCTTCCGTGCAGAAGCACAACGCCGCGGTGACCCTCTATACTTATGAACGCCCCAGCTGGACCGGTTTGGTTTATCCCACGGAATGCTTTTTCCCCACCTGGGTCATTCCGGAGGACCATCCAGCCACCCAAGCCATGGTGGCCGCCTTTTCCGGTATGTTCGGCACCCCGAAGGTCGATAAATGGACCTTTTCCACCAACGGGGTTTCCATCATGGGCCGTTTTGGCATCCCCTGTATCGGTTTTGGGCCGGGCAAAGAAGAACAAGCCCACGCGCCCAATGAAAAAACCTGGAAAGAAGACTTGGTGCGCTGCGCCGCGGTCTATGCCGCATTGCCGTCGATCTACACGAAATAATCCATAAAGGAGCGAATGACCATGGATCAGCTGTTCCCCATGATCGAAAAGCTAAACCATCTTCGTTTTGAAGCCATGTATAACAACGACTTCCTGTTGACTTGGGAAAAATCCATGGACGAACTGGATTCTGTATTTACAGTTGCCGATGCGCTGCGTCTGATGCGGGAAAAGAACATCTCCGCTAAAATTTTTGACAGCGGTCTGGGCATTTCTCTTTTCCGGGACCAATCCACACGGACCCGTTTCAGCTATGCCTCCGCCTGCAACCTTCTTGGTTTGGCGGTACAGGACCTGGATGAAGGCAAATCCCAGATCGCTCATGGAGAAACGGTCCGTGAAACCGCCAACATGATCTCCTTTATGGCCGATGTAATCGGCATCCGGGACGATATGTACATCGGCAGAGGCAACGCCTATATGCGGGAAGTGGCTGCGGCGGTCCAGGATGGAAAGGATACCGGCGTGCTCGGCCAGCGGCCAACTTTGGTGAATCTGCAGTGCGATATCGACCATCCGACCCAGGTCATGGCGGATGCCCTTCATATCATCCACCATTTTGGCGGCATCGAGAAGCTCAAAGGCAAAAAACTGGCAATGACCTGGGCCTACTCTCCGTCCTACGGGAAGCCGCTCTCTGTCCCCCAAGGCGTGGTCGGCTTGATGACCCGTCTGGGTATGGACGTGACCTTGGCCCATCCGGAAGGCTATGAGATCATGGCGTCGGTGGAAGCCATCGCTCAAAAAAATGCTGCGGCATCCGGCGGTGCTTTCCGGAAAACCCACAGCATGGCAGAGGCTTTTCAAGATGCGGATATTGTCTATCCCAAAAGCTGGGCCCCCTATTCCGCCATGGAGCAAAGGACTGAGCTTTACGGCCGCAGCGATTTTGAGGGCATCCAGCGCCTGGAAAAAGAACTGCTGGCCCAGAATGCCCGGCATCAAGATTGGGAATGCACCGAAGCCATGATGGCACGGACCAAAGAAGGCAAAGCCCTCTATCTCCATTGCCTGCCTGCCGACATCAGCGGCGTCAGCTGTGCCCAGGGTGAAGTGGCTGCGTCGGTCTTCGAAGGCTTTAGGACCTCTTTGTATAAGCAAGCCAGCTTCAAGCCCTACATCATCGCTGCCATGATCTTCCTGAGCAAGGTCAAAGATCCCCAAACCACCCTGGCTGCCCTGGCCGCCGCGGCGGTTCCCCGCACACGCTAAGACCGTTTGCGCCCATGAAAAAGGGAGGCTCTTATGACGAAAAAAGTCGTTGTCGCATTAGGAGGCAATGCTTTAGGCAATAATCTGCCGGAACAGATGGCCGCTGTCAGGTGTACGGCGAAAGCCATCGTGGACCTCATCGAAGATGGTTATCAGGTGGTGGTGTGCCATGGCAACGGCCCTCAGGTGGGCATGATCCATCTGGCTATGAGCGCCTTGAATCAAACAGCGCCCCAGCAATACGTCATGGCACCCTTGTCGGTATGCGTTGCCATGAGTCAAGGCTATATCGGTTACGATCTGCAAAATGCCCTGAGAGAGGAATTGCTGAACCGTGGCATCCGCAAGCCGGTATCGACCCTGATCACCCAGGTTTGTGTGGATCCCGAAGATCCGGCCTTCAAAAAACCTACCAAACCCATTGGACGCTTTGTGTCCCAGGCAGAAGCCCAGTCTCTGATCGATAAAGGCGATTCCGTGATGGAAGACGCGGGACGGGGTTATCGCCGTGTTGTGGCTTCTCCCCGTCCCATCGATATCATTGAAATTGAAACGGTGCGTACTTTGCTGGCGGACGGTCAGGTGGTCATCGCAGCTGGCGGCGGCGGTATTCCGGTCATTCGCCAAGGCCATCACCTCAAAGGCGTCGGTGCGGTGATCGACAAGGATTATGCCAGCGCACTGCTGGCACAGCTTGTGGATGCTGATTACCTGATCCTATTGACCGCCGTGGAGAAGATCGCCCTGAATTTCGGCAAACCTGACCAGACCTGGCTGTCAAAAATCACCGTGGACCAGGCACGGGCTTATCTGGCGGAAGGTCATTTCGCTCCAGGTTCTATGGCGCCGAAGGTCCAGGCTGCCCTGGAATTTGCCGCCTCCAAGGAAAATCGGTCCGCCTTGATCACTTTGTTGGAAAAAGCCCGGGACGGCATTGCCGGTAAAACTGGCACCCTGATCCAATGACCGATCAGGCTTGCTTTGACGCCTCCCATATACAATAGCAGTTTTTTCCATGGTGCTTTGCCTGATACATGGCGGTGTCCGCTTTTTCCATAAGCGACTGGAAATCGCTGCCATGCAGCGGCGCAAAGGCTATGCCTACACTGCAGGAGGTCTTGATCTTAGGATGCTGGCCCGCAAAGGCCTCCGCGAATTTTTCGATCAAAATCCATGCCTTGTCCTCGATCCACTCCATCGACAGGGGATTCACAACAAACACCACAAATTCATCGCCGCCGATCCTTCCGAGGATGTTTGGGCTCTTGAAAAGATCCGTCATCTTTTTGGTAATTTCCCGGAGAACATTGTCGCCGTAAAGATGACCGTACGTGTCATTGACTTGCTTGAAGTCATCCACGTCAATCATCATCAGGGCTGCATTGGCTGATTTGCCTGCCTCAAAAAAATATTGATTGACGGCAAACTCCGTATACCCTCGGTTATAGATCCCTGTCATCGCGTCTTGCTGGGATTTGCGCTGCATTTCCAAAGCCAGGCGCTTATTTTTGTCCACATTCTTGATAATGCCAATGGCTCTGGAAACCAAGCCGGCCCGGTCTTGGATCGGTATCAGCGTTCCTCTGACCCATAGGTAATGGCTGCGGCCGCCCTTAATGCGAAAATCCAAAGTCATGGTTTGGGCTTGGCCGTACTCTGCCCTTTTAAGGGCATCCGGCCGAAAAAGGTTTTGGACGGAGGTAATATCTTCAGGATGGATCATCTTCATGATTTCAGGCAAAGGGTCCTCTGCCTGGCCATCTTCTTGTATTATTTGAAACAGTGTATGGAATCTTTCTCGATCCGCCGAAATCTTGTTGCTGTTCAGATCCCACTCAAAAACCATATCATTGGACGCCTCCAGGGCAAAACGGAAGCGGGCTTCATTCTCCAGGTTTTTTTGGGTCTCCTGTTCAAGCACGACCAGCTGTTCATTGGGAAGGGATATGTGCATATGGGTCAGGCGAAGGTCTGCCCGTGTCCGACGGATCCCATAGGTATAATGCACCCGAATGACGGTGTGATTCGGGATGGGTGTGACCCGCCGCATCTCCAGCTCGCCGGAGACCAAGGCCATCCCTTCTGAAACCACGGAGGCCTCCTGACGTTGTTCCAAAATCAGAAAATGGGCATTGAATTCAGGTTCTTTCAATTCCAGGTTGCGCCGGACCGCCGCAAGCCCGCTGCAGACCCCTGCTTGTCCCGCATCGATCCAGATGATTTCAGGATCCAGCTTATTTAGAAGCGAAGGGATTTCCCTCGCCTCAAAATAATTTTTATTAAACTCGCTGGCAAAGGCCATGGCATCGCTGGCAATTTCTTTCACAGCACATTTCCTTCTTATCTAAATTTCACGGTCAGCCTATTTTACGGAATTATATCATACCTTTCGAATATATGCCATATCATAGATCGATCTATTTAGTTTATTCAGATAATTATCAAAATCATGTATATTTGCCTTGTTTGAAAGCTCTAAGTTTTATCCGCTTCGCTTTTCATAACATATGTTAATATTATTAGATTCTATCATATATTATTGTTTCATAATAAAAACAACCCGCAAATTGTCTTTATATCGGGCCCTATGCTATAATATTTTCATAACAAGGGCGGTTGCCTTCCTCGTTCTCAACCAACACGGCAACTGCTAAGGGGAGAGTAATCATGAATATTTCCAATACAAGTTTCAGCAGCCAGGTCTTACGAATTGCGATCATCTCATTTGCCGTCCTCTACCTCTGCAATTATTTTATGCAGCTCCCAGCCCTGCATTACATCGGGAGCGCTTTGCTGCTCTATATCATTTCACAGTCCATCTTTCGTCTACCCAAGGTCAATCGCCGGGTGGTTTCCGGATTGTTTATTGTCGGGGCAGGCTTGCTGTTATGGTCTGGGGCCGAGCCGCTTTTATGGATCAAAGCCCTTATGAAGAATGCAAACCTGGTGACTTTATTTATATGCGTTCCGATGATGTCCATGCCTTTTTTTTATGAGGATTATCAAAGTGAACTCAAAGTCGTTGCCCAAACCCGTATGCAGAATCTGCTTTCATTTTGTCTGCTGGTCTTCGTCAGCACCCATATCCTTGGCGTTTTGATCAGCGTTGGCGCTGCGGTGATCATTTATGAGCTCATGCTTCCCAACGCCCGTCTGTACAAGGCTGAAGACACTTTTTTGGCAACCTTGATCCGCAGTTATTGCTCGTCCGGTTTTTGGTCCCCGGCCTGGGCTTCGATCCTGGTGGTCACTTCCCAAATGAATATTGAATGGCTTCGCCTGATCCCCATCGGGCTTGCGGGAACCTTGCTCTATCTCACCCTCGATATGGCGACCATCGCTTATAAGATCAAAAAAGAACCCGGACGGTATCCTCGGCTGAAGGCTGAGGAAGGCACCCGGGTCCATTGGAAGAAAATATACACCATGCTTCTGTTGGCAGGACTCCTGATCGCCATGATCATCATCGCCAGCATCGTGACGCCCTGGGATCTGATGGTCATTATTCCCTTAGTTTCCATCATCTTCCCGATCCTTTGCGCCGTGTTTCAGAAGCATATCCCCGCCTATAAGGACGGTATGGTCAAATATTATAAGCAATCCTTGTTTAAGGTCCAAAGTGAAGTGGCCTTATTCACCGCCGCCGGCTTCCTGGGCAAGGCCTTGGAACTCTCCGGGGTTGGCCAAATGCTGCCCAGCCTGATTCCGGATTGGCTTTCCAGGTATCCGGCCCTGCTCATTGCCGTCATCATGTCCATCCTGATCATTCCTTCCCTGGTGGGCGTTCATCCCGTGGTCACCGGAACGGCTCTGGTCTCCGCCATCATCCCCGCCTCCATTGGCTTAGACACCATGACCTTCGCTTTGGCGGTGATCACCGGCTGGCTGCTGACCATCCTTCTGTCGCCGTTCTCCGCCACATCCCTGATCACCAGCGGTTTGACCGGAAAAACCTCCTGGTCCATTTCCCTGGGGATCAACGGCAAATTCGGCTTATTATGCATCGTCATATTCAGTCTGATCATCAGCTTTGTAGGGCCGATGCTCTAATTGGCATCGACAAAAATCAGTCATGCTTTCAACAAACCGTCAGCTTGACGGCCACCGGTTTTTCAATATCCATACTGCCCGGTGTGACCCTGCAGTCGTAGGCCAACACCCCGACCCCGGCCGCCTCCGCCGCCTGCAATGCTTGGGCAAAGGCCTCATGCCGCTTGGCATTGGGCATAAAATACCGGACATCGTTCATCTGAACCACAAAAGCCACAAAAGCGCCGTAGCCTTCTTCCTTGGCCTGCATCAGCTCCCGAAGATGCTTGATTCCCCGTTCGGTGGGCGCATCCGGGAATAGCACCACACCTTCGTCCTCCAAGGTGACTCCTTTGACCTCGATAAAAGCCTGGAAAGGCTTTTTTTCTTTGTCCTGAGCTTCTACAAGAAAGTCAAATCGCGATCCACGGTAAACCTTTTCCCTGCTGACCAAACTGAAAGGTCCCTCCTGACCCGGCAACAGGATCCGTCCTGACCGGAGGGCTTCTTCGAAAACCTGGTTTGGCGCCTGGGAGTCTAGGTTGATCAAACGATTTCCTTTTTGGACGGCCACCAGATCGCAAGGTGTCCGCCGATTTTCATTTTGGGAAAACGCCAGGTAAACCTGGGCCCCCGGAACCAGCAGTTCTTTACAGCGTCCGGTATTTTTAACATGGGCCGTAATAAGCTCACCATCCATCCTGCAATGGGCTATAAAGCGGTTGGGCCGTTCCAAAAATCGGGCCGGCCGAATGTCTGAATAGATCATAGGATCATCGGGTCTTTCTGCCAACTGGTTTTTTGGAGGCCTTGGCTTTTCCCGCATGCCGCTCGCCGCTGGCGTACTTCCCTTTAGGACTTGCTTTTCCATTGCCGGCGACCTTGGTTTCCTGAGCCTCGATCAACTGGAAATCCACATAACCGGCATCCAGATCCACATTGGTCACCCGGACCTTTACCTTCTGCCCCAGCGTGTAACTTTTACGGGTACGCATGGCCGACAGCCTCAGCCGAGCCTCGTCAAATTCATAGTAATCCTGCAGGGTCGAGATATGCGCCATGCCCTCCACGGTATTAGGCAAGGCAATGTATAAACCGTAGGAAGTCACACCGCTGATCACGCCGTCATATTCCTCCCCGATGTAATGGGACATATATTCGGCTTTTTTCAGGTTATCCACTTTCCGCTCCGCATCCTCCGCCACACGCTCACAGAGGGAGGTTTGTTCTGCATAGCGTTCCAGCCGGGCCTGCAGCTGGAATTTTTCCTCATCACTCAGTTTGCCTTCCATGCCCAGCTTTTTAATGATCCGGTGGATCGCCAGGTCAGGGTAACGCCGGATCGGTGAGGTGAAATGGCTGTAATACGGCGAAGCAAGGCCAAAATGGCCGAGAACCAATGGGCTGTAACGCGCGTGGGCCAGGGAGCGCAGCAGCAGGGTCGATACCGCCTGCTGTTCCGGTTTATCCTTGACCGCTTCCAATAATTCCTGATATGCATGAGGATCGATGGTGCTGGCATATTTGATGATGGTCTCCCCATCCTCATCCTGGGCAACCACCGTCGAGGCCTTCTTGCCCCTCAGGGCTGCCGGGGCTTTGGACCTCCCCCGCTCCTTGTCTGAATGGGATCCGTGCTGCCGTTCCTTCAGAAGCGTACCGGTTCTGAGGTGCAAGCCAAAGGCTGCCAGGGACGTATTCAGGGTCCTCAGCCCGTCCAAGGGTGGGGTTTCATGGACCCGGTAGAGAAAGGGCACGCCTTTTTTGAAATAATGGGTTGCCACCGTTTCATTGGCTAAAATCATGAATTCTTCAATGATCATCTCTGAAAGCATCCGGTCTTTTCGGCCAACCTCAATCACGTTGCCCTCATCATCCAATTTGATCTTGCTTTCAGGAAAATCAAAATCGATGGAACCTCTTTTCAGCCGCGCCTTCCTTAGAACCAGGCATAATTGAGCCATGTCCAAAAGCATGGGTTCAATGCTGCGATCCTTGAAGTAAATGTGCTCCGGCTGATTGCGGAGGATCTCACTGCCATGACCTGTCAAAGCGGCACGGGTGCTCCATCCTTGACGATTCAAATAGCCCTGGACTTGGGCATAATTCAGCTTTTCGCGGATCCGGACCAAGGTCGGCTCAATGGTATAGCTCACCACTCTGCCCCGGCTGTTGACAGTCATGATACAGCTCATCGCCAGACGGTCCACGCCGGCGTTGAGACTGCATATTCCGTTGGAGAGGGCCGCGGGCAGCATTGGCAGCACACTGTCCGGGAAATAAACACTGTTGCCGCGGGCAAAGGCTTCGCGATCCAGGATCGAATCTTCCTTGACATAATGGGCAACATCGGCAATGTGAACCCCCAATCGCCACTGGCCGTCGCTGAGTTTTTCCAAACTGACGGCATCGTCGATGTCCCGGGTATCCTCGCCATCAATGGTGACCAGGAGCCTTTCACGAAGGTCAGGCCGTCCAGCAGCGAGCGCTTCGGTCACCCGCTGGTTCAGCTGATCAGCCGCCTGCAGTTGGGCGTCATTATACTTGTACCTTAGTCCAAGCCTGCGGATCACCGCCATGACCCGTGTTTTGGGGTCCGAGCCAGCACCAAGGACCTCCAGCACTTTCCCGATATACTCGACACCGCTGGTCCGTTTAAGATTACGATAGCTGCCGGTTGGCGTCATTTCGATGATGACCTTGTCTCCGTTTTTTGCACCGGATTCGCTGCCTTGCAAAATCATCACCCGATCGATCTCGCGCCGGTCATCGGGGGTCACGTATCCAAAAGCCCCTTCCGTTTGGTACGTTCCCGTCATCGCTGCATCCGGCAACGTGGGCCGCTCCGCCCGCGGCGCCTTGCCTTCGGCAGGTTTACCCGGTGCTCTGCGCATGCCCGGTTTGGCCGGCTTTTTGTCTTTTCCATGGAAGCCGGAGGCTGGTTTGGCTTTCTTCATAATCTCTCTCCTATTTATAGCTCATCTTGAGTCGTTTATTCTGATTATTTAATTATACCATAAATTCGAGAGCAGGAGGGGGGACGGTGACTTTTTGCGGCTGCCGCAAAAAGTCACCGTCCCCCCTCCTGCGGCGTCCGCACAAAGGGACAGAGCATACGGTCCCGATGCAATGGTCCTGCCATTTTTCTTAATAAAACAACTGCCGCATTGAACAACGCGGCAGCTGTTTTCCTACAAGCTTTTAACGGACCGGTGAGAAACCTCTTATTCTTCAGCTTCCAGCTTATCCGCCAATTCCCTGGCAAAATGGCCAAGGTCGTTTTCTACATAGGAGCGCATGGTTCCTGCGCAAACTGTGTAAATGACAATATCTTCCCAATCTTTGGGAATATCATATTTCTTCAGCATTTTACGGACCTTGACGGCCGCGCGGATGCCTTCGCTGGAACCGATGGCGTTGATTTCGCTGACAACGTCTGAATTGCCCATAACAACTTTCTTGTAACCCGGCAAAATATGCTGGATTTTATCGAATATTGCTTGATCCTCAGTGTTGGCAACGACAAAGCAAGGTGAACCCTGACTCATTGACATGGCATGTCCGATAATCTTCGTATCAATCATATGGACTTTAGGATTTTTGGCGCGGACGGCTTCATCAATAAATGCGGAAGTGGCCATGTTCATGAGGATCGCGCCATCTTTGGCAATATCAGCCAATTGACCCATTACCGGATTCACAGCGGGTGTTGGTAAAACGACATCGATGATATCAGCATCTTTGGCTGCATCCAATGTCAAAGCATAAGCCCCGCCGATTTCCTCAGCCAGTGCCTTGGCTTTTGTCTCATCTGTATCGATGATCAGCTTTTCCACGTCATTAGGAAGTTGTTTGCCGACAATACTGCCCATCCGGCCGGCTCCGATTACTGCTACCTTTAAAGTCATGATTCTTTCCTCCCCTAGCTATTCGTTGTATTATTATAGGCATAAATCAATCAAAGTTGCAATCAAAAATGTTTCTCACTTTCGCAACATAGGATCGTTGTTATCTTTGATAATTCATAAATCTCTAATCATCTTTGCCTTTTATATTTTTTCACGCCCATAGACTACAAAATCCATGTTACAATAGAAAAAAATCGTTTTTTATGCATCGATGCTTTTTCCATAAGCAGAGGGGGCCGGTCAGAAAGATGAATAAAAACTTTTTAATACGTATCGCCGTTTTTTCTTATGCTTTCCTTAATGTTCTGTACTACTTCTTTCAATATAAACCCATTTACTATCTTAGCATCGCCGTTCTATTCTATGTATTATCCCAAGCATTTATCAATATGCCAAAGGTCAACAAACGGGTCTGCATCGGTCTGTTCGTTTTAGGAGCAGCCCTCATGGTATACGCCGGCGCCGGGCCGGCAGTCTGGATCAAAGGCCTTGGCAAGAATGGCCTTCTGATCGCGCTTTTCGTCTGTGCTCCGATGCTGAATATGCCCTTCACTTATGCAGATTACCAATCTGAGCTCAATAATGTGGCAAAATGTTATATGCATACCATGATCCCTTTCTATCTCCTGATCTCCATTCCCACCCATATTTTTGGAGCCTTGACCGGTTTTGCGGCCTTCGCCATTATGTATAACCTGTTTTTGGAAACCAGCAAGCTTTATAATTCAGAAGACATCTTCATTTCTTCTCTGGGCCGCAGCTACTCAACTTCCGGATTCTGGGGAACCTCCTGGGCATCTGTTTTACTTGTGGTCACTGAATTAGGCATTCCCTGGTATCGAATTATTCCCATTGGTATGATTTTCTCCGTCGTGTCGTTTGCAATCAATCTGTTCAGCATCAAGTTAAAAATGATGAAAGAGCCCGGGCGATATCCTCGTCTGGAAAGGGACCAGAACACCGTGGTACACTGGAACAAAATATATATGATGCTGATCCTTGCGGTTCTCATCGTCTCGGTCACCTTGATTATCAATGTCACCACCGGCTGGAACCTGCTGGCTATCGTTCCTTTGGTTTCTTTCACCTTCCCTTTGGTTGTTGCGCTCCTTCAGAAAAAAATCCCTGAGTACAAAAAAGGACTTGCGGTTTTCTATGATAAATCACTTTATAAATGCCAAACGGAAACGACGCTCTTCACCGCCGCCGGCTTTTTGGCAACAGCCTTGGATGTGTCCGGCGTCAGTGATAAGATCCCTCATCTGATCCCAGGCTTTCTAATCGATTATCCGCCCCTTTTGATTGCATCTTTAATGCTCCTTCTGATCATTCCCGGACAATTGGGTATCCATCCGGTAGCGGTCGGTACCGCCATGGTCACCGCCATTGTCCCTGCTTCGATTGGGCTGAGCGTTCCAACCTTCGCATGGACTATCATCTGCGCATGGCTTCTCTCCAATATGCTTTCGCCCTTTTCGGCACTTAATCTGACGTTAGCCGGACTGGCCGATCGTCCCTCCTGGTCCGTCGGGGTAGGACTGAGCTGGCGCTATGGGATTGTATGTCTAATTGTTTATACGACCATGGTAAGCATCATCGGACCGATGCTTTAATTAAAGGGACGGGGGCATGATGCGGCAGCCGCACCATGCCCCCGTCCCTCCTTTTGCGGAAAAAGCGAGGACGAATCATTTTTGATTCATCCTCGCTTTTTTAGAACCCTCATGACCGATTCGGAGCATGGCGCAATGCACCCTGTTTAGTAAACCAATTTCTTTCTGTCGGAATCCGGCAGTAAAATATCCTTCTCCCACTGACAGACCGGTGGTACGAATTCCTCGATCGACTCAATGGCAACATTGATAAAGACCGGGCCTTGATTTTCGCTCCAAGCCCACTGCACCGCTTCTTCGATCTCCGCGTTCTTAGTGATATTGCAGCCTTTGATACCAAAACCCTCGGCGATTTTCAAACCATCGATTTCTGTAAAATCAACGCCATAATAATTTTGCTTATAATACAACCTCTGGATGGTCTTGATCCAGCCATAGCAATCATTCTGTAGATTGATGAAGATGATGGGCAAGCGCAGTCTCTTGGCTGTTTCTAATTCGCCCATCGCCATCCCGAAGCTTCCGTCACCGAACAAAGCAACCACCCGGCCCTCCGGGCGGCCAATCTGGGCACCGACAGCGGCTGGCAATGCATAACCTAAAGCCCCATGGCCCCTGGGCAATATGGTGTTTTTTCCAGCCGCTATGCAGCGGATGTAGGATGCGATATAAGGCGTTGGATTGCCGGCGTCGCCTGTGAATATCGTCTTTTCATCTGCATACTTTTCTAAGGTGCCGATCAAGCGGGCAACAATGACACGGGAGGCTTCCCGTTGGTTCTCTGCCAGGATCCGGTTGCGTTTTTCCAGGATTTTTGCCTGCGCGTTTTGATTCCATTCCATATGTTTTGCCTTATAATCAACGGAAGGCTCCGCCAGTTGGCAGACGGCTTTGAGAAGCGCTTTGATATCCGCCATAATCGGTAAATCCACTCTCAGATTATTGCCGAGGATTTCTTCAGAAAGATCCACTTGGACGACTTTGGCATGGGGTTGGATCAATCGTTTGCCAAAGGTCGTGACATTATCCATCTTGCAGCCCAAGACGATCACCAAATCCGCCTGATAGGCAAATTGGTTGGCTTCATCAGAACCTCCATTGGCTCCCACAGTTCCTAAAACATGGTCACGATACTCGCTGATGCTGCCTTTTCCATCCACCGATGAGATCATCGGCAACTGAAATCTCTCCAGAAAATCAGCCAGTTCATCATAGGCACCGGACAAATGAACACCGCCGCCGGCCAGAACCAAAGGTTTCGAGGCAGCGTTCAGCATGGCATATAACTTAGCCGCATCCGACGCACTGGGTTCGTTTCGGTAGGCCGTGAATCCGCCGATGCCTTGGGCAGGATAGATTTCCTCCAACTTGCCATCATATTCTTCACGCAGTACATTCTCCGGCATCGTTAAAGCAGTGACGCCGGAAAAACCGCTGCAGCTTAAACGCAGCGCTTTACGGGTTAAATGAGGCAGGGTTTTGCCAGACTTGACCTTCGCATTCCATTTCGTAACCGCAGCGAACAACTGCTCTTGATTGCAATCGGTCAGTGCATTGGTTTCTTCGCTGCTCATGGATATTTCTGATGAAATACATAGCATGGGTATATTGGAGACATTGGCTTCACTGAGGCCTGGTACCACGTACAGCGCGCCGCCGCCGCTGGGGACTTCCACAACACCGATGGTTCCGGTGACCCTTGCATACGCATCCGCCGCATAGGCTGCATGCCTCTCATCTCTGCACAATACATGGCGTATCTCCGATGCCCGTAACCTCAGTGCGTCATGAAATGCCATGCTCGTGTCGCCCGGAACCCCAAATATACATTTTATTCCATGTTGAATCAGCATCTCTACCAGAACATCTGCACCTCTCATAGCGTCATTCCTTTCTGCCTATATGCTATTTATTGATTATATTCAATTATATCAGATTATTACAAAGAATCTTCATAAAAAAATGACATCTCTAATTTTGGGAAAAGATCAAGAGGATTGGATGGATCATCTTGCCTATTTAAAATAAAAAAAGCACTGTAAACGACAGCGCTTTCACTTACCCGCAAAATGGAGCGGGTGATGAGAATCGAACTCACGTAGCCAGCTTGGAAGGCTGGAGCTCTACCATTGAGCTACACCCGCAGCTTAAAAAAGAATGGCTCCCCGAGTAGGACTCGAACCTACAACCTACCGGTTAACAGCCGGTTGCTCTACCATTGAGCTATCGAGGAGCAGATCCTGGCGACGACATACCTTCCCAG
>DIWW01000022.1 GCA_002435905.1 Peptococcaceae bacterium UBA6096
CATCAATGCTGTCCTCTCGAGCCATATTGAGTCAGTTGTTCTGCTGTCTAGGACCGAAGGGACGACGAGAGCAGATTAGAACTGACCATGCGATAGCAGTCCAAGAAGCCAAACCGAAGGTGCCGGCTGATTGGAAACAGCGAACCGCTGAGGTATGCGTTCTCTTAGCGAGGCGAAGCTGAGCTTAGAGACGCAACCCGCATACCGCAGCGAAGCGACGGTATGTGTACCTTGAAAGGACCGAAGGAGTCGATGCAGTCCGCATGACGAAGAAGAGCGAAGCGATGTGGCGGAAAGCTGTATTGGGTTAAGTATGCAGAACTACTTTTTGCTTTGCTGGAACAAGTCGAAACAAGCGATTTTCCTTGTGACAGAGCGATTTGATGTCGGTGATTGGTGACAGAGCAGGATAGATGTCAGTGGTTTGCGAATGGTCGATTTAGATGTTTTTTGAAATAATCGAGGTTGTGTGGGCAGTTTGGATGTTGGGGTAAAAAAGTTGCAGATAGGCTAACTAACATGTCCAAAATGTGCTTATATGTTGATTAGCCATAGTGCTTTATGTAAAGATGAATACACGTTTTGGACAGGCAAACTTGAATTTAAAATGGTATGGGCGAATTCAATAATGGGACATTTTTAAAATTTATGAATGCAGGCGGTATTGAAAATGCAGAAAATCGCCGTCATATATGCAACCAAAACCAAACACTCAAAAAAATTGGCTGAAGCAATCGGCTCGTTTTTAAATGTTAAAATTAAAAATATAACTGAGAAACCGGCGTTGCAAGATATTGATTTGCTTTTTTTAGTTGGCGGCATTTATGGCGGTGTTAGTATGCCGGAGCTATTAGAGTACATAAAGAAGCTTGAAGCACCCTTGCTCAAGAGCGCGGCACTTGTAACAAGCTGCGCTTCAGGCAGACAAAAGCAGATCGCAGTTCGCAGCATACTTGAAGAAAAAGGAATAAGAGTAATTGACGAATTTGTTTGCAGGGGCAGTATACTATTTGTCTCTGCGAGTCATCCCAACGCTAAGGATTTAAAAGAAGCAACTGACTTTGCTCAAAAGATTGTGAGCACAAAGGTATAAACAAATTAAACTCGATAAATTCCAGTTTCAATGAATCTGCAATTACGGAGGTTTGGTTATGGCTGATAATAAAAGAATACACTATATCCCACCATTGCCTCCGAAACGTTCCAAGCGGTGCAGTTTGAAAAACAACATCGTAGCAATGTGATAAAAGGCAAAGAAGCAAGCCAGCGAAAAAACAAAAAATACAGTTCAAAGCAGTGAGAATATAAATAGCCTAATAACTTCACGTTGAGTGGTAGTATTGATAACAAGGACTGAAAAATAGACATCTGAAAAGCCTTAAAATATAGGCTTTTCGGTGTTTTAGAGTGAAAATCTGGTGGAAGAAAAGCGATGATTTTCTGCTTCGGGGGAACGTGTCCAAGATGGCAGTTAGACCCCGTACAGAGCGGATTAGATGTCAACGGGTGTGTACAGAGCAGATTGGATGTCAGAGGTTCATGAGTGTTCAGATTAGATGTTTTTTATTTTTGCCGGGGTTGTGTGGTCGGATTGGATGTTGAGGTAAAAAAGTTGAATAATAGACTAAACACCATAATGGGATAGAGCGAAATGATGGTTAGACACCAAATACAATGCTTTATGGGATTGGTAATATTGGCAATATAATTGCAGAAGCAACCTGTGATTGACAATTTTCCATGCTTGGTTGGTAGATGCAACCAAGGTATTTTGGTACATTTAACTCATAGATAAATTATATATAGCAGGAGGGATTACATGGATTTGTCATTCAAATTACAAGAACTAAGGAAAGCTAGCAATTTATCACAAGAAGAATTAGGTGAAAAGCTAGATGTTTCTAGACAAGCTATTTCCAAATGGGAAGCAGGTCAAACGAGCCCTGAAATTAAAAAAATTATTCAACTAAGTGAGATTTTTAATGTTTCGACGGATTATCTTTTAATAGATGAGTTGGAAAATGCAGACGGAGCTCAAAATGGCAAAGGAGAGAAACTCAAATCAAATAAAAAAAGCATCATGATTTCGTTGGTTTTAAGTGCTGCTCTTCTTGTCTGTATAATTGCCATCACTCAACTTAACGCAAAGAACCAAAAATTATCAAGTGAAATGGCTGCTACTCAAGTGGAGCTCATCTCAGAAACTGAAAACACTGCGCCGAAAGAGTACGAGCGATTAGCAAAATACTATTTTGATTTTTCCAGAGAAAATCGATTAGATTATGTTCCGTTTTTCGCCGAAAAAGAGGCGCCTACTGAAAGTCCCGATTACCTTTTCTGGGCTTTTGCAATTAACTTGGACAACTGGGGAGATGACAAAGGAATTATGAGTCAATCCTATGTTGATGAAGTTGTCGCATCACATTTTGAAATAACCGGGATAAGCCATCTCTCCATGAGAAAAGCATGGGATTACGATGGTGAAAAGTATACAGCGCTGCCACAGAGCATCAGGGAAAAACCTATTTATATCTTGAAAGAGTATTCCACATATATACAAAACGGTATACAAACATATGAAGTTGTACTCTACAATTGTGGGTTGTCTAATGATACGATCCCGAATGAAGAAGATATTGAAAGGATAAGAAACAACGCAATAAACGGTCTGACGGATGAGTTGACCTTGTTCCAAACAGAAAAAATCACATATAGGCACTCCTTTAACGGACCTATCTTTGTATCTCATGTAAAGGTAGATGATGAAATCTAATTTAGGTGATAAATAACGTAAAATCTGTTGCTGTGTGCCGTAGGAAGAAGTTAGCATTTTATTAATATGTAATTAAGAGAATCCAATTGTTATGAGACCCAAATTATCAAGATGGAAGAACATTGGTGCTGAAAAGTCTTACTGCTCAGATATCCGCGCTGACGATATTAACGTCGGCTAATCCGAAGTGGCTGCTGGTGGATGTATACACGGATATTGCTTCAAGCAAGACGAGCTCTTCACGGAAAGAGTTTAATCGTATGCTTGAGAACTGTAAATCACATAATTTAGAAATTATCCTTACAAATAGCATTAGCAGATTCAGACGAGATACAGTGGAAATACTCGATACATTGAATCAGTTAAAACTTCTAGGAGTTCGTGTAATCTTTTAACAGGAGCAATTGGATACAGCAGATACAGAAAGTGTTATGGGTATGTGAATGCAAGTGATGGCAGTCTGATTATTGAAAATGCAGAAGCAGAAATCGGAAAGTCAATTTTAATATGTACCTCCAAGGAAATATTGTACTTGGTATTGTATCCGAGTTAGAACGACTAGGAATCAAGTCCCCTACGGGAAAAGAAAAATGGTGTAAACGGACAATCGATGTAATGCTCAGTAATGAAAAATACAAAGGAAATGCTAGGCTGCTGGATGACGGAAAACATGAATCATATTACCTGTGAGACATTTTAATTTGATAAACATAAGGAGAGAAGAGATATGGATACGAAAGCACTTGTTATCATCGATATTCAGAACGATATCACGAAACACTACAAGGAAATCATAGATAACATCAACACCGCCATAGATTGGGCTGTGAGCAAGGGAATGCATGTTGTGTACATCAAGCACAACAATCTTTCCGCAGGTACACGCACCTTCAAGCCGGACACAAAAGGCGCAGAGCTTGTTCCCGAGATGAAGATCGTATCGGAAAACATCTTCCTGAAAACCAAGGGCAACGCTCTGACAAGTGAAGAATTTGCCGCATTTATCGAGGCAAACGGCATAAACGAGTTTTATATTACCGGTGCGGATGCCACCGCCTGCGTAAAATCCACCTGCTTCAACATGACCAAGGCCGGTTACTCCGTACATGTCATTTCCGACTGTGTCACCAGCTATGATCTGAAAAAGATGGACGAAATGCTCAGCTATTACGCAGGCAAGGGCTGTGAAGTCAAGACGCTCGCTGAATTTACTGGAAATTTGTAAGGATAAAAGAACCTGTCCAAAATACATAAAGAAATGCATTGAAGCAGCAGTAAGAGAAGCATCGGGGCAGAGAGTTGTCCGCTTTTATGACCCGGATAAGCATATTATTGAAGTCGGAGAAAATGTTAAGGTTGTTTGCAGGCGTTTACTGAGCAGCGGAATGACACCCGGGCAGGTTTCTGAGCGTATGGATGTACCGATGAAATTTGTGAATGGGTGTATGCGATAAATTGCAGTTTGTCGACATGTTTCCATCATCTATAGAATGTTGATATGTTTCCGAGGGCACCTTGATTACTTTAACATGTTTCTGCGGACGTATAACATTCAGGTGCAAGGAGAGAGAAATGATGATAAATGCACGAAAAATGCTTAGAGAAAACAATTTATGTGTCTTGGCTACTTGTAACGATAATTTACCAAACAGCTCACTAATGCAGTATATTTATGATGATATTGGCATAAATATTTTTATGCTCACTCTTAGCGGAAGCGTGAAATATAATAATATCATAGCAAATCCGCAGGTCAGTCTGCTGATCGATAACCGGTCGGATGTGAAACAAGTGGGATTGCCCATCATGGCATTGACTGTCTATGGTAAGGCCACAATTGTTTCTGATTCGCAAAAACAGCAAGCATTAATCGACCAATTGGTTGATAAGAATAGCAACTTGACAATTTTAGCCAGAGATGGTCATTGTTCGGTTATTCAGATAAAAATTGAAAGAATGCTTCTTCTTGATGGTGTCAACGACAAAACCACTATCGAAATTTAGATTAATCACTTTAACTCAGGATTTATAAATTAAATCGAAAAACGCATTGCTACTTCATTACTGAATACTTTTGACATAAAGAAAGAGTAACGAATCATTTTGTTCTATTACCGGACATTCCGTTGAAGCAATAAAAAACCTCCTGGTACGCTAGTGAAGGCAACAGGAGGTTTAGTATCAATTTAAATTCGGCGACCGCTTACAACATGATAAAGTAGAATCTGGGTAAGCGCAGTCTGATCCAAAGTCCCAATATTCTCAGGAGTTAAACCTAGTGCTTCAAAAGCAGCATCGGTGGCATCACAGGCAAAAGACAATGGCAGCAAAAGCTAGCGGAACCAATCTGCCACAGCTGGGATATCCGGCTTATATACCATTAAAACAAAGACAGCCAATAGGGGCAAAACACCGGCCATGCTGATCCACCAGCGCAGTTTCAAGAGGCGGACAAGTTCATCAGGAAGTGTTTGATCATACTGACTAAGGCAGGATATGAGTTGTTTAACCCTGTACTGTGTTGGTATGTCAGATGCAATCCAAATGATGCCAGAAAGTAAAAACAGAAGAAAGCTGACGGATAGCCAGCCAATATGCCATAAATCACCCAAATTAAAACTAAGTGAAAGGCCGCCGAGCAGCGTAAGAATGATCAGGGGAGCTGAAAACAGGGAGTCCAGAAACGTTACTGTGTTGTAGGTGTGCAGAATAATTTCTTTACTGCCCGAGACAAGACTCCGATGCTCCCATAAAATTCCAACTACTGCATTTGAAAAGAATAGGGAGGTTGCTGCAATATGTAAAAATCGAGCGTGATTATGCAGTGCCGGTTGCTTCAAAAGAGCAATAAAGGCATCTTGAAAAAATACCGCAAATCCTATCATTCCGGCCATGATGACTAAAAATACAGTTATGATGGTTTTTGTTTTCACTCGCATTTTCATGAATATATTGAATCATAGATTTCATTACATTACAATAATAATTCTAGACCAATCCATCACTTGTGTTGATACTTAGCAGTAAACTTGATGACAGTAAAAAAAAGAACACAAAGGAGTTTTTGTATGAACCCTGCAGTTCGAAAATACTGGTCTAAATACAAATGGTCAAACATAAATGCGATGATCAAGAATATGAAACGGCAGCCAGAAAGAAATATGGATCCGTTTCGGGATAAATCTATTGTCATAACCGGTGCAACGTCGGGGATCGGATACCATACTGCCCGTAAATACGCTTCGATGGGTGCTCATATTCTGATGATAAACAGAAATCCAGAGAAATCAGAGGCAGTTCGAAGAGAAATAGCCGAAGAATTCGCTGTCCCGGTCGATTATGTCATTGCGGATTTGATGCTTTTGCCAGATATCCAGCGGGTCGGGCAGCATTTGCTGTCTCTGGAAAAACCGATTGACGTATTAATTCACAATGCTGGCGTGTACTTGGAATCTCGCACAGAAAACCCTGCTGGTCTCGAAGTTAATTTGGTGGTCCATTATCTTTGCCCGCTAATTATAAATAAAATGCTTATTCCAAAGTACCGGCGAGATAGAGCTGGAAGAATTCTATTGGTAAGCTCGGAGGCCTATCGCTTTGCAGCCTGGGGTCTGGATCTTGAGGATCTGCATTGGGAAAAGCGACGGTATACCGGAATCAAGGCTTATGGAGCCGGAAAACTCGCACAACTGCTGTCTATGCATCTTCTTTCTGGTGAGTTGGCCCCATATCAAGTTACAATTAACGCAATGCATCCCGGGATGGTCCGGACAGATTCTGGCAAGGACAATGGCAGATGGTATCAATGGTATAAAAAGAACGTCATCAATAAGCTCTCAGCCTCTCCGGATGTTTCTGCCGGGGTCCTGTACTATCTTGGTACTTCGCCTGAACTGGCTAAAACTACGGATGTCTTTTTTCATCTAAAGGCTGAAGAAGAACTGACGCCTCCAGCTCTCGATTTAGAGGCAGCAGAAGCCCTTTGGATAAAAACCCAGGAATTCTTAAAAGCTGAGGGTATTGTTTTATGATGCAGAAAGATATTATTGTAGTTGGCGGAGGTATTGCAGGGCTGACAGCTGCACTGAGTTTGGCTCATTCGGGTCAAGCGGTTCTTCTTCTTGAAAAAAACGAAAGCTGTGGCGGGCTGATGAGTACTTTTTTCAGGGACGGTTTTCGCTTCGAAGCCGGTGCACGAGCATTGGTTAACGCGGGTCTTGTTAAGCCGTTGATCAAAGAATTCGCCCTAGATGTTGAATTGCTGCCTAATCCAATCACACTGGGGATAGAGGACAGGATGCTCACGATTGACGGAGAAGAAAGTCTGGATCAATATGCTGATTTATTAAAGTACTTGTATCCTGAAAGCAAGATTGAGGTTGACCGAATAATCCATTCAATCCATGATGTCATTAAAAATATGAAGGTCCTCTATGGTGTAAACAGCCCGTTGTTTGCGAAGAGAAATAAAAATATTCTGATCATGTTACCTGAGCTGGTCGCCTGGCTGGTGAAATTGATGAGAACACTGTACCGCATCAATAAAATGGACACGCCGTTCGAAGAGCATCTGAGCCTGTTGGCTGACAATCAATCCCTGAAAGATATCATTGGTCAGCATTTTTTTCGAAAAACCCCTGTCTTCTTTGCCCTGAGCTATTTTGCTCTTTACAATGATTACCTGTATCCCAAAGGCGGGGTGGGCGCATTGATTGATAAGCTGGTTGAAGCTATCAGGGAACGGGGCGGTGAGGTGCGTTATCAAACGAAAATAACCCGTGTTGATGCACAGGACAAGCGTCTGACAGATTCGAATGGGAATGAGTACCAATACAGGAAAATGATCTGGGCAGGAGACCTGAAAACTCTTTATGCCATTACAAACGACGAAAAAATGGGGAAACAGGCTTTGGCTAGGTTCACAAAAAAGAAACGGGCTGTCCTGTCTCACAAGGGTGCCGAGTCGGTATACTCGGTTTTTCTTGCGCTTGACATTCATCCGGCTTTCTTTCTGGAGAAGGCAAGCGGCCACTTATTCTACACACCCGACCGCAAAGGCCTTGGGACAATCCATACCCAGGAGCTGCAAGCCTTGCTGCAGCGTTGGGAGCCGCTCGACAAGGAAGAGCTTTTTGCATGGCTCGACAGATTCTGCCGGTACAACACATTTGAGATATCCATCCCCGTGCTTCGTGACTCGGCCGCGGCGCCGACCGGAAAGACCGGAATGATCGTCAGTGTCCTGTTTGATTATGAGCTGACTTGCCGGATCAGTGCCAGGGGCTGGTATGACGAGTTTAAAATAAGGTTTACAGAGCAGATCATCTCGACGATTTCTGCGAGCCTCTATCCGGGGATGAAGGATCAAGTTTTATTCAGTTTTTCCACGACGCCGCACTCCATTCACGAGCGGGTCGGCAGTTCAGAGGGTTCAATCGTCGGCTGGTCATTCGAAGAGCAAATCCCGGTGGTTACCAGCATGTTCAATATGGGTGGCTCAGTTAAAACAGAACTGCCTGATATTTATGCGGCCGGGAAGTGGGTCTATAGTCCGGCCGGCGGCCCTACTGCGATTATGACTGGAAGAATTGCTGCTAAGCACTGCAAATCATGATAACCGATCGTTTCTACCCGGCGGACCTTAAAAGCACGATCGATATCCTAGATTAAGTTTTTTGCAACAGGGCCTCGCCGATATACGACCATTCTGATTCCCAACTATCTTATCATAATCAGAGACCATTGCTTGCATTGCAAATGCTTTCTTATAATATCGATTTTGGTGACATCAATATTATTCTTTCAACCTTATGGCTGTGAATTTATGCTGAACTTTATTAAAGGTTTTATAAAGGACTGGGAACTGGCATTTTCAGCAAGTTTGAGCGGGTTTTCGACAGTGAGTTTGACATTCAAACTGGCGCCTCGCTTTTAGCACCTCTATCACACGTTGAGATGGTCGTATTGATTTTTCAAGGTTTAGTTGATAGACGAGGGGGGATAACTGTTGGATGCTTTTATCACTTTGAGGAAAAGATTTTTTGAGAGTAAGTGTACGGAGTCCTTTGCGGAGTGCTATTTAGCACATCGAAGTTATTTAAATGATCAGGATGACGCTGCTCAATTTTTATTAAGGGGTAAAATTGCTGAAATTCGGAGTTTATTTAAGGATGAGCCTGTCAGCGAAGGGAAGATTATTAAATTACTCACCGAAGTTGGTGATAATTTGTATTTAGATAGTTATATTGTGGGATTGATGGTGAAGCATAAGGCTCAACTGAAGGCGGGTAGAATTCAAGATGTGCTTCTGGAAATGTTGACGGATCCACACAAAAATTCTAAAAGGATGACGCATCTTTTAGATATTTGCATTGAATGTGATATGTCATTATTGAATGGAGAAAGTTTACATTCAGCATTTTTATTGTATCATCATGATTTTGATGTTTTATCTGTTCTGATTGAGTATGTAAGGCATTTTTTGATCGAATCGTTTTCTGATCTGTTGTATGACTATTTGAGTGAGGCTTTCCCTGAAAACATAAAAATGCAAATTATCGACTATTTGGCTTTTTGTTATCCTGATAGGACAAACATGAGTCGCAATATTCAGCATAAGCTTATTTCTGAAAAGAATTTAAATTTGTATTTAGCTTATCTGAAGTTTATTACTGAGGAAAAGGTTATCAAAGAATCGGGAATTGTCGTTGTACAGACCATGTTTTATGGCGATCCTGAGTGTAGTGGAAAAGGTCAAAGTGGTGGATTAGGCACGCTTTTAAAAACATTGGGCAATCAGCTTACAAAGCACCAGCAGATTTCGCAAGTGATTACTTTGACGATCAATAATGATTGGCATGATCAGAAGCCCTTCATGAGTCAATACGATAATGGGCACTGGCTAATCCGGCTCCCTGTGTATTTGAATGTGGAAGACCCACATGATTTTGTCAGGAAAGAGTTGCTAATCAAAAGGGCTGTCGCTCGATTTTTTAGTCAGCGGCAAATTAAGCCCGATATTTTTCATGTGCGCTATCTGGATAATGCCTCAAAAGCCATGGCTTTGTTATCTAAGGAGATCCATGCAAAGCTTGTTTTCACATTGACGCCGGATCCGCACCGCAATATGGCGGATGAGAACGGCAATATTGCGTGTTATAAATTAGAAGAGACAATAGTAAAGCTGAACAAAATATGTATAGGTGATGAATTACTTGCAATGGCAGATGGCATCGTAGGTATTGGTGGCGAAGAGGTTAGACGTGAGCTTGAACTATATTTTCCACAACTGAATCTTAAAAAAGGTCAAGTTAGCTTTAGGATGATCGGTGAAGGGATCAATATAGATATTGATACGCGGCATTTTGATGTATGGCAGTATTTGGAGAAGCATGCTTCAGGTTTCAGTATTGACCCGTTGAATACTGAAAAGCCAATTATCTTGAATGTAGGTCGTTTGAGCTGGCAAAAGGGTCAACATCACCTCATTAAGGCATGGGGGGAATCACAGTTGCGGCACGATTTTAATCTGGTCATTATTGGTGGAAATCGTGAAAATGGGCATGATGAGGAGTTGAAAATTAAGGCGTATTTCGAAGAATATATGTCGTCAAATTCGGATTTGAAAGGGAGATTTGCACATGTGGAAGCATTGCCCAACGAGTTTATCAGGCGGGTTGAACGCATAATTATGGAAGGCGGAGCTCATACCTATCCCCATATCTATGTGTGCTCAAGCGTGAAAGAAGAGTTTGGAATTTCGATTTTAGAGGCTTTGTCTGAGGGCTTTTTGACTTTTGCGCCTATTAAGGGTGGGGTCAAAACCTATATTGTAAATGGGGTCAATGGTTTTTTGGTAGATACGTCGAATGGGACCACGCTACTTAAGGATATAGAAGAAGTGGTCTATCATTCGCAAAGAAGTCTAGAGGACTTTAAAAAAATCCAAAAAAATGGACAGCGTACAGTCTTGGATCATTTTTCGATGGAAGAAATTGTGAAGCATTTCTTAGCATTATATCTGGAGTTAAGTGAGGAGGCCTAACAGCTATGTGTAATAAACACATCTTCGTTATGAGTCCGCCGTTTTACTCTCACTTTATGCCGCTGTTGACTTTGGCTAAAAGTTTTAAACGCCAAGGGTACAAGGTGACGATTGGTTGCAGTCGAGAGTTTGAAGAGGCTGTTGTGTCGGCGCAAATAAATTTTTATGAAATCAACCTAAGTGCCAATAAGAACACAGGCATGGCAAATGATACGGAACAGCCAGAGTCGGAAAAGCTGAGACTTTTTGAATTTTTTGAAGCGACAAAAGTTGGGGCAGCAGAAACCCTCATGATACAGTCCAGGCATCGAAAAGAGGATATGCTAAATAATCCAATTGATTTAATGAAAAAAATTCGGGCAATTAACAGTTTGTATGATGTGGACATGTGGCTGGTCGATATTTTATCCTATGGTGCGACCCTTAGTCTTTATTGTTTAGAACTGCCATTTATCACGTTTTGCCCGCCACATCCCTATACGATTCCACGTCAGGGGGAAATCTACGGTGTCCCTAAAAGCTGGCCTTTATGTATAGACGTTTTGGCTGAGTCCAGAGAGGCGCTCAGCGAGGTTGCCTTGGAGACTCAAGAGCAGTTTACTCGATTTTTTAATGGGTTTATCGCTGAGCACAGACCTGGTGCACCAATAATAGAGAACGCTTTTCGCCTGGTTTCTGAAGAGGCGATTATATATAATTATTTGGATTTCAACTTTGAAGAGGTGACGAGCAAAAAGCCGCTTCAAATCTATATAGGCCATGCTTTTGAAGAGGAGCAGTTAAGTAATTTTTGGCTTGAGAAAGTAGAGGGTGTGGCTCATAGAAAAATACTGATCACCTTAGGCACCTTTTTATCGAACCGTGTTGATGTACTTGAAAGACTTTTAAGCGCTAGTCAGAAATTTGATCCAGAGGCCCTTGTCATTGTAGCGGCTGGCAGCAATGCCAAGACACTTGAACTATATGAGTCTTCGCGTGTCTTAACCTGTGAGTTTATCCCACAAAAGGCCCTGATGCCGTATATGGACATTGTCATTCATCATGGTGGCTGCAACACGTTTACCGAAACCTTATACTATGGAAAGCCGATGATTATTATTCCTTTTTCCAGTGACCAATTCAATATTGCATCGGACGCAGAACGCAATCAAATAGCCTGTACACTGAATCCTAATGAACTATCTGATGAAGCTGTGGTTGATGCCTTAGGAAAGGCTATTCAACTCGATCAAAAGAACTTGCGGCACTGGAGCGAATGGTCAAAAAAACGCGGCACTGATTATGCAGTAAAATGCATTTTAGCCGATTGATATGTCCCAGAGAACGTAAGGCAGCAAAGTTGGGTCAAGACATTCATGTAGCCCTCATGAGCCACGTTGAGTCAGTTGTTCTGACGTCTAGGACGAAGAGACGATGAGAGCAGATTGAAGCGATGCAGCGTAATGTATACCTTGATGGAGTGATGTCAAGGGTGAAAGATTGAGTGTGTGAAATCGCCTTTAACAAAGGGATTTGTAAGTTTTTCGGGTCGAAAGCCGGAAGAATTTCTGCAAAGTGACGCCAGCGCGGGACCTTCTGCGCAAACGCAAAGGAATTATGGACTAAAGTTAACTGGTCGGAAGCCATCCAAAATCGGGTGGCTCTCTGTCCGGAGACCAGGCTCAATTTTTCCGTAGAGGCGGCCCACCACCAACCGGAATGGTGGTGAGCTAAACCGTATTATGCATATGTGAGAAGATTGGCTTGACGCGGGCGATGACTGCCCATACAATTAAATCTGCAAAGATAAAAACACGTCCCGGTTGGTAGTCCGGGAGTACCCGACGGGTATCAGTAACCTGCCTCCTTTGGTTGTCCCTTCTTTGCATGGCGATTGATTAAAGGAGGGAAAACGATGGAGACCATTGTATCTAAATTGACCGTTGTTTTTGAAGACCCGTTTTGGATTGGGGTATTTGAACGTGAGGATCACAGACGATATGAAGTCTGTAAAATCACGTTTGGCGCCGAACCCAAGGATTATGAGGTCTATCAGTATTTTCTGAAGAACTGGTGTCAGCTTAGATTCAGTCCACCCATAGAAGCGGAGGGAAAAGCTGAAAAAAAGATCAATCCCAAGCGGCTGCAGCGCCATATCCATCGGCAGATTGCAGAGATTGGGATTGGAACAAAAGCTCAGCAGGCGCTGAAGCTTCAACAGGAGCAAGGAAAACTGGAGCGAAAAGAGCGTTCTCGTGAACAACGGGATGCAGAAAAAGAGCGGCAGTTCGAACTGCGACAGGGAAAGCGCAAAGAAAAGCGCAGAGGGCATTAGGCTCTCTGTGCTTTGTCGTTATGTCGAAGCTATGCTTTGTCGATTTGCCGGATGGATTTCTGTTTCATTGAATCGCTTATTATCTCTATCGATCTCGAAACAAGTCGCCAAGGGGATACCTTGAAATTATGATGTCATTGTATGTTTTCGAAAGTTCGAGTGAAAAATATTATATTACGAAGGATTTGGATGAATGATCTGCATTGAGCAGTCGTGACACATCGGAATTCCATCGATTTATAAGGACTTATTAATTTAAACACGTATTGGTTCATTCTTTTATATGGAGTGTTATAATAAAAGAAAATATTTTGGATATCGAAGGGCTGCCTGTCAAATTTTTTATTGAGGTGCAAAATGAAGATTGTCGTTATTCATGAAAGCGAAAACATTCCGGCACCCAAGGGGATAACGTTCAAATTAGATGAAATCGATGCAAAGGATTGCACCGGCTGCTGGACCTGCTGGTGGAAAACGCCGGGACGATGCATCTATAAAGATTTGGACGAATTTTATCATCATTATATTACCGCAGATAAAGCGATATTTATTGCAAAGATTAAAAAGGGGTTTGTCAGCGGCGCCTTGAAAACCCTTTTTGACCGGATGATACCGCTTTATCTTCCCTATGTTGTTTATGCGACGGGAGAGTCCATGCATGTTCCCAGATACGAAAAATATCCAGATATTGAATTTTACTATGATGGTGAATTTGATCATGAACACGACCGTCAGATTTTTTTTGATTATATCCATCGTGTTTTTTATCAGTTCCACTCCAAGAACGTCTTGATCAGGCCGGTTGAAGAATTGTATGCGCAGGCTGGTGAAGGTATATGAGCACATTGATTTTGAATGGTTCACCTAAAGGGAATTCCAAGAACAGCAACAGCAGAATTTTTGCGGAAGAATTCACAAGGGACATGAAGAATCCTTGCGAAATCAGATGTATTGCCAATACAGAAGCAAAAGAACTTGCCCAGTATGCCGGAGGCTTTGATACATTAATCATGATTATGCCGCTCTATATTCATGCAATGCCCGGGATCGTCATGAAATTTATTGAAATGATGGAACCGGCGGCAAGCCCGGGTAAATCAATCGGATTTATCGTCCAGGCAGGTTTCATTGAAACAGCTCAGGAAAGGTTTGTTGAAGCCTATTTCGCAGATCTTGCGAGGCAGCTCAATTATGGCTATTTGGGCACGGTTTCAAAAGGAGAGGCCGCTGGGACTTATATGTATCCCAACATGTTTAAGAAAGTGTTTCGGCTGCTGAATGACCTTGGAAAAGCCTATGAAGAATCCCATGCTTTTGATCAGGACATCGTGAAAAAGCTTGGGAAGCCTTATGAGCTATCCAAGTCAATGCTGCGAATTCTTCTTATTGTCCATATCGCCGGATTAGACAATCTCGGATGGCATCGTGAGCTTAAAAAGAACCATGCTCTTGAGAAGAGACTTGACAGGCCTTTTTTATGATGTTTGCAATCTGGCATCGCGAAGTAACCACGCCGGTATTTTCGACATTTGAGACGCGCTGCAAAGAGTGGCAGCCAGGGCAGACCGGGTAATCTTTCTTGCGGATGGAAATATTAACGATGAATTGCAGCTGGGAAAATATCAAAATCCGGATGAAGATCAAAAATCATGCCGGGAGAAGCGATTGACCGATTGGTTAGATAAGCAAGGATTTTAAGCGACAAATAAAATGTTTTCTACACAAGCAAGGCACCTCGCTAATTAATTTCGCGGAGTGTCTTTCTTGTTTTGCCATGATGCATCCGATTAAATGTTGGATCAGATTTGAGATAAAAGATCAAATGGGTGTTGACATATCAAGAAAGGTAATGTATAACCTAATTAGGTAATACATTACCAAAAAGAGAATCAACACCGCAGAAACAAATCATCCTTTATGAAGAGGAGGCAAATGATTGAACAAATTCGATCAAATCGACGATAAAGATTTCATATTTGGCGCTTTGCTGGTGGCAGCAAATAAAACAGACACATTGCTTGACCGGGTTTTATGCAAACATGGTATTACTTCGAAACAATGGCTCCTGTTACTAATTATCTTTAATCTTTTTGAAAAACCTCCTACAATCAAAGAAGCAGCCGAAGAGATGGGGTCTTCCCACCAAAATGTGAAGCAAGTCGCACTCAAGCTGCAGGAAAAAGGATTCCTTGAAATGAAAAAGGATACAAAGGATAAGAGAGCAACCAGGCTTATTCCGACTGAGCAAAGCCATACGCTGTGGAAAAAGACCGAAGATGACGGGAAAGCATTTATGGAAGCCTTTTACAAGATGATTGGCAGGGAAAGCTTACACCATACTCGAATTGCGATTTCTCAAATCATATCCAATTTGAGCGATATAGAAGATGATTCTTTGAACATGTCATATTTCCAAAAAAAGGATTTTATATGAAGTTTCTTTTAAGCGGAGTAATTGTTTTTCAAGGTTTGATTCAGTTGATCTGTTATCTTGTTTTTTAATCAGAAAGGACAAATGATCAATTTTATTTCAAACGATAGAACCGCCGTATCAGATATGAAGCAATATCCGTTTATAACCCCTGTTTCAGAATATCGGGACATGAACGGTATAAACCTGCCAACCTATGGGGAAGCGATTTGGAGGTACCCTGACGGTGACTTTACGTATGGAAGGTTCCGTCTTCAAGAAATAGAGTATAATCTTGAATAAACAAGCGTTTATGCAGGTTGCCTGCTGTAAATGAATTGCTTCATGATGCCGAACTAGTGAACGGTATGTTGAAAGATACTTTTGATATACTTCATTCATATGAACACCCATTGATACATACTGACCGAGGCATGGGAAAAGAATATAAATTACAAAATTGATGCACCTCAGATCAAACCCAAAAAGAAAAGAGGAAAAAAGATCATGATGATATTGGGAATTATCATTGGGGTAATTGTATTTTTCATGCTCATCGGCGCTATATTGCACGCCACTTATTATAAAGACAAATTTGAGCAAATTAAGCCTTACGGATCTCTTGTGGATGTGGATGACGGACAAATGCATTACTATTCTATGGGAAAAGGCGAAAAAACCATTGTATTGCTTCCAGGCATGGGAGTTTCGCTTCCGTCTGCAGAGTTTGGTCCACTCATGCGCAAGCTAGGTGAGAAATATAGTGTTGTTTGTGTCGAATATTTTGGCGTAGGTTTCAGCAGCCAAACGTCCAAACCGCGCACATGTGAAAACTATATTGAAGAAACAAGAACTATACTCGACAGGGCGGGTTTTAAAGCGCCGTATGTACTCATGCCACATTCCATATCCAGCGTTTTTAGTGAATATTATGCCACGAAGTATCCAAAAGAAGTTGAAGCTATTATTTCTCTGGACGGCACATCCACTTCGTATTACGATGAAATGCCCGGGTTTGTTAAATACTTGCTTGGAGTAGCGAAGTTCCAGCAAGCCATAGGCGTTACTTCAGTTGTCGGGTCTTTGACCACAAACAGAAACTACCTGCTCTCCAATGGATATACAGAAAAAGAGATTGATAATATGGTGGCGTTTGCGGGCTTTGCCGTAAACAATAATGTTTTAGAGCAGATTTCCAACTCAGCAGATTACATTAAACAAACAATGGATTTTCCTTATCCTGCGTCAGTACCATATTTCAAAGTAATATCCAGATACACTTATGAAACGCCCAACAAGCAAATAAAAATTACGCCTCAGGACTATCAGAATCAGCATCTTGCTCGGATTGGCCACCAAGCAAAATACGAAATACTCGATGGTAATCACTTCATATATTTAAATAATGCCGGGAGGATTGCTGGGATAGTAGATGAGGCATTGGTTAAAGAGAAGCAATAAATTAGGATCAAATAAAATATTTGTTGTATATGAGGAGAAAATCAATGAAAAGAAATAGCACAGCAAAAGTGGCTGTATTGGTAATAATGGCACTTGTTTCGATCGCAAATCTATTTCGGATATCTACTGCAGGGATATCGGTAATTTTAGGTATTGCAGCATTCTTTGTTTTCAAAATAGTTGAAAAACAGACATTTCAAGAGTGTGGATTAGACTTTAAATCAATCGGCAAAGCGGCAAAAAAGCCAGCCATATGGCTGTGGATTTTTATGCCATCCATAATAAATTTCTTTGTTATTATCCTCGCAAAACTTATTTTGCCAAATTATACTGAACATGTTATATCAAGAAGCGAAGCAATGCTCACGGCGAACAATCTCCTCATTTTAATTATTCAACTGCTTTTTTTTGCGTTAGGAGAAGAAATCGCATGGCGTGCATTTTTTCAAAAACAGTTCCAGTCTTATTTGCCTGTTGCACCTGCAATATTGATTTCTTCTGCACTTTTCTCATTGGGCCACTTAACGAGCGGAAGCCTTATAATTATTACATACGACTTACTGTTTGTATTTGTCAATAGCCTTTTCTACGGAATTGTTTTTAGAAAAACCAATAATGTTTGGTTCAGTGCTGTTTCGCATTTTACGGCAAACTTGTTCGCGGCAATCATCCTGTTCTTTTTATAGGAACACACAGTTTATGAGTAGCGAAGTAAAAACATCTCGCAAAATATTTGTTTTACAACATACCCGATCTGTTTGTGGACTGACGTTAAGATATACTCAAGATCGTACATATGAGGACGATCTTAATCATGAACATCATGCAGAAAAAACTAGGGAGTTGTTTAATGAATTCAAAAGAGAAAAGGGGCAGGAAAAAAATGGTGTGGATTATTTTATTGATTGTTATAGTATGTGTCGTTATAGCAATTTGTGTTATTCTCCCACCGAGTATGGGTAAAATGCCATTGATTTATGACGATAAAGGAAATGTTATTTCGGGTAGTATTTCTGAAAAAACATTTTTAGATGTAGATGGAACAAAGATTGGAATGCTCATCACGGGTACGGATGAAACCAAACCTGTACTGCTTTTCCTTGGTGGCGGACCGGGTATTCCAGAGTATTTATTGGAATATAAATACCCAACAGGACTTGCTAAAGAGTTTGTTGTATGTTATTTAGAATATCGTGGAACATCTATTTCGTATTATTCAAATATGACAGCTGAATCCATGACAACAGATCGTTATCTGTCCGATGTAGTTGCTGTGACAGAATATCTGAAACAAAGATTTAACCAAGATAAAATCTTTCTTATGGGGCATTCTTTTGGTACGTTTATAGGAATTCAAGCAGCATATCAGCACCCAGAGCTTTATCATGCTTACATCGCTATGTCTCAACTGACAAACCAAAACGAATCGGAAAAAATAGCATATCAATATATGCAGGAGCAGTACCGCCTAGCGGATAATACAAAAATGGTCAGTGAATTTGAAAAGTATGCGATTTTATCTTCTGATGAAGCGTATCAAAAATACTTTGTGTCATCTCTTCGAGATAACGCCATGCATTATCTTGGCATTGGTACTACACGAAGTATTAAATCTGTTATTACAGGTATTTTTTTGCCAAGTTTGCGGTGTAAGGTATATACACCGATGGAGAGAATCAATATTTGGCGTAGCAAAGGATTTATTTCAACCGCTCCTGTTGCTTTAGAACGTACAATGTTTAATTCTTTTGATGAGGTTTCGTCTCTTTCTATTCCAATTTACTTCTTCGGGGGAAAATATGATTATACTTGTAGTTACGCTTTGCAAAAGAAATATTATGAAGTTTTAAAAGCACCGCTTAAAGGGTTTTATACTTTCGAAAATTCTGCCCATAGCCCATTATTTGAAGAACCAGAAAAGGTTATTGAAATATTGAAAAAAGATGCGTTGGAAAAAAGCAATACATTATCTGATTAACCGCATATTACAAGGGATTAAAGAAAGCCACCAAAAAGCGGAGGTAATATTATGGGAGTTAAAGAGATCGAAAGAGATGGGCTTTAAACCCACAATTTTTGAAATACAGGAAGGCAAGAAGATTTCTTGGTGGGGGTGGAAGTTTTTCAATTGGATATAAGGGTATTCATGAATTTATAATTGAATATCTAAATGAAAATCAGATTAGGTTTAAACAAATAGACTAAAGTTGATATGTTTCCGTAAACGTAAAGGTGAAAAATCCAACCATTACATCAATTCTATCCACATGAGCCACGTTGAGACATGCAACCTCTTAGTGAGGCGAAGCCGAGCTTAGAGATGCAGTCCGCATTGCGGTGCAGAGTGAAGCGATGCGGCGCAATGTGTACCTTGCTGGAGTGATGTCAAGGGTGGTAGAGTGAGTGTGTGAAGATCGAGTTAATAAAGTTGTCTGACGAATGGTCAATATAGATTTCAGAGATTCGCGTGGGGGCGATTTAGATGTTTTTTGATTTTGCCGGGGTTGTGTGATCAAGATAGATGTTAGTGAATTGCTGACTGGTTTACATTCTTGTTCGGAGAGGTAAAGAGATGAAAAATAAATTGGAAAACCCAAAAAGAGTAGCCGAATTAAACCCGAAGGACACGCTTGAACGGATTGGTCTCAAGAATGATGACACCTTTTGCGATGTCGGAGCCGGAACAGGAACATTTACATTTGTCGCAGCCAAGATAACCAAGGGCAAAATATATGCTGTGGAGATTTCTGATGAGATGCTTGCGATCTTAGAGAAAAGTGCTAAAGAGCTGAATGCTGAAAATGTTGCAGTTGTTAACGATATGAAAATGATGCCGGAATCATCATGTAAGGTTGTATTGCTTTGCACCGTTTTACATGAGATTTCTGATGTGCCGGAGATAATGAATGACATTGCTAGAATCCTTATCAAAGGCGGGGTTTTGGCCGTCATTGAGTTCCATAAACGTCAAACACCGATGGGACCTCCCATAGAGCATCGGCTCGACAGTTTGAAATTGGATGAAATTATGCACGATTATGGATTATGTAAAATACACCAATTCACATTGGGAGAGAACTTTTATTGTTCGATTTTCACATGGGATGGAGATAAATAATATGGAGGTCGTTCTTAGTCGCGAATTTTAGCGAAAATTCGATTCCATATCATCTCGGAATAAGGAGGATGGTTCTGAAATGGAATATAAAAAGCTATTGGACCGCAGCGACAATTGGCTGAAGTATGCGATTCGTCTTCACTTGTGTCACGAACCTAAGGATACGCTTGTTGAAATCAGAAACATGGCGTTGGCAGATCATCGTATGAAAGGTTACCTTCATGATGTTGCAGATTTTCATGGTGCGTTGGTAACCAATCATAAAAATCCTGAATTGCCGATACACAAATTGCTATTCCTGCTGGATCTCGGATTTGATACGGAAGTTCCGGAAATCAAAACGGCCGTTGATGAAATACTGAAGCATCGAGATGGGAACTGTATTTTTCAATCCCTGACCAATGTACCGAAGCATTTTGGCGGAGCGGGTGTGGATGTATTTAGCTGGTGCCTGTGCGATGCCCCGCTGCTTTTGCTTGCGCTCATAAAGGCAGGTATGGACTATAATGAATACATCAAACCTGGGGTTGACCATCTGATATCCTTATACCGTGATAACGGATTCCCTTGCGCCGTGTCTCCTGAGCTCGGTAAGTTTCGCGGCCCGGGGAAAAAAGACGACGGTTGTCCGTACGCAACACTGATCATGACCGATTTACTATCGTATATCCCGGAATATTGCGACTCCCAAGCTGCGGTTTCCTCCGTCAGAGTGTTGCTTAGTCTGTGGGAAAACAGCTTTGATCTGCATCCGTATATGTTCTATATGGGGACGGACTTCCGTAAGCTGAAGGCACCATCGTGCTGGTATGATATTGTCAGCGTATCCGGAGTACTAAGCAAATATGAGTTTGTGCGGGATGATCCGCGTTTCCTTGAAATGATCAATCATATAAAAAACAAACAAGACAAGGACGGTTTTTTTACACCGGAATCAGCATACCAGAAATTGAAAGATTGGGATTTCGGGCAGAAGAAAATTCCGTCTCCGTATTTGACTTACTTATGCCTGCGAATTTTTGAGCGTCTGGAACAAGGATAATGACATCGAGAAACTTTCGACGGAGGTGTATTATGCAGATTGCTTTGACTAAAAAACTAGCAGATGCTATGGAAATAAAGCTTCCAGCCAATGATGAAGCCATCAATCCACTGTTTATATGGACGGCAAATTGGACAAGAGTATGGGATAATCGCAGGTCAGCGGATATGCTTGTCTTGGTGAATAGCGCCACACGCTTTACAGTGGCAATTTATCAAGTTAAAAGGAAAGATTTAAAAAATCTTGCTGAAAAGATGAAGACTGCTATTTCAAACACGCTTTTTTCATTGAATTTCAATCCAGAGCTTGTAAATGAATATATGCGTTTGGCAGGCGAAGTGGATTTCGTGCGAAATAGCAGCAGACAGATGGCGTCGTGGGTCACTAAAGCAGGGTTGGAATGTGCTTTTTATGTTGGAAGAGAATATAATGGTATTGAAAAAATTTACTGTGATACATTGGGCGCTTCATTAAATTATAGGATGGTCAATTACTCTGGCAATACGAACAACGGTTTTTATCCATATAAAGCAATGGTCGATGCCTTGACGGAATTAACGGGTATGCAAGCTTACAAATGTCGTGCATTTGAACTGAAGATCAGCCTTGATCTGGAAGTATATAAGGCAGAGCGGAGGCTTATCGTTCCTGCGGACTTGAAATTTGCTCAATTTCACAAGGTCTTGCAATATGTTTTCGCCTGGAAGAATTACCATCTTTTTGATTTCGTTCTGATTGATGAAAAGACTAAGAAAACGATATTTAGAATGGTTCCAACTGAGGAAGATATGGAGTGCGATGAAAGCGCTGTATTGATGGAAGGACATACCTTGGCAGAAATATTCCCGGAGCATAAGCAAATGCGATATACCTATGACCTGGGGGATAACTGGGAACACATCATTCAGCTGGTTCGTGTGATCGAAGAACATGACGGTGAGTTGCCTTATCTACTGGAAGCAAGTGGACAAACACCGCCGGAAGATGTTGGCGGTGTAGGTGGTTTTGTAAGTTTCAGGGAGATCATGCTAAATCCTGAACATCCGGAACACGAGGAAATGAAAGCGTGGTCGAGTTATTGGACGCCGGAGCTTAGGGAATGGGAAAGCCGTCCCAAGGTCATTCATGTATGAGTTGGATGTGGAGGAGGATAACGGAATGAAAGAATATCCGAGAACAGAAAAATACGATAACAATTGGATTCGAGAAAATTGGATGGGACCGAATCCGCTGTGGCTGCTTGAGGAATTATGCGAACACTTAGAGTTGAAGCCGGGCATGAAGGTTCTTGACATGGGTTGCGGAAAGGGTATTACTTCAGTATTTCTGGCGAAAGAATTCGGCGTAACGGTATTTGCCAACGACCTGTGGATTAGCGCCACAGAGAACCTCAAACGCTTTCAGGAAGCCGGCGTAGCCGATCGGACGTTTCCTATCCATGCGGAAGCCCATGCCCTGCCTTATGCCGAGGGGTTCTTCGACGCTGCAATATCCATTGACAGCTACCAATATTATGGTGCGGATGAAACGTATTTTCCCTGCACATACTCAAAGTTGGTTAGGACCGGTGGTCAATTTGGCATTGTTGTTCCGGGTTTGACGAGAGAATTTGATAAAGGCTATCCCGATACGCTTAAAGCGCATTGGGTGGGTGAAATGTTCAGCTTTCACAGCAAGGATTGGTGGCGGCATCTTTGGGAAAAGACCGGAATTGTCGAAATCAACGCTTGTTATGATATGGAAGAACCTAAAGAAATATGGCAACCGTGGGCAAAATGGGCAAAGGAGAATCTCGGTTTTAAAGATGTGGAATTTTTGAATTCTGACACCCATAATGACATAGCACTCATTGTCATGAGTGCTATGAAACGATAGACCTATATGAAGGGCGTAATGAAAGAGGGAAATGAAATCCAGTTTATTTCATCCGCAAGTGGTTACGGCGTAACAAGTCTGATAGAGAAACTAAATCCGAAAGAGTATGTATTACTCAGGCACAGTGCAGACACAAAAGAAAGTGGTCTGCAGGAACGCGAAGAAGAATGGACTGGCGGGACAGAAAGTTATTCCCTTACCGAAAAAAATGGAGTTACTACATTAATTGTTAAAACCGATGTTCCACAAGAGCAAGAAGAAACATTTAACATCAGGTTTCCCAGAGCTCTGGAGCGTATAAAAACTCTAGCGGAAAAAAGGCAATAAGAATCTAACAATATTGATAAAAATTTGAATATTGAGGAAGTGTAATCATATGGACGTCAATGAAGAACGGAAAGACCAAAAGTATGCTGAGGCTTATTCCGAAAATAAACTGTTTGAAAAAATTCTGAAGTTTGCGAAAGATGCTGGAATCAAAGTGATTTATCTTGCATTGCTGCTGTTTTTCACTTTGCAGCAATCCACGACGCCTATGGTGGCTAAGTCCGTGATTATCGGGGCATTAGGTTATTTTATTTTCCCTTTGGATTTCATACCTGACTTTATACCGATTGCTGGTTTTTCAGACGACATGACAGCATTAGTGTCAGCGCTTGTCGCAGTTGCCTTATATATTGACGAGGACACAAAATCGAAAGCTAAAGCGAAATTACATGTCTGGTTCGGAGCATATGACGAAGCGAATTTAGATACGATCGATAATAAAATCAACAACTAAGATAGAATCAAATTACAGATGAAATCAAAATTGGAGATTTACTGAGTATGCGTATTTATAAAATTACTTGACGGGGCGAAGTATAATGAAGATGACAGGTGCCGAAACGGGAGGTGAGACTTATCGGCTTTATAGAGAATTGGCAACAGGCAGTGACTTGGCTTGTGCTGTTGGTTGTTTTGCATTCCATAGTGTCCGGTAAAATCAGATATGATCTGACAGCTTTCGGGGGACTTATGTTTCTTGGCATTTTAGGCCTGAGAGAGCCATCCAAACTCTTTTCTGGCTTTTCTTCCCCAGCTCTTTTCACCATTGTAACCGTGCTTGTTATGAGCGCCGGGATTCTAGAGTCAGGGCTTCTTTCCGGACTTGGCAAAAAAATCGCTGCCAGGATACATAAACAGCAAAATCAGATACTTGCGGTATTTGTATCGACTGCTTTTATCTCGTCAATTATGAATAATATTGGAGCTATAGGGATTGTTCTTCCGACGGCAAAAAGAATGGCGCAAAGAGCAAAAATTCCTCACTCGGCTTTTGGGATTCCTATTGCTTATGCATCAATACTCGGGGGATCTTTAACGCTTATTGGGACGGCCTCCAATCTGATCGTTTCCGCCTATCGACTCGACGCCTTGGGAGAGCCGTTCAAGATGTTTGACTTTTCACTTCATGGACTTGCCATGTTATTATCGGGTATGATCGTTCTCTTTGTCTGTCGTATTTGCGGTCGTCGGCCGATAGAAAAGGTGAAATCAGGCAACAGCAGCCGGAACATAGAGAATGAGGAGATATTAACAGAAAATGCAACTCCACGGAACCGAAAAAAAAGCCTTATCGTTCTTTTTACGCTTGTTCCAATCATCATCCTTACCGGGGTAGGGCTTGTCCACCCCTCTATCGCATTTGGGATTATAACACTTATCTGGCTTTTTTCTGGTGTTTTAGCCTACAAGACCGCGCTCGCCAATATCAATATCCCTATTATCATATTTTTAGGCAGTATGTTTGGGATATCAGCCGTACTTGAAGAAACAGGTGCACTAAACGCCGTGGTGAATCTTATAAGCCCTGTGTTCACGTCGCTTCCGCCTTTTTTTCTGATAATGGCATTTCTTTTCATAACAGCGGTGTTCGCAAATATTCTTGATAATTCCGTGTCTGCTGTTTTGATGGCTCCCGTTGCTGTTGCGTTGTGGAAAACTGGCGCTGTCCCATTTGCTCCCGACGCGCTTCTGATGGCCGTTGCCGCCGGTGCCAGTCTGGGTTTAGTGATACCGTCGCATCAAGCAACGATCGTCGTCATGAATAGCATGGATTTCCCGAGAAAGCGTTTTATTACAACCGGAGCCGCTATTGCTGCCGTTGCCGGCACTTCCTCAGCTTTTGTCATTTTCATGATATGGCGCTAAAAAAATTGAAAGTATTGGAGGTTATTGCCAATGGAATTCAAACAGATTTATACGCCCGGACTTGCGCACTGCTCATATGTTGTTGGAGGAAGAAATGCCTGCGTTGTTATTGACCCTGCCAGGGAGGTGTCACAGTATATTGCAATTGCGGAATCTTTGGGTCTCCCTATCAAGGGAATCATTGAAACACATCTGCATGCAGATTTTGTATCTGGGCATATAGAGCTGAGAGAGCTGACAGGCGCAACAATATACATAACCGCAAAGGCAAATGCGGAGTATGAACATTACGCCGTTCAGGATGAGGAAGAAATCCAAATCGATACACTGCTCTTCAAGATGATTGACACGCCAGGACATACGCCAGAATGCTCAGTCTATATTTTTTCTGACCTTGAACGGGGCCGTGAACCAGCCCTGGCTTTCACCGGGGATACCCTTCTGGTGGGCGATGCAGGAAGGCCCGATTTGTTTCCGGATATCAAGGAAGAGCTAGCCACCAAACTGTATGAAAGCCTGCGCAGGTTGGAAAAACTAGGAGATAATATTGAGATGTATCCAGCACACGGTGCAGGATCTCTATGCGGAAAATCACTCTCGTCTAAACTATCTTCAACCATCGGTACGGAAAAGATGCATAACCCAGCGATTTTGAAGCACCCGAAGAAAGAATTCATCAGGAGCTTCCTGGAAGATATGCCTGAGGCACCCGACCATTTTTCCCGTTGCTCCGAGATTAACAGAAAAGGGGCGCCTGCGGTTTCAAAGTTAAAAAAACCGATCGGATACTCGCCGGAGGATTTTTCAAAACTCAGCCGCACAGGTTATGTCGTTGTTGATACACGTGATCAGCTTGCATTTGGAGCGGCTCATATTCCAGGGGCTTACGGTCTGAGCCTTAAGGGGAATTTCGCGACTTTTTCCGGTTGGGTGTTGCCGCCCAATAAACCTATCCTTCTGGTTTTAGAAGACATGAGAGATATGTCCGCGGTGCTGAAAGCGCTTTACAGCGTCGGCCTTGATAACATTGCAGGTTATCTCGATGGCGGTATGACTGCCTATGCCGCAAGCGGTCTTGAAACTTCAAGATTTGAAAGCATTTCAGTCACCGAAGCAAAGAAACGTTATGAAAAGGGAGAAATACTTCTTGTCGACACCAGGCTTAAAAGTGAATGGGATCTCGGACATATCAAATGCACGTATCACATCCCTGCACCGGACGTAAGAAAAATGTATAATGTCCTGGAGGGCGACAAGCCCGTAGCCTTCATCTGCAACTCAGGCAACAGGTCACTGCTTGCTGCGAGTTTAATGCTCAACATGAGCAGCACAAAGCATGTCATTAATGTAACCGGGGGCACGACAGCCTGGTCATCCCTCGGCCATTCCTTGGTTACGGAGGGGAATGAGGATTGTGAACTTCCAAATCGTTGAGCGCTGGCCCTGGTGGCTCCGCTGCAATGAATTAAGGGAGGATAGAAAATGGCAAATAAAACGTCATTGACTATTATTCAACTCAATGATAGCCATGCATATTTTGATTTACATCAGGAATTGTTCTGGCAGGGAAACCATGCAGTTTATCGACCAGTCGGTGGATATGCCCGAATCGCAACGCTTGTTCGGCAAATACGCGAAAAAACCGGAGACCGTTTGCTGTTCTGCGATAATGGCGATACGCTTAACGGCACCTACCCTGCGGTCAAGACGCAGGGAGCTGCAATGGTCCCCGTTCTGAATGCATTGGGGCTTGATGCAATGACGGTTCATTGGGAATTTGCATATGGTCCGTCGGTTTTGAAGGAGCGGGCAGCAGAACTGAATTTCCCGGTTTTGGCGATCAATATTTTCGACAAAACAACAAACGAGCTGATTTTCCCACCCTGTATTGTGAAAGCAATTGGTGGTTTGAGGGTCGGCCTGATTGGTATTGCATCCAATATCATCGACAAGACTATGCCGGCTTCCTATAGCGAGGGGGTACGTTTTACGCTTGGCAGAGAAGAACTGCCCGCAGTCATAGATCGGCTGCGTACGCACGAACATGTGGATTTAATTATTCTTATCTCCCATCTCGGATTCCCTCAGGACATGAAACTTCTGTCTGAAGTGCAGGGCGTGGACATTTGCCTGAGCGGTCACACACACAATCGGATTTACCAGCCTGTGCAGCAGGGGAATACACTGGTCATCCAATCGGGTTGCCATGGTTCGTTCCTTGGCCAAATCGACCTTGAATTGACCAATGGTAAAATCACAGGCTATGAACATCAATTGATAGAGGTTGAATCAAGCATCATACCTGATCCTGCTATGACAGACATCATCGAGCGCGTGCTCTCACCCTACAAAGCCAAGCTCACCACGATTGTCGGAGAGACAGCGACGGCACTGAACCGTGCCACAATGTTGGAAACAACCATGGATAATTTCCTTTTGGAAGCCTTGTTGGAAGCCTCAGGTGCTGAAATTGCCTTTTCAAATGGCTGGAGATATGGCGCCCCGGTCATTCCCGGCCCGGTCACGTTGAATGATCTTTACAATATCATCCCAATGAACCCCCCGATTGGCAAGGTTGAACTGACCGGTGATGAGTTGCTCAGGATGCTGGAAGAAAATCTGGAACGGACGTTTGCTGCAAATCCATACGATCAAATGGGCGGGTATATCAAACGAGGGCTTGGACTCACAGTTTATTTGAAAATCGAAAACCCAATCGGCCAACGCATCCAACAGGTCTTTGTCGGAAACGAACCATTGGAGCGATCGCGCACATACCATGCGGCATTCGTAACTGAGCAAGGGGTCGCGCGAAAATACGGGCGCCAAAGAAGCGAACTGAACGTACATGCAGTCGAGGCAATGCAAGCATACTTGGCGAAGCACCAGCCCTCCTATGCGGAGCTTCGCGGCACTTACATCGTTGCTTAGTTTGGCAACACTGACCGTCGCTAGAGGAATGATTTCCTTGAGCGGCGGTCTAAATTTTTGTTTGACTGAGGATATGAAGGAATATATAGTATTATTAACAAGGTTGTTGGGATACCAGGAAAGATCAACTTCTTCTTGGAACATTATTTTAAATCGGGTAATAAGAGGGCTGATCACTTGCTGATCGTAGGATGGGTGTTAAGGCGCGTTGAAATTGTGCAAATAGATTATTCGTTTTGTATAGAAAATACAGAATATTTAGAATAAATTAAAAACCATCGATAAACAGAGACATCTGGATAAACGGCTGTTTAAACCCTAAACAGAGGTATTCAAAGATTTATCTGGTTGAAGGTGAGGAAAAGCAAATGAGAATAATAGAAGTGAGAGCCCTGAGAGGTCCCAATTACTATAGCAGTCATCCGGTTATTTTCATGCAGTTGGATATACAAGAACTTGAAACGAAACCAACGAATATAGTTCCTGATTTTAAGGACAATATGGCGAAGATGATGCCTAGCCTTTATGAGCATAAATGTTCGCCTGGAAGGGCTGGCGGATTCTTTGAGAGATTGATGAGTGGAACCTGGGCCGGACATGTTGTTGAACATGTCGCTATAGAACTTCAATGTCTTTCAGGGCATGAAGTTGCTTTTGGAAAAACTTTGAGTACGAATGAATTCGGAATTTATAACCTGGTATACCATTATCTGGATGAAAAAATTGGGTTAAGAGCAGGTGAAATGTCCGTAGATATAGTGGATAAGCTTTTTGATGGTAATATTTCAAATGTGCAGCCCTTGATCAGTGAGTTGAAAAAAATTACGGAAGCTGGCCTGCTAGGTCCTTCAACACGGGCAATTGTCAACGAAGCAACCCGTCGTGGAATACCCTATATTCGACTCAATGAAGCAAGTTATGTGCAATTAGGACAGGGAATACACCAAAGGAGAATTCAGGCGACTCTAATGGATAACACCTCCGCAATAGGCGTCGAGATAGCTGATGACAAGGAAAGAACGAAAAAACTTCTATCTTCAATGGGTATCCCAGTGCCGGAAGGACGCTCTGTTGAGACAGTTGATGAAGCATTAAAGGTTGCGGAAACAATTGGGTACCCAGTTGTGATCAAACCATTGACAGGGAATCACGGCCGGGGAATTACCGTTAACGTTTCGAATGCGGAAGAATTGCTTGTTGCTTTTCGGATCGCAAGTGGAATTTGCGAAACCGCCATCGTAGAAAAATATATAAAAGGATTTGATTTTAGGATTCTTGTCATTGATGGGAAATTTGTTGCGGCGGCACTCCGTGAACCGGCTTATGTCATCGGAAACGGAAAAGACAGCATTCAGCAGCTGATTGATGAAATCAACAAAGACCCTGAGCGAGGGATTGATCATGAAAAAAATCTGACTCAAATAACCATCGATTATATGACAGAAAGGCTACTAAATATCGAGAAGCTTACCTTAAAGAGTATTCTAGATGACGGTAAAAAATTATACATTAAATCTACGGCGAATCTTAGTGCGGGGGGTACCGCACTGGATGTTACGGAAAATGTCCATCCGCTAAACCAGCAAATGGCTGAGCGGATTTCCCGAATTGTTGGTTTAAATGTGATTGGGATTGATATTATTGCCGATTCACTGGAAAAACCTCTGGAGAAGGAATTTTCAGGTGTTGTTGAAGTTAATGCAGCACCAGGATTCAGAATGCATCAAAATCCCACGAAAGGGAATCCGAGATGCATTGCAACGCATATTGTGGATATGCTGTTTCCGCCTGGAGTGAATCATTCCATTCCAATTGTTGCTGTTACAGGAACCAACGGCAAAACCACAACCACCAGATTGATTTCTCATATATTGGGTTTCAAAGGAAGTGTCGTAGGAATGGCATCAACGGATGGTGTAATCATAGATAATATACCAATTCTAAAAGGAGATTATAGTGGCCCGGAAGGGGCGCTTAAAGTAATGATGGACTCTACCATAAATCAGGCGGTACTTGAAGTCGCAAGAGGTGGTATTCTTCGACGTGGACTTGGCTTTAAAGAATGTGATGTAGGGGTTTTGCTTAACATTAGTTCTGACCATTTAGGAGAAGGTGGAATTGATACCTTAGAGGAATTGACACGTTTAAAATCAACAGTCACTGAAGCGGTTAAAACATCCGGATATGCGATTTTTAATGCTGATGATCCGTTGGTTCTTTCTTGTATCGATAAATCGAAAGGGCGTCCAATTTTATTCTCAAAAGATTTGGAGAATCAAGCGCTTAAAACAAACTTTGAGAAGGGAAATCTGAATGTAACGATTAAAGGCGACAACATCATCATTCAAAAAAAAGGATTGACCTCAACCGTTGCTAATTTAATTGAAATACCTATCACTTTTGATGGGAAAGCAGGATTTAATATTGAAAATGTGATGGCAGCAGTAGGAGCCACAGCTGCGATGGGACTAAATGAAGAACAAATTAGAGCAGGTCTAGTAACTTTCACCCCTTCGATTGGTCAGCTGCCAGGAAGAATGAATGTCATCGACATGGGTGATTTCAAAGTCGTCGTTGATTATGGTCATAATATTGGAGCAATCAACGCTACTGGAGACTTTATCAAAGGATTGATGCCGGGAAGAAAAATCCGTATGGCCCATGGGGTTGGAAATCGAAGAAGAGATGATATTTTTGAATTTGCAGTTGTTCTTTCAAAATACTATGACCACATTGTCCTTTGTGATGCTGATCCAAGAGGAAGAAAAGCCGGCGAAACTGTTCAGATTGTTCAACAAGGGTTGCTGAAGGGGGGCTTTAAACCGGACATGATTACGGTGGTCTTAGATGAAAAAGAAGCGACTAAAATATCACTTGAAATGGCGCGACAGGGAGACCTCGTCGTATTACAAGCAGACAATATTGCTCAGGTTACTAAAGATGTGCATGACTTTAAAACGAAGTTAGTTGGTCATCCCAGAAAGGACATGAGTCATGCTCTGTAAAAATATTGAAAATTCTGACAAAGCATGGTATTCTTAAACCACAAAGAGGGGTTTAAGAATACCAGATTCTAAGGTTTAATTTTGCTCATCTTAGTTGAAGGAGGGATTTTCAATGGCAAGTAAGTTTGTAATAATCAAAACAGATGACCATTTTAGGTTTCATCTAAAAGCTGTAAATGGCGAACTTATTTTAAGTTCGCAACCTTATACATCTCTTGCAGCGTGTAAAAAAGGTATAGAGAGTATAAGGATCAATGCGCCGATCGCCCCTATTGAAGACCAAACGGTTGAGGGATTTACAACAGAGAGGAATCCTAAATTTGAGGTATATGAATATAAAAATGGCGATTTTCGTTTCAGATTAAAGGCGAAGAATGGAGAACTTATTGGCACTGGCGATCGATATAAATCCAAAGCTGGATGTCAAAATGGTATAGAGTCCATAAAGAAAAATTCAGTCGAAGCAATCATCGTTGAAGAAGAAAACTAGTGTCATTTTGTGCAAACTATTTGCTGATGGCGTTGAGTACAAACGTAGTTGCGTAAAGGTACCCTAGATAAAACGCCGTATTATCCCCAAAAGGATAATGCGGTGTTTTATCATAAACGGTATAATAATAAAATCATATCAATGGCTTAATGCTATACAGCTTTAAGATTCATGAATATGAGGAGAGGGCTGAAGGTCATATGGATAAAAATTCTGAAATGATCAAGGAAGGAATTCTTGTTACATTAGGTAGCCTTGTTGCTTTGGCAGTAGCTTTTATGTTTTATTTTGCGATCTTCATGCTTTTTGAAACCATGGCAAATCAAGATGGTTCCTATGGCTTTGTGTCACCGGTGCGAGTTGGATATGGGATAATATGGATTATTCTCTGTTTGATCATATATCGTACCAGGATGTACGATTGGCTTAAAGCTAGCATGCTGACGGGTTCACTTACGACGTTTATGGTTGGAATTGGAGTACAATTACATAAAACTCCGATCATCGTCGGCTTGTTCATGCTTTTAGTTGCTGCAACCAGTGTATTTCTGCTTCGTAAAATGAAGAAGAAATGGTATCATTACTATGCTATTATAATTTCTATAATTGCCGTATTATATTATTTATAAACCAATCCTTATGATGTTGGCGGAGAACAGAAATTTCTGTTCAGTCCACAATCGAACAAAAAGGAAGTGACAGAATTGACTGCTCTATTGCAGGGTAACGGATCCTTGGATTCAGGACCTTTCTACCACGGTACAAAAGCCGACTTGAAACTGGGGGACTTGTTGGAGCCCGGCCATGGCTCTAACTATGGCGAGGGTAATAAAGCCAACTATATCTATCTGACCGCAACACTCGATGCGGCGATATGGGGAGCTGAACTTGCAGTGGGTGATTTGCCTGGCCGGATCTATCGTGTGGAGCCCACCGGCATCATCGAGGATGACCCCAATCTGACAGATAAAAAGTTCCCGGGGAATCCAACCAGGTCCTACCGCACCCGACAGCCACTGCGAGTCGTGGGCGAAGTCTTGGACTGGAAGGGACACTCCCCAGAGGATCTTCAGAAAATGCGGGATCACCTTGACGAGCTTAAACGGCTCGGCATCGAGGCGATCAACGACTGACTGCATGATCGTCGACAAATTCCACTTTATCATTTAATTTCAAATGAAGCAGATAAATCGTGTGCGAATTTCAATAGACAATAATCAATTGAAATATTAGCTGGTAATCCGGAAGATGAATAGTGATTAATTATAATAAGAAGGGGAATTCGAGTGAGAAAAAGAGTGTTGAGTTTGTCTTTTATAATCCTATTGATGACTTTGATAATAATGCCTGCTGAAAAGGCTGAAGCGGCTGCAGGCGTCAAGGTTTTCTTACCGGCTTTTAAAGTAAGTATTAATGGTGTTGAAGTAGAAAACAGTTTTAATAAATACCCGCTAATTGTCTATAATGACATAACCTATTTCCCTATGACTTACTATGACTGCAGGTTTATGGGGCTGGAAAGCTTATGGGAAAGCAATACTGGACTTGAGATCGTAAAAACCGGCGTTAATTGGGATTATCATAAATACCAGGCATCATTAAAAAACAGTAACGCCTATAGCGCTCAGGTAGCCCCTTTCAAAATAACAGTGAATGGGGAGAAAATTGACAACGGCAATGAAAAATATCCACTGCTTTTACTTAGAAATATTACATATTTTCCGTTAACCTGGAGATTTGCTGTCGATGAATTTGGCTGGAAGTATTCCTTTGACTCAAATAATGGCCTAGTAATCAATTCATACCCCGGCAGCATTTCTGTTAGAGAGGAAATATTACCGATCGTTCACCGTGAAATCGGAGGAAAAGGTGCTTTCACGATGGCGGGAGACTACTATTATTATGAGGGAGCAAATGGCAAAATATTTCAGGCGCCGGTATCAAATCCTTCTGACAGTCGATTTGTTTATCAGCTTCCGCAAAGTGATATGGGCAGCGGCTATGTTTTATCATCGTTGTATACTGACAATAATCAATCCTTTCTGAAATACCATACAGGTGGGGCAACGATGGGTTCCGACCACTTGATCCGCATTGGGGAAGACGGCAATGCTCAAGAAATAGACAGCGGTTATTCAGCCTTGAAGATATACGATGAATATACTGTCCGAGTTGATCAATGGTTTCCGCCGGCAACCAACAATCTGCAGATAAAAAAGAATGATGGGAGCGGATATGTTAAGGTTGGTGACCCGGAAAATACTTATGGCCTGTACATTTCTGATACTGCAACGTCACGATCAGCGCAGAGAAATTATGACTTGTATTTAATCGATGATGAAATTTATGTGCTTGGCTATACAGGGTATGACGATATTATTCAATCATCCGATACGACAGGTATTTACCGGGTTAATATAAAAACAAGTGAAACTGTTAGGATTTGTCCGGAAGAAGCGGAAAACTTCAAAATAGTTAATGATATGATTTACTTTATTGGCAGGAATAAACATCTCTACCAGGTTCCGATTTCTGGAGGCAATGCAGAATTGTTGGTTGATAAGGCGATCGATTTGTATGAAATCGTGCAAGATAATATATATTACTCGCTGGTAGAAGATCAACAGCTACGTATTGTTGGTAAAGATGATATATTTAATCAGGGAGGCCATCTTACAAAGCTCGAGATCCAAGATAGGTGTCTTATCGTTTATTTTGATAAGGATGTCCGATCGCCTTATAAAATGATGGTTATTGATCATGAAGGACGGGTAATATTTAAAACCATTGAAAATGTTGAGTTTGTCAGTATTCAAAATGGCGAGATCATTTTTATTAAGAACAACTGAATGAGAACAGCAGGAGGATACCTTTGAGTAGGAGAAAAGCATATGAATGAGCTTCAACAAATACCGGGAGTGGGTAAAAAAATAGAAGAGGATTTTGCACGAATAGGCATAAACAAAATCAGAGATTTGAAAAACAAAGATCCAGAAGATCTTTACTGTCAATTATGTGCTGTAAAGGGGCAACAAATGGACAGATGTGTACTTTATGTTTTCAGGTGTGCAGTATATTATGCAACCGAAAAAATTCATGATCCGGAAAAACTTAAATGGTGGAATTGGAAAGATGGATAAGCGTGAAAAGAATTACTATCGATAAGGAGGGGGGAGTTTTGTTATGGAAAAGGATAATAAGATTCTGTCATCTGAGCAAAGTGAAAAAATACTTGGCATATTGAAATCTCGTTTCGAGAAAAACATGAACCGCCATGAAGGACTTGATTGGGGTGAAGTTCAAACAAAGCTTGATGCGCATGCTGACAAATTGTGGTCGCTGAATGAGATGGAAAAGACTGGCGGCGAACCGGATGTCATAGGTTATGATAACAAGCATAATGAACATATGTTCTGCGACTGTTCCGATGAAAGTCCTAAAGGTCGCAGAAATCTTTGTTACGATCGTGAAGCGCTGGAGTCAAGGAAGGAAAACAAGCCGCTTAACAATGCGATGGATATGGCTTCTGATATGGGCATTGAAATTTTAACGGAAGAACAATATCGGATATTACAGACACTTGGAGAATTCGATACCAAAACATCAAGCTGGGTAAAAACACCTGATCCTATTCGAAAACTCGGTGGGGCTATCTTCTGCGATCGTCGCTACGATACGGTCTTTGTGTACCACAATGGGGCTGAAAGCTATTATGCTTCCAGAGGTTTCCGTGGCTTATTAAGGGTCTGAATATCGATGGGGTGTAAGGAGAATGTAAAATGCTGACACAAGAACCGTCCTCTGAAATGATTGAGGAATGGAAAAACGTATGGAATGAATATAGAACCAAGCTAAAACCCAACAGAAAATCTGGGCAGGAACTGCTTGATTATCTAACTCAAAAGTATGTCCTGACTGAAATCGATGAAAAAGAAGCTGCTGAAGCGGTCTGCCTAAATGTCACGTTGAACAAGCCTTTTGCTGAAAAGCTGCCTGATGGTACGGTTCCCTTCGCAAAAGCCTTCTTCCTTGAAAACATAGGAAACGGCCAAATATTCTACAAAAATGAGAACAAAGACCCCAAGGCACTTTGGGGCAGAGATGTCACACGGATATTTGTTGGAATCGATCTTGTCTCAGGATTCTTTATGGTTGAGGGAAGTACAAGGCTTTGGGATGAATTATGTGCTTTTCAAGGTGTTGACGAAGCTGATCTTCAGAATCCCTATTCCGTTGCACAATACATTGGGTGTTTAAAAAGACTTGATCTGCTGCATGATTTTCCTGCTGAATAAAATGAGCATAACCTGAATCCCGAAGACAATCAGGGTTGCATTTCACAAGCATTATGGTACAATAGCCATAATATAAAAGATTGGAGTTGGAAGAATGCGCATCGTTTCTTGCTAGTAATTTTTGGCATAACAAATTACTTATAGCGGCAAACACCGCTGCTTTTGTTGCGCCTGTGCAAGAAAGTTGTGAATTTCTTTAACTCATGCGATATAGCTGACTTCGCCTTGTATGGACAGGCTTTGCTTTGCTGTAGGATGGGCTGCAAGAACAAACTTTCTTGCAGCCTATATTGTTTTACAGGAGGACATAGCCATGTCGCTTATAAACATTTCCCAGATCACCTTTGCCTATGACGGCAGTTACGACCCTATTTTTGAAGATGTCAGCTTTCAAATCGATACGGACTGGAAGCTCGGCTTTACCGGAAGAAACGGCAGGGGGAAAACAACTTTTCTGAATCTTTTGCTCGGCAAATATGAGTATACCGGCAATATTTCCGCATCGGTCCGATTTGAGTACTTCCCTTATGAGGTTAAGGATCAAAGCGTCAGCACTTTGGGAATCATTCAAAGCATCCATTCCGATTATCAGCATTGGGAGCTTCTGCGTGAATTGTCCATGCTCGAGTTGGATGATAATGTATTGGATCGACCCTTTGATACCCTTTCAAACGGAGAGCAGACCAAAGTGCTGCTGGCTGCAATGTTCCTTAAAGAAAACAGCTTTTTGCTGATTGACGAGCCAACAAATCATCTGGATTTGAAAGGCCGGGAGCTTGTCAGCAGGTATCTGAACCGAAAAAAAGGCTTTATTCTGGTATCCCATGACAGAGCGTTTCTTGACCGCTGTATCGATCATATTCTATCGATCAATAAGACGAACATTGAAATACAACGTGGCAACTTTTCGTCCTGGCTTGCCAATAAAGAACGACAGGACAGCTTTGAGTCTTCGGAAAATGATAAATTGAAAAAGGAAGTCAAGCGACTGAAAGAAACCGCAAAAGAAAAAGCTGAATGGTCAGACCAAGCAGAGCGTAAAAAAATTGGCATCGATCCGATCAAGGTCGATAATAAAAAGGGATTCAGGCCTTTGCAAGCCGCAAAATCAAAGAAAATGATGAGCAGAGCAAAAACCATCGAAGCCCGGCAGCTTGCCGCAGTTGAAGAAAAATCAAAGCTGCTAAAAAACCTTGAACGCTTTGATGATTTGAAAATGGCACAGTTAGACTATCATACAAACCGTTACCTTTCCCTGAAAAATGTTTCGATTGCTTATGGTGAAAAAGTAGTTTGTCAAAACATTTCGTTTGTTGTTGAGCGCGGTGATCGAATCGAGCTATTCGGCAAAAACGGCTCGGGCAAGTCAAGTATTATTAAGCTCATTTGTGGCGAGAATATTCCGTTTGCTGGGAATCTCGAAAAAGGCAGTCAATTAAAAATATCCTATGTTGTCCAGGACACATCATCTTTAATAGGTCATTTATCCGATTATGCAATGCAAAATGATTTGGATGAGCCTCTTTTTAAAGCCGTGTTGCGAAAGCTTGATTTTTCAAGGGTGCAATTTGAGAAAGACATGGGAGATTTCAGCGGCGGTCAAAAGAAAAAGGTGTTGATAGCGAAGAGTCTATGCGAAAAGGCACATCTTCATATTTGGGATGAACCGCTGAATTATATTGATGTCATATCCCGCATGCAGATCGAGGCGTTGTTGCTTGAATTTAAACCGACGATTCTGTTTGTTGAACATGATCGTGTGTTCTGTGAAAAAATTGCGACGATGACAGTTCGTTTGTAGTAGTCATTATCTCAACGTCGAAGCACCAACCATGACCAGAACCTTGGCAAGGTTGGAGGAAATGGGATGGATCACCCGGCTTGAAGGAAAGGATAAGCGGGAAAAGCGCATCAGCCTTACGGATAAAGTAGACGACGAGTTTCAAAAATGGCTTGAAGCTGCTGAAAATATTGAAACAAATGCTTTGCATCAAATGGATCAAAATGAACTTAACGTATTTAATCGTGTTTTAAATCAAATGATGAAAAACTTAGGAGAGATAAAATGACCGAGAACCCATTAAAACAAACCAGCGGTGCTCGTAGGAATGTTCGTTGCGGTGTGTTAAGATTGAAAATATACGGGTAAACATGATCCCACGATGCGCTGCTTGTGACCACACAAGATAGTCTATATAGGGGGGATCCTAGGCTGGATTATAGGGTTGGCGAGTCTTATGATCTCAATGGAGTAAGGATCTGATTTGAATTTTACATAATTTATACATTCAAATGGCCTTTTTTGTGTAATCGCGGTAAATGGATGGGGGTGACATCGAGTGAATGAAATCATCCTTGTTATCATGAAGGTGCTTCCAATCATACTTATTCTTCTTCTGGGGGTCTGGATGAAGAAAATCGGCTTTGTAAGCGCTGATACGGTCCGAGGAATGAAAAAGATAACATTGAGCATCGCATTGCCATGCATTTTGTTTCTTACATTTTTTAAAGCTGAAATGAAACCGGAGCTTCTGATCCTTTCAGTTGTGATTTTTGCCGCCTGTTTATTGGAATTCGCTATGGGATTTCTGATAAAGAAGCTGCAGAAATCCTCGAACCAGTTTTATCCTTCATTATTTACGACCTTCTTAACCGGTCCAATTGGATATCCAATTTTTATGGCATATTTTGGCGCCGGGAATTTGACACCCGAACGGATCCAGTTTTTAAAATCAATTTCAAATGTCGAACCCAAAGGCATCCTTAACGCTTCTGTCAATTTTTCAGAAATGCGAATGGAGGAAAAGGGAGAACTTGACCATTATATCGGCGTTGCGACCTCATATGAAATTAAAGAGCCCTACGCAGTTTTAAATGTTGCGTCTGGTACAAGCAATCCGGAATATCAAAGTGAGATTTGGATCCCTGTTAGAAAAATCAAATACGAGTATTTAGTGATTTGATTACCAATGAAGCCTAGGACTTAAGAGGAAAGGGGCAGCTGTATGTACCACGGGCATTTCAAATCCGCCTTCATCGCGATCATCTTTGTTCTTTCACTTGGCATGACCGGCTTGATGCTGGCCGAGCATCTGAGCCCCTGGCAAGCACTCTTTCTTACGGTCGAAACCGTGACGACGGTTGGATTTGGCGATATCAAAGTCCATACCTGGGCGGGCCAGGGCATCGTCTTCGTTCTGATGTTGGGTGGAGTGGCACTGACGGCATACATTATTGGACGAATGATGGCCTTTATCCTTGAAGGGAGCTTGGCGGATATTTATGGACAGAGAAAGAGGGGAAAGAAAATGTCACAGCTGAGGAATCATGTCATCATCTGCGGTGCAGGACGGGTGGGGCAGCAGGTTGCCAAGTTTCTCAAAGCAGACAACCTTGAGGTCGTCATTATAGAGCAAAATGAAGAGGTTGCCCAAGCACACCTTGAAGAGGGCTATCTTGTGATCCAAGGGGATGCGACCCAGGACGAAAACCTTAAGAAAGCAGGGATCGAACATGCCAGGGGATTGATTTCCGCACTCCCGGACGATGCCCTTAATGTATTTGTGACACTAACCGCGAAAGGACTGAATCCCAAAATCCAGGTTGTTGCCCGAGGGGACCGGCTGGAATCCGAAGCGAAGCTTTATCGGGCAGGGGCAGACCGGGTGATTTCACCCGCAACCCTCAGCGGCAAACGAATGGCGCTGTCCATCACCAAACCGAAGACCATTGAATACCTGGATACCGTGATCCACGATCACAACATCCATATTGAGATCAAGGAGATCCAGGTCGGTCCTGAAACCTATCTGGTCGGCTTGCGTCTTGACGAACTGAAGGCAAAACATGATACAGGGGCCACGATCATGGCCATCTTGCGAGGCGGACAAGTGATCAGCAATCCCAGCGCCTCAGATCAAATCGAAGCAGGGGATGTTCTGATCGTCTTCGGTCTGAGAAACCAGGTGCAGCACTTGGAAGAAGTGGCAGCCATGAAATCGGGACCTAAATCGTAAACAGGAATCGAAACAGCCTTTCGAGGGGGAACTGGATGGGGAACTCGAAAATTTAAAACTGAAGGCATTTACAAAATGATATGATGACATTGTTCCATTCGTATTATGAGAAAGGAGTGTTCAGAATGAAGGTATTGTTAGTTAACGGAAGCCCTCATGCCCATGGATGCACCTATGCCGCCCTTGAAGAGGTAAAAAAAGCGCTGAATGCAGAGGGGGTCGAAACGGAATTTTTCCATGTCGGACCGGAACCGATTGCCGGATGCACTGCTTGTAAAAGCTGCATTAAAACAGGACGCTGTATATTCCAGGATCGGGTCAATGATTTTCTGGACTTGGCCGAAAATGCGGATGGATTTGTATTCGGATCCCCCGTTCATTACGCCGCCGCAGCCGGAGCCATTGTTTGTTTCATGGACCGTGTTTTTTATACCGTTTCAAATTCACGAAAAAATACCTTTTACCTGAAACCGGCAGCGGCCATCGTATCCGCCAGACGAGCCGGGACGACGGCGGCCCTTGACCAGCTCAACAAATATTTTACGATTTCCGAGATGCCGGTCATTTCCTCCCGATATTGGAATATGGTTCATGGCGCCAAACCGGAGGATATCCATAAGGATCTTGAAGGACTGCAGACCATGCGCGTCCTTGGCAGAAATATGGCATGGTTTTTGAAATGCAAGGAAGCCGGCGTAAAATCTGGCGTACAGCTGCCGGAGCGGGAGGAACGCATTTTTACGAACTTCATCCGGGACTAACGTCGAATGATGCCGGATCATGATCTGACGGCAAAAAAGAAGGAGTGAGTCAAAATGATGAAAGAAAAAACCAGCCGCCTGTTGTTTTTAGGGTTCCTGATGTTTTGTCTTATCTTAAGCGGATGCGGCAGTCAGCCGGCCAGCCAATCCTCGGGTGGTTCCGGTTCAGCCCAGCCTTCCCAGGAAACAGAAGCAGGGACATCTCAAAATGGACAAGAAGGGCAGCCAGGTGATACGGCGGCCGGAACCGACGGGATGGGGGACCGGTTGGCAAAGGTTTATACTGATATTCTTCAGGGAGATCGCAACTTGATCAAATACCGCACCACCATCGACATGGATGGGGAGGAAGCGGAAGCTCAAATCGAAGTGGCGAAGGACGGGGATATGATAGCAATGAGAACGCTGCTGCCTGGCGTCGAAAACAATATGGTCAAAAAAGACAACAAGGTGTATATGGTCGACCATAATACGAAAACGGTCATGGTCATGAACGTTACGGCAGCCCCGGACATGGAAGATCCGGGACAATACACCGCTGGTTTATCCTATTTAAGCAGCGGAACCGGGGATTTTCTGGGCAGGACCCTTCCCTATGAAGAATATGCCGTTGAAAACGGCACCATACAATATTTCTTTGATGGCAAGGTGCTGGCTGGGATGATCTTTCATTCCCAGACCGGGGATCAGGTGTTGGAAATACTGGAAATCAGCGATCAGGTCCCAGCTGAAATGTTTATGATCCCTGAAGATTACCCTCAGACCATGATCGGCGGCTGATAAACCTCAGATTTTACGTGAGGAAGCAGATGCTTTGGACACAAACCCCTTTGCCCCATGGGCCAAGAGTGAAAATGCACTGGTTAAAAGGATGTTGACGCCGCGATTCAAGTATTTATCCGGTGTCTCACCCGCTCTTAAAACCGAACCAAAGGCTTTTCCAGATCCTAAACCCATATCCAAGGCCTTTTGAAAGGCTGCTTCTACCTCTGGGTGGCCTGTTTGTCCGGGATACCCCATGTCCTGGGATAGGTCTCCTGCACCCATGATCACACCATCCAGATCATCGACACTTAAGATCTCCCGGATATTTTCAATGGCCTCCCGACTTTCGATGATCGCCATGACAATGGTTTCCCGATTGGCTTCAACCACATATTCGGACATGGGCTTGCCCATACCGTAATCCGATGCGCGGGATGCCGTCAAGCCACGCTCTCCCCGGGGAAAATATTTGACGGATCGAACGACCCGTTCTGCTTCTTCACGATTTTTGACGCCGGGCATAATAATCCCCATCGCCCCAACATCCATATAACGAAGGACAACCTCAGGGGAATTCTGCGGCACCCGAATCAAAGGGACGATCCCCCGCGCTTCAGCAGCCAGGACTAAAATCTCGCAATCTTTCTCGCTTAAGGGGCCTTGTTCCGCATCGATAAAAACGAAATCGAACCCGGCAAGGGCACTGATCTCAACGAGAGCGGGCAAAGCTGCGGATATCATACACCCAGTGATCGGCACGCCCTTTTTCATTTTTTCCTTTAATGAATTTATGTACAAACAGAACACTCCTTTATAAAAATATTGAACCGAATCCTATTGTATAAATTAAAGCGATCCAAGTAAAACAAAAATTATGCTCATAGTATTAAATTTTTGTTTTGGGATTTGTAGAATTTATCCAGCATGAGGTGAAAGGTAAGATTTCGATGTCTAAAAGTTGTTTCGTTTCATGGAGCGGAGGAAAGGATTCATGCCTTGCTTTTTACAAAGCGATCGAGCAGGGCTATGATCCAAAAAAATTATTGACGATGTTTAGCATAGAGCATGCGATAAGTTCAGCGCATCGATTGCAGGAAAGCATTCTAAAAGCACAAGCTTCGGCGATCGGAATCGAACATTCATCAGGTAAAGCCTTGTTTGATGACTATGAAGCTGTTTTTGTCTCGAATCTTAAGCGGTTTAAAGAACAAGGGATCGATTACGGGATCTTCGGGGATATTGACTTGGAAGAACATAAACAATGGGAAGAGAATGTCTGCGAACAAGCCTCGATGAGGGCGGTTTTACCCCTATGGCATAGCAATAGAAAAGTAATCGTCAGTAAGTTTTTGAGTTTAGGGTTTAAGGCAAAAATCATCGTGGTGAATACAACCATGATCAATGTGAAGTATTTAGGACAAGACTTAAGCGATGCGCTGATAAAGGAAATAGAAGAACATGGTGCAGATGCGTGTGGCGAAAATGGTGAATATCATACCGTGGTCTACGATGGACCACTTTTCCAAAAGCCGGTCGAATTAAAGTATGGGAATAAGGTCATACCGGTTGGTGAAAAATGGGCTCAAATCGAAGTAAGCATAAGGTGATTTATCACGGCAGGCTTATGGGTCATTATGTGTCTTCTGGAAAAATAGAATGACAGCCCTTGAAATGGCTTATAGAAAGTGTTTCAAAGGCTGTTTTTTTATTAATACAATTATAAAAATTTGAAGGATTATTGGTAAGATATTTGCCATTCCTCTTTTTGATATTGTGTTACTATGAATAAATGTTAGACTAATGGCGAGGTGATGGAGCATGTCTAATAGTATAGAAAATCTAATAAAAGAAGAACTTAAGTGCTCATGCAGAGGTTACAATCTTGATAAGTTGTTGCAGCCGAGCATCCTAACGATTCTGGCGAAGCAGAAGCTGCACGGTTACCTGATTATTCAGGAACTTGAAAATAGAAATCTTTTTCAAGGTGAGAAAGCTGACAGAACAGGCATCTATCGTACCTTAAGTATTTTGGAAGAGAAAGGACTGGTACAATTCGAATGGAATCTGGAAAGTACAGGCCCTGCAAGAAAAACCTATAAAATAACCGAAGCCGGAATTGAATGCCTTTCTAACTGGATCAGAACCCTGGAAGACTATAGAAAAGCAATCAATGTGATCATCGAAGAGGCGAGATCTACTTTGAAGAAATAATTCAAAATGGAGATGTGGAAATGATAAATCAGGCAAAAAGGATACTAACGATCAATGAGGTGAGACAATGAATAAAATCGTAGTGATCGGAACGCAGCCACCCTGTCCCAGATGCAAGCTGCTGACTGAAATCGTGACCCAAAAGGCTGAACAAATGGGATTGAACGCGAAAATAAGTCATATAGCTTATACAAGCCAGGAGGCCGCTGATATTGCCAGCGACGCTGGACTGGTGCCAGGGACTGCGAAAGACGTGGCAAAAAAAGCCGGAATTGAAATCAATTGGGGAGCAGAGGTTGAAATATCTCAAGCTTATCATGATCAAATTAAAGATCTTGAGCAAAATTTAAAACCATACGAACAATTATTCAAAGAAGTTGCCATTTTAGATAATACATTAAGGCCTTTTGAAAACATGGCAAAAACACTTGGCATTATGATGACACCTGTGTTGATTATCAACGGCGAGATCAAACATCAGGGGAGTGTGCCCTGGGTTTCGGATATTGAAAAATGGTTGTCTGCGTTGAAGACATTTTAAAAAAATAGACTGCTGCGATGTACAGCAGTCTATTTTTTTAGGAATTGATTGCCTAAAAATCTACTTCAGTGTCGTCGAAGCAGCACTTAAGCAGCTTTTCCATTTCCTCCACAGAAGGCTGGCGAGGGTTGGAACCGGTGCAGGCATCGCCGATTGCATTGACAGCAATGTCATGCAGCCTTTTGAGAAATACTTCCTCCGGAACAAAGCCGTTTTCGCAAGGATAGCTGTCCGAACCGTAGGCTTTGATGCATTGAGGAATGTTCAGATCATCATTCATTTTCCGCAGATAAGCAATCAGAAGCTTTACTTTCTCCGCGACGGTTTCGCCGCCAAGCCCCATAAAGTCTGCAATCTTGGCATAACGCATGGCTGCGGTTTCATTCTTTGCATTGAAAGCGATGACCTTCGGCAAGTAGATCGCATTGGCAGCTCCGTGGATGATATGAGCACCATAGTCAGCAAAGGCTGCGCCGGTTTTATGCGCCATGGAGTGAACGATACCCAGGAGCGCATTGGAGAAGGCCATTCCTGCAAGGCACTGCGCATTGTGCATGCTGTCTCGGCAAGCCATGTCGCCGTTGTAGGATTTGACCAGATCGCTCTGAATCATTTTAATTGAATGTAAAGCGAGGGGATCTGTAAAGTCGCAATGGGCTGTGGATACATAGGCTTCCACAGAATGTGTCATTGCGTCCATACCGGTGTGGGCAACGAGCTTCTTAGGCATGGTTTCAGCAAGTGCAGGATCAACAATGGCTACGTCAGGCGTAATTTCAAAATCAGCAATCGGATATTTGATTCCCTTGCTGTAATCGGTAATGATCGAGAAGGCTGTGACTTCGGTTGCGGTTCCGGAAGTGGAAGAAATAGCGCAGAAACGGGCCTTATTGCGAAGTGCAGGAATGCCAAAGACCTTGCACATTTCCTCAAAAGTAATATTAGGATACTCATACTTGATCCACATCGCCTTGGCAGCATCGATGGGAGAACCGCCGCCCATGGCAATGATCCAGTCAGGATTGAATTTCATCATGACTTCGGCACCGCGCATCACCGTTTCCACGGAAGGATCGGCTTCAATGCCTTCAAAAAGCTCGACCACCATGCCGGCTTCCTTCAAATAACTGACAGCCTTATCCAGGAAACCATGACGTTTCATGGATCCGCCGCCAACACATAGGATGGCGCGTTCACCTTTGAATGTCTTCAAAGCTTCTAAAGCGCCAGTGCCATGATACAAATCTCTCGGTAATGTAAACCTTGCCATTTTAAAATTCCTCCTGCGAATGTTATTTTGATATTGACGAGCCAGGCTCTCCTGACTAGCTATAGGGTAGCATAACATGAAGTAGCGGAGAAATATAAAATCAGCATATCGATATACAGATATCGATATGCTGATTATGAAATTCCGGGTCAATTATATCTTAAAAAGGCAACCTCGTTTTTCATTTCATACAATTTATTGAGGAAAAGCTTGTCGATGGCGGATAGTTTGTAATCATGGGGATATATAAAGACATCCTTGAATGCATTGTTGTTTATATTGCACCTGCGCTGTACAAAATGATGCCGGTTAAGCAATTCCTGCGGCAAGGGTGAGGTCCACATAAAAGTATTGGTTACACGCGTCAGGAGTTCAAGCTCGCTTCCACGTTCATAGACATATATTTTTTTAGAATGACAGTCTTTCTTGGTGAACGTATGTTTGATTTCAGGGGTAGGAAGATAGGGGACAACACTATCTCCATGAATGATTTCAATGGAGGCTTTTTGTAGCGCATGAACATCCAGTTCATCGCATTGAGCCATCGGATGTTCTGCCGACATTAAAGCCAGGCAGGAGAATTCCCAGATCGGTTCACTTTCCAGGGCCTTCTCTTTAAGGTAATCAATGAAGTAATTCTCATAAAGGGTCTGATACCGGATAATGCCAAGGTTATAACCGTTGTCAGCAAGGTTCGCGATGGTCTGCAGAGAATTGGTCTCCTGAATGGTGATGTCGATGCCTTTTTCCATATCCAGCGCAGATACAAAATTGGCGAAACCGGCGGAAATATAGCTGCCGCGCGGGATAGAAACCTTCAGCATTTGTCGTTTTTCACGCTCTTTTTGCGGAACATAGATGGATTCCATTTTGTGCAGCTGAATCAGGATGCGTTTTGCATATTCCAAAAATTCCTTTCCCTGGGCAGTCGGGCTTACCCCTCTTGAAGTTCGTTCAAAAATTACGATGCCAAGTGAATCTTCAAGTTCTTTAATGGCTTTGCTCAGATTGGGCTGGGCCATAAAAAGATTCTCTGCTGCCTGTGAGATCGAACCTGTTTTTTCAACTTCGACTGCATATTTGAAGTGCAATGTGTTCATTGAATAATACACCTCTACTTATTTTCGTCCATTTCATTTCGAAGGTGCTGGGAAAGAACAGCCAGGGATGCTGCCAGGTTTTCATTTTGAACCAGGACATCCTCAGGAACGGATAATTTGATCAATGCGAAATTCCAAATCGCTTTGATCCCGCTATTGACAAACTTGTCCGCAACCTCCTGGGCAAATTCAGCAGGAACGGTAATGATCCCGATATGAATATGCATCCGTTCGCATAGATTTTGCAGTTTTTCGATTGCAAAAACTTTTTTGCCGCAAATGACCTGATTGATGATATCTTCATCGATGTCAAAGGCGGCAATGATATTCAATCCGAATTTGTTGAATTCGCTGTTTCCCAACAGGGCTTTGCCCAGAGAGCCTACCCCGACAAGAATTGCATCCATGGTGTTATTGTAGCCAAGATAATCCTCGATATTTTCAATCAATTCGTCAACAATAAAGCCTGTTTTCGGCTTTCCTTTCGTTGTGCAAATCATCGAAATATCTTTTCTCACGAGAACATCATTCAGATTCAATTCATTGGCAATGGCCGTTGCAGAGACGATTTGGATTCCATTTTCTTTGACTTTTCTTAGGCACTGTAAATAATACGGCATTCTTTGAAGTGCTTGGACAGTCAAATTAACATCTTTCTTCATGAAGGCTCACCCTTTCGACCATTGGATATCGATATTGTAATACTGATAAAATATACTGTCAATATGTTTTGCGCTTTGCTTGGCAGGAAGGAATGTTTTGTCTGATGTCAGATGCTGCAGGAATATTATTTGGTGGTCAGTTCGTTTTTGGTTATAATGATGAAAGCGAGAAGAGGATCAAAATAAATGAACGTTGATGAGGCGCAAAATGGAACCGAAGATATTATTTGAGGATAAGCATCTTATTGTCACAATCAAACCGCCCATGGTGCCATCCCAAAGCGATAAGACAAAGGATGAGGACATGATGACCATCATCATGGATCATATTCAGTCAAAGGGTAAGGAGACCTCAAAACCTTATTTGGGGCTGATCCATCGGTTGGATCGGCCGGTTGGGGGCATCATGGTGTTTGCCAAAACGGAATTTGCGAATGCCAAATTATGTGAAGCGATTAGGCTTAAACAATTCAAAAAAATTTATTATGCCGTTGTATGCGGCAAACCAGAAATCCTGCAAGGCGAGCTGAGGGACCACCTCGTCAAGCTGGGCACAGTGAACATGTCCAAGGTTGCAACGCCGGAAAATAAAAATGCCAAAGAAGCCATACTTTCCTATTCTCTTATAAAAACGGTGTTTACAGAGGCGTACGGAGAATTGAGCCTCCTGAAAATTGAATTAAAAACAGGCCGGCATCATCAAATCAGAGTGCAGCTTGCCAATGCCGGCCTTCCAATCTGGGGCGACACGAAATATAATAAACAATTTGTGAAAGTCAAGGACTGGATCCAGATCGCCTTATGGGCGGCTGAGCTCTCATTTATACATCCAAAGGAGAACAAACGATTAGAATTTGAAGAAATACCCGCAGCGTTTCCTTTCAGCATCTTTTCACCTTTCTCCTGACGATGATTGGGTATAAAAAGCTCCGAGTTAAATCATGGCGATTTAATCGGAGCTTTTTATTGGGTTCACAGGCTATTCATTTTGTGATTTACGCAAGATCGAAGCGATCCGCGTTCATTACTTTATTCCAAGCTGCCACGAAGTCATTGATGAACTTATCCTGGGCGTCTTCACATGCGTAAACTTCCGCAATCGCCCTTAGTTGGGAATTTGAACCGAAGACAAGATCAACACGGGTGCCGGTCCATTTATGTTTCCCCGTTGCGCGATCATGACCCTCAAACACTTCTTTGTCTTCAGCGACCGCTTTCCATTCCGTGCCCATGTCCAGCAGATTAACGAAGAAGTCATTGGTCAGGGCTTCTGTCTTCTTGGTGAAAACTCCGTGGGGGGACTGGCCAAAATTGGCATTTAAGACGCGCAGGCCGCCAACCAGAACTGTCATTTCCGGCGCAGTCAATGTCAGAAGTTGTGCGCGATCAATCAAAAGCTCCTCCGAAGATACGGAAAATTTGCCTTTCAGGTAATTGCGGAATCCGTCGGACTTCGGTTCGAGCACTGAGAATGACTGGACCTCGGTCTGTGCCTGGGATGCGTCCGTGCGTCCTGGGAAAAATGGTACGATCAAATCGTGACCGGCATTCCTTGCTGCTTTTTCGATGGCTGCACAACCGCCTAAGACGATCAAGTCGGCAAGAGAGACCTTCTTTCGGCCAGTCTGGGCGCTATTGAAGGACGTTTGGATGTCTTCGAGCACCTTCAGCACGGACTTCAATTGAGCCGGCTGGTTGACTTCCCAATCCTTTTGCGGCAAAAGACGGATACGCGCTCCATTGGCCCCGCCGCGCTTGTCGGAGCCGCGGAAAGTGGAGGCAGACGCCCAGGCTGTTGAGACAAGCTGGCCGACGGAGAGGCCGGAAGCCAAGATTTCACCTTTGAGATCTGCCATATCTTTTTCAGTGATCAATTCATGATCAACTGGAGGGACCGGGTCTTGCCAAATCAAGTCCTCCCCAGGAACCTCCGGTCCGAGATAGCGGGAGCGGGGACCCATGTCCCGGTGGGTGAGCTTAAACCATGCCCGGGCGAAAGCATCCGCGAATTCTTCGGGGTTTTGCTGGTAACGTCGCGCGATGGGTTCGTAGGTTGGGTCAAAGCGAAGTGAGAGGTCCGCCGTAGTCATCATCGGCCGGAGCTTTTTCGACGGGTCATGGGCGTCAACCACCATGTCCTCTTCGGCGACGTCCTTGGCCAGCCACTGATTGGCGCCGGCCGGGCTTTTGACCAGTTCCCACTCATATTTGAAGAGTGTGTTCAAATAACCCATGTCCCATCGGGTGGGGTTCGGCTTCCAGGCGCCCTCCAGGCCGCTGCCGATGGCATCGCCGCCTTTGCCGCTGCCGAAGCTGCTCTTCCAGCCCAAGCCCTGTTCTTCAAGTCCGGCGGCCTCAGGTTCTGGACCCACATGGGTTGCAGGACCCGCGCCGTGACATTTACCAAAGGTGTGACCGCCTGCAATGAGGGCGACGGTCTCTTCATCGTTCATAGCCATGCGCGCGAAGGTCTCTCGAACGTCCTTGCCGGAGGCAACCGGATCCGGATTGCCGTTAGGTCCTTCCGGATTGACGTAAATCAAACCCATCTGCACAGCAGCCAGAGGATTCTCGAGATCGCGGTCTCCGGAGTAACGCTTATCGCCAAGCCATTCGCTCTCAGACCCCCAGTAAATTTCTTCCGGCTCCCAAATATCTTCCCGGCCTCCACCAAAACCAAAGGTCTTGAATCCCATGGATTCAAGGGCACAGTTGCCGGCGAGGATCATAAGGTCAGCCCAGGAAACTTTCTTGCCATATTTCTTCTTGATCGGCCAAAGCAAACGGCGTGCTTTGTCCAGGTTTACGTTGTCCGGCCAGCTGTTGAGGGGCGCGAGGCGTTGATTCCCGGAACCACCGCCGCCGCGGCCATCCCCCATTCGGTAAGTGCCGGCGCTATGCCAGGCCATCCGGATAAATAGCGGCCCATAGTGACCGTAATCGGCCGGCCACCAATCCTGCGAATCGTTCATCAATTCATAGAGGTCTTTCTTTAAGGCTTCAAGGTCAAGGGTCTTGAAGGCTTCAGCATAATTGAACTCTTCGCCCATCGGATTACTCAAATTTGAATTCTGATGAAGAATTTTAAGGTTCAACTGATTTGGCCACCAATCCTTGTTTGATGCGCCACCGCCTGCAATGGCTTTTTTCGTTCGACCGGTTACAGGGCATTGACTCATTTCATCCATAATACATACCTCCTTCAATTGCCTCATCCTATGACGTATAATTTAATTATACAGTCAGACGCATCAGCATACAATGAAATATCAGAAAAGAATGAAAATTCGATTAAGATAGCAAATCGATAGGGCAACGGATATAATATAGTATAATAAGGATGTTACAAGCCGCTGCCGGTATGCAGATAGGATGGAGGGGATCAGGATGAGTGTACAAGAAATGCTTGATCAGATGTTTCATGAAGCGGAAGGTTCCTCAGGTCCATATGACATTCAAAAAGAAATGATTCAAAAGGATTATCTGATTCACGGCGAGTTGAGGGAATGGACGGGCGATTTTCAGACTGTCTATTCTCCGGTCTGTGAAATGTCGGGAGATCAGGCAAAGCGAAAGGTGATCGGGGCCTATCCCTTGCTAACGGAAAAGGAAGCCATGGAAGTCCTGGAGTCTTCGCTGAAAGCCTATGATCATGGCTGCGGCATATGGCCAACCATGACCGTGGAAGAAAGGATCCACTGCGTTGAAAACTTCCTCTACGAAATGTTGGAGGTTAAACCAACGGTTGTTCAATGGATCATGTGGGAAATCGGCAAAACCTTGGGGGACGCAAACAAGGAATTTGACCGAACCGTGGAGTATATCAGGGATACCATCGGAGCACTGAAAGATTTAGATCGGCGGTCTTCCCGATTTGTTACCGAGCAGGGAATTATCGCCCAGATTCGGCGGGCACCCTTTGGTGTTGTTTTATGTATGGGACCCTTTAACTACCCTTTGAATGAGACGTTTACCACCTTGATTCCTGCTTTGATCATGGGGAATGTGGTCATATTCAAACCACCGAAGCTTGGGGTATTGCTTCATTACCCACTGTTGAAAGCTTTTCAAAAATCCTTTCCTGCAGGGGTTGTCAATACAGTCTATGGACGAGGCACGAAAGTGGCAGGTCCCATCGTGCAGTCAGGAAAGATCGATTGCCTTGCTTTTATTGGGACAAGCAAGGCCGCAGACATCCTCAAACATCAGCATCCCAAACCGCACCGACTCAGGTGTATCCTGGGGCTGGAGGCCAAGAATCCGGCAATCGTTCTGGAAGATGCGGACATGGAGCTGGCGGTCAACGAAATTCTTCTGGGAACCCTGTCTTTCAATGGACAACGGTGCACTGCCTTAAAAATTCTTTTCGTCCATCAGGATATTATTGAGGAATTTAATGCCCGATTATGTGATCGCATCAAAGAACTCAAAATCGGTTTGCCATGGGAAGCCGGGGTCCAGATCACACCTTTGCCCGAAGAAAACAAACCAGCTTATCTGACGGAGTTGATCAAGGATGCTGAAAGCCATGGCGCCCAGGTCATTAATCCGTTTGGCGGAGAAACCAGAGAAACCTTCTTCTATCCGGCAGTGCTTTATCCCGTCAACGAAAGGATGAAAGTTTATCATGAGGAGCAATTCGGACCCGTTATTCCCATAGTTCCCTTTGACGAGATTGACGTGCCAATGCAATATGTCATTGACTCGAATTATGGCCAGCAGGTGAGCATTTTTGGTTCAGATCCGGTCATCATCGGGACGTTGGTGGACCAGCTTGTGAACCAGGTTTGCCGGGTGAATATCAACAGCCAATGCCAGCGCGGACCGGATACGTTTCCTTTCAACGGAAGAAAAGATTCCGCAGAAGGGACCCTTTCAGTCACCGATGCGTTGAGAGCCTTTACCATCCGGACCGTCGTTGCAGCAAAAGAGAATGTACCGAACAAGGAGATCATCAAAACAATTCTCAGGGACGATTTGTCCAGTTTTATTTCAACAGATTTTATTTTGTGATCGATACAGCTGATCAAATAAGGGAATTTTAAGGAGAACTGTCTGAAGAGGGCAGTTCTCCTTGTATCGGGTAATTTTGGGGAAAAGGGGGCAATTTCCTTTGGATGATGACGTGAAACCCATGGTTGAAAACAGAAAAGATTTAACGGCTGATACGGTACGTGACCTGTGGTCGCAGACGTACAACACCCATGGCAAACCTGATTGGTCTCACCTTTTTCCATATTACCACCCGGATATCATTTTTCAGGATGCGATTCAAAGACTTGAAGGCATTGAAAATTTTACAGCCATGTGTGAACGGCTCACCAAGCGATGCAAGAGTCTTCGCATGGAAATTATCACGATTGCCTGTGAATCCAATGTGATTATGATGGATTGGAAGATGACCATGTCATTTCGAAAGTCTCCTGACACCCCTATTTTTGGATGCACGAAACTGACACTTCATGAAGATGGAAGAATCCTTCATCAAAGGGATTACTATGATCTTTGGGGGGATATTTTCAACGGGATACCAGGCTTTTCGAAATTATACAGAAGGTTCATGCATCGATTTTTCGGATAATAACGGAGGATATAATCATGAGGCTCAAACTGCCGGAGGAACTGCTTTTTATAGAAAACAAGAAAGCAGTTCAGAAGAAGAGCGCGGCTTCCATGGAAGGTAAAGTGTGTGTTGTCACTGGTGCAACGTCCGGCGTTGGCTTGGAAGCATCAAAACGGCTTGCAAAGGGCGGAGCTCACATCGTCATGGTATGCCGGAATGCGGAAAAAGCTCAAGGTATTCGCAAGGAAATCATAAGCGAATGGGATGTTCAGGTGGATATTGTCATCGCAGATTTCAGAAACCTGGAAGAAGTCAGAAATGCAGCGGCGACGATCATAAAAAAATATCATAAAATCCATACGCTGATCAACAGTGCCGGTGTCCATTCAACAAAGCGGATCTATACATCCGAAGGTTTCGAAATGGTTTTCTGCGTCAACCACCTGGCGCCATTTCTCTTGACCCAACTGCTTCTTGACAGACTAAAGGAAAGTGCCCCATCACGAATCATCCAAGTCAATTCCGAAGGGCACCGTTTTAATGGTCTTGATCCAGAGGATTTGAACTGGAACAAGCGGCACTATACAGGGCTCAGAGGCTATGGGGCTTCTAAAACAGCCCAGCTCCTGACCGTATGGGAAATTGCTGACCGTCTGAAAGGTTCTAAGGTCACCGTCAATGCACTGCATCCAGGCGATGTGAGAACAAACATTGGCCATAACAATGGTTGGCTTTATCAATGGTTTCTGCACAATGTTACCTGGCATTTCTTAAAAGATCCGGTTATTTCAGGAGAGGCTATCTATTATTTAGCGGCTGACCAGGAAGTGCAAGAGATCAGCGGCCGTTTCTTCAATTTGACCATGATGGAAAAACCAGCCGCCCATGCCCTTGATCGTTGCATGGGAAAGCGCATATGGGAACTCAGTATGCAAATGACGGGCCTTGCCTGATTGAACCGAAGGTGGGAGTTTTATGGAATATGATGCGATCATCGTTGGAGGCGGGATGACAGGACTTACCGCGGCAGCCTACCTGAGCAAAGCGGGTTACAAAATCTTGATATGTGAAAAAGAAAAAAAAGTCGGAGGCCTTGTGAATTCCTTTGATTTTAAAGGATTTACATTCGATGGCGGAATAAGAGCCATCGAAAATTCTGGAATCGTCTTTCCAATGCTCCTTTTCACGACCTTGCTTCCCTGGCTATTCAAATACCTTCTTGCGTCAATCCCGGATGTTTACCAAGCTGGGCAATGGTCCTATAGTCCATCCGGTCTTCCAATCGCGATCCTGACTGGAAAATTGGCGGCAGACAAGATTGCCAAGCCGTTGAAGTGATTTTCTGAAATGGATACGAGCCGTTGAATGGCTGAATTTATCAATCGATTGAGGATAAGGGGGACTGGATTATACAGAAGTTTAAGGAAATAAACGAACCAAACGTTGCATCCATGGCGAAGGTTTATGAACATGGAGAAGAGTTTCTTTATATGGGTAAGTCCCATGCAATCTTGATTTCAACGAATTTGGATCAAAAAAAGGATTATGTTTCCTTCGTTGAGGATAAGCTTTATGTCTATGTCAAGGAGCAGAAGGACGAAGCCGTCAGACAGGCGCTGAAACGTTTCTATTATCAGCGTTGCAAAGCCCTTATCGAGGCGCGGATTCGAATTTATCAATCAGAATTCAAGATGAAACCAAGAGCCATTCGTATTGTCAATGATCATTGCCATTGGGGAACATGCAATTCAAAGCTGGAACTAACCTTTAGCTGGAAACTTGCCATGGCGCCCATCGAAGTTCTTGATTATGTGGTGGTTCATGAAATGTGTCACATGGTTCATATGAATCATGATCGGTCCTTTTGGCGGTTGGTTGGAAAAATCCTGCCTGATTACGAGCAACGCAGTGATTGGCTGGCTCGATCTGTATGGAAAATGACGGTATAAAGAAGGTGGAGGCCGCAGCCTTCAGAATGCCCCTCATAATTCAGTAATAATATTTCAATAATTGTTAAGAATCGGATCAAGGTTGTATCATAATCTTTAGTATGTGTTAAAGATATAACGATGGTTGACTTCCCTATTCGCCGTGTTAGTATTATTCAAAAACACCACGTTTTTATTGTGTTTTTGGAGGGAAGTACGATGGGATTCTATAAAAAGATGATTGTGATGAACCTTGGACAGTTTTTATACGCGTTGGGAATTACGATGACGATCAACGCCAATCAGGGTCTTTCCCCATGGACGGTTTTTCATCAAGGCGTCGGGCTTAAACTTGGAATGACAATCGGTCAGGCGACCATTTTAGTCGGATTCATCATCATGGCTGTAAATTTCCTGTTTAAGGAAAAAATCGGCTGGAGTACCCTTGCGAACATGGCTTTTGTCGGTCTGTATATCGACTTTCTGATGTTTAACCATCTTGTCCCAATATTTAATAGCGTTTATCTCAGTTACGCAATGATGTTTCTGGGGATGTTCCTTGTCGGACTATCAACGGCGATCTATGTTGGTGTCGGTTGGGGCTCTGGCCCAAGGGATGGTATGGTGGCAGTCATTGCCAAACGAACACCGCTTAATGTAAAAACGATAAGAAGTGGAATCGAATCCATCGCTTTGATCATTGGGTTTTTAATGGGGGGGACCGTGGGCCTGGGAACTGCAGTGATGGCGATAACAGTAGGATTTTTTGTAAATCTGGCTTTTAAGATGGCCAAGTTTGACGTTGCAAAGCTAGAGCACCGATTCATCGATGATCATATCAGAGAATATCTGAATCAACCGGCAGCAGTAAACAAGGCAAAAATTCATTACAACAACATTTTACTGGATAGCTTGATCGTGAATCATGGATCAAAGAGCTTGCAGGGCGCCGATTGAAGGGCAGATTAAGGAAATATAAAGCTTAATCACAAATTAGGATGATGAATAAATGGTGGCGAATATGGAAGACCAATCCAAGCCGAGAAAAAAGGCAGCCGATCGTTACTTCGAATTTCAGGCGGTGATGGGCGTAACCAAACATATGGGCGGTGTGAAAGCCACCGAAGCGCTGGCCGATTCATGCCGCATCGAAAAAGACAAATATATTTTGGATATCGGATGCGGTCTTGGGAGGACCGCTTGTTATCTGGCGAAGACCTATGGCTGCAGGGTCATGGGGATCGATCTTTCTCAAAAAATGGTGGAGCAGTCAAGGATGCGGGCTAAAAAAGAAGGCTTGGAAGATAAAGTTGAGTTCAGAATCGCAGATGCCCGATACCTGCCCTTTGAAGCGAACACTTTCGATGCGGTGATCGGTGAATCTGTATTGGCTTTTATCGAAGATCGGCCAGGCGCCTTCCGTGAATTTGTACGCGTGGCGAAGCCAGGCGGATCGATTGGATTTAACGAATGCACATGGATCATAAGTCCGCCGGAAAGCTTGGTCAAATATTTGTCTGATGTTCTTGGGGCTGCCTTTCTGACGCCAGGCGGCTGGCGAGAAATATGGGAAAAATCGGATTTGCAGAAGGTATCCGGACTAAGCTACAAAGTCCGTATTCTTGAGCAATGGGGCTATGAAATAAGAGAGTTTGATTTTAAGGCCTATTCCGGGGCATGGTTTAGATTTTGGTTATTGCTGGTAAAAAGCCCGGAGTGCAGGCAATGGGCAAGGAAAACATTGAGCATGCCGGGAAATATCCTGGCTGTGTTCAAATACTTTGGATATGGTATTTATGTTGGAATAAAGTAAGGACTTGTATTCAAATACAATCCACAAACTAAGGAATAAGAAAGAAGAAGTATTTATGAATGGCACCCTAAGAAATAATATCCATGCTGGGACAAGAGTCATGATCGTTCAAAAGCAGGACCAGCGCACCGGGAAATTGACCGAGGGGATTGTAAAAGATATCCTCACCAATTCGTCCACCCATCCTCATGGGATTAAAGTCAGACTTGAAAACGGTTTGGTCGGCAGAGTTCAACAGATTCTCTAACCTTTGCGAGATTGAACTGAAGCATGACCTATTTTGCCGACTGGATTTGTTGATCCAGTCGGCTTTTTTCATTGACTATCGAGCCGTTCCATCATATAGTGCAATCATAGAATATCGATTTGTTTTCTAAAAGATGAAGACCATCCTCTATCAATGAAAGGGTGATAAACAAATGTTTACCAAACGAATGAAAGCCTGTTTGCTAGCAGGCGCGGTATTGGGTATGTTTTGTATTATTGGAGCGGCAGCAAGGTCGGGATACCAAAGCAGTGCTGGTTTCCTGTTCTCTTTATGGTACAACCGCTTGTTGATGGGTTTAGTGATTGGCTTGGCTTTGGGAAACCAGCCGCTGCCAAAGGCGATGGGCCGTGGCGCCTTTTTGGGGCTGATCGTCTCATTTGCTTTCTATGGCTCAACAGGTTTCACGGATGTGGTAAGTTTCCTGGCAGGTATTGCTTACGGTATGATTATAGAATACGTCGCCTTTAAGTTTAGCGCCTGAGCGGGTGTTGGAGCGGCAGGGCTTTTTCAGAAGATGAGAAATGGTTTGCAAAGCATACACAATCAACAGGAGGTGCCTCATGGAATTCTATTTTCTGATGGGTGTCTTCATGATCGCCCTGGGTTTTTCGGTGCATCGATTGAAATGGTATTTTTTGATCTCTGGCTACAACACCATGTCCAAAGAGAAGAAGGCCAAGGTCGATACAAAAAGCCTCGGCCGTCTGATGGGTATTTTTTTATACTTGAATGGGGCTGTATCGATCTTGATAGGCATTTTATATTATTTAGGTCTAAGACCCGGTATGACGCCGTTTTTGGTGATATTGGGGATTTCAACGGTCACCATGCTGATCAAGGCTCAAAAATACGATGGAAACCTATTCGATGAACAAGGCAAATTACGTGAGGGGGCGGGGAAACAGCTTGCCCGCCCTACGGGCATGACTGTGGTCGTGATCATCTTGGTTGCCGTCTTGATGTATTTTTCATCCCTGCCAACCAAGGTTGCTTTGCTTGACGAAGGGCTGAAAATCCATGGCATCTATGGAGAGGTTTATCCATGGGAGGCTTTAGAAGAAGTCAAGCTCATAGACGAATTGCCCAACATTGAACTGCGCACCAATGGATCTGCTCTGGGCGCTCATTTGAAAGGACATTTCAGGACGACAGAGTATGGCGCAGTCAAGCTTTTTGTCAATGCCCGAAAGCCACCATTTATTTTTCTGAAATCCGAGGGTGAAATCGCAATCATTAACTTGGGGAATCCAGAGGAAACCCAGAGTATGTTTGAGGAAATCCAAAAGCAGGTCCACAAGGATTCCGTCGTTAAATGAAAGGAGAAGCTATGCGGGAAGATAACCCAACCGTTGAGTCCATCGATGGTTATATCAGCCAGTTTTCTCCTGAGATCCAGGAAATCCTTCAAACCTTACGAAATGTCATCAGGGAAGCCGCGCCCGGTTCGGAGGAAAAGATCAGTTACCAAATGCCAACCTTTTATTTATATGGAAATTTGGTTCACTTCGCTGCCTATGAAAATCATATAGGATTTTATCCGGCGCCCAGTGGAATTGAAACCTTCAAGCATGAATTGTCAGGATATAAATCGGCCAAGGGGTCTGTGCAATTTCCCATCGCGAAGCCGCTGCCCTATGAGTTGATCCGCAGGATCGTCCGATTTAGAGTTTCAGAGAACATAAGGCTGGCAGAAGACAAACTGAAAAAGAAATCAAAAGCCTAAAGAAAGGGAGCGGGAGACATGGTTAAAGTGACCCTCCAAGAAAAATAATTATTTCTGGAAGGTGATCCTAATGAATATGCAAACGAAAATCCACTGCAAGCCAAAGGCGGGCTATGAAATCGCCGCACCAGAAAGGGTCATCAGCCGAAGCTGTCTGAAACCAGATTGCGGACAATGCTTTGGGTTGTGCTGTGTCGCCCTTTACTTTTCTGCCGGGGAAGGTTTTCCCGTCGACAAGGAAGCGGGCAAGCCCTGCATCCATCTGCAGCCAGACTTTCGCTGCCGGGTCCATGATCAATTAGCGGATAAAGCACTGAAGGGCTGCTTAACCTTTGACTGCTTCGGTGCGGGGCAAAAAGTTTCCCAAGTCACCTTCAAGGGGAAAGACTGGCTGCAGGCACCGGCCTATGCAGTGCCGATGTTTGATGCTTTTTCGATCATGCGGCAGCTCCATGAAATGCTCTGGCTGCTGATCGAAGCCCTGGCGCTGCCTTCGGCTGGCCCGATCCATGGCGGGATCCATTCCTTGCTCATAGAAACTGAAAACCTTACCTTCCTTGGAGCTGAGGCGGTCTTGACGCTGGATCTGGCCGCCCACAGAGAGAAGGTGAGCCGGATTCTTCTGGAAGCCAGCGAATTGGAACGGACCAATGTACGTTCCAGCGCGGGATCCTCTGCAGCCCGGAAAAAGGTTTTGCGTCCTGGCGCGGATTGGATCGGCGCGGATCTTAGAAAATATGATTTGCGGGGAATCAGCTTAAGGGGGGCCTGCCTGATTGCCGCAGATTTAAGAGGCGCCGATTTGACCGGGACGGATTTGATCGGTGCTGACCTACGAGATGCTGATCTTTGCGGCACAAACCTTACGAAGAGCTTGTTTCTTACCCAAGCCCAAATCAATGGAGCGAAAGGCGATATCGATACAAGGCTGCCGGATTCACTGGAAACGCCAGCCCATTGGAACAATTAAATTTTTAGCTTGAGTTAAGAAAAAGGTAAGCACATCAATAAAGGTTGCGGTTACTTATAATTTTAGGAATATTGTTTATGATGAACATACCGTGTATCCTAAGGATGGTTGTGAAAAGTTCTAAACGGACACTTAAGTTTACAAAAAAACCACCGATAATAGACTTGGGAAAGTGATTATGATCAGCATTCAATAGGTCGAAGATATATCTATTCCGTGAAACTTCCTTATTCGGAGAACAACCTATCTAAATGGAGGTTATGTATGAGAATGGTCCCGGATCATCTCGCGGACATGATGATTGCGCACCGGCAGGACATCGCTGATTTTGCAGCCGCAACCATAGAAAACCTTGGATTTGGTATTGTGATCGTTGAAGCAGATTCCCATAAGGTCGTATATCTGAATCAGAAAGCGCTGGCGATGAGCGGCTTTTCTATGGATGCGATTCTGGGTCAAACCTGCCATCATTTATTGTGCCCGGCTGAAGCCGGGAAATGCCCGATTTCCGACTTGGGTCAAAGCGTGGATAATTCGGAGAGGAAGATGCTTTGTGCGGACGCATCAAAGCTTTCAATCATCAAATCCGTCGTTTCACTGAAATACAAGGACAAAGAGTACTTGATCGAAAGTCTCATCGACAATTCAGAACGTAAGGCGATGCAAAACCAGCTGACCCATTCGAATCAGTATTTGCAGCAGGAAATCCAGAAACGCATTGAGACTCAGGATAAAATCCATCATCTTGCCTATCATGACCATTTGACAGGGTTGCCGAACCGGCTGCATTTCAATGACCAATTGAATCATGCGGTCCAGCAGGCAATTCAGTCCAACCATATTTTGGCGGTCATGTTTCTGGACCTGGATATCTTTAAAATGGTCAATGATACCATGGGACATGATGCCGGCGACCAGTTGCTGAAGGTTGTATCCGAAAGATTGGTGAAGACGCTCAGAAAAACCGACATCATTGCCAGATTGGGCGGTGATGAATTCATCATCCTGATCGATCACGCTGAAAACATCCAGGAAATCTGCGGGATTGCAGAGAGTATCCTGGATAGTTTCAGGGAATCTTTCCAACTTCACGGCAAGGAATGCTTCCTGACCACCAGCATTGGCATTGCCTTATATCCTGACGACGGGCAGGACAATGAGACCTTGCTAAAGAATGCAGATATAGCGATGTACCGTGCGAAAGAAAAAGGTAAAAACCAATATGTGATCTGTTCTCCCGTTATGAAAAGCAGCGTCACAGAAAATATGAACCTGGCTAATGATCTGTATCGAGCCATGGAGCGAAACGAATTGGAGCTGTATTATCAGCCCCAGGTCAGTTGCTCATCAAATTACATCGTCGGGGCCGAAGCTTTGCTGAGATGGCACCATCCCGAACTAGGCACACTTTCTCCCAGCAAATTCATCCCCATTGCAGAGCAAACGGGTCTGATCATCCCGATCGGCGAATGGGTATTGAGATCTGCCTGCACGCAAAACAAACGCTGGCATAATGCAGGCTACTCGAAGCTCCGAGTGGGCGTCAATCTCTCCGTCAAACAGTTCCAGAACCATACCCAACTGCTGAGGCAGGTTGAGGATATCTTGAAGGAGACCGGCTTGGCGCCGGAGTATCTTGAATTAGAGCTTACAGAAAGCATTGCCATGAAGGAAAAAAGCCATGTGGCAGAGACATTGAATATCCTGAAGAATCATGGGATTCGTATTGCCATTGATGATTTTGGGATGGAGTACTCCTCTTTAAGCTATTTGAAGCATCTCCCCATCGACACCATTAAGATCGCAATGCCTTTCGTTCAGGGGATCGAGGTCAGCAATGTGGATGAGGCCATAACAAAAGCAGTGATTGTTCTCGCCAAAAGCATGGGGAAGGGAATCATTGCGGAAGGCGTCGAAACCGAATCCCAGATGGTATTCTTAACCCAAAGAATGTGCGATGAAATTCAGGGCTTTCATTATTTCAAGCCAATGCCTGTTGATCAGATGGAGGAATTGCTGAAAAAAGAGAAGGAAACCTGCGCTGCTTCCAAATGCGTATAAACGGTAGAACGCTTGAAGGAAATGATCCGAAAGGCTTCCCGGTTGTTCTGTACAGCACTAAAACAGGTGCTTTGCGAGCAACCCGGGGAGCCTTTTTATGGATTGACAATCGCTCAAAGCCGCTATACGTTATAGTTGATGACAAACTCAATGAAAGGGGCGAACAGACGATGAAATGGAACCGAATGGACGCAGACGCTTTCGTGGACGCAAAGAAAATGCCGCAGTGCGCATTGTGCAGTCAACGGATTGCGGACTCTTTTTACGCTCCGAAAGATTTCAATGAACTGAAAAGCCTTTTAAGGGAAAAAGAGTCAGCCTTAGGGCTAAAGCTGGAGGCCATGGGCCAAGCGGAAGCGTTTGTTGTTTGTGAAAACTGCAAAGAGAAGGTGGATGAAGAATTGAAATCAAGCAATGTCCATATTACCTTCGATGAATAAAACGTTTCGATAGCCAAGCGCATCAAACCAGTGATGCAAAAAAGATCCTTACTTCATCGGCTTTGAATGAGTAAGGATCTTAATGCTTTAGCTGTCTATATTAAGTTTTGAATGCCGTTTTCCTTCAGCTTAGGGGAACGGCTTAAAGGGGCATCACCGTTTTTCCGAATTCCTGGTTCAGGATCTGTCCGACGGCACTGTAAATCGCAGAGGCACCGCAAAAAATGCCGACATAACCGGCGACGGCATGGATCGATTCAGAGCCCGTAAAGTTGGCCAGGGAAAGAAGAAAAAATAATAGAACGAGGCTGCTGAAGATCACTTGGCTGGAGCGGTTGTGCTTCAAGGTTCCGATGAACATAAAGAAACTGAAGATGCCCCAAATGGCCAAATAATAACCCATACTTACGGGATCTGCTGCATTGATTCCTGAAAACGGATTGATCCAGATCAAAATCAACGACCACCAGAAGAAACCGTATGCAGTGAATGCGGTTGCACCGAAGACGTTGTTTTTCTTGAACTCCATGATGCCTGCGATGATTTGAGCGGCGCCGCCCAATGCGAATCCCATGGCAATGATCACGATGGACAAAGGGATGATTTCGGCATTGTGCAGGTTAAGCAGACAAGTGGTCATTCCAAATCCCAGAAGACCAAGGGGGGCTGGATTAGCGATGTTAGATTGGGTTGATTGCGTTGTCATTGTTTGGCAAACGTCCTTCCATTCAGTCTATTTTTGCTAAAGCGCCCGCCTATATTATCATTAATGCACTTTACTTGCAAGAGGGTGTGATACCTTTTTGCGTCTGATGCAGGGGAACCTTTTCAAGGCGATGGAGTGTAGCGGAAGGTTAATCTCTGACAGAAAGAGAGAATGATTGAAATGGAAGGGAAAAGAGGATAGCAAGACTTTTCATTGCAAGTTAATATAATAGGTGCTATATTTTAATTTGTACAGACTTAAAGTGAAGAATCGCTCAAACCCTATGAAGCACAATAAACAGAATTTTCAGAGCAAGAAGGTTGTTTTGATGATGGAAATGAATCATGATCAATACGATGAATACATCCGCAACAAATATGTGATCGAGAACATCAAAGACGTGGTTTGGGAAGTGGATAGGAATCTGATATTTACTTTTGTCAGCCCCGCCGTTAAAGCCATGACAGGATTTGAAACCGATGATTTGCTGGGCCGCAGCATTCTAGAATTTTTAACTGCAAATTCGAAGCAATATATATTCACACAATGGAATGGCATGATGCAGGATAAGGCCAACGAACCGATGTACAAGTCGGTGTTGTATGATGTGGAGTTTATCTGCAAGGATGATTCCACGTTATGGTGCGAAGTTTGCGTTAAGCCGATCTTCAAAAATGAAGGCTGCCTGAATTTTATAGGAACCACGCGGGATGTTTCTGAAAAGAAACAGTTGGATCAAAGGCTTAAAGAATATCTGGCTGAACTTGAACTTAAAAACATGCAGCTTGAAAAGCTGGCCAATCTGGATATGCTCACCGGTGCTTACAATCGGAGACGATATGATGATTTTGTGAGCACGGAGATCGAAAAAAATGAGATTTACGGCAGCCCATTCTCCATCATTATGTTTGATATCGATAACTTCAAGGAAATCAACGATACCATTGGCCATAAAAAAGGCGACAGCATTCTTCAGGAAATAACGTCTTTAATCATACATACCTTAAGGGTGACCGACAAGCTGTTCCGCTGGGGCGGCGATGAATTCGTCATCCTGCTGCCGGACCTGGACTTAAGAAATGCAATGAAGGTTGCGGTGAAGGTCAGAGAAGCCGTGGAAGCCTATGATTTTGACATTGGAGATAAAAAAATCACATTAAGCCTTGGGGTGGGAAGCTACGTTTTGAACGAGAAACCGGACCAGTTTGTCAACCGGGTGGACAATGCCTTGCTAAAAGCAAAAATAAACGGAAAAAATAAAGTGGAACAGAGCTGATTGGATGCACCAGGAATTTAGCTTTCCCAGATCATGATCCTCAAAAAGCCGACTTCGGCAGAGCTGTCGTTGTGAGGCTTTTTTGTTTTCTGCTTATATCGGAAGTATTATTATTAAAAGACGTGTCATTTCAAATTATTAATGTCATAATGAAGGAAATAGGAAATATAAGAAGCGGCATCAAACCATGGAACCAGGAAAAATTCGATAGGTTAGGAGGTGCATCCTTGTGAATGACGTTCAAAAAAAGTATCTTGAAATATTAAAAGCGATTGATGAGATATGTAAAAAAGAAGCGCTTTCATATATGCTATTTGGAGGTACCTTGCTTGGGGCAATCAGAGAAGGCGGTTTTATTGAGTGGGATGATGATGCGGACATTATGATGCATCGTAAGGAATATAATATTTTCAAAAAAGCATCCAAAAAATACTTGGACGATTATGGACTTTTTCTTGACGAAGAAAAAAGGTTCCCAAGAGCAGCTTACCTTGAAAGGCCGGAAATCAATGTGGAAATTGTCTTGATTGATTCGATGCCGGAAAGCAAATTCAAGCGAAAATTCCAGCGTCTGGAACTGAAGCTGCTGCAGAGCATGCTGACCGAAAGATTCGATTTTTCGCAGCATCGAAGCATCCGCATACCGATTTCCCTTGGCATCTGGGCCCTGGGCAGATTATTGGACCACAAGACCAAACTGGAGCTATATCATAGAGTGAGCCAAACAGGAAATAACGTAGAATCCGACTTTGTGTTTTTCAGCAATGAACGGTATCGATTTATGACCATGGATATCAATAGAAAATTATTAAAGGAAACGACCCAAAGACGCTTCGAAGACACCGAATTACTGGTGCCTAAGGAATGGGATGCAGTATTAAAGCTTCACTATGGCGATCAATATATGACGCCGAAACGTGAAAATTACTACATATAACGATTATGAAAAACAAGGATCCTACCTGGGATCAGCCGCGTGGATCCTTTGTTTGATTCTATAAAATTCAGAATATTCATGTTATACTATAAGAAAGGTCTGTCCACCGCTCAAGCACGCAACAAAGGAGGCAGTTATGGAATTGATGATCAGCTATGAAGCCGTCGAAAATTATATCAAAGAAAAACTGCCTGAAATACAATATGCCCGCATCGATCCCAATGAGATTGAATTTGAACAGCGATTTGAAATCCTGTGCTTTTATTGCGCGCATTATAATATTAAATGGACCTGCCCGCCCAATATCCCCAAAGCCGATTATAAAAAGATCTTTTCGGAATATGAAAATGCGCTTTTAGTCTACTATCGGATACCGACAAAGGACGACTCGGCCAAAGCAAGAACGGATTCTTCCGTGATTCTTCACCGCGCCTTGTTGGACATCGAGGAATTTTTACTGAAAAACGGCAATCCGGTGAGACTTTCCTTTATCGGCGGTTCCTGCAAGCTATGCAAGAATGATTGTGCGAAGGACAAATGCAGAAATCAATACCAGGCACGTATCCCCTTGGAGGCAACTGCAGTCAATGTGATCAAAACCGCGCAAAAATGCGGGCTGGAAGTGAAATTTCCTGTGGAGGATATGATCAGTCGGATCGGGCTCATTTTGTGGTGAATAATGGGAGGTAGTGCGATGACGTACATTATTTTGGTTGCAGGCAAAGGCACCCGGCTTCAGCCCCTGACCATCAACTATCCCAAAACCTTGTATCGGCTGAATGACCACGATACGGTGATCCAGCGGATGATCAAATTCATCAAGAAACATGATCCTGAAGCTGAAATCGTGTTGGTGACCGGTTTCCATCATGAAAAAATTGAAAAAGGCATCGAGGGTGTGACCTTCATTTTTAATCCCTTCTATGCGGTTACCAACTCCATCGCTTCCCTGTGGTTTGCCAGGGATTATTTAGAGAGGGACCATGTGACCATTATCAACGGCGATGTGATCATGTCGGACACACTAGTTAAAGATATTTTGTGCCGAGAAACTGAGGGCGCCTTGGTTTTGTTCGACAGCTCCGTTAAGAAAAACGGCGATTATAATGTCAGTATCTTGGATGACAAGGTCGTGGTCATGAGCAAGCAGCTCGAGGAGTACGATGGCGAGTATGCCGGGGTCGTCAAAATGGACCGTCAGGCTGCGATGCAATTCAAGGAGGTAATGCAGGAGATGCTGGAGCACGGCCTCTATGACCAATGGTATGAGGACGCCTTGGTCCAGATGATTTTTTCAAACAACTTTATTTTAAATTATATCGATATCAAGGAGTATGAATGGATCGAGGTCGATTCGGTCCGTGATCTTGTGGTTGCGAAAAAAATAGCCAAAGATTAAGCAGAACAGCCCCTGCTGATCATAGAAAGCCGCCGATCCTTAGGGAAAAGCGGCTTTTATGATGAAAGCAAATGCGAGGCATGGCAAAAAAAGAATCATCCGAGGTGATTACAATGAGTCTGGATCATCTGCTTAAACCCAAAGCGATCGCCATCGTGGGAGCGAATGAGTATCCCCGCAATTTTGGAAATACAGCAGCCATCAATGCCATACAATCCGAAAAGAACACAGAGGTCTATTTTGTCAACCTGAAACATGAAAAAGTTCTGGGAAAACAGGTCTATCGGACCTTATCCGCATTGCCAACCGTGCCTGATCTGATCGTTCTGGCAACGCCGAAAGAGGCGGTTCCTGCTTTACTTGAGGAAGCGGGAGAACTTGGAACCAAGGCGGCGGTGGTGGTTGCATCCGGGTACAGTGAAGAAGGCACGGAAACGGGGCGGGCTGCCGAAGCGGAACTTGCTGCCATTGCAAAAAAATTTGACATGAAGGTCATGGGGCCTAATTGTGTAGGTTTTATCAACAATATTCATAAAATCAAAGCCATGGTTTATGATGGGACAGAATTCGATTTAGAAAGCCGTCAACCGGGCGCGGCGATTTTTGCTCAAAGCGGTAAAATTGCCACGGATATAGCATCCTGCCCATACCTGGATCTTTCCTATGTATTCTCGATGGGCAACTGTTCCATGCTGACCCTTGAAGCCATGTTTGAGCATGTGATCGAAGAAAAAGAAGTGCGCCTGGCAGGCTTCTATCTTGAAGGCGTCAAGGACCCGGCCCGATTCATCCGGTGCCTGCGGCGAGCCTTTGAGTTAATGAAACCGGTGGTGGTCCACACGGCGGGCCTCAGCAAGCTGGGGGCAAAATCGGCAGCATCCCATACAGGCAACCTTGCCGGCGACCGGGCGGTCTATGAAGCAATCTTTAAAAAATACAAAGTGATCATGGTGGAAAACAAAGATGAATTTGTATCGGCTCTGAGTTTACTGAGCAGTATGGAGGGGCGCTTGCCCAAACGCGCCAATTTCGCGGGATTTAACGAATCCGGAGGCGATAACGCCATTTTGGCGGATATGTGCGAGAAATATGGGGTACGCCTTCCTGCGCTGCAGGCAGAAACCATCGAAAAACTCAAAGCAGTCCTGCCCCTGTTTGCCAGTCCATCCAATCCTCTGGATGCAGTGGGCGGCAGCATGACCGGCGCTGTCAAGGATCAAGTCCCCTTATACCGAATTTTAGGGCAAGATTCCAACATTGATGCGATCCTCATGGGAACCATGCCCTTCGCGCTGAATGATCCATTGAACGATCCCATCGGTGGGATGATGCTCCAATATGCCGAAGAAGCTGATTCCGTTCCGATGCTGGTCATGCCCTCCATGGAGGATCGTCGGGATCCGGTGTGGAGGGAAAAGCTCAGAACGCGGGGCATCGCGATTTTAGGCTGCTCCGATATCGGCTACAATGTGCTGGGCAAAGTATCCCGATACATTGAAGACCGGGTTCCCCGCACACTGGAATCGGCGGTTCCTGATCATTGGCCCATCTTGCCTTCGGTCTCGCTGACGGAGTTTGACTCTAAACAGGCCATATCCGGAATCGGATTACCCATGCCCAAACAAGCTTTGGCAAGGTCCAGGGAGGAATTGCCTCTTATCTTAAAGGACCTTCACTATCCCCTGGCCATGAAAATATCGTCTTCAGAGATACGGCATAAGACCGAATCCGGCGGGGTGCAGCTGAATATCGGATCCAGGGAAGAAGCGCTGAAGGCCTACCCCCGAATCTTGGAGCGATGCGCCGCCTATGATCCGAAGGCAAAGCTTGAAGGCGTCCTTGTGCAGGAGATGGCCAAACAGGGCCTTGAAATTATACTTGGGATCAGCAACGATGCAAGGTTCGGCCCGCTGCTGATGATCGGACTTGGTGGAATCTTCGTCGAGATCTTTAAGGATACTGCACTTTATCCCTGTCCATTGGGTTATGAAGAAGCGAAGGAAATGATCAGCAGTTTAAAGGCTTTTAAACTGTTTACAGGATACCGGGGATCGAAACCTTTGGATTTGGACGCTTTGGCCAAAGCGATGGTTAGATTGTCGCAATTCGCCGCAGAGAATAAAGAAACGGTCAAGGAATTGGATTTGAATCCTGTTTTTCTCTACCCTGAAGGAGAAGGCCTTTGCGTTGCAGATGCTTTATTAATACGCTATGAAAATCAATAAAGCCGATTGGACCATGGTATAATTGGATCAAAAGAACCCTTGACTGGGAGAGAGGCAGACCCATGCGGAAAATAAGAACCATCCAAAATCCCTTATGGCTTTTGATCCTTGCTGTGTTGATTTTTAGCTTGGCTGCGTGCCAGACGGGTACTGAAAACGGCGCTGGGCAACTGTCCCAGGCAACACAGGCTGATGAAAAAGACGAGCAGCCGTTGGCCGTCAACCGAGGCGAACCTTGTTCCACCAAGGATGAAGTCGCCGCATACATCAAACAATTTCGGGAATTGCCGCCCAATTATCTGACGAAGCAGGATGCGACAGACTTAGGCTGGGACAATACCCGAGGAAATCTCTGGGATGTTGCCGAAGGCATGTCCATCGGCGGCGACCGCTTCGGCAATCGGGAGGGCCTTCTGCCGGAAGCAAAAGATCGCCAATATTATGAATGTGATGTTAATTATCAGGGTGGATACCGCGGCGCGGAGCGGATCGTCTATTCCAATGACGGCTTGGTTTTTTATACGGCGGATCATTATAAGACGTTCACGCAAATTGAATAGGAGGCATGAAGATGAAGGAGATACGGCTCAATGGCGCAAAAATGGTGGACAAGGCCCACACCCATGCCTACTTGAAACGAAAACTGGATCTGCCGTCGTATTATGGCGAAAATCTTGATGCCCTTTGGGATTGCCTGTCGACGGACCGGGTGCCAAAGACCATTGTGATGGCAAAGCCTGCGGTTATCTTGAACAATTTAGGGGACTATGGCGAGGCGTTGATCAAAGTATTTCTGGATGCTTCCGAAACCAACGCCTGTCTGGACGTTATCGTTGAAGAAGAGACCGATATGGAAATCTGCCGATAGAATGATTCTGGAGGAGATCTCATGAGCCTTTTCAGCAGCCTGTGGAGAATCTGGAAAATAAGAAGGTCTGAAGAGGGCCTGTTCAATACAAAAAAGTATCGAAAAAGGGATGCGGTCTATTTCGATGAACTGAAGACGGTATTCCAATGGGGCAATCGTTACCGGCCACGCAGTGAGAAGTTTGAGTACGCTGCGCTGGTTTATTCAGTATCGGTGTATGGCGACCAAGTATTTTATCTGGGAAAAACCTTTCGAGGCATGGCTGGACACGGCTTGATCAGCCCCAATGTGGTGATCCCCTTTATCTATTTATTTACCGTGGAAGCTTTGAAGGAGCGGCTGAAATATCAAGCCAAAGTCGCAGCCTTCGTCCATACCCACCCAAAGCCTCCCCCCGGCTTCACCACCCGGTTTCATTCCAAGGCCGACCGCTGGCTGCTGCGCTTGCCGACGCTTAGGGCAGTGTACGTAATACCTTATGAAAATGAAGAGATCAACCGGGAACCCCATGTCTGAAAGAGGCTTGAAGATGAAAAAAAGCAAGATGATTTTAGCTGTTCTTCTGATATTGCTGGCCGCGGGGCCCTTTCCTCCCAGTGAGTACAGCCGGAATACGAAATTCGTCTTTGCCGGCGCGTTATAACTATGCTTTCCCGGAAGGCTTTGAAGAAGTCGAGGATATTCTTAAGGGTGAACCACTTAAACCATTCAAAGAATAAGATGATGGAAAGAGAGGGATGATCATGGAAAAGAAACACAGGATCTGATGAAAAGCTGCACCTAAAAATAACCGAATTTTCGGACAAATGACTAGCCTCGAGCCTTTGATTATGCTACAATAAAAAAACAAATCTAGACTGGGGGTATCCTTATGAAGATGAAAAAAATGTTGAGTGGGTTGCTGATCCTTTCGCTGCTGCTGGTATCCTTTGGACCGCTGACCCTGTTCGCCTCCAGTGATACGCCGGAAAGCTTCAGTTCCTTTGGCAAAGGAAGTTCACAATTCGCCCACGATGAAATCATTGTGAAGTTCCGAAACGATGCGGTACCTTTCCATGTCATCAAAGTACCGGAGGGCAAAGTCAAGGAAAAAGTCCGGGAATATGCCCGTCGCTCGGATATCGTTTATGCCGAGCCCAATTATTATGCCCAGGCGTTCTACACACCCAACGATCCCTTGTATTCCTATCAATGGAACTTTGGAACGACGGAGAACGCTGGGATCGAAATGGAAAAGGCGTGGGATCTATCCACCGGCGCTTCCAGGATCGTTGTGGCCATCATCGATACCGGGATTGCTTATGAAAACTATTTAAACTACGCCCTTGCGCCGGATCTGTCCGGCACAGTCTTCGTTGAAGGCTACGATTATGTGAACAATGATTCTCATCCCAATGACGACAACAGTCATGGCACCCATGTGGCCGGAACCGTAGCCCAGCGCACCAACAACAGCCTTGGCACGACCGGAATCGCCTTTGATACGGCGCTGATGCCGGTGAAGGTGCTTGATAAAAAGGGCTCCGGAACCTATGCCAACATTGCCAATGGCATTCGCTACGCTGCCGATCACGGTGCGCAGATCATTAACATGAGCCTTGGGGGATCCGTTCCTTCCGCCACGCTGGAAGGGGCACTGGCCTATGCCTACAGTAAGGGCGTGACCATCATTGCCGCAGCAGGCAACGACGGAACAAACCATGTAAGCTATCCCGCTGCGTACAATGATTATGTCATTGCCGTGGGAGCGACGCGCTATGACGGAACCAGGGCATATTACTCCAACTATGGCGCCGGCCTGGATCTGGTTGCTCCGGGCGGCGATATCAATGTGGATCAAAACGGCGATGGCGTCGGCGACGGGATCCTGCAAAATACCTTCGATCCGAATACCAAGAATCCCAAAGTATTCGGTTATTGGCTGTTCCAAGGCACCTCCATGGCAGCGCCCCATGTGGCAGGCGTCGCAGCCCTTCTCATGGCGCATGGCAATGCAACAACCCCCGATGAAATTCGCACTGCCTTGCAGGAAACGGCCCGGGACCTGGGAAATACAGAGGGATGGGAAGCCGATTATGGCTGGGGCTTGGTGAATGCTTACGCTGCCCTGCAGTGGCAAGGTGAGCCCAACGAGGCGCCGACAGCACCAACGATCCAGGTCGATCTCAAAGTGACAGCCGGCGGCAGCAGGACGGTCAAGAAAAATACCTATGTCTGGGCAAATGCAACAGTAACTGTTGAGGGTACAGTAAGCGCTACGGTGGAAGGCCATTGGTCCGGCGCATCATCTGATGTGGATTCGGGAACCACGGCTGAGGGAATCGTGTCCTTCGATTCCAATGAAGTGAAAAAAACAAAGAACCCTTTGATTTTCACCTTTGAAGTGGATAAAATAACGATCGACAACACAATCTATACGCCGGTCGGTCTAACCACCGCATCCTATACCTTCAATTAGAACTGCAAAATCACAATTTAGTAAATCAATGGAGAGGGGACTGCAGAAATGCAGCCCCCTTTTTGAGAAAATCAAGGCACAACGGACCATTCCAATGACGCCGGTGGCATGATGATCAATCATCGTCGACCCTCGACTGCAGAACAACTTTTTGTATCAATATTAACCCTTTTAATTTGTATTTCTCTCCTGAGTGGATTAAAATAAAGCAAAGTGCAGATATGCACAGAAAACGGTGAACAACATTGGATGACAGGGGATTGGATATGAACGAAGACAACGTATTTGGCCTCCACTCGGAGCAATATGATGAATGGTTTATCATCAACCATCATCTTTTTGACGCTGAAGCCGAAGCGATCCGACAGGTGCTGCCCGGAATCGGTAAAGGGATCGAGATCGGTACGGGAACGGGCTTGTTCGCATCCCGACTCGGCATCTGTCAAGGCGTCGAGCCATCGGCAAAAATGGCGGCCAAAGCAGCAGCCAGGGGCATCCAAATGATCGATGCCTATGCGGAGAACCTGCCGATCGGAGACAACACCTACGACTATGCGCTGATGGTCACCGTCGATTGTTTTCTGCAGGATGTTTTAAAATCGTTTCAAGAGATCCGCCGGATTCTGAGAGCAGGGGGCAGCTTCATCATTGCGTTTATCGATAAAGCAACCCCCTTGGGACGGATTTATGAGGCGCATAAAGCAACAAGCCTATTTTACCGGAATGCCCGTTTCCATACGTCTGAAGAGATAGGAGAACTTCTCAAAACCGCAGGATTCAAAGCAGAAGAAGCCCGGCAGACGATCTTTACCCTTGAGAATCATCCTCAGGAAATCCGCGACGGCACGGGCGAGGGTGTTTTTGCAGTGATCAAAGCGACAAGAATCGAATAGGAATAAACGGAGGAATTGGACATGGGACAAAACAATCAAACAAGAAACGTAGCTGGCACCCAGAAATTGCAAAAACGGGGGTTCCCTGTCAGGAAGGCCGTTCAGCTTTTCTTTTTTATCCTTGTCCTGTTGATTACAATCAATGAATCGATGAAAGAGCTGGGCATCGCCATTCCGCTCATGGCGACAGCCTCTCTCCATGCGATCTGTCCTTTCGGAGGGGTCGTATCCATTTATCAATGGCTGACGGCCGGAAAATTAGTTCAGAAAATCCATGAATCTTCTTTGATCCTGATGTTTGCCGCCTTGATTTTAGCCATCGGCTTCGGGCCCTTGGTTTGCGGCTGGGTCTGTCCCTTTGGCACGTTTCAGGAGTGGTTTGGCAAACTTGGCCGAAAAATCTCAGGAAGGAAATACAATCACCTGATTCCTGAGAAATATGATAAAATCCTGCGTTATATTCGCTATATTATTCTAATCTTGGTGGTTTATCAAACGGCGGTTACAGCCAAGCTGATGTTCCAGACCATCGATCCTTATTTTGCTTTGTTTAATTTCTGGACAGGAGAGGTCACCGCGGCTGCTTTTACGATTTTAGGCGCCGTGGTGGTTTTATCGCTTTTTGTCGAACGCCCTTGGTGCAAATACGCATGTCCTTATGGTGCCCTGTTAGGTCTCTTCAATGGGTTTAGATTCTTTAAGCTCCGGCGCAACAAAAGCACTTGCATTGATTGTAAAGCCTGTGACCGGGTATGCCCGATGAATATTGAGATATCCGGTAAAGAGACTGTCAGGAACCACCAATGCATCAGCTGCATGCAATGCACCTCCGAGCAAGCATGTCCAGTAGATCATACGGTGTCCTTTACAATGAAAGGATTGGGCGTAGGCACTGCTTCAATGTCTGCGGTGGTGCTGGTGGTTATTTTCGGAAGCGTTATGATTTCCTCGGCCTTGGGGCTTTGGCAAACCACAAGCAGCAAAGTGCCTGATGTCTATGACACCGGGACCAGTGTTGAATATGATCCGGCGGATATCCGTGGTTCCTACACGTTCGGCGAAATAGAAGCTGCCTTTGGTGTGCCGGCCGAAGACCTTGGACGAGCCTTTGGGATCAAGGATCCGGCAGACTATTCGACCTTCCGCTGCAAGGAGCTGGAGACTCTGTACAGTGACTTGGCAGCCCAGGGAACAGAGATCGGAACGGATTCTGTCCGGCATTTTGTGGCCTTGTATAAGGGATTGCCCTTTACCCTTGTGGATACGACCTATCTGCCGGCGCCCGCCGTGGAAATCTTAAAAGAGAAAGCAGATTTAAGCGAAGCTCAGCTGCTTTTTTTAGATACGCATGGAATCGATATAGACTAACATCATTCGAAGGAGGAACGATTCATGGGAAAACTTAACGAGAAATTAAAAGATATGGAAGCAGAAAGGGTTCTGGATGTGGCCACCAGGGATGGCGCTTTTATTGGCAGATTGAGTAAAAATCTGCGCCGCTTTGATGAAATCATTGGAATCGATATTTCTGACGCGGGCTTTGAGAAGGCGAAGGATAAATTTTCTGGAGATGCCCGGATCCATTTTGAGGTCATGGACGGATGCGCGACAAATTTCCCAAATCAGAGTTTTGACTTGGTTTGCCTGTCGAATTCCCTACACCATGTGTCTGATGTTCCGGCTTTGTTAAAAGAAATGCGGCGGCTGATCAAGGCGAATGGCTATATTCTGATCAGCGAAATGCCGGCTGACGGACAGGCCGGCGCTTCCTTGACCCACGCTTTGATCCATCAACTGGACAGCATGGTGGACACAGCCCAGGGGATCTATCATCATCCAACTTACACCCGCCAGGAAATCAGTGACTTTATAAACGGTGCCGGGCTCACCGCAGTGGACGTCTTTGAGGACACAGAGAATATTCCCTCGAAGAATGCGGCCATCGAAGCCAGGGTCGAGAAGGCCTTCCAAAAAATCAGCCAATGCAAGGCGGCTGACGAGGATCAAGGCATGGAAGCCATGGCCCGACGGATCCAGGAAAACTTCAGGCAGTATGGAGCCAATACGGCAATGCAATATATTGTTTTTGCCCGATAAAAGGACACAGTGATCCATCGGACACGAATTTGAACTGAATAGCCGCTCTGGTTATTTTAAGGAGGGCTGAGGCATGATCGAGACGCATTTGCATAAAAGCCGGCAAACCATAAAACTTGGACTGATCAAAATCATCCGCGACCTTTTCCCCGGCGAGGAATTCAAAACCGCCTATTCGATCCAGGAAGGCGTCTTCTGCAGACTGAATGATTCGGCCTTGTCCATCCGTGAAGTGCAATTGATCGATGCCAAGCTGGATGAATGGCTGAAAAGTGATGGGGTCATCGAGTACGTGGGCCATGAAAACGGGTACTATCATTACCGGGTCGAAGACACCGATGTTCGGATGGTTTACCCCTGCGAGACACATCTTACAGATATGGTCCCCTACAGAATCATGCCCTATTCCACGGGTTTTATCGTGAATTTCGGCGATGCGGAGACCGGCGAAACCAAGCCTTTGATCCCGCCGGACCACTTGGCCGCAACCTATGAAAAAACCCAAAACTGGCTACGCAACATTGAAATAGAACACATTAGCGATGTGAACCGCTACATACGCTCCGGAGAAAGTCTTAAGCTGCTGACCTTGTCAGAGGCCCTTGATGAGAAGGAAATTGCCGACATAGCCGATGCGGTTCTGCAGCAGCATCGTTCACTCCGGATTTTATTGATTTCCGGACCTTCCTCTGCCGGAAAAACCTCCTTTGCCCAAAGGCTCTCCACCCAACTGCAAGTCAATGGAATGAAGCCGGTACCCCTTTCTATCGATGATTATTTCCTGAACCGGGAAGATACGCCCAGAGATAAGAATGGGAATTACGATTACGAAGCGCTGGAAGCCGTTGAGCTTGATTATTTTCAGGCCCAGATCCAACAGCTGGTTCAAGGCGAGGTGGTGCAGACGCCCATCTTTGATTTTATCAGCGGTCAGCGTCTGGCAAAGACCAGAACAACCCAGGTGGGTCCTCATGATATCCTGGTGGTCGAAGGGATCCATGCGCTCAATCCCAGACTGTTGCCCGAGATCAAACGGTACGTTATGTTCAAGATTTATATCAATGCCCTGTTTGGGATCAATATTGATTTAGTGAACAGAATACCCTCCAGTGAAATCAGACTGCTTCGCAGAATGGTGCGAGGAGACCTTTTCAGGGGGACCATGCCGGAAGAGACCTTAGCCCATTGGGCCAGTGTGCGTTTGGGAGAGTTCAACAACGTCTTTAAATTCCAGGAGGAAGCCGATATCATGTTTAACTCGAGCCTTCTTTATGAGATGAACGCCTTGCGGCCTTATGCCGAGGCAGCCTTAAATAAAATCAGGAACGACAGCCCTTACGCGCCGGTCAAAGAACGGCTCTTGAATCTGCTGACCTTTTGCGATCCCATGGACGTTTCCAAAGTGCCCTTCAATTCGATTCTTCGTGAATTTATCGGAGGCAGCATCTATTTTTAAGCGGCAATCAAGCATCAGAAACGGCTGATTGAACACGGACATTGAGGAGTGGATACCAATGATCGATTCCAATATCTGGGCCGCCATTGGTCTGACCCTGTTTGCCGGCTTATCGACAGGCATCGGGGGACTCAGCGTTTTTTTATTCAAACGTATCAACGGCAAAATTTTATCGGTTGCCTTGGGTTTATCCGCTGGTGTTATGATTTACGTTTCCTTTGTGGAATTGTTTTCCGAATCAAAAGAGCTGCTGGCCTTGGCCTTGGGTGCAAAGCTTGGAGCTTGGGTCACGAGCCTGTCTTTTTTCGGTGGAATGCTTTTAATTGCGGTGATTGACAAAATGGTTCCTTCCTTTGAAAATCCGCATGAAGTTCGCAAAATTGAAGACATGCCTGATTACTGCGACTTGAAAAACAGATCCCAGCTCCTAAGGACCGGTGTGCTGACCGCATTGATCATTGCAATCCATAATTTCCCTGAAGGCATGGCGACCTTTGTTTCATCCATGCAAAACCCGTCTCTTGGTTTAGCCATTGCAATGGCCATCGCAATCCACAATATACCGGAAGGCATTGCTGTTGCGATCCCGGTTTACTGTGCCACCGGAAGCCGTATGAAGGCCATGGGATGGTCGTTGCTTTCCGGTATTGCTGAACCCATCGGCGCACTGTTGGCATACTTTATTCTGCTTCCAATCCTCAACGATGCCCTATTTGGGGTTTTATATGCAGCCATTGCAGGGATCATGGTGTTTATTTCCCTGGATGAACTGCTGCCCACAGCAGAAGAATATGGGGAGCATCATCTCGCGATCTATGGCCTTTCTGCAGGAATGATCATCATGGCCTTCAGTTTGCTTATACTGACGCCATAAGGACGTTTCCCTCAAGCGGTTTAAATTCTGAGAAAAGTGCGGTATAGTTAGAGGAAGGCGAGCACTTTCCCCTATCGATCAATGTGCTAATTGGGAAAGTTTATCGAACCCAGTGCCGACATACTTTTAGAAAAACAAATAAACACAGTTGCGAGAAGCTGGAAATCGGCAGCTGCTTCGGTCTGTGTCAGAAGGAGATGGGAAGGATGGATGAACATCGCTATACCTTGCTCTGCGATTTTTATGAGCTGACGATGTGCAACGGCTACTTTAAAACCGGCTTGGCCAAAACGATCACTTATTTTGATGTATTTTACCGGAAGGTCCCGGATGGCGGTGGCTTTGCCATTGCCGCCGGATTGGACCAGGTGATCGATTACATTGAAAACCTGCGGTTCACAGCGGAAGATATTGAATTTTTGCGGAGCAAAGAAGTGTTTACCCAGGAATATCTGGACTATTTGGCGGATTTTAAGTTCACCGGGGACGTCTATGCGGTACCGGAAGGAACGCCCGTTTTCCCCAATGAACCGATCCTGACGGTGAGAGCGCCGGCCGTTGAAGCCCAGATCCTTGAAACCTTCATTCTTTTGACCATCAATCATCAGTCTTTGATTGCCACGAAGGCCAACCGTATTGTCCGGGCAGCCAAGGGAAGGGCCGTCATTGAATTCGGAGCACGGCGGGCTCACGGGCCCTCGGCTGCAGTGCTGGGTGCCCGGGCAGCCTATCTTGCCGGTTGTGTGGGCACGTCCTGCGTTTTGGCTGACAAGGAATTCGGAGTTCCTTCCAGTGGGACCATGGCGCATTCCTGGGTACAGATTTTTGCCGACGAGTATGAAGCTTTCCGAAGCTACTGCCAAATGTATCCCGATAACGCGACGCTTTTAGTGGACACCTACAATGTATTAAAAAGCGGGGTTCCCAATGCCATCCGCGCCTTCAAGGAAGTTTTGCTGCCCCAGGGCATTACAAAATGCGGGATTCGCCTGGATTCCGGCGATATGGCCTATTTATCCAGAAAAGCCAGGCAAATGCTGGATGAAGCCGGTTTGCCTCAATGCAAAATCGTCGTTTCCAGTTCCTTGGACGAGCATCTGATTAATGACCTGATTGCCCAAGGGGCATGCATCGATGCCTTTGGCGTCGGTGAACGTCTGATCACGGCCAAAAGCGATCCGGTCTTTGGCGGCGTTTACAAGCTGTGCGCCATTGAAGATGAAGAGGGCCAGGTGATTCCCAAAATCAAGCTCAGTGAAAACGTGACCAAAATCAACAATCCGCACTTCAAGAAGGTCTATCGGCTGTTTGAAAACAGCAGCGGCAAAGCCGTGGCTGACCAAATATGCCTTTATGATGAGGTGTTGGACAGCAGCCAGCCCCTGGAAATCTTTGATCCGGATGAAACCTGGAAACGCAAAACCATCAGCAATTTTACTGCCAAAGAGCTTCTGATCCCAATATTCAAAGCCGGCAAGAAAGTTTATCAATCCCCGTCCATCCAGGAAATCAAGGCATATTGCTTGCAGCAGATCGATTTGCTGTGGGATGAAGTGAAGCGTTTTGAAAATCCACATAATTACTATGTGGACCTATCCCAGAAGCTTTGGGATACCAAACAGGATATGATCGAAAATCGGCGTCAGGGGAACCTGTAAACCAAGACGAGGCACAACAGTCGACTGTTGTGCCTCGTCTTTGCTGTAGAAGCGCTTTTATTCCAAGGTGAGGTCCTTCAAGGACAGATCAAGGATCGGAGAGGAATGGGTTAGGGCGCCGGAGGAGATGTAATCAATACCAAGCTCTCTTAAAAAGGCGATGTTTTCGGCGGTGATGTTGCCGGAGCACTCGATCAAAGCCCTTCCGGCGATGATTCTCACAGCCTCTTTCATGGTCTCCATATCCATGTTGTCCAGCATGAGGATGTCGGCTTTGGCTTCCAAAGCCTCACGCACCATATCAAGGTTTTCGACTTCAACTTCGATCTTGTGAACGAAGGAAGCGTTGGTTCGGGTCAGCGCGATGGCCTGCTCGATACCGCCGGCTGCCGCGATATGGTTGTCCTTTAGCATGATCCCGTCGGACAGGCTGGATCTGTGGTTGTTGCCGCCTCCGGCTTTGACCGCATATTTCTCAAACAAGCGGTTGTTGGGCGTTGTTTTTCTTGTGTCCAGCAACTGGATGCCGCTGCCTTCCAGCAAATCGACGATTTTGCGGGTGTGGGTGGCTATGCCGCTCATTCTTTGAAGGTAATTTAAGGCTGTTCGTTCTCCGGATAGAATCGCCCGGACATCGCCTTGAATCTCAGCGATCCGCTGGCCCTTTTTGACGGCGTCGCCATCGCTGCAGTAAAATTCCACATGGATGTTTTCATCAAGGAGTTCAAAGACCCGCTTAAAGACAAAAAGCCCTGCGATGATGCCATCCTGTTTGGCCCAAAGCTGGGCTTTTCCTTGTCTGGCAGTCTTGAAGATCGAATTTGTGGTGATATCTCCGTAGGGCATGTCCTCGCGCAGGGCGGAAAGAATCAAGGGGTCCAGGTTAATCTGCATGCTCTTTTTCCTTTCTGATTTCATCAAGCACCAATTTCTTGTCGGCTTTGACCATGGTTTCATAAGGCACATAATCAGGACGGGGAAAAGGTGGATGTTTTTTTGTTTGCCAATGGGCCATGATATCCTGGGCCGCTCGTTTGCTGAAAACCAGGCTTTCCAGAAGCGAGTTGCTGGCCAGGCGGTTTTTGCCGTGGACGCCGTTGCAGCTGGTTTCACCGACGGCATAGAGGCCATCCATGGAAGTCTTGCTCTGCAGGTCCACTTCGATGCCGCCCATAAAATAATGCTGGGCAGGAACGACGGGGATGCAGTCCTTGGTGATATCATAGCCTTCCTGAAGGCAGTGCTCATAAATCGCGGGAAAACGTTGGGCGATGTCCGCTTTGACATGGTCTTTTAAACACAGACGGACATAAGGCATCTGGTCTTTTTTCATTTGTTCGTAGATCTTCTTGGTCAGAATATCCCGGGTTTGCAATTCGTCAGTGAATCGATTGCCGTTTTTGTCAATGAGGATGGCGCCCTCGCCTCGTACAGATTCGGAGATCAGGAAGGATCTTCCGGAGCCTTCGGTATAAAGGGAAGTGGGATGGACCTGGATGTAATCGATGTCTTTGAGTTTGATTTTGTGTTTCAATGCAATGGCCAGGGCGTCGCCGGTCAGATGGGGGAAATTGGTGGACTTTGCAAAAAGGCCGCCAATCCCTCCGGTGGCCAGAATGGTGACCTGGGCATAGTAGTTCTTGAGTTCATGATTCGCTTTTTTTACAACCACGCCGTAGCAGCGATTGTCTTTGGCCAAGATGTCGATCATGGTGCTCATTTCCAATAGAGTCACATTCGGCAGTTTCTTAACGCTGCTGATCAGCTTGCTGTTGATTTCTTTGCCGGTGGTATCCTTGCAGTGCAAGATCCTGGGCTTCGAATGGCCGCCTTCTTTGGTGTAGGAAAAGCCTGAAGACGTGCGGTCAAATTCGACGCCGATTTGGATCAGATCATCGATGATCTCCCGGGAGGAATGGATCATCACATCCACAGCATCCCGTTTGTTCTCATAGTGGCCTGCGCGCAGCGTATCCTCCATGAAGCTGCCGTAGTCTTCATCGTCAAGCTGAACGCATATGCCGCCTTGGGCAAGGAAGGAATCGCTTTGATCCATGGCAGACTTCGTAATGATCAGTATTTTTTTCTCTCTGCCCAGGTTCAAGGCTGCAAACAGCCCTGCAACCCCGGTGCCCACAATGACCACATCATATTTGTTCATTGGATTTCATCCCGCTCAATTGGAGCATTCGATCCAGCGGATGCCGTGCATTTTTCAGTACTTGATCCGGGACGGACACTTCCGGTTTTAAGCTTTCCAGCGCCTGAAGCACTTTCTCCAAGGTGTTCTTCTTCATGTCCGGGCAAATTTGATCTTCTTTGGCGGCATAAAGATTTTTCCCTTTGACCCGATGCCGGATTTCGTGGAACACGCCGGTTTCGGTGCAGATGATGAAGTCCTTGGCATCTGTGTTTTCCACATAGTCGATTATGCCGGAGGTGCTGCCGATATAATCTGCCAGCTCAAGGACTTCCGAACGGCATTCCGGATGTGCTGCGACCTTCGCCAGAAGGTGTTCTTGTTTCTTATTCTTAACGTCCTGTGGACCGATGTCGGTGTGGACATGACAGAAACCCTCATTGAAAATGAAATGTTTCTCAGGAACCATCCCGGCGATGTATCTTCCGAGATTGTTGTCAGGAATAAAATAAATTATGGCGTTTGGCAAGGCCCGGATCACATGGAGCGCATTGGAGGAGGTCACACAAACATCGGAATGGGCTTTGATTTCCGCGGTGGAATTGATGTAACACACCACGGCGGCATCGGGATGGTCTTTGCGCACTTTTTCGATATCGCGGATGGCGGCCATATGGGCCATAGGACAGTCTGCCTCAAGATCCGGCATCAATACGGTCTTGGACGGATTGAGGATCTTGGCACTTTCCCCCATAAAGTACACGCCGCAAAAAACAATGATTTTTTCTTCAGCCTTGGCGGCGATCTTGCTTAGGTAATAGGAGTCGCCGATATAATCCGCAACGTCCTGGACATCGCCCGGAACATAATAATGCGCAAGGATCACGGCGTCCCGTTCCTTCTTCAATTGGATGATTCTCTCTTTGATGTCCTGCATCGATGCGCCCTTCTTTCTGGTAAAAATAGGTTACCTCTATACATAGCACAACCCATAACAGGTGTCAAGACATACCTCGGCTGGAGCAATGTATATTTAAGCCTTGATACACCATGGCAAAGGATGTAAACTGAAGATACAATAAATTTGATAGAATACGAAGAGGGACAACATGAAAAAAATTCTGCTGCCAGCCGTGATTCTGCTGTTAAGCATTTCTGGTCTGTTTTATTATTTTCAACAGGATATTCCTGGAAAGCCGGGGCAGGTGGACTCGGTGCTTTCCGCTATCGGCGAGGATTCGGAAAATGAGGCGCTTGGGCAAACGCCCGCGGAGAAAGAAGCGGCTGCCAAGGCGGCGGCGGAAAGAGAGGCCGCAGAGAAAGAAGCGAAGCTGCGCGAGGCGCGGGCTATCCTGGAGAATCAACGAAAAGAAGCACTGGGAGAATTTTATGTGCCGTTGCCGCCTCTAGGCCAGGAACGTCAGCTGGAAACGGTCAAAGCAAAGGCCTTATATGTGACAGCCTACGTCGCCGGTTTCGATTTTGATGAAAACGATGTGAATTATTACGCCGAATATATCCGGGCCATCAGCGGTCAATCGGGAAAATCCACCGACACCAGCCGCCTGGGCGACGTCAACAAGCTGGAAAAAGCCCTGGCGATCTGTGAAAGCACAGAGATCAATGCCCTGGTCATCGACGTCAAAAACGACAGCGGCATGGTGGCATGGGACAGCGATATCGGGATCATCAATCAAATCAAATCCAATTGGTCCAAGCCGTTGAAAAATTACAAGAAACTTATGGACTACCTCGACAAAAAGGAGATTTATACCATCGCCCGCGTGGTGGCTTTCAAGGATCCTTATTTTGCCAAGCAGCAAAGCGCCCATGCGATCCAGCTTAAAGCCGGCGGGGTCTATAAGGACCGAAGCGGTATGGCTTGGGTGAACCCTTTCGACGAATACGTATGGAAGTACCTGGTCGCTGTGTCCCAGGAGGCTGCGCTAAGGGGCTTTGACGAGATTCAGATGGATTATGTGCGTTTTCCTGACGGCGCCAAAAGCTATAATCCAATCACGGAATTTCCCGGCCGGGACGGACGGGACAAGGATGAAGGCATCGAAGATTTTCTCAAGTACGCCAATGAAGCTTTAGAGCCTTACCAGGTCCATCTTTCTGCTGATGTCTTCGGAGTCATTACCCACACGTGGGATGACAAGCCGGAAGATATTGGCCAGACATGGAGAAAAATTGCCAATCAGACAGATTATATCTGTCCGATGATTTACCCCAGCCATTACAATGCTGGATTTTATGGTTATGCCGTACCGGATCAGAATCCTTACGGCGTTTCACGGAAAGCGGTCATGGAGGGCATCGAACAAAGTGCAGCCGAGATGAAACCGGCCATCCTCCGGCCATGGTTTCAAAGCTTTACGGCGACCTGGGTCAAAGGCTACATAAGCTATAATGCAAAAGCGATTTCCGATCAGATCGTGGCCGCCGCGGAACTTGGGGTCGACGAGTATATCCTTTGGAACGTATCAAACAATTATGACCCCATGATTTTCTTCTATCAAAAACGTATTGATTCAGGAATCAGAAAAAGCGGTGAAGATATCTTAGGCAGGACTGCGGAAACAGCCCTGAAAAAATATCTCGACGCAGCAAAAAACAAGCGTTATAATACCCTCTATCTATTAACGCCGATGGCTGAACGGGAGGCGGATTACGATGCCTATGCTTCAACCTTGGGTCAGGCACCGAGGAGTTTAAAAAGCTTTCAGATCCTCAGCATAACCTCGGTCGAGGGAGGGATCGGCACGGCCTTGGTCAAAGAGACCTATGTCTCCGGAAACACCGTTGAGGAGCCCGTAGAGGCAAACTATCAAATCATCCTTGAAAACCAGGTTTACAAGGTTATGCCAGCCATGAAACAGTGAGTATCGGAATTGAAAACAGAATCTCGGCTGAACTGCGCAGGTGCGCAGGACTTAAAAAGACTGAATAATCAGAAAAAAGGAGGCGTACCATGGTCAGAATCAATAAAAAGGTTCGTATCACGGCCTGGCTTCTGATCTTTGTGGAAGGTCGCGGCCCCGGTGTTGCCGGGGCCACGACCATTGATTGGATGTCCGTTGCTGGTCAAGGAAGGCTGGATCATGTCAAAGGGTTGCTTCGTGCCTTCAGGAGGTTTTCAATCAGGGATCCAAGCTTGTCATAATGGCTTCCTTTCCAATAGACCTTTCTGCATTGACTGCACATACGATATTCTTTGCACCAGGAACGAACCAGGGGCGGGACCGATCGGAGGGCTTCATCCAAAGCGCTGCCCTCTGCAGGCACATCGACCAGCCGTCCGCCGCAGGCAAGGCACCGGCTGAAAGGTCTGAGGCCGTCCCATAAATAAAGACGGTTTAAAACCTCCAGGGTCTGATCAAAAGGCACGTTGCTATGCAAGATCATCCCCCGGTCCACGGCCCTTCGCATAAGCAGCCGACGGTCCCGTGTCAGCAAGACACGCTTTTCTTCAGCAGCGATCCTCGCCAGTTCACGATCATCCCTGAGATTTTGATAATCCGTATCAAAGCCAAGCAGTTTAAGATTGCGGGCAAGCTTGCCTAAATGGACGTCGACCACAAAACGGGGATCACGAAGGGGCTTTTCTCTGAGCATCGCGACGCCGCCGATAAAAAACCGCTCGAAGGCTGGGTAAACACTGATCCTGTCACCATCCTTCAGGATGTAATCAAATCCCACAGAACGGCCGTTGGCCAGGATCAGGTCGACCTCCGTATGCGGTACGCCAAAGGATTCGATGGCATCCTTGACCGTGCGCTTCCCAAAAAACTCACAGACGATATCCTGCTTTTTTTGCTCACGTCGGAGCAAGTCATTGAGTTCTTCATAGAATCTCATAACGACCCGGCATTTTATGGAAGCGTCGGGCGTTGAAGCGGGATTTGTCATGGCGGTTACCTCCATAGCAGAAGCGTTGCGGTCAAAGTGGTAGGGCTTTCATCGAAAAAGTGCTATAATCGAAGCATGGTCGAAGGGACGAATCGACAGAAACGACAGGGCTGCGTCGACCAAAAAACCACAGGGAGGGATGAAACATGTTCAAAATCAAGGGGGTCGCCGTGACGGTGATCATCCTCATAGCTGTGGCTGCTTGTCTGTTGGTGGGCTATGGTTTTGGCAGCAACCCCGGATGGTTAAATCCTCAGCAGATCCGGGAAAGCGACGCGACGATCATCTTCAAGGAATTGAACGAAGTTGCGGAACTGGCAGTATACCGCTATGAATATGCCAATGTGATTATCAGTAAAACAAAGACGGAGATGATGGGCATTGAGCTGCCATTGTCCGAAAACGTCAAATTGATCAAATACCAAGGGTATATCAAAAGCGGCACAGATTTCAGCAAGCTTCAGATCGAGATCGATGACCAGACAAGGCTCGTGAAGATCAAAGCCGAGAGAACCGTCGTCCTGGACAATGTGGTAAGGACAGAAAAAACCGTGGTGGAGGATATTAAGGGCCAAATATTTTCGGATTATCCTTCCCAGCTCATTATAGAGGAAATCAACAAAGATAAAAAGTCTATGGAAGATCAGATCATTGCCAATGGTTTTCTTGAGGAGTCCGATTACAGGCTAAAAGTCCTTTTAGAGACCGTTATTCGGCAGAGCGGCTATGACCAGGTCATTGTGCAATGGATCTGATATGAATTTCATCGGTTGCAATTGAATTTAAGGGATGGAATGTGTTGCCAAATATGACAAAGGAGGCGGAACAACGTGAAGAGTATTGAAAAATATAGAATTCCTTTAGAAAACCTAAGAAAAATATGCAATTTCGAGGAGGAGTTGGATTTTTGCAAGACTTCACTGGATGTTCCCCCGCTGGACGGTGTTATTGGGCAGGATCGTGCCGTTCGGTCCATGCAATTCGGCTTGGACATGGACGCCAGAGGATATAATATTTTTGTTGTAGGCCCTCCCGGAACGGGCAAAAGCACTTATGTTCAGGCCATCGTATCCCGAATGGCCGCCAAAGGCAAGGTGCCGTCAGATTGGTGCTATATCAATAACTTCAAAGACCTGGACCAACCCCTGGCGGTGGCATTGCCGCCTGGCCAGGGCCTCATCTTCCAAAAAGACATGGATGAAATGATCGCTGATCTGCGGATCGTGATTCCAAAAGCCTTTGAAGGGGATGACTATGAAAATCAGAAAGATGCCATCATTCAGGAAGTCCAGCAGAAGATGGAGACACTTTTCCATGCAACCGAACAGGAAGCCAACGCTGTGGGTTTCAATGTGAAACGGACAGCCCGCGGTCTTATGATCATGCCCCTTCGCAACGGAGAGCCCATATCTCCGGAGGATTATGAAAAATTGACCGCCGATGAACACAAGGAAATTGATGACAAGGGCCGTATGCTTCAGAAAAAACTGGACGAAGCGTTCCATCAAAGCCGGCTCCTGGAAAAACAGGCGAAAGAGCAGATCGCAGAGCTGGATAAACAGATCACCATGTTCATTGTGGGCCCCTTGATTGCCAAAATGAAGGAGAAGTACAGCCAGTTTCCCAAAATCGTCGAGTATTTGGATGTGGTGCTGAAAGACATCATGGAAAATCTCGAAATCTTTAAGAGCCCGGCGGCGATCCAGCCCCAGGACGCTCTGCATGCGGTTAAGGAAGAGGATGACTACTTCATCCAGTATAAAGTCAATCTGTTTGTGAACAACGAAAAATGCGAAGGGGCCCCGGTGGTGATCGAACCGAATCCTCATTACTATAATTTTTTCGGAAAAATCGAATATACCAGCCAAATCTTTGATCTGAGCACCGATTTCTCCATGGTCAAATCCGGTGCGATCCACCAGGCGAACGGCGGTTATCTGATCCTTCAGGCCAAGGATGTCCTCATGGAGCCCTTTGTCTGGGATACCCTGAAGAAGGCATTGTTGTACGGACAGGCTGTGGTGGAAAACATTGGCGAACAATACCGTTTTGTGCCAACGGTCACCTTGAAGCCGGAACCGATCCCGCTGAATGTGAAAGTCATTTTGATTGGCAGCCCGCTGTTCTATATGATCCTCACCATGGACGAGGATTTCCAGAAGCTGTTCAAAATCAAAGTCGATTTTGACATTGAAATGCCCAGAACCCCGGAAAACCTGCGGCAGTATGTGTCCTTTATCAGTTCACTATGCCAGAAAGAAAACCTGAGGCCTTTCGGCCGTTCCGGCCTGGGGAAAGTGATCGAGTACGGATCACGGCTGGCTGGAGAACAGAAAAAACTGTCGACCCGCTTCAACGAGGTGTCCGAGATCGCATACGAAGCCAACAACCTGGCGATGATGGACGGCTCCGAATATGTTGAAGCAGACCATGTGGACAAGGCCATCGCCCAGCGTAAATACCGCTCCAACAAATACGAAGAGAAGATCCAAGAGGCCATCCTGACAGAAAAGATCCTGATCGATACGGAAGGCGCGGTGGTTGGGCAAGTCAACGGGCTTTCTGTCATTGAGCTAGGCAGCTACCTTTTTGGAAGACCGTCGCGAATCACGGCCCGAACCTATATCGGCCGCGGCAAAGTCATCAACATTGAACGGGAAACGGAAATGAGCGGCAACATCCATTCGAAGGGCGTTCTTACCCTGGCGGGTTATCTTGGAGGAAAATTCGGACAGGAAAAGCCCCTGGGTTTCACAGCACAGATCACCTTTGAGCAACTCTATGAAGGGGTGGACGGAGACAGTGCTTCCAGTTCCGAATTGTATGCCATCTTATCCAGTCTGGCGGAAATACCCTTGAAGCAAAATCTGGCCGTTACCGGGTCCGTGGACCAGCATGGTGAGATCCAGCCGATCGGCGGCGTGACTGAAAAAGTTGAAGGATTCTTTGATATCTGCAAGGCGAAAGGTTTGACCGGCGACCAGGGCGTGGTGATTCCAGCCCGAAACATTGATAACCTGATGCTGAAGGACGAAGTCCTGGCTGCTGTCAAGGAAAAGAGATTCCACATCTATGCCGTGAAGACCATCGAAGAGGGAATCGAGCTCCTCAGCGGCATCCCTGCCGGCAAAGCCGGAAAGGACGGAAAGTATCCTAAGGGGAGCGTCTTCGGTCTTGCGGATCAGAAGCTTCGGGACTATAACAAAGCGCAGATGGCTGATTTCATCCAATCCCAGAAGGGACACTACAGCGATTATTAAAACAAAGACAGGCCATGGATGCGGCAGCTGCCTCCATGGCCTGTTTCGTATCTAAAAAAATCAAAAAATAGAGGGATATAACATGATAAGAAGCGTTGTTCCAGAAGATAAAGAACCCTACATCGCCATGACCGAAGCCTTTTACCGATCGGATGCGGTCCTGCACAGCATTCCTCAGGCGCATATCCAAAGGACTTTTGAAACGATCCTAAACGGCAGTCCTTATGCTCAAGGCTATATTGCCGAGCATGAAGGAAAAACCGCAGGTTATGTTTTGCTGGCTATGACCTATTCCAACGAAGCCGGCGGTCTTGTGCTGTGGATCGAAGAAATCTATATTGTGCCTGAATATCGGGGACTGGGCCTTGGAGGAGAGCTGTTTGCCTTCATAGAAAGCATGGCAAAATCCAGTTATGCACGGATCCGGCTTGAGTCTGAGCCAGACAATCTGAGGGCTCTTGCGCTCTACCAAAGGATGGGCTATGCGGATCTGTCCTATCGCCAATTGTATAAGGATCTCTAAGCTTTACAAGCTTTCGCCGATCTCCTGATAGCTTACGGCAATGTTCCGGCCTCTTTTTTTCCCTAAGTAAAGTGCCATATCCGCTTTCTGAACAGAATCATCCAAGGATGTTTCTAAATCAGAGGCCGCAACACCGAAGGTCATGGTGGCTTTTAACAAAACAGCGTTTTCCCAGGGGATGCCAGCCGCCTCAATATCTTTACGGATTATTTCGGCTATCCGCAAAGCGTCTTGCTCCGACTTGCTTGGCAGAAGGATCAGAAATTCTTCGCCGCCCCAGCGGCATACGGCATCAAAGGGACTGAGGTTTCGTGTCAGGATCTTACTGATCTCCATTAAGACTTTGTCTCCCGCCGCATGGCCGAAGGTATCATTGATCCGCTTAAAATGATCGATGTCACCCAGGATCAGGGCAATGGGACCGGCTGAGGTTGGATTCAGTTCCCGCAGCCGGTCAAACCATTCTCTAAAACCTCTTCGATTGCAGACTGAGGTGAGATAGTCAAGTTTTGCAGAGTCTTCGAGACGTTTTTGGGAGGTGATCAGCGCTTCCATGGATTGCTTTTGCAGATCTTCCGCGGTGATCCGTTTGGATATTTCGAAGGCCGTAAAGACCAGCATGAGGCCGATGGCCAAAATCGGGGTAATGTATAACAAAGATTTATACACAATCAAAATCACGGGGACTCGGAAAAACATTCTCCAAGGCGCGTTTTGAAACACGGCCGAATAGATGTAATGTCCGCCGAATTGCCGGAGCTCCTGCCTGGGAAGCCGCTGCATGGCGATGATATCGTCGGGTGAGCTGCGCAGCAGGCTGTCCAGCTTGACGACCTCGTCTTTGAACGTTACATCCTGGCTGGAAGCAATGACGGAATCCGTGTCATCGATCAGATAGATCTCATATTCGGATTCGATCATTCTGCTGAGCGTCTGATTGGTCAAATCGATGGAAACAGCCCCCATGAACGTATTGCCTTTGTAAATCGGGCTGGACAAGGTCACCATGAGCCCTTTCCCTGCATGGTCAAGATAGACGGGGACCCATAGTGGTTTCCGCAGGGGGTCCAGGACGGGGGTGACGTTTTGATAAAAAACCTCCTGATGGATCGCTTCGGAAAAACTGAAATCTTGGGAAGAGATCCAGGGGTACATAAAAATAAAGCCTTGTTCTCCTGTGTAATAGACCCATGCCGCCTCCGGCAATTCTTTATATATACGGCTGAAATCTTTATTGAAGTGCAGCGCAAGATTCACTTGGGCACGGCCCTTCGGGTCTTCCGGAATCGGTCCTCTGCCCGTAATATTGCCAACGCTGTGCCAAAAATCGGTATGGATCAACGCATCCGAATGATAGAGGTCTTTGACCGGATCATAGTGCAGATGTTCAAAAAACTGGGAATCCGGAATGCTCTCATGCTCGAGAAAATCTTCTCCATAATTCGTCAGCAAACCCACAAAACCGCTGCACAAATCGATGTAGCGGGCAATTTGCGCCTCTTTCGCTTTGGCGCTGGTTTCAAAGGCCTGGAGCAGAGACATATATTTGTTTGAAAACATGATCATGACAGAAAAGGCAACGAGGGCTACAATCAGCAGAACATTTTTGTTTTTATCCATCCACACACTCCTTGAACGCTCAGCGGCAGTAAAACATATGAGTCCTTCAATTATACAGAAAATAATTATAGGACAATAGAAAAAAGAAAATAATAAATAAATGAATTTTCTGAGTAATCACTTGCCGAAACAAGAAAATAATGGTATTTTTAAAATACTTCCATATAAAGCCATTGGGCGCGTTGAAGGCGGGGGTCGATCTGAACGCTTGCCCCTGATCAGAGCTGGCAGCATAACCGACCAAAGGGTCGGTTGTTGTTGTTTTTTGAGGATCTTGCTTCAGAAAAAGGAGGAATGTGATATGACTTGGCAAATTGAATTAAAGCCGCAAGCTTTTCAGCCCACCTTATCCATACGGATCCGAACGAAAGCTGAAAACTTGCCGGATCGGATCGGAGTAAGTTACATGAAGATTGCTGCATATCTTGAAGAAATCGGAGAAAAAATCGCCGGCGTACCTTTTACGGCTTATTATAATATGGATATGAAGGATCTTGACGTAGAGATCGGTTTCCCTGTGGAAAAACCTTTGCCCGGCAAAGGCGACATCCAACCAGGCACGATTCCGGAAGGATTCATCGTCTCCTGTATGTTCAAAGGCCATTATTCAGGGATGGAGCCGATGTACAAGGAAATGTTCCAATGGATCGCCGATCATGATTGTGTCCCCACCGGCGTCTGTTATGAGTATTATTACAATTCTCCCATGGAAGTGCCGGAAAGCGAATTGCTGACCCGCGTCGACATGGTTGTAACAAAGAAGTGAAAAAATGACAGAATCAAAAGCAGGCCAGCCGGCCCTCACTGACCATCGAATCCAAACCTCCCAGCGATCCAGGCCATTGCCTCAGGAAGCGGCCCCTTATCAGGACATGCCCATCGGAAGGGTCGTTGCCCAATATAAGGATCTTTACAAAGTCGCTTCCCAGCGAGCTGAAGTGATCGCAGAGATTTCCGGGAAGCTTCGCTATGCCTCCAAGGGACTGTCGGATTTTCCTGCGGTGGGCGACTACGTGATGATCGACCGGGAGGATCCACAGTCGGGGAATGCGATCATCCACCATATTTTGCCGAGGAAAAGCGTATTTGTACGTAAAGCCGCGGGGACGACCCATGATATACAAGTGGTTGCGGCCAATATTGATACAGTGTTTATCTGTATGGCTTTAAACAATGATTTCAATATTCGCCGGCTGGAACGGTACTTGGCGATCGCCTGGGACAGCGGAGCGATCCCTGTGGTCGTCCTGACGAAGGCCGACTTGTGCGGGGATCTTTCGGCTAAACTGTCCGAAATCCAAAAGATTGCCTTGGGCGTCGATGTGCTGGTCACCACAAGCATGACCGGGGATGGGTATAAGGTGATCCTCAAGTATTTGGGCGCTAACCAGACGGTGGCCTTTATTGGATCATCCGGTGTGGGGAAATCAACTTTGATCAACCGGCTGCTGGGAGAGGATGTTCAAAAAACCTTGGAGATCGGTAAGGACGACAAGGGGAGGCACGCAACCACCCAACGGGAATTGTTTATCCTTTCCTCAGGGGGAGCGGTCATCGATACACCGGGTATGCGTGAAATCGGTGTGGAAAGCGCTGATTTGGCCAAAGCCTTCACCGAGATTGATGACCTTGCCTCGATGTGCAGGTTTAATGATTGCCGGCATGAGGAGGAACCAGGCTGTGCCGTCAGAAAGGCTATCCAGGAAGGTGCGCTTTCCGAAGATCGGCTTGCCAGTTATAAGAAGCTTAAAAAAGAGGCGAAATACCAGCAGCTGAACGCCAGACAGATCGAAAAAGAAAAAGTCGACGAAATGTACGATCATTTCGATGGGATAAAAAACGCGAAGGCTTTTGTCAAATCAAAGAATAAAGACCGCTGAGCGTCATCGGTGGGATGATCCCGATAGAGAGGAATAAAGCATGGAGAAGGATGAATCGGCTTTCTTTGCAGAACAGCCGGAGGCGGCCCTGCTTTATGAAGCGATTAAAGCAAAACTGCGAACATATTTTAATGATGCAACCATCAAAGTGACGAAATCCCAAATTGCCTTCGCCTCGAAACGGAATTTCGCTTTTGTCTGGCTGCCGATGCGCAAAATGAAGCATCGACCGGAAGCGTATATCATCCTATCCTTCGGGTTGGATCACCGGATCCAAAGTCCGCGGATCGAAGAGGCTGTGGAAGCCTATCCCTGCCGCTGGACGCACCATATGATCATCCAGGATCCGGCCGAGCTGGACGGAGAGGTCATGGATTGGCTGCAGCAGGCGTATGCGTTTAGCCAGTCGCGGTAGGCGTCAAAAAGCATCGAAAAAGCATCGAAAAAGCATCAAAAAAGCAGGCAGTCTTGGTGCGAGCCGCCGGGTAAGACCACCTGCTTTTTATAGATCATTCATCATTTGCCAGGCATCCGGAGATTCTTGATGGACAGTTTGACCAGATCATTGATGGTTTCTCCCATGAATTTCATGGTTTCCGGATCGATATTCTTCAGGGCATTCAGCATAGCCAAGGCTTTTTTCAGCCAGTCCTCTGAAAATTCATAGATCGTGTCGGAATCGGTGGCTTCAATGACCTGATAAAGGGTGTCGATGAATAATTCACGTTGTTCTTTGGAGAGGGCGCTGAGCCATTGGTCGATGGTTTTATGCCGATGCATGGCGGCCATGGATACCTTTTCAGCGTATCGGAAATCATCGTTTTCCACAAACCATGAAAAAGGATCGTGCTGCAAGATCCCGAATCGTTTGCTCTCAACGACCTGATAGTTTTCCAGATGCTGCATCAGCATGCCGACCAGCGAGGACTGGGGCAGCGTTTTATGGACACGGTCTTTGATTTTATTGTATTCCTGAGTCTCAAAGACACTGTCCACAAAACCGGGACCGTCGTGATTGTAAATGCCGATGATTCGATCCTGGACCCCTGCGTCACATTTCATGGCAGAATAGACCGCAATGTTTCCTCCCTTGGAATGCCCGCCGATCCGAAGCAGGCCGGGGAACTTAGCGGCGATGGTTTGCAGGTATCCGACGCCTTCTTCCTGGGAGGGGACCGGGCTGGTGAAGGCCATATTGAAGTCCTCTTTCCAGCCGATCAAATTGGCGTCGGTTCCCCGATAGGCAATATAGGCTGTTTGATCTTCCAATAAAAATGTCAGGGCGGAAAACTGCTTTTCCAGGACCGGCTCCACCTTATCAACATAATAACCCAATTGGATATCCCGGAATCTTGGACTGGCAGCCATCGCAAACAAGAGCTTGCGGGTGCTATCCGCATCCCGGACGTCACGGAGCATCGGTTCAAAGAATTCCGCTTTCAACACATTTCCGATCCGGACTGGCGCTGCCTCTTCCAAAAGGCCTGGTACCAAGTGATCAAAGTGGATGTATGAAAACTGCGACAAAACCAAGCTGTCGACGGCATTAAAGCTTTTCAACCACATTCTGGCCATTTCTTTTTCTGCATAGTCGATGATATTGCCCATGCCGATTCTCCTTATCCGGATAAAATAAAACGCCTGCAGATCCATGTTTCTGAATGTATTGTACATCTTACCCTCGACGTTGCCAAGCCTGCAGCCGCCAAAGGGCATAATCTATAAAATTTGCAGGAGTTTTAGAAATTTAGGTGAATAAATTGTTCAAGTGAACAGGGAGGTGGCAGGATGAAAACCCTCATTCAAATGTGCGGCGACCCGACGGTGGATTGGTTTAGGATCCACAACGAAGATATTACAGTCCGGGGCGGCGTTTATTACTGGAAAAAACAGGAAAGTTCGAAAGTCAGACTGAGTTCCAATCCCGGGGGTTCAGCCATGGCGCTGCAGCTTCTCCATAAAATCATTCCTCAGGACAAGGCAGAGGTCCAGGGTGCTATGCTGGAAGAAGCCTTGCTTGGCAATCCGAAAGACCATCGGATCACCACCTCGTGGAAACTTTGGAAAAAATACCAGAATCCAGGATCGGAGCGGTCGGCCTACCGAATCGAAAAATGGATGGAGTTTGAACCGGGCAGCTGGGATTATCCGTCAGCGAAGCTGCAGGGTTTTCCTGACTTGCTGGTGATCCAGGACAGCGGACTTGGCTTTCGCCATTGCCGGGAAGGCTGGCCCCAGGTCCTGACCGATCCTGCCGCAGGCAAATGCCCCCAGGCGATCATCTATAAGCTGGGTCAATACAATGAAAGCAAAGAAAACCCGCTCCTGGAACGAATCACCGAATTAGGTCTGGCTGACCAGACCACCATCGTAACGACCCTCAGCGATCTGCGCTCCTGCTCGGTCAAAATCGGGATATCCCTGTCCTGGGAGCTCTTAATGCAGGAAGTGGTGGATGCGGTGTTCAATCCCAATTGTCCTTTCGTCGATGCAAAACGAAAAGGATTGAAGTACGGCCGAGTGATCGTGACCATGGGGGCCAGCGGCGCCGTGATGGTTGAAAACCGGACCAGCGCCCTAATTTTTGACCGCAGCGGACAGGATGGGGATTTTGTCAGCCGTTTCCCTGGCCAGATCATGGGCTACCATACATGCCTTTTAGGCGCATTGGCGGCGGTATGGGCAGAAGATCCGCAAGCCATGGATTGGACCCGCGCCGGCCGAATCGGGACTCAATTGGCAAGGGTCCTGCACATCCAAGGCTACGAGACCGTTAAAAGCGGCCAATCCAATTATTTGCAGTTCCCTTTTCGAAGGATCGCCGATGCTTATTTCAAGCTGCAGACTCACAAAGACAGTGCTGCACGAGGCATCAACAAGCAAATCTATGATTTAGGGGATTTTACCATCGAAAACAAGGCGTTGGTCGGCAAGTATGCACGAGAAAACTGGACGATCCTGGAAGAAAATCTGCTGATCTCCAAAAAAACAGCCGATATGCCGGAACAGCCGAAAGACACGGTGATCGACTGTGCCCGGGACATCGTGGTTCGTGGCCCTCTTGCCGCATTGCCCAATGTGCCTGTAGAGATTTTCGGGGCCTGGTCCAGTGCGGACCGGCAGGAGATCGAAGGCGTCCGAAGTGTCAACAACGCCATGAAGGACTATCTGGAGCAGAAAAAATTTGAAAAACCTATGTGTGTTGCGGTCTTTGGCTCGCCGGGCGCCGGAAAATCCTTTGTGGTCAAGGAAATCGCCCGGGGTCTTGGCATACCGGAAAAAGCCCAGCTCACCTTCAACCTCTCCCAATTAGAATCCCCTGATGAGCTGCAAACCGCTTTCAGCGAAATTCGGGATTTAAATTTGAAGGGCATTCTGCCCCTGGTCTTTTGGGATGAATTTGATTCAGCCTGCGCCGGTCAGCCTTTGGGATGGCTGCGATATTTCTTGGCTCCGATGCAGGACGGGGAGTACACGGATCATGGCACATCCCGACCACTGGGCGGGGGCATCCATGTTTTCGCCGGGGCCACCCGGCACACCTTTGATGAATTCCAGACGGGAGACAATCCGGAGGACCGGGTTGCCAAAAAGCCGGACTTCATCAGCCGCCTTCGTGCGTATATCAATATCCGCGGGATCAACGGCAATCCCAATACGATTGAAGACCGGCTTTATATGATCCGCAGAGCCTTCATCCTACGGCAGTATTTGGAAATTACGGCACCCCAGCTTTTGAAAAACAGCGAGTTTGCCATAGAGCCTGGGGTTCTGGACGCCTTTCTCCGAGTGACTAAATATACCCATGGGGCACGGTCTTTGGAAAACCTCATCAAGATGAGCAGTTTGGCAGACAAACGCAAATTTGAATTATCAAGTCTGCCTCCGGACAACATCATCGAGATGAACGTCAATGTGGATGAATTTAAAGCGCTGACCTATATGGAACACCGGGAAATGCTGCGTATCGGCATTGCCGGTTTCCACTGGGACGGCCTTAATCCGGAGGAAGAACCGGAGCGGTTGGCGGCAGCCATCGACAAGGTCCTTGATCTCATCGAGGATCGCTACGCCCAGCATGACATCACTATATTTTCAACCTTATCGGCGGCTGAGGAGCGGCTGGCGGCGTTGAGGCTCTTGGAACGCAAAGCGACGACCCGGCTGATCGCCATCCTGCCCTTCGACCAGGAAAAGTATTTCCGTGAGTTTGGAATCACCGATGATGACCGGATGGACAGCCTTGGCGCCGAGCTTCGTCAGGAAATCAAATATTGGCTGACCCAAAAGGCGGCTGAAATCATTGAAATGCCGCCGGCGCCCACCAAAAAGGCGGCTTATCAAAATGCCGGCCGCTTTATCGCCGAGAACAGCAGCGTGCTGATCATGCTCTGTGACCAGGCTGCGGCATCTCAAAATCCTTTGACGGAGCAAATTCAGGCAGATATCCAACGATTCAAAAAACCGGTCTATTATATCGGCACCGATACCCAGGCAAGTGACCAAACCATTTCAAAGATCGAGGTCAAATTCGGCAAAATTAATTAAATGAGGAGGGGAAGACCAGGCGATGCAGATCCTTCGCGAACGATACGCCAAGGGGGAAATCGACGCCGAATAGTTTATGCAAAAGAAAGCGGATCTGATGAGAGATGCCGCTGGGAGGTGCCAGCATGCTGCTAACTTCACTGATGAGGATCTATCTGACCCGCTCGTTCAAACCTTTTGTTTTCAAAGGCGGCGCCTGTAAACCTTTGGATTATGAGAACCTGGCCGATCTGGGCTTGTATGTGCATATTCCTTTCTGCAGATCCCTATGCAGTTTTTGTCCGTACTGCAAGGTGATGTATGATAAGCAAAAAGCGTCTGATTATAAGACGGCTTTATTAAAAGAAATCGAATTGGCCACTGAAGGCACAGACGCAAAAAAAGAAGTCACAAGCCTCTATTTTGGCGGCGGGACGCCGGCTCTGATGATCGACGACCTGAAAGACATCATCAATGCCTTGCAGCGCCATTTTACCATCCGCGGCGGGATCGGGGTGGAGCTTCATCCCGACGACGTATCCGAGGAAACGTTACGCAAATTGAAACAGGCCGGCGTCACCATGGTCAGCCTGGGCATCCAGTCCTTTAATGAGGCGTGCTTGGGGAAACTGGGGAGACGAAGCAATGATTCTGCGGTCAAAGTACGCCTGGTCAGGGAATACGGCTTTGATGTGACGGATGTGGACTTGATTTTCGCCATTCCCGGGCAGACCCATGAGATCCTGGCGAAGGACGTCAAGACCGCCTTTGACTCCGGGGCCACTCAGATATCAACCTATCCCTTCATCGATTTTACGTTTGCGGATAACACGTATAAACCTCTGTCTCAAAAAAAGAAGAAACAGATGCTTAAAAAGCTCACCGCCTATTGCCGATCTCTCCAAGTGGACCGGACGTCGGTGTGGACCTTCGCGAAACCCGGTACTGAAAAATATTCCTCGGTGACGAGAGACACCTTTTTAGGCTTCGGGGTATCCGCCACATCCCTGCTCAAAGACAGCTTCAAAATCAATACCTTTTCCATCGAAAGCTACATTGACCGGGTTGATGCCGGCGCTTTGCCCACCTCGCTGACCCTTCATTTCACTCAAAGGCAGCGGGCGGTTTATTTTCTTTTTTGGAGCGCCTACGGTATGAAAATTGATCCCCGCAAATTTGAAAAGATCCTTGGCGTCCCGTTGAGTCAAATGTATGGCGTTGAGTTATGGCTCTCCGAAAAATTAGGATATCTAAGAAAAAAAGACGGGCTGTACGAATTGACGGAGAAAGCGGCCTATTTTTATCACACCATCGAACAGGTTTATACGACGGCCTACATCGATAAAATGTGGAACATTTCAAGGAACCAGCCTTTCCCGGAGCAGATTATATTGAAATAGGGCAATGGCGTTCAGAAACTGATAAATTAAATGACGGACCGACATGAAAAGGAGGCGTTTTAGATGGCAAAAGTATTGTTTGTTGTGGCACCGGTCAATTTTCGTGACGAGGAATTGTTTCAGCCCAAAGAGGCATTGGAAAAATGCGGCCATGAAACCTTCATCGCCAGCGATAAAAAAGGCCTGTGCAAAGGCGTGCAGGGCGGGCGTGTCCAGGCGGAGGCGAGCCTGAAGGATATCGATCCCGATCGTTATGACGCTGTGGTCTTCGTGGGCGGCGGCGGCAGCCGTGTCTTTTTCGATGACCCGGAGGCTTGGCGGATTGCCAGGGAGATGGCGGACCAGGACAAATTGGTGGCGGCCATCTGCATCGCCCCGGTGATTCTGGCCAATGCAGGCCTGCTTCAGGGAAAACACGCCACCGTATATTCTGATGAAATCAAAACCATCGAAAAAAAGGGTGCACTCTATACCCATCCCGGCGTGACTGCGGACGGAAAGATCGTGACGGGGGATTCTCCAAAAAGCGCCCTGATGTTTGGAGAAAAGCTCTGTGAAATGCTGAAGGCGCACTGATAATGCTTGTGTCCTAGGAGGGATGTTGGATGTTTACCATCTTCAGACCCCACGAACAGCAATGGCCGATCAAAGTATGGCTCGAGAATGAAGGCCAAATCGAAGGCGAATGCCTGCGGCAGGCAAAAAACCTGGCCAATCTGCCCTTTATCCATCAATGGGTCGTTCTGATGCCGGATACTCACCCGGGCTATGGCATGCCCATCGGCGGTGTGATCGCCACCGAGAATGTGATCATTCCCAATGCGGTGGGCGTCGATATCGGGTGCGGCATGAATTTTGTCCAGACCGATCTTCCTGTCAATCTCCTGAACATGGTGGATACGCCCAACGGCAAGCTGGCTCAGGCCATGGTCGGGGATATTTTAAGAAATATACCCACCGGTTTTGAGCACCATCGAACTCGACATGAATGCAGGGCTGTGGATCATTTTCTAAAAAACATGACCGTGGACGAAAGGCTGGGTATGCCCCAGGAATTGATCCATGAACTGGAGGATGCCTATTTTCAAGTCGGCACCTTGGGAAGCGGCAATCATTTTATCGAGCTGCAGACCGATGACCGCGGCTTGCTGGGAATCATGATCCATTCAGGCTCGCGAAATATAGGCTATAAAATCTGCAATTATTATAATGACCGCGCCAGAATACAAAACCAGATGCAGCATTCCCCGGTCCCGGCAGAATGGAATCTGGCTTATTTGCCCATTGAGAGCAAACTGGGTAAAGAATACATTGCCTGGATGAACCTTGCCTTGGAATTTGCGAAAGAAAACCGGGCCCAAATGATGGAGGCGGTGGTCAGCATCGTCCGGCAACTGGCTGGCAAGCATGCCGGCATCAAGGCCATCGCATTGGATGAGCCCGTGTGCTGCCACCATAATTATGCAGCCTATGAAGAACACTACGGAAAAAAGGTGTGGGTCCACCGAAAAGGCGCGATCCGTGCGGGCAAAGGCGATCTGGGGATCATCCCCGGCGCCATGGGAACCTATTCATATCTGGTCACGGGCAGGGGAAACCCTGAAAGCTTTAATTCCTGTTCCCATGGGGCAGGCCGCCGCATGAGCCGGCATGAGGCTAAATCAAAGTTCAGCGTCCAGGACACCATCAGCGACCTGAATTCCCAAGGGGTTTTTCTTGGCAAAGAGCGGAGGGGCGACGTAGGGGAAGAGTCCCGTTTCGCTTATAAAGAAATCGATTTTGTTATTGCCAATGAATTGGATTTGATTGAACCGAAGCGCAGGCTCAAAACCATCGCCGTGGTCAAAGGCTGAGCCCGGACAGCATAGCTCATCCGATGGGTGAATTCTGAAGGAGGTCAGTCCCATGAAGTTCAAAGGACCGCTTATCGTGGTGGAGGATCTGGCTAGATCCAGAAAATTCTACGAAGACATCCTCGGGCAGAAGGTCATCCTGGATTTTGGCGCCAACGTCACCTTTCAAGGGGATTTTTCGTTGCAGACCAAGGATACCTGGATGAAATTCATCGGTAAAACCGGATCGGAGATCGTATCAGGATCCAACAGCTTCGAATTATATTTTGAAGAAGAGGCCTTCGATGCCTTTATAGAAAGACTGGACACACCAAACCTTGAGGTTCTTCATGATGTCACAGAGTATCCATGGGGGCAAAAAGTGATCCGTCTTTACGATCCTGACAGGCATATCATCGAAGTGGGGGAAAGCATGGCCGGCGTGGTCAGACGATTGATTGCCGATGGCTTGACGGTGGAACAGACCGCAGCACGTACCCAGCACCCGGTGGAATTCGTCAAGGGTTGCCTGAGAAAAGCATGAACGTCCCAAGGGTCGAAAGATCTGAGGAAAGGAGCTTTTGAATGCAGGAACAAGTTCTTGAATGGCTGCTGGAAGAAAAGGATCCCTCCATCCGGCTCGCCACGCTGACCTCTCTTCTGAAAAAGCCCCCGAATGATCCGGAAGTCATTGCGGCCCGCAGCGCCATCATGTCTTTTGGCCTCGTGGCGGAAATCCTTTCGAGGCAGAATGAGGACGGGTCCTGGGGGGACCCGGACCGTTTTTATAATGACAAGTATACCGGCGCCGTCTGGACGCTCCTGATTTTGGCCGAGCTGGCGGCGGATTCGGAGGATTCCAGGATCAAGAAGGCTTGTGAATTCATTTTGAGACATTCCCAGGAACCAAGCAGCGGCGGATTCTCTTATCGTGCCAGCGCCAGGACGGGCGGCGGCCTGCCCAGCGCCGTGGTCCCCTGCCTGACCGGCAATATGGTTTATGCTTTGATCCGGTTAGGCTATCTTCATGACGAAAGGGTGCAAAAAGCCATTGACTGGATCATCCGATACCAGCGGGCGGATGATGGGGATGGAGAGGCACCGGCCGAAAAATCCTTTGACCATTATGCCATGTGCTGGGGGAAACATTCCTGCCATATGGGGGTCGCGAAGACTTTGAAAGCGTTGACGGCCGTCCCGGCAGAGGATCGGAGCCAGGAAGCCAATCAAAAAATAAATGAAATGGCGGAATATTTTCTGAAGCATCATCTGTACAAGAAAAGCCATCACTTAACCGAGGTATCAAGGCCCGGGTGGCTCAAGCTTGGTTTCCCGCTGATGTATCAGACGGATATCCTTGAGCTCCTGGGGATATTCAACGACTTAAAGATCTCTGATCCCAGGCTGGAGGATGCCATTGAAATCATAAAAAGCAAGCAGCTTGAGGACGGGAAATGGTTGCTGGAAAGCTCGAGCAACGGGAAAATGCTTGTCCGAATCGAGAAAAAAGGCGATCCCTCCAAGTGGATCACCCTAAGGGCGTTGAAGGTTCTGACAGAGACCCAAACAGCCCCCGGAAAAAATATGTAAAGCTCAGGAAAACATATTGAGGAGGATGGAACCGATGGAAAGCAGATCTATGAGCGTAAGCCTCAAAATCATGATTGTTGTTTCTTTCTTTGTGATGATCCTTGTCAATGCACTGGCGAACTTGCTGCCCATCAACGGTATGGATACAGGGGCGGTATCGGATGCTTTTCCAAATCTCTTCGCGCCGGCTGGCATCACCTTTGCGATTTGGGGACTAATTTATTTATTACTGGCCGGATATGTGCTCTATCAGACCGTGTTTACCAAAGGGGCCGCCGACTCAGCCATCCCCCGAACGAAAATCGGGATCTTGTTTTCTGCTTCTTCCATAGCCAATGCCTTATGGATTTTTGCCTGGCATTATCAGCGGATGCCGGTGACCCTTGCACTGATGCTGGTGATCCTTATCTGTCTCATCCTGATCAATCTGGAGACCCGTCAGGCTAAGTTGACCAAGCCTGAGGCCTTTCTCATCCGGCTTCCTTTCAGCGTGTATTTTGGCTGGATCACGGTGGCTGCCATAGCCAACACCACCGTGCTTCTAGTGAGCCTGGGCTGGAAGGGCTTGGGGTTATCGGAAACCCTTTGGACGATTGGGGTCCTGGCCGTGGGGATCCTGATCGGAACATCGACCGTGATCAACAACCGGGATGCTGCGTATGGCCTTGTCTTCATTTGGGCTTATATAGGCATTATTATCAAGCATACGTCTCCAGAGGGATTTGCCGGAAAGTATTCGGCAATCATTGGCGCAGCCGTTGCCTGCATTGTCTGGATGCTGGCGGCTGAAATTTATATGATCTTCCGTCGCAAGAAAAAATCAGTCTTATAAGGCAGGAGGAAACAGAAAACAAAATCTGCGAAATGCCTGCGGCAGGCGTAGGGTTTGAAGCTTGCAATTCCTAAAGACCGGTGGTACAATAGGCCATAACTTATGATTTCAGCCGGCACGTTAAACAGTATCCTCAGGGAACTGTACTAACCGGGAACGGACTGGACATCATCGGGCTTCGTGAAAATCAAATACAAATCCAGAGACCGCTTGGAGCCATTATTGGACTGAGACGGAAGGAATAAGAGAAAAGTACCTTTTCTCCTATAGGTTATTTATTGCCTTTCGGATCATCACCTCCGAAAGGCTTTTTGTTTTAAATATTTCCTGAGAGGGGCAGGGTCTTATGAAGCATGTAGGAATCATTGGAATGGGCAGGGCTGGCACCGTACTGGCATATGAGCTGGCACAGCATAATTATCATGTACAGATTGTCTTGCGCCGGCCACAATCGACGGCCGTGACGATCAAAGCCCAGGAATTTGCCGTAAAAACCCTGGCGCAAGCGGTGGAAGAAGTGGAGATCCTTATGATCGCCACCCCTGACAAGGTCATTGGCGATATCGTCCAGGCGCTATCCGTCATGGATCTCACTCACCTTCGTGCCGTGTTTCATTTAAGCGGCGCGGTTTCCATCGATATTCTGGATCCTTTGAGAACACAGAAGGTGGCCGTTGGCTCTCTGCACCCGCTGCAGAGTATGGCCGATCTGGAGCAGGCGCTGATCCATTTGCCGGGGTCGACCTTGACCTATGACGGCGATCCCGCCATGCTGGCCTGGGTCGAGGATTTAACAGCCCGTTTAAACTGCAGACTGGTGGTCGCGCCGCCAGAGATGAACAAAGCCCTCTATCATGCAGGCGCCAGCATGGCATCCAACTTTCTTGTGACCCTGGCGGCGATGGGAAGCGAATGCCTCAGACAGGCGGGCTTTTCCGAGGAGGAAGCCAGGAAGGCTTTGACTGCCTTGATGAGAGGGACCTTGGGCAACCTGGAAGACCTGCCGCCGGAGCGAGCCTTGACGGGGCCCATCGTCCGCGGCGATGCGGAGACGGTTCGAATGCATCTGGATGTATTGAATACCTACACACCCAATTTATTGCCGGCATATGGTGCCCTGGGCGCTCTGACGGGGGCGATGGCCAGACAGACAGGGTCTTTGCCGGCGCCTCAATACGAACTGCTTCAAGGATTCTTCAAATGAACAACGGAGGTATCAAAAATGTCAAAGAAAATCACGGTTTCCACGATCAAAGAAAAGAAACGCTGCCATGAAAAAATCACCATGGTGACAGCCTACGATTTTCCGAGTGCCTGCCTGGTGGAAGAAGCGGGCATCGAGATGATCCTCGTGGGAGATTCCCTGGGAATGGCTGTCCTTGGTTACGATACGACGCTGCCTGTGACCATGGATGAGATGATTCACCATACCAAAGCGGTCACACGGGGAACGCGCCAAACCTTTGTGGTCGCCGACATGCCTTTTTTATCCTATCACCGGTCCTTGGATGAAGCCATTGCCAATGCCGGACGGTTTCTGCAGGAAGCTGGCGCCCAGGCGGTGAAACTGGAAGGCGGCAGAGAACGCTGCAGCTTGATCCAGGCTTTGACGGAGGCAGGGATCCCGGTTCTTGCCCACATCGGTTTGACGCCCCAGTCTGTGCATCAGCTGGGCGGCTATAAGGTCCAGGGAAAAGACGCGGAGCAGGCCCAAAAGCTGTTGGAGGCTGCCTTGGCCCTTGAAAAAGCCGGCGCCTTCGGCGTCGTACTGGAATGTGTGCCGGAGACCTTGGCAACGGCCATCAGCCAGTCCCTTGCCATCCCTACCATTGGGATCGGCGCCGGAGCCGGCTGCGACGGACAGGTTCTGGTATGGCACGACCTTTTGGGTATTACGCCAGGAACCAAGCCCCGTTTTGTCAAGTTGTATGCAAATCTTCGGGAGCAGATCCTGGAGGCCCTTCAAGCCTATAAATCAGAAGTGACGGAAATAAAATTCCCTTCAGAGGCCCATGTCTTTACCATGAATGCAGAAAACCTTCCCAAACTTTACTAAGACAACGAATTTGAAGGAGAGGCAGGCATCCCATGCAAATCATTAAAAATGTTGCTGAAATGCGATCCTGGATCAACCTTAAAAAAAGCGATGGCCTGGCCATCGGTCTTGTGCCCACCATGGGGTACCTTCATGAAGGCCATCTGAGCCTCGTCCATAAAGCCAAGGCAGAGAACGACGCGGTCGTCCTAAGCCTATTTATCAATCCACTGCAATTCGGCCCCAAGGAAGACTTAGCTTCCTATCCCCGGGATCTGAAGGCGGATGCGCTGTTGGCTGAGCAAGCAGGCGTCGATGTGATTTTTCATCCGGAAGTTGCCGAAATGTATCCCAGCTACCCGCCCTTGACTGTGGTGGAAGTCAAAGATATCACGGAAAGGCTTTGCGGCGCGTCTCGACCTGGCCATTTCACCGGAGTCACCACGGTGGTCAGCAAGCTTTTTAATATTGTTCAGCCCCACCGGGCTTATTTCGGACAAAAGGATTACCAGCAGGTGCAAGTGATCAAGCAGATGGTGCAGGACCTGAATATGCCGGTGACGATTGTGACCGTTCCCATCAAGAGAGAAATCGACGGACTGGCCCTGAGTTCAAGAAATACCTATCTTTCGCCTGAGGAACGCGAAGAGGCGCTTTGTCTGAATGAAGCGCTGCAGATTTGCCTGGATCGATTCAAAAACGGAGAAAAGCAAGTCAGCACGCTATTGGAAGCCATGAGAGGCCGGATAACCCAAGCGCCTTCGGCCGAGATCGATTATGTTGAGATCTGCGATGCCGCCAGTCTGAAGCCTCTTGAACGGATCGAGGGACCGGCCGTAGCCGCCCTGGCAGTCCGCATCGGCAAGACCAGACTGATCGACAATATGATCATAGGAGCGTAAGAATGATGAGATTCATGATGAAATCCAAAATCCACAGAGCAACGGTGACCGAAGCCAACCTGAACTACATGGGAAGCATCACCATTGACCGGGACCTGATCGAGGCAGCGGATCTCCTGCCCAATGAAAAGGTGCAGATCGTCAACAACAACAACGGTGCGCGTTTTGAGACCTATGTGATCAGCGGGTCCGCCGGGTCCGGCGTGATTTGCCTCAATGGTGCGGCAGCCAGGCTGGTCCAGCCGGGTGATGAAGTGATTATCATCAGCTACGGCATGATGTCTAACGAAGAAGCCAGGAGACTTCAACCTGCCGTTGTTTTTGTGGATCCAAAGAATCAAATCCGCAAGATCGGCACGGAGCAGGCCTTTTCCGTTGAACTATAATTCGCAGAACCATTGGGCTGCAGACACATCGAATCAAAAAAACTCCCCGCTGTGAACCTAAGGCGGGGAGTCCTGAATCCATAAGAAAATTGATTCAACGTGGCAACCCTTGAAGGGGTCACCAAGATCATCAAATTATTCGATTCCAATATAGAGATCCGTTCCCTCAATCTTGACCGGATATTGGTGTAAGTCATCTACTTTGACTTTGATAAAAAGAATGCTTCCTCTTTCAACGACACGCCCTGTTTTGACATCAAAAACGGATCCATGCTTAGGGCAGATTATATGGTTCCCTTCAAGTTTTCCATCAAAAAGGGAGCCGCCCATATGGGGACAGCGATTGTCAAGCGCATAGTATGTGCCTTCAAAATTAGTTAATAGGATATCCTTGTTTCCCAAGGAGATCTTCTTCTTACTGCCAGGGGGGAGCTCCGTGGTCTGTGCAACCTTTACATATTCCATACAAACCATCCTTTCTCTGAGCGTGTATGATGCTGATGGATCACCTTGATCAACGATGTTTCATGATGGGTCTCTTAATTTGAATGATAATACATTTTGTGAAAGAATGATATATGCATAAACAGGAAGATAAGATGACCGATCCGAGGATCCATTAAACCCTACGCCAAGCCGCCGGGTAGACCGGCGGCTTGATCTATGCTAATATGTTTATAATAGTCAGAATTTAGCAAAAATATCCAGATGCACCTTGGGACAAAGGAGAAAGTCTTGATTGACGGGAAATTAATGAATGAACCAGCAGATAAGGAAGAATATAAAAACGAACAACAAAATGACCCGGAAACACAAACAGGGTCTGAATCAGAGGCAGCCCAAAAAACCTCTGGCTGCCTGCTCAAAGTCATCGCTGTTTTGGTTCTGATCGTATTTACGGTATTCTCTTTGCCTGATTTTCCATACCTCTTAACGAATCCTTTAAAATTCATGGCGCAAAACCATGAGCTGACAGAAGACGAGATCGTGAGTCGCTGCAGGCCGGCGGTGGTGAGCATTGAGTCCACCATAAAGAATGAATCGGCCGCGGCTGAGATCCACCTGGGCACCGGCTTCAACCTTCTGCCCACTGGACTGATTGTGACCAATCAGCATGTCATTGAAGATTCCAGCCACATCCGGATAAGGTTCTATGACGGCAGAGAATATACGGTTGGACATTATGAAACCATACCGGATATGGATATTGCACTGATCCGGCTCGAGGCCGCTGACCTTCCTGTCATCGAACTCAACCGGGATGAGATGATCCGCAGCGGTGATACGGTGACGATCATCGGCAACCCTCTTGGCTTTGAATGGATCGCCCAGAGAGGACAGGTCGGACAATATTACCAAAGCTCTGAAAACCAATCCCCGATTTTTGATATCGGTATTTCGATCAACCCGGGAAACAGCGGAAGCCCGGTCATCAATAGCCAATCCCAAGTGGTGGGCATCCTGTTTGCCAGCGGTGTCATCGAAAACCATGGACAATCGGAGTCGAGAGCCTTGGCGATTCCTGCCCAAGCTTTGCCGGCAGAATATTTCGAATGAACCTATCTATAACCACTGCATATCGGGAGGGGATCGACCATGGCAACTTATGCCGGTGCAGGCGGAATCATTGTTTCCTTCTAAAAATTGTATTATAATTAAACCAATCGATATGAATATCCGACATAGACGGGAAGTGATGGAGATGACAGAAGATACATATAAAATGATCGTCGAGAAATTTCCTATAGGCTTCTTACATGGACAAATTATATACGATTCTGAAGGTGTGCCTTATGATTTTCAGTTCATCAAAATCAATGCCGCCTATGAGCGGATCATCGGTTTAGACCGGAGCCAACTGATCGGGAAACGTGCCTCCGAGCTGCTGCACAATCTGCCGGCGGAACGCGTTGAGTGGTTCAGGGACTTCAGCCAAAAAGCGCTAAGTCCCAATATCAAAAGGTTTACGCAATATGTGGGGACCATGGATACTTGGTATGAGGTTACGGTTTCCTCGACAGAAAAAGACAGGATCAGTTTTGGTTATACAGACATAAGCCAATCGATCCAACGGTCTTCGTATCTGGAGCGATTTTTTGATATAATCCCCAACTTACTATGCATCATGGATATGAATGGTCTTTTCATCAAAGTCAATCAAGCCTGTAAGACGATCCTTGGTTATCTTCCGCAGGAGATTGAAGGCAACAGTTTTTTGGATTATATTCATTACCAGGAGACCCAGGCCAATGAAACATTCCTCAAAAAGCTTTCCGAGCAGGTCCATGTGTTGAATCACGTCAATCTCTACCGCTGCAAAGACGGCATCTTCCGCGAATTGGAATGGGATGCCCATCGGGATGATGATCGAATCTATGCCATCGTCCGGGACGTCACCGAAAAAAGGAAGAAGCAGAAACACATCGAATATTTAAGCTATCATGATATGCTGACCGGCTTATTCAACCGCCAATTTCTGGAAGAGGAGCTCAAGCGCCTCAATACGGAACGTAACCTGCCCATCTCCATCATCATGGGAGATATCAACAAGCTGAAAATCATCAACGATGCCTTCGGTCATGAAAAGGGTGACGAACTGATCAAAAAGGCTGCTGACGTACTTAAGCAATGCTGCCGCGTGGATGATTTGATCGCACGCTGGGGCGGCGATGAGTTTGTGATCCTGCTGCCAAAAACCGAGCGTGTCAAGGCCGAAGAAATTGCAAACCGGATCACGGAGAATTGTGTCAAAGAACAGGTCAACTCCATTGCAGTGAGCATCGCGCTGGGTATTGCCGCCAAAACCTCCATAGAGGAGGACATCATGGGCACTCTGGCCAGCGCCGAAGAAGCGATGTATAAAAACAAGATGCTTTTCAGCGACAGCATTCGAAGCAACGTGGTTAACACCATCATCAATACGTTGTACGAAAAAGATCCGTATGAAGAGAAACACGCCCAGAGAGTCGGCACCTTATCCAGGAAAACAGCCAGGGTCTTGGGACTGGACGCTGAGTCAGTCAAAAAGATTGCCCTGGGCGGACTGATGCACGACATCGGAAAAATCGCTGTGGACAATCGCATCCTTGAAAAGCCGGGCATGCTGAATGAAAATGAGTGGAAAGTGATGCGCAAGCATGCCGAGATCGGCGCCCGGGTCATCAGTTCAGATCCGGATCTTGCCGATGTGGGCGAAGCGGTTCTTTTTCACCACGAGCGCTGGGACGGCACAGGCTATCCCAAAGGCCTCAGAGAGAAGGAAATCCCCATGGCAGCCCGGATCATTGCCCTGGCCGACAGTTATGATACGATGATCAATCAAAGCACTTACAGGCGCCCTATCAGCAAGGAAGAGGCCATCGCCGAGATCCGCAGAAACAAAGGGACCCAATTCGATCCGAAGCTTGCGGAAACATTTATAAAGAAGGTACTCAACGGCAGCTGATGACGTGATCTAAGAAAATAAGATAAAAGGAGATGTGTCTTATGAAAAAAATCCTTGTTCCCATCGATGGTTCAAAATCTTCGAGCATGGCCATTGAAAAAGCAAAGGAGATCGCACTGGCCTTTAACAGCCAGGTCATACTGCTTACGGTCATGGAAAGCAACATCAACGACTATCCCTCCAATCCATACAAATTCTCACCGGAACTTGTCAATAATATGAAAAAAGAAAACAAAGGCATTTCGGAAAAGATCTTAGAGGATGGGAAAGCGCGTTTTATCGGACTGCCGATTAAAGTCGAAACCATGCTCCTGGAAGGCAATCCGGCGGAAATGATCACCCAGTGCGCTATGAACGATGATTACGACCTGGTGATCATGGGTTCAAGCGGCATGAGCGGCCTCCGCACGATCCTGGTTGGCAGCGTTACCCGCAGCGTCACCATGAATCTTAAAAAGCCGATCCTGATCGTAAGATGACAGAACTGAGATAAAAGGAGCCATCGGTATGCACATCGACAACAAACTATGGGTTGCCAAGAGCGATATCCCGATTTATCTGCTGCCTAAAATGGCCAATCGTCACGGATTGATCGCAGGCGCTACCGGAACGGGCAAGACCACGACCCTTAAAGTGATGGCTGAATCCTTCAGCGACCTGGGCGTCCCGGTTTTTCTCTCGGATATTAAAGGAGACCTGGCAGGGCTTGCCATGCCGGGCAGCGATCATCCGAAAATGCAGGAGCGGATCACCCGTCTGGGCCTTGAGGAATTTACCTTCCGTTCCTATCCTGTTCGCTTCTGGGATTTGTTCGGCGAGGGCGGACATCCGGTCCGCACCACCGTTTCCGAAATGGGCGCCCTGTTATTAGCCAGGCTCTTGGGTTTGAACGATACCCAGACCGGCGTTTTGAACATCGTTTTTCGCATTGCCGATGACCAGGGGCTCTTGCTGCTGGACCTGAAGGATCTTCGCGCCATGTTGCAGTATGTGGGAGATCATGCCAAGGAATTCACCCTTGAGTATGGAAACATATCGGCCCAAAGTGTGGGCGCTATTCTGCGAAGTCTTCTTGGTTTAGAAGATCAGGGTGGGGAGCACTTTTTTGGGGAACCGGCCCTGGATATTTTTGATTGGATCCAAACCACGTCGGAAGGCCAGGGCATGATCAATATCCTGCATAGCCCAAAGCTTTTCCAAAATCCGGCGCTTTACTCCACCTTCCTGCTGTGGATGCTTTCAGAATTGTTCGAAGCCATGCCGGAAGCCGGAGATCTGGACAAACCCAAGATGGTGTTTTTCTTTGACGAAGCCCATTTGTTGTTTGATGAAGCGCCCAAAATCCTTCTGGACAAAGTGGAACAGGTGGTTCGCCTGATCCGGTCCAAGGGCATCGGCGTATACTTCATCACGCAAAACCCGGCAGACCTGCCCGAAGATGTTTTGGGACAATTGGGGAATCGGGTCCAGCATGCCTTGCGGGCTTATACACCGGCAGACCAAAAGAAGGTCAGGGCAGCAGCCCAAACCTTCCGGCCCAATCCAAAATTCGACACCGAGACCGCCATCACCGAGCTTGCCACCGGTGAGGCGCTGGTATCCTGCCTGGATGGAGACGGCCGGCCTGGGATTGTGGAGAGAGGACTCATCCTGCCGCCTCAAAGCATGTTTGGCACCATTGATGAGGCTTCCCGCAAAAAAATTATTCAAGGATCTCTTATCAGCGGCAAGTATGAACGGGAGATCGACCGGACCTCCGCTTACGAAATGCTCCAGGCAAAAGTCAAAGGGGAGCAGGCGGATCAACAGGTGTTAAAGGAACAGAAAAGACCGGCATCAGGACGGACTTCCGTAAATAAAACAGCCTTTGAAAAAGCCGCCAATTCGGCGGTGACCGCCATCGGCAGAGAAATCGGAAGATCCTTGATCCGGGGACTTCTGGGTTCTTTAAAACGATAGACGATTACAATAATGATTTGAGGTGATAGGAATGGGAGGAAAAACCCCAAGGAAACCGGAAAAAAAGAAACCGAAAGCGGACAAAAAGCAGAGCGTTGCACTGAGCCCGTTGAATACAACCAACAAACCTAAATAGGCCACGCTGTGAAACCAAAAACCGCTAGGGGGGATCCATGGATCAGGCCCTAGCGGTTTTTCTCTTTTTTAGGAATTTATGGATGAACATTGACACAAAATTCAGTATATTCTATAATGTAACTGTAAGTAAGAAGTTTGGAAAATTAGATAAGGAGGGATACTATGAAAAAGATTCTAGTTCCTGTTGACGGCTCGGTTTCATCAACGCTGGCGATCGAGCAGGCAAAAGAATTGGCGAAAGCTTTAGGCAGCCATGTTACATTGCTTCATGTTATCGGTATTTACCCTGGAGCGTTCCCCGTTGAATTTTCCGAAAGTGTGCAAATCAGTCTCTTAAAAGAATCCAGAGTCAAAGCGAAAGAAATCCTGCTGGAAGGCAAGCAGAGACTGGCTGACTTGGGCGAAAAGGTGGACATGGTGATTCTGGAAGGCAATGTGGCTTCTGAGATCATCAATTACGCGGATGGCCACGATATCGATCTTGTGATCATGGGATCGAGAGGCTTGAGCGGAGTCAACAATCTTCTGCTTGGCAGCGTGACCCGTAAGGTTGCTATTCAAGTCAACAAGCCCATCCTTATCATCAAATAAGTATTGAGTTGAAAACACCTCCATGGTCGGATAGAATGAAATCTGACGATGGAGGTGTTTTTTATGAAAACGATTGGATTGATCGGCGGGATGAGCTGGGAAAGCACGGTGGGTTACTATCAGATCATCAACCGCACGGTAAAGGAACAGTTGGGCGGACTGCATTCCGCAAAATGTGTTCTTTACAGCGTGGATTTTCAGGAGATCGAAGCCTGCCAGTCCAGCGGGGACTGGGACCAAAGCGCCAGGATATTATCCGATGCGGCTCAGCGTCTGGAAAGGGCCGGCGCGGATTTCATCGTGATCTGCACCAACACGATGCATAAGGTCGTGCCCCAGATCCAAGAGGCGACCCATCTTCCAATCCTCCATATCGCCGAGGAGACGGCATCGGAACTGCGGAAGCAGGGGATCGGCAAGGTGGCCTTATTGGGGACGAAATACACCATGGAGCAGGATTTTTATAAAGAGAAGCTTCTGGCCGCAGGGATCGAAGTCTTGATCCCCTGCCGATCAGACCGCAGTCTGATCAATGAGGTGATCTATGAGGAGCTTTGCCTTGGCCGAATCGAAAAAAGATCCCGGGAAGAATTCCTCAGGATCATTGATTCTCTGACCGGTCAAGGTGCTCAGGGGATCATTCTGGGATGTACAGAGATCGGAATGTTGGTCAAACCGAAAGATACCTGGGCGGTTCTGTTTGATACCACGGAGATCCATGCCCGGAACGCCGCGCTGTTATCGATTGAATGACGTGATTTTGGACTGCATCTTATGGGCATACATGGCTTGGTCGGCGCGTGCGAAGGCAGCTCGGAGGCTTTCGTCTTTTCCTTTAATGTAATAGGCACAACCATGGGCCAGTTTGACTTTCACCGGGGTGGAAAGAACGGCCCGGTCCAGGGCAGCATCGATTTTTGCAAATAAGGCATTGACCTTTTCCAGAGGTGTGTCATTGCAGATCGCGCAGAACTCATCGCCGCCGATCCTGTATACCTTTCCGATGCGGGATAAAGCCCGCTGAATGATTTTCGAGGCCAGCAGAAGGGCTTCATCCCCCGCTTTATGGCCATATTGGTCGTTGATGACCTTGAGATTGTTAAAATCAAAAACCATCAGCAAAACCCGGTCCAGTTTCTGATGGTTCAGCATTTCTTTTTCAAATTCAGAACGGTTCCGTATACCGGTGACGGGATCATATTTAAACTGGGTCAAAAGCAGGAAAATATAAAAAAGCATAAGGGATATTCCCACACTGCCCCATATCAAAAGCAGTTCCTTAAAGAAGAGCTGCAGCACAGTGGCCAAGGCCGGAAGAAGAAAGATCGCAAAAATCAAGCGTTTTTCCTTCCGGTCGTATTCTTTTTGGGACAGCATCTGAATGCTTGCCAGGCAATAATAAAAAAAAGCTGCAGCTGTGGGCAGCAGAAAAAAGTCGCCTCTGAAATATTGGCCTTGCGCATCAATATAAAAAATCCAGCCGGTTTTTAAGCTGAAAAAACAGGCGGCCCCATTGATCAGCAAGGGAATAGCCAATATGAGCCTTTGGAGCAGGCGGCCTTTTCTGTCGGTGTTGAAAACCAAGATCATGAAAGGGAGCAGCGGGCTTAAGGTAAAACCTAGAATATTGACCCAATAAAAAGGAAGGATATACCGGGAGTCTCCAAGATGCTGATACACAAGGGTCAGCATCTCCAAAAGCATTAAAGCGATGGTCGTCACCGCAAGATGAATGAACATGGTGTTTTTGGAATCGTTGACGAAAACATTTCGTCTGGCTAAATAGACGATCAGGCAAAGGGCAACGATCACAAAGAAATCAGCCCCTGCCAGCGATAAAATGCTCATTTGCCCACCTGCCTCCATAAAATAGGATACGAATTGATCAATCAAAGTATATCAGAAAGGGATTGGCGTATCAATTTTATAATATGAAGATTTTGTGCATTATTTGTCTAATAACAATCCTTTTTCTCCCAGTGCGGACAGAATACGTTCATAGACCGCTTCCGATGGGCAGGAAATGGTATGCAGATGGACGCCGTCGGTTAGAACAGAGAGTGGGGCCACCCGGTTCTTTTCAATCTTTTTGATGAAACCTTCCACATCGTATCGGGAAAAGATCTGCAGTTGGCCGGAAATTTGTCCATAAATCGGGTGGTCCACGATCACATCGATGAGGCCGCCGCCATGGTCCACGATGGTATACAGTTCTTCGGCCAGATCCTCCGGGCTATGCTTGCACGCAATGGTCCTCAGTACGTTGGCGGCACTGGGGCGCTGCTCCAGAAGGTATCCCCGGGGCGTTGCTAAAATTGAAACACTGGCGGCCCGCAGCAAGGCAACATCGCCGACGATCACCTGCCGGCTGACATTAAAGATTTTCGCTAGAGCCGTCGCGCTGATGGGTTCTGAGCTTTGGACCAGTATTTTATGGATCCCTTCACGCCGCATGGCTGACATCATTTGGATCACCTGTTTCCTTTTTAATATTTAGGAGAACGTTCCGTGATACGCTCTATGAATAAAATAGTGCATAAGGGCGCAAGAAGTCAAGGAATAGATGCGGTTCAAATTATGTAATAATATGAACTATATGTTAAATTTATCAGAATACTTGACAAATAGATACCTTAGAAATATATTATAGAGTACAATCGTTGTATATATTTATATTCATTAAATCGATGGAATTTCAATTGAATGGAGAAAGCAATGCAAAATTTGATACCAGGTTGTTTGGGATTCATCTTTTTCATTCTTTACGATGTCAATCATATTACGAAAAAATCGCCGCTTTTATTGACACTTTTCCCATTGGGCTGCCTGTGTTTGATCTATTCAACGCTTTTGGTCGCTTTTTCAACGGGAGAAGTGTTTTTTGTCCCCGATTCCGCCAAATATCCCTTTGGCTTATTCACGTTGGCGATGTTGGTCTTGTTGGTTTACACTTTGTTTTTTGCACTTCCATTTAAGAAGACTTATTTTAGCACCGAGGGCGCGGTTAAAGTTTATGACCAGGGCGTTTATGCTCTGTGCAGACATCCGGGCGTTCTCTGGCTGATCGGTTTCTATGTGTTCGGCTCCGTATTTTGGGGCAATGCCCAGATGCTGCAGGCAGGTTTGATTTATGGCTTTCTTGATATAGTCTATGTTTGGCTGCAAGATCGTTATATCTTTCCCAAGCAGTTTTCGGACTATTCTGTATACCAGGCCAGCACACCATTTTTGATTCCCAATTTTAAAAGCCTCCGCAGATCGGCCGCGGCGTTAAAATCGCGTTAGGAGTGTTCCAATGAATTTTGAGAAAAAGCTACAAATGAAACAATATGATCGATTGTGGCAGGAGTATTGCGGCTTCTTGGATTTAGACGTGCCCGGATATATGCAGATCCAAAACCGTCTCATGATGGAGCAGATCACCCTCTGGAGCCGCAGCGGCCTGGGACAGAAGCTTCTTCGCGGCGCCAAGCCAAAATCCATCGAAGATTTCAGAGCGATGCTGCCGTTGACCACCTACAGCGATTATGCCGATGTTTTACTTCAGAAACAAGCCAGCATGCTGCCGGGGGAACCCCTCATCTGGATCCAAACCACCTGGGAGGGCGGCAAACATCCATTTAAAATCGCACCTTACACCAAAAGCATGCTGGACGTTTACAAAAATAACGTTGTCAGCTGTTTTATGTTATCCACAAGCACGGGAAAGGGCAAGTTTGATATCAAGCCCGACGATAAGATGCTCTACGGGCTGGCGCCGCTTCCTTATGCAACCGGTTTGCTGCCGTTGCTTTTGAACGACGAAATCAAGCTGGAGTTCCTGCCGCCGGTGGCGGAAGCAGAAAAAATGTCTTTCAGCGAACGGAACAAAATGGGTTTCGAGCTTGGCCTCAAAAAAGGCATCGACCTGTTTTTCGGCGTCAGCAGCGTGGCAAATTATATCAGCGGCAGTCTGGCCAAATCCGGCAGCGGCGGCGGAGGTTCTTTCAAAAAGATCTTCGAGCTTTCTCCGAAGATGGCGTTTCGCTTCTTGGTGGCCAAATATCGTTGCAGCAAAGAAGGCCGGAGCCTGCGGCCCAGTGATCTGTTCAAGCTGAAGGGCTTTGTCTGCGCCGGTACGGACAGCCATTGTTATAAGGATTCCCTGGAAGAATTTTGGGGCGTCCGCCCCATGGAGATCGCTGCCGGAACCGAGTCCACCTGCATCGGAACCGAAGGCTGGACCCGCAATGGTTTGTACTTCTTCCCGGATGCCTGTTTCTATGAATTCATCCCCGAGGACGAGATGCTGAAAAACATCGCGGATCCAGGCTATGAGCCCAAAACCTTCCTGATGCATGAGCTGGTGACCAACCAAAATTACGAGTTAGTGATCACAGTGCTCAAAGGGGGCGCCTTCGCCCGTTATCGGATCGGGGATGTTTACCGCTGCCTGGGTCATGAGGGCGATAAGGATTCTCCTCGGATCCCCCGCTTCGCCTTTGTGGATCGGGTGCCTTCCATCATCGATATTGCAGGATTTACCAGAATTACGGAGAATTCAATAGCAGATGTGATCAAGCTCTCCGGTCTTGGCATTCATGACTGGATCGCCTGTAAGGAATTTAACGGCGACAACAAACCCTATCTGCATATGTATGTGGAAATGACGCCGGAAGCCTTGGAATTCAGCGCGGTCAGCAAAAGGGTCCTGGCAGAGCATTTGAGCATCTATTTTACGTATTTCGACAGCGACTACAATGATCTAAAGCGTTTACTGGGGATGGATCCCCTTAAAATCACCATTTTAAAAACAGGAACCTTTAATGCCTACCGACGGGAAACGGGAAAAATCCTTCGGCACATGAATCCTTCAAGGCATGAGCTGGTGGAGCTTCTTCGGTTTCAGAACAACGATTATGAACTCGAATATGATCTGGAAAGCGCGGTGAAAACCAATTGATTCAGATCCCGTACATCATCGTACCGGTTATAGCGCTTTGCTGCTACAGCTTTTTGCTGATTATGTTTATGGCAGCGAAAAAGAGTAAAGTCATATATTCTTTTATGGCTTTGTTGGTCGCGTTCATTTTCTGGTCCAGCGGCTCTCTTTTCATGCGCCTTCAAGCGGTGCCCGGTGTGAATTTCTGGTACGAGGTTTCGATCATTGGACTGTTCTTGCTGCCGCTGCTTTTATACAATTTCGTTGCGGCGTTTATCGGCCAGAAGGGTTATTTTCTCAGGATCATCTATTCGATCTGTACCGCCGCCATTATTCTTGCGATCCATTTTTATCTGTTCCTGAAGCATCCCACGGTTGAGATCCTGGCCGACGGTCAGCCACACTTTATTTATGATATTACCTGGCCGGTTATCTTCCCCATGGTCTTTTCCACCATTGTTGTCATTTCGATCATCTATATGGTCGTCAAAGATGTTAAGACGAACAAGATGAACTTCGACCGTTTCCTGCCGATCCTGATCGGCATCATCATCCTTCTTCTCGGAAATTTCATGGACGTTTTCCCGGTGATCGGTGAATTTCCCGGCGATACGCTGGCGGGGATCATCAACGCCGGTTTCATGGTCTATGCTTTGTATAAACGGCGTCTGTTCAATCTGACGCTTCTTGTATCGCGCAGCACATCCTATATTGTGACGGCGATTTTTGTGTTTGGTATTTTCGCCTACGGCATTCGTCCCTTTGAGCGATTAATGGTGGGCGCTTACCCCTGGCTGGCAGCCTACGACACCTTGATCATTGCGGTTTTGTTTGCCGGCATATCCATTTTGGCGTTCGCCTTCACCAAGAAGCTTTTGGACAAGATCTTCGTCAAAGACGAGCTGGCCCAGGCGGAACTGCTCAAACACTTCAGCCAGGAAGTTTCGAAGAGCTTGAATTTGGACGACATCCTGACCAAACTGGTCTATGTGGTGCAAAAAGGCGTCAACGTAGAAAAAATCTATGTATGCCTTCCCGATGAAAAGACACAATGTTTCCAAACAGTGCACAGCGCAAGCCCGCTGGACTCGAAGACCTTCCAGCTTTCCTTCACGAATCCTTGCGTAAAGTGGCTGATTTCAAACAATACCTGTATGGTGGTCAAGGAGTTTCAGAGGACGATTTTCTTCAAAGCCCTGTGGCAGGACGAAAAGAAGCAGCTTGAAGACTTGGATATCGAATGTCTCGTGCCCTTAAAATGCGATGAGGAATTGGCCGGGATCGTTATGCTCTCGAGAAAAATGAAAAACCGCAATTTTAGTTTTGATGATATCAATTTCCTTGATTCCGTCAATTCTGTAGGTTCCATCGCCATCAAGAACGCACGCCTTTATGAAAAAGCTTATCTGGAAGCGCGTTACGATGATCTCACCGGGCTGCTGAACCGTAAATATTTTTACGAGACCATTACGGAGGAAGCTCAGAAAGCCGCCAACAATTCACTGGCTTTGCTGATCATGAACATCGACGATTTCAAATTGTACAACCAGCTGTACGGCAACCGGGAAGGGGATATGGCCCTTCGCAATATTGCCCAAAGGATCATGGGCTGCGTCGGCTCCCAAGGGATCCCGGCCCGCTACAGCGGCAAGGAATTCGCCGTGATTTTGCCAAATTTTGATGCGTTTTCAACCATCAATCTGGCGGAAAACATCCGCCGCCAGGTGGCCAATATGACCGAGTTTGACGAAAGCGCTGTGATCCGGACCCTTACCATGAGCTGCGGCATTTGCATCATGCCCTACACGGCCACCACGGTGAAGCAGCTCATCGAAAACGCGGACATGGCCGTGTTCAACGCTAAACGCAGCGGCAAGAACAAAGTCGAAGTTTATTCTTTGAAGGAACCGCAACTCGGCATGTCCCAGGATTTGTCGTCTATGAAGCCGGATGTTTACTCCGATTATGCTTCGACCATTTATGCCCTGACGGCAGCCATTGACGTCAAAGACCATTATACCTTCAACCACTCCCAAAAAGTTGCTGAATACGCGACCACACTGGCCGCAGCGATTTCCCTCAATGACGAGCATGTAGAAATCATCCGGGAGGCGGCGCTGCTCCATGACATCGGCAAAATCGGCATTCCCGAAAGCATCCTTAATAAACAAGGGAAATTGACGGATGACGAGTATAAGGCCATTAAGAAACACGTAGAAAACTCCATTGCCATGATCCGGCATCTGCCTTCCCTGGATTACGTGATCCCGGCTGTTTTAGGCCATCATGAACGCTGGGACGGCAAGGGCTATCCCAGAGGCATTGCCGGCGAAGACATCCCGATTTCAGCCCGTTGCCTGGCCATTGCGGACGCTTTCGACGCCATGACCACCGAACGATCCTACAAAAAAGCACTTTCCATCGAATTTGCCCAGAGTGAGATCAACAATCAGGCTGGCCGGCAGTTTGACCCAACCTTGGCAAGCGTATTTGTTAATTTGATTGAAAACAATCAAATACATATATAGAAGGGAGGTAATTATGAAAGCTGTTGTTGATATGGATACCTGTATCGGATGCGGTCTTTGTGAAGCTACGTGTCCCGAGGTGTTCCTGATGGGTGCTGAAGGCAAAGCCGTCGTCATCATCGAAACCATTCCCGCGGCAGCCGAGGCAAGCGCAAAGCAGGCTGCTGAAGAATGCCCGGTGGAAGCGATCACAATTGAATAAGACCGATGAAATGGAGAACATCCGCCGAGAGGCGGATGTTTTTTAATTAATGGGGACGGTGACTTTGTGCGGCATTCTCACAGGGGGGACAGAGCAATCATCCTATAAACTTCATTTTCCTCGTCATATCGCATTCGATTGCTCTGTCCCCTCCTGCGGCGCCCGCACAAAGTCACCGTCCCCTAACCCCCCCCATTTGAATCGCCGCCAAAATCATATATAATATAATCCTCTGTGAAAGGAAGTGACTCCATGAAATTGTTCAGGCAAGCGATCATCATCTTCGGCATCTATTTACTGGGTGACTGGATATCCAAAACGTTGCATTGGATGGTTCCGGGAAATATTGTGGGCATGCTGATCCTTCTGGGACTTTTATATAGCAAAATGCTCAAGCTGGAGCAGGTGGAGGCGATGGCCGGTTTCTTATTGGATCATCTGGCGTTTTTCTTTATTCCTGCCGGTGTGGGCATTCTTTCGATCTATGCCGGCATTCAGGGGATATGGCTTAAATTGCTGCTGATTTGCGTTATCACAACGGCGATCACCATGACCGCTACAGGAAAAATGGCTGAAGCCCTCTTGGGCAGAAACAACAGGCAGGGAGAATAGGACCATGGAATATTTGACCGACAATCTGGTTTTTGGCATCGTCCTTTCACTGGCAGCCTTTGAAGCCGGCTTGTGGATCTCTAAAAAAACAAAGCTTGCCATCTTCAACCCTCTGCTGGTTGCGATATTTATCGTGGTGGTATTTTTGATCGCCGCTGACATCGATATTGAAACCTATAACCAAGGCGGCCAATTCATCCATATGTTTCTTGGCCCGGCCACGGTGGCGCTGGCTGTCCCTCTTTACAAAAAATTGGATCAGTTGAAGCAGCATGCGGTTCCCATCTTAACCAGCATTCTATTCGGTTCCGTGGTCAGTGTGGCATCGGTGGTTTTCTTCACCATGCTTTTCGGACTTGAACATGAAATCATTATGTCCCTGTTGCCTAAATCCGTGACGACACCTATCGGGATCGAGCTTTCAAAGCAAATGGGGGGCATCGTGCCGGTCACGGTGTTGTCCATTATCATCACCGGCATCTCAGGCGCCATGATGGCGCCGGCCGTGATCAAGCTGGCCAAATTAAAAAATAAAATTGCCATCGGCATTGCCCTTGGAACCTCCGCCCATGCCATCGGAACCACCAAAGCGCTGGAGATGGGGGAGACGGAATCCGCCATGAGCAGTCTGGCCATTGGGATTGCAGGGATCATGACGGTGTTCATTGCCCCATGGGTCTACCAGCTCACTTATGGGCTGCTGTTCTTTTGGCAATGATTTTTCATATGCGGATCATTGATTAGTCATCCAATAGAGCAAGGTAAGTCAAGAAACATCACTGCCGATTTGGTATCCTTTGATGCAGGGGGGATCCTATGGAAAGCTGGGATAAGGTTTTAGCGGTGCAGCGGATGCAGAATTATATCGAGGAGCATGTCAGAGAGCCCATCACCCTTCGGATGCTTGCCGAAGCGGCGAATTATTCACCTTGGCATAGTGCCAGGATATTCAAAGAGATTACCGGAAAGGCACCCTTCGAATACATCCGGTCTCTGCGGCTGTCTCTGGCTGCGTCTGCTTTGCAGGACCATCAGAAGCTGAAGATCCTGGATGTGGCCTTCGATTTTGTTTTCGACTCCCATGAAGGCTTCACGCGGGCTTTTTCAAAAGAATTCGGCATGACACCCCGGGATTTCAGCAAATCGCCGGTGCCCCTCAAGCTTTTCCTGCCCCGATCAGCCTATGATTATTACAGCAAACTGCAAAAGGGGGAGAATGTGATGACTCAGAATGTGAACACGGTGTTTGTCCAGGTGGTCGACCGGCCGGCCCGGAAGGTGATCCTGAAACGCGGCAAAAAAGCGACCCATTATTTCGAATATTGCGATGAGGTGGGCTGCGAGATTTGGGATATCTTGTCCAGCATCAAGGAAGCCCTGTACGAACCCATCGGGATGTGGCTTCCCGACACCATGCGCACTCCGGGGACTTCAGTGTACGCCCAGGGCGTGGAAGTCCCGTTAGACTTTGCCGGCGATATTCCTGAAGGCCTTGAAATCATGGAACTGCCTGCCTGCAAAATGATGATCTTCCAGGGACAGCCTTATGATGATGAAAAATTCGAAACCGCCATCGGCGAGCTTTGGGATGTGATGAAGACTTATAACCCGGAGGTTTATGGTTTCCAATGGGCCGACGAGGAAGGCCCGAGATTTCAGCTTGCGCCCATGGGATACCGGGGCTATATCGAGGGACGGCCGGTTAGGCCCTTGAGCAGCCGGGAATAATTGAATTTTAGGTCTCAATTTCTATACAGACCGGAAGGGCGGGCCGCTTTTGCGTTGAAGCAAGGCGGCTCCTTTTTTGTAGAACATCACGCTGATAAAATTACTAGACCCGGGAAAGAGAAAAAAGGAACAAGTGCTTTTTTGTCGAATATAATGCGTTATATATACGTAAAGACAACGAATGCAGTGGATGTGAGAAATTTTATGAATACCTTTTTGAGAATCGACATCAACCTGATTGCCGTGATTTTGCTGGGCTTTGTGCTATGGATCGCCCACAAGCGCCTGGACAAGAAGGATAAATTAAATCAGAAGTTTATATGGATCGCTGCTTTGATCCTGGCGGAAGTAACGATTGAAACCGTGACCTGCTTGATCAACCAGCAACCCTATCCCTGGCTGATCGGCCCAGCCAACTTGTTACATGTGGTTTTATTTATTGTTGGCCCGCTGATCACCTATCTGTGGTGTTATTTTATTCACTATTGGATAAACCAAAAGGAAGCGTATACTCCATACCGAAGGCTGTTATTTTCTCTTCCTCTGGCTGCCGTTGTTTTAGTGGCCATGAGCTCACCGGTCACCGGCGTGATTTTTTCGATTTCCGACATGAACGTCTATCAGCGGGGGCCTTTGTTCGGCATTCAGGCCATGACCGCCTACTTTTACCTGATTCTGGGATCATTGTACGTGGTCAAACATAGGAAGAATCTGACCCAGGAGGTCTTTTGGCCGCTGTTTATGTTCGGCTTGCTGCCCATGGTCGGCGGATTGCTCCAATGGAGATTTTATGGCATCCTGCTGATGTGGAGCAGCGGCGCTTTTGCCTGTGTGATCCTTTATGTTCTGATCCAGGATCGCATGGCCCAGTTCGACCTGCTGACCGACACCTGGACCAAAGCCACCTTTGAGCGATATATGCACTCCAGAATCTATAACGAAAGAAATCCTGTGCCCTTCGGCATCATTTTTATCGATATGGACGATTTTAAAGAAATCAACGACCGGCACGGCCATCTTGAGGGCGATTGTGCCTTGAAAAGCACGGTGGAACAGATAAAAAAAGTGCTGAGAAAGGCCGACATCATCGGCCGTTTCGGCGGCGATGAATTCGTTGTGTTGCTGGAAAACGCGGACCATCAAGTGATTCGGAAGGTTTTGGAGAGGATGGAAGCCGCCTTTGCGGAATACAACAGAACCTCAGAAAAGCCTTATCAGCTGAAATACAGCTTCGGTTATGAAGTGTTTAATGAGGGCTGGTCCAGCGTTGGACAGTTCCTGAATCACGTGGATAGCCAGATGTATATTAACAAACGCAGCAGGAAAACGGAGAAAATGGCCAGAGAGGGAGGCCAAACGGCCAACTTTCAATTCGCCGAGGACAACAATATCTCATGAATGACGCATCCTGCCTTGAAGTCTGCCCGTAATTTTGTTAAGATAATAAAGGTTTTTAATAATCTGCGGTATGGAGCGTTTGACTCGCCGGATGTTCCCGTGGGAGCATCCATGAAGAAAGGGATGCTGAATATATTAAAAGCCATCCAAGTGTTGATAAAAGCAAAGCTTTGCTCTCAACCGAGGATGGCTTTTTAACACAACAAACATTAAAGAAAAAGAGGTTGCAATGAATTTTAACGAACTGAACATCATCGATCCCATCTTACGGGCCTTGGAAGAAGAGAAATACGAAAGCCCGACCCCCATCCAGGAACAAGCCATCCCTGCGGTTTTAGCCGGCAGGGATTTATTGGGCTGTGCCCAAACCGGCACAGGGAAGACAGCGGCCTTCGGCGTACCGATGCTGCAGCTGCTCTACGGCCATCCGGCCGCCCAGCCTGGCTTTCGCCCGATCCGCGGCTTGATCTTGACCCCCACCAGAGAACTGGCACTGCAGATCTACGAAAATTTGCGGGCTTACGGCAGACACACCGGCTTGCGTCTGGGCATCGTTTTCGGAGGGGTATCCCAGAATCCCCAGGTGGAAAGCCTGAAGAAGGGTGTGGATATCCTGGTGGCCACACCGGGCCGGCTCAATGACCTGATCCATCAGAAATACATCGATTTGCGCCAGATCGAGATCTTTGTCCTGGACGAAGCGGACCGTATGCTGGACATGGGCTTTATCCACGACGTGAAAAAAGTGATCGCCCATACCCCGGTCAAGAAGCAGACCCTGCTGTTTTCAGCCACCATGCCGCCGGAGATCGTGACCATGGTCAATACGCTGCTAGTGACGCCGATCAAGGTTGCGGTGGACCCTGTTTCCTCAACGGTGGACGCCATCCATCAGACCATCCATTTCGTTGAAAAAGAAAACAAAACGGCCCTTTTGGCCAAGTTATTAGAGAATCCCAAAATCCTGTCGGCCCTGGTGTTTACACGGACCAAGCATGGCGCGGATAAAGTGGTCCGACAGCTGCTGAAGACCGGCATCCAGGCAGCCGCCATTCACGGCAACAAGTCCCAGAATGCCCGTCAGGCTGCGTTGAGCAACTTCAAGGAGGGCAAGGTCCGAGTGCTGGTGGCCACGGACATCGCCGCTCGAGGACTGGATATTGAGGAACTGTCCCATGTGATCAATTATGATCTGCCGAATATTCCCGAAACCTACGTCCATCGGATCGGCCGTACCGGAAGGGCGGGGTTGAGCGGGATCGCCATATCCTTCTGCGATGAACTGGAACGGCCTTTTCTCAAAGACATCCATAAACTTATCGGCAAAGCGATTCCTGAGGCCCATACCCAAGCCGTGGCCTATACAACGGAGAAAAAAGCCGCCGCAGCACCGGCTGCAATCGTGAAGCCTGTCCCGGCGGAGAGGCCCGCACAGCCCCAAAGGCCTGCCATGCCGGCGAAGCCTGCAGCGGCTGCGAAACCCACATCCGTTGCGAGACCTGCGGTGCCTGGAAAACCTGCAGAAGCCGTCAGGGCTGAAAGGCCCAGACCCGAACCGGCAAGACCAAGCAGGCCGGCTGAACCACAGCATTCTATAAGCAAGCATGAAAAGGTGCCCCTGGAAACCGACGGGGTCATGTACTCTGATTTCACGCGATCCTCCTATAGCGGCGACGAACCCTCCGGCACCCGGCAGCCCATCAAGCTCAAGCCCTTTGAATTATCGGAGACGCCTAAAATCTCCGCGGATTTATGGCAGAAACGGCCCCCCAGCCGGCGTAAACTGGAAGAGAAGCAAGGGGAAGCTTCCCCGGCTCAGGCCCCGGTCCAGAAACCTCAGGCCCAAGCACAAAGGCCTCAAGCCCTAGCACAAAGGCCGCAAGCTCCGGCTCAAAGGCCGCAAGCTCCGGCTCAAAGGCCGCAGGCCCCGGTTCAAAAACCGCAAGCTCCGGCTCAGAAGCCTCAATCTCCGGCGAGGAGAGAACCCATGCCACAGGCAACAGACCGCGGACCGGCTCCCAAAGGCCAGCCAGCTCCCAGACGGGACCAAGCTGCGCCCCATCGGCCAAAACCCCAGGAAGGCCGGCGGCCGGCATCCTCGGCGGATAAGGACCGCTCCACAGACAATCAGGACAACAGCAATTCCCTCATGAAGCCTTACTGGCTCAAAGGGAAGCGAGATTCAAGATAGAGGAGAGGCGCTTATGCGAATCATTGATTTAAGAAGCGATACGGTGACCCAGCCCACGGAGGCCATGCGTCAGGCGATGGTGTCTGCCCAGGTTGGGGATGACGTTTATGGGGAAGATACAGAGATCAATGCGCTGCAGGAGTTGGCGGCCCAAATCGTCGGCAAGGAGGCTGCCTTGTTCGTGCCCAGCGGAACCATGGGCAATCAATTGGCCATCATGACCCTTACCCGGCGCGGCGACGAGATCATCGCCGGGGCCTGGAGCCATATCGTTCATCACGAAGTAGGCGCCGCCGCCGTATTGTCCAGCGTCAGCACCAAGGTCGTGGACAATCCGAATCATATCATTTACCCCGCCGACATTCTTGCCGCCCTGCGCTCCCAGGATATCCATGAACCGAGAACCTCCCTGCTGTGCCTTGAAAATGCGTTGGCCAACGGCGACGTGGTTCCTCTGGAGGTACTGAGGGAAGACTATAAAACAGCCAAAGACCTGAACCTCAACGTTCATATGGACGGCGCCCGGCTGTTCAATGCAGCGGTGAGCCTGAAAACCGATGTGAAGGCCATCGCGGCTTGTACGGACAGCCTCATGTTCTGTTTGTCTAAAGGTCTTTGCGCCCCGGTGGGCTCCATGCTCTGCGGCAGCCGGACGTTTATCGAAAAAGCCCGCAAAAATCGGAAACTGCTGGGCGGCGGCATGCGCCAGGCTGGCTTTCTGGCCGTCAGCGGCCGGATCGCTCTGCAAACCATGACCCAGCGGCTGCAGGACGACCATGACAATGCCCGTTATCTGGCCTTGGCCTTGGCCAAACTGCCGGAAATCAAGATCGATTTGGAACGGGTCAAAATCAATATGGTCTTTTTCAGCATCGAAAAAGAGGGCTTTTCCGAAGAGGATTTTTCTGCCTATCTGCTGAGCCACGGTGTCAAAAACACAGGGTATATGCAGGGTGAGATGCGACTGGTGACCCATCATGGGATCAGCCGTCAGGACCTGGATGTTGTCATCGATTTGATCAAAGCCTATCTCAATTAAATGACCAGCCTGAGGAGGCGCGGCCGTGGCCTATAAACCTGTCAATGTCCTGGATCCAAATGTCACAGCGTCGAAGACCATCATGCTGCTGGCTTGGCCAACCATTGCGGAGCAGATCCTGCAGACCATGGTGAGCTATGCGGATACGGCCATGGTGGGCTCTCTGGGCGCCAATGCCACGGCATCCATTGCCATCAGCAATTCGCTGATCCACCTGATCAACGGCATCATGAACGCCGCCGCTTTGGGCTTTTCAGTCCAGATGGCCCGGCGGTTGGGTGAAGGCTCCACGGAAAAGGCACGGCAGGTGATCCGCCAGGGCTTGCTGGTGATGGCGATCGGCGGGATCGGGCTTACCCTGGCCATTCTATTGGCCGCGGGTCAAGTGCCCCAGTGGATGGGCGCTTCCCCGGCGATCCTGGCCCACGCCTCGGCTTATCTGCGCATTGTTTCCTCAGCGTTTCTGATGAACATCTCCGTGATTTTCTGCGGCACCATGCTGCGGTTTTCCGGCGATACGAAGACGCCGCTGCTGTTCAATATTATGACCAATATCCTCAATATCATCGGCAACTACGTTTTGATCTTCCAGCCCCATACGGTTCATCTCTTTGGGCGTTCCTTCCCGGTATGGGGCGCAGGGTTGGGGGTGGAAGGCGCAGCCATTGCCACGGCAGCCGCCACCACATTCTCCGGATTGATGCTTTTGCGTGCGATGCTCAACGATCGATTCCCCCTGAAGATCAGTCTCAAGGGAGATCTCAAATTTGACCGGGACATCATGCATTTTGCCTGGCATCTTGGGGCCCCGGCGGCCTATGAAAGGCTGATCCTTTCGTCGGGACAGATTCTGATGACCCGTTTGGTGGCCGGCTTAGGAACGGCCTCCCTGGCGGCGTATCATTTGGCAAACACAGCGGAATCCATTTCCTACATGCCCGGCTACGGACTTGCGGTGGCAGCCACCACCTTGGTGGCCCAAGCCCTGGGCGCCGGGAAGCCGCAGCTGGCCTGGCAGTATGGCAAGCGCTGCACCCAATACGGCGTGGGCATTATGGCCTTTGCCGGCCTGTTGATGTTTGTATTCTCCAAAAATCTCATGATGCTCTTTACCCCGGATCTCCAGGTGATCGCCTTGGGGACCGTGGGACTGAAAATCATGGCCTTTTCCGAACCCTTCTTCGCCATGGCCATCGTGATCTCAGGGGCCTTGCGGGGAGCCGGGGATACCCGACGGCCCTTTTATTACACAGCCTCCGGCATGTGGGGCGTTCGGGTGGGCACTGTGATCCTGCTCTGCTATATCTTGAAAATCGGCGTCTATGGCGCCTGGATCGGCATGATTTTGGATCTGATGGTGCGGGGATTGCTGTGCTTGCGACGCTTCCGGGGCGGCCATTGGCTGGAAGCATGGCACAATGACAAAAATAATCATCAATAGGGTTACATTTCTCTTGAATCCAAAGAATAAAAGTGCTATCCTGTTACCAGGCTCATAAATATATTGAAAATTATGAAAATAATGGCTATATTATATATGGGATTGGATGTTTTAATCAAGGAATATTGCTATGCTTCACTTTTGCTTCATGCAAGGCATTTGCAAAAATGAGAAAATAGATCCAAAAATAAATCAAAGTATACATAAATAACCCCCTCCTTGGGTTGAATCGTGATTCCAATGGTGTTATATTATAAAGAATACAACGCAAGTTCATGATGATTCAGAATATAATCAACATAGTATTTATAAATTTCCCGGATAAGCCTTTGATCGACGATGCGACATAAGACGTTGCTGTGTATAAACCATAGAGAAGACCAAGCAGCATTTATGGAATAAAGTCAAGGCTTATTTATTTTTTCCGAAGATTTAATGAGGTGGATGGATGATGAAGAATAAAAGCACACGCAGACTGGGCGATCTCCTCCTGGATGCCGGGCTTATTACGAAAGATCAGCTGGATCGGGTCTTGTTGATCCAACGAAGGACCAACCGCAGGATCGGCGAAATCGTGGTGGATGAAGGACTAGCTGAAGAGCGAGATATTTTGGAGCTGCTGAAGGCCCAGATCGGTATCGAACGGGTGGAGCTAGAAAAGCTCCAAATCGACCCGGAGATCCCCAAACTGATCACAGAGAGTATGGCCCGCCGCTACAACCTGATTCCCATACGTTTGGAGGGCGGCCGGATCATTGTGGCCATGGACGATCCTTTGAACATTTTGGCCATGGATGACGTGAGGATTGCCACCGGCATGGAGGTGGAAGCGGTCATCGCCACCCGGGCAGAGATCGTTGCCGCCATCGATCAATTCTACCGCCAGCAGAATACAGAGCAGGCCATCGCGGAATTCAAGAAGCAATATCAGGACGACCTGGCGCCCATCGATCAACTGGACGAGGAATCTATGATGAAGGTCAACAGCGCGCCTATGGTGCGTTTTATTGACTCTTTGATCAAGCAGGCGATTACATCCAAGGCTAGTGACATCCATATCGAGCCTTTTGAGAAAAATGTCAGGATTCGTTTCCGGGTGGACGGGGACCTGCAGGAAGTCATAACCCCCGAAAGAACCTCTCATTCCGCTATTGTCACCCGCATCAAGATCATGGGAAAAATGGACATCGCGGAGAAACGTGTCCCCCAGGATGGCCGTGTCAATCATATCATTGATGGCCGAAGCGTGGATATGCGTGTCTCCACACTGCCCACGGCATTCGGCGAAAAGGCTGTTATCCGTCTATTGGATACGGGCGGTACAACGCTTACGAAAGAACAGCTGGGATTCACGCCCCATAATATGAGAGCCTTCGAGAAACTGATTCAATACCCCTACGGCATTATTCTCGTCACAGGACCTACGGGCAGCGGCAAGACGACGACCCTGTATGCGATCCTGAACGAGCTCAATAAAATGAGCCGCAACATCGTCACGGTGGAGGACCCCATTGAATACCGCATGAACGGCATCAATCAGGTCCAGGTGAATCCCAAGGCCGGCCTGACCTTTGCCGCCGGGCTTCGATCCATCCTCCGTCAGGACCCGGATGTGATCATGATCGGCGAGATCCGTGATACGGAAACGGCCCAGATCGCCGTCCGGGCTGCCATCACAGGCCACCTTGTACTGGCCACCATCCATACCAACGATACAGCATCCACCGTGGCCAGATTGGTTGACATGGAGATCGAACCCTATCTGATATCCGGTGCGCTGGTGGGGATCCAGGCCCAGCGGCTACTGAAAAAGATCTGCAAAGAATGCAAGATATCCTATCTGGCATCCGATGAGGAAAAACGGGCCATGGGAGAACCTCTGGACCAGGAACTGATCCTGCATAAAGGGGCCGGCTGCCCGGTTTGCAACGGCACCGGCTATAAAGGCCGGACCTCGGTGGTTGAAATCATGCAAGTCAATCTGGAAATCAAAGAACTGATCAACCGACATGCCACAACAGAGGAGCTTCGGCAGTGCGCCGGGAAAAACGGCATGATCTCCTTGCGGCAGAATGCCATCGAGCTGGTAAAGCAAGGGATCACCACCTACGACGAAATGCTTCGCAGCACCTATACTTTGGACTAGGAGATGATGAGATTGAATATCTACGAACTCTTGGACAAGACCTTTGATGTGGGCGCTTCCGACCTGCATCTATCGGCGGACACGCCGCCGGTTATGAGGATCAAAGGGGAATTGCAGTTCATCTCCGACCAGCCTCTCACCGCGGAAGAGACCAGAGCCATGGCTATGGAGATATTGAATGAGGAACAGCTGCAAAAGGTGGAAAGCATCGGAGAACTGGACTTTTCCCTGTCACGCCCCGGCAAAGGACGTTTCCGCGGCAACTGTTTTATCCAGCGTGAAACCTATGCCCTGGCCATCCGTCTGCTCTACTTTGAAGATCTCAGCATGGAAAAGCTTGGTATCCCTCCCATTATGAAGGATCTGAGCCGCAAAAAGAGAGGCCTGGTGCTGATTACCGGCCCCACCGGCAGTGGTAAATCCACCACCCTGGCTACCATGATCAACCTGATCAACCAGGAACGCCGATGCCATATCATCACCTTGGAAGATCCCATCGAGTATCTGCACAAGAACAAGATGAGCATCGTGCATCAGCGTGAGGTAGGGCAGGATACAGACAGCTTTGCTGCCGGACTCAGGTCCGCCCTGCGTCAGGACCCAGACGTGATCCTGGTGGGTGAAATGCGTGACCTGGAAACCATCAGCACCGCCATCACCGCTGCAGAAACCGGGCACTTAGTTCTGTCCACGCTGCATACCCCCGGCGCTGCTAAATCCGTGGACCGTATGATCGACGTTTTCCCACCTCACCAGCAGCAGCAGATCCGTATCCAGCTGGCCTCGGTGCTGGAAGGCATCGTCTATCAGCAGATCCTTCCCAAAGCGGATGACACAGGCCGTATTGCCGCCTTTGAGGTCTTGCTGGCCACGCCGGCGGTGCGCAACCTGATCCGGGAAGAGAAGCATCATCAGATCGACAGCGCAATTCAAACCGGCACCAAGCTGGGTATGCAATCCATGGACCAGGCATTGATTGGCTTATACAAGCGCAGCATGATCACCCGGGACACTCTGATCAGCTATGCTTTTGATCTCGATGAAATCAGAAGACAGGTGTCTTCTTATGCATAAAGGAGGTGGAGAGCCATGCCGGTTTTTCGCTATAAAGCCATCAACACAGAAGGCGTAACGGCCGAAGGAACCCTGACGGCGCCGGGACGGCGTGAAGCCTTGGATATGCTGCGGCAGCGGCAGAGCCACCCGGTTAGCTTGGAAGAAGAGAAAAATCGCAATGTCAATCTGAAAAGGAATCAGAGTGTTAAAGCCAAGGATCTGTCTGTCTTTTGCCGGCAGTTTTACTCCATGCTCAACGCAGGCGTGAACATCCTCAGTTGTTTGGACATATTAAAGACGCAGTTAGAAAACAAGACCTTGCGCGAGGTCACCAATGACATTTACGAGAATGTACAAAAGGGATTGACACTATCGGAAGCCATGCGGCGCAATGAAAAAGTCTTTCCATCCCTATTTCTGAGCATGATCGTAGCAGGTGAGGTCAGCGGTACCTTGGACAACATCATGAAACGGCTAGCGATTCACTACGAAAAGGAATACAAACTGAACAATAAAATTAAAAGCGCGTTGGTTTATCCAGCTGTGCTTGTTGTTGCAACCATTGCAGTGGTGACGTTCCTGATCACTTTTGTAATGCCTACGTATGTAGAATTGTTTTCTGGCAGCAATGTGCCGCTTCCAGCACCAACGCTTATAGTTATTAATCTTAGTAAATTTGTCCGAACCTATTGGTATCTCATTATTCTCGTTGTTGCTGCATCATTAGTTGTACTCAGAACTTATGTCCAAAGCGAGGAAGGCCATCGTCATATGGACGAGCTTAAGCTTAAGCTTCCAATCCTTAAAGATCTTAATCAAAAGATAGTAGCAGCTCGCTTCACTCGTACGATGAGTACCATGATGGTTAGCGGCATACCTCTTCTTCAATCTATCGAGAGTGTAGCCGGCGTGGTAAACAATATGGTCATTAAGGAAGGTATGGGAAAGATCTACGATGCAGTGCGAAGTGGGAAAATCCTCTCGGAACCGGTCAGAGCCTCCGGAATGTTTCCGCCGATGGTGGGCAATATGATAAAAATTGGCGAAGAGTCAGGAACCATGGATGAGTTGCTGGACAAAGCTGCTGATTTTTTTGATGAAGAAGTTGATAGAAGCGTTCAGAGGCTGACGACCCTTTTTGAACCACTGATGATTGTAATTATGGGAATTGTTATAGGCTATATTGTTGTTGCCATGATGATGCCAATGTTTGATATGGTTAAGGCGATATAGTGCATTATTCAGTTTTCTACTATAAACATCGATCAAGTATTTCTAGAATGCTGTAATAGAGGGTTACAATATGGAAACTTCACATAACGTAAGTTCATTGAATGTGGCGGCAGAAAAGTATTTTCGGCAACCAGATGAGGTCCTCTTGCAGGAAGTTATGGAGTCTGCTTCAGGTCTAATACGATATTACAGCCGTCTCTATGGAAACGTCTGTGATCATGAAGATCTATTTCAGACTGGTAGTCTAGGTCTGATGAAAGCACTTAAAAATTATGATTCGAATAGAGGGGCCACTTTTGTTACTTATGCTTCCCACTGTATCATGGGAGAGATTCGCCATATGGTGCGCAAACAGGCTTCATATTATCGGCCAGGCTGCATTGCTGAACTGCAGTTTAAGGTAGATAAGATTATTGAAGAATATATGAAATTTCATCAGGACGTACCAGCCATCTCATATATTGCTGAGAAGATTAATGTGACAGAAGATAGCGTTAGTGAGGTCATGAAGGCCGGTTTAATCAGCTTTGAAGAAATAGATAGTTCAAAAATACATAGTTTGACATATGAAACCTTTCGTTTACCCATTGAAGATAAATTGACACTCTTTCAGGCTATGAAGAAATTGACTGAAATACAAAAGAGAGTGATTTATTTACTATTTTATCAGAATCTATCTCAGCAGCAGGTGGCTGATCGAATTGGGATTAATCAGAAAAAGGTTAGCAGGATAAGAGAAGCTACACTTAAAAACATTCGTGAGCATTTGCGAGAAGATTCGACAAATTAAGTCGATCCAAACGGATAAAATTATTTATTGAGAATAGCCGATGCATAAAAAAATAAAAAAAATTCAAATACTGTCTGAAAATTATACCTATCGGTATAATTTAAAACAAGGAGGTGGGTGAAAGAGACGCATCGGCTGTTTTCTGAACGGAGACGATTATGAGAATCATCATAACCATCGAAACTTGGCTATTGATACAAAGATGGGTCTGCTAAAGTCAACATCCTTCAAACAGTACGATGATCTGGGTAACAATATATAAAATATTTAAATAGAAAGGATTGGGAGACTATGATGAATTATTGGAGAAAGAAATTGAATAAAAAAGGCTTTACCTTGATTGAATTAGTTGTTGTCATTGCAATCTTAGGAATTTTAGCACTCGTTGCGATTCCTAGATTTGCGCAAATTCGGAGAGATTCTCAGGCTCAAGCAAGTGAGTCAACTGCAGTAACAATTCTGAACGCCGCAGAAACAAGATGGGTTGCTTTAGGAACGGAACCTACTCCTATTACTACATTAGAAGGAGAGGCTGCAGGTTCATTAGTAGCCGATGGTTATCTTAGAGAGTGGCCTACAGCGACGGGCTATGCTATTAGTGGCTCCAATGGAGTATACGTTGTAACTTATCCTGTTCCAACCGGTGCTGCTGCGCGGTATGATGGAGATGTGGGTGATGCAACCTAAAAATAATTAACCAACTCAATTACTAAGCAACAAAACTTAAGAAATATTGATAATAAAGATAATATGGAGTAGCAGGCAACTTTTTTGAATCTTATAATTCCAAAGTGTCTGCTACTCTATCAACTTAAATAATTTGTGGTTCATTTTCTTGGTATATTTACTTCTGGTCTATTCAGTTAGGAGGCATTCTATATGGATGGAAATTTTGCAAACAACAATAGAGGCATGGCCTTGCCACTTGTATTAAGTATAATGGCTATCCTAATGATTTTTGGGATGCTTATTAGTTATATCACTTTATCGGAAAATAATTTTGCAAGCCATCAAGAAAAAATGATTCAGGCAAATTATTTGGCACGTGCAGGGGTGGATGACCTTGCATCCCAAGTGATAAGCCTTGAGGCATTGCCTTCTCCCAGTCCTGTTGGTACAGGAAAAATATTAGGCGGTGGCAAATCCTATATTGTAAATGAGATGCGTGAAATCACCGACCCTAGCTATGTTGGATTTTTTATTTCTGTCACAGGAAAGAACAATGGTGTCAACAGTACCTTAGGTTTGACGATCACCAGAGATAAACCCTCAGACCTCTTAGATGCCGCAATATATTCTGTTGAAAATCTGGATATTTCTCTTATGCAGGTGGAGGGCGATATCGCTTCCGGTGGTGATATAACATACAGCACCAACGGAACCAATACCTATGATACGAGTTCTTATAAATCCACTGAGAATAAAGAATTGGAGTTTAGTTACCAGCAGCTTCCCATTGATGATCTCCGTACAAGCTTAGATTATGAAACGGGTTACGAAAGCCGTACTTTAACCAGCGACTTTACAATTAGTACAAACTGCAAATATAATTCTATTGACATCAATAGTGGAACACTTACCTTCGATACTGGGTCAGCAGCCGATGGCGTGTTGAAGGTGGCTATAGACAGTTTTACTATGAATCCGGGAACCGTTGTCAAGGTTGAGGGCAATGGCTTATTAGAACTATTTATCATGGAAGACATGCTGTGCAAAGGATCTTTTGATATCAAGGATACAGAATCAGTTAAAGCAGACATGGAGCTTATGGTTTATCAGGATGCAACAGCTGATTTTCAGACGCCGATCCAGTTGAATCCTTCCGCGGATCCCAACCGGGTGAGGATATATCTTGATCAAGTCAGCACTTTGATTCTTCAGGCTAACGGGAATTTTAATGCCTTTATAATTGGGCCTGAAGCCTCAATATTGATGCAGAGCGGTGATACGACCGTGAATGGTTCAATTATTGGGAATGTGGTCAACGGCACAGGGAACAAGCCCATGGGCACTGTCAAATACCGAAAACCTGATAATAGCTGGGATTTGACAGATCCTGCATTCAATAAGAGATTTTATGAATAATTTATTCTTTTTGATATGACGCAGAGGGGGATGACAATGAGACGCTTACATAATAATAAGGGTTTTACATTGCTGGAAGTAATCATTTCCCTGGCGATTTTGGGAATTATCGTTGTAGCTATATTAGGATTGTTTACATCGGACCTAAGATTGATTTTTTTTGCTGGCCATAAAAGTGAGGCAAACATCGAAGCCCAAGCTATTCTAGATAAAATCTATGAAGAAACTGTTTCTAAGAACCTAAGCTCTTTGTCTTCTGAGATCGATTCGATTTTTACAGATATGGGATTGGATAGTCAATATGAGAAGGTTACGAGCCAAGCGAATTTTGATGCAGTCTTCAGTGGTAAGAGGATCCGCTATTATCTATCAACAGAGACGTTGTTGTCAGGATCAACAATCCCGGTAGTTTCATTGAGGGTCTATTATAATGACGGCGAACGTTTTGTTACTATTACTACGCCTCTCGCCAAGTAGCAAGGAGGTGGGCAAAATGAAAGGCAATATTAATAATTCAAAGGGTGTAACGCTGATTGAGTTAGTCATCACATTAGCTATCTTATCCATTGTGTTACTTGGCATATATGGTTTTTTTAGAGTCGGCAGCAATAGTTTTATGATTGGCAGCCGACAATACAGAAGCCAAAGTGATGTGCGTCTTGCTATTGAGGCAATTTCAAAAGAGATACGTTATGCAACTGAAGTTAAATTGTTAAGTACTATACCTTCAAGTATCGGCATTGATGACAAATACAATTATTTTTATGTCAAAGACGGATCATTGGTCCACTCTTTATATAATAATGGGGCAGTAAGGAATATTCATTCATATGGACAGGGAATCCAAGATGCATCAGATTTTAACACCGAACAAGTCGGCGAGTTTCAGAGTATAGATTTTCACCTTCTTGGTCAGGACGGCAACCAGAATTTCGATTTGCACGCTGATTTGTCAATGCCCAATATAAATTTGAATGAAAACTACATTCCTGATACTATCGGGGCAGTTGCTGTAAAATATTACAAAAACACTGATTTAGATTATATTCCTCCTGAAGATGAAGGTGAGGAAGGGGAAGAAGACCCAGAGTCCTATTATGTGACAGTGACCATCGAATTTCCAACTAACAATTATAAAATGTACTTTGATGGGGTTGAAAAAATAGTTAGTAATAAAAAGGTCATAGTGAGTAATGTGCTTGGAGGTCTTTCAGGGACGAATCATACTCTTTCGTTTTATTATAAGCAAGGCAGTACCTATAAGTACGATAGGGATGAACCCATCACCGCATACAAAGCAGATATAACTTATAAATATGCCGGTCCGTGATCAAATAGAATCCAAAATCGTTATATAAAGTAATTTATACTTTATTAACAGAGCGGAACTATAAGGTGTCTAAGGAGGAATGAACCTTGTTTAGTGGGCAGACAATTGGAATTGATATTGGTGCATTGAATACAGTTATCGTAGTAGGCAGCTGGAATGGTAGGACAGTGCAAATAAAAAAAAGCGTGATGGTACCTACACCCTTGGATTATGTTAGGGATGGACATATCGCCCAACCGGATAAAATGGTTTCCTATTTACGACAGGTGTTTAAAGATCATCACATCGAAAAAGGTAAGGTTATTTTTTCGACAGAAAACGTAGACGTGATTCAACGGGAAATTATTTTACCAAAGGTATCCGACAAAGAACTTAACTCCATGATTCCCTTTGAGGTCGAATCCCACTTTCCTATCAAAACCGAAGACTACTGTCTAGAACACCAGATATTGGAGGAATTCACTGAGGATAAAATGAAAAAGGTCAAGGTTTTGGTGGCCGCTATGCCAAGGGATATCGTGGAAAGCTATTTATTCCTGGCGGAAGAGCTGGGATTGAAGCCTCTGGGGCTGAAACTTCAGGGTGGCTGTATCGCCCATCTATTCCAAAAAACCAATAGCGTCAACGACTTAGCTTTGGATCCCCTTGCGACTCTAGCTTTGATTGATATAGGTCACACTAAAATGCGGATCGACTTCGTCAATATGGGACGTCTGGTTTTCAGCCGAACAGTAGCCTTTAAATCTAAAGATTTGGCCGAGATGATAGCATTGACCTTAGGTGTAACTATTGAAAAAGGCGAAGTTTTAAAAGCCCAGTGTACGCTTCAGAAATATTCCGCTGAAGATTTCGATCCTGTCACAAAAAGTCTCCGAGATGTGATGCGCGAAAAAGCAGACGAATGGGTCCAAGAACTACAACCAATTTTTCGTTACTTTCTAAGTATGAATGAATCTAATAAAATCGATCAGATCGTTCTCTATGGTGGGTATTCTGCAATATCAGGGATTGCAGAATATTTTCAGGAGATTTTCAATCGTCCGGCTTTAACTATAAAATCACTTTCTGTGCTTGAATACACGACCAAGACCCAGAATGTCCCGCTGCCCTTTGTATTAAATGCAGTAGGCAGTTTGATTCAGGAATAGGAGGTGAATAGAAATGGGTGAAATTAACTTTTTTGCACCATATATACTCAAAGAACAAAAGAAACAGAAGGTTAAAAATCGGATCAAGCTTGGGATGTTGCTTTGCCTTTTACTTGCAGGCGGTATATCAAGTCTTCTTTTTTTCTCGACGCATCAGTTAAAAGCGGAAATACAATCAACTGAAGAATATTTAGCATCTCCTGAGATTTTACAAAAAATTAGACAAATGGAAACCATGAAGCTGCGTATGGAGGCGGGCGCACAGTATTATCAGGAACTGATGGATATGGAGGCCCGAATCGATGACGCTGACATCATCAACGTGAAGCTCATGGATACCTTAGCTTCGACATTGCCGTCTGGGTGTACCTTTACGGACATGCAGTTGGATGTAAATAGCCTTAATATAACAGGAACCACTATGACGAACCGAAATGTTGCCGAAATCGAATATAACCTAAAGAAAACTGGGCTTTTCGAAGAGGTGTATGTCAGTATTATCACCAATGAAAAGGGCACCCGGCAATTTGATTTGAATGCGATATTCCGTTAAGGATGTGATAATATGAAACTGAGTCAAAGGGAGAAGATTCTGCTGTCTATCTTAGGCATTATGGTTATAGCCTGGCTATACTATACATTTGCCTTTGTACCCCAATATCAAACGTTGCAGGAGACCCAAAGCGAATTGGAGGAACTGCAGAAAAAAGTCAATGACATCGAACTTTATAATGATCCAAATGGCATTATGCAGAAAAAGTATAAAGACTCCGAGGCAACCATTGCGGCAGCCACTGAAAAATACTTTCCTGAAATTCTTCAGGAAAGGCAGATTCGTATCGTAGATCAGATGCTGACCGCTGCGGCCCTTAAGGGCAATGTACTAGCTTTTTCTGAGATTGGACCCTCTACAGTTTTGGAAAGAACAGGCAATAACCAATCTAAGGCGTTGTTGCCGGAAGGAAAGTCCTTTGTGCTTCAGGATCTTGCTAAGAAAATGAATCCTGATGAGGTGGCGGCGAGCGAAGTCAAAGCAAAGGAATTTACAGGCAGCGGTGTTGTGGAAAAGCTGGAAACCTTGGTTGAATTCTCCGGAACTTATCCGCAAATCATAAATTATATTAAGGCAGTCGAAACTTATCCGAAGAAGATTTTAATCAGTAACATCCATATTTCGACAGAAAAAACTACGAGTAGCACCACAGAACCGGTCGTTGCTGGGGAGTTATCAGGAACAATAAATATACAGTTCTATGGCATCCCCAAAATGCATCCGCAGCAGGATGAAGCTTATACAACCTGGGATCTCTTTGATGTCTATGGTCGGGCGAATCCTTATCTGCCCTAAATTTACAAGCATCAACATATTCGCAGAACAGGAGACGCTTTCATGAACAAACCAACCAAAATTCCATCGATTCTTTGCTGCCTATTGCTTTGTAGTCTCATGTTGGCTGGTTGTGGCGCCAAAGCCTCAGAGACCCAGACGCCTCAGGAGACAACCACCGTCGGGACCCAAGCGCAATCAGACGCTACTGCAGGAACCAACGACAACACGATTGTTCTAAAGATCGACTCATCCACCATGACCGTCAACGGAACCAGCCGCACGATTCCTGCACCCCCAGTGATCCGGGAGGGGCGGACCTTGGTTCCGGTCCGTGTGGTCAGTGAAGCCATGAGCGCCTCGGTGTATTGGTTGGAAAAGACAAAGCAGATTCGCATCGTTGAAGGCGGCAAGGAAATCATTCTAACTATCGGTTCCAAGGAAGTAACCAGTGGCGGCATGTCGAAGACCATGGACGTGGAGCCCATGATCATCGGCGGCAGCACCTATGTGCCCCTTCGCTTCATCAGTGAAAACTTGGGAGCTGAGATTGCTTGGAACGATGCCACTCGGGAAATCACAATTACCCGATAAATAAATCGATCCCCAGGCTGCACGGATACAACCAAAATGAGGTGATTCTGGTTTGACGTTTTTGATCAATCTTTATATTTTGATTGCTGGTCTTTTGGTAGGCAGCTTTTTGAATGTCTGTATTTATCGTATTCCTCGGCGGGAAAGCATTGCTTTTCCGCCGTCCCATTGTACCGCCTGCGGTGCCAGTCTCAAGCCTATGGATTTAGTTCCTTTGTTGAGCTATCTGTTTTTGAGAGGACAATGCCGCTACTGCGGGGAGAAAATATCGCCACGATACTTTATCATTGAAATTATCCATGGCTTTGGTTGGCTGGGGATTGCCCTAAGTTTTGGCACGACCCTCCATGCCTTGGCGGGAATGATGCTTTTTTCCATGACGCTGGTGATCAGCGCCATCGATCTGGAGCATGGCATTATACCCGATGGGTTGTCGGCCATGCTGTTGGGCACTGGCGTTCTTTATCATTTTCTGAGCTTTGATATAAGCTTCCTCAATCGGCTCTTAGGCATGGCCGTAGGCTTTGGCCTTTTATATTTATTGGCAGTGATCAGCAAAGGCGGCATGGGCGGCGGCGACATCAAGCTTTGTGCCGGCATCGGTTTATGGCTCGGTTTTCCGGGATTTCTGTATGCGCTTCTTGCTGCCTCCATCATCGGCAGCTTGGCAAGCATCGCCCTGATGGCAATAAAAAAGAAGGGAATCAAAGAAACGATTCCCTTCGGTCCCTTTTTGATGATTGGATTTTTGCTGATGTACTTTTATCAGGCGGACATCCTCCAAGGGTATTGGAACCTGATGATGAATTTGTACGGACTCTGATCAAGTCGATGCCTGTCAAGAGATTCCATAATGGAGGCAGAACCTCTGCACCACCGCAGCCGCTTCGGCTCTGGTGGCCAACCCCTGTGGATCCAGAACATGTTCGGGCTTTCCGAACAGAAGGCCTTCATGGATTGCCCATCTCATGGACGCTATGGCCCAATCCGATATTTGATTGCGGTCATCATATTCAACGATTACCAAGCTTTCAGGATCGAAAACGTCCAATCCTGAAAGCTTGGTGTAGTTATGAAGGATCGTGGTCATTTCCTGGCGGGTGATTGCCCGGTCCGGCGCAAACCGGTCTCGCCCGACACCGCTGACGATGCCTTTCTGTTCGGCCCAAGCAATGCTGCCCGCGTACCAAGCCTCGGGAGCAACATCTTGAAAGCGGCAAGCGGTTTGACGGATGTCTGCCTGGTCCATATTCGCCAGGACGGACACTAACATTGCCCTGGACATTTCTTTATCCGCGCTGAAGAGATGAGAACCTGTGCCATGAAACAGACCCTTCTGACTGACGTAGGCCACTGCCTCATAAAACCAGTCTTTTTCCTGCACATCGGTAAACGGATTACTCCACGAAGCCGATGTTTGATTAAAAACTGCCTTGACAAAAATGTTTGAGGTGATGTTTTTCACCTCATAGAGGGTGACGGGACCCACCGCAACATCGTTCACCCAGACCCCCGAAATCTGGTAGCCCGGGTCGGGAGTCACCTCAAAGAACATATTACTGTTCCGCGCCACGCTGCTGGAACTCAGGCCGATACTGCCGCCATCCTCCGCCAGTGCGGAGACATTGTACACATCCGAGGAAGAACCATCGCTGCTGGATGCAACGGTGACATTCACGGTGATCACCGTATGAAGCGGATCATTGAAGGTGATCAAGACTTCGGCAGTTCCGGCATGCATACCGCGGATGGTGATCGCACCATTGCTGGTCAAAGTGTCCGGGGTTGCCAGGATATTAGCAGACAAGCTGCTGACCATCGCGGTATTGGCTGCGTCAGCCCCTTGTCCCAGGTTGATTTGAAGGGTGCGGTCACTCCCCTTTTTGATCGCCAGGTTCAGTGGTGTGACCGAAGGGGTGAGGGGAACCGGTTCCACGGTGAATGTCCAGGTCGCCAACGGGGTTTCGAGACCGGCAATATCCGAAAAAGCACCAGCCGGCACGGTGACCGTATATTCAGCGCCAGGATCCAAGGCCAGAGAATGACCGCTGCTGTCATTAAAAGAGGACAATGCCATGGCTGTTGTATTGCCGAACCAGGAAGACCCCAGAACAGCCCCGACATCGGCTGTATAAGTCTTCGTGCGGTCGCTGACGCTGATGACCTTGCCGCTGGCGGCTTTCACAATCTCATCGAAGGTCATATCGATGGATGAGGTGCTGATCGAAGCATTGGCACCGGTTGGGCTTTTTGCAGTGAAGGTCGGGGCGGTGGTATCGCCTGCCAACCAGGTGACATCGGCAGCTGATCCGACCATAAGATGATAAGGGGTACCGCCGACCGCGATGGCGGTGACGCTGACCCGATCCCCGGTTGTGATGCCGGTCAGGGCCGGGACATGGTCGATGTTGATCATGCTGCCGTTCTGATCATACAGGGGCGTATTTCCGTCGCTGACCACCGCCCCGATGGTGACATTTTCCAGTCGAATCCGCATTCCTTCACAGGAATTGCCGATGGATGGGATCGCTGTATTGAATGGATCGGGAAGGGGATACCCGCTGCTGTCGACAAGGGCGTCAGAACTGCTGGCAGGCACCAGGATCAACCGGGAACCATCCTGTGTTATAGTCCCCTTCACGGTCACACGATCTCCCGGATTCCATCCCGGACTGCCGCCGCTGTATTCGACGGCCATCCCTTCGGAGGTGTTGGGATCGCCATCCTCATCCGAGTTGGGTTCTTGCACGTAGGAATAGCCGCCCTCCGCATAGGTGACGATGCCATCGATGGTGCGTATTTGACCGGCATAGAAAGGCATTTTTATGTTGTGGATAAAGCTAGGCCTGATCGTAATCAGGCTGCAGGCTGAAATATCCGATGGATACTGAGCGATATTGCCCTTGCTGTCAGCAGCTTGTATGTAATAATAAAGGTCGCCTGCGTCGGCGCCTGGAAGGTCGGCTGCGAAGCTGCTGCCTGATGGATTCGTCATAGTTACATAATCAGTGAATCCGTTGCCATCGGCACTGTCCCCGAAATATACTTTGGCAGTGACCGCCTCAGTATCCGTAATGGAAGCATTGATTGGGATCGCCACATTGGCTTCGGCATTGGATACTGCTGAATGGGTGATCACCGGGGGCGTAACGGGTTCAGTTCCGTAAACAAGGGTGCCATTCAGGTAGACCGGCGTTCGAAGCGAATCAGCGAACGTTGCTGTGCCGAATGAATAGTCGTCTCTCTGATCATAGTTGGTCCAATTGCTTTTGGATATTCTTGTTTGAATTTCCATCCAGTTTCCTGGGGTTAACGCACCGGCATCACCGGTGAAACCGATCTCCAGAAAGGTATCGGCATCTGGGGTTGCGGAAGTCAATGGAAAAAAGGTACCGGTCACGTTTCCCGTACCCAACGTTGACCAGTCGCACCAAAAGTTTTGGCTGAAGATGCCATTGATGGTGTAGTAGTATCTGATTTTAACAGCCGACAGGTCCACAGCATCCGGACCGTCGTTGAAAAGTTTGTATACAACACCAATTGTATTCGTCAAATCCTCGGTGTGGGTATTCCTTCCTTGAACCCTTAATGTTGTGGAGGCTTGAAGACTCCGGGGTATGTTCCCGATTGAAAACACGCTGAAAAGGATCATCGTAAACAGCGCGATGGACAAGGCCTTTTTCGATTTTTTTGACATAATTCAACCCCTCTTTATTTACAAGAAAGTGCGTGAAGCTTTGATCAATTAATGACTATATTAATATTAGATAATTCTTGTAAAAGTCCTGCCTTAAATACTAAAATGAACCCTATAAAGGGACTTTTTTAGGTGTCCATTTAACAGGGTTCATTTTATATCGTTCTTGGTGGCTATTTCGGGATTTTATTTATAAGTCAAACGGATCGAATTGACTTTGACGTGGGTGGAATCAAACGGCGGCGCCCGGTAAAGGTTCCGGTTGCAGAATCGTCAGTGGCAATTCCTCCACGGCACAGCCTAGGCCTTCTGCCAGGGCGGCGGCAAATTGACCAATGCCCCCGGGGTCATAATTTGGCCCCAAATCCAGGATGCGGGACAAATGGGTGATCCGCAAGGGCTCCGGATCCTCGTAACGAAGCTTGCCGCAGCAGCCTTCCACGATCTTCAGCTGCTTCGTCTCTGTCAGGTCGATGGCGGTCGGCTCTGGTTCGCTGAAGCTGCTCAGATCCAGGCCGTAGAGGAGGAGGGCAGCCGAAACGGGAAATTGGCGGGCAAGCGCCGCCGGATCAAACCCATCGGCGGTCACAGCCTCTTTGCCAATAATATACAAATGGCTGATCAGCCCCGTCCGGAGACCGTCCAGGATGGGGTTGAGTACATTGGGGGAAAGCAGCGGGTTGCTTTCATAACCGGCCACTGCGGGCCCATTGATGCGGCAGCCGGAATAGAGGAGGTTGCCATCCTGCGAAAGAAACGTCGCATCCATCATCTGGCCTCCCAAAAATAGAATTTGAAGTTGTCTCCAGAATCAGCATAGCACGATAAAATGACTTTGAAAAGCCGGGTCGGGAAAGGTGCACAAAAGGAAAAGCCGGGGGCGATGCAGTTCGCCGACCGGCTTTCGGCTAATGAGGGGATTAGCCTAAGATTTTCTTCAGGTCCGCTTCGGGAGTGGAAATGGGGGTCAGATTGTAGTTGTCCACCAGGACCTTCAGAATATTGGGGGAAATAAAGGCAGGAAGGGTTGGTCCGATATAGATGTTCTTGATGCCCAGGGAAAGCAGGGTCAGCAGGATGCTGACAGCTTTTTGTTCGTACCAGGAAAGCACCAGGGTCAGGGGCAGCTCGTTGACTGAGCAGTTGAAGGCGTCGGCCAAGGCCAGAGCCACTTTGATGGCGCTGTAGGCGTCATTGCACTGGCCCATATCCATGATCCGTGGGAAGCCGCCGATGGCGCCGATGTCCAGATCGTTGAAGCGGTATTTGCCGCAGGCAAGGGTCAGGATGACGGTATCGGGTGGGGTCTGTTTCACAAATTCGGTATAGTAGTTGCGGCCCGGTTTGGCGCCGTCGCAGCCGCCCACCAGGAAGAAGTGCTTGATGGCGCCGGCTTTCACCGCGTCGATGATGGGGCCTGCGGAGGAAAGCACAGCATTTCTGCCAAAGCCGGTCATCACGGTTTCGCCGCCGTTGATGCCGGTACGGATTTGATCTTCTTTATAGCCGCCCAATTCCAGGGCTTTTGCGATCACCGGTGAGAAGTCTTTCTTTTCACCAATATGAACCAATTCGGGATAAGCCACCACGGCGGTGGTGAAGACCCGGTCCGCATAGCTGGGTTTCACCGGCATCAGGCAATTGGTGGTGAACAGGACGGCGCCGGGCAGGTTGTCAAATTCCTTTTGCTGGTTCTGCCAGGCGGTGCCGAAGTTGCCCTTCAGATGAGGATAGGCTTTCAGCTTCGGATAGGCATTGGCCGGCAGCATTTCACCATGGGTATAGATATTGATGCCTTTGTCCTTGGTCTGTTCCAGCAGCTCATGCAGATCCAGGAGATCATGGCCGGAAATGACGATAAAGGGACCTGCCTCAATGGTCAGGGAGACCTGGGTGGGTTCGGGATCCCCATAGGTTTCGGTATTGGCTTGATCCAGAAGGGCCATGACTTTCAGGTTGGCCGTACCGGTTTCCATGACCACAGGCAGGATTTGATCTGCCGGCAGATCCTGGCTGATCACCTGCAGGGCTTTGTAGAAAAAGGCATTAACTTCGGGATCCGTATAGCCAAGGGTCATTGCATGGTAAGCATAGGCGGCAATGCCCCGAAGGCCGAAGAGAATCAGGGATTTCAGGGAACGGATGTCTTCGTTGTCCTGCCAGAGCAAATCCATATGATAGGGCTTCACCGGCTCGCTGGCTGCGGAAGGTGCGGTTAAGGCCAGACGGGCCGCTTCGGTTTTATGGATCTGTTTTTTAATGGAAACGTCATCAAAGCTCACGTTGGTGATGGTGGTGAATAGACCTTCCATCATAACCCGGTCTGTGGATTCGCTAGAGGTGTGGTCAGCCGCTACGTTGGCCAGATCGATCAGGGCCGCGGTCAATTCATCCTGCAGCATGGCAGTGTGGTCTTTTTTGCCGCAGACCCCTGCCAGGCCCTGACAGCCTTTGCCGCCGGCGGTTTGTTCACATTGAAAGCAAAACATGTTAGACATTGAATAGCCTCCCTTATTTTTAATGTTAAATCTTGTGCTCGTAGGGTAATCATACTATAATAAAACCAAGCGTGCAGTTGCAATTGCAACAAGGAAGTGATTATTTTGGAGAAAAACACAGAAATATCTGTAAAATCCATGCTCTTTGATCGCATCGATTCCATGGATATGAAATCCCTTCTGGCCTGTCTTGGGGCAAAGAGGGTCAAAAAAACCACAGGGGATATCCTGTGGGACGCGGGGGACAAGGTGACAGCCATCGGTCTGATCCTATCAGGCAGACTGCAGATCATCCGGGAAGACGCTGCCGGTAACCGGGCCATCATCGCCGAGCTGAATTCCGGCGAGCTTTTTGGGGAATCCTTCGTCTGCGCCGGGGAGGGGGAGAGTCCGGTCACCGTGGAAGTCGTCACCGACTGCGAGGTGCTCTTCATCCCGCTGCAGAGGATTTTGACGCCTTGCACCGCCGCCTGCGATTTTCATAACCGGCTGATCGCCAATCTGCTGAAGATCATTTCAAAGAAAAATATGGTGTTGAACCAAAAGATCGACATCTTATCCCGCCGGAACATGCGGGACAAACTGATGGCTTACTTTTTGCTGCAGATCGAGGGGCAGAAAAAGAACCAGTTTGAGATCCCTTTCAGCCGCAATGAGCTGGCGGATTATTTATGCGTGGACCGCAGCGCCATGTCCAGGGAGCTGGGTAAAATGCGGGATGAAGGCATCCTGGAATTCAATCGAAACCAATTTCGGATTATGACTTTATAGGGCCAAGAGCTTCAGGATCTGTTCGGCACAGAAGACCGTGAAGGTAGAGCCCAGGGCCACCGTCAGCAGGCCTTTGTTGTGATAAGCCAGGAAGAGAGCGGTCAGCAGACCCACCATACCGGAAATCACCGAGGCCGTGGAAAAGAGGATCTCAGGAAAGGTCATGGCCGCCAGCACCGCGTAAGGCACATAATATAGAAAGGAACGGATGGTGCGGTTCTGGATTTTTCGCTTCATAAAGACCAGGGGGAACATGCGGGGGATATAGGTCACCAGGGCCATTATGAAGATGGCCGTGAAAATTCTCGGGTAATTCATCAATCCACATCTCCTTCATCCGACTCGTCCACGGGATAGCGCATGGCTGCAAAGGCTGAGGCGGCCACAGCGCACAGGATGATGGTCCAACCGCTGGAGAGCCAGCCAAAGCCGGGCATCCACCGGAAGAAACAGCTCAGCAGCAGAGATATAAGGATCACGATGGCAATTGGTTTGCAATGCCGCGCCGGAGGGATGATGATGGCGATGAACATGCCGTAGATGGCGATGCCCAAAGCGCTTTGCAGGGCCAAGGGCAGCAGCCCTGTGGTGGTGGAGCCCATCAGGGTTCCCAGGTTCCAGCCCAAATAGGGCAGGGCGATCAAACCGGCCAGATAGCTGGCTGTCACAAGATGGTCCTGCTGCATGCCCACCGCAAAGACCTCGTCGGTGATGCCAAAGCCAAGCAGGGAACGCTGCCCAAGGGTCATGCGGGAATCGACCTTTTGAGCCAGGGACAGAGACATGAGCATATAGCGGATGTTGATCACGAAGGTGGTCACGGCGATCTCAAAATAGGCGCCGCCGGAAAGGATCAGCGCCGTTCCGGCAAACTGCCCGGCGGAGGTAAAATTGCTCATAGAGATTAACATGGCGATCCAAACGGGCAAGCCCTTTTCAATGGCCATCATGCCGAAGGTAAAGGAAACCGGGATGTACCCCATACATATGGGTAAACCATCTTTCAGGCCCTTGGCAAAGGCGTTCCGGTCCATGCCTGCGTGAAACCGGAGGTCTGCGGTGTTTTTCATGTGATTTGCTCCCATTGGTTATCGTAGTGAGAAAGAGTATACCTATTATAACAACTTATGACCGTCAAAAGAAGAGGATTCCCTCGTAGAACCCCATGGAATTGAGAGAGATTTCACATAGAATGGCAGGGATAAATGAAAATAGGTGGAAATATTAATAGATTTAAGTGACGATATGGAAACCAATCGATGAAATGTAAAATTCAATCGTTTCCGAAAGCGAGGCAATAATATGGGAAAAATCCTGGTGCTGGCCGAAAAACCCTCCGTGGGCCGCGAACTGGCCCGTGTGCTGGGCTGTACGCAAAGCAGGGAGGGCTGCATTGCCGGCAGCCGTTACATCGTGACCTGGGCTTTGGGCCATTTGGTCACTTTGGCCGAACCGGAGCATTACGGCCCTCAATACAAAACCTGGTCCATGGAAACCTTGCCCATGCTGCCGGAGCGTATGGAACTGGTGGTTATTCCGGAAACAGCGCGGCAATACAAAGCCGTAAAAACCCTTCTCTCCAGTCCGGAGGTGGACTCCCTGGTCATCGCCACCGACGCCGGCCGGGAAGGGGAGCTGGTGGCCCGCTGGATCCTTCAGAAAGCCGGCTTCCATAAGCCTGTCCAGCGCCTGTGGATATCCTCCCAAACTGACAAAAGCATCCGGGATGGCTTTGCAGCCCTTAAAAGCGCCCGGGAATATGATAATTTGTACGCATCAGCCCTGAGCCGCGCTGAAGCGGACTGGTATGTGGGCCTGAACGTGACCCGGGCATTGACGTGTCGATTCAATGCCCAGCTGTCCGCCGGCCGGGTCCAGACGCCGACCCTGGCCATGATCGTCCGCCGGGAGGAAGAGATCCGCAAGTTTGTGCCGAAGGATTATTATTGCCTGCAGGCCCAATTCGAGGGTTTCACAGCCTTGCGCAGGGACCCGGCCAGCCAGCAGACCCGGCTTTTTGAAAAGGCCAGGGCGGAGGAGCTGCTGGCCAAGCTCTCCGGCAAGACGGCGGCGGTGTCCGAGCTCAGAAAAGAAGCAAAGCGGGAAAGTCCGCCCCTGCTGTATGACCTGACGGAGCTGCAGCGGGACGCCAACAGAAAATACGGATATACAGCCAAGCAGACCTTGAATCTGATGCAGGGGCTCTATGAAGTCCGCAAGCTGCTGACCTATCCCAGGACCGACGCCCGCTATCTCAGCAGCGACATCGTCCCATCCTTGCCGGAACGCTTGCGAAGCATTGCGGTGGGGGATTATGCGGCCCCTTCCCGGGAGATCCTGCAGCGCGGCGTTAAGGTGGGAAAACGGATCGTGGACGACGCCAAGGTCACGGACCATCACGCCATCATCCCCACGGAACAGCCGGTGAACCTTTCGGTTCTGACCTTTGATGAAAAACGGATTTATGATTTGGTGGTCCGGCGTTTTCTGGCGGCATTAAGCCAGGACCATCTCTATGAGCAATGCACCGTGAAGCTTCAGATCGGCAGCGAGGTCTTTACGGCCAAAGGCAAGACGATTCAGCAGGCCGGTTGGAAACGGATCGCCCAAGGCACCCAGCTGGGCGGGGAAACCCTGGAGGACGAGGAGGGAAGCCGGGAGGCCAAAGACCAGGATATGATTTCCCAAAGCCTTCCTGCCCTGCAGCAGGGCCAGAGCCTGAAGCCGTTGGCGCTCAAGATCCTGAACGGCAAAACGAAACCGCCCGCCCGTTTTACGGAAGCCACACTGCTCTCGGCCATGGAGCATCCAGGCCAATGGATCGATGACAGCAGCCTCCTTGAAGTGCTGGAAAGCAAAGGGGGCATCGGAACGCCGGCCACCCGGGCCGACATCATCGAAAAGATGTTCGCGGCCAATTACGCAGAGCGCCGGGGCAAAGAGATTTTTCCTCTCAGCAAAGGCATTCAGCTGATCCAGCTGGTTCCTGAGGAACTGCGTTCGCCTGAACTGACCGGAAAATGGGAGGAACGCCTGCTGGCCATCAGCAAAGGGAAAGAACAGCGGCAGAAATTCATTCAGGAGATCAAGGCCTTCGCCGGCAAGCTGGTATCCCAGGTGGCGGCCAGCGGTGAAACCTATCGCCATGACAATCTGACCCGGACCCGCTGTCCCCTGTGCGACAAGTTTCTTTTGGAAATCAACGGCAAAAAAGGCAAAATGCTGGTTTGCCAGGACCGTCAGTGCGGCTATAAACAAAACCTTGCCTTTATCAGCAATGCCCGCTGTCCCCAGTGCCACAAAAAGCTGGAAGTGGTGGGAGAGGGCGAAAAGAGGCTCTATACCTGCAAATGCGGTTTCCGTGAAAAATACGAACGGTTCAATCAAGACCTGCAAGCCCGGAAAAGCAACATGGGCAAGCAGGAGCTGCAAACCTACATGAATCAGCAAAACCAGGAGGCTGCGGTCGAATCCGCCTTTGCCCTGGCTTGGAAGAAACTTCAAGAAAAGTAGGAGGTAGGATGGATGACCGTCGAACAAATGTTTGCACTCAAAGGGAACCTGGTTTATACCGAAGTGCCGGGCAAACTGACGGCCCGAAGGGACGCTTATCTGGTTTGTTCCGGAAGCCAGGTCACCGGCGTTTTTGATGCGTTGCCACCGGCTATGACCGACATTCCGGTGACGGACTTCGGCGACCAGCTGATCATCCCGGGTTTGGTGGATCTGCACACCCATGCCCCACAATTCGCGTTCCGCGGCATGGGTATGGATATGGAGCTTCTGCAATGGCTTGAAGACTATCCTTTTCGGGAAGAAGCCCGCTATGAAGACTTTATTTATGCCAACCAGGCCTACGACCGGTTTGTGGCCACGTTGACCCGGGGGGGCACCGCACGGGCAGTGATTTTTGCCACCATTCATAGCCCGGCAACCCTCCACTTAATGGAGATGCTTTCCGAAGCCGGCATGCAAGCCTATGTGGGGAAGGTTTCCATGGATCGCAACTGTCCGCCCGCCCTGCGGGAAAAAACAGGGCCGGGACTGGCGGATGCCGAAAATTGGATCATCAACAGCCTTGGCCTGTTTTCCGGCGTCCGGCCGATCCTGACCCCCCGCTTTGTGCCCAGCTGTACGGAAAAGATGATGAAGGGCTTGGGGGAGCTGTCCGCAAAATATGATCTGCCGGTGCAGTCTCATTTATCGGAGAACCGGGCCGAGGTCCAATGGGTCAGGGAACTCCATCCCGGCCAAAGCTACGCAGAGGTCTATGACGGTTTCGGCTTGTTGGGAAAACCAAAGCCCTCCATCATGGCCCATTGCGTCTATTGCACCGAGGAAGAGCTGGACCTGATGGCCAGAAATCAAGTGTTCGTGGCCCATTGTCCCCAGTCCAATACCAATCTAGCCAGCGGGATCGCGCCGGTGCGCCGGATGCTGAAGCGGGGCGTGCGGGTGGGTCTGGGAACCGATATGGCCGGCGGCTTTTCGGCTTCCATCTTTCGGGCCATGTCGGACGCTATTCAGGTATCCAAGCTGCGCTGGGCTTTGCTGGAGGAGGACGAACCTTTTCTGACGATCCCGGAGGTCTTTTTTCTTGCCACCAAAGGCGGCGGCGCTTTTTGGGGCAAGGCGGGAAGCTTTGAACCGGGCTATGCCTTCGATGCTTTGGTGATGGATGACACGACCTTAGGTTCCAAGGAAAATCTTGATCTGGAGCAGCGATTGGAAAGAATCATTTATTTGTCGGACGATCGGAACATCAGCGCGAAATACGTGGCGGGACAGCGCCTTTTTTAAGCAATGAATGTTATAGCAGGCAGAGGAGGAAATCCATATGGGAGTCGGAGCAAGTATACCGAGAGTCGATGCTTTTGAGAAAGTCACCGGCCGTGCCAAGTACACGGAGGACCTGATGCCCGGCAACGCATTGACAGGCATGATCCTTCACAGCACCATCGCCAACGGCCTCGTCCGCAGTCTGGATGTGTCTGAAGCGCTGAAGCTGCCGGGTGTCGAAAGAATTGTTACCTGTTTTGATGTGCCCGACATCATGTTTCCCACGGCCGGTCATCCCTGGTCGGTGGAACCCTCCCATCAGGACGTGGCCGACCGGAAGCTTCTGAATCAAAGAGTACGATATTACGGAGATGATATTGCCGCCGTCATTGCACAGGATGAGGTCACGGCTTCCCGTGCCCTCAAGCTGATCAAGGTGGCTTATGAGGAATATCCGCCCTTGCTGACCATGGAGGCGGCCCTTGCCCCGGGCGCCCGGCCCATCCATGAGGAATGCCCCGGCAATATATTGAAGCAAGTCACCTATCAGCTGGGGGACTTCGAAGAAGCCCTCCGGGAACCTGGCCTGAGGCTGATCGAAGGCCAATATGAAACCCCGGCAGTCCAGCATTGCCATCTTGAGAAGCCCATGTCCTTTGCTTATATGGAAAACGGCCGGATCGTGGTGGTTTCCTCCACCCAGATCCCCCATATCGTCCGCCGTGTAATCGGGCAAGCCCTGGGGATCCCCTGGGGAAAAGTCCGGGTGATCAAGCCCTACATCGGCGGCGGCTTCGGCAACAAGCAGGAGGTCCTTTATGAGCCCCTGAATGCCTATCTGACCACCTTGGTGGGAGGCCGCTGCGTCAAACTGGATATTTCCAGAGAAGAGACCTTCGTTTCCACCCGGACCCGGCACGGCATGCAGTTCCATCTGAAAAGCGCGGTGCGGCCGGATGGCCGGATGGTGGCACGTCAGATCGAAGTGTATTCCAACCAGGGCGGTTATGCCTCCCATGGCCATGCCATTGTTTCCAATTCGGTGAATACCTTTAGGCAGCTATATCAAGCAGAAAAGGCCACCGCAACCAAATCCTGCACCGTCTATACCAATCTGCCCAGCGGCGGCGCCATGCGCGGCTACGGTGTGCCCCAAATCATTTTTGCTTTGGAGTCCCATATGCAGGATATTGCGGAAGCCATGGGCCTGGATCCCATCGCATTCCGGGAGATGAATGCCATGAAGGCCGGCTTTGTGGATCCGCTGAACGGCATCACCTGTCACTCCACAGGTCTTGCGGAATGCATCGCCAAGGGACGGGCTTATATCGGCTGGGACGAAAAACGCAAAAGCTATATGAATCAGACCGGGCCCTTGCGCCGCGGTGTGGGCATGGCGATTTTCAGCTACAAGACCGGCGTTTACCCGATCGCTTTGGAAACCGCCAGCTGCCGGCTGGTTCTCAATCAGGATGGCACGGCCCAGCTGCAGATGGGCGCCACGGAGATCGGCCAGGGCGCGGATACGATTTTCGCCCAAATGGCGGCGGAAACCACGGGCCTGCGGCAGGAAGACATCCATGTGATCTCCACCCAGGATACGGATGTGACGCCTTTTGATCCTGGGGCGTACGCCTCGCGCCAGACCTACGTCAGCGGCATGGCACTGAAGGAGACAGCCCAATTATTCCGCCAAAGGCTATTGGATGAAGCCGCCCGGCGGCTGGGGATCAAGGCAAAGGCCATGGATATCAAGGATTCCCAAATCATGGAGATCCGCTCCGGAAAATTCTTGATTTCTTTGGCAGACTTGGCGGCGCTGGCTTTTTACAGCCTGGACAAAACGCAGCACATCACAGCGGAAGCCACCCATCACTGCAAGGACAACACCTTTTCCTTCGGGGCCTGTTTTGCGGAGGTTGAAGTGGATATTCCCTTAGGTAAAGTTAAAATCATGGATATCATCAACGTCCATGACAGCGGCCGCTTGATCAATCCTCAAACAGCTCAGGCCCAGATCCATGGGGGCATGAGCATGGGATTAGGCTATGCCTTAAGCGAGCAGCTATTGTTCGACGGACAGGGAAAAACCCTGAACGGCAATTTTCTGGACTATAAAGTGCCCACCTGTCTGGATACCCCGGAGCTTGCCGTGGACTTTGTGGAAACCGAGGACCCCACCGGTCCTTACGGCAACAAGTCCTTAGGCGAGCCGCCGGCCATTCCGGGTGCGCCGGCGATTCGCAATGCGGTGCTCCACGCCACGGGCGTTGCCTTCGACCGAATACCGATCACGCCTCAGCGCATGATCGAAAAATTCAAAGACGCCGGATTGCTGGAAGGGGTGTGAGTGTTATGTTCGATATCGAAAGGTATTATCAGGCAACGGACATTCAGGATGCGGTGGCGGCCCTCTGCGCCGATCCCAAGGCCATGGTGATCGCAGGGGGCAGCGATGTGCTGGTCGAGATCCGGGAGGGAAAGCTGGCCGGGGTTTCCCTGGTCAGTCTCCAGGGATTGGCCGAGCTTAAAGGCATCCGGCTGGAGGAGGACGGTACCCTCTTGATCCGGCCAATGACCACCTTTGCCGAACTGACCGCGGACCCGCTGATCCGGCAGCGCATACCCATGCTGGCCCATGCGGCGGACCAGGTGGGCGGACCACAGATCCGCCATGTGGGCACCCTCGGAGGCAATCTATGCAACGGCGTCACCAGCGCGGATACGGCATCAACCCTCTTTACCTTCAATGCCATGCTGGAAGTGACCGGACCGGCAGCGGACTGGGGGGGCAAAGGGGATCCCGGGGATGTGCTGCTGGCAAAAAAGCAGATCCCGATTGCGGAATTCTATCAGGGCCCTGGAAAAGTTGCTTTAGGGACCGGTGAAATATTGACCGGACTCCGTATTGCATCCGAAGACTATAAAGGCTATCATGGACATTACATCAAATATGCCATGCGAAATGCCATGGACATTGCCACCTTGGGCTGCGCCGTCAACTGCCGGTTCGATGCGGCTTGCGGGCATCTGGAGGATCTGAAGCTGGCCTTCGGTGTGGCAGGGCCGGTGCCCATGCGCTGCCCTGAAACCGAAGCGGCCCTCAAAGGCATGGCGGTTGGGCAAGCCCTCAACCAGATCGGCGCCAGAGCTGCCGCGGAAGTCAAGCCCAGAGATTCCTGGCGGGCTTCCAAGGCCTTCCGTCTGCAGCTGGTCCGGGAACTGAGCCGACGGGCGCTGCAGCAGGCCCTGGATTTTGCCCGGCAGGAAGGAGGCGCAGCCCATGCTTAAAATCATTCATTGCGTCGTCAACGGCAAGCAGGAAGAACTGGCGGTGGACATCCGGACTTCCTTGGCCGATATGCTGCGCAGCCAGTGCGGGCTCACCAGCGTCAAGAAGGGCTGCGAAGCCGGGGAATGTGGCGCCTGCACGGTGCTGCTGGATGGTATGACGGTAGATTCCTGCCTGTACCTGGCGGTATGGGCGGACGGGAAGCACATTTTGACCACGGAAGGCCTTCAGGGAAGCCATGGGGAACTCAGTCCCATTCAGCAGGCCTTTATCGATGAGGCGGCGGTGCAGTGCGGTTTTTGCACTCCGGGCTTCATCATGACCGCCACGGAGATTTTAGGCAGCGGCCGGGAATACACCCGGGATGAGATGAAAACGCTGTTATCCGGAAACCTTTGCCGCTGCACGGGTTACCAAAATATCGTCAATGCCATGGAAAAAGCCATGGCGCAGAAAAAAGCACCATCACAAAACAATACCTAAACAATAGAGAGGGATGCCGGTGACACAACATCATCATGTCAACGAATCAACAATGATCCCAAAAGCCCGGACGGTGCTGATCACCGGCGGCTCCCGGGGCATCGGCGCCGCCATTGCCAGGCGCTTCAGTGCCGAGGGCTGCAATGTTGCCATTAATTATTGCAACAGCAGCGACAGCGCAGAAAAATTGGCGGCGGAATTAAACGCCTGTCAAGGGAATGCCGCGATTTTTCGGGCGGATGTATCGCAGCAGGGCCAGGTACGGGAAATGGTCGAAGCGGTGCTTCAGACCTTCGGCACCATCGATATTTTGATCAACAACGCTGGCATCGCCCAGCAGAAGCAGTTCCAGGATATTACCGAAGCGGAATGGCAACGGATGTTCGACGTCAATGTCAAAGGCATGTTCCATTGCTGCCAGTGCGTGCTGCCCACGATGCTCCGCTGCAAAGCAGGCAAGATCGTCAACATCTCCTCCATGTGGGGTATGGTGGGGGCTTCCTGCGAAGTCCACTATTCCGCGGCCAAGGCTGCAGTCCTGGGATTCACCAAAGCCCTGGCCAAAGAACTGGGCCCGTCCCGCATCCAGGTGAATTGTGTGGCCCCCGGTCTGATCAGTACGGATATGAATAAGGCCCTGGATGAAGAGGCTTTGGCAGCCATTCTTGACGAAACACCCCTGGGCTGTGTGGGCGCCCCGTCGGATATCGCCAGCGCCGTCTGGTATTTGGCCTCTGATCAGTCCGGATTTGTCACGGGACAGGTTCTCAGCCCTAACGGCGGTCTGGTGATTTGAGCAATCCATGGCAAGACCAAGATCCGCCGCGCAAGATTATAGTTGAAACCTGATGGCGATGGGGATATTATTATTTCTGTCATTCGAATTAAATCGTAGAGATAGGTCCTACCGATAACAGGCGAAGGAGAACAGATACGATGGAGCTTTTGGAACAGAGGATCCTCCAGGAAGGCCGGATCAAGCCCGGCAATATTCTGAAGGTGGACAGCTTCTTGAACCACCAGATGGATATCAAGTTATTTAAGGAAATGGGCAAGGAGTTCAGAAGGCTTTTTGCCGGTGAAACGATCACGAAGATCCTGACTCTGGAAGCTTCCGGCATCGGCATTGCCGTGATCACGGCACAATATTTTAATGATTGCCCGGTGATCTTTGCGAAAAAAACCAAATCTAAAAATTTAGACGGCGAGCTTTTGCTGGCCAAGGTCCAGTCCTTCACCCGGGGAACGACCTTTGATATCCAAGTGGCCCGGCGCTATCTGACCCCCCAGGACCGGGTGCTGCTGATCGATGATTTTCTGGCCACAGGCCAGGCTTTGCTGGGAATGGTGGACATTGTGAAGCAGTCCGGCGCCCAACTGGCAGGCTGCGGCATCATTATTGAAAAAGGTTTCCAGCAGGGCGGCGAACTGGTCCGCAGCATGGGCGTCCGGGTGGAATCCCTTGCCATCATCGATTCCATCGCGGATAACAAAATCAATTTTCGTCAACAATAACTCAGAGATTACAACCGGCAGAGGGAATTCTGCCGGTTTTTGCGAGGTGGAATATGCTTCAGATCACAAATCTTTCAAAAACCTACCACGGGGGCAAAAAAGCGGTGGACGGCCTGAGCCTTGAAGTCAAGGCCGGCGATATTTTCGGTTTTATCGGGCACAACGGGGCCGGGAAAACCACCACCATCAAAGCAATGACCGGGGTGCTGGATTTTGAGGAGGGAGAGATCCTGATCAACGGGACAGACCTCAAAAAGGAACCGGTCCTCTGCAAGTCCATGATCGCTTATATTCCGGACAATCCGGATCTTTATGAGCATTTGACAGGGATCCAATACCTGAATTTTATCGGCGATATTTTCAGGATCCCTAAATCTCAGCGGGAGGAAAGGATTCAGCATTTTTCGGATCTTTTCGAATTGACCCGGGACCTGGGGGACTTGATCTCCGCCTATTCCCATGGCATGAAGCAAAAGCTGGCCATTATCAGCGCACTGATCCATGAGCCCAAGCTGTTGGTGCTGGACGAACCCTTTGTGGGGCTGGATCCCAAAGCGGCCTTTGCCCTGAAAACCCTCATGCAAACCCTCTGCGCCCAAGGCAACGCCATTTTCTTTTCCACCCATGTTCTGGAGGTGGCCGAAAAGCTTTGCAATAAAATAGCAATCATTCAAAAGGGAAAGCTGGTGGCCTGCGGCGGGATCGACGAGGTCAGAGGGGATCAAAGCCTGGAATCGCTGTTTTTGGAGCTGATCAAGCATGAATGATTTATGGCGATTGCTGAGGATCCAACTTCTTGGATTTTTTGATATCAATATCGCGTTTCATACCAGGGACCGGAAGGTCCGCATCAAAAAGCTGCTGCTCAGCGGCTTGATGCTGCTGGTCTTTCTGACGATCATGGGGATGTTCTTCATGTACAGCTATTTGCTGGCGAGTCAGCTAAAAAAATTCGGCATGATATCCTCCATGGAGTATGTTCCGGGATGGATGATGGCGGCGGCCAGCCTGGCAACTTTTTTCACAACCGTTTATAAAACCCATGGGGTCCTTCTGGGATTTAAGGACTATGAGCAGATCATGTCCTTGCCGATTCCGGTGGAAACGGTGATCGCCAGCAGGATCCTGCTGCTGTATCTGCTGAATGTGTTTTATACGCTGATCATCATGATTCCCGCAGGAATCGTATACATTATGGAAGGGGAGCCCCTGACGTCCTTTTATGTCTTGTTCCCGGTGACACTTTTATTTGTGCCGCTGGTGCCCATCGTTGCCGCCGCCGGTCTGGGGATTGGAATCTCGATGATTTCATCCCGCTTTAAGCATCGCAATGCCGTCACGCTTGTGACTTCGTTTTTATTGGTGATCGGGATCCTTGCGTTTTCCAGCGGCGCCGAGGAAATGGCCATTGATTTTAAAACGGTCAGCGATGTGATCATGGGTGCCTTGGGATCGGTCTATCCCCTGGCCATCCTGTACATGCGCGGGGTTTGCCGCGGCGATTGGATGGCAGCCTCGCTTTTTATCGGCGTTTCGATTTTAGTCTTTACGGGACTGGTCCTACTGCTGCGAAAGCATTTTCTGGCCTTGAATGCCCGAATGACAGCGCAGCCCAAAACGGCCGATTATCGGCTGCAATCCCTGAAAACCGGCACGCCCTTTTGGGCGCTCTATCGAAAGGAGATTTTGCGTTATGGCGCGTCGCCCCTTTACGTGCTGAACACCTCCATGGGCACCGTGTTGGGCATCCTGTTTTGCATCAGCTTTGCTTTTTTCGGGCAGGAAAGGACTGCCCGGCTGCTGGAACTGCCGGGGGGTGTGGAAACGATTCGGACCTTTGCGCCCATGGTGGCGGCTGGTTTCATGGTGCTGGCCTGCACCACAGACTGCGCCATTTCTTTGGAAGGCAAAAGTTTATGGATCATGAAATCGATCCCTGCGGAGCCTTTCACCATCCTCATGAGCAAGGTCGCGGTGAATCTGACGATCCAGCTGCCTGCGGTTTTGATCTGCGGCCTTTCCCTGACCTATGCGCTGAAGCCTGGTCCTTTTGAGATTTTGCTGCTTTTTCTTATGCCTGCTGCCTACGGGGTGTTCATCGCTTTGACGGGTTTGATCATTAATTTGAAAAATCCTAATTTCCAGTGGACCACGGAAACGGTGGTGATCAAGCAGAGCATGGCGGTGTTGATGGCGCTGGTTGTGGGGATGCTCAGCATAGCACTTCCTGTCGGTGTGATGATTTTGCTGGTATACCTGAGGATTCCCCTGTCAGCCCTGGCTTTTTTATGGAATGTGACCCTGCTGACCGGATTTTTGGATTTTGTGTTGCTTTACATTCTGAAGTCCAATGGGGCACGCTGGATCAATGCGCTATAGCGCTGCTGCAGAAGAATATAAAATAAACAAGATTTCTGCGTGACTTTATAGGGTCGCTGTGGTAATATACTTAGAAAATCATTTGCAAAGGAGGATGAGCATGGCCATATTTTTTGATGAACCATCACGTACATTTGGAGAGTATTTATTGGTGCCGGGGTATTCTTCTGCACAATGCATGCCCGCCAATGTTAATTTACAGACGTCTGTCGTCAAATTCAGAAAAGGCGAGAAGTCTCCGATCATCATGAACATTCCGCTGGTCTCAGCGATTATGCAATCCGTCTCTGATGACAAGATGGCGATTGCTTTGGCCAAAGAGGGCGGCCTTTCCTTTATTTTCGGCTCTCAGCCCATCGAAACCCAGGCCCAAATGGTGGCCCGGGTCAAGACTTATAAGGCGGGGTTTGTCCCCAGTGACTCCAACATCACGCCGGACAGCACCTTGGCCGATATTGTGGCGCTGAAAATAAAGACAGGCCATTCCACCGTTGCGGTGACCACCGACGGGACGGCCAACGGCAAGCTGGCGGGTATTGTGACCAGCCGTGATTATCGTCCCAGCAGAATGCCGCTGGAAACCAAGGTATACGAATTCATGACCAAATTTGAGGATTTGGTGTGGGCGCCGGAAACCACGACCCTCAGTGAAGCCAATGACATCATTTGGGAGCATAAATTAAACACCCTGCCCTTGGTGGACAAGGATCAAAGACTGAAGTACATGGTTTTCCGCAAGGATTATGACTCCCACAAAGAAAATGCCAGCGAACTTCTGGATAAGAACAAACGGTACATGGTGGGCGCCGGCATCAACACACGGGATTATGCAGCCCGGGTCCCTGCGCTGGTGGAAGCCGGGGCGGACGTACTTTGCATCGACTCATCCGAGGGCTTCACCGAATGGCAGAAGATCACCATCGATTATATCCGTCAAAATTTTGGCGACGAGGTGAAGGTGGGCGCCGGCAACGTGGTGGACCGGGAAGGCTTTATGTTCCTGGCCAAAGCAGGGGCTGACTTTGTCAAGGTTGGCATCGGCGGCGGGTCCATCTGCATCACCCGGGAACAAAAAGGTATCGGTCGCGGCCAGGCAACCGCCATCATCGATGTGACCCAGGCCCGCAATGAGTATTTTGCGGAAACCGGCATTTATATCCCCATATGCTCCGACGGCGGAATCGTCCACGACTATCATATGACCTTGGCCTTGGCTATGGGCGCTGATTTCCTGATGCTTGGACGCTATTTCTCCCGTTTCGATGAAAGCCCCACCAACAAAGTCGTCATCAACGGCAGCTATATGAAGGAATACTGGGGCGAAGGCTCCAACCGGGCTCGGAACTGGCAGCGGTATGATATGGGCGGCGACGGCAAGCTGTCCTTCGAAGAAGGCGTTGATTCCTACGTACCTTACGCCGGCTCCTTGAAGGACAATGTGACCCTTTCCCTGAACAAAGTGCGTTCGACCATGTGCAATTGCGGTGTTCTGAGCATTCCCGAATTGCAGAGGAATTCCAAGCTGACCCTGGTGTCTTCCACCAGCATCGTCGAAGGCGGATACCACGACGTCATCCTGAAGGACAATAAGCAGATCATTTGATTGGAAAAAGCGGAAACTGCAGCGCCATGGCGCTGCAGTTTTTTGTTTGGAGGGACGGGGGCTTTGTGCGAGAAACGCACAAAGCCCCCGTCCCTGTTGATATCCCGTTGACAAAATCAAACCCATAGCTTAGAATAAATTGAAACTTGTCTTAAATAAGACATAAAGGGGGAAGCCATGATCGCGGTGAAAGAATTTGCGGCCGCTTTGCCGATCATCCGACGAAGTGTGCTTTTTGATCCTTTCGAAGGAAAAGGGCCGCCGCCGGACGCCAAGGAGGCTATGCAGGCCGAAACTGAGATTCAGTCGGTGATGCAGATGCTTGAGGAGCAGGCGGAGATCCTTACCTACCAAAACAATGGGATCCTCGAAGGTGAAAGCCTGGGACTGGTGCTTTCAGGCCATGTGGTGATTACCAGCGAGGGGGAGAACGGTAAAGAGATCATTCTCAACATTGTGGAATCGGCCGGCGTATTTCGGGCAACAGGGATCTTTAGCCGGGTCGGTGCGCAGCCGACCCGTATCCATGCCAGAGGCAAGACCAAAGTTTTGATCATCCACACCGGGCTTTTAGAACTGATGCTTTCCCAAAGCCCAATCATTCTTAGGAATTACCTTGCATTTTTGGCCGAGCGGATCCTCTTCTTAAATCAGAAGATACAGACCCTTGCCGGAGGCAGCGTTGAAGACCGGATCCTGATGTATCTCGGGGATCGGTTCAATCGGACCGGCAGCCAAACCCTGGTTCTTCCGATGAAGGTGGGCGAGCTAGCCACATCCCTCAACATCAGCCGGGCCTCTTTTTACCGCGCGTTGGATGAACTGGAAGCCAACGGCATCATCAAGCGCAGCGGCAAGACCATTACGATCAATATGCCGGAAACCTTGAGCAAGAATTCGATCATCTTGCCTCGAAAAAAACAAAATTAAACCACAAAAAATGATTGGAGCGATGTAACTTGAAAACCACGATGCTTAGAAAACTCGGAGTTCTTTTGTTGATTGTTTTGCTGATGTCCCTCTTTGCAGGCTGCGGATCAAAAGGCGCCGCCGACGCAGCTTCCTCAACGCCCCCCGCAGCGACGGAAACGCCTGCAGAAAAAACCACCCTTCGCATAGCAACTCTAAAAGGGCCTACCGGCATGACCATGGTCCAGATGATGGATAATCAGGAAAAGGGCCTTGCCAAAAACGATTATCAATTCAGTATTTTAGGGGCCCCGGACGAGGCGGTGGCTCAGCTGACCTCCGGTGCAGCCGATTTGATCTGCGTCCCGACCAATTTGGCGGCGACGCTTTACGCCAAAACCGAAGGAAAGGTCAAGATCCTCAGCATCAATACCTTAGGTGTGATGTATGTCCTGGAGAGAGGCGGCAATGAGATCAAAACCATGGCAGACCTCAAAGGCAAGACCGTATTCTCCACTGGCCAGGGTTCCACGCCGGAGTATGTGCTGAATTATCTCTTGGAACAAAACGGCCTGGATCCTGCCAAAGACCTGACCGTAGAATATAAAGCCGAACATACGGAGTTGGCGACGCTGCTGGCCAGCGGTGAAGTGGATATCGCGGTGCTGCCCCAGCCTTTCGTGACTTCCGTGGTTGCTAAGAATCCGGACATCCGCGTTGCCCTGGATCTGACCAAAGAATGGGAAAACGTTGTGGGCTCCGAAAAACCCCTGGCCATGACAGCCACCATCGTCAGCGCAGCCTTCCTGGAAAACAATGAGGCTGCGGTCCAGACCTTCATGGAAGAACTTAGGCTATCCACGGAGTTCACCAACCTAAAACTTGATGAAGCCTCCGCTTTGATCGAGAAGTACGACATCATGCCGGCAGCGATTGCAAAGGCAGCCATTCCTGCATGCAATATGGTATACTTGGAAGGAACGCAGATGAAGACCGCGGCATCCAATTACCTGGAGGTTGTCGCCAAGGCGAATCCTAAATCAGTAGGGGGCCAAATGCCCAATGAGGATTTCTACTACGTCCGATAAATCAGTGAATCAAAATCAACCAAATCAACCAAATCAACCAAATCAATCAAATCAACCCAATCAGCAGGTCGGCATAGGGAAGCCCCAGGCTTCCCTATGGGCCCGTCTTTGGAAGAAGAGCCATGGGCTGCTGGTTGTCATATTCTGGATCATGACCTGGGGGATTGCCAGCCTTTCGGTGGGGCAGGAGCTGCTGATTCCTTCGCCCCAGGTCGTTTTTGGGCGTCTTGCGGTGCTGTTAAGTTCCAAGCCCTTTTACGTCACCGTATTGGCATCCATGGGGCGGATCATGGCCGGCTTTTTGCTCGCTGTGGCCGCCGGGATCCTGCTTTCTGTGCTCACGGAAACGGTTCCCTTTTTCAAACGTTTGTTCGCACCCTTGGTGGGCATGATCAAGGCCACCCCTGTAGCCTCCTTCATCATTTTAGCCTTGGTGTGGCTGAACTCGGAAGGGGTGGTGACCTTTGTCTCATTCCTTATGGTCTTGCCGCTGGTCTGGGGCAACCTTTCCCAAGGCATCCGCACCACAGACCGGGATCTTTTGGAAATGGGTCGGATGTACCATTTCAGCCGCTGGAAGATCATCCGCTATGTCTATATCCCGGCGGTGATGCCGCATTTTATTTCTGCCATCACCACAGGCATTGGTTTTGCCTGGAAATCCGGCATTGCCGCGGAGGTTCTGGGCACCCCCAAGGGATCTGTGGGCCAAGCCTTGTATGAGGCCAAAATCTACCTGGAAACTCCGGATCTTTTTGCATGGACCCTCGTGGTGATCGTCCTGAGCCTGATCATCGAAAGGGGTGTCCTTTGGCTGATCCATTGGACGGCCGCCAGACTCTAGAAGACGATCATGACCTAATCGACCAAAATCCAGGGATTGAAGCGAAAGGAGCAGGGCAGCTTGGGTATTGAGCTCATTAAAGTCAGCAAAGCATATGGCCATCAGATCATTCTGCAGGATTTCACCTTGAGTCTGCCGGACAAAGGCATCGTATGTCTGCAAGGGCCTTCCGGCTGCGGCAAGACGACCCTGCTTCGGCTTATGGCAGGCTTGGAACAGCCGGATCATGGTGAAATACGAGGGACGGCCTCCCAAAAGTCAGACGGTGCCCCGCTGAAGATCGCCATGGTCTTTCAGGAGGACCGGCTGCTGCCGTCCTTGTCGGCCCGTCGGAACATTGCCATCGTGAACAAAGACGTTGATCCGGATCCCTTGATGGATCGATTGGGAATCCTGGAGGCGGCGGATAAGCAGGTCCATGACCTGAGCGGCGGTATGCAGCGACGGGTTGCTTTGGCAAGAGCCATCGCCTACGGCGGGGATGTGTATTTGCTGGATGAACCCTTTAAAGGATTAGATCCTGATACAAAGAAAAAAATCATGGATCAGTTCAAGCCCCTTGGGCGCCATGCTTTGATCGTATTTGTGACCCATGACGCGGCCGAAGCCGCTTATCTGGGGGAACAAATCATTGAACTGACCGGTCCGCCGCTCCATCGAAAAGAAGCATGCTTGAAACAAGACCTGCTTTAGTATATGATATAAATAGGTTACATTCCTAAATAGAAGGACGCTTCGTTCATAAATCAACCAAAAGAAAGAGAGGGCTTCAAATGGATAAGGAACACAAGTTTTTTATTTGCAGGAAATGCGGCAATCTGGTGGGATTGATTAACAGCGGCGTCGGTGAACTGGTCTGCTGCGGTGAGCCAATGGAAGAATTGGTCGCCAATACCGTCGAGGCCTCCAAGGAAAAGCACTTGCCTGTTGTCTCGGTGGACAGCAACAAAGTCACGGTGGTCGTCGGCAGCGTTGAGCATCCCATGACGGAGGAACATTACATCATGTGGATCTATCTGCAGACTAAGAACGGCGGTCAGCGCAAGAAGCTGGATCCCGGCATGAAACCCGCCGCAACCTTTGCCTTGGCGGATGATGAGGCTGTGGCTGCTTTTGCTTACTGTAATCTTCATGGTTTATGGAAAACTGAACTATAAAAACACTACCATTCCATTGAAAAGTATGGTATCCTATAATATAGTATTCAAAGAAGCTGCGTCTTTGCGCAGCTTTTTTTGGTGAAGGGCCGCAGCGGCCTTGTCATGAACCAAATGCATGAATGTGACCACGATTTTTGGAGGAATTTAATCAGCATGATAACCGTATCCAATCTGAGCCTGAATTTTGACGGCTCCAACCTTTTTTCCAATGTTAACCTAAAATTTACACCGGGCAACTGTTACGGTGTGATCGGCGCCAATGGAGCCGGAAAATCCACTTTTTTGCGGATCCTTTCCGGCGAACTTGAATCCACCACCGGCGAAGTGAGCATCGGAGAGCATACCCGAATGTCGGTTCTTAAACAGGACCATTATGCCTATGATGAGTTTTCTGTCTTGGATACCATCATCCAGGGAAATCCCCGCCTCTATGAGATCATCCAACTCAAAGAAGAGTTGTACGCAAAAGCGGATTTCAATGATGAAGACGGATTGATGGTCGCCAATCTGGAAGGTGAATTTGCCGAATTGAACGGTTGGGAAGCAGACAGCGACGCCGGACGTCTTATCCAAGGCCTTGGATTGCCCATCGATCTTCTGGAGGCGCAAATGGCCGGCCTCAAGGGCGATCAAAAGGTCAAGGTCCTGCTGGCCCAGGCTTTGTTCGGCAAACCCGAAATCATTCTCCTGGATGAACCCACCAACCATTTGGACATCGCGGCCGTTAACTGGTTGGAGGACTTTTTGCTGGATTATGAAGGTACGGTGATCGTTGTATCCCATGACCGTCATTTCCTCAACGTGGTCTGCACCCACATCGTGGATATCGATTTCAATAAGATCAAGCTCTATGTGGGCAACTACGAATTTTGGTATGAATCCAGCCAGATGATCCAACGCATGCTCAAAGACCAAAACAAGAAAAACGAAGATAAAGCCAAGGAACTTCAGGCCTTTATCGCCCGTTTCTCTGCCAACAAATCCAAATCCAAGCAGGCGACCTCCCGCAAAAAGCTCTTGGACAAGCTCAGTGTGGATGAAATGCCCGCATCCTCCCGCCGTTACCCCTTCTGCGGCTTCACCATGGATCGGGAACCCGGCAAGGAGATCCTCACCATCGAAGAAATCAGCAAGACCATGGAAGGTGTCCAGGTCTTGAACAACATTACGTTCCGTGTCAATAAAGGGGACAAGATCGCCTTTGTCAGTGAAAATGAAAACGCGATCACCGCATTATTCAAAATCCTCATGGAAGAAATGAAGCCTGATGCAGGCAGCTTCCGATGGGGCGTCAGTACCAGCCAGTCCTATTTTCCCAAAGACAACTCTGAATTCTTTAACGACAACGACAACAATCTTGTGGAATGGATGCGGCAATTCTCCCAAGATCCCAGTGAAACCTATCTGAGGGGATTTCTTGGCCGTATGCTGTTCTCAGGAGACGATGTCTTCAAGCCGGTGAAAGTATTGTCCGGTGGTGAGAAGGTCCGCTGCATGCTCTCCCGCATGATGCTGAGGGGGTCCAACGTGCTTGTTTTGGACCAACCCACAAACCATCTGGATCTGGAATCCATTACGGCCGTCAACGACGGTCTCATTGAATTCAAGGGCATCGTGCTGTTTACCTCCCATGACCATGAATTCATCCAGACCATCGCCAACCGTATTATCGAGCTGACGCCGGAGGGCATGAAGAATTACGACATGACCTATCAGGAATACCTGGCGTCCAAAGGTCTTTCCGATAGCGACAGCTAAATTTACTCAGACAGCTGCAACAATAAAGGCTGCGTTTCTTGATTGAAACGCAGCCTTTTTGCTGCCCAAGGGCAGGGTCAATTTTACAAGTTGTTTCGAAAACCGATGGATGAGCCTCGAAATTTTATATGCTTTTATATCAAAAACAGTTAAACTATCTATGAGGATGATTCTTTGATGGAAAGATAATGGGGCTTACGGGCTTTGTAGTAGCAGAGATAATCGAAGCCGCTTTGGCGGGCCATCTGCACGGCTTGCCGGATCCCGGCGCCGACGGCTTGAGGTACATGGGCATCGGAACCGATGGTCAGCGATTCGCCGCCCAATTCGCGATAGCGGCGGATCCAGCGCACATCCGGCATGGTGTAGGGCGGTGTGTCGCGCAATCCTGAGGTATTCAATTCCAGCGCCATGCCTTTCTCAGCCAGAAGCTGGACCACGGCTTCAAAATGGTCGTCCCAATGGCTTATTTTGAAGGGCCGTTTGTAATGGCGCTGCACATACCGGAAAGGATAGGAAAGGTGGGCTGCGCTGTCGAAGCCGCCCCAGCGTATGGTTTCCAGAAGCTCATTGAAATATGCCTCCAGCTCGAATTCGATATTCAGTGCATCCGAATCGTAATCCATGCAGTAAAAATCTTCACGGTCCTTGACGATATGGACCGAACCCAGGATAAAATCAAAGGCATATTGGGAGAGTACGGACTGAGTCCGCGCCATATCATGGAGAGGCTGGCCCAGCTCGAGGCCGGTCAGGATCTCCATTTTACCTGCATAAAGGGCTTTCGCTTTTTCTGTATCTTTGAAAGAGCTGGCCAGCGTCGCGGCAGTATCCAGCCTTTCAAAATCGTTGATTTCACAATGGTCTGTTATGGCAAAGACGCCAATGCCCAATTTGGCGGCGGCGGCGCACATATCCGCCACCGGATGTTCGCCATCCATGGAATGCTGGCTGTGGGCATGGATATCCATGGGGATCAGATTCATGATAAACCTCCTGAAGCGCATTTTTACACAATCATCATATCACGGATGATTCCTGATGAAAATGGCGCTGGGGATGGAAAAAAGTATATTCATTCGAAAAAAGCTGTCTTGACAAAAGAGATCTCCGCAGGTAATATATCCATATGCTTTAATTCTTTAGCTAGATAAAGCGATAAAGGATTTGAAACCAAGGGTTAATGGGAGGATTTGAACGTTATGACGACCTATCAATTGATTACGCCGAAAGGCACCAAAGATATCCTGCTGGAAGAATGCGAGGCAAAGCGCTGGATCGAGGCCAGGCTGCGCCAGGTTTATACCGGATATGGCTACAATGAAGTGGTGACCCCCGGCATCGAATTCCTGGATGTATTTCAAGCCGGCGTCTGCAATCCCGGCAGCGAGAATATGTTCAAGCTGATCGACAACGAGGGGCGGATCCTGGTGCTGCGCCCGGACTCCACGGCCCCCATCGCCCGCATGGTCTCCACGCGACTGAAAAAAAGCTTCCGGCCCATCCGGCTGTTCTATAATCAGCGGGTATACCGCCAGAAGGGAATGTACAGCGGCAAAAGCACAGAGACCTCCCAGATGGGTGTGGAACTCATCGGCGCCAACACCGCCAAAACGGATCTGGAAGTGATTGCCATGGCCACAGAGGCCTTGGAAAGCTGCTGTCAACAGGAGTATCGCATCGAGATCGGACACTGCGGCTTCTTTGAAGCTCTGATTAGCCGTCTTGAAGCGGATGACAGCCAAAAAGAGCAGATCCGACTGCTGATCGGCGCCAAGAATTACGCTGCCCTCAACGACCTGCTGGATACCTTGGGCCAGGGGGAAACCGCGGCAGCTTTGAAGCTGCTGCCCAGGCTTTTTGGCGGCGCCGAAGTCTTTGACGCTGCCGGCGAGATCTTTGAAGACGCGGAAACCAAGAAGATTCTGGATAATCTTCGCTGGATCTATTATTCCCTGATCCAGATGGGCTTAAAAAAATCCGTGATGCTTGACCTTGGTTTTGTTAATGACAACAATTATTATACAGGCGTCATTTTCCAGGGTTATATCCAGGGAACCGGCGAAGCGGTATTATCCGGCGGCCGTTACGACCAATTGCTCAGCCGTTTCGGCGATCCCATGCCGGCCATTGGCTTTGGCATCAACGTGGATACGCTGACCAAGCTTCGCCTGACCCAAAACCTGCAGGAAGCTATGACCTTGCCCCAGATCCTTGTTTATGGAGAGCCCGGATATGAGGTCCTGTGCCTGCAATATGCCCAGACCTTGCGGCAGCAGCCGGGAATGATCGTGGAAAATGCCTTGCTGGGCAGCAAAGAAGCCTGTTTGGCCTATGCCGTCAACAAGGGAATCCCCAAGGTCCATGTGGTGGGACAAACCATCGAAATCATCAACGTTGAAACGGCAGGAGGCGCTCGCGGATGAAACCTTTGAGAATTGCGGTGGCCAAAGGCCGCTTAGAACAAAAGACTTTAGATTTGCTGGAATTCATGGGCATGGATTGTTCCAGCGCGGCGGACAAGGGCCGCAAACTGATTATCCCCATCGACGGCGGCAAGCTGGAAATGGTCCTGGCCAAGGCACCGGATATCATCACTTACGTGGAACACGGGGTATGCGATATCGGGATCGTCGGCAAGGACACCATCATGGAATCCGGCCAGTCCTTGTTTGAAGTGATGGATCTGGGCTTCGGCAAATGCCGCATGGTGCTGGCAACCTATAAAGAAAGAGATTTTTATAAAGGGTTTGCGGCGAAGACCATCGCCACCAAATATCCCAACATTGCCCGCAATTATTTTGAAGCAAAGGGCATGGACGTGGACATTGTTAAAATCGAAGGTTCTGTGGAATTGGCACCCCTGCTGAATCTGGCAGACGGCATTGTGGATATTGTGGAAACCGGCAGCACCCTTAAGGCCAACGGCTTAGAAGAAAAAGAAGTCATTGCCCACTTGTCGGCCCGTCTGATCGTGAACATCGCCAGCATGAAAATGCGCAAAGAGGAGATCCAAAGTTTCCTCAACCGCCTGGAGCTGGCATTGAAGGGAGTGAAGTAGGCCATGAAGATGATCAAAACCGATGGGATCAAGGAATACGAATTCATCCGAGCTCTAAAGCAGCGCTGCCAGGAAACCGACCGGCAGGTGATCGCCACCGTTAGCCGGATCCTTCAAGAGGTGCAGACCGACGGCGATGCCGCGGTGGACCGTTTTACCTTAGAGTTTGACGGTTGCCTGCCCCTGGTCCGTGAAGTGCCCAGAGAGGTTCTGGATCAAGCTTTGGCGGATCTGCCCGCCGAACTGTTGCAGGCAATGGAGCTGGCGAAGAAGAACATCGAGGAATTCCATCAGCGTCAGAAGCGGCAGAGCTTCATCGACGCCAAAGAAAACGGTGTGATCCTGGGACAGCGGGTTCGCGGCTTGGAGCGGGTGGGCATTTATGTTCCCGGGGGCCGGGCCGCCTATCCTTCCACCGTTCTAATGAATGCCATCCCGGCGAAAATTGCCGGCGTCAGGGAGATCATCATGGTGACCCCGCCGCAAAAAGACGGTTTGGCCAACGAATCGGTGCTGGCTGCCGCGGTTTTAGCCGGGGTCGATCGTGTCTTTCTGGTGGGCGGTGCCCAGGCGGTTGCCGCTCTGGCCTATGGGACCGAAACCATTCCCCGGGTGGACAAAATCGTGGGACCCGGCAATGTCTTTGTAGCCACTGCCAAAAAGCTGCTTTACGGCACTGTGGACATCGATATGATTGCCGGACCCAGCGAGATCCTGATTTTAGCCGATGATACCGCCAATCCGGCTTACATTGCGGCCGATCTCATGTCACAGGCGGAACATGACCCCATGGCTTCCGCCATGCTGGTGACCAGCTCCAAAGACTTGGCGGGGCAGGTCCTGATGGAAATCGAACGACAGCTGATCTGCCTGGACCGCCGGGAAATCATCGAACGATCCCTCCAGGATTATGGCGCAGTCTTTATAACCAGGGATTTGGAAGAAGGGATCCGCCTAGCCAACGAACTGGCGCCGGAGCATCTGGAAGCCATGATCGCCAATCCTTTGGAATCCATCGGCAGGCTCAGCAACGCCGGTTCGGTTTTTCTGGGCAACTTTGCCCCGGAATCCCTTGGGGATTATTTCGCCGGCCCGAATCACGTTTTGCCGACCAGTTTTACCGCCCGCTTTTTTTCGCCGCTGTCGGTTGAAAGTTTTGTTAAACGCTCCAGTTTTATTTATTACACGGAAGCGGCTTTGAAAGAAGCAGGGCCGCATATCGTAACTTTAGCCAAGCAGGAAGGCCTGACGGCCCATGCCAACGCCATCCTCGTACGGGGATGCTGAGCCAGAAAGGAGCACCACATTGACGTATAGCCTAAACGAAAAGGTCAGAAAGCTGACCCCTTATGAACCCGGTACCGGTGATTACACGGTACGTCTGGATGCCAACGAATCCTTCCTAACAATACCGGATCATATTTTAGATGAAATGAAAGCAGCCATGAGCGAAGTGGCCTTTAACCGTTATCCGGATCCGCTGGCCACGGAATGCATCACAGCCTTTGCAGGTTATCACCGCCTGAAGCCGGAGCATGTCACTGCCGGCAACGGCTCGGACGAGCTGATCAGCGTAATCGTTGGCGGCCTTTTCCAAAAGGGCGACAAGCTGCTGCTGACCGACCCTGATTTTTCAATGTACGCATTCTACGCCCATGTGGCGGAGCTGGAGGTTGTGAGCGTCCAAAAATCGGAGGATTACGCCATCGATGTGGAGGACCTCATTGAGACCGCCCTTCGCAGCAACTGCCGCGGCATCCTGTTCTCCAACCCTTGCAATCCCACATCCCAGGGCATGGACCGTGAAGATATGATCCGTATTTTGGACCGCTTGCCGGATACCTTGCTGATTGCGGATGAAGCCTATATGGACTTTTGGGATCAATCGATTTTGGACTTGGTGGAAGAATACCCGCAGCTGCTGGTTCTCAGGACCTGTTCGAAAGCCTTCGGCGCTGCAGCCGTGCGATTGGGCTTTGCCGTCGCCGGCCCGATGATCACGACGGCCATCCGCAGCCTGAAATCCCCCTATAATGTCAATAGCCTGACCCAGGCGGCCGCTGCGGTGCTGCTGCGGCATCCCCAATGCCTGAAACAAGGGCTGGCCAAGATCCTGGCATCCCGGGATGATCTGTATACGCAGATGCTGGAACTGAAAAACAGCCGCCTTAATCCGGGTTTGCAAATTGACTATTTGCTGAAGCCAAAAACCAACTTTGTGCTTGTTCATTTCCGCGAAAACGCCGAGGTTTATGAAATGCTGAAACAGCAAGGGATCCTGGTCCGCTGCTTTCCGAGATTTATGCGGATCACCGCAGGCAGCCCTGAGGAAAACCAGGCGCTGATCCAAGCTTTAAGCCAATATGGGGAGGGAAAGCTATGAGAGAAGGAAAGCTGGAACGCAACACCAAGGAAACATCGATCCAGGCCTGGTTGGCGCTGGATGGCACCGGCTGCGCAGACGTCAGCACCGGCATCGGTTTTTTTGACCATATGCTGATTTCATGGGCGGTCCATGGCGGTTTCGATCTGACATTGAAAGCTGAAGGCGATCTCCAGGTGGACGGACATCATACGGTGGAGGATTGCGGGATCGTCCTTGGGAAAGCGCTGGGCTTGGCTTTAGCGGATAAAAGCGGACTGTGCCGTTACGGCAGCTTTTGGCTGCCCATGGATGACGCTCTGGCCATGGCGGCCGTGGACGTAAGCGGCAGACCGTTTCTGCATTTCAATGCAGCCTTCCGCAATGAACGGATCGGCGATTTTGAAACCTGTCTAACCAGGGAATTTTTCCAAGCCCTTGCTTTCAATGCGGGCATCACCTTGCATATCAACCTTTTATATGGTGAAAACGACCATCATGGCTGCGAGGCGATTTTTAAAGCCGTGGGGCACGCGCTGAGCGGGGCGGTCATGAAGAATAGCTCAGGCGAAGCCTTATCGACAAAAGGAGTTTTGGCATGATTATTTTACCGGCGATCGATATACAAAACGGACAATGCGTCCGATTGTCCCAAGGGGATTTTAAGACAGCCGAACAGGTTGCCGCAGATCCCTTGGAGACCGCCCTGTCCTTCCAAGCTGCCGGCGCGCAGTGGCTGCACATGGTCGATCTGGACGGCGCCAGGCTGGGCAAGCGGGTCAATGAGAAGATTTTTGCGGACATCGTCAGGAACACCCAGCTCAAGGTGGAATTGGGGGGCGGTATCCGGGATATGGAAACCATCGAAGCCTATTTGGCCTTGGGCATCCAGCGGATCGTTCTGGGCACGGCTGCTATTCGCAACCCTCAGCTTGTCAGAGAGGCTGCCGAAAAATACGGCGACCGGATCGCCGTGGGCATCGATGCCATGAATGGAATGGTCAAGGTTGAGGGGTGGCTGGAAGAAAGCGATCAAGATTATTTGAATCTGGCCCGGCAGATGGAATCCATCGGCATAAAGTATTTGATCTTTACGGATATTTCCAAAGACGGCACCTTGGCAGGACCGAACCTGGAACAACTGCAAGCCATCCAAGGGGCGGTTTCCTGTCAAATTATCGCCAGCGGCGGCATTCACAGTCTGCAGGATATCATCAACCTTCGCGATTTGTCGCTGTACGGGGCGATCTGCGGAAAAGCGATCTATAAAGGGACCCTTGATTTAAGGGAGGCTTTGGCGGCAGCTCAAGCCGTTCAATAGGAAAGGATACGAAACATGTTGCTTGAGCAAGAAAAAATCAAAGCATTGGGCCTTGAAGCCTATTTTGTAAAAGGCGAGCTGATTCCGTCGATCATCGTGGAAGACGGGACCGGGGAGGTTCTGATGCTGGCCTACATGAATCTTGAAAGCCTGACAAAAACCCTGGAAACCGGGTACACCTGGTTTTACAGCCGGTCAAGGCAAGGCCTCTGGAACAAAGGTGAAACCTCAGGCCATCTTCAGAAAGTGATCGGAATCACCGGAGATTGCGACTGCGATACCCTGCTGATCCGGGTAGAACAGACCGGACCTGCCTGCCACACCGGCAGCCACAGCTGCTTCTTCAATAAAATTGTATAAACGGCGGCATGCCGAATAAGAGAGGGTGCAACGATGAGCGATGTGTTCAATGAATTATTTGAAGTGATCAAAGCCCGGCAGCAGCAGCCTCAGGAAGGTTCTTACACCTGTTACCTTTTTGAGAAAGGCTTGGACAAGATTCTGAAAAAATGCGGCGAGGAGTGCGCGGAGGTGATCATTGCCGCAAAAAACCAGGACACCCAGGAGCTGACCGGCGAGATCTGCGATCTGATGTACCATTTAATGGTTTTGATGGCTGTCAAGGAAGTGCCCATGGAGCAAGTGACCGAAGAGCTTCAGAAGAGGGGACAGAAAATCGGCAATCTCAAGCATTTTCATCAGGTCGACAAAGAATCCTAAAGGAATACTGCGAAGGAGCATTCATCATGCCTATATCAATGGGCTATTAAGTTTTGATGATAAATTTTGATGAATCTTGTAAAAATATATAAATACATGCTATAATACAAGCAGTTTGTACTGCATTAAGCAAAATTAAAGCTGGCCTGGAAAGTTTCTTGCCTATACACAGAAGTATACATGAGACGGACTCAGGCCAGATTTGATTTTATGCTCTGGCAGTCCATAAAAATTGTATTGGGGGAGAAACGAATGAAAAAGATTTTAGCAGTATTGTTGTGCATGACGCTTTCCGTCGGCCTGTTGGCCGGATGCGGAAGCAAAGCTGCCACCACGGGAACGGCAGCAGCCGATGATGTAATCAAGATCGGTGTATTTGAGCCCCTGACCGGCGGCAGCGCGGCTGGCGGAGAACTGGAAGTCGAGGGTATCAAACTCGCCAACCAGATGCATCCTGAAGTTTTAGGCAAGAAGGTCGAACTGATCATCGTTGACAACAAATCCGACAAAGCCGAATCTGCCACCGCAGTTTCACGTTTGATCGACCAGGGCGTTGTTTCCATTATCGGTTCCTGGGGATCCGGTTATTCCATCGCTGCAGGCGACGTAATCAAAAAGGCCGAAATCACGGCGGTTGGCACTTCCTGCACCAACATGATGGTCACCAAGGGCAATGACTGGTATTTCCGTGTTTGCTTCATCGATCCTTTCCAGGGCAAGATCATGGCAAACTACGCTTTCACCAGACTGGGCGCAAAAACCGCTGCCATCATCCAGGAAGTCTCCAATGACTATTCCGTCGGTTTGGCCAGCTACTTCAAAGATGAGTTCATTCGCCTGACCGGCGATGCCAATTCGATTGTCGAGATCGCCAACTACAACACCGGCGACTCCGATTTCTCCGGCATCCTGACCAACGTCAAGGCAAAGAATCCGGATGTTATTTTTGCACCCGGCAACTTCACCGAAAGCGCCCAGGTTGTTAAGCAGGGCAAGAAACTGGGCATTACCGCACCCTTCATCGGCGGCGACACTTGGGAAACCGGCGAATTCATTGATGTGGGCGGCGCAGATGTGGAAGGCGCCGTATTCTCAACCTTCCTTTTCGATGAACAAGCACCCTTAAACGATAAAGCTGCCAAATTCATCGAAGAATACAAAAAAGTATATCCTGACAAGACCATCGCAGCCGTCACCGCGCTGGGCTACGATTCCTACATTTTCACTTTGGACGCCATCGAACGGGCCGGCTCCACCGATCCTGTGGCGATCCAGAAAGCCATGGCTTCCACCGCTGGATTTGAAGGCATTACCGGCACCTTTGATATCACTGCTGACGGCGATGCTGACAAAGACATTGCAGCCATCAAGGAAGTAAAGAACGGCGAATTCGTATTCAAGGAAACCATTACCCTTAAATAAATATTTAAAGATGTTTAAGCCTGTGCCTCCCTGCCTGGTCGGGGAGGTACAGGCATCTCTTGCGTTATGATTTATATCGATGATTGAATGACTATGCAAATAATTTTAGCCTTCGGACTGATTCATATATATGATTAGGTTGGCGAATGTTGAGTGTAGGTCAAAATCTAACCAAAACAAAGCATTTGAATGCGAAGTTTGGATGGGAGCAGATTTGTATGGATTTTCCAACTTTTTTTCAGCACTTGTCGAACGGAATTTCACTGGGCAGTCTTTACGCGCTGATTGCTGTAGGCTACACCATGGTTTACGGCATTTTGCGGCTGATCAACTTTGCCCACGGGGACATCTTCATGATGGCCATGTATTTTGCCTTTTTTAGTATCACCTTGTTCCATTTGCCTTGGTATATCGCCATTGTGGTGGTGATCCTGATCACATCGGTGCTGGGTATGCTGATCGAAGCCGCTGCTTATCGGCCGCTGCGGGATGCCCCCAAGACCTCTGTGTTGATTTCTGCCATCGGGGTTTCGTTTCTGCTTGAAAATCTGGCAACCTATATTTTTTCCGGCAAACCGAAATCTTTCCCCGAATTTACTTATATGACCAGCACGGTTCAGTTCGGCCCCGTCTCGGTACAGCGGGTCTCGCTTCTGACTCCTGTGGTCACCCTGGCTGCCTTGGCCATTTTGCTTTATATCATTAATAGAACCAAATTGGGTATGGCCATGCGTGCCGTCTCCAAGGATTACGAAACGGCCCGGGTCATGGGGATCAAGATCAACCGGGTCATTGCAGCCACCTTTGCCATCGGTTCCGGTTTGGCTGCCATCGGCGCCATCATGTGGGGCGTCAAATACATCCGGATCGAGCCGATGATGGGTGTTATGCCCGGCCTGAAATGCTTCATTGCCGCGGTCATCGGCGGTATCGGCAATCCGGTAGGGGCTGTGCTGGGCGGGTTTATCCTGGGCATGGGCGAGGTCTTATTGGTAGCCTTTATCAGCCAGCTGACCGGTTGGCGCGATGCCTTCGCATTTGTTGCATTGATCCTGGTCCTGCTGATCAGACCGACCGGAATCATGGGCGAGAAAACAACGGAGAAGGTGTGATCATGAAAAAACAATACGATAAAAAACGAGTGGTCTTGAATCTGATTCTCATAGCTGCATCCGTTGCGCTTTTGATTTATGCCAACGAAAACATGAGCTTCTACAGCAAACGGATCATCAATCTTTGCGCGGTTTACGCGATCATGGGCTTATCCATGAATCTGATCAATGGCTTTACAGGCATGTTTTCATTAGGGTCTGCTGGTTTTATGGCCATCGGGGCTTATGCGGTGGCCATCTTCACAGTGCCGGTGGATGTCCGCGCCGAGGTGTTTTATCTGCAGCCCATGTGGCCGCTGATCGCCAACATCCATATAGGATTCTTGCCAGCCATGATTTTAGGCGGCTTTTTATCTGCCATAGCGGCGTTTCTGATCGGATTCCCGGTTCTGCGTCTTCGAGGTGACTATCTCGCCATCGCAACGCTGGGCTTTTCCGAAATCATCCGGATCGCTTTCACCAATCTTCAGACGGTGACCAATGGTCCCCTGGGCATCAAGTATATACCTTCCTTTGATGAAATATGGTGGCCGGTTGGGGTGGCGATCGTTACCACCGTTTTTATGTTCCTGCTGATCAAGTCCACTTATGGACGGGCTTTCAAAGCGATCCGTGAGGATGAAATCGCCGCGGAAGCCATGGGCATCAACTTGTTCAAACACAAAATGCTGTCCTTTGTCATCAGCGGTTTTATGGCCGGAATGGGCGGCGCCTTGATGGCTGGGATTTTAGGTACCATCGATCCCAAACAGTTCCTGTTCACACTGACTTACAATTTCCTTTTGATCATTGTTCTGGGCGGTATGGGCAGTATCTCGGGGACGATCATTTCATCGGTCATTGTCACGGCAGGCTTAGAATGGCTGCGGATCGCTGATGAGCCCATGATTATGTTCGGATATCATATTCCCATGTTCCGCCCGGGTTTTCGAATGGTCGTTTTCTCCATCCTTCTGATGGCCATTGTGCTTTTCTTCAGCAAAGGCCTGATGGGTACCAAGGAATTGTCTTGGGAACTGCTGGGCAATTGGTATAAGCGGCAAAGGGCGCGATTCATTAAAAAAGATCCTTCTCTCAAGGGAGGTGGATCCAAATGAACCAAGCGCTGAAAACGATGGTCCCCGTATTGGAAACCAAAAACATCACCATGCGATTCGGCGGTGTGGTTGCAGTCAATGATCTCAGCATTCAGGTCAATCAAGGAGAGATCGTTGCGCTGATCGGCCCCAACGGCGCCGGCAAGACAACGGCTTTCAATGTGATCACCGGGGTTTACACCCCGACGTCTGGAGATGTGCTGCTGAAAGGTGAAAGCATTACCGGTTTGCTTCCAGACAAAATCACCCAAAAAGGGGTGGCCCGTACTTTTCAGAACATACGTTTGTTCAAGAATCTGACGGTCTATGAAAACATTCTGATTGCGAAACATCTGCGCTTTAAAGCGGATTTTATGTCTGCAACCCTGCAATTGCCCCATGCCCGGCGCATGGAAAAGCAAATGCATACGGATACCGAGTTGTTGATCAACCGTCTGGGACTGCAATCCGTGAAAAACGAGATCGCATCTTCCTTGCCTTACGGTCAGCAGCGGCATTTGGAGATTGCCCGGGCTTTAGCCACAGAGCCTGAACTGCTTTTGCTGGACGAACCGGCAGCCGGCATGAATCCTCAGGAAACGGATGAACTAACGGCGTTTATCAGGGAAATCAAAAATGAGTACAATTTAACCGTCTTTATGATTGAGCATCATATGGATTTGGTCATGGAGATTTCCGACCGTATCTACGTACTAGATTTTGGAGTGTTGATCGCAGAAGGAAACCCGGATCAAGTCCAAAATAATCCAAAGGTGATCGAAGCCTATCTGGGGGTGGAAGAAGATGCTTAAGATCGAAGATTTATATGTATCCTATGGCGGAATTCAAGCGGTCAAAGGGATCAGCTTTGAAGTCCAAAACAATTCCATTGTCACGCTGATCGGGGCCAACGGAGCAGGAAAGAGCACCACCTTAAGAACGATTATGGGCTTGGTCAAACTGCAATCCGGTAAAATCAGCTTAAACGACGAGATCCTGGCTGAAACAGATACCAAGCGTCTGCCCACCGAGGAGATCGTGAAAAAAGGCGTTTCACTGGTGCCGGAAGGACGCCGAATATTTCCGAATCTAACGGTTTTGGAAAACCTTAAGATTGGCGCTTATCTGCGGAACGACGACCTGACCGAGGACCTGAAGCACATTCATGATCTGTTTCCGAGACTCAAAGAGCGATCCTGGCAGCTGGCCGGCACACTGTCTGGCGGCGAGCAGCAAATGCTGGCTTTAGGCAGAGCTTTGATGTCAAAACCTAAGCTGCTGATGATGGACGAGCCTTCCTTGGGCTTGGCGCCTTTGGTGGTCAAATCGATTTTTGAGATCATCAAAGAGATTCACAAGCAGGGCGTCACCATTCTTCTGGTTGAGCAGAATGCCAACCAAGCCTTGAAAATCGCTGATGAGGGCTATGTTCTTGAAACCGGCCGGATCACGATGCGCGGCACGGGCCGTGAGCTTCTGGAAAACGATGCTGTAAAAGCCGCCTATTTAGGCAAAAAGAAGAAATAAAGCCACGGCGCATAATATGCAATATAATGAATGAATATTAATAAAATATAAATCGCGAAAAAAGCGGGTATCAAATGCAGACAGCGTTAGATATTCGCTTTTTCAACATATTTGTATAAATTGTTTATCCTATTTTTATCAAGAAATGTAATTGCATTTGATTTGCAAGCACTGTGTAATTATAAACAAAAACATAAAGAGTATATTGACTTTATAACGGATAGAGATTATCATTAACTTAATGATAGATGAGATTTGAAGATATAATTATTTTTATAAGAGATCATCAGAATTCAAAAGCAATACCGGTCCCTGATCAATAAAGGAGGTGTTTCTATATGTTGGAATATGGTATTTTAGGCTTTCTCAAAATGAAACCTCTGACTGGCTACGAACTTAAAAAACTCTTTGATACGTCCGTTGGCTATTTCTGGTGGGCAGAACAAAGTCAGATTTATATCACATTAAAGAAAATGGTCAAAGACGGCATGGTGGAGATCATTCGCACCGAACCTTCCCGTGTGCTCGATAAAAAAATCTATGCGCTGACGCCCAAAGGGGAGGAAGCGCTGAATGCCTGGCTAAGCAGCGATATCGAGGATGCCAACCTGAAATCGGCTCCAATCCTAAAATGCTTTTTCCTGGGCGAGGGCGATCCCAAACGAGGGCTGGAGTTGGTGAACAACTATATCGAACGACAGAAAAATCTTCTGGAGTTCTATAAAAACACAGAAACCCGTGTCGGAGAAGAGTACCGGCATTTCCTAGGTCTTGAGCCGGATTCCAAAGAGTACCGCATCAATGCATTTACCGTAAAGTGGGCGATACGACGGACGGAGGCCACCATCGAATATCTCAAAGAACTGCGGGAAGAACTCAAATCCATCGCACAGGAATAAATCAAATCAAAGACCGGCAGTCAACCTGCCGGTCTTTCCAACAACAAACATGGAAGAAGATTGAATATGCTGGTCAAAGGTAGTTTGCTGCTGATCGTAGCGGCACTGATCCTATGCAGTTATTTTGGAATCAATATTCTTTTGCCCCTGACAGGCGGCTTGCTGCTGTTGTGCTTTTTGGCTTGGCGAACCGGAGCCAGCCTTAAGGACATCCTTCGAATGCTGTTGAGCAACATGGAAATCCCGCTGAAAACAGCCGTTATTTTTTTGATGATCGGAGTGATCACCGCCATGTGGCGGGCCAGCGGCACCATCCCCATGATCATCTATTTTGGCGCACGTTTCATAAATCCTCGTTTTTTTATTTTGGCCTGTTTTTGGATATGTTCGATCGTATCCTTTTTACTCGGGACCTCTTTCGGTTCGGTAGGCACCATCGGCCTGACCTTGATTGTCATGGCAAGGGGCGGCGGTGTGGACCCGTTGATCGCTGCAGGAGCGATCATATCCGGCTGTTTTGTAGGGGACCAGTGCTCTCCCATGTCATCGACGACCAACATGATTGCGGTGATGACCGATAGCTCGATCCACAAAAACGTGAGGAATCTGTTGCGGGTCAATATCTTACCCTATACGATCACATCCCTGGTGTTTGCGGCATTATCCATATCACAGCCTTTGCAGCTGCTGGATAGTTCTCTGAATTCCGAGATCACCCGTTATTTCATCATGAACGGCTGGGTCCTGCTGCCGGCATTTTTGGTCTTATTTTTGATGCTTCTCAAGGTCAGCGCTAAAAATGCGATTATCTTCAGTTCCGCAGCGGCCGCAGTCATCGCATGGCGCTTTCAGAACCAAACCCCTTTCCAATTGCTGAAGCAAGCCCTGCTGGGTTATGAATTCACAGCGGACAGCCCTTTGCGGGTGATCATGTCCGGCGGCGGCGTGATTTCAATGATCAAGTCTGAGTTTATCCTGATCGTTTCGACAATGTACGGGGGGATCTTCTCAGGGACTGGCATGCTGGCAGAGCTGGAAGAGGGGATCGCCCGTATGGCCGCAAAAGCCGGCCGCGCTGTGGCGGTGACGATGGCTGCCTTGGCGACCTGTGCTTTTGCCGCCTCCCAGGTGTTTGCGGTCATGCTGACTGAACAGCTCATCAGCAAATTGTTCAACAAGAAGGAAATCCGCGAACGGGAGGATTTGGCCTTAGGACTGGCCAGCACAGCGATGCTGATCTCATCCTCTGTGCCATGGAATATCTGCAGCGCGGTGCCTGCTGCGATGCTGGGTGTAGGCATCGGTTACATACCTTTCAATGTCTATGCAATGATGATCCCAGCCAGCTATGCTTTCAGAGGCTATTTCCAGGAGCGAACCCGGATCGGAAACCCCAAAAAGACGGTAAGCTAAATGACAAAGGAGGAGTTCACAATGAGCATGATGAAGGAATTTAAAGATTTCGCTATGAAAGGTAATGTTTTAGACTTGGCCGTTGCCGTTATTATCGGCGGCGCTTTCGGCAAGATCGTATCTTCCCTGGTCAACGATATCGTAATGCCCCTGATCAGTATGCTTCTTGGCAATACCAATATCAGCGCCCTGGCCGTGACCTTGAAAGAGGCCCAAGGCGATATACCGGCCCTGCAATTGCGGTACGGGCTATTCATCCAGAATATCATCGATTTTGTTTTGATTGCATTCTCGATCTTCATGATGATCAAAATAATCCAAAAGGCGAAAAAGCCGGTTGAAGCAGCGCCTGCGGCACCACCGGCCCCAAGCCAGGAGGCCGTCCTTTTAGGTGAGATCAAGATCCTGCTGGAAAATCAAAGCAAGTGATTTTTAGGGTCGCCGGCGAAGTCGATTTCAAAGGCGCCCTGCTTGACAAGCGAAGGCTACAGCGATATACTTTTAAAGAATTGAATATGGGGGTGCTGGTCTGCAGGCCGGCTGAGAGAAAGCATGATCGCTTTTAACCCTTGAACCTGATCCAGGTAATGCTGGCGTAGGGAGAGCTTGAGTTTAAAGACTCCATAAGTTTCCTGAAGCTTATGGAGTCTTTCTAAATTTATGGGATTCCTTGACGTGAAGCGATCCGGAGGGTCCGTATTGATTCACATGGTTGCATGCAGTCAAAAGGAGGAAAAATCTATGGTCAATTGCAGTGTGGCGATCCAGGTCTTGCCCGACGTTCGGGGCGAGGAAATTATCCGTGTTGTGGATGAGGTCATCGATTACATCAAGAACACCGGTCTCAGTTACTATGTAGGCCCTTTTGAAACGACCATCGAGGGGGATTTTGACCAGCTCATGGAAATCATCAAGGCTTGCCAGATCATCTGCATCAAAGCCGGGGCGCCCAGCGTCATGTCTTACGTCAAAATCTCGTATAATCCAGGGGAAGAGGGCGTGTGGACCATTGAGAAAAAGGTGGCAAAACATCATCAGGTTTAAGTGGTCGGCTTTGTTTTTGATTGCCGTCCTGTTGGGTTGGCAGTTCCTTTCCGGCAGCGGGATCGTTCCGCGGCTGATTCTGCCGTCTCCGCTGCAGGTCCTTCACGCTTTGATTTCTGAATTCGGCGTGCTGATGGTCCATGCCCGGATCACCTTATGGGAAGCTTTTATAGGTTTAAGCCTTGGATTGATCTTATCCTTTGCTTTGGCAGTCATGATGGAACGGTGGGAGCCGGTCTATCAAGGGCTTTATCCGATCCTTGTGATCACCCAGACCATTCCCGTGATCGCCATTGCGCCTTTGCTGGTGCTTTGGCTGGGCTATGGGATTGCGCCAAAAGTCACGCTGGTGGTCCTGGTCTGCTTTTTCCCGGTGGTCGTCGGGCTCCTGGATGGTTTTAAGACAGCAGACCGGGATGCCATTCATCTTCTCAGCGCCATGGGGGCCAACCGCTGGCAGATCATGCGTCATATCAAGCTGCCGGTGGCCATGCCAAGCTTTTTTGCCGGACTGAAAATCGCAGTTGCTTACTCCTTTGTCGGCGCGGTCATTGCCGAATGGCTGGGAGGCAACGCAGGTCTGGGCGTCTATATGACCCGTGTCAAAAAGGCGTATGCCTTTGACAAAATGTTCGCGGTGATCCTGCTGATTATTTTGATCAGCTTGCTGCTCATGGCAGTGACCAAATGGATCGAGGGCCGGGTCATGGTATACCGAAACTATAAATAAGGACAAAGGTGAATCAAATGAAAAAGTTATTTAAGAAATCAGCGGCTTTATTGACGGCCGCATTGCTTGCCCTATCCCTGTTGAGCGGATGCCAAACCGCCGGAACCAAAGATCAGACGGGTGGAACTGAAAAAACCGGCGGAGAGCCGGTGGTGGAAAAAGTCACCATGGTGTTGGACTGGACTCCGAATACGAACCATACCGGGCTGTATGCAGCCCAGGAAAAGGGATACTACAAAGAAGCCGGACTTGAGGTCGAAATCGTGCAGCCTCCGGAAGGTGATGCCCTGCTGTTTGTGGGAACAGGCAAAGCCCCGTTTTGTATCGCGTTCCAGGAGTCCATCGCCGCCGGCCTCGCCCTGGAGGATCCCATGCCGATGACGGCTGTCGCCGCAGTGGTCAATCACAACACCACCGGCATCCTGTCTCTCAAAGAGAAGAACATTACCAGCTTTAAAGACCTGGAAGGAAAAAACTACGGAACCTGGGATATCCCGGTCTACGATGAGATCCTCAAAGACGTGGTCACCAGCGACGGCGGAGACTTCAGCAAAGTCAACATGGTGCCCAACAATGCGACGGACACGGTGACGGCGCTTCAGACTGACTTTGATGCGGTTTGGGTGTTCTATGGATGGGATGGCGTCATTTCAAAGCTCCAGGGTCTGGAAACCAATTACCTTCCTTTTATTGACGAAAATCCTGTCTTGGACTATTACACCCCAGTGATTGCAGCCAACAATGATTACCTTGCAGCCCATCCGGAAACGGCCCGAAAGTTTATGGAAGCGACGGCCAAGGGCTATGAGTTTGCCGCCGCGAATCCTGCGGAAGCAGCAGAAATCTTGCTGAAAGCCGCTCCGGAAATCGGGGAAGACGTGGCCAAGGCCAGCCAGGCATATCTCTCTGCGCAGTATTTGGCGGAAGCCCCGGTTTGGGGTGTGATCGACCGGACCCGTTGGGATAATTTCTTCAGCTGGATGTACGACAAAGGGCTGCTGACCAAGAAGCTGGAGCCCGGCGCCGGCATGGACAACAGCTTCCTGCCTAAAACCAAATAGCAAGGAGAAGCGCATGAAACTGCAAGCCTGTCGTATCTGTCAAAGCTATCACGGTCTGCCGGTCATTCAGGACATTGATTTGGAAGTGGATGAAGGCGAGGTCGTCTCGTTGCTGGGCCCTTCCGGTGTGGGGAAGACCACCCTCTTCAACATCCTTTCCGGCATCGACAAGCCGGACTCCGGCCAAGTTCTGATCGACGATGAAGATATGACCGGTCAGGCAGGCCGGGTCAGTTACATGCTCCAGAAAGATCTCCTCTTTGAATATAAAACCGTCATCGACAATGTGGCGTTGCCATTGATCATCAAAGGCGTCAAGAAGGATGAGGCGCGAAAAGAGGCCCTTGCCCATTTTGACCAGTTCGGACTTCAGGGCACGGATAAATTTTATCCAAACCAGCTCTCCGGCGGCATGCGGCAGCGGGCGGCCTTGCTTCGAACTTACTTATTTTCCCAGGACGTTACGCTTTTGGATGAACCCTTCAGCAGTCTGGATGCGATTACGAAACGTCAGATGCATCAATGGTATTTGGAAATCATCCATACTCTGCAAATGGCCACCTTGCTGATCACCCATGATATCGACGAGGCCCTTCGATTGTCAGACCGGATCTATTTGATGACCGGTAAGCCGGGAAGGATCACCGATATGCTGACCATTCGGCGCAATGGCCGCTCAGAGGGCGCCTTTGAGACATCGCCGGAATTCATGGCCTACAAAATCAAGATTCTGGATGCGCTGAAATGCTGAATCCTGAAAATGGACGGATAGCAAAGGCGCTGAACAAAATATTATTCACTGGAAACAGGCAGGAGATCATTTCTTTTGCCTGTTTCTTCATGATATAATGGTTTATATTTTGAGTCTGTGGTTGAATAAATCGGCTGGGATCCGACCTGAAATGATGGGTTTCTATTCAAAAAAGGAGTGTGGGCTTTGCTGACGATTCGCTGTCTGAATATCAAAGAAATGGTTTTCCCCATCGAATTGACGGCCCGCGAAGGATGGAATCCCGGACTCTACGATGGATACTCCTATTTTGAAGCGGACCCTACGGGCTTTTTTTTGGCGGAATTGGACGGTGGAATGGCAGGCTGCATTTCGGCCGTCCGGTATGGACAAACCATGGGATATGTTGGCGGACATATTGTATTGCCGCCTTATCGCGGACGCGGGATCGGCGAAGCCTTATGGCAGCATGCCCTGGATCATCTACAGAACAGGGTGATCGGCACGGACGGCCTGCCGGCCATGGAGGATTTTTATAAACGTTATGGTTTTATACCTGAACATACCATCGTGCGCTATCAAGGAAATCTATTCGACCATGCCTGTCTGGGAATCGACGTCTACTCGGCTGCCGAGGTGGATATCCAGACCTTGGCCGAATATGACAACCCAATGTTTGGCTGTAGCAGAATGGACTTTCTGAAGGCCTGGATAAGCCAGCCCGGGATCGAAAGTGCCTGCTACATCGACAAAGGCCAAATCAAGGGTTATGGTGTGATCAGAGCTTGCCGAAAGGGTCATCGCGTGGGTCCATTGTTTGCGGATACACCGGCGATTGCCCGGCGGATCCTTTGCCATCTGGCCTGCAAGGCCGGGGAAGACTTGCTGTATCTTGATATTCCCCGATCCAATCCGGCAGCAGTCCAGCTTGCCGAAAGTCTCGGCATGGAGATAGGATTCAGCCGGTTGCGGCTGTATAATGGGCCGGGACTGGAATTGCCTCTGCAAAGGATCTATGGCTTTACAACCTTGGAGATCGGATAGAAAGGCGGCCCAATCCCATGGAACATGTTTTCATCATCAATCCGGTTGCCGGTAAAGGGGCTGCGACCCATGGCCTGCGGCAGCAGATCGAAGCTGTAATGACCGATTTGGGCCAACCTTACGAGATCTATGTTACTCAATCCCCCGGTGATGCAGAGCGATATACTGTCCATCGCTGCAGGCAGCATGAGGCTGCCTGCCGGCAAGCACCGCAGTTTGAAGGGGTTAAGTTGAGACTCTATGCCTGCGGCGGCGACGGCACACTCAATGAAGTGGCGAACGGGGTGGCGGGCTGCAGCCAGAAGAATGTTTCGATCACAGTCTATCCCTGCGGCACAGGCAATGACTTCATAAAAAACTTCAGCTCGGCTGCGAAATTTACCGACATTCGCGCCTTGGTTTTTGCGGAAGACAGGACAATCGATTTATTGAAAATCAATCAGCGATATGCGATCAATGTGTGCAACATCGGTTTTGACGCGGAGATTGCCTACCATATGAATAAATTCAAAAAGCTGCCCTTTGTTAAAGGCAGCATGGCGTATACGATTTCCATATTTTATTGCCTATTAAAAAAGACATGGTACCCCTTTGATCTGGAAATCGACGGAAAAAGCATACACGGCGAATACCTGCTGACGGCGCTGGCCAATGGCCGGTACTACGGCGGAGCCTATCAAGCGGCGCCAAAGGCAGAGGTCTCCGACGGCTTCATTGATTATATCGGGGTTCTCAAAATGTCCCGTTTCAAGATGCTCAGTGTCCTGCGTTTATACAAAGAGGGCCTGCATCTGGATTCCCCCAAAATCAAAGATTTGATCCAGTATTCGAAATGCCGGCAATTTACCTTGCAGTCGAAGGAGCCGGTCCCCGTCAGCCTGGATGGCGACATCATTCAAACCATCAGGGTCCATGCTGAATTGGTCCCGGGTCTCATAAATTTTGCAGTCCCGATATCATGAGACTGAACGATACACGACCCCATTGAAAGCAGGCGTCAAACATGAAGGAAAGAATACCGACAGCGGCCGTCGCCGTCATCGGCGGCGGCGCATCCGGGCTGATGGCTGCCATCGCGGCAGCGCGAGGGCTGCGCGATTCAAAGACAAAAAGCATCAAGCATCCTGGAGAGCCTTCCCCTGACGACAGGGAGGATAGGGTGGTCGTCTTAGAACGGTGTGACCGTATCGGACGGAAGCTCTTGGCAACAGGCAACGGGCGCTGCAATTTCAGCAACACCGGGATCGAAAGCGCACTTTACCATCCGGCGTCTTGGGTGGAGCAGGTCTATTCCATGCTGCCGCCAGTCCGTATTCACGAAAGCTTCGAATCCATGGGATTAATGATCCGATGCGAAGATGGCCGTCTATATCCCGCGTCTGGAACGGCCACCTCTGTTTTAGATGTTTTGCGGCTGGAACTGGATCGATTGCAGGTTGCATTGGAATGTGATTTTTCAGCCATCAAACTGCTGCCGAAAAAAGGCGGATGGTTGCTGGAGGCTGCAGATGGCCGGCAATTGCTGGCCCGCCGGGTGATCCTGGCGGCAGGCGGTAAAGCATCGCCTCAGTTGGGAAGCGATGGCAGCGGTTATGCGTTGTTTACAGGTCTAGGTCATGGTTTGCGGCCCATCGAGCCGGCGCTGACTGGATTAAGATGCCCGGTCCATGAGGTGAGATCCCTTGGACTAAAATCACTGAACGGTATCCGGCTGCAAGCGAAAGCCGATTGGTACCAGGCGGCGAACGCCGGCGATAAGATGGTGCTGAAGGCCAGTGAGACAGGCGAGATCCTGTTCCGTGAATATGGACTCTCCGGAATCGCCATTTTTCAATTATCACGGTGGACCGGGCCCGGAGAAATCAGGCTTGATTTATTCCCGGAACTCCGATTTGAGGATTTGCTCCAAAAATTGATTCAAATGCGTCAAACCCTTGGCTGGCGAAGCCGGGAGGCATTCCTTGTAGGAACCCTCCATAAACGGGTCATCCAGGTTTTGATGCAGCAGGCGTCATTCCAGGCCAAAGGAACCGCGGCGGATTTTACCGATGCGGACCTGAAGAAGTTGGCTGGCAGCATGAAGGATTGGCGTTTTCCCATGGCAGGCAACACTGGCTGGCAGCAGGCTCAAATCACTTTGGGCGGTTTATCGGTTCAAGAATTTGATCCGTTGACTCTTGAATCTAAAATTCAACCGGGCCTTTATGCAGCGGGAGAAATCCTGGATGTGGATGGACCCTGCGGCGGTTTCAATCTGCACTGGGCCTGGACATCAGGCTGGCTGGCAGGTACCGCTGCAGCCTTAAGCCTGAGCGAAACAAGAAATCCATTGATTCGAAAGCAAGGAGGTTGAACATGCTTCAAATCAATAACCTCAAGCTTTCTTTAGAAAACCTGCCCGAGCAGGAGATTTCCAGGCTCAAGGCCAAAGCGGCCAAGCTATTGAGACTGCCTCCGGAAAATCTGGCATCCTTGTCGATCGTCAAAAAATCGGTGGATGCCCGTGACAAGGACAAGGTTTGCCTGGTTTATGCGGTGAGGCTTCAGCTTTCCCCTGCCCAGGAATCCAGGATTTTAAGCAAAAATATTAAAGATATCGTGAGGGTGCCATCCTCCGGGGAGGAAAACTCCCTCCGCAGCCATTCCGGTGAAAAGGCGATCAACCATCCTTCACGAACCGGCCTTCCGCGGCCTGTGGTTGTCGGCAGCGGGCCTGCAGGCATGTTTGCAGCCCTGACCCTGGCAGAAGCGGGTTTGCAGCCCATCGTCCTTGAACGGGGCGCTGAGGTCAGCCGACGTATTTTGGATGTTGAGACCTTCTGGCAGAAGGGAATCCTTGATCCGGAGTCCAACGTTCAATTCGGAGAGGGCGGTGCCGGCACCTTTTCAGACGGCAAACTAACCACAGGCATCAAAGACAGCCGCTGCCAGCGGATTCTCCAAGTCTTTACGGAAGCCGGCGCACCGCCGGAGATCCTATACCAGGCCAAGCCCCATATTGGCACAGATCAATTGCGGGGCGCTGTCCAGCAGATTCGGATGAGGATCCTGGCCTTGGGCGGCGAATACCGTTTTGGACATAAAATGACCGGCATCCTGATGGATGCCGGTGAAATCAAAGGGATCCTGGTACAAAAGACTGCTTGCGTCCAGGGAGAGGATCAAGGGGACGGAGAATCAGAAACCTACGAAATTCCTCTCCGGCAGCTGATTTTGGCGGTAGGCCATAGTGCCAGAGATACCTTCGCTATGTTGGAACAGGCAGGCATCCCCATGGAAGCCAAGGCTTTTTCCATCGGGGTGAGAATCGAGCATCCTCAATGCCTCATCGATGAAAGCCAGTTCGGGCAGTTTGCCGGTCATCCGGCCCTGGGGGCGGCAGATTATAAGTTATCCTGCCATTTGCCGGGAGGGCGCTCCGTCTACACGTTTTGTATGTGCCCCGGAGGGCAGGTGGTGGCGGCAGCCTCCGAAGCCCAAGGTGTCGTCACCAATGGCATGAGCTATTATGAACGGGCAGATGCCAATGCCAACAGCGCTTTGCTGGTCGGGATCACACCGGAGGATTTCCCCGGGACGGGCCCTTTGGCAGGGGTTGAATTTCAGCGGATCTACGAGCGAAAGGCTTTTGAATTGGCCGGGAAAACTTATCGGGCGCCGGCCCAGAGAATCGAGGATTTTCTTGCGGACCGTTCCTCTGGAGCATTAGGACCCTGGCAGACGACGTACCAGCCGGGGGTTGTGCCGGCAGATCTGCGAGGCTGTCTGCCGGATTTCGCGGCCGCAGCCATTAAGGAAGCCCTGCCGCTGCTGGACCGCAAGCTGAAAGGCTTCGCCCATCCCAACGGGATCATGACCGGCGTGGAAACCCGGTCCTCATCACCCTTAAGGATACTGCGGGACAGTTCTCTGCAATCCGCGGTGCGGGGTCTCTACCCATGCGGAGAAGGGGCCGGTTATGCCGGCGGTATTATGTCCGCCGCAACGGATGGCATACGGTGTGCTGAAGGGGTCCTCGCCCTGCATCAGGGATCTTGATCCGGGATCGAAGCCCGCTCAATCCTTGTCCTGAACGAGATTTTCCAAAGGCCGTATCCGATGGAAGGCCTTGACGAAAATCAGGCCGATGATCACGCCGAACAATCCCTGGAGCAGGTTGAAGGGGATCATACCGAAGGCAGCTTCTTCATAGAGGATCCAATCATAGGCCAGATAGCCCAAGACCATCCATAATTCGCATAGGATATAGACGATCGTCAAAACAAGATAGGCATGCTTGATTTCGCGAAATTTCTGAGAGACGAACCCGGCAGTCAGACCCATGACCCCTTTGATCAGAAAAGTGACCGGAGCATAGATTGTATACCCGGTAAATAGATCGGCCATGGCCGAGCCAATGGCGGCCGGCAAAGCTGAATACGGACCTAGAATCATCGCTGCCACGAAAATCAGGCCGTCTCCCAAATGGACATAACCGAATAGGACGGGGAACTTGAGCCAGGCAGTCGCCAGCGCAATGGAGGCAGTCAACAGGCTTACGTAAGCAATCATTTTTGATGTTCCGAATATCTTCATAGAATCCATCCTCCTTCATCGGCGAATCCACAAAGGATTATCTAAAAACAGCATAACACATTTTTACTGTATTGTGCAGATAGGGAGAAATGTTCCATTGATCGCAGTGTTCGCAATCCTATTATCCGGATATATCGGCTATACAGTGTTCCTTAAGCTGCAATTGCCATCTCCGCCGATCCTGGGTCCCTTGACGGCAACGGCCATTGCCAATCTGGCTGGCTGGATGGATTTTGCGATTCCGGCTTGGGCGCCGATTTTCTTTACGATCGGTGTTGCTATTGGCGTGACGCAGAATTTTGAGCTGAAATTCAAAGGCTTATTGAGGTCTTTGCTGATTGTGATCCTCTATTCGATCGGGGTCGGTTTGGTTGCGTTTTTATATCTATCCAGTTATGGCATGACGCCCCAGACCGCCTATTTTTCCGCTATGCCCGGGGGCGGCGCGGATTTGGCGCTGATTTCCATGGGATTTAAAGGCGCAGATCCCTTTAGGATCGTCTTATACCAAACCATCCGCTTTTTTGCGGTGATCATTCTTTACCCTGTCATCTTACGCTGGCTGATCACCCAAAAAGAAAAGGGCAGCAGCATTGGAAAACGCATGAAGGGGCCCATCAGCCTTGCCGATACGGGGCAAGTCCATTCTTTGATTTCCAGCAATGTGAGGAAACCTTATAAAACCTTGACGGCACCGGTCAACGATAGCTTGATGTGCGCCATCCTGGGCCTGGGCTTTTTGTTTGCCTTGGGACTGAAAGCAGTCAATTTTGCCGGCGGCAATTATCTCGGAGGCATGGCTGCGACGATCCTCGCCCTCAGTTATTTTAAAGGAAGGCTGAACATCAAACCCTCCATGGACCGGCATACCACCACGTTTTTCAAGGTGGCTTCCTGCAGCATCATCGGCATGCAGGTCACTTGGGACAGCATCTGCGCTTTTGCCAGCGAATGGCCTGCCCTGATCATCATGAACCTGATCATTATTTTGAGCTGTTTATTGCTTGGCTGGATTTTTTACCGTTTGGGCTGGGGAGATTTTGTGACCTGTATGCTGGAAACCGCGCCAAGCGGTGTTTTGCCCATGTCGGTTCTGGCGGAAGAGATGAAAGGCGACGTGGTGCGCATTTCCCTGTTCCAGCTGGTTCGAATCCTGGCCATTGTCATGGCGGCCCCGATCATCGGCCCGTACCTTCTATAATCACAGAATCTGTTTGACTTTTTTTGCCGCAGGCGCTATACTCACTAATGTATATTCTATAGAGGGCATTGAGCGGGACATACGTTGCCATAGCCACCTCCAGAGAGACACCATCGTTTCCGGCAGTTACCGGAAACGGCTGAAATTGATGTCAGGCAGGTTGACAGCGCACCACCCGGGAGCCTTCCGCTGAAAGGCGGACGCCGACCGCGTTATCGGGTTAAAGTGGGAGCAGTCCACAGGACTTCGTCGACGGTCTGATTTGCTTCCAATGAGGGTGGAACCACGGGTATGTTGCTCGTCCCTGCACATCGCAGGGACGAGCTTTTTTATTTCAACACCATTGTATAATTTTATATTCTTATTATGATTCGGAGGGGAAACATCATGTCAATACGTATTCAATATAACAAAGGAGAGGCCATTCAGGAATTTGAGGCAGGCACCTCCCTGCAAGCCATTGCGGAAGCCTTTGACAAGACGCTGAGAAAGACAGCCCTTTGCGGGCTGGTCAACGGCAAAGTGGTTGATCTGACAACACCGGTCACCGGGGATGCCGAGGTGGAGATCTATACCTTTGAAGACAACAAAGGAAGGGATACCTATCGCCATACCTGTTCCCATGTCATGGCTCAAGCCGTTAAGCGCCTGTATCCTGACACAAAAGTTGCCATCGGGCCTTCCATTGCGGATGGTTTCTATTATGACTTCGATCCGGCGAAGCCATTTACGCCGGAAAGCCTTGAGGAAATCAGCAAGGAAATGGAAAAGATCATCCGGGAGAACCTTCCTGTGAAACGCTTCGAATTGCCAAGGGATGAAGCGATCCAGTTCTTCAAAGATAAAGGTGAGACCTATAAAGTTGAGCTGATCGAGGATCTTCCGGAAGGGGAGATCATCAGCTGCTATCAGCAGGGTGAATTTGTGGATTTGTGCGCCGGACCTCATGCGCCTTCCACCGGATACATCAAAGCCTTTAAGCTGATGTCCATCGCAGGCGCTTACTGGCGCGGCAGCGAGAAGAACAAAATGCTGCAGCGTATCTATGCCACCGCATTCTGGAGCAAACAGGAATTGCAGGAATACTTAAACCGTCTGGAAGAAGCTAAGCGACGGGACCATCGCAAGCTTGGCCAGGAACTGAAGCTGTTTACCATCATGGATGAGGGTCCCGGATTTCCATTTTTCTATCCCAAAGGCATGGTCCTGCGCAATGAATTGATGAATTACTGGCGTGAACTCCATACGAAATGGGGCTATGAGGAAATCATGACCCCGATCATCCTGAATCGCCAGCTTTGGGAACGTTCCGGTCACTGGTTCACGTACAAAGAAAACATGTACACCACGGTGATCGACGAAGAGGATTATGCCATCAAACCCATGAACTGCCCCGGTTCCCTGCTGATTTATAACAGCGAAATGCATAGCTATCGGGATTTCCCCATCCGTATGGGCGAAATGGGGCTGGTCCACCGTCACGAGCTGTCCGGCGCATTGCACGGCCTGATGCGCGTCCGCTGCTTCACCCAGGACGATGCCCATATTTATATGCTGCCCGAACAGATCATCGATGAGATCAAAGGCGTAATTTCCCTGATCGACACGATTTACTCCCAGTTTGGTTTCAAATATCGTGTTGAATTATCAACCATGCCGGAAAACCACATTGGCGAAAAAGAAACCTGGGATATGGCCACCGCAACCCTTGAAAAAGCCTTAAATGAAATCGGCATGAAATTCGCGGTCAATCCGGGCGACGGGGCTTTCTACGGACCGAAGATCGACTTCCATCTGGAAGATTCCATCGGGCGGACCTGGCAATGCGGCACGATCCAATTGGATTTCCAGCTGCCGGAACGCTTCAACCTGACCTATGTGGGAGAAGACGGCGAAAAGCACCGCCCGGTCATGATCCATCGTACGGCCTTTGGCAGCATTGAACGCTTTATTGCCATCCTGACTGAACATTTTGCCGGCGCATTCCCTGTCTGGCTGTCCCCGGTCCAGGTCAAGGTGCTGCCGATCACGGACCGCCAGCATCAGTATGCCAAGTTTTTGGCTGACGACTTAAGGCAAGCCGGCATTCGGGTGGAATTGGATGATCGCAGCGAAAAAATCGGCTATAAAATCCGTGAAGCCCAAATGGAAAAAATCCCCTACATGCTTGTAGTGGGCGATAAAGAGCAGGAACAGGGCGCAGTGGCTTTACGCGTTCGAGGCAAAGGCGACCAGGGCATTGCCAATTATTTAGGCTTTAAGCGCCAGCTGACGGAAGAAATCAAGGAAAGACGCAACAACTAGTTGACAATCAGAGTGCTTGCTGATAAACTAGGGAAGTACAATTTTTCAAGAAGAAGCCATCCGCTTCTCACCTTACGATCAATCGTTAAGGTTAACATAAATTGCTTGACAAACCAAGTAATTATGAAGCGGACGCAATTGCTCCGCTTCTTTTTTTGCACAAAACCAGGAACCACGTTGTTTTCTAAAATGGTATGGAGGTGAAAGATATTAGTAAAGATGGATTACGGGTTAACGAAGAAATCAGGACCCGGGAAATTCGCCTGGTCGGTGACGATGGCGAACAATTAGGGATCATGTCTCCCAAGGATGCGCTGAAGATTGCTCTGGAAAAAGGACTTGATCTGGTCGAGGTCGCACCGGCTGCCAAGCCGCCGGTCTGTAAAATCATGGACATCGGCCGATTCAAGTATGAACAAAGCAAAAGGGATCGTGAAGCACGCAAAAAGCAGCATATTGTTAGTGTCAAGGAAGTCAAGCTGCGTCCGAATATTGAGGACAATGACTTTAATACGAAGGTCCGCAATGCGATCCGTTTTCTTGAGGATGGAGATAAAGTTAAAGTTACGATCATGTTCAGAGGACGTGAAATGTCCCATCCCGAATTAGGGAAGGAGCTTTTAGACCGGGTTGCCGAAGTCGTCAAGGAAATCGGCAGCTTGGAACGGGGCGCCAAGCTTGAGGGAAAGAATATGAGTATGATCATTTCACCCAAACAAAACTAAGAGAGGAGGCAACCCATATGCCTAAGATGAAAACCCACAGGGGTGCCGCAAAGCGTTTCGGTCGAACCGGTTCTGGTAAAATCAGACGCAATCATGCTTTTACAAGTCATATCTTGACAAAGAAATCTCAGAAGAGAAAGCGGAATCTGAGAAAGGCTGCCATCATGACCAAAGGCGATGCAGCTCGCGTAACCCAATTGATTCCTTACAAATAAGAAGACAGGAGGAGAAATCCCATGACCAGAGTAAAAGGGGGCTTCAGAGCCCATAACAGACATAAAAAGATTTTGAAATTAGCTCGTGGTTATCGCGGCGCCAAATCCAAGCTGTACCGTCCGGCGCACGAGCAGGTTATGCATTCGCTGGCATACTCCTTTGCACACCGCAAAGACCGCAAGCATGATTTCCGCAAACTGTGGATCGCCCGTATCAACGCGGCCGCCCGCAACAACGGATTGTCTTACAGCCGCTTTATCTACGGCTTAAATAAAGCGGGTGTTGCCGTGAATCGGAAGATCCTTTCCGAAATGGCGATCCATGACGAATCATCTTTCGTTCAGCTGATCGAATTGGCCAAATCGAACCTGTAAGCCTGAAATCTGAGCCGCCTCGTTGAAGAGGCGGCTTTTTTTAAAGAGGAGATGCCATGGATATCATAACCTCGCCGCAGAATCAGTGGGTTTCCGAAGCAAGAAAGCTGCATCAAAAAAAACACCGTGATGCCCAAGGGCTATTTTTAGCCGAGGGGTTGCGCCTGGTGGAAGAAGCCGTCAAGAAAGACCGGGTGGAGCAAGTCTTCTTTCATGAATCCATTGCGTCCACTGAGCGGGGAATGGCGCTGCTCAAAAGTCTGTCGGCCAAAACACAGAATATCGTTCAGGTTTCCTCCCGGGTCCTCGACGCCATCGCCGAGACAGAAACGCCCCAGGGAATCGTTGCGGTGGTCCGGCAGGCGGCCATGACCCTGGAGAACTTCTCCCCTCGGGGCCAGGGACCTTTGGTGGTTTTGGACAGCTTGCAGGATCCCGGCAACCTGGGAACGATCTTAAGGACCTTATGGGCTGCAGGCGGTGAAGGCCTGCTGTGTCTTGCCGGTACGGCGGATCCTTACAACAGCAAAGCCGTCAGGGCTTCCATGGGCGCGCTCTTCAACATCCCCATCATGACGGGTCTGCAATGGCCTGAGGTGCGTCAATGGTGCTTGCAGAAGGGCTATATGACGGTTGCCGGCTCGCTCTGCAACGCCATCGATTACCGGCAGGTGCCCTGGCAGGATAAGACTATGCTGTGCATCGGCAATGAAGGCAGGGGCTTTTTAGAGATTCCGGAAGAAGAGCTGCAATACAAAGCAAAAATTCCCTTGGCTTCCGAAGCCGAATCCCTGAATGCGGCGGTGGCGGCGGGTATTTTGCTCTATGAGGCTGTACGGAACCGGCCGGTTATGCTATAATCAGTCCATCCGGAATCCGTTGATTTACGGATATTATTAATTGCATATCAAAGACATTGAACGGGAGCTGCATCCAAGGGTGGTTTTCAACAGGGAGCAAGGGCGAGACTGAGACCTTTGCGTTGACTGCCGGCTGCAGGTTCGCCCGGGAGTTTCCTTTTTGAGGCTGATGGACACGATCGTGACCATCGCTGCTTAGAAAAGGACGGTTGCCATCGTTAATGGTTTGAGAGGGCTGTTTTATAACAGCTAATCAGGGTGGTACCGCGGAAGAGGCTTTCGTCCCTAGTTGGATGAAGCCTCATTTTTTATGGAGAATTTTAATCAAGTCAAATCGAGGAGGTTTTTTGAATGCGTGAAGAATTGATCGAATTAAAACAATCGGCCCTGTCCCACCTGGATCGCTGTGACAGTCTGGAAGCCCTGAACGAATTCAGGCTGCTATATATGGGCAAAAAAGGAAAGCTCACCCTGATCCTGCGGAATATGGGGCAGCTGTCTGCGGAAGAACGCCCGGTGATGGGTCAACAAGTCAATGAGATCCGGGATGAGATGGAATCAAAAATCAGCCAGTTCACTGCAGCTTTGAAAGCGAAAGAAATCGAAAAACAGATCGCAGCTGAACAAATCGACATCTCTTTGCCTGGGCGGCAGGCATCCGTGGGCGGCAGGCATCCATTATATGCCGTCATGGATGAAATGGAAGAGATCTTCATGGGGCTGGGTTTCTCGGTGGCCGAAGGCTATGAAGTTGAAACAGATTACTATAACTTCGAAGCCATGAATCTGCCGAAAGACCATCCGGCCAGGGACATGCAGGACTCTTTCTACATTACCAACGAGATCCTGCTGCGGACGCATACCTCCCCTACCCAGACCCGTGTGATGGAAATGATGCATCCTCAGCTTCCGGTGAAAGTGATCATTCCAGGAAAGGTTTACCGTCGGGATGATGACGCCACACATTCCCCCATGTTCCATCAGGTAGAAGGCCTTGTGGTCGATAAACACATCCGTTTCTCAGATCTTAAAGGAATTCTGCTGGAATTCGTCAAGAAATTTTATGGTGAGGATCAGAAGATCCGCCTGCGTCCCAGTTATTTTCCGTTCACGGAGCCCAGCGCAGAAGTGGATATCTGCTGTGTCATGTGCGGCGGCAAAGGCTGCCGTACGTGTAAAGGCACCGGCTGGCTGGAAGTCTTAGGTTCCGGCATGGTCCATCCCAGGGTCTTGGAAATGGGTGGTTACGATCCCAGCGAAGTGACTGGCTTTGCCTTCGGTATGGGTGTTGAGCGGCTTGCGATGTTAAAGTACGGTGTTGACGATTTAAGGCTGTTCTTTGAAAATGACATCCGTTTTCTTCGTCAATTCTAAAATACATAGAGAATGCAGGAGGGTTAAACATGAGAGTATCCTGGAATTGGTTAAAACAATTGGTCGATTTGAAGATAACGGCGGTGGAAACGGCGGCCTGCCTGACAAAGGCCGGCTTGGAAGTGGAAGGCCTTGATCGGTTAGACAAAGGGATCCATAAGGTGGTTACCGGCAAGATCCTTGAGGTCCAGCCCCATCCGGAAGCAAAGAAACTGGTCATTACGAAAGTCGATGCCGGCGGGGAAAAACCCCTGACCATCGTCACCGGGGCGCCCAATGTCATGGCTGGCCAATCGGTTGCCGTGGCTTTGGTGGGTGCGAAGCTGCCCAATGAAACCCATCCCGACATCCAGTTGACCACCCTGAGGGGCGTTCTTTCCGAGGGCATGATGTGCGGCGCCGATGAGTTGGGGATGGATGTGAGCAAGCTGACCCCGGAAGAGAAAGAGGGATTGTATCCTCTGCCTGAGGACACGAAGCCTGGTTTGGATATCGTGCCCTTTTTAGGTCTTGACGATGTGGTGCTGGACATTGGCCTGACGCCGAACCGTTCCGACTGCATGGGGATGATCAATATCGCCCGTGAAGCTTCGGCGCTGACAGGCGCGCCGCTGACCTTGCCGGAAGTACCCGAATCCCGTGAAGGCGGCCGTTGTGCCGAGCTGGCGACCATCAAGATCAACGAGCCGGGTCTCTGCGGGCGTTTTGGGGCCCGTATGGTTGAGAATGTCAAGGTCGGACCCTCCCCCCTCTGGCTGAAGCAGCGGCTCAATGCCATGGGAATGCGTTCCATCAACAATCTGGTGGACATTTCGAACATGGTGATGCTGGAAACCAATCAGCCTCTTCACTTCTTTGACTACGACTTGTTGGTCGGTAAAGGCGTTCACGTGCGCCGTGCAAAAGCCGGAGAAACGATTGAAACGCTGGACGGACAAGTCCGCAATCTGACAGAAGAAATGACTCTGGTGGCCGATGACGCCGGTGCGGTGGCCATTGCAGGGGTGATGGGCGGCCTGCGGACCGAGGTCACGCCTCAAACCAAGCGCATTCTGATCGAGGCCGCCAGCTGGGACGGTACCCTTACGCGCCGCACCACCCAAGCCTTGGGGCTGCGTTCGGAAGCTTCCATGCGTTTTGAAAAAGAAGTGGATGCCACCGCCATCCTTTGGGTTTTGGACCGGGCAGTGCAGCTCATCGAGTCGCTGGGCGCCGGTACGGGCATTGAAGGATATCTGAACGTATGTTCCAAAGAGGAAAAACTGCCTCAAACCAAAGTTCGTCTGAATAAAATCAATTACGTGCTGGGGACCCGGCTGGATCATAAAACGGTGCAAAATATCTGGAAGGCTTTAAGGATCAATATTCTGGAGGATCACCAGGATTCCTGGGTCCTGGAATCTCCTTCATGGCGCAAGGACCTGGTCATTGAAGAGGATTATATTGAAGAAACCGTCCGTCTTTTTGGCTACGACCAATTAGAGGCAACCACGCCGGCCGGCAAAACCACACAGGGGTCCAGAACCGAGCAGCACAATCTTCGGCGGAAACTGACGGGGCTGATGATCGGTATGGGGTACCGGGAGGCAGTCAATTATAGTTTTATTAATCCGGACCATTTGGAGCGATTGGCCGTGCCTCAGGATCACCCCTGGCGCAATGCGGTGATCCTGAAAAATCCACTTTCGGAAGACCAGGGCATGATGAGAACCACGATCATCCCCAGTATGACCGAGCTGGCCGTGTGGAATAACAACCGCCGCAACCGCGACCTTCAGATGTTTGAGATGGGCAAGGTCTACATCGCCAATGGGGACCGAACCAAACAGCCGGATGAGCAATGGACGCTAGCCATCATGTGCACAGGTTCTCAAAAGAAAACCTGGCAGCAGCCGGAAATCGTTTACGATTTCTATCATATGAAGGGGGTCGTCGAAACCCTGCTGCAGCAATGCAGGATCAACAATATTCAATTCGTTGCCGACCAGGCGGTTCCCGGCCTGCATCCCGGCCGTTTTGCCCGGATCCTTGCGGAAGGCCAGGAATTAGGTTATGTGGGTGAACTGCATCCTCAGACTGCGGCGCTCTATGAGGCAACGCAGCGGATCCAGATCGCTTCGCTCAATGTTGAGATGATTCAAAAAGCCATGAATCCGGTTCAATACCGGCCCCTCAGCAAATTTCCTGAAGTCATGCGTGATCTTGCCATTGCGGTTAGGACGGAGGTGCCGGCAGCGGACCTTATGGCGACCATACGGCAGCATGCAGGAACTTTATTGAAAGAAATTCGGCTGTTCGACCTTTATCAGGGCGTCCAACTGCAGGAAAACCAGAAGAGCCTTGCTTTTGCCTTGACCTGGCAAGCAGAAGACCGTACACTGAAAGATGAAGAGATCAACGGATTCCATGAGACCATTGAAGCGAAGCTTGCCGAAGTCTATGGCGGGCAGGTGCGCGGCCGCTGAGCGGCTGTCATCAAAAATCACATAAAAATATAAAGGGGGCAGCGGCAGATGGAAGGTGAAGTCAACCGTATTCGTTTCGAGGTATTTGGTGAAACGTATATCATTAAAGGCAACACGGATCCGGAGCATATTCGGAAAATAGGCCAATACCTTAACAACAAGCTGGATTCAATGCAGCAGCGTAATCCGCAGCTGCCCCCCAAAACTTTATTGGTTCTCTCTGCCTTTAATATGGCGGATGAACTGATGAAGTTAAAACAAGATTATGATGCCCTTGCAAAGCTTCTGGATATCAAGCCAAAGCGACAGAATCCATAGATGAGCAGGAAGCAAGGCATCTTGGCAGCTAAGGAGACGTCATGAACGATTGCAGTCACCACACTATGAAGATCCTTTCCCCGGCCGGAAGCCGGGAAGCTTTTATCGCTGCGGTCGAAAATGGGGCGAACGCCATTTATTTAGGCGGCAAGCTTTTTAATGCGCGGCATTTCGCTAAAAACTTTGAATTGAATGAAATCGCAGAACTGACGCGTTACGCCCATTTGAACAATGTCAGGGTTTACATCACCTTAAACATACTGATTTTAAACCAGGAATTCCCGGCCGTTTTTGATTATGTCAAAGCATTATGGGAAGCAGATATCGATGCGATCATTGTACAAGATATCGGTCTGGCCAGCGTGCTGCGGGAATTGCTCCCCGATTCCCTGGAGATTCATGCCAGTACTCAGATGAGTCTTATGAACAGCCCCGGTGTACGTTTTGCTGAACAGATCGGGATCAGCCAAGTGGTGCTGGCCCGGGAAGTTTCCTTGAAAGATATTAAGGAGATCCGCAGAAAAAGCAAGGCAGCCATCGAGGCTTTTTGCCATGGCGCTTTGTGCACGGCCTACTCAGGCCAATGTCTGATGAGCAGCATGATGGGTGGCCGAAGCGGCAATCGAGGTCAATGCGCCCAACCTTGCCGCATGAAATATAAGCTTCTGAACGCCTCCGCAGAAGCCGTCGGGGAGGCAGGGGACTATTTGCTTTCCACCAAGGACCTCTGCACCATCGACTTTCTTGACCAGCTTGAGGAGGCCGGGGTTTCTGCCTTGAAAATCGAAGGCCGCATGAAACGCCCGGAATATGTGGCGGTGGTCACGGACCAATATCGTCGCCAGCGTGACAGGCTGCCTCTGCCAGGCAAGGAGAATTCACGGCGTCATATATTATCACGGTGCTTCAACCGCGGTTTCACCGACGGTTATTTTTTGCAGAAACCCGGCGCCCATCTTATGAGCAGGGAACGCACCGACAACCAAGGGATTTGGGCAGGAACGATCCAAGGCGCCGATGTGTTTCGGCAAGTCCTTCGTATTCAGCTCAAGGAACCCCTGTCCATCGGGGATGGCATTGAAATCATCCAAAATAAGAAAAATTTGATGGGAGGCGAAGTCAAGCGTCTCCTTTGCGACGGCAAAGCCGTTGAAACGGTTCGGTCCGGCCCTGCCGAATTAATTTTGGCAGACCGAAAGACCCGGGAAAACCTCATGCCGCTGGTTCACCAAAAAGCCGACTTATTCAAGACCTCAGACTCAAAACTAAGTCAGGAAGCCCGTGCCACCTATGCGAAAATCGGCGGTAGCCGTCGGAATCCCGTCAAGCTGAGCCTAGCGGCCAAGGTGGGGCAACCCCTGGTCCTCAAAGGCTGGGATGACCTGGGACATTATGTGGAGGTCCAAAGCGAAGCATTATGCCAGCAGGCCATCAGCCAGCCCACCACACCGGAACAGATGAAAAGCCAGTTGGATCGATTTGGAAACACTTTGTTTGTTCTGACTCAAACCGAGATCGAAGCCGATCCCCAGGTGATGGTGCAGGCCAGCACGATCAACCAGCTGCGCCGTCAATGGACTGAGACAATCGAGGCCCAGCGTCTGCAGCGCTATTATAAGGCCTATCCCGGAGCGGATAGTTTCGAGGACCGTCTTTCCAAGATCAAATCAGCATCCATTCACTGCTGCGACGCACTGGCCCAGATACCATTGCCGGACCGGCCGGCGCCTTGCCTGACCATGCGGGTCGGGGATATGGACGGCTTGAAAGCTGCTTTATCTGCAGGGATCAAGGAGGTCTATTTCGGCGGCGATGCCTTCCGCGGCCGAAAAGGAATTCTCGATATGCCGACCATCAGCCAAGCAGCCGATCTATGCCTTAAATTCGGCGCGAATGGCTACTATGTCTTGCCGCGCATCATCCACGAACATCAGATCCCTCAGATCGAGAAGCAATGCAGCTGGGCCAAGCAGGCTGGTGTTGCCGGCTATTTGGCATCCAACCCAGGCGCTCTGCAGCTCTGCAGGGAATGGGGGTTGGAGCATTGGATGGCGGATTGGCCGCTGAATCTTATGAATCATTCTGCGATGCAGCTTATTAAAGCCATGGGGGCCAAACGCCTGTGCCTGTCGCCGGAGTTGACCTTCGATCAGATTATGGGAATGGGTGATCAGAACATTCCTTTGGAAGCGGTTATTCATGGCCGATTGCCCTTGATGATCCTGGAGCATTGCCTGCCGGGATCCTTGATTGGAAACGATGGATCCAACAGGCAGTGTGGACAGCCCTGTCGGCAAGGCGGTTTTACACTGGAGGACCGCATGCATTTCCGGTTTCCGGTGGAGCAGGACATGGATTGCAGGAATTGGATATTCAACGCAAAAACCCATTCCATGCTGGAATATCTGCCTAAACTGCTCCTGACCGGTTTAAGCCATTTCCGTGTCGAAGCCATGAATGAAAAGGTTGGCTGGATCGATCAGGTTTCCGAAGCCTATCAAACAGCCCTTGAGCTGGCTGGCAAACCCCAGTGGAAAGAACAAGTCAAACGCCTCAGGGAACGTCTTGATGAAGTCACCCCCCAAGGTTTTACCACCGGCCACTATTTTCGGGGCGTCGACGACTTTTCTAAAAATTGACCGGTCGTGATGGAGGTACAATGGACATCAAAGTATTGAATAAGTTGGAGTATCCGGCGATCATCCATCGTCTGGAGGATCATTGCAGCACCATGATGGGTAAAGAAACGGCCGCTGTCCTTCTCCCAATGAACGATATGTATGAAATTGACTGCGCCCTGGATGAAACGACCGAAGCCAAAACCCTCCAGCGTCTCTTTCCCAGCTTTACCATGGGTGGGGTCCATGATATCCGACCCATGCAAAAACGAGCGGCTGTGGGGGGAATCATTGAGGCGCCAGAATTCATGATGCTGTATGATACCCTTCGTGCTTCAGACAGGATCAGGTCTTTTCTTCGGGATCCAGAACTTTCCTATCCGATCTTGAAAGAGATTGCAGGCGGCATTCATGGATTTTCTGTCTTAGAACAAAAGATCCGAAAAGTGATCACCCAGGAGGGCGAGGTCTCCGACAACGCTTCGCCGGAATTGACGAAGCTGCGGAAACAATTGCGTTCACTGCAGGGGAAAGCCAGAGAAAAAATGGAATCCATGATCCGGAACCCGGATACTTTGAAATATCTGCAGGATCCGATCATTACCATCCGGAACGACCGGTACGTTATACCGGTCCGTCAGGAATACCGGCAGCAAGTTCCCGGATTGATCCATGATCAGTCCGGCAGCGGCGCGACGCTATTTATCGAGCCTATCCAGGTGGTAGAAATCAACAACGAAACGCAGCGTTGTGAATCCATGGAACGCGCGGAAGTGACCCGGATCCTGCGCGCCCTGACCGAAATGGTGCAGGGAGAAGCGGAGGCTTTGGAGGAAACCGTTGAGAGCCTCACTCAGTTGGATTTTGCGCTGGCCAAAGGAAAACTCAGCGCCGCCATGGATTGCGGACGCCCGTTGATGAATCAGTCCGGAATCCTGCGTTTATTGCAGGCGAAGCACCCTCTGATCCCAGGCAAAGTGGTGCCGATCACTGTATCCCTTGGGGATGATTTTGATGCGATGATCGTCACAGGACCTAATACCGGCGGCAAGACCGTGATTTTGAAAACCGTTGGGCTCCTGACACTGCTGGCCCAGGCAGGTTTGCATGTGCCAGCTGAAAATGGCACGGAGCTGTCCGTATTTCAGAATGTATTTGCGGATATCGGCGATGAACAAAGTATTGAACAGTCCCTTAGCACCTTTTCATCGCATATGAATAATATTATAGGCATCGCAGATAAAGCCGATTGGCAAAGCCTGGTTCTTTTAGATGAGCTGGGCGCCGGCACAGATCCTGCCGAGGGGGCTGCTTTGGCGATGTCGATCATCGACTATTTGCTCAAGCGCGGGACAAAGATCATTGCCACCACGCATTACAGCGAATTAAAGAGTTTTGCATACAACCATGACCGGGTCGAGAATGCCAGCGTGGAATTTGATGTAGAGACCCTCAGACCCACCTATCGGGTGATGATGGGGGTACCAGGACGCAGCAATGCTTTCGAAATATCCAAACGACTCGGTTTATCCGATGAAATCGTGGATCAGGCCCGCAGTTTCCTTTCCCAGGAGCAGACCAGGACGGCCAATTTGATCGCCAATCTGGAAACCAACCAAATCCTTTCCGAAAAGGACCGGCAGGAAGCGGAATCATTAAGGCAGCAGGCCAATCAAACCTTGCAATGGATCCAGAAGAAAGAAGCGGATACCAAGGCACGGATCACCAAGCAAATCGAGAAAGCCCAGGAAGAGGCTTTGGAAATCGTGCAGCAGGCCCGCAAGGAAAGCGATACGATCCTTAAAGAAATACGGGAACTGCAAAAGCTTGGAATGGGGTCTTTGGACCAGGCGGCCGCACAAAAAGCGAGGGAGAAGTTAAAGGCACAAGAAAGCAAATTACAGGACAATATTGAGAACAGACAGCCCGCATCCCGCGTCCTCACACCAGCCGAGATCATTCCCGGAGATATTGTCTATCTGCGGCGTTTCAAACAAAAAGGCACCGTTTTGGATAAACCCAATGCCCAGGGTGAGTTTCAGGTCCAAGCTGGCATTATGAAGGTCACCGTGAAGCTCAAAGACATCGAGCTGACCAGCGAGGCCGTTGGAAAAACAGCCGAGGTCAAAACAGGCGCCGGGGAAATCGTTTCCAGTAAAGCAAAGACTATGAAGCCGGAACTTGACTTAAGGGGGCTTCTCGTGGACGAGGCTTTAGAAATTGCCGAAAAATATCTGGATGATGCCTATCTGGGCGGTTTGGGCCAAGTTACGATCATCCACGGAAAAGGGACGGGCGCTTTACGCAAGGCAATCCAGGATATGACCCGAGCCCATCCGTTTATAACCTCAGCCCGATTGGGAGGTTATCACGAAGGCGGCGACGGGGTCACGGTGATTGTTTTAAAAAAATAAAATACAAGAATATCGTTTTATGCTATAATTAGATACATATAATGGGTTGAATTAAGTGCATAAAATAAAGGAGGATGGACCTATGGCATTTTTGGATAAGGCGATGGACATCACCAAGAAATTTGGGGAAGTTGCACAATCTGCGGCGAAAACGGCAATGGCGACCGCAAAGGAAAAATCTGAGCAGGCCATCGAAATCGGCAAGCTCAAAAAAGACATCTTGGTTGAAAATGGCAAGCTGAACCGGCTTTACGATGACCTTGGCCGCAATGCTTACGATATCTATTGCGGCAGCGGAGATTATGCTGTACTGGAACCATTATTCCTGCAAGTAAGCGACAGTTTATCGAAAATTGAAGAGACTAAGGCAAAAATCGAGGAAGTCAAAGCCAGTGCCGGCATCGAAGACGATGAAGATGAAGAGGAAGAAGCTGAAATCGAGTTTGAAGTTCCTGAAGTCGTCGAAAAACCAGAAACCGAAGATAAATCCATCGGATCTTAATCACTTTTAGATCATGGCAAATGTCCATTCACTGTGAATGTTTTAAATCAAAAAAGAACTGTTTTCCGATCGAATCGGAAAACAGTTCTTTTTTGATTGTGCAGATCATTTTTCGGGTATCGATGCTTTCAGAAGGGTGGATTGAGGAATCGGCTGATTGCCGTCTAAATCAAGCCCTGACACTCGATAATAATAAACCTTCCCTGGGGAGACCGACGTATCCGTAAATCGGTTGGATGTGATGTTTTCAGAGGTTGGCAGCAAGGTGGAGGCATCCGCCGAAAAGTTTGGATCTTCGGAACGGAAAACCTGATAAACCACATTGTGTCCGGGGAAAGGCTCTGTCCAGCTCAGCTGGACGCTGTAGGACGGTCCGTGCTTCATGATCGAACCCGTCAAGATCGGGGTGGTATAGCCGCTGCTGTTTTGCGATGAAGTTGCAATGGAGACTTCATTGGAAACACCCGCGACCTGCCCGGTGCCTTTATCGACAGCCTGAATATAATAATAGTATTTGCCGGTGGCAGCAGGCAGGGACTCAGAGAAAGTGACTCCGCTGCTCTCAAGCACAGCGACACGGGTCGCCGCATCGGCCGGTGTATTGGGTTGCTGGGCCCGGAAAATATGGTAGGTGGTGTTGGTGTTGGCCAGGCTGTAATACCAGGAAAGGCTCACCTTGGACCCTGCGTCATCATCTTTACTCCTGCCATAAAGGCGGATCGCATACTTGCCGTCACCCTCCGAACTGCCGGTACCGCCCCCATGAAGGGTGCAATACGCGGTGGGGATCTCTAATTTCGAATCGATCGGCGCAATCGTACCCACCCAAGGTTCCAAGCGCTTCAAAAAGGTTTTTAGGGCAGGCTGCGGACATCCGTCTGTCAGCAAAAGGCCGCTTTCTGAACAAACCGGCGCTTGGACCCAAACGTTGGATTTCTCCGTTGGAACGTTGTTTGCGTTGAATTTCTCGCTGATAATGTATTCTTTGGGGGTCAGCTCCGAGGGCAGCAGACCGGACTTTGAGTCGATGGAAACGGTGGTGATGCCTGCCGGCACAGGAAAGGCCTTGACCGGAAGATCACGATGCGCTGTTTCCATGACTTGTTTCCAAATAGGGGCGCCGTAGCTGCCGCCAAAAACGTCGTACATACGGTCTGACTTGTCATAACCAAGCCATACAGAACCGACCAAATCTGCGCTATAGCCAACAAACCAGGCGTCCACATTGAAGGAAGTGGTGCCGGTTTTGCCTGCCACGGGACGATCCATCTTGGCGTTTTTGGCGGTGCCTGATTGAACTGCAGAAACCATCATATCCGTCAGCAGATAAGCAGATTGAGGCGACATCGCAACGCTTTTTTCAGCAGAATGTTCATAAAGCACATTGCCTTTATAATCCTCGATGCGTCGAATGGCATAGGGTGTATTGTAAACGCCTTGATTGGGAAAAGTACAGTAGGCAGCCGTCAGTTCCAAGGGGGATACCCCATGGGTCAAACCGCCCAAGGCAATGGAAACGCCGGAGTCGGAAACCGTTCCGGATTCGACCAGGCTGGTGATGCCCACGCTTTTGGCAAAATCGATGCCGGCTTGGACGCCGATCTTTTCCTGCATTTTTACAGCGATGGTATTGATTGAATTGGCAACAGCCAAGCGAAGGGTGGTCAGCCCACGATAGGAATTATTGTAGTTGACGAATTTCATTTCTTGGGTCTGATAGCCGTCCGGGTAGTCATCGACGACGGTTCCGGGACCATACCCCCGCTCCATCGCCGGTCCGTAAACGGCAATGGGCTTAAAGGCTGAGCCTGGCTGACGCAGTGCGTCGGTCGCCCGGTTGAAGCCCCGTTCCTCATTGACATTCCGTCCGCCGATTAGAGTCCATATTTCACCGTTGCCAGCTTCCATGACCACCATGGCCGACTGAATCAGCTTGTCGTCTTTACCCTTGGGAAAGTTTTCGGTGTTGGCGTAAACTTCTTCCGCTTTGGTTTGGGTGGGCAAGTCCATGGTTGTGTAGATGCGATAACCACCAGTGTATAATTTGATGGTATTGGATTCATCGATTTTCAGAATGTTGGCTGCTTCGTTGAAAACATAGTCAAAGAAGGACTGGTAGGCATAACTACCGCTGTCTTTTAAGGCAGAGAGCTGCAAAGTCTCGGTTTTGGCCGCTTCCGCTTCTTCTTTGGAAATATATTTCATCTTGACCATCTCATTCAGGACGATGGCTTGCCGGTTTTTGCAGGCTTCCATATCATCATAGGGATCGAAACGGCCTGGACTGTTGATAATACCAGCCAGCGCTGCCGCTTCTCCCAAAGTCAGCTGAGCCGCGTCTTTGCCAAAATAGGCATTGCTGGCTGTCTGCAGACTGTAGGCGCTATGACCATAGTAGACATGGTTAAGATAGAAGGCCAGGAGTTGTTCCTTTGAATATTGTTTTTCTAATTTTAAGGCTAACCAGGCTTCCTGGATCTTGCGGTCCCATTTCTTCTCCTGGCTTTCCAGGATCGCCGTACGAGCCAGCTGCATGGTGATGGTGCTGGCGCCTTGGGACCGCCCGCCTTTCTTGATGTTGGCGAGGGCCGCGCCGCCGATCCGCACTGGATCTACGCCATTATGTTTGAAGAAACGCTGGTCTTCAATGGAAACGATGGCTTGCTTCATGAGAAGTGGTATTTCTGTTGGCTCCAGAGGCAAGCGGTTTTTAGCGGCTCTGAATGTACCAATCTGAGTCTCGTTGCGGTCATAAATCAAAGATGATAGTTCACCGGTCAATGCGTTCAAATCATAATCAGGCATTGAACGGATGACGTTGATGGTATATCCGCCCACAGCCCCTAAGGCGATAAAGGCGAAAACAATGATGAACACGAGCGCCGTCTGCAGAATTTGGCGTCCGCTGGGACGCCGGCGACGGCTTTTGGTCTTTTCCATACAAAGTACCTCCTTGTCAGATACAGTACATTATATCACAAAATCGTTCAATTCCCATATAATATCCTGGACTCAGGAACACCGTCGAAAAAACCTATGACCTATGATGGCGGTGCTCGATTCAAGTTTTGAAGCTTTGTTCAGCAGACAACATGGTCAGCCCTCATGGAAGCGCTCTAATGACGATATCCCAGAAGCCGCCGGGATATCTGGGATTTATGCCATCCCATCGACGGCCGTCGGTAAGGTTTAAAAAATCGCTTCTAATAATAAAGAGAAAGAAAGGAGACATTCAAGATCGTTTCAGGACACGATGAGTCCATGGGATGAGAGGGGTATTCGGCGAGAAGCGCTTTAATTTCAATTGGATGCTCGAAACCTTTTAGAAAAAGAGCGCAGACCCCTATGCGGCGACACCGCCCACGGAACAAATAATTTTATCAAATGGGACTTGCTTACTGCGCGTAAATAGACTATAATAGCCTTCGTGCCCTCCAAGGGGGGCGCTGCAGCAAGCCGGATTTGAGCCTATGTTTGAATTGGTTTGCCACATCCGAAGAAAATAAATCAACCGAAAAAAATCAAAAATAGCGGTTGACACGGTTTTAGGATGATGATATTATGTAAAAGTCGCCGCTGAGAGACAAGGCGAAACAAAGGGTCACGGTCTTTGAAA
>DIWW01000015.1 GCA_002435905.1 Peptococcaceae bacterium UBA6096
TAAGGGCGAGGCGGTCCAAATCAGCCTGACCGGCAGCCTGGGCGCCATGACCCTGCTGGCTCACCATGCCCCCATGGTCAGCGATTTGGTGGGGGGCACCCTCCGGTTCATCCTTCCCGACGGGGGGGAAAGGGAAATGGAGATTTCCGGCGGCTTTGTGGAGGTTTCGGAAAACCAGGTCTCGGTGTTGGACGGGTGAGGAGGCTTCATGCATCGCGGCTTGCTGGAGCTGCGCCAATGAGGAAGCAAGTTAAAAAGGAGTGATGTGGATATGGTTAGAAAAATGTTTACCTCAGAATCCGTTACGGAAGGCCATCCGGATAAAATGGCCGACCAAATCTCCGATGCGGTTTTGGATGCGATCATCGGGCAGGATCCGACTGCGCGGGTTGCCTGCGAAACGGCGTTGACCACCGGGATTGTTTTTGTCATGGGGGAGATTTCGACCAGCTGTTATGTGGACATTCCTCAAATTGTCCGGGATACGGTGGTTGGAATCGGATTTGACCGGGCAAAATACGGCTTTGATGGACACACCTGTGGTGTCATGACCGCGATTCAGGAGCAGTCGCCGGATATTGCCATGGGGGTTGACCTGGCTTTAGAAATGCGGGAGGCCATCGGGATAAGCAATGATGCAGAATTAGGCGCCGGCGATCAAGGCATGATGTTTGGTTTTGCCACCAATGAAACGCCGGAATATATGCCCTTAACGATCAACCTCGCCCATTCGATTTGCCGGCGGCTGGCGTCTGCCCGCCGTGATGGCAGCCTGCCCTATCTGAATCCTGATGGGAAGGCACAAGTCACGGTGGAATACGAAAATTACAAGCCGGTGCGCATCGATACCGTGATCACATCGGCGCAGCACAATGCGAAGGTGGATATCGAAACCTTGCGGGGAGAAATCATTGACCAGATCATTAAACCTATATTGCCCCAGAATTTACTGGACGATAAAACAAAATTCCTGGTCAATCCAACCGGACGATTTGTGGTGGGCGGCCCCATGGGGGATTCTGGTTTGACCGGCCGAAAAATCATTGTGGATACCTATGGCGGGATGGCCCGTCATGGGGGCGGTTGCTTTTCCGGAAAAGACCCCACGAAAGTGGACCGTTCAGCGGCTTATGCGGCCCGGTATGCTGCCAAAAACATTGTGGCAGCCGGTCTGGCGGATCGCTGTGAATTGATGCTGTCCTATGCCATCGGGGTCGCCCAACCGGTGAGCATTATGGTGCAGACCTTTGGCACCGGCAAGGTTGACGAGCGAGCGATCGAAGGTGCAGCCCGTGAAATCTTTGATTTTACCCCCTCCGGCATCATCCGCATGTTAAATTTGCGCCGGCCGATCTATAAGCAAACCGCTTCTTATGGCCATTTTGGACGGAATGACCTGGATTTGCCTTGGGAATATCTGAACAAGGTGGATGACCTGAAGACCCTCTTCAAGCTTTAGGAACTGCTTCCCAACAGGATAGTCTACAGACCACTCCTGCTGTTCTATCCTTTCCATACACTACCCACCCGAAAATACGGTCCTCCATTGTCCGGATATAGGGTCAATGGAGGATCCTATTAACGGGACGAATTCTGAGATCGATGCCGGCTATGGAAGTTTGTATTATCCAGGTTTCTGATACCAAATCGGTGCTCTGTCCGATGTTTTTTTAGTGCTGAATGTCGTATATATTTGATTCAGGGGCAGTTTTGCTGCCCCTGAATCGCTTTAGGATTTAAAGGCGAGAGACGGTTGGGGCCAGGGAACATAAAAATCTTTTAACAATCAGCAGAAGGGGTTTTTTATGAAAGGTATTGAATTGGCGGAGGCCTATTATACCCGGCAAGGATTGCCTATGCTCGAAAAAAATTTCGCCGGCTGCAGAGGGCGGATTGCTGCGGGCCTTGTGGGTGAAGGCTCGGAGTGTTTTGGCTTTGATGACGAAATCTCCATGGACCACGATTGGGGCGCTGCTTTCTGTCTCTGGCTGGAGGCTGAGGACTACAAGGCCATCGGCAGGGAGCTGCAGCAGGCTTATCAGTCCCTGCCGGCAACCTTTATGGGCTATCAAGCCAAGGAAGCGCATCCTATGGCCCGTGGACGGACAGGGGTTTTGTCCATCGAAGGCTTCTATCAAAGTCTGATCGGGCTGGACCATGCGCCAAAAACCTTGGAGGAATGGCGGAGCATTCCGGAATATGGCTTGTCTGCCGCGACCAACGGACAAGTATTTCATGACCCTTTGGGGAAATTTACAGAATTCAGAAATGCGCTCATGACCTATTATCCGGAAGACATCCGATTGAAAAAAATCGCAGCTTGCTGCATGGCCATGGCTCAGACAGGACAATATAATTTCCTGCGCTGCATCCGACACGGTGAAATGCTCACTGCGCAGCTCGTTTTGAATAAATTTATCGAGGCAACAATTTCCATTATGTTTCTATTAAATAAGACCTATAAGCCCTATTACAAATGGATGTATCGGGCCATGAAGAGACTGCCGGTCCTGGGGCCGTGTGTTTATGGCATACTGGAAAAATTCTGGGACCACACCCAGCTGCCGAAAGAAGAAATGGAGAGGTATAATTCTTACCTGATCGAAGTCATATGCTCCATCATCATCCGGGAATTGAAACGGCAGAGTTTGTCCGGCTGCGGCAGCGATTTTCTGCTGGATCACGGGCCCTGCGTGCAGCGGAAAATCAGTGATCCGTGGCTGCGAAGCCTGAATGTCATGGCGGATTGAAGAAGAGAAGGCCTTAAATCTAATTAAGTTTGCAAGGAGAGAAGTCGATGTTAAAACGCAGAGAGAAACAGGTTCTGGAGGATATCGCCAGGGAAAGGATGCCGGCCAAGGAGAGGTACGATTTGGATGACCGGGAGTTTTGCCGAATTCTGAAAAAACTATCCGAACAGAATTATATTCAGGGGATTGATTTTGTGACGGTGGAAAACGATGCCAGCGTACCGGTTTTCCTAGACCTTGATGTGACCCTCAAGGGACAAGACACCCTGGGATTCTTTGAATAGACTGTCATACGAGGAGGACGCAGTATGAGCCAAAAATTCACGGAACGAGCAAACATCGTCTTATCCTTGGCCGAAGAAGCCGCCAACATTTTCCGTCATGGCTATATCGGGCCGGAGCACATCCTCTTGGGCTTGCTGCGGGAACGAACCGGCATCACTGCAAAAGTCCTGAATGACAATGGCATCGACGAACGGTTGGTTTCGGACTTGATTAAACAATGGATCCCGGCTAATGACGGATTCCTCTTTTCCTTTCGGAGCGATTATACTCCGGCGGCCTGGAAGACGTTGGAGTCCAGTCACCTTCAAGCCCAGTGGTTCCATGCAAGTTCCACAGGGCCGGAACACATCTGCTTGGCCTTGCTGCAGGAAAAAGAAAACATTGTATTAAAACTTGTGGAAGTGCTGGGGGCTGAGCCCCACAAGCTGTATATGGATCTCATTATGGCCATGAATGCCAGCCAGAGCGGATATCAAAGCACACTTCGCACAAGGGGGGGCTTTGCGCCAAAACGGACCGAAACCTTGGACATCTACAGCAGGGATCTTACAGTGATGGCGAAAGCTGGCAGATTGGATCCGATCATCGGACGGGAAAATGAAATCAAAAAACTCATGCGTATCATCTGCCGGAGGAATAAAAACAATCCTTGCCTCATCGGCGAACCGGGGGTGGGCAAGTCTGCCATTGTGGAGGGTCTTGCAATCAATATCGTTGAGGGAACCGTACCTGAACCGATCTTGAATAAAAGAGTGGTTGCCATCGACCTGGCCAGTATGATTGCCGGCACAAAATATAGGGGAGATTTCGAAGAGCGGATCATCAAGGTGATCCATGAGGTGGTGGAAGCAGGCAATGTGCTGCTGTTTTTGGATGAGATGCACACCCTCATCGGCGCCGGCGGTGCGGAGGGGGCTATTGACGCCTCCAACATTTTGAAACCCTTTCTTGCCCGGGGCGAACTGCAGCTGATCGGCGCCACAACCCTTGAAGCGTATCGCCGGTATATCGAGAAGGATGCGGCGCTGGAACGCCGTTTCCATCCCATCATGGTGGATGAGCCTTCGGTGGAAGAAACCATCTCTATCCTCAACGGGGTGCGGGATCGCTATGAGACTTACCATCATGTTAAGATTCTGCCAGAAGCCGTGGAAGCGGCCGCCTATTTGTCAGACCGGTATATCAGCGACCGAAGACTGCCGGATAAAGCACTGGATCTTCTGGATGAAGCGTCGGCGGCTATCCGGCTGGAAAACCTGAGTATCCCCAAAGAACTCAAAAAGCTTTCCGCAGAAATCAATGATGAAGAGCAACGAATCGATGGTTTGATTTCGGAAGGTAATATTCCACAGGCGGAGCAGCGCAGAGAAGAAAAAAACAAACTGCAGGACAAGTACGAAAAGGCTAAAGCGCTGTCCCAAAAAAAGCACGCTGAAAAAGTGCCGCTCGTTGGAAAAGAGGATATTGCCCGCATCGTTTCCGAATGGACGAAGGTTCCGGTTCAAAGCTTGACGAAAACCGATAGCGATAAGCTGATGAATCTGGAAGCTTTGATGGTTCGCCGCATCATCGGGCAGGACGAGGCGGTGGCTGCCGTTGCACAAGCCATGCGCCGGGGCGGAGTACGGATCCAGAATCCCAGCCGGCCCATCGGATCCTTCCTGTTTCTGGGGCCCACGGGGGTTGGAAAGACGGAATTGAGCAAGGTGCTGGCTGACATCATGTTCGAAAAGGAAACGTCGTTTATCCGTCTGGACATGTCTGAGTACATGGAACCCCATTCCGTTTCAAAAATGACCGGTTCGCCGCCCGGATATGTGGGGTATGACGAGGGTGGGCAGCTCAGCGAACTGGTTCGACGCAATCCCTATTCCGTTGTTTTGCTGGATGAGATCGAAAAAGCCCATCCGGACGTGCTGAATGTCTTGCTGCAGATTCTGGACGACGGCCATTTAACGGACGCCAAGGGCCGAAAAGTCAATTTCAAGAACACAGTGTTGATCATGACCTCCAATGTTGGATCCAAGCGGATTGCTGAACCTAAAATAATAGGTTTTGACCGGGGCGGCCGCCGTGAAAAATATGAACAAATGAAATCGAGTGTGATGGAGGAGGTGCGGCATACATTTAAGCCGGAATTCATCAACCGCATCGACGATATCATCGTATTCAATGCTTTGAACGAAAAGGATATGAAACAGATCATCACGCTCTTGACCGAAGAGCTTGCCGAGCGCTGCCTGCAGCAGTTCGGGGTCCGGCTGTCCGTCGGCGCTGCCGTCAAAGAATATCTAGTGACGAAATATTCGGATTTAAAGATGGGCGCCCGCCCTCTCAAACGGGCAGTCCAGTTCGAAATCGAGAATGCCCTGGCCCAGGAATTCCTGTCGAAGCATATTGCCTCGGGCAGCAAAATATTTGTGACCATGAAAAACGGCAAACCAAAATTCTCTGTAAGGACACCGGATTGATCGCAATAAAAAAAGATCCGAAGGGAGCACGAATGATGAAAGCGCAAAGGATCCAAGAAATCATCCAGGAGGAATGGCTTCAGTTTCAATTGATCCAAAATCGAGGCGGCAGGGCGGGCTGCCAGGACGACTGGAAGCAATTTGAAATCATGAGAAAAAGCCAGTTCATGACCTGGCCTGAGCCAATTTTAGACAGCTATTTTAAAGACCTGCAAAACGCCAAAACCGAGGGGCGAAATCTGCTGTTCGAGAAATATGCCTGGATGATGGAAAGCACATCCCCCGAAGAATTCCAGGAAATTCAAGGTTCCCTGCCTGAAATCGCCTGGATACGTAAAAGCCGTATTGATCGGACGGCCTATATCCAGGCTCGATGGGGAGAAGCGTTTGCTTCAGAATATCCGTGCATCGCCGGGGGCGGCAGGATTTTTTACACGAAGGACGACAAGCCTTGGGCCACATCCATTGAAACCTACACCCGAGGCGAGCTGTTAAGCTACTCTGAGAACACCGAAGTACAGTATTCGGAGTTTATACTAAACCATGAAGAACAGGGTGTGAACCTCACCAAAGCAGTTCGCGGGAATATGGTCAGACTGAACGGTTTTCAATCGCTGGAGCACTGTGAGAACAAGCTGAAAGAAGCGAAAAGTGGTCTTCGCAAACAAGGATAAGGGATATTCTGGCTTCGCAGAATGACGGAAAATCAGGAAAAAAGTTGCGGCAAAAAAATTGCCGCAACTTTTTTTGAAACTGTGCAAACTGTACTAACCATAAAGAACGAGATGTGGCATATTTATGTTAAGCAGAACAACGGGCATAAAATTACAGAGAGTTAGTGTGTAAAAGCAATCGATATCTGTAATTTAAACTGCAGTCTATTTTCCGAGTATTTGCTCTTCGCCCTTTCGGTTGAGGAGCCTATGCCGACAACAGCATATTTTCATCATGAGCAATCGATGCATTGACACCGGTGGTATTTTTTGCGCAAAAAATCAGAAAATTTCAATTTTACTACAAATTACAGAATTGATCACGCAATTGCGATTTGTATTACGCAAATCCTATTTCAGGAAAGTTACAAGGAGGAGAAGATTGTGAAATTGGAAAAGAAGGGTAACCTAGTAGGACAAGTTTTCAATATCCAGCGCTTTTCTACCCATGATGGGCCTGGTATCCGCACCACGGTCTTTCTAAAGGGGTGTCCCCTGACCTGTTTTTGGTGCCAGAATCCTGAATCCCAGAGCAGACAGCCGGCTTTGATGTTTAGAAAGAACGCATGTGTTGCGTGCGGCCGGTGCATTCCGGTCTGTCCTTCTGGCGCGAACCGCATCGTGGATGGAGTGCTGGTTCTCGACCGCGATCTGTGTGGAAAATGCGGAGCTTGCGTTTCGGCTTGTCCGAAGCAGGGCCGCAGCCTGGAAGGCAGGGATATGACGGTTGAGAAGGTTATCGCTGAAGTTAGAAAAGATTACCTCATGTATTCGAATTCGGGCGGCGGCATGACCGTTTCCGGCGGTGACTGTGAAATGCAGCCGGAATTCACCGTAGCGCTCCTTGAAACCGCCCACGATGAAGGAATCCGGACCGCCGTTGAAATCACAGGGGCATTTCCCTGGGAAACCGTAAAGAGGATCACGGACCACGCGGATTTCATCCTGTACGACATCAAGCAGATGGACAATGAAAAACATAAAGAAGGCACCGGCGTACCCAATGTGCTCGTCCTGGAGAATGCAAAGAAGCTGGCTGGGGCGAACAAGAAGATCCTGTTCAGGCTTCCGCTGATCCCTGGCTTCAATGACCATATCGAAAACATCGGGGCAACCGCGCGGTTTGTACGATCCTTAGGATTGAGCCCTGCCAAACATTTGGAATTGCTTCCCTATAATAACCTTGGAGAAGAAAAATATGCCCGCCTCGAATTCGAGCGTGAACACCCAAACTACAAGCGGCAGCCTGAAGATTATATCAAGGAACTGAAGGCGCTTTGCGCATCGATCTAAGTTTGCCAATAATGGGCGCTTGGACTGGCTCGGGAAGGAGACCCAAAGGGTGATCGGTCCGGCAAAAAAACCGAGGTAAGTCAGCGCAGCTGGGATAGAATAATGAATAGGAGGGGGTTGTTGAAGAGAGGGCGGTACCGGGAACGTGGTTGTTCTAAAAAAAAATATGAGGTGAAATTGAATGACAAAATTGGCTTACAAGAAATATGAAGGCTCGACTCGCGGTCAAATTATTTGGGAAAAACTGAACCCCCTTCGCTACACTCAGACAATGTCCATGGCACGCGCTCAGCTCCTGGTCGATGGTTACAAGGAATTTGAAGGCTATTCGTTTACTCGCAAACGCGGCCTGACCGTCCGTAAAATTCTTCAGGAAATGCCGATCTACATCGATGATCATCAATTGCTGTGCGGCGATTTCTCTTCCAAACCCATGGGTCCTGAGTGGTTCCCCGACCTGGCTGCCGATTGGATGCGCGAATATGTTGAAAAGCACGGCTGGCAGGGCAGCGGCAAATTCTTCGGTTTTGAAAGCCCTGAACAGGCAGATCAGGCACTGGATATCGCTAAGTACTTCAAAAACACCGGCGGCAAAGAAATGTGGCTCAAGTACCTGGGACCCGAAGAAGCTGCTTTTGAAGATAAAATCAGCGAGCGCGGGGCCTGGATCGTAAACACCATTTCGGAAATGTTTGCCGAGAAGGCTTGGAACGTGCCTGATATCGGCTTCCGCATTGTCAAAAAAGGTATCCGCGGCTTGATCGCTGATATTGATGAAGGCTTGGCCACCTATCGGTGCATAACTGATGATGAATACCGTGCCCATGAGTTTTGGCAAGGCTTGAAGGAAATGCTGCTGGGCGGCATCGACTATGCACACCGCTATTCTGCTTTGGCCAAGGAAATGGCTGAAAAAGAAGCCGATCCCGAGCGTAAAGCTGAGCTGTTGGAGATGGCTCGTGTTTGCAGCCGTGTCCCCGAATATCCTGCGGAAACCTTCCAGGAAGCCCTGCAATCCTTCTTCTTCGGCGTCCTGATGCTTTTCTATGATACACGAACCTATGGCATGGGCTTTGGTCGCGTGGACCAGTTCCTGTATCCCACCTTCAAGAAGGACATAGAGTCCGGATATATTGACAGCGAGTATGCCCTTCAGCTGCTGGAGTGCTTCCGCTGCAAGGTCATGGGCAAACGCCAGTTCTGGCCCGACGTCATGACGCCGAACCTGAGCTCCGAGTCCCACTTCCACAACTGCATCCTTGCCGGTGTGAAACCTGAGGACGGATCCGACGCCACCAACGAACTGTCCTTCCTGTGGATGGAAGCGGCGGTCCGCTGCAAAACGACGCATCCCACCCTGTCCATCCGTTATCACAACCGCATCAATCCCAAGTTCATGAAACGCGCCATGGAGGTTGTCTCGTTGGGCATGGGCCTGCCTGCCTTCTTCGGCGATGATGCATCCATCCAATACCTGCTTGCCCGCGGTTACACCCTGGAAGAGGCCCGCAATTACGCCATCGGCGGCTGCGTACTGCATACGGTACCCGGCAAGACCAGCTCCATCTGGCCTTTGGTCATGAATTATGGTAAGTTTATGGAACTGACACTGTTCAACGGTTATGATCCCCTCACGGACCAGGAGCTGGGACCCAAGACCGGCGACTTTACCAAAATGAAAACCTATGAAGAGTTCGTTGAAGCCTATATGACCACCTGCAAATATTGGGCAGAAGTCGGTTCCCAGAGCGGACGGCAATGTAAGATCCAGCATCTGGAATCCTTCCCCGACATGATGATGTCCGCCTTTACCGATGATTGCATCAAGCGCGGCAAAATCTGCAGCGGTGGTGGTGCGCAGCATAATGACAGCTGTATGTATATCGTCCCGATCGGCGCTCAGGACGTGGGCAACGAGCTGTATATTCTCGAGAACCACATCTTCTGCGACAATCCGGTTTGCAGCAAAGAGGAATTGCTGGCCGCACTGAAAGCCAACTGGGTCGGCTATGAGGAACTGCAAGCCAAGCTGAAAGGCCTGCCCAAATACGGCAACGACATGCCTGAAGTTGACCAATATGTCAACTGGATCTATCAAGCGATTATTAAAATCTGGAAGGAAATCCCGGCTACCTTCAGCGGCAACTACGAGGTTGCTCCCCACTCCATCGGCTTCCACGGCGGCTGCGGCGCCAAAACCGGCGCACTGCCCTGTGGCCGCAACGCACGTCAGGCCATGGCCGACGGCGCTGTGTCTCCGGGACAGGGCCAAGACATCATGGGTCCCACCGCGGTCATCGCTTCGGCAGGCAGCGTAGACCAGGTTCAGCTCTACGGTGTTCTGTTCAACATGCGCTTCTCGCCGGCATCCCTAGCCACCGAAGAAGGACGCGATAATCTGGCGGCGATGATCAAAACCTACTTCAGCGATTATAAGGGCAAACATATCCAGTTCAACGTCATCAGCCGCGAGGATATGATGGCAGCGAAAAAAGAACCCGAGAAACACAAGGACCTCATCGTTCGTGTTGCCGGTTACAGTGCCTACTGGACCGACTTGACCTCTACCATCCACGACGAGCTGATCTTGCGCTCCGAAAATGAATGGAGTGCCGTATAAGACGAATTGCCGGGCATTGGAGGGCAATCCTGCCCTCCAATGCCCACCTAAAAAATATATTAAAAGAAGGGACTGACAATATGAATCCTATTTCAGCAGAAAAAGCAAAAACTTATGGGATTTTAACGGTCGTATCGGCTTGGCTGGCAGTTTTTTGTCTTTTTGGTTATCGTTCTAGTTTTTCAGTTATGCAGAAAGCCATCATTGCAGATACAGGCTGGTCATCGGTTCAGGTGTCCATGGGCTATGTCGTCATGATGACGGTGTATGCCATCACAGCATTCTTCAGCGGTTCCCTGGTTGATAAAAAGGGTCCCCGCCCTACATACTTTATGGGCGCAATCGCCTGCTTCCTGGGCTTTTTCCTGACCTCGAACCTCGACATTACCTCGAAAAGCAGCTTCTTCACCTATCTTTTCACCTACGGCTTGTTTGCCGGCATCGGTACCGGTATGCTATGGGTATCATCGACGGTTTCTTGTCGCAAATGGTATGTTGGCGCCCGATATGGGACCATGTGGGGCTTGGCTTTCATGGGTGCGCCCATGGCTCAGTTGCTGTTGACCCTGGTTCTTAAACCCATCCTGATCAACTTGGGATGGCAGGCAGGGATGAAGGTGCTGTCGCTGATCATGGCAGTATTCTTGATTGTTGCAGCGCTGTTAGCGAAAAAGTCGCCCGCCGATTATGGGGTTGAAGCCTTCGGCGCGGATGCCCTTAGAGCGAAAGGACCGGCCCCGGCAAAGAAGGTATGGCAGGTCAATGAAGCCTTTGCCACATGGGTGCAATGGGGCACGATCTTCGCCTTCCTGACCTCGATGCTGGGAGAATTCCTGGTATGGTCGCAGCTGGTGTCCTACTTCCAAAGCGACGTGGGGATGGACCTCAGCACAGCTTCAAATATTTATATCATCATCGGCTTTGCCGGCATCTTTGCAATGCCGCTGACCGGAAAATTGTCTGACAACCTTGTGAAGAAGTTTGGCAATGAACGAAAAGCCCGTAAAACCATGCTTATTATGGGTCCTTCCTGTGCTGCCGTTGCAGTGTTGCTTCTTTTCACCAAGAACATTCCGCTGACGATCGTATCCATGGTGCTCCTGGCCATTTATTGGGGTATCGAACCCGGCGGCTGTGCTGGCTATTCGGCATCCTTCTTCGGCGGCCCGACTTTCGGAAAGATTTGGGGTCTGTCCACCCTCCTCATTATGGGTACTGGACCTGCTATCGGAACCTTTATGGGCGCTTGGTTTAAGGATACCTTCGGAAACTATACGCCGGCATTGATCTTCTGCATATGTGCTTTTATTGTATCCGCGTTGGTCGCCACCACGTTGCCTTTGGAGCTGCAAAGTGAAAAGGTTGCTGCCATTTCGTCTGAACCGGCTGTTGCAGCGCAAAAATAATCGGCGCACCAAATTCAACACTGAAACCCGCAGTTTCACCAAATGCTGCTGAATCAAAAACCATTGATTCGTAACTCCATAAAGCAAGCTGGCGAAGTGAAAATATCTTTCATATTCGCCAGCTTGTTTCGGAGTGTAATCGCCGATTAAACCGGTGATGGTTCGACATTGGATGCCCGACATCAAATGTCAGAAAACTTGAGATATTTATTATGTATAATGATATAATGAACAATAAAAACAAAAAGGAGGCATCGAATCCCAGTGACTACATCTCGGCAAAGCAATGGATATGATCAATGATTCTATCAATATGAGGGGTAAAAAAGATGGACTTGAAGCAAGCTCACATATATCCTTATATTCAAGATCACATTCAGAACATACCGATCATCCAAGTCGCCAAAGGGACCTACTTTTCAAATGCAGAAGACCGCGACAAGCAGATTTATTATATTTTAGAGGGGGAAGTCAAGGTCGAGAGCGTTACGGACATGGGAAGGAAAATCCTTGTGGATTATATATCCGAAAACGAGTTTGCCGGACAAATCAGTTACATCCGGAAGTCGAATTTTTACGCAAACTCTCTCGCCATAACGAATCTCAAATTGATATGCCTGAAGCACGAAATGATGGAAGTATTAATGAAGAATCCAGAATTTTCAACGGTTTTCTACTATAAAACCAGCAGTCGTATTTATATTATGTATAAGAAAATGCTGATGAGCAACCTATTCAACCAAATCGAACTTGTAGCATATTATATATTAGAAAACTGCAAGGGAAACGAATTCGTTTTCAAGAGCGTGTATGACATTTGTGAACAACTGAATATCAGCAGAAGAAATTTCTATAACATTCTCAACAATTTTCTGGCAACAGGCATTGTCACCCGGGAAATTGAAGGGCAATATCATGTAAAAGATTATAAATTTTTAAAAGAAAAATCGGAAAAAGTAAAAAAGTTTTTGGATAACAGTCTTTAGAGGCGGGTCGATCATCCCAGAAGGAATTTCAACTTGTATTCATACGATAGAAAATTATGCTACCTTCCGAATGGTTCTCGAACTGTCAGACTGCTCATTGGCGACTGGCAGTTTTATTTTTCCCCCTTGAAGAGATGTTCCATGCGATAAGAATATCAATGAGGTGAAATCATGAAAACCGAACTGAGTGTTTATCTGGAAATGATCGACAAAGCCTACCTCCAATGCAAACCGGAGGATTTTGATGGGATGCTGAGATCCATCGTTCGCGATGCTTTGGCAGAATACGGTCATGATGATTTGAGACGGGCTGTCATCCTGAATGAGTGGGGCGGATATTGCCGGAATACCCACAAATTCAAAGCGTCGGAGGAAGCCTTTCTTGAAGCCATTGCGATACAAAAAGAGCTGGTTGGGGAGATGGACCCGGACTATGCCACTAGCCTGAATAATCTGGCGGGACTCTACCGGCTTTCCGGTGAATATGAAAAATCCGAAGAACTATTTATGAAGACGATTCAAATTTATCGGGAAACACTGCCGCGGGGTCATTATTTATATATGAGCAGTCTGAACAACCTCGCACTGCTTTACCAGGGCATGTCGTTGTACGAAGAAGCCGCCTCACTGCTCCAAGAAGCGGCCGATATCCTCAAGATGAAAGAAAACAGTGAGTCCCAGGTTGGCTATGCCACGAGCATCAGCAATCTGGCCGCGGTTTTTATAAAAATGACAAGATATAGGGAGTCGGAAGCTTTATTAAACGAAGCACTAATTATTTATCGTAAAATTTTGGGGAAAGAGCATCCCCTGTTTGCTGCGGCATTGAACAATCTGGGCTCCGTTTATTTTGCAAACGGCGATCCCCAAGGGGCCAAGGCGTCTTTTAAGGCGGCCTTCGAGATTTGCATGCTGAAACTAGGGCCGTCTCATCCGGAAACGATCAAAGCTCAAAAAAATCTGGCCCATTTGGAGGCGCTTTTGCAATAACCTTCATCAACATACTCAATGTCGTTGAAGCGCGGAAAACGCAACCGCTCATCAATAAAAATATATAAAAATAAAAACAGAAAATTCAAAAAATACTCTTGAAAAACCAACGGACATCTGATAAATTATTCCTATGCAAATTCCTCAATTGAATAAACAATGCCTCACTCTAAAAAAGTGAGGTAGGGGTCGCGAAAGATAAGAGTACTTCAGGGAGCTTGGCCGCCATGAACTGAAGGAAAGGGGCTTTCGCCGAAGTGTAGAGCAATGCCGGTTTCTCTATGCTGGGACCGTACCGAACAGGTGCGGGACTGTCACCTGAGCTTTGCGCCCAAACTCAGGTGGAGCACTATCTCACGGAGGGCCATAGAGGGAGCCATAGCTCAAAACAGCTAGGGTTATTTCACCTTCGCTGTTTTTTTATTGGCGAGAATTTGCATAACAAAAATATTTTGAGGAGCGATATTGTATGAAGTGTTTTCCAAGAGTCTTAACCGCCATGATTACCCCTTTTCATGAGGATCTTAGTGTGGACTATGCCGGTGCGGCAAAACTGGCAAGAACTTTATTGGCCAATGGCAGCGAGGGTTTGGTGGTCGCCGGCACCACAGGGGAATCCCCCACCTTGTCCGTGCAGGAAAAAATCGAGCTATACCGGGTGGTTAAAGAAGCGGTGGGCCCAGGGGGATGGGTGGCTGCCGGAACAGGGACCAATAGCACCAAAGATGCCATGGAGATGACGGCGGCTGCGGAAAAAACCGGTGTTGACGCTGTCATGGCGGTGGTGCCCTATTATAACAAGCCAAGCCAGGAAGGCTTGTTCCAGCATTATCAAGCCGTGGCATCGGTCACATCCAGGCCGGTGATGATCTATAATGTCCCAAGCAGGACGGGCAGCAATCTGCAGCCGCAAACCCTGGCAAGACTAGCCGAAATTGAAAACATCAAAGCGGTGAAAGAAGCTTGCGGCAGCCTTGACCAGATGTCCGCCTTGAAAACCTTGCTTCCGAAGGATTTTCTGATTTACAGCGGCGATGACAGCCTGACGCTGCCGATGATGTCCATTGGCGCCTACGGCGTTGTCAGTGTGGTCACCCATGTGGCGGGAAAGCAAGTCCGTGATATGCTTTATGCTTACCTTGACGGCCGGGTCGATGAGGCCCGGGAACTCCATTTGAGGCTATACCCTCTTTTCAAGAATATGTTCATTGCCACCAATCCCATTCCGGTGAAACGGGCGGCAGCCCTCTGCGGCCTGCCTGCGGGCGGTTTGCGACTGCCCTTGGTTGAAGCGGATCCCGCCGAAACCTCGGTCATCCGGGAGACGCTGGTCAGCCTGAACTTAATTTGAAAATGGCATAAAACAGGGTGCAACGATTCCGCCAAAGGAAATATTAACAGTAGATAAGTTTTTGTTTTCGGGATATGATGGAGAAGGTAATCCACCAAAGTCTACCCTAAAGGAGGGCAAATATTAATTATGGTTTTAGCGCTGGTTCTATTCTTCATGACCTACGCCCTTATGATTGCTTTGCCAAAATACCGGGCCTACGTTGCATTCCTTTCCGCCATTCTATTTGTTGTAGCTGGCATCCTGCCGCTTCAAAGTGTGATGCCCGCCATCGACTGGAATGTTATTTTCATGATTTCGGGCACCATGGGTATCGTTAACCTGTTTATTGAATCAAAGATGCCGTCACGGTTGGCCGATATGATCATCCAGAAGGTTCCTGACATCAAATGGACGATTATCGCCTTGTCGGTTTTTTCCGCCGTGATTTCAGCCTTTGTCGATAATGTGGCAACGGTTCTGATGGTTGCGCCGGTTGCGGTGACCATTGCAAAAAAATTGAACATCTCTCCGGTTCCCAGCGTGATTGCCATTGCGGTGGCATCGAATCTGGAAGGTGCGGCGACCCTGGTGGGGGACACCACATCGATCCTGTTGGGCGGCTATGCCAATATGGACTTTTTGGATTATTTCTGGATGAAGGGACTTCCCGGTATGTTTTGGATCGTGCAGTTAGGGCTTGTTGCCTCCACAATCTTTCTTCTGTTTTACTTCCGACAATTGACGCAAAAAGTAGACATCGATAGAATTACGAAGGTGGAAGACTATTTCCCTTCCATCTTGCTGGCCGGAACTATTCTATTATTGATTGCTGCCTCGTTTATCCCGGGGAAACCTGCCATTACCAATGGACTGATCTGTATGACACTGATGATCATTGGTATTCTATATGAAATGGTCCGTCAGAAGAAAACAAGCCTCTTAAAAAGATCCTTAATGGAAATGGACTATTTTACACTCCTGCTTTTAGCCTCTCTGTTCGTGATCATCGCCGGGATCAAGGAGGCAGGCGTCATTGATGCGATTGCCGGCGTTTTTATGCGAATCGGCGGCCATTCGGTATTCCTGATGTACACCATTTTGCTTTGGGCGTCTGTCCTGCTGTCGGCTTTCATCGACAACATACCCTACGTGGCAACCATGCTGCCGGTGGTGTCCAGCATTGCGGCGTTTATGGGGATTGAACCCTATATCTTATATTTCGGACTTTTATCGGGTGCAACCCTGGGCGGAAATCTGACCCCCATCGGCGCTTCCGCCAACATCATGGCCATCGGCATTCTCCGCCGGAAAGGCTTTGAGGTCAGCAACAGCGACTATATGAAAATCGGCGTTCCCTATACCTTGGCGGCGGTAACCATTGCCTACATTGTGCTCTGGCTGCTTTGGGGCATCACTGCATAAACAAAGGGGCCTTAATTAAATGAAACATGATCAAGCAGGTTTCCGTAATCATATAGAAACGGGAGGTTAATCGGATGAAACAAAGATTAATAATATGCATCAGCCGTGAATATGGCAGCGGCGCTAGACTGATCAGTCAGAAATTAGGGGAACGGCTGGGCATCAATGTCTACGATAAAGTGCTTTTGGAGAAAGTCTCCAAGGAACATGATCTTTCGGAAGACGCTGTGGCAAAAGTTGATGAAAAGCCGGTGGGCTGGTTCGATATGGGATTCCCCAGGGGGATCCGCAATCCCTATCGGGACACCTACGATGCGCTGTATTATGTTTTGAATGACAAGGTTTTTTATTTGCAGGCGGAAACCATCAAAAAGCTGGCGGAAGAAGGTTCATGCATTATTGTAGGCCGCGCGGCAGATGAGGTTCTGAAGGATGACCCGGACATGGTTTCGATTTTTTTTCATGCGGAAAGAGCAGATAGAATCAAACGGATCATGGAATACGAAAAAATCGATTTTCAGGAAGCAGATCGAAAGATCGACAAGATCGACAAAAGCAGGCAGAATTACCACGATTATTATTCCAGCAAAAAATGGGGTCGATGCTCGACCTACAATCTTTCGATCAATACTTCCGTTTTCGACACCGATTGCATTGTTGAAGCTATTCTGAGCTTGCTGGACGCCTCCTGCCGGAATGGATGAACCATTTGACAGAAAACAATGGGATATGATATATTTTTTAGGGATCAGCAGAAGCTGATTTCGGTCGGCTGAAGCTGACGGGGGATGGGGAACCATCCAAAAACATCAAGTATGCAATGATACCAGGAAGGTATCTGCCCTCAGAAGAAGGCAGATGCCTTTATTTTTTAAACAAAGGAGTAAGAAGAATGAAAACAGAAATTAAAAAAATCACATTGTCTGGCTTGTTTCTCGCCCTCTGCATGGTGCTGCCATTTTTGACCGGTCAAATACCGCAAATCGGCAGCGCCTTGGCACCGATGCATATCCCGGTTTTGCTTTGCGGGTTTGTTTGCGGCTGGCCCTATGGGTTGGCGGTTGGCTTTATTGCCCCCTTGCTGAGATTCTTGCTGTTTGGCATGCCGCCTATTTTTCCGGTGGGCCTTGCCATGGCTTTTGAATTGGCGGCGTACGGTGTTATATCCGGCATCCTCTATAAGCTGCTGCCCAAAAAAACGCCTTATCTTTATGTTTCGCTGATCGTCGCCATGCTGATTGGCCGTGTCGTTTGGGGGATCCTTCGTTTTGCTCTGGTTGGTTTTGCCAGTACTGAATTTTCATTCGGTATGTTTCTGGGCGGTGCCTTTATCACCGCGATCCCCGGGATCGTTTGTCATATTCTGTTGATCCCGGTAATTGTGATCGCTATGCAAAAAGCGAAGCTGATCGTTAATGGATAAGCTGAAGGATATTCTGGAATTTCATGTAAAAAAATATCCGAAAATGCAGCCCTGTGATGCTGTTAAGCTCATTTTCCAAAATGAATTTGGCGGCAGACATCTGGCTGAAGACGGGGCAGGCAGTTTGGCGGCTCTCCGGGAAGAGCTGGCCAGGGTTTCTTCGGACCGGTGTCAGCAAGAAAATGGACTTATAGCGGAAGAGATCGGAAATGGCCGGGTGCGCCTGAACCTGTCCGCGGTGGATCCTGCCGTGCTGCCCATGGCGTGTATCCATGCCATCTTTATGGCCTCATCACAAAAAAGAGATGGCCGTATGGCTTCGTTTTTTGAAAAACTTGCGGTCCTGGAGACGGCAGCAGCCCGCGGTTGGTTCGGCTTCACGGCCGCTGATTTGCAGTCTTACATCAAAGCGTATAAGGCGAAGGGATGTCCTCCGGTGCATCACAGCGCGGAATTTCAAGAGGCCTATGCCCCTGCCTATCGAGTGATCGATGGCAGATACATCCGGATTCTGCCGGTCATTGCAAAGATCAGCCGACTGCTGTGCCTGAAAGAACAGGTGATTGTCGGGATCGACGGCAATGCTGCATCCGGGAAATCCACCGCGGCGAACTTGCTTGCGCAGGTTTTTGACGCCAACATCATTTCGATGGATGATTTTTTCCTGCCCGGTGCGCTGCGCACAAAGCCGCGCCTGGACGAAATTGGCGGCAATGTCCATTATGAGCGATTCAAAGAAGAGGTCATCGACGCGCTGAAGAAAAGAACGACCTTCAAATACCGGGTTTTTGATTGTTCGAAGCTCGATTATGCAGGAGAGAAGACGATTGATCCAAAACCATTGAACATCATCGAAGGCGCATACAGCATGCATCCTTATTTTGGAGATGTTTATGATCTGAAAGTGTTTTTTTCGATTTCAGAAATGGATCAAAGTCATCGCATCTTGATGCGCAATGGTGAAAATATGTATAAGAAATTTGCGGAGTTATGGATTCCCATGGAAAACCGATATTTTAATCATTATAATATTAAAGGCAATTGCGATATCAGCATCGAATAACACAGCCTCCATTGCCAGCGAATGGTTCTTGGCAATGGAGGCTGTGCTTTTGTGATAACTTCAGGCGGAAGCGCTTGAAATAGTCCTAAAAATGTTGAGGTCACCGCAATAAGGAAGACGGCGAATAGGACGGATATCCAAAGGACGTCGGAAAGGTCGGTTAAAAACGCTGCAAAGAGCACTGGGACTGCCCTTCTTCTGATCCATCGAATCGATTATTTATGATGGAATCGGTTATTTTTTTTCTTTCTTGAAACACATAAACCAATCTAGGCAATAGACATCCTCGCCTGGAGTTTCCATTCTTTCCTTGGCTGTACCGCAGGAACCTGCCGTGGGAACTATGCAGTCGTCTCCGGGTCTCCAGTCGGCTGGGGTTGCCACACCGTCTTTGTCCGCTTTTTGCAGTGCCTGGATGACCCGTTTGATTTCGTCAAAGTTCCGGCCTGTGGTGAGGGGATAATAGAGGATCAGACGGATCTTGGCCTGGGGATCGATCACAAAAACGGCACGAACGGCCTGGGTGTTGGATTGGCCCGGCTGGATCATTCCAAATTGATTGGCGACATCCATTTTGATGTCTTCAATCAGAGGGAAGGTCACTTCAATATTTTTCATGCCTTTGTATTCAAGCTCTTTGATTTTACGCAGCCAGGCGATATGGGCATAGATCGAATCCACGGACAGGCCGACCAGTTCCGTGTTCATGGCTTTGAATTCGTCCATCATACTGGCGAAGGTCATGAATTCCGTGGTGCATACCGGCGTGAAGTCTGCCGGATGGGAGAAGAGGATCACCCATTTGCCTTTGTAATCATCGGGAAAATGGATCTCGCCTTGGGTTGTCTTGGCGGTAAAAGAGGGTGCGGGGTCGCCGATCAACGGCATTCTGCGGATGCTGGTTTCTTCCATATTCTGAGACCTCCTTTATTATAAATAACTGAATTTTGTGATAACTGTAACCTAATTATAAGATGACGATGACAAATTATCAAGCATATGATCATAATAATTTGACAAAGCAAAGCCAGTTATTGACATATGCTAGTTACGGATTTAGAATCAGCTTAATGATAAGAACAAGAGCCACGAAAAAATATGATCTTAAAGGGGTTGGAATAATATGTTTTGTGAAATATTCACGGATACAGTCATTGAGCATTTTATGTGCCCGAGAAATGCCGGAAGCATGACGGATGCCGACAGCGAAGGCAGCAGCGGCGACCCGGATTGCGGTGATTCTCTCACGATTTACTTAAAGGTGAAGGACAATGTCATTGAGGACATCAGCTTCATGGTCTTCGGATGTGTCGCGGCTGTAGCCACAAGCAGTATGACGACTGAACTTGCCAAAGGAAAAACACTGGAAGATGCTTCGAAGGTGACAGACCAGGATATTGTGGATGCCTTAGGCGGGCTCCCTGAGAACAAGCTCCATTGCTCCGTGCTTGGAGAAAGTGCCCTGAAGCAGGCAATCCAAAACTATTATGCAAAAAAAGCTTAAGCGGTGCGCTCCGACACAGATACAGCAATGACGCAGCTTGATATCGATTATGGGGGAAACGAAAGATGATGAAAAAGGTCTATGCGGATAATGCTGCAACAACACGGCTATGCAAACCGGCCCTGGATGCCATGCTGCCCTATTTGACCAATGAATATGGCAATCCCTCCGCCCTTCATGCCCTTGGCCGATATGCAAAGAAGGCAGTGGAGGATGCCCGCGAAACAACTGCCAGGTCTATTGGCGCCCGGCCGGAGGAGCTTTATTTTACCAGCGGCGGTACGGAGGCGGACAACTGGGCTATTCAAGGGGCGGCGGAGCTTGGAAAAAATACTGGGAGGCACATCCTATCAACCAAGATCGAACACCACGCTGTGCTGCACCCTTTGCGCCGTCTTGAAAAACAGGGCTATGAAGTCACCTATCTGGACGTGGACCCACTGGGCCAAATAGATTTGAATGCTTTGGAAAAAGCAATTCGGGACGATACATTCCTGATCACCGTGATGGCTGCCAATAATGAAATCGGCACGATTCTTCCCATTGCTGAGATAGGCCATCTTGCAAAAGAGAAAGGAATCCTCTTTCATACCGATGCGGTCCAAGCCATCGGACATTTGCCCATCGATGTGGAAGCGATGGATATTGACTTGTTGTCTCTTGCGGGGCACAAGTTCGGCGGACCCAAGGGCGTTGGGGCCTTGTATATACGACAGGGGATTCGTCTTCCTTCTTATATACAGGGGGGAGGCCAAGAAAGGGATCTCCGATCCGGCACAGAAAATGTTGCGGGAATCGTCGGTTTGGCGGCGGCCCTTGCAACGTCTGTGACCAATATGAAAATAAATACGGACAAGGTATCCTTTTTGAGGAATCGATTGATTGAAGGGCTGCTGGAAATTCCTGGCTCAAGATTGACCGGGGATCCTGTTCAAAGGCTGCCGGGAAATGCTTCCTTCATTTTTGAGGGCGCTGAGGGGGAGTCCATGATCATGATGCTGGATTTGAATGGGATTTGTGCTTCATCCGGCTCGGCGTGCTCCTCAAACTCCCATGAATCGTCCCACATTCTGAGGGCGATCGGGATTCCCCAACCTCTGGCCCACAGCTCCTTGCGGCTTTCGCTGAATGAAGAGAACACGATTGAAGATATTGATACGATCCTGGAAAAATTGCCGCTGATTCTTACCCGGCTCCGGGCGATATCCCCTGTATGGGGCGGGTATGGGCGGACTTTTGGGACTTAAAGTTTTAATCGACCTAAGAAGAATTCAACTTGTTTTTAAAATGTTAAAACATGAAAGTAATTGACATATGCCACAAACGTCGTATAATTAAATTGTAATTGGCATATGTTCTAAACTTCTAAGATAAATCGCCACTTATAGGACAGACATGAGGTGAATTCATTATGGCAAGACCTAGAAAATGGAGGCGAGTATGCTGCCTGCCGGAAAGCGACCGATTCGGACCGCTGAATAACCCAATCGAGGACGGGGGGGTTGTAACCATGTCCATCGATGAGTACGAAACCATACGTCTCATTGATTTGGAAGGATTGACCCAGGAAGCCAGTGCCGCGCAGATGAACATTGCCCGAACAACGGTCCAAGGCATGTACAACGAAGCCAGAAGAAAGCTTGCGGAATCTCTGGTCAATGGCAAAGTGCTGAAAATCGAAGGCGGAGACTACCGGCTTTGCGATGGCATCGAAAAGACATGCGGGCAGGGTGTTTGCAGAAGAAACCGTTGCGGGAATGGGCTTGCAGCAGAAAAAAATTATAAGACTTGTGGTAATAAGTCAA
>DIWW01000007.1 GCA_002435905.1 Peptococcaceae bacterium UBA6096
ACGTCCTGACCAAAGAAGAAGGCGGTCGTCATACCCCGTTCTTCACAGGTTACCGTCCGCAATTTTATTTCCGGACAACCGACGTGACCGGTGTTGCAACCTTGCCCGAGGGCATTGAAATGTGCATGCCTGGCGACAACATCAAGATGACCATCGAACTGATCACCCCCATCGCCATCGAGACCGGATTGCGTTTCGCTATCCGCGAAGGCGGCCGGACCGTTGGTTCAGGCGTTGTTTCCGACATCGTCGAGTAAAGTACCGGAATGCAGCCCTTGCGCGTCAACCGCTCAAGGGCTGCTTTTTCCAAAATTTCTTGACAGGGCTATACCGATATGATAAAGTCTACTATGTTATGGATATAATCCACCCAGTGTGACTAATTAAGGGCTTCAGGGAGGTGTCAGTAATGCGCGTAAACATTATTTTAGCTTGCACCGATTGCAAGCAGAGGAATTACACCAGCAGCAAAAACAAGAAAAACAACCCGGATCGTCTCGAGTTGAAGAAGTATTGCAAATTTTGCAAAGCTGAAACAACACACAAAGAAACTAAGTAGTTTCTGTTGAATCGAGAAGCACGGTGTTTTTTGTGGCGTAGAATTCAGTATAGGATGTGGGAAAATGGCAGTAGCAAAAAGCGAAGGAACCGGGTTTGTTGCTCGGACAAACCGATATTTTCGCAGCATGGTTCATGAAATGAAAAAAGTGCACTGGCCCTCCAGAAGAAACACGGCAGTCTATACAGCGGTCGTCGTGATAGCCTGTGCCTTTGTATCCGCCCTCATCTGGATCATGGATCTGGGGATCGGCTCATTATTGAACCTTATTATTAAATAGGCGGTAAAAAAATGGACAAATTCTGGTATGTGATCCATACCTATTCAGGTTATGAAAACAAGGTCAAAGCAAACCTTGAGAAACGCATGGAATCCATGAATGTGGAAGATAAGATCTTCAGGATCTTGGTTCCCATGGAGGACGAGGTGGAGATCAAGGAGGACGGCGCACGGAAAATCAATCACAAAAAAATGTTCCCCGGTTATGTGCTGGTTGAAATGATCATGACCGATGAAACATGGTATGTTGTGCGCAATACACCCGGCGTGACCGGCTTTGTAGGCACCGGCAACAAGCCCATCCCTCTCAAAGAGGCAGAAGCCTTGCAGATCCTGCATTATATGGGCGTCGAGGAAGCAAAACCCAAAGTCGACTTCGAAGTCGGCGAGTGGGTTCGTATCGTGTCCGGACCTTTTCAGAGCGTGGATGCAAAGGTTCAGGAGATCTATCCGGATAAAGGCAAGGTCAAGGTCCAGGCAAGTATGTTCGGCCGGGAAACCTTAGTCGAGCTGGACTTCTCACAAGTTAAAAAGATGGATTAGATATTGTCAGGCGTGACTTGCCCGCAATTTTTTGGGCATGGCACGCTGATGATCATTTTATAGATGCCGTACAAGTTTGGTGCGGTTCATGAACTTCGGGTGGGAGGACTTCAGTGTCCGTTAGATACCACACATTTGTTTTGAGGAGGTGTAATTAGTCATGGCAAAAAAAGTCGTAGGTTTTATCAAGCTGCAGTGCCCTGCAGGCAAAGCCAATCCGGCACCCCCGGTCGGTCCCGCCTTGGGTCAGCACAGCGTCAATATCATGCAGTTTTGTAAAGAGTTCAACGAAAGGACTGCCAAGCAGGCAGGCCTGATCATTCCTGTTGAAATCACCGTTTATGCAGACCGTTCCTTTACTTTCATCTGCAAAACGCCCCCTGCTGCCATTCTGTTGAAGAAAGCAGCCGGTATTGAAACTGCATCCGGAGAACCCAACAAGAAAAAAGTTGCAAAGGTTCCCCGCGATAAGGTAAGAGAAATCGCCGAAACCAAAATGGTCGATCTGAACGCTGCTTCCATTGAAGCCGCTATGCGGATGGTCGAAGGTACAGCCCGCAGCATGGGCATTGAAATTGTGGATTAGAGGGAAGTGATCAAATGGCTAAGCATGGCAAACGCTATCTTGAATCTGTCAAGAAAGTGAATAAAGATACTTTATATGAACCGGAAGAAGCAATTCGGCTGGTGAAAGATTTGGCAAATGCAAAGTTTGACGAAACCATTGATCTGGCTTTCCGGTTGGGTGTTGATCCACGGCATGCCGATCAGCAGGTTCGTGGTGCAGTGGTCCTGCCCCATGGTACCGGTAAAACCTTAAAGGTCTTGGTTTTTGCAAAAGGCGAAAAAGCCAAAGAAGCAGAAGAAGCCGGCGCTGATTTTGTCGGCTCTGACGATATCGTTGCACAGATCCAGGGCGGCTGGTTCGGCTTTGATGTAGCCGTCGCAACGCCGGACATGATGGGCACGGTTGGTAAATTAGGTAAACTTTTGGGACCCAAGGGCTTGATGCCTAACCCCAAAGTCGGCACGGTGACCATGGATGTTGCCAGAGCCATCCGGGAGATCAAGGCTGGTAAAGTTGAGTACCGTGTTGAAAAAACCGGTATCGTCCATGTGGTGATCGGCAAAGCGTCTTTTACCCAGGAACAACTAGTGGAAAACTTCCACACCATGGCGGAGACTCTGAACAAGGCCAAGCCTTCAGGCGCTAAAGGCCAGTATATGAAGAGTGTCGTTCTTTCCGCCACCATGGGGCCTGCCGTAAGGATCAACCCCTTAAAATTAGTCTAATATTTTTTAGGCGATGAAGTGAATATTGAAAATCCTCTGACTGTAGACAGCAGGCATCCCGGCGAAAGTCGCGGATTTAATGTGAAAGCACCTGCCGAAGTTGGGCTGGCCAATGGATTCAAAGGCCTCACCCTCCGTGTCTGCGGAGGGTTTTCTTTATAGGATCCGTTCATGATATCATGAACGGTCCCAAAGAAATTAAACGAAAGGAGGCGTTACGCAGTGGGCAGTCTTGATGAAAAAAAGGTGATCGTTGCCGAGATCAAAGAAAAAATCGATCAGGCGCAGTCGGTCATTTTAGCTGACTATCGCGGTCTCAAAGTTAAGGAAGTTACCGAGCTCCGGGCTTTGCTGAGAAAGCAGGGCGTCGAGCTGAAGGTCCTCAAAAACACATTGGTTAAGATTGCGGCAGACCAGGCCGAAGTTGAAGGCTTGGACAGCTATCTGAATGGCAACAACATGTGGGCATTCAGTATGGCAGATCCTACCGCAGCCGCCAAAGTGCTGAGAGATTACGCTAAGACTCATCCGAGCCTTATTCTCAAAGGCGGTATCATTGAGAAAAAGGCCATTGATGCAACAGGCGCTGTTGCATTGGCGGATCTTCCCTCACGGGAAGTCCTGCTGGCCCAGGTGGCTGGTATGCTCCAAGGACCCATTATCGGTTTGGTCAATGTGCTCCAAGGACCTATCCGCAAAATGGGTTATGCACTGGAAGCTGTTCGTGCAGCCAAGGAAGCATAAGAAGTTATTTTATCCGGGCTTTTTGGAATCGATTCCCAGGGATTCTATTGACTGGCGATGGGCATAGCCCACGCATAAATGAAGGAGGATATTACAAATGTCTAAAATTAATGAAATCATCGAAATCGTTAAAGGTTTAACGGTTCTGGAACTGAACGATCTGGTTAAGGCTTTCGAAGAAGAATTTGGCGTTTCCGCTTCTGCACCTGCTGCAATTGCTGCTGCACCTGTTGCCGCTGCAGCTGTTGTTGAAGAAGAGCAGACCGAATTCGATGTTATCCTGGACAATGCCGGCGAGAAGAAAATCAACGTCATCAAAGTTGTCCGCGAACTGACCGGCCTGGGCCTGAAAGAAGCCAAAGACCTGGTTGACGGCGCTCCCAAGCCCGTCAAAGAAAAGGTCACCAAAGAAGAAGCTGACAGCGTCAAAGCTAAGCTGGAAGAAGCCGGCGCTAAAGTCGTCGTCAAATAACTTCCTCTTCTCAATAGGAGACATCCAAGGGAGACGGTTCGTGCCGTCTCCCTTTTTCTATGTGCGCAATGAGACGGCGCGGCAAGCAGGGGCTTTTCCCAGTGAAAGGCCGGCTTGCGCTGCCGGGTCTGAATCGATATAATTATCATCAGTTAGGTCAAGAGAGTGTTTGCGTTTGGGGGGATACAACCATGGCTGCTGAACCATCAGATAGATTTAACATCGACATAATCAATGATTTACGGCTTCAGAATAAAACGCTGCTTTTATGGCAGGAAGAATTCAAAGCGGTTTTGGATGCCATATCCGAAGGCATCGAAGTTGTGGATATGTCAGGGCAAGTGACCTATGTGAACCGAAGCTTTGAGACGATCCTTGATGAACCGGCGTCCGAGCGCATCGGTAAAAATATTTTCGATGTATCCTCCAATGGAGCCCTGGTAGAAACCCTTCGGACCAAGGCACCTGTCCATGGCAAAATCCATCCAACCCTTAATGGGAAAAAAGTCGTGTTGGCCAATTCATCGCCCATTAAAGTCAGTGGAAAAATGCAAGGCGCTGTATCTGTTTTTATGGATATTTCGAAGGTAGAGAACATGAGTCGGCAGTTGGAAAACCGAAATAAAGAAATACAAATGCTGAAAGAGCAAGTGCTGCAATACGCGGCGCCGCAATATACATTAAACAGTATCATCGGAAAGAGCGAAGCGATCAAGCAATGCCTCAAAATGGCGCAAAAGATCGCAGATACGAATCTAACGGTTTTGATTTCCGGAGAAAGCGGAACGGGCAAGGAATTGTTTGCCCATGGCATCCACAGTGCGAGCCGCCGGGCAAATGGCCCTTTTGTAAAAATCAACTGCGCCGCGATCCCGGACCATCTGCTCGAAAGTGAATTCTTTGGATTTGAAGCCGGCGCCTTTACCGGCGCCACCAAGAGCAAAATGGGCAAGTTCGAGCTGGCTCATACCGGAACCCTGTTTTTAGATGAAATCGGCGAGATGAGTATTATCCTGCAGGCCAAGCTGCTGAGAGTTCTGCAGGATAAGGAAGTGGAACGATTAGGCGCTGTGAAGCCTCGAAAGGTGGATGTGCGGATCATTGTGGCGACAAACAAGGATCTTGCGGCGGAGGTCGAGAAGGGCAATTTCCGACAGGATTTGTATTATCGTCTGAATGTCATTAATTTGGCTATCCCTCCCCTGCGGGAAAGGCCGGAGGATATCGTGGTCATCGCCCAGCATATCATCAGCCGGTTGAATGAAGAATACAGCAGCCAATTCATTTTAACGGATGAAATCATTGCGGAACTAAAGGCCAAGGCTTGGCCGGGCAATGTGCGTGAACTTGAAAACTATCTTGGCAAACGGGTTCTCTTCGACCAGGATGAAGTATCAGAGATTGGATTCGAAACAACGCTCCAAACCAAAATAACTCTGAAGGAGGCGCTTGGAACATCGAGAACCGAGGGCTTCACATCCCTGGAGGACAATGAAAAGCAGCTGATCCGCAATGTGCTTGAAAAGTATGGCTATGACTTGCAGGGAAAACAAAGAGCCGCTAAAGAATTGAAAATATCCTTGTCCACCTTATACAATAAACTTAGAAGGTACAAGGGTGATGGAAAGCAATAAATGCTGGGAAACCATTGCAATTGTAAAAATTGCAATGGTTTTTTAGAATATGCAATATTCAGACAGCGAGGCAACAGGAAATTGTAATAATTAAAACCAGAAAATCCCCCTCATGCTCTGCCTGAATGATCTTTCGGGAATATTTTACGAAAGGTGATCAGGATCCATAAGGGAAAAGCGGCTCGAAAAATACGGGCCGCTTTTTCCTTATTTTTTATAGCATGGAGAATACAAGCTGGCATAGAAATTGCTCAATTATAGCGCAGAAGTATGAAGGAGGTACTTTCAGATATCGAAGCGAGCAGCATCGCAGTGAAGTTCTTTTATTGGTATGGCAGAAATGAATAAAGGAGGCGCTATCAATGCTTAATTGGACTTTTTTTATTGGCTTCATTTTACTGACGGCTTGGGTAGGTCATAAAGCGAGCAAAGAGGTCGTCAGTGCGGAAGATTTCATGGTGGCAGGTGGAAAGCTTGGCCCGGTGGCCATATCCTGTACGATGATCGCCACTTGGCTGGGAACGGGTTCATTGATCGGCTTTGTCGGAACGGGCTACAATTACGGTATAACGGTTGTGTCTTATACGGCAGCGGCAACTCTGGCAGCGCTAACCATCCGATACCTCTGGTGCGAATGGCTTAGGAACAAAGGATTTGTGACCATGCCCGATTGGATGGGTTATATTTACGGTTCCGATAAATATATCAAAGCTTTCACGAGTTTTTGCTATATCTTCATGTATTGTTCCTGGACCGTTGGAATGGCCAGCGGTTGCGGGATTATGTGCAAAAACCTACTAGGGATACCCACCTGGGTTGGTGCGTTGGTCTGTGGTATCGTATTTATTGCATTTACAGTAACTGGCGGCATGTATGCCGTTGCGTGGATGGATGTCTTCCAGCAAGTGGTTATAACAATTGGCATATTGCTGCTGTTCGTCGGGATTGGAGCACAGACCGGCTGGTATACCTTGATCACCCCGGAAAATCTGGGCACGCAATACTTTAACTTCTCGCTTCCTAATTACTGGTGGGTCATCAGCATCGTATTGACCTATTTCTTTGGCAATTTGTTTGGGCAGACGTATTATCAACGAATCTATGCCTCGAGAGACTTGAAAACAGCGAAAATTGGTTTATTGGCTGGAGCCATTGCAGTTATTCTTGTCGGCATTTACTGCATGTATGTAGGACTTAGCGTTCGAGCGACAGGCGTCGTGTTGGAGAAAGCGGACGATGCGGTTTTCTGGGCAATCAACCAGTGGATGCCTTTCTGGATGAAACCTGTCTATTTGATTGCGATTCTGGCAGCGGCATTCTCCACAGCGGACTCTGCCTTAAATGCAGCTTCAACAAATGTAGCGAATGATATTTATAAAAATATTATCAACCCAAAGGTTGACGATAAATCGCTCATTAAAGTAGCTAAAATAGCGACCGTCGTTTTAGGGGTTCTTTGTGTCGGACTGGCTTTGCGGCCTATCACGATGTTGGTCTTGATTTTCAAGGGGGCGCAGGTCGCGATCATTGGCGGTATTTTCTGGCCTATCATTTTGGGTATGTATTGGAAAGGTGCTGCCAAGAGTGCGGCTCGGGTCACGACCTTGTTGGGAGCAGTGGTTGGCATCGTTTTCGAATTCTCTCCAGGATTGAAGACACTGGTCGGCGGCGGCGCAATCCCAGGGGTTATTGCAGGATTTATTCTGATGTTTGGCATCAGTCTTTTCAGCCAAGATAAATGTGGCGGAGCCTATTATCGGAAGCTGAATGAAATGCAGACGGAAACGGGCAAAAATGGGTAGCAGTCAACGTTGCAGTCGAAACAATAGAAAGTAACAGCAGAGGAGCATACTATGAAAATCAAACGAATCTCGACAACGATTGTAGATATTCCGTTGAAACGACCCCATGTCATGTCGCTGATGACCGTCGAGAAGATGAATTTTCTGTTGGTGAAAATCGAAGGAACCAACGGGATGGAAGGCTGGGGCGAAGCGGCCTTCCTGGGCGGGCCCACATGGTCTGAAGAGGGTGTCGAATCTGCCCAGGCCGTGGTGGAAACGTATATCGGGCCTTTTCTTCTGGGGAAGGACTTCACCTGCATTGAAGCACTGAGGCAGCTTATGGGGACGCTTGTCCGGGGCAATCACTTTGCTCAGGCTGCTGTGGAAATGGCGCTCTTCGATCTGCTGGGGAAAAGCAGAAATTTACCGGTGTACGAACTTTTAGGAGGCAAAGTGAGAGATGCAATCCCGCTAAGCTGGTCGCTGGCCTCCGGAACGCTGGATGCAGAGCTAAAGGAAGCAGAAGAAATGCAAAAAATGGGAGGTTATATCTTCAAATTCAAGACGGGCCTTCTGCGTCCTGAAAAAGACATCGAGCGGGTGAAAAACATACGGCAAGCCTTAGGCGAGGACGTAAGACTCCGGATCGATGCGAACCAGGGTTGGGATCGTTTTACGGCCATACGAGCCATACAGGGCATGGAGCCATATAATCTGGATTTCGCGGAGCAGCCGGTGTCCAGAACGGACATCGATAGCTTGGCAGCCGTCGCCAAGAAGGTCAACATACCTTTACTGGCTGATGAAAGCCTGGGGTCTTTGGAGGATGCGATCCAATTGGTCAAAAGAGACGCAGTCAGCATGTTTGGTATCAAACTGACCAAAGCCGGTGGTTTTTTGGGAGGCAAGCGCTTGGCGGCCATTGCTGAAGGGGCTCATTTTCCCTGCTATGTGGGATGCATGATCGAAACTGGCATCGGAAATGCGGCCTACCTCCATTTTGCTGCCTCGACGCCGGCGGTGACCATGGGTTGTGAGCTTTTTGGTCCTTTGCTTCTGGCGGATACGATCACGGAAGAAGAACCGGTGTATCGGGAGGGCCACATTGTATTGGAAAATTGCAAGCCGGGGCTTGGGGTTATCGTCAATGAGTCTCAGATCAAAAAATATCGGAGAGGGTAATAAGTACGAGGCCTATCTCCGGGGACTGATTATCGTAGGTGCGCAACACCGAAAAGGGGCTGTGTGAAAACACGGC